>NZ_JACARC010000006.1:216-33218 GCF_013386825.1 Pseudomonas sp. IPO3778
CAGCTCCCACATTGGATTGGGAGAGGATCAGCCTGGAAGGTGGTAATCCGCCGCAAGAAGCCCGGGGTTCGCCAGTTCTCGCGGGGATTACGCACCTTCCAGGCCACCTCGTACATCAAACCACCGCTTGCCCTACACGCTGGTAGTGGCTTGCAGCGCGAATAGCGTTCCATGGTCATGAAAAAATTTGTCACCACCACTGGGCAGATTCACGCCATGGCCCAAGCACACCCACGGAACCCGGCTCGCTCGATACGGCCTGATGTGCAAGGATGTTGCGCTGCACATCGTTCGTTGAACGCAAAACCAAGGATTTTTCATGACCGCCATCAGCACCCCAGCGCCCGTGGTACCCGGGCGGCTGGAACAAATGTCGACCCGCATCGCGTTTTTTATCGCCGGTTTCGGCATCGCTGCCTGGGCACCGCTGGTGCCGTATGCCAAGGCTCGCGCCCAACTCAATGAGGGCACCCTGGGCCTGTTGCTGCTGTGCCTGGGAGTGGGGTCGATGATCGCCATGCCTGTCGCCGGCGCCCTGGCGTCGCGCTACGGGATACGCCGGGTGGCCACCGGCGGGACAATCCTGATCTGCCTGGGCCTGCCGATGCTCGCCACCGTCACCTCGATTCCGCTGCTGATGGCCGCGCTGTTTGTGTTCGGTGCCGGCCTGGGCACGGTGGACTCCACGGTCAACCTGCAAGCGGTGATGGTCGAACGGGCCAGCGGCAAAACCATGATGTCGGGCTTCCACGGCTTGTTCAGCCTGGGCGGGATCGTCGGTGCCGCGGGTGTCAGCGGGCTGCTGGGCTTGGGCTGGTCGCCCTTGCAGGCCACCTTCGCGGTTATCGTCGTCATCGCGGTGGCCTTGCTCAAGGCCGGGCCGCACTTGCTGCCTTATGGCAGTGAAAGCTCAGGGCCCGCCTTTGCCGTGCCCCATGGGGTGGTGCTGTTTATTGGCTGCCTGTGCTGCATTGTGTTCCTCGCCGAAGGCGCGGTGCTGGACTGGAGCGCGGTGTTCCTGAGTGCCGAGCGCGGCCTTGACGAAGCCTATGCGGGCCTTGGCTACGCGGCCTTTGCCTTGACCATGACCGTCGGGCGGCTCACCGGCGACCGGATCGTTCGCCGCCTGGGCGCCACCCGGGTGATCGTCTTCGGCGGTGCCCTGGCGGCGGCCGGTATGCTGTTGGCGACGCTGCTACCCGCCTGGGAAACCGCCCTGCTGGGGTATGCGCTGGTCGGTGCCGGGTGTTCGAACATCGTGCCGGTGCTGTACACCGCGGTCGGCAAGCAGACCGTCATGCCGGAGCACATTGCCGTGCCCGCGATCACCACCCTGGGCTACACCGGCATCCTCGCCGGCCCTGCGGTGATCGGTTTTATCGCCCACGGCAGCAGCCTGAGTACGGCCTTTGTGCTGATTGCGGTGTTGCTGATCGGTGTGGCAATCAGCGGGAAAATACTGCGGGTATGACCGGCAACCCCATAACGCCTCGTACGTCGGGGCGTTACCTGACCTTTTGATGTTCCAGCCAGCGATCAAGGGATTTGTTACTGAGCCAGCCCTCCTGGTGGTGACTGCCAAACATCCGCCGGCCGCCGCCATGGGCACTTTCCAGCGACTGCAACAGCCCGGGGCGGTCCACGATATTTTTTGCCATATACACCTGCTGCTCGTCGTACTTTTTCCGCGCCAGCCCCGTGACCGGGTCCAGAACGGGCTGACCCTGACCGTCGAGCTCGTCCGGGTCCTTGCTCATGGCAACCAGCAACTCGATGTTGACGTAGCCGATGAGCTCGAAAAACCCCTTACGGTCCCGGGACCGGTCGCGCAGTTCGGTAAACATCACCTTGAACACCTGAACCAGCTCGGCGTTGCTCTTGGCATGGAACGGGTCCGGGCTGAAGGCACCGGGATCGCTGTTGCCGAATACCACCCTCTCGGCCTTCGAAAGGCTTTCCCGGGTGATGTAACCCTCCTGATCAGTGATTGCATCGATCAGGCGCGGGCGCTGGGCAAGTGCCCTGGCCAATAAAATCGCGCTGTTGAACGTCGGGTTGTCGCCGAGCTTTTTGCCGGCAATTCGCTGCAGCGAAGACAGCGTCAGTCTGTCACTTGTCATGAAGTTCTTTCAGCGTAGAAAAACTGACTTTCAGCGCTTTCACCAACTCACTGTCCGGCAACTGAAGGTTGGGGTTGGCCTGGCCAGCGCGGGGGACACGCTCATTCTGAAGCGTCAAATGGCGCAGCGAACTCCCAAAGTGACTTTCCCCCCGTAGAGGTCGCCGATAGCCTGAAGACCGAACCGCCGTGACGCCGGGCTGAGGGGTGTCCTGCCAGCCGGTATCACTGGGTTTACTTGCAGCGGCATGGGCTGCACGCGGCGGCTCATGCGGTTCTGCGTCAAACCGGCTAGTTGCACCGGGCTGCAGGCAGACTGACCCGCGATCAATTTTCATGATTTATCTCCACCATTTCCAGATCCACACGTGCCGGGGCATCCCCCTTGGCAACGGCCGTATCGCTCGGGCGATCAACAAGCCAAAGGTGTGTGGTGCCCTGGCGGCTATGGTTCCGCGCGAGGGTGAGCGTTCCCATGACAGCATGTAAAAACGCCCCGTCACTCAGGCCGGGGGCCCGCGGGTTTCTCGCCCCCGAAAAAACGCCTTACCGCGCGGAGCATGGATCCCAGCGTCCCGGGTTCCGATGCCAACACGGCCGTTTCAATGCCCGCCAACTGCTTGTGGAGCAACATGCCTTTGGCAAAATCATCGGCCTGCGGGGCCCGGAATTCTTCCCGGCCGCTGAAGTTTTTCACTCGCTGGGCCTCCACGCCCTCCTCGTAGCCTTGGGCCTGCTGCGTGGGGGCCTCATCCATGCCCCCCGGAAACGATGACCGAAGTTGCGGATTGCGCAATCCAAATGAAGTTGAAGTCATATCCAAGCCCTGGCCAAGATGTGATACGCCTTGTGTGGCAGTGCCACGCAAACGGTTCCGTGAATCTTCAGGCCAGTGCCGGTCGATTCAGGAAAGCGCGCCACGAATGCTCGCGGCGCCGGGGTGTTCCTCAGCCAAAGCGCGACAGCCACTGGAGCGTGGCCTTGGTGATCCTGCCGAAGTCGTTCATTTTTTCAAACAGGTCAGGACGCTGGGTAACCGCCCTCGCTATCTGGATCAGGTTGTTCCTGTCCGCGTCACCCGTCAGTGGCTGGTTTGCCAGGTGCTTCAGGTCGCTGGTCTTTATGGCGCGCTTCCACCAAACACCTTTCAAGGCGTCAAACTGCTCAAGCACCGCTTGGGCCAATTGCCTGTCGTCGTGATAGTTGAATGGGTTTGTGGAGTTGAGCAGCGCAGCAATGTCTCGCCTGTCGATCAACCCATCCATCGCCCCCGTGGTGCGGTTTCGATCCAGGGCTTGCCAGAGCTGCGGACGATTCAGGATTTCCCGCGCAGCGCGAATGTGCTGCTCAAGGCCAGGGTGACGCTTCACATCTTTTTTCGCCAGTTCCTCCAGGCCCTCCCGCGTGACGTATCGCTCGCCCGGCCTGAGGAACTTATCGAAGTAGTTATAAAGCTGCTCGGCCAGTTGGTCGTTGGTCCTCCTCGAGTAGTACGGATCCGGCTGGCCAATGCCTGGGGTACAGAATTCGGGTTCGGGTTTCGGCCGACCGATACCCGGCCTGTACGGGTTGGTCGGGAATGGCCCGGCCCCCGGGCCCGGACGGCAGGTGGCGGGGTCCGGCTTCGGCTGGCCAATGCCCGGACGAAACGGATCGGTCGGGAAAGGCCCGGCACCTGGCCCCGGACGGCAGGCGGCAGGATCCGGCTTCGGCCGGCCTATGCCCGGACGAAACGGGTCGCTCGGGAAAGGTCCGGCGCCTGGGAATGGCCTTACCGGACCGAACCAGTTTTTCATGGCGCTGAAGAAACTCTGCCGACGTGGCAGTGTTGCCGCCGCCAGCACTTCGTTCTGCGTTAACGGCGAAGCACCGCCAAAGTCGCTGGCATTGACCGGGGCTTGCGCCAAACGCTGCGGCCCCTGAAACACCGGGCCAAACGTATTCGGCGGGGTACTGAAACTGACGCCACCTGGCTGCGGCCCAGAGGTTGGGGCGCGCGTCTGGCCGTTGGCCTTGGCCTCGGACGGCGAGCTGTCAGGGGAGGATTGGGAGGCGGGTGAATGGGACACTGATACCGACATATGCATCTCCTGCTCGGCTGGGTTACACGGTTCGCCTCACCCTCCACGGCAGCACGACGATGCAATGATCATCAAGGCGTCCAATTGAAAAATGGGCATCTCCTGTGTGGCCGATCTGTCGAATTCAGTTCCTAGGGGGGCAGAAAATCGTCTTGGCACAAGTAGGAAAAAGATAAAGCACAGCGATCAGGCCCTTGAGTAAGCGCGCCTTCTCGATGAAGAAAAATCGCAGCCCGGGCGGGCTGCGATGCTTGAATCAACGACGGATCAGAAACCGACGCTGGCCTGCACAAAGAACGTGCGTGGTTCGCCCAGGTAAATCCCCGAGTTGTTATCGCTGGAGCGGGTGTAGTGTTCCTGGTTGAACACGTTCTTGACCCCCACGCCCAGTTTCAGGTTCGACAACTGCGCACCGAAGTCATAACCGCTGCGCACGTTGACCGAGACGTAGCCGGGAATGTCCCCGTACTGGCCATCGGCGGTCGGCTGGGTGATATAGGTGGTACCGGTGCCCGGTGCACGCTGGCCGGACTGGGCGTAGACGTCCAGGTTGTGGGTCCAGTGGTTGATGTCGTAGCGCAGCCCCAAGGTGGCCACTTCACGGGAGTACAGCGGCAAGTCACGGCCCTTGAAGGCCACGTCGCCTTCGGAGGTCGCCTTGGTGTAGGTGAAGCCCGCGCTGGCGGTCAGGCCGTCGAGGCGCGGGTCCAGGTTCGACAGGTCGTAATGGGCCGACGCTTCGATCCCTTCGTGCTTGGTGGCGCCAAGGTTGGTCCAGCCCACATCGTTACTGACGTATTGCAACTCGTCCGAGAAGTCGATGTAGAACAGCGTCACTTCGCCGCCCCAGACGTTGTCGTTGTAGCGGGTACCGATTTCGTAGGTCTTGGCTTTTTCCGGGTTCAGACCGTTCGCGGTCTGGTCGCCATTACCGCCCTGGCCCAGCTGGAAATACTGCAGGCTGCCGAAGGATGTTTCGTAGTTGGCGAACAGTTTCCAGGCATCGGAGACGTGGTACATCACGCTCAGGGCTGGCAGCGGTTCGTTGTTGTGGATCTCGCGGCGCTTCTCCTGAACCGTGGCACCGTTCAGGCCCACCACCGGACGGTCGTGCCACTCAGTACGGATCTGCTCAAAGCGGATGCCGGGGGTGACGGTCCATTTGCCGATATCAATCTTGTTGTCGATATAGAACGAGTTGGCCTCGGTACCACCGGTACGGTCCTGGTAAACGTGGCCGTCACTCTGGCCCACGGGCGTCGGCACATTGTTGACCAACGCCAGGCTGGTGGCCTGCTCGTGCATGCCTTCCTTGAGGTAGCGATAACCCACGCTGACTTCCTGGGTGCTCGGCCCCAGGTCAAACACATGGGACACCCGCGGCTCGATGCCGAAGGTGTAGTAGGTGCGCGGGTAGGAACCCAGGGTCTTCAGGTCGCGGTTGGCGATGTTGCTGCCGCGGAAACTGTCGGAGTAGTACGTCAGCACTTCAGCCTGGGTACGGTCGTCGATCTGCCGGATGTACTTGAAGGACATGTCCTTGCGCCGCCCGGTGAAGTTGTCCCAGTCACGCACCGATTGATACGGGTTGGCGTCGTACTGCTTCTGGGTCAGCCCGCCGGGCATGTCGGCGCTGGCGTCGTAATAGTGGAAGTTCAGCGAGAAATCGTCTTGATCGGTCGGCGCCCAGTGGGTCTTGAAGATCACGTCGTCGATGTCGTTGGAGTTGTTGCGGTCGCGGTACCCGTCCCCCTTGGTTCCGGAATACAGCAACGCGGCGCCGATACCGTTGTCGGCGGTGCCGCCGATGAAGGCGTTTTCAATGTGCTTCCAGCCGCCGTGAGCAGCAGTTTCCAGGGTGGTGCCGACTTCACCGGAGAATTTTTCCGGGATGGCACGGGTCACGAAGTTGATCACGCCGCCCACGTTCTGTGGCCCATAACGCACGGAGCCCGCGCCGCGGACCACGTCGATGCTGTCGAGGTTGCCCGAGGAAATCGGTGCCATCGACAACTGGGGCTGGCCGTACGGGGCAAACGCCGCCGGTACGCCATCAATCAATACCGTGGAGCGTGGCGACAGACGCGACGTCAGACCACGCACGCCGACGTTGAGGGAAATATCACTGCCGCCGGTGCCGTTGGCTTCCTGCACCTGCACACCGGGAATGCGCCGCAGCACGTCGCCGACGTTCATCGCGCCCTGCTCCACCATGGCTTCACGGCGCACTACCGTCCGCGCGCCGGGGTGGTTCTGCACCACTTCGGCATTCGCATCGCCCAGCCAGTCGCCGACCACCTTGATGTCGGTGGCGCCCAGCTCCAGCGGCGAACCCGCCTCACCGGTGCCCTTGGCGAGCGGGCGCAAGGTCACGGAGCCGGCATCGATCTGGTAATCCAGGCCGCTGCCTTGCAGCAATTGGCGCAGGGCTTGTTCCGGCGACAGGTTGCCGTCCACGGCCGGGGCTTGTTTGCCGGCGACCATATCGGGGCTGAAGAACACTTGCAGGGACGTTTGCTGGCCCAACTGGCTCAAGGCCGACCCCAGGGACTGGGCCTGGATATGAATCCCGTCGTCAGCATAGGCCGCCGGCAGTGCGGCGCTGACGGCCAATGCCAGGGCCAGAGGTGCCCAACGGGATGATTTATTGTTTTTCACGGCGAGTTTTTTCACGTCGAACGGAGTCCTGTGATCGCAAGAGAGTGCGGCTGTTAATGCAAACCAGTTGCAGTTGCACAAGAAGACGAAGAACTCGGAAAAAACCTGAATTTATCGTGAAATTATTTCCTGGCTACCGTCAGGCAAGGTGCGCAGGGCCACCGGAAGGATGTGCGGCAAGGCCTTGAGCAAGGCGTCGGTATCGGTGCTTTTGAACACGCTGGTCAACCGCAGGTTGCTCACCGCCGGCGTACTGACCCGCAGCGGTTGCTCGCGGTAACGCGACACTTCCCGGGCCACTTCGCCGAGGGTGGCGTTGTTGAACACCAGTTTGCCGGTGCGCCAGGCCGTCAGCTCTGCGGGGTCGACGGCGTAGGCTGCTGCCACCTGGCCCCCGGCATCCACATGGGTGCCCCGGCCGGCCGTGAGCATCACGATCTCATCGGACGAGCGCCCCTGCACCTTGACCGTGCCGGCCTCGACCACCACGCGGGTCTGGTCGTCATCGCGGCGCACGTCAAAACGCGTACCGGTGACCGTCACCTGCCCTGCCCCGGCCGCCACCACAAAGGGCCGGCTGGTGTCGTGCTCGACGCTGAACATCGCCTCGCCCTGCTTGAGATCGATGCCGCGCTGGCCTTTGACATAGTGCACCGCCACCACGCTGCGGCTGTTCAAATCCATCAGCGAACCGTCGGGCAACGCCACCTGGCGGCGCTCCCCCAGGACGGTGCTGAATTCAGCGTTATACGTCGCCGGATGATCCAGGCCACTGAACAAACCAAGGCCCAGGGCCACCGCCAGCACACTGGCCGCCACTGCGTAACGCAGCACGGGCCGGCGCTTTACACGCGGTTCCGGGGCATCGCACAACGCCTGCAAGCGCGCCTTGGGCAACAGGTCGGTGGCGCTCCACAAGCCTTGCAGCACCTCAAATTCATACTGGTGTTCGGCATGCTCCGCACGCCAGGCATCAAAACGCTCGCGTTCTTCGACGCTCAGTTGGCTGTCCTGCACACGCACAAACCATTGCGCCGCCTCATCGCGGGCCGTCGCACTGCCGCAGGCGCACTCACGGGTATCCATCATGGAAGATCCTGTTTCAAACCGGGCATTGGTCATGGGGCCATCGCGTCCAGGCGGTCACGTAGATGCCGCAGGGTGCGGATCATATACTTTTCCACCATGTTTTTAGACAGGCCCAGGCGTTCGGCGATTTCCTGCTGGGTCAGGCCCTCGATTTTCTGCCAGATGAAAATCTTGCGGCAATTGAGCGGCAGCTCGGCCAGCGCCCGCTCGATGGAGTCTGCCAGCTGGATCGCGTGCATGAAATGCTCCGGGTCGCCACTGTGGGGCGCACTCTGATCAAAGGCCTCCAGGGCCATCGCCTCCCGGCGGTCCTCGCGGCGATAGGCGTCAACCGCGATGTTGCGCGCCGTTTGATGCAGATAGGCACGCGGTTGCTCGACCTCCGTGGACGTGGACTCAAGCACCCGCACAAAGGTGTCGTGGGCCAGGTCCTCGGCCTGCTGACGGTTTCTCAGGCGGCGCGTCCAGGTCCCGATCAACTCTTCGTAGTGCTCGAAAAAGCCTGTTCTGCGGGGCGGCTGGGGAGTCATCAAGGGAGCACTGGGGAGGCGGACGTGAATAGTAATGCTTCCTATTAAGCGAGGCAATCATGAAACAGCCCGTTCGCCGCGACAGTTGCCGTGACTGTAACCCCTTCGATTGTTCAAGCGCCGGGGTTGCTGCGGGACGGCCATTGCTGCATCTTCACCGTTCACTTTTGTACGGAAAAAACCATGGAATGGAATGACTTGCGCGTCTTCCTGGCCATCGCACGGGGAGGTTCGCTGGGCGCTGCCGCCAAGCTGCTGGGCGTCAGCCACCCCACCGTGGGGCGCCGCCTTCATGTGCTTGAGCAGGCCGGTGGCGAGGTGTTCTTCCGCCGCACGGCGTCCGGGCTGGTGCTGACCGACAGCGGTGAACGCATTTTCGCACTGGCCGAGGACATGGAGCGCAGCGCGCTGACGATTGAGCGGCGTATCGCGGGCGAAAGCGACCAGCCTGAAGGCCTTTTGCGGATCTCTTCGGCAGACTGGTTCGCCAGTTACGTACTCGGCCCTGTGCTGGGCGAGCTGATCAAGCGTCATCCGTTGATCGTGCCCGAAGTGATTCCGGGGCACCGGTTGTTCGACCTGACACGCCGGGAAGCGGATATTGCCTTTCGGATCGTTCCTTTCACCGAGCCCGACATCGTCCAGCGACGGCTCGTGACCCTGAGCTACGGGCTGTACGCGAGTGCCCGGGCGCCATTCCTGCCGGGCGCCGAGGGTGAAGGCGTCGGCCTGATCACCATGAACACTGCCCAGGCCCATTACCCCGACGTGCTCTGGCTACACGCGCGGTACCCAGGGGCCAGGACCGCGTTCACCAGTAGCAGCCGCACGGTTCAGGCGCAGATGTGCGCGCAGGGACTGGGCGTTGCCGTACTGCCCCGCGCCCTGGGTGATCAATTGCCCGCACTCCAACGGTTAGACACCGACGAGCCACCGCCCGGGCGTGATATCTGGATGGGGTATCACCATGATATGCGGCAGATGGACCGGCTTCGCGCACTCGCCGACCTGGCCGACGAGATGATTGGGCCGGCCTGACCGGCCCGCTCGCGCTTGTCACACCCATTCCGTCGTTTCAGGCTGAGTCAGCCTTCCAACGGGTAGATAGCTATTCTCGATCCAGGGAACTCGTCAACGCGCGCAGTCAAGCCTTCAGATCCCGCTGAACCAGTTGTAGCCCTGGTCTTCCCAATAGCCCCCCGGGTTGTCATTTCCAATGGAAATCTCGACCACATGCTTGGGGTTCTTGAAGCCCAGCTTGGTGGGCACGCGAATTCGCAGCGGATAGCCATACTCCGGCGGCAGTGCGACTTCGCCGTAATCCAGCGCCAGCAGGGTTTGCGGGTGGAGTGCGGTGGGCATGTCCAGGCTGGAGTAATAGCGGTCAGCACACTTGAAGCCCACATACTTGGCGGTGGTGTCCGCGCCGATGTGCTCCAGAAAGGTCTTGAGCGGCACACCGCCCCACTCTCCGATAGCGCTCCAGCCTTCCACGCAGATCAAGCGCGTGATGTCGGTACGTTGCGGCAGCTTGCGCAGCCCTTCCAGGGTCCAGGGCGCTTTGTCCCGGGCCAGGCCAGACACGGCCAGGGAATAACTCGACAGGTCGACTTCAGGAATGTCGTCCTCGCCGTAGAACGCGTTGAAGGGAAATGGCGTGGTCATTTGCGCCTTGCTGAAGGTCGGTGCCAGTTTCTGCCCACTGAACAGCCAGGCCTGAACCCGATCGTTCCAGCGCGACATAGCCCACAGCACCTTGTCCACCTGGTCGCCATCCTGCAAATTGCAACCGGTCAACATGGCCATGGCCCCCACGGTCAAGCCACCGCGCAGGAAGTGCCGACGCTGGATATTCTCCAGCTGACGCTGCTGGGCGGGTTCAAGCCTGATGCGCTGGATCGTGGTTTTTTTGGGTTCATTCATGATCGGGCGTCCCCTTTTCAATCGGCCGTACGCCACCGGTGATCATCGGCAACAAGGTTTTCGGCACCAGCAGCACCAATACCAGGTGCACGACGACAAACGCGCCAATGGCCGTCATCGCGGCAAAATGCACATAGCGCGCACGGTCATAGCCGCCAAACAGCGCGACCAGTTCCTGCAGTTGGATGGGCTTCCAGATCGCCACGCCCGACACCACAACCAACGCCCCCGCCGCCAACACCACCCCATACATCAGGCGCTGTACCGCGTTGTAGACGCCCTTCTCGTGGGCCAGGCGAAAATGCAGCGCATCGCTCAAGTCACGCTTGACCGCCTGCACGGTAACCGGCAGGAAATCGCGCTGGAAGTGGCGGCTGAACAGGCTGTAAAGCACGTAGACCAGGCCGTTGATGACCAACAACCACATAAACGCAAAATGCCAGGCGAGCGAGCCGCCCAACCAGCCACCCACCGTCAACTGAGCGGGGAACCTGAACCCAAACAGCGGCGAGGCGTTGTAGATCGCCCAACCGCTCATGAACATACACACCATACAAAGGGCGTTAAGCCAATGGGTGAGGCGCACAGGCCAGGCATGGATACGACTTCGTTTCATGCTGCTCCCTCTCGCAAAAGCAAGGCGACGCCTGCGAAAACGAGGCCACCGGGCCTCGCTGTCACAGAACCGCCGTTTTACATAGGCGGCTGGAAGCCGTCTTTACCCACCGCTACGCCGCGTGCGCTGCCGTCTTGCGCAGGGAACACGACAATTTTGGCGCCTTTGACCAACTCATCGGCCTTACCCGGCTCGACGTAAGCAATCGGCACATTGGTCGGCACCACCAGCTGTTTCTCACCGCCTTTGTAGTTGACGGTCAGCGTGCGGCCGCTGGCGTTGGACAGCTTGCCCACGGTGCCATTGGTCATGGTGCCCGTCGTGCCATCGGCATTTTGCCAACCGTAATGACCTTCGCCGCTGCCCTTGAGGCTGGACTCGAATACGGTGACCTCCAGCGCCTTGAGCGTGCCATCCGCTTGTGGAATCGCGGCCGAACCGACAAAGCTGTCGGCCTTGATCGAATCGATATCCGCCTTGGACACCCGCACAATACCGGTCTTGTCGGTCAGGCCGATGGTTTGTTGGCCACCGGTACGCGAGGTAAAGGTCAGGGTATTGTTGGCCACACTTTCGACCACGCCCCGCAGCGGTTTGATCACCGGCATATCAGCGGCGGCAGCGACCGCAGCAGCACCGACCATGAGCAAACCAAAGGTGGTGGACAGAGCACGCTTGAGCTTCATGTTGGGAATTCCTCACTGGTTTAAGTGGGTTGATCTTCCAACCCCAGCCGGGCCTCCACGATGACCTGCAGATGACATTTTTGTCATGAGCGGCCCCCGCACCCCGAATGACAAAAATGTAACCCGCTCCCTGACCATAGCTGGTTAAACTTCTTTTCACATTAGACTCGCCGCGATTGGCCATGCGCCCCGAGCCCCAACCGTTTACAGCACCTGGCAGAGAGGCTCGAGCGCACCTGAATGCATATTTTGCTGATTGAAGACGACACGAGTACCGGCGAGTACCTGAAAAAGGGCCTGGGCGAGTCCGGCTATAAAGTCGACTGGACCCAGCACGGCGCCGATGGCCTGCACATGGCGCTGGAAACCGCCTATGACCTGATTGTGCTGGACGTGATGCTGCCGGGCATTGACGGTTTTCAGATCATCGAACTGTTGCGTGCCCGGCAAGACGTCCCGGTGCTGTTCCTGACGGCCCGCGACCAACTGCGCGACCGTATTCGCGGCCTGGAACTGGGGGCCGACGACTACCTGGTCAAGCCCTTTTCCTTTACCGAGCTGTTGTTGCGCATTCGCACCATTCTTCGGCGTGGCGTGGTCCGGGAAATCGATCACTTTCACCTTGCCGACCTGGAGCTGGACCTGGTCCGCCGCCGGGTCACCCGCCAGCAGCAGGTGATCGTCTTGACCAACAAGGAGTTCGCCTTGCTGCATCTGTTCCTGCGCCGGGAAGGCGATGTGCTGTCCCGTGCACAGATCGCTTCGGAGGTCTGGGACATGAATTTCGACAGCGACACCAACGTGGTGGACGTCGCCGTCAAGCGCCTGCGCAGCAAGGTCGACCTGCCCTACCCCGTCAAACTGATCCATACGGTGCGCGGCATCGGCTATGTGTGCGAGGTGCGGCCATGGGGTCCCGACGCCAGCCGTCCCTGACGCTGCGCTCAACGCTGGCGTTCTCGCTGGTGGCCATGCTCGCCGTGGCCGGGGCCGGGTTCTACCTGTACGCGTCCATGCGGGCGTCGGTGCTGATGAACACCGACCACGCGGTGATGGGGCGCCTGGAACACTTTCGCAAACTGCTGCACTACGAACTCGCCCTCGACAAGCTGCGAGACAGCCCGCAGATCTTCAAGAACATGCTCGACAGCGAAGACGACATCTTCATCATCGGCGAGCCCGGCCAGGCGCCCGTGATCATGGTCAACCCACTGGGCGTTGAGCTGCCGGACCTGCCCGTGATCCAACCGGACGCCGCAATGCGCGTTGAAGACTTGCGCAGCGGCATGACCGACGCAGGCGTGCCGCTGCGCGCCGCGACCGTGCAAACCACGTCCGGCGGGCGCGACGTACGGCTCACCGCCGCGCACCTGATGGACAAGGAAATGGCCATGCTCAAGGCCTTTCGCGAGCGCATCTACCTGGCGGTGAGCCTGGCCTTCCTGGTCACCGCCGTGCTCGGCTACATCCTGCTGCGGCGCGGCCTGCGCCCGTTACGCCAGATGGCCGCACACGCGGCGAACATTACGCCTCAGCGGCTCGACAGCCGCATGAACAGCGCCGACACGCCGGTCGAGTTGCAGCAACTGAGCGACGCCTACAACGCCATGCTCGATCGCCTCGCCAACGGCTACCAGCGCCTTGTACAGTTTTCTGCCGACCTGGCGCACGAAATACGCACGCCGGTTGGCTCGTTGATGGGGCATTTCCAAGTGGCTTTGCGCCAGCCACGCACCCCGGACGAGTACCAGACACTGCTGGCCTCGAACCTGGAAGAGCTGGAGCGCATTTCACGGATCGTCGAGAGCATTTTGTTCCTCGCACGGGCTGACGAAGCGCAGGCGATTGTGGAGCGTCAACCGCTGCCCCTGCATGACGAAATCCAGCGCATCTCCGACTACTTCGAGGGCCTGGCCGAGGAGCGCCAGATCACCTTGCGGGCTGAGGGCAATGGCATGGCCAGCGCCGATCCGTTACTGCTGCGCCGCGCATTGAGCAACCTGGTTGCCAATGCCATTCGCTATGCCGACGAAGGCAGTGAGGTGCTGATGCGCGTGGTGGCGAGCAAATCCGGAAGCCGCGTTGATGTGGAAAACCAAGGCCCGGTGCTTGCCGATGAAACCCTGCGCAAGCTGTTCGACCGCTTTTACCGTGGCGACGCCTCCCGGCACCAAAGCTCCGACTCCTACGGCCTTGGCCTGGCGATCGTTGCGGCAATCATGCAACTGCACGGGGGTAAGGTGAGCGTGGAACAGCCGGCGCCTGGGACCATTCGGTTTTCGTTGTTTTTCCCCGCAGGTTGAGCGCCGAGTCACGTCGGGGGCCCGGAGGTGACGATGCTGGAAAACGCCGACCAGTCCTGGCTGCCCAGCCCCTGGGCGATCGCCGTGGTCATTCTTGAGCGCACGATGTCGGCGGCCGGCAGTTGCAAACCCTTGTCACTGCCGGCAGCGATCGCCAGGTCAATGTCTTTAAGCCCCAGGGCCAGGGTGAAGCCCGGCTCGTAGCGCCCCTCCACAATGTTCTGCCCGTAGCGCTGGTAGCTGGGGCAGGCAAAGAGTGTCCGGGTCATGAGCTCCACAAAGGGCGCGGCATCCAGCCCATAGCGCCGGGTGAGCGCCGTTGCCTCGGCGAGGGACTCGATGGCCTGGGTGATCATCATGTTGCCCGCGATTTTCGCAATACTGGCGTAGACCGGACGATGCCCCAGGTGCCAGGTCTTTTTGCCGAGCACATCAAACAGTGGTTGGACGCGGGCAATGGCCGCCTCCGGCCCTGCCGCCAGAATGTTCAGCTCGCCTTTGCCGGCCACCGCGGGCACACCGAACACCGGCGCGGCCACCAGGGCCAGCCCTGACTGATCATGCAGGGTTTGCAGGTGTTCCATGAGCGCGGGCGACAGGGTCGACATCACGACATGGGTGCACTGTTCGGCAGCCCCTTGCAGCGCCCCGGAGGACAACAGCACCTCGTGCACCGCCCGGTCGTCGGCGAGCATGCTGATGACCACCTCCTCCCTGAACGCTGCGGCCGGCGTGTCGAGGCGATAGACCCCCTCGACATTCTCCAGCGCCCCGGCGCTGCGGTTCCACACACTGACGCGGTGGCCCGCGCGCACCAGCAGCGGCAACATGGCCTGCCCCATGCGCCCTGTGCCTATGAATCCGATTCTCATTTTTTCACCCGCTGCGTTGAACGAGACAAACCCCGGGCGCAAACCCGGGTAACCGTCAGATTTGCGAAAGACCGCCGTCGACCATCAGCTCCACGCCGTTGACATACCGGGCGTCTGCCGAGGCCAGGAACAGCGCGGAGGTGGCGATTTCCTCAGGTTCGGCCATGTAACCCAGGGGCACGATGTGCTCTACATGACGTCGGAGTGCGTCGATCTGGCCCGCATCCATCTTCAGGCCGTTATCCATCAACGGGGTTCGGGTGAAGCCGGGGCTCAACACGTTGGCACGAATCTTCCGGCCTTTGAGCTCATTGGCCCAGGTCCGGGCAAATGAACGCACCGCCGCCTTGGAGGCGTTGTAGAGGCTCAGGCCTTCCATGCCGTTGCTGGAGCAAATGGAGGCCGTGAGCACAATCGACGCACCGTCTTTCATCAATGGCAACAGCGTCTGAACCGTGAAAAACACGCCTTTGACGTTAATGTCGAACATCGAGTAGTAGGCCGCCTCAGTGGTTTCGCCCACCGGGTTTTGTTCGCAGATGCCCGCGTTGGCAAACACCGCATCCAGTTGATTGTCCTGTTGTTGAATCAGCGCCTTGAGCGCATCAAGGTCGGCCTGCTTGGCCACATCAGACACGACGGCTACGGCTCTATCCCCCAGTTTGGCCGCCGCGGCGTCCAGCGTTGCCGACGAGCGACCGGTGATGTAGACCCGTTTGGCGCCCTCGGCCACCAATGCCTGCGCAATCGCAAAGCCGATTCCCGTTGAAGCGCCCGTGACGACCGCGACCTGATTGCTGAATTTTCCCGACATCCCTCGACTCCTCACCAGTGCCTTTAGCTGAAGGGCACAGTGTGGGAGTCAACCCGTAACAGCGGCACTGCCAGAACTGTACGTTCCTTGTGCATTTTTGTCGGGGGCTTCAGCTATCAATCACCCGCTGCAAATGAATCGCCAGCTCCGTGGCAAACCGCCGCTCCGGCGTCTCCACATCAATCCCGAACAACTCCTGAATCCGCGCCAGCCGATAGCGCAGCGTCGTCACATGCACCCCCATCGCATCCGCGCACGCCTGGCTGCGGCAGCTTTCCCGTAAATACGCGGTCAGGGTTTCCAGGTAAGGCGTCTGGTGCTTGCGGTCATGGGCCAGCATGGCACCGACGCTGTCATTGACGAAGGTGCGAATGTCTTCCCCGCCCACCGCCGCGACAAAGATCGGAATCGGCCCAAAGTCCTGATCGGAAATCGGCCCGCTGCGCCCGAATGAACGGGCAATCTCGATCAGCCGCCGGCAGCGCTCCCACGCAGCGGGGTAATCCGCCAATGCCCGGCACACCCCACTGGCCAGCAGGATCGGCTCGGCGCCCAGGTAATGCGCCAGGTCATCCGCGATCTGGCGTTTGATTTTGCCCAGGCGTTCACCTTCCGCCGGCACCAGGCACACCAGGCCGTTGTCGACAATGATCACCGTGGCCTGCATCCCCGCCCGCTGCAGGATGCGCGCGACGTTGTGGTGCAGGTTCTTCGCCTCCCGGGCCTTGGTGCCGTAGTCGACGATGATCATCTGCTGCGCGGCATTGAAGCTGATGCCCAGGCGCTGGGCCCGTTGCTGGATGTCATCGGCGTCGCGCCAGCGGCCTTCGAGCACTTCGAACAGCAGCTCGGTCTGGGTACGGGTTTCAAACCGAAAGCGGATAAAGCTGCGCATCATCTGCACGCTCAAGGCGAACTTGGCGCTTTCCAGCATCAGCAAATCCAGTTCGTTGACCGGTGCCGCCACCGGGAACAGCACCAGCGCGCCCACCAGTTCGTGGTCGACCATCAACGGTTCGATCTGCGCCCGCAACGTAAACTGGCGCTGGCCATCGTCAAGGAACAGGTTGACCGTGTTGCGCAGGGCGCTGCGCAAGCTTTCCTGGGCGGCCTTGGTGATCTGCACGCTGAGCACCCCGGCAACTGCGGCCTGCCAGGCGTTGTCATCAAACAACGCGGTATCCGGCGAGCGCCCCGCCACCACCTGGTTGGCGGTGAAGTCCACGGCGATCACCGGGTTGGGCAACTGGTCGCCCACCATCAGCGACAACGACGTCACCGAGCCGCCGCCCAACACGTGCTCCAGCATTGTGGTGTGCACATGCAATGCCTGTTGCAGGCGCTCGGCGGCGCGGCGCTCGGCTTCCAGCTGGCGTTGGCGCTCCACGGCAATGGCGCCCAGGTGGATGATCATGCCGAGGAACACCCGGTCTTCTTCCGACACGTCCATCAGCGTGCGGGAAATCACGCTGAGCACCATGGGCCGGCCATCGAAGTCGGTGCAGTTCATGGGCATCACCATCACCGTGCGGTAATCGCGCTCCAGGGATTCGCGGCGGTAGCCGGGGTACTCGCATTCGCGCACGTCGCGAATAAATACCGCCTCGTTGCGTTGCAGGGCGGTCATCACCGGGCTTGAGGACAGTTCCCAGCAATCCACCAGCGGGCGCTGCACCAGGGTCGGGTCGTGGCGGGCGATGACGTGGCCGAAGCCGGCGTCCATGTCGATGGCCATGATCGAGCTCATGGTCCAGTGGGTGTGGCGGCAACTGGCGTACACCAACTGGTGCAGCATCGACTGCAGATCACCGCCGGAGTTGATCTGACTGGCCACATCGCGCAACGACAGTATCTGCATTTCTCGATTCAAGGCACTCACCCGAACAAGGAGGTCACGGCAGCCACGTTGCCTGCCAGGCCCGCCCGATACTTGCGCCGGTTCAGAGCAATGTCCAGCGGATTTGCACTCCTTAACCACGGAAGACGCTGCTGACCAATGCTCCTAGCCTAAGGCCACAACCAACAGCCACAAGGGCGACGAGTGATCATGAATCTGGAAAATCTGGGCGTCAGGAAGTACTGCACCTTTATCGAAGAAACCTTTATCGAAGGCGGCAAGGACGCCGGCAAACCCATCACCCTGATCGTGGTGGCCGCCGTGTTGAAAAACCCTTGGGCCGGCCAGGGCTTCGTCGAAAACCTGCGCCCCGAGATCCTGCGCCTGGCGCCGGGGCTGGGGTACGAGATGACCCGTCGCCTGATCGCCCTGATGCCCGGCGGCAAGGTCGAAGCTTTCGGCAAGGCGGCGGCGGTTGGGGTCAACGGAGAAATCGAGCACGCCTCGGGCCTGATTCACACCCTGCGCTTTGGCAACCTGTTCCGCGAAGCCGTGGAAGGCACTGCCTACCTGAGCTTCACCAACACCCGCAACGCCCCCGGCGCCCTGCTCTCACTGCCGATGGTGCACAAAAGCGAAACCGGCAAACGCTCGCACTTTCTCACCGCCAACTTCCAGGTCGCCGATGCCCCCGGCCCCGACGAAGTGCTGATCGCCATCGGCGCCAGCGACGGCTCCCGCGCGCACCCACGGATTGCCGACCGCTACCAGGACATGGCGGAGATGGAAGCGGAACAGCCGAAGGACTGACGTTTGACTGAAGAACGACGCTCAATTGTGGCGAGGGAGCTTGCTCCCGCTGGGTCGCGGAGCGGCCCCATGAGTCCCGCCATGGTCCGCCTGGAAGAACCCGATTGCCTTTGTGGGGCTGCTTCGCAGCCCAGCGGGAGCAAGCTCCCTCGCCACAGGGTTGATGTATTTGCCATAGAAATGCAGGAGCACTGCGAAACGAAGCAAAACTTTCACCTTCGTTACCATTTTTCGACGCAAGCCCACGGTTTCCCTTCCCCGTAGGCTGACTTCACACCACAAGAACAAAGGAGTACCCCGATGCCGAGCACCGTGATCAGCGCCAACGTTGCAGCCGTCGATCCGGGCGCCTTGCGCCAGGCCTTCGGCACCTTCGTTACCGGCGTCACCGTCATCACCACCCATGACGCCGACGGCAACCCTCGAGGCATGACCGCCAATTCGTTTACCTCGGTGTCCCTCGACCCGCCGCTGCTGCTGGTGTGCGTGGGCAAGTCCGCCGCCAGCTACACCGCGTTTGCCAACACCGAACAGTTTGCCGTCAACCTGCTGCATGAAGGCCAGGTCGACGTCTCCGGCACCTTCGCCTCCAAGTCGCCGGACAAGTTCCATACCGTCAACCACGACACCGTGCACACCGGCGCGCCGATCCTCACCGACAGCCTGACCTGGTTCGATTGCAGCGTGCATCAGCGCATCGAAGCCGGCGACCACCTGGTGCTGATCGGCCAGGTGCGCGCCTTCGGCACCAGCCCCAAGCTGCCGCTGTGTTTCTGCCGGGGCCGCTACGCCAACATCCAGGACCCGCTGCCGGCCAGCTGGCTGGACTCCCACAAGATGATCATCGGTTACCTGATCGAAGCCGGCGGCGGGATCCTGTTCCGCGCCGACGGCAACGGCGGCTGGACACTGCCGGTGGCCGGCAAGCGCAAGGGCTTTATCGACGCCGGTGACAGCGCGCTGCCGGTGGAGCTGGAATCGACCTTCCTGTACTCGGCGTTCGATGTCGACGACACCGACCCCGGCTACCTGATCTACCGTGCCCAGCTAGGCCCGTTCGACGCCGAACTGCCCGACACCCTGCGCTTCTTCCCACTGGACGACCTGCCCATCGAACAGATGCCGGTCAACGAACTGCGCTCGGTGGTGCGCCGCTATGCACGCGAGCGCCAGAACCAGCAGTTCGGCATCTACACCGGCTCCGCCGCCAGCGGTCGCATCGCGATGCTCGAAAACGCGCCCCTTTGACACGCACCTACAGGACTCTTGCATGAAAACCACGGTCAGCGCCCTTGAAGGCAACCGCCTCAACCTGTTTATCGACGGCCACTTCGTTGCGCCCGCCAGCGAAACCTACGTCGACAGCTTCGACCCCACCACCGGCCAGTCCTGGTACCAGTTCGCCCAGGCCGATGCCGGTGATGTCGCCCGCGCCGTCGCCTCCGCCCACAAGACCTTCAACGACCCGCAGTGGCGCAACATGACGCCCACCGCACGGGGCAAATTGTTGTACCGCCTGGCCCAACTGGTGGCCGAGCACGCCGAAGAACTGGCCCTGCTGGAAACCCGCGACAACGGCAAGCTGCTGCGGGAAATGCGCGCCCAGATGAGCGCCCTGCCCGATGCCTACATCTACTTCGCCGGCATGGCCGACAAGCTGCAAGGCGAGGTAATCCCGGTCAACAAGCTCAACCAGCTCAACTACAGCAGCCGTGAGCCGTTGGGCGTGGTCGGCATGATCACCCCGTGGAACTCACCGCTGATGCTGCTCACCGGCACCCTCGCGCCGTGCCTGGCCATCGGCAACACCGTGGTGATCAAGCCCTCGGAACATGCCAGCGCCTCCACCCTGGCCCTGGCCGAACTGATCGTCGAAGCCGGCTTCCCGGCAGGTGTGGTCAACGTGGTCACCGGCAACGGCGCCGTCACCGGCGACGCCCTGACCCGCCACCCGGACATCGCCAAATACGTGTTCACCGGCAGCACCGACACCGGCCGTCGCATTGCCGGCAACGCCGCCAATAACCTGGTGCCGTGCCAGATGGAACTGGGCGGCAAGTCGCCCCACGTGGTGTTCGCCGACGTGGATATCGAGAAGGCCGTGAATGGCGTGGTTTCCGGGATTTTCGCCGCCGCCGGGCAAAGCTGCGTGGCCGGTTCGCGCTGCTTCGTCGAGGCGCCGATCTACGCCCAATTCGTCGAGGCCCTGGTCGCCCGCACCCAACAGATCACCGTCGGCCACCCGATGGAAGAACACACCGACATCGGCCCGCTGGCCCTGCAAGCCCAATTGCAAAAGCTCGAAGGCTATATCGCCAGCGGTGCCAAACAAGGCGCGCAGATCGCCGTCGGCGGCAAGCGTCCCAACGCCGCCAACCTGTCCGAGGGCTGGTACTTCGAACCCACGGTCATGGCCAATGCCACCAATGACATGCCGTTCATGCGCGACGAATTGTTCGGCCCGGTGGTGGGCGTAATGCCCTTCACCACCGAAGCGCAAATGCTCAGCCTGGCCAACGACACCCACTACGGCCTGGCCTCGGGCATCTGGACCCAGAACATCGACCGCGCCCTGCGATTTGCCAACCGCATCGACGCCGGCACGGTGTGGATCAACACCTACCGCAGCTCGGCCTACATGTCCGCCAACGGCGGCTTCAAACACAGCGGTTATGGCCGTCGTGGCGGCTTTGACGTGATGCGCGAGTTTTCCCGGGCCAAGAACGTGGTCATCGATTACTCCGGCGAAATGCAAGACCCCTTCGTCATTCGCCTGCGCTGATTATTCAAGGAGCACCTTATGAAATTCGCCGTATCCCTGAGCATGGAACGCTTCTCGCCGGACGTGCCGATGCAGACCGTCATGGCCAACCTGCTGGAATTGGCAAAGATCGCCGATGCCGGCGGCTTTGAAACCCTGTGGACCTCCGAACACCACACCCTGGAATGCACCATCGCGCCCAACCCGTTCCAGACCCTGACCTGGCTCGGCCAACACACCGAACGCATCCGCCTGGGCACCGCGACCCTCGCTGCCGCCTACTGGCATCCGATCCGCCTGGCGGGCGAAGCCGCGCTGTGTGATCACCTGACCCACGGCCGCCTGGAATTCGGGATTGCCCGGGGCTCCTACCAGTACGAATTCGACCGCATGACCCCAGGCCTGCAACAGCAGGAAGGCGTGGGCTACATGAAGGAACTGGTGCCCGCGGTACAAAAACTCTGGACCGGCGACTACGCCCACGACGGCCACTACTGGAAATTCCCGCAGACCGCCGCCGTGCCCAAGCCACTGCAGAAAGGCCACCCGCCGATCTGGGTGGCCGCACGGGACCCGGGCACGTTTGATTGGGCGGTGAGCATCGGCGCCAACATCCTGTCCACCCCGCTGTCGCTGCCGGCGGCGGAAATCGCCGTACTGGGCGAGAAATTCAACAAGGCTGTGGCCGACAACCCCCATGTGCCACGCCCGCGCTTCATGATGCAGCGCCGCACCTGCGTGTACGCCAATGCCAACGACTGGGAACTGCCGGTCAAGCACAGCATGGACTTTGGCCGCGCCTTCGAAAACCTGATGCAGAACATCGGCACCGTGCACAACGGTTTCCCCGAGCCGGTGCCGTTTGAAAGCGTGCGCGGCAAAGACAACTACAACCCGGAAAACCTGCGGCGCAACCTGATGTTCGGCACCCCGGAGGAGATCATCGAAAAACTGCTCGACTACGAAGCCGCCGGCGTCGACCAGTATTGCCTGGGCCTGACCTTCAACCTGCCGTTCGAACTGCAGAGGCAGACCCTGCGCCTGTTCATCGACGAAGTGATGCCGTTCTTCGCCGAGCGCGAGCGCGCCAAACAACGCAACACGGCCCGCGCGTGATGGGCCAGGCGCAACGTTTCAGCGTGGCCAACGTCACGCTCAACTACCGCCTGGACGGGCATGGCCCGCGCCCGCTGGTGTGCATCCACGGCGTGGGCTCCAGCCTTGAGGCGTGGGCCGAGACCGTGGCCGGTTTGCAAGAGCAGTTCACCGTGCTGACCTTCGACCTGCGCGGCCACGGCCAGTCGTCCCGTACACCTGGGCGTTATGAGATTGATCACCTGGTGGGCGAGGCCCTGGCCTTGGCGGATCACGTGGGCTTCACGCAGTTCGACCTGGCCGGGTTCTCGTTGGGCGGGCTGATTGCCCAGCGCATGGCCCTGACCCATCCGGCGCGGGTGCGGCGGTTGGTGCTGCTGTCCACCGTGGCCGGGCGTAACGCCGAGGAACGCGAGCGCGTGCAGGCTCGCCTCGCCGCCTTGCAGGCCGGCGAACCGGTGGCCCATTACGAGGCGTCGCTGTCGCGCTGGCTGACCGAGGACTTTCAGGCACGCCATCCCGAGGCCGTCACCCGCCTGCGCCAGCTGAATGCCGAGAATGACCCCGGCTGTTATGCCGCGGCGTATCGCATCCTGGCCGAGTCGGATTTCGGCGAGCAACTGTCACGGATCCACTGCCCCACCCTGATTGCCACCGGTGCCGACGATGCCGGCTCCAACCCGCGCATGGCCGCGTTCATGCACGCGCGCATCGAGGGTTCCCAGCTGCAGATTCTGCCGGGGCTGCGCCATTGCATCCTGATCGAGGCGCCGCAACAGGTGGCCGCCCTGATACGTGATTTTCTAACCGATTCGGAGACCCACCATGGATAAATCACTGCAGGCCCAGGGCGAAAGCGTTCGCCGCCAGGTCTTGGGCGATACCTACGTCGACCAGGCCCTGGGCCGCGCCGACGACTTCTCCCGGCCCTTCCAGGCGGTGCTCAACGAGTACTGCTGGGGCATGGTCTGGACCGACGACAGCCTGGACCTCAAGCAACGCAGCCTGCTCAACCTCGGCATGCTCGCGGCGCTGGGGCGCATGGACGAATTCGCCACGCATTTCTGCGGCGCGATCCGCAACGGCCTGAGTGACGACGAATTGCGCGCCGCCCTGGTGCAAATCGCGGTGTACTGCGGTGTGCCGGCGGGTGTCGAGGCGTTTCGCGTGGCCCGTAAAGCCCGGGAAAGCATGGCTCCATCGGATACAACGACCGGTTGACGCCCAACCCTTGCACTCGCCACACCGCTCATGCTGTAAGTGCCTTGGCACCCCAACAAGAAATTTTTGCGACTGCACCTTGCGTCGTCATAGCACGAAGATTTTTAACTGCCAGTAGCCCAAAAATTTCTATTGATGAAGTTTTCCGCAGATTGCAAAACAACAATTGGAGGCAATTGGTGAGCGAACGACTAAAGATTGAGAACCTCTACAAGGTCTTCTCATCAACCCCGGACAGAGCCATGCAGCTCCTGACCGCCGGGGCCAGCAAAGACCGGATCCTGGCCGAGACCGCCACCGTGGTCGGCCTCAACAACGTCTCGCTGTCGATTCCCAGCGGCGCGATCTACATGATCATGGGCCTCTCGGGTTCGGGTAAATCCACCCTGGCGCGTTGCATCAACCGCCTGAACGAACCGACTGCGGGCAAGATCCTGCTGGACGGCGAAGACCTGGTGACCCTCGACGACAACCAGCTGCGGGAAGTGCGGCGCACGCGTATCTCCATGGTGTTCCAGCACTTCGCCCTGCTGCCGAATAAAACCGTGATCGAGAACACCGAGTTCGGCCTCAAGTTGCGGGGTGTCTCGGCGGCCGAGCGGCGCACGCGGGCCCTGGAAGTGCTGGCGATTGTCGGCCTGGCCAAGTGGGCCGATCACCATCCCCACGAACTCTCGGGCGGCATGCGCCAACGGGTCGGCCTGGCCCGCGCGCTGGCCACCGACGCCGACGTGCTGATCATGGACGAAGCCTTCAGTGCCCTTGATCCGTTGATCCGCACCGAGATGCAGGACGAGTTGCTGCGCCTGCAACGCACCCTGAAAAAAACCATCCTGTTCATCACCCACGACTTCCAGGAAGCCCTGAAGCTGGGCACGCGCATCGCGATCATGGCCGACGGCCAAGTGGTGCGCGAGGGCACGCCCCAGGAAATCGTGATGGACCCGGGCAGCGACTACGTCGCGGCGTTCACCCGGGAGGTGGACCGTTCGCGGCTGTTCGATGCGCGCTCGATCATGGAAAAAGCCCACACCCTGCTGGTACAGGGCGACACCCGGGTGGTGGGCAATGACAGCGCCGCAGCCTTCGTGCTCAACACCAGCGGCAAGGCCGTCGGCGTGCTGGATTCAGCGGCGCTGCTGGCCGTGGGCGGGGGCGCCGATGCGCTGCAACGGCTGTCGACTGCGTTTGTGTGCGTGCCGGCCAGCGCCAAGCTGGTGGAAGCAGCGCGCCTGCTCAAGCCGGGTTTGCCGGTGGCGGTGGTGGATGGCGACGGGCTCTTCGTCGGCACCCTCAACAGCGCGCACATTCTTGATTGCATAGCCAGCGTCCCGGCCCCGCGCCCTGCCGCTGCGGAGGTTGCACAGCATGCTTAGTTCAGAAGACCTCGCGGTTTTACCCGTCGACCAATGGATCAGCCAGGGCGTGGAGTGGCTGGGGATTCACCTGCGGCCGATGTTCCAGGCGATCCGCTGGCCGGTGGAGCATTTGCTGGGGCTGAGTGACACGGTGATCCATGCGATCCCGTTCCCGATCATGGTGCTGCTGATGTTCCTGATCGCCTATCGCGCGGCGAGCCTGGGGGTGGCGGTGTTCAGCGCCGTGGCCCTGGTGGTGATCGCAGCGCTGGGGGTGTGGGACGAGGCGATGACCACCTTGTCGCTGATCACCACGGCAATTGTGATCTGCATGGTGGTGGGCATTCCGGTGGGCATCTGGTGTGCCCGCAGCGAGCGCGTATGGAGCGTGATGCGGCCGATCCTCGACATCATGCAAACCACGCCGACCTTTGTGTACCTGGTGCCGGTGGTAATGCTGTTTGGCGTGGGCACCGTGTCGGGTGAAGTGGCGGTGGTGATCTCCGCCTGCCCGCCGCTGATTCGCTTTACCTACCTGGGCATCCGCATGGTCGACACCGAACTGGTGGAAGCCGGCCACGCCTTCGGTGCGGACAAGCGCCAATTGCTCTGGGAGATCCAACTGCCCCTGGCGATCCCGACCATCCTCGGCGGTCTCAACCAGACCGTGCTCACGGCCATGGTGATGTCGGTGGTGGTGGCGATGATCGGCGCCGAAGGCTTGGGCCTGGTGGTGCTGCAAGGCCTGGGGCGGATGGACGTGGGCCGCGCGGCCGTGGGCGGGATTGCCATTGTGCTGCTGGCAATGATGCTCGACCGCATCACCCAGAACCTGGCGCAGCCGACGGTGCGCAAGCGCAAATCGCTGTTCAAGCGCCTGCTCAATCCGAACCCGATAAACGCTTAAAAACAAGAAATCATGAATGCCCGTTGTTGACTGCCAACCCTGACCATCACGAGAAAAAAAAGAGGAAATCATGATGCATCCATTCAAAGCCTTGCTTGGAATTGCAGCAGTGTTGTGCCTGGCAAGTACGCAGGCGTGGGCCGAAGATTTGCCGGGCACCGGCAAGACCATCCGCTTTGTGCAATCGGAAAGCACCGGCGGCAACTACGTACTGACCAAAATCGCGATCGAGGCCACCAAGCGCCTGGGCTACGGCAGCAAGTTGAGCACCGTCAACACCACGTTGTTCTTCCCCGCCGCCGCCCAGGGTGACCTGGACCTGTCGATGGACGTGACCTTGCCGATGCTGCAACCCAGCTTTGACAAGGTGAAGGACCGTACCGAAGTGGTGGGCTCGGGCTTCATTACCGGCGCCGGCTACAACGGCTACATGATCGACAAGAAAACCGCCGACGCCTATGGCATCACCAGCCTGGAGCAAATGAAGGATCCGAAAATCGCCGGGCTGTTTGGCAAGGACGGCAAGGCCAACCTGATCAGTTGTGATCCGGGTTGGGGCTGTGGCGATGTGGTGGATTACCAGCTCGACAAGTTCGGCCTCAAGGACACGGTAAACCCGGTACGCGGCAAGTACGAAGCGCTGATGTTCGAAAACGTCGCCCGCCTCAAACGGGGCGAGCCGGTGTTTTTCTATGCGTGGGCACCGTCGTGGATGACCAACACCATGGTGCCGGGCAAGGACGTGGTGTGGCTGCCGACGCCGTTTGATGCATTGCCGGGGAACGTGCCGAGCACCACGTCGGCACTCACCCCCGGGGTTGCCGGGTGTGCCGGTGGGGCGGATCCGTGCCGCATGGCGATGGCGGCCTGGAACTGGTACGCGATCGGCAATAAGCAGTTCATCGCGGCGAACCCGGCGATCAAGAAGCTGGTGGAGCAGATGACGTTTTCCCAGGCCACCTGGAGTTACTGGGAAAAGACCATCAGCGCCGACGGTTCCAGCGAACGCAATATTCGCAAGCTGGCGGAGGACTGGATGAAAGAAAACAAAGCGACCTTTGACGGCTGGATAGCCACCGCAAAAACCGCCCAGTAACAGCGATTCAATGTGGGAGCTGGCTTGCCTGCGATAGCGATGTTGAATTCACCGTCGCCATCGCAGGCAAGCCAGCTCCCACAGTTGATTTTCAGCCGCCGCAAAAAAAACTGTTTTGGCGGGCGCAATCAGAAAAAACCCACTGCCCCACCCCCACCAAACCACCCATCCCACCCGCGCCCCTGCTCTAGCATTACGCCCACTCAGACGAACCGGAGTGAACCCGATGACCTACAACCACCCGCTGCTGTTCAAGGCCCTGTGCTACGTCGACGGCCATTGGGTCCACAGCGCCAGTGCCAGCACCGTCGCCGTGCACAACCCGGCCAACCAGCAGTTGATCGGCCATGTGCCGTTGCTGGAAAAACCCCAGATTGTCGCCGCCATCGACGCCGCCCACCGCGCGTTCCCCCTCTGGCGCGAACAAAGCCTGGATGGACGGGCCACGATCCTGCGACGCTGGGCAGCACTGATCCTCGAACACCAGGAAGACCTCGCCCACATCCTCAGCCAGGAACAAGGCAAACCCCTGGCCGAGTCCCGCGGCGAAATCGCCTATGCCGCAAGCTTCATCCCCTGGTTCGCCGAAGAAGCCCGGCGCCTGTATGGCCAGAACATCCCCAGCCATATCCCCGGCGCGCACCTGGGCACGGTCAAGGAACCCGTGGGCGTGTGCGCCCTGCTCACGCCGTGGAATTTCCCCTCGGCCATGATCACCCGCAAGGCCGCCGCCGCCCTCGCCGCCGGTTGCACGGTGGTGGTCAAGCCGGCCCATGAAACGCCCTACTCGGCCCTGGCCCTGGCGCAACTGGCCGAAGAAGCCGGCTTCCCGCCGGGCGTATTCAACGTGGTGCTGGGCGAGCCGCAGATGGCCATGCAAACCCTGGTGCAGGACAGCCGCGTGCGCTCGGTGAGCTTCACCGGCTCGACCCGGGTCGGCAAGCTGGTGCTGCAAGCGGCCGCCCAGGATGTGAAAAAGGTCGCCCTGGAGCTGGGGGGCAACGCACCGTTTATTGTCTGCGCCGACGCCAACCTTGAGCTGGCAGTGAAAGTCGCGGTCGAGGCCAAGTTCCAGACTTCCGGCCAGGACTGCTGCGCGGCCAACCGAATCATGGTCGAGCGCTCGATCTACCCCGAATTTCTCAACCGCTTTGCTGCCGCCGTGCGTGAGCTGCGGGTGGGCCCGGCCTTGGTCGACGGGCAAGAGCAACACGTCGACATCGGCCCGCTGATGCACCAGGCCGCCTTCGACGTCACCGCCGCGCGCGTGGCCGACGCCCTGGCGTTGGGCGCACAACGCCTGGTGGGCGGTGAAGCCCATGCCTTGGGTGGGCTGTTTTACCAACCCACGGTGCTCGCCGATGTGACCCCGCAGATGCGCATTTACCGCGAAGAAAACTTCGCGCCGATTGCCGGGGTGATGCCATTCGACTCGATTGAACACGCCATCGAGATGGCCAACGACACCGAATACGGCCTGGCCGCCTACATTTGTTCCAACCGCCTGGACCTGATCTACCCGCTGATCCGCCGCCTCGACCACGCCATGATCGCGGTCAACGGGGTGAAATTCACCGGTCACCCGATTCCCTTTGGCGGCATGAAAGCCTCGGGCCTGGGCCGTGAAGGCGGCGCCGAGGGCTTCGAAGCCTTTGTCGACACCAAATACTTTTGCCTGCACCACCAAGGCCAATTCCAAGGAGAGCAACCATGAGCCAAGCACTCGAAAGCCTGTTCGAACAAGACCGCGCGCACTTTATGCACCCGTCCACCCACGCCCATGATCACGCCAGCGGTGCGCTCAAGGGCCGCATCATCCAGAGCGCCTCGGGCATCCGCATCCGCGACCACGAAGGCCGCGAATTCATTGATGCGTTTGCCGGCCTGTACTGCGTGAACATCGGCTACGGCCGTACCGAAGTCGCCGACGCCATCTACAAGCAAGCCAAGGAACTGGCCTACTACCACACCTACGTCGGCCACTCGACCGAGGCGATCATCGAGCTGTCGAGCCGCATCATGGACTGGGCGCCCGAAGGCATGAAAAAGGTCTACTACGGCCTGTCCGGCTCCGACGCCAACGAAACTCAGATCAAGCTGGTGCGTTACTACAACAACGTGCTGGGCCGCCCGCAGAAGAAGAAAATCATCTCCCGTGATCGCGGCTACCACGGCTCGGGCATCATGACCGGCAGCCTCACGGGCCTGGCGGCGTTTCATCAGCATTTCGACCTGCCGGAACAAGGCATCCAGCATACCGTTTGCCCCCACTGGTACCGCAAGGCGCCGGCAGGCATGGACGAGGCGGCGTTCGTGGGTTACTGCGCGGATGAGCTGGAAAAAATGATCCTCGCCGAAGGCCCCGACACCGTCGCCGCGTTCATTGGCGAACCGGTGATGGGCACCGGCGGCATCGTGGTACCGCCGGCCGGTTACTGGGCGGCGATTCAGGCGGTGCTGAACAAGTACGACGTGCTGTTGATCGCCGACGAAGTGGTCTGCGCCTTCGGCCGCCTGGGTTCGAAAATGGGCAGCCAGCGCTACGGCATGCGCCCGGACCTGATCACCACCGCCAAGGGCCTGACCAGCGCCTATGCGCCGCTGTCGGCAGTGATCATCGGTGAGAAGGTGTGGGACGTGATTGAAAAAGCCTCGACCCACGAAGGCGCCATGGGCCATGGCTGGACCTACTCCGGACACCCGATCTGCGCGGCGGCGGCGTTGGCCAACCTGGACATTCTGGAACGGGAAAACCTCACCGCCAATGCAGACGAAGTGGGCAGCTACCTGAACCGTCGCCTGCGGGAAACCCTCGGAGGCCACCCGCTGGTGGGTGAAGTGCGCGGTGACGGCATGCTCGCCGCCGTGGAGTTCATGGCGGACCGTGAGCAACGCACGCCCTTCGATGCGGCCTTGAAAGTCGGCCCGAAAGTCTCGGCGGCGTGCCTGGAACGCGGCATGATCGCCCGGGCCATGCCCCACGGCGACATCCTCGGCTTTGCCCCGCCGCTGATCCTGACCAAGGCCGAGGCCGACCTGATCGTCGACATCACCAAGGGCGCGATCGACCAAGTGGCGGGCGAAGTATTGGGCTGATGAGGTAGCCGGGCTCTCACAAACACCGCAGAACCCTGTGGGAGCTGTCGAGCTTCAGCGAGGCTGCGATGGCGTCGGCATTGCCAACATTGATGTTGCCCGATCCACCGCCATCGCAGCCTCGCCAAGCTCGACAGCTCCCACCATTTGGTGGCCTGATATTCACCCGCCCGCTTCAGAGTCTGTTCGCAATGCACAAGCTTGACCGCTATGACCTGAAAATCCTGCGCATCCTCTCCGAGGACGGGCGCATCACCAAGTCGAGCCTGGCCGAGGCCATCAACCTCTCGGTAACGCCGGCCTGGGAGCGCGTGCGCAAGCTGGAAAGCGCCGGCCTGGTCAAGGGCTACCGCGCCGTGATCGACTGGAACCAGGTGTTCAAGAGCCAGCAACTGCTGGTGGAGATCACCCTCGCCCGGCACACCGCCCAGGACATGCGCCGCTTCGAACAACGCATGAGCGACGCCCCCGAGGTGGAGTTCTGCTACGCCACCGGCGGCGGCGTGGACTACATCGCAATGATCCGTGCGGCGGACATCGACCAGTACCAACGCTTCATCGACCAGCTGCTGATGGAAGACCTGGCGATCGAGCGCTACTTCACCTACATCGTCACCAAGACCATCAAGGCCTTCGGTGCACTGCCGGCCCAGGCGCTGGACGATGCCGCCTTCTCCTGACCCTTGTACAACGCCCCCAATCCCGGCAGCATTCGCCCGTGACTTTCACGGACGAGCACCTTATGACCCTGCCCTTTTTCGCCCCCGTACTCCTCACCACACAGCGCCTGGGCCTGCGCCCTCCCCATCAGGACGATTGGCGGGCGCTGTTCGCGATTTGGTCCGATCCCGAGGCCATGCGCTACTTCTCGTTCCCCACCATGACCCGCACCGAGCAGGCCGTCGAACGCTTCGGCCAACTGATGGAAGCGTCGGTTGTCGGTGAAGACCTGGTGTGCATGGTGGAGTTGCTGGCCACCGGCGAGGTGATCGGCAGTTGCGACCTGTTCAATGTGGACGAGCAATGCCGCCGCGCCGAAATCGGCTTCACCCTGAACCGCCGGCATTGGGGCCAGGGTTACATGAGCGAAGCCGCCCGCGCCGTGATCGACCACGGGTTCAATACCGCCGGGCTGCGCCGCCTTGAGGCCGACATTGACCCGCGTAACCTGGGCTCCGCGAAGCTGCTGGAGCGCCTGGGTTTTGTTCGCGAAGGCCTGTTGCGCGAGCGCTGGGTGGTGGGCGATGAGGTCTCGGACAGCGCGCTGTATGGGCTGCTCAAGCGTGACCGCCCTGCCTGACCCACAACGGGCGCCCCTTTTTCAGGCCCACGATCAGGGCCAGCAGAATCAAGCCCATGGCCTGCCACTGCGAAACCCCGGGGCGCTCCCCCAGAATCAGCATCGAGCTGACGATGCCGAACACCGGGATCAGCAGTGACAGGGGCGCCACCCGGGACACCGGGTACTCCCGCAGCAGCAGGTTCCAGCCCCAGTAACAGAAGTGCGTCGCGCCATACACCTGGAACGCCAGCGAGAACAACGCCACACCGTTCAACTGAGCCGGCAACGCGATAAAGGCTTGCGGGCCGTCCAGCAGCCACGTCAACAACACCAGCGGCAGCGGTGCAAACAGGCTGGCCCAAACCACGAAGGCAAAGACCTCCCGCACACCGGAAATCTTGATGATGATATTGCCGACGCTCCAAGCCAGCGCGCTGAACAGCACCAGGGCAAACCCCAACATCGTGGCCGCCCCCTGTACGCCCACCAGCATGCCCACCAAGCCCATGGCCGCCAGCAGCACGCTGATCAATTGCGGCAGGGAAAGGCTTTCGCGGAACAGCAGCACACCCCAGCCCATCGTGAAAAATGCGCTGAACTGGATCAGCAGCGACGCACTGCCGGGCGGCACGCCCATGGCGATCCCGAGGTTGATCAGGGCCCACATCGCCACCCCGAATATCAAGCCGTAGGCCGCCAGCCACTTCACCGCAACCTGAGGTCGTTTCACCAGGAACACCCAGGGCAATGCCGCCAGGGTGAAACGCAGGGCTGTCAGCAACAGCGGGTTGATCTCGGCCAGGCCCAGCTTGGTGATGGGAAAATTGAGCCCCCACACAGCCGTCACCAGGACGGCCAGTAACAGATGTTTGTGCTTCATGGTGACATGGGTCCGTTTGCGTGTGGCACGGCGAGAGGCCATGCGTCCGGCCAATTTTTTCGCAAACGGCGATGGCCCGCCCGCGATTGTGGGTCAATAAACGCTAGAATCAGGCCATGCCCGCTATTCATCCCTACGAAAACACCCCACGCGATGGGGTCGTGACCGCCATCGACTATGCCGACGGCGAGCTGTTTCCCGATCACACCCATCCGCGCGGGCAGTTTGCCTATGCCCGCCGAGGCGTCATCACCGTCTATACCGCCGCCGGCAACTGGGTGGTGCCGCCGCACCGCGCCATCTGGGTGCCGCCCCATGCGTCCCACTCCATGCTGATGCGCGGCCCGGTGACGATGTTCAACACCTATATCCGCCCACAGGCGGCGCGGCGGCTGGCGTTGCCGCAAACGTGCCAGGTGCTGGATGTATCACCGTTGCTTGGGCAGTTGCTGGAGAAGGCCGTTGAGGTGCCTGCGCGCTATGCGGCGGGCGGTCGGGACAGTTACCTGATGGGTTTGCTGCTGCACGAGATCGCCCGGATGCCGGTGCTGCCCCTCAGCGCCCCACTGCCCGCCGAACCGCGATTGGCGAAAGCCTGCGAGGGGTTCCTGGCGGGCCCTTCGCTGGAAATCGACATCGACACCATGGCGCTCAGTGCGGGCATGAGTCGCCGCACCTTTACCCGGCAATTCCGCGAGGCCACGGGGATCAGTTATCTGCAATGGCGCCAGCAAGCCTGCCTGCTGGCGGCCATCGTGCGGCTGGGCAATGGGGAGCCGGTGACCAGGGTAGCGGTGGATTTGGGGTATAGCAGCCCAAGTGCGTTTGCGGCGGTGTTCAAGCGGGTGCTGGGTGAGGTGCCGAGCCGTTATTTCATCCAGGCGTTGCGGCGGTGATTAAGGCTGGTGGGGTGGGTTTGTGGGGGTGGGGTACATATCCGTTATTTTTGTAACGGCCGCTATGGGTTC
>NZ_JACARC010000006.1:33421-39320 GCF_013386825.1 Pseudomonas sp. IPO3778
GCCTGCGATGGCATCACCTCGGTGTGCCTGATGTACCGAGTTGTCTGCATCGCAGGCAAGCCAGCTCCCACAGAAAAGCCCAAAAAACCTCACACCAACCGCTTGATCTGCTTATGCCGCCATACCAAGCGGTAATACGCCGTCTGCAACCCCAACATCGCCAGGTATGTCACTGGAAACGCCATCCAGACCCCTTCCAGCCCGAACCGTGCATTGAGCAGGTACGCCACCGGCAACTCCACCCCCAACACACAGACAATCGAAATGCCCACCGGCACCAGCACCACCCCGCTGGCCCGCATGATCCCGCCCACCACCGCCTGGAAGCCAAACACCAGAATGCTCCAGAGCATGATGTGCAGCAGGTGTTCAGCCTTCACCCGCGCCTCAACGTCGGTAATGAACAGCCCCAGCAACCAGTGTGACAACCCATACCCCAGCACAATCAACCCGCCCGTCAGGCACAGGTTGATCAAGATCCCCGTGCGCAGGATCGGCCCGATGCGCTCCAGGCGCCCTGCCCCGATTGCCTGTGCCCCAAGAATCGAGGCGGTGATGGCAATCGACAGCGCCGGAAACTGCACGTAGTTGACGATCTGCGTCACCGCCCCATAGGCCGCCGTCGCCTGGGAGCCATGGCTGTTGACCAGCGCCAGAATCACCAGCTCCGACAGCGACAGCACCACCATCTGCAACCCGGTGGGCAGGCCGATACGCAGGACCTTGCCGAGGATCACCCGGTCCAGCCGCAACGCCGCCATCAACTCGCGATCCGGCGCCATGACGTGGTTTTTATGCCGCAGTCGCAGCACCAGAAAGGTCATCGCCAGGGCGTTGCCCACCAGCCCGGCCAGCACCGCGCTCTGGATGCCCATCGGCGGCAAGCCCAGCCAGCCCTTGATCAACGCCGGGGTCAGCACCAGGCCCACGGTGGTCGACACCACCAGCGCCAGCAACGGCGACACCGTGTCGCTCACGCCCCGCAGCAGTTGGGTGAACAGGATGAACACCAGCAGCAGCGGCATGATCAGCATCATCATCTGCGCATACCCCACCGCGTCATCCAGCACGTCCACCGGGGTGCCCAGGGCGTGCATGGCCGGGCGGGCAAACACGCTGCCCAGCACCGCCGCGATCACCCCGATCAGGGCGCCGAGGGTCAGGGTGGCGCCGGTGATCGACTTGACCATCGAGGTTTCCTGGGCGCCCCAGGCCTGGCCGATGAGCACCGAAGCGCCCGCCCCCAGGCCAATCACCAGGGCGATGAAGAAAAACACGATGGGGAACATCCCCGACACCGCCGCCAACGCCTGGGTGCCGAGCATCTGCCCGACATAGATACCGTTCAGGGTGCCGGAAAAGCTCTGGAGGAAATTGGACAGCACCATGGGTGCCAGAAAGATCAGGTAGATCTGCCACAACGGTCGTTGCTGGGTAACTTCCATGAAGGTTCGAGTCTCAATGCAATCAGGCAGGGAAAGCGTTGCGTGACAACCAGGCCAGGTACAGCTGCACATCCACCGGCCAGTGCGCAATCTTGTTGGAAAAATCGGCGCCGTCCTGGGCAAACAAGGCCCGCGAGGCTTCTTCGAAACCTGGCAGGTCACCGCCAATGGCGCTCATGAAACGATAGCTGGATTCCTTGGCCTGGCGACGTTCATCGTGCTCGGCATGGGCGTTGCGCGCTTCATCCACCAGCCGGCGCAAGGCCGCCGAGGCGCCACCGCGTTGTTGGCCCAGCCACTCCCAATGCCGGGGCAACAGCGTCACTTCGCGGGCGACCACTCCCAGCTTCGGTCGGCCTACGGAAGGTGACGCGGGCACTTCGGCTTCGGTCACCACGACGCTCGGTTGCTGAGGTGCGTAACCGGCGGGCCAGGGATAGTCGACTTGGACACCGCTGGCGTCATCAAACACCAACACGCTGCCCGTCGACAGGTCGAGGCTGGCCAGTTTTGCGGCGACGTCGGTGTAGGAACCGGAAGCCACCCGTTGGTGGCCAAGGAAGGCGGTGCAGCTAGGAGAATGTGACGTGCTCATGACTATTACCCGGATTATATTGTTTTACCCGGATCATATTAGCCTTAATTTTATGAGTTGCAAGTCCCGTGTGGCGAAACCACCAAATGATCACCGCTGACGGTTGCTCCCATGTTCCGTACACCCGGATCGCGCAACAGGCATTCGGCAATCGCCGGCTCAAGCGCCACCCGCAATCGGCGGCCCAGGGCCCGCGCGCCAAAGCGTACGTCATGGTCACGGCACAGCCAGGCCCGCGCCGCGTCGTCCAGCACCAGGGAACGCTGCTGCGCCGCCAGGCGTTGATTGAGTTTGCCCAGCTCCACCTCAAGCAACGCCTCAAGCCACTGATGGTCGATGGGCTCGAACGTCAGGATGCGGTCGATGCGGTTGAGAAATTCCGGCTCGAAATGGCGGTGCAAGGCGTCCTCCAACACCCCGGCTTCACCCCGGCCCCACCAGCGCAACGGGGCAAACCGCTGCCGATGCCGACGCGCTTGTTGGGCGCCGACATTGCTGGTCATGAAGATCAGGCTGTTGCGAAAGTCCAGGGTGCGGCTGCCGCCCGCCAATGTCAGCTGGCCGTTTTCCAGAATGCCCAACAGGCTGCGCACTACTTCCTGGCTGGCCTTCTCCAACTCGTCGAACAGCACGATGCCGGGGCGGCTGTAGCTGCCCTGGATCAGTTCGCTGTTGAACAGGCTGATGCCCTCTTTACTGCCGACATAACCCGGCGGCGCCCCGGTCAGCGCCGCGGCGTAATGCTCCTGGGCCAGGGTGTGCATGTCGATACGGCAGAAACCGTCGGCCCGGCCGTGCAAGGCCAGGGCCAGCAACCGGACGATTTCGGTCTTGCCGACCCCGGTCGGCCCCATGAACAGGTTGACGCTCAACGGTCGCTCCCGCTCGCCGATATCGGCCTTGACCACCTTGAGCAGCCCTTCCACCTGGGCCAGGGCGGCGTCCTGGCCGACGATACGGCTGCGTAACAACGCCATGACCTGGGCCGGTTCAAAGGTAAACCGCATGCCTTAACCTGCCGTTTTTTCTTGACCGCCATGGGGCAACTGCCCCACCGGGCATTCAGCGACGCCGACGGTACTGCGGGTGAACGCTTCGACATTCTCCCGGGCCTTTTGCGCGTCCAGCACCCAGGTGCGATAGAACTCGAACGGACAATCCGCCACGCCCTGGTCCCCGTCGCCCGAGGCATGCATGCCGGTGTAGCCACGGTGCAGCAGCTTGAACAGATGGTTCTGCGACTGGTCGTTGGCCCGCGCATCGCGGATCTGCGACACCGAGAGTTGGGCGTACTGAATGCCCATTTCTTCCTCGCCGCACTCCCCCAGGGTACGGCCATCGAAACCAATAATCGCCGAGTGCCCGAAGTACGAATACACCCCGTCGAACCCCGCCGCATTCGCCACGGCCACATAGCAGTTGTTCGCCCAGGCCATGCTCTTGGACATCTGCACCTGCTGTTCCTTGGCCGGGTACATATAGCCCTGACAGCGCACGATCAACTCGGCGCCCTTCATCGCGCAGTCGCGCCAGATCTCCGGGTAGTTGCCGTCGTCGCAGATGATCAGGCTGATCTTCATGCCCTTGGGCCCCTCGCACACGTAAGTGCGGTCGCCCGGGTACCAACCCTCGATCGGGCACCATGGGATGCACTTGCGGTAACGCTGGACGATCTCCCCCAGGTTATTGATCAGCACCAGCGTGTTGTACGGTGCCTTGTGCGGGTGTTCTTCGTGGCGCTCACCGGTCAGGGAAAACACGCCCCAGGTATTGGCCTGGCGACAGGCCGCCGAGAAGATCGCCGTCTCTTCGCCCGGAATGCTTGCGGCGGTGGCCATCATCTCGTCGTGGTCGTACATGATCCCCATGGTGCTGTATTCGGGGAACACCACCAGGTCCATGCCGGGCAACCCCTGCTTCATGCCGACAATAATCTCGGCAATTTTCTTCGCGTTATCGATGACCTCGGCCTTGCTGTGCAGGCGCGGCATCTTGTAGTTCACGACAGCAACGCCGACCGTGTCCGGGCTGCTGGATATGTCGCCATGGCGCATTGCAAATCTCCTCGGTCAGTGACTGATCATCCAGGGCCGCGGCCCGGTCTTGGTCTTCAGGCCCAGCGGGTTGGCCTTGCTCGGCACCACCGGCTTGCTGGTGCCGCAGCAACTGCAGCCCGCCGGGTGTTTGCGCGCCTCCTGGTACTCACCGACGGTTTGCGGCGCGTGGGCACTGCGCTCGTTGCCGGCAATGGCCTTGCGCTGGCTGGCCGACAGCGTGGTCAGCGCCGGCGCCGACAGCAGCAACTGCCCACCCGGGCCGTCGCAATACGGGCACTGGCTGGGCTCGTGACGCTGGGCCATGGGCCGCAGCATCGTGAAGGTGCCGCAGCACTCACAGGCATATTCGTAAGTCGGCATGGCTACAGGTCCGGTGCGATGGGCAGGTCGATACTGCCGTCGAGGAATTGGGTCGGGCCGTTGGCGTTGGGGTTGATGTCGAACTCGAAGATCTCGGTGGGCAACCACAACGTCGCGCAGGCGTTGGGAATGTCCACCACGCCGCTGATATGCCCCTGCACCGGTGCCGAGCCGAGCAACGCATACCCCTGGGCCGGCGAGTAGCCGAACTTGGTCAGGTAGTTGATCGCATTGAGGCAGGCCTGGCGGTAGGCGACATTGACGTCCAGGTAGTGCTGCTGGCCCTGTTCGTCGACGGAGATGCCTTCGAAGATCAGGTAGTTCTTGTAGTTGGGAGTGATCGGGCTTGGCTTGAACACCGGGTTCTTGATCCCGTACTTGGCCATGCCGCCCTTGATCAGCTCGACCTTCATGTGCACCCAGCCGGCCATTTCGATGGCGCCGCAAAAGGTGATTTCGCCGTCGCCCTGGCTGAAGTGCAAGTCACCCACCGACAGGCCGGCGCCGTTGACGTACACCGGGAAGTAGATCTTCGAACCGCGGGACAAGTCCTTGATATCGCAGTTGCCGCCATGTTCCCGGGGCGGCACGGTGCGAGCGCCGGTGGCGGCGGCTGCGTCCCGGGCCGGGCCCTTGAGTTTGCCCATGTGAGCGGTGGCGGCCAGGGGCGCGTTGGCCAGAGGCGGGACGCGGGTCGGGTTGGTATCGATCAGCTCCTGTTCGCGGCGGTTCCAGTCGGCGAGCATCACCGGGTCGGGCAGGCAGCCGATCAGGCCGGGGTGGATCAGGCCGGCGAAGTTCACGCCCGGGATGTGCCGGGAGCTGGTGAACATGCCTTTGAAATCCCAGATGGCTTTTTGCGCGCTGGGGAAATGGTCGGTGAGGAAGCCGCCGCCGTTCTGGCGGGAGAAGAAGCCATTGAAGCCCCACTGGGAGTCGGCCTTGGCGCCGATGTCGAGCAAGTCGACCACCAGCAAGTCGCCGGGTTCGGCGCCGTGGACGCCCACTGGGCCGGAGAGGTAGTGCACGGTGGAGAGATCGACGTCGCGCACGTCGCTGGCGTCGTCATTGTTCTTGATGGCGCCGGCGGTCCAGTCGTAGGTTTCGAGGATGAAGTCATCGCCGGGTTTGACCCAGCAGGCCATTGGGATATCCGGGTGCCAACGGTTATGGATCTGCTCGTTTTCGGTGACGGGTTGGTTGAGGTCGACTTTGATCAGGGTGTCGGTCATCGAGGTGCTCCCGGAGGGTGGCTGGGCGGTGGGAGCAGTCTCGCGGGGATGGGGTTGGGCGGGGAATACGTTGGATGACGTATGCCTCTGGGGGGGGGGGCAGATCCGTTGGGGCGGTAATGGGCCGGGGGGATTGTGTACATATCCGTTGTTGCGGTAACGGCGGCTATGGGTTCCGCCCTTACGGCGGGTCACTTTTGGAAAGAGCCC
>NZ_JACARC010000060.1 GCF_013386825.1 Pseudomonas sp. IPO3778
AATAACGGATATGCCCCCCATTTACGACCCATCCCAACCAAAAACGACCCCCTCCGTTGACGCCCCACCCCAAACCCCTATTAAGTACTATTAATGCGCATTAATAGGATCAATCAAACACCATGCTAAGCCGCCCGTTGCGCCGCAAACGCCAGAAGCTCTCCGACGTGATCGTCGAATCGGTCAAGCGCTCCATCGTCACCGATGCCCTGAAGCCCGGCGACCGCTTGCCCACCGAACGCGAGTTGATGGAAAGCTTCCAGTGCTCCAAAGGCTCCGCCCGCGAAGCCCTCAAGGCGCTGGAGGTCGAAGGCCTGGTCAACACCCGCACCGGCCCCAGCGGCGGCGCCTATCTCAACCAGGCCGGCACCGAACCCGCCAGCCGCGCCTTGCGCAATTACCTGCACTTCCAGCACCTGGACGGCGAACAGGTCTACCAACTGCGCAAAGTCATCGAAGTCGAACTCGCCGTCTCCGTACTGGGCCGCCTCAGCGAAGACGATTACCGCGCCCTCCAGGACAACGTCGACTTTTGCAGCACCCCCGAAGACAGCGAAGCCGGCCAACGGGAACAACGCATCGCCGAACTGGAATTCCACAACCTGCTGGCCAGGGCCTGCCCCAACCCGCTGTTGAGCTTCATGGCGCAATTCCTCAACGACCTGCTACGCGACCTGGTGGTGCTGAAAAAAGCCTACAAACCCAAACGCAAGCAATTCGACGCCGCCAACCTCGATTACCACAAGCAACTGCTGATCGCCTTCCGCGCCGAGGACGAAGCCACCGTACGCAGCCTGATGCACGAACACATGTGCGACGCCGAACACCACATGACCGCGCTGGAAGGTGAAGTCAGCCCGCACTTTCTGCTGGAGTTCGACCACAACCACTGACACCCCCCAACCCCCAATAAAAGGCCTGCCCACAGGCCCTGCTCCACCGTATCGCCATTGCCACTCCTGCCAATAACTCATCCAGGGAGTCACCCCATGCAGCGTCGTACGTTGTTGAAAGCCAGTCTCACCGCCGCAGCCGCCCTCAGCCTTCCGCTGGGTGTGCGCTCGGCATTCGCCGCCGAGCCCTTTACCTTTTACGGCCTCAAGTCCATGTCTGGCGCCTTTGCCAGTTATGGCAAATTTGCCGACATGGGTTCACGCCTCGCGGTGGAACAGCACCCCGAGTTGCTCGGCCGCCCGCTGAACTACAAGGTGATTGACACCGAAGGCAACGCCGGCAAGGCCGTGCGCAAGGTCCAGGAAGCGATCCAGCAGGACGGCGCACGCTTCTTCCAGGGCTGTACCCTGTCGTCTTCGGCACTGGCCGTGGCCAAGGAAGTGAGCAAGGCCGGTGGCGTGTTCATGACCCCGGTGGGCGCCGATGAAGTCACCGGCAAGGACTGCAACAGCGCCACGTTCCGCTGGTCAGTGCCGACCTACGGTGCGATCCGCGAGACCATCGTGCCGTTGATCAAGCTGCTGCCCGACGCCAAGCGCTGGTACACCATCACCCCGCAATACGTGTTCGGCGAAGCCCTGCTCGACGGCGCCAAATCGGTGCTGGCCGAGCATGGCCTGGAGCATGTCGGCAACAGCTACCACTCCCTGCAGGAACAGGAGTTTTCCGGCTACCTGACCAATGCCATCGCCGCCAAACCCGACGTGCTGGTGCTGCTGAACTTCGGCAGCCAGTCGTCCAATACCCTGCGCCAGGCGGTGAACTTCGGTATCAAGGAGCGCATGAAAGTGCTGCTGGTATGGTCCGCCGGCCTCGATCAGTTCCAGGAACTGGGCAGCGATGTGCTGGAGGGCGTGTACCTCGGCGCGCAGTATTGGCATCAGGTCGACACCCCGCTCAACCGCGACCTGGTGAAACTGACCAAAGCCAAATACGGCATCAACCCCACCTACCCGCTGGCGGCTGACTACATCAGCACCAAGGTGATGCTGGAAACCATCCTCTCCACCGGCAGCTTCGACGGGCCGACCGTGGCCAAGGCCATGCAGGGCCTGAGCTACGAAGGCCCCACCGGCAAAGAGTCGATCCGCGCCGGCGACCACCAGGTGATCAAGGATTATTACCTGATGGTGGGCAAGGCCGCCGCCGATATGGCCGACAAGGACGACTTGGCCAAGGTGCTCAGCTCCGGCCAGTCGTTCCCGCCGGTGGAAGCCACGGGCTGCGTGCTCGGCTGATCCGCTGAAAATCTACTGGTGACACAGCGCAGGGCCGCTCACGCGGCCGCCTGCCGAGGGTTCCTGCATGCTCAATCTTTACCTGTTCCAGATTCTCAACGGCCTGGGCCTTGGGATGATTTATTTCCTGATTGCGGTCGGCTTGACGATCATTTTCGGCCTGCTGAACTTCGTCAACTTCGCCCACGGTGCGTTCTTTTTGCTGGGCGCCTACATCTGCTACACCGCCGTCGGCCTCACCGGCAGCTTCTGGCTCGCGCTGCTGATCGCGCCGCTGGTGGTGGCCGCGCTGGCCTGGGTGATCGAGCGATTATTGATCCAGCGGATTTATCACTTGCCCCACATGTTCCAGATTCTGGTGACCCTGGGCATAGCCCTGATCATCCAGGAAGCCAGCGTGATGATCTGGGGCCCGGTGGGCAAAAGCGTCGCCGTGCCGGAATTGCTGCGCGGGGTGCTGGTGGTGGGTGATTTCGTCTACCCCTGGTACCGCCTGTTTCTGATCGTGTTCTCCGGCCTCGTCGGCCTTGGCCTGTGGCTGCTGCTGGAACGCACGCGCTTTGGCGCCCTGGTACGGGCCGGCAGTGAAAGCACTGAAACCGTGTCCCTGCTGGGCACGAATATCTTCCGCCTGTTCTCCATGACCTTCGCCCTCGGCGTGGGCCTGGCCGGAATGGCCGGCGTGCTGTTCGCCCCATTGCGCGGCGCCCAACCCTTTGTCGGCCCGGAAATCCTCGGCGTGGCGTTCGTGGTGGTGGTGATCGGCGGCATGGGTTCCTTCAGCGGCGCACTGGTGGGCGGCCTGCTGGTCGGCGTGGTGCAAAGCCTGATGACCACACTCTGGCCCCAGGGCGCGAGCCTGATGATCTACGGTGCGATGGCCGTGGTGATCCTGGTGCGTCCTTACGGCCTGTTCGGGAGAGCCTGACATGAGCGAGAAAAACCCCCTGCCGTTCGCCAAGACTCAGTCGCGCTACATGCTGCTGTTGGTGCTGGCGGTACTGATCGGCCTGCCGCTGATTTTGCCCTCGGCGACCCTGGCCACTGAGATACTGATCTTTGCCATGGCCGCCCTCGCCTGCAACCTGCTGCTGGGTTACACCGGGCTGTTGTCGTTTGGCCAAGGCATCTTCTTCGGGGCCGGCGCCTACTGCGCGGCGCTGCTGATGATTCACCTGCAACTGGGGCTGTTCAGCGCACTGCTGGGCGCCGCGGTGGCCGGCGGATTCCTGGCGTTTCTGGTGGGCGCCCTGGCGATCCGACGCACCGGCATCTACTTCGTGATGCTCACCCTGGCCTTCAGCCAGATGGCCTACTTCGTTGCCTACACCCTGAGCGACTGGACCGGCGGCGACAACGGCCTGCTCAGCGTGCCGCGCCCGGAAATCCGTATCGGTGACACGGTGCTGCTGTCCCTGACCGATGCCCGTGCGTTCTACGGCTTTGTCGCGGTGTTGTTCCTGCTGATCTTCATCGGCGCCCGCCGGGTGATCGCCTCGCCGTTCGGCAGCACGCTGATGGCGATTCGCGAAAACGAAACCCGGGCTTCGGCCATCGGCTACGACACCCGCCATTTCAAGATCCTGGTGTTTGTGTTGTCCGGCGCCGTCACCGGGATTGCCGGGGCGCTGTACGCGATGCTGTTGCACTTTGTGCCGCTGTCGAATATCGACCTGGCGATGTCCGAAAACATCCTGATCATGACCATCGTCGGCGGCACCGGCTCACTGTTCGGCTCCTTGCTCGGTGCCGGCTCCATCGTGCTGCTGGGGGACTTCCTCTCCGACCTGTGGCCGCGCTGGCTGATGCTGCTGGGGGTGATTCTGATCCTGGTGGTGATCTTCATGCGCGGCGGGTTGTGGGGCGGCTTGTCGACGCTGTTCGAACGTGTGCGCGGCAGCCGCAAGGCCGACGTTGTGACCAAGGAGAAGCTGTCATGAGCATCCTGTTGGAAACCAAAAATCTGGAACTGGCCTACGGTGCGTTCCACGCGGTGAACGGCGTCAACCTCAAGGTGCAAGCCGGCACCATCCACACCATCATTGGCCCCAACGGTGCGGGCAAGACCAGCCTGTTCCACTGCCTGACGGGCGAACGCCAGGCCACCGCCGGGGCGATTCATTTCGACGGCAAAAACCTGATGCGCAAGCCGGCCCACGGCCGCGTCGGCCTGGGCATGGCCCGCTCGTTCCAGCTCACCAGCCTGTTCCAGAACCTCAGCGTGCGCGAGAACCTGCGCCTGGCCGCCCAGGGCCGCGACGGTGCCCGCGCGCTGAACTTCTGGCGCCGGGTCGACAGCAAGCGCGAGCACCTGGAGATGGCCGACCAAGTGCTGGAACGCCTGCAACTCACCGCCCGCGCCGACACCCTGGCCGGCGAGTTGTCCCACGGCCAGCAGCGGGTGCTGGAGGTCGGCATGTCGATCTGCTCCAAACCCAAGCTGCTGATGCTCGACGAACCCACCTCGGGGATGGGCATCGATGACATTCCGGTCATGACCCAACTGATCAGCGACCTTGGCCGCGACCACACCGTGCTGTTGATCGAGCACAACATGAGCATTGTCATGTCCATCAGCCAACGCATCACCGTGATGAGCCACGGCCAGATCCTGGTGGAAGGCACACCGGAATTCGTGCGTGCCGACGAGCGCGTGCGCACCGCCTACCTGGGAGAAGCCGCCTGATGCTGACTGTCGACAATATCCATTCCTACTACGACAAGAGCCACGTCCTTGAGGGCGTGTCCCTGACCGTCAACCCCGGTGAACTGGTGACCCTGCTGGGGCGCAACGGCGCCGGCAAGACCACCACCTTGCGCAGCATCCTCGGGATTATCTGCCCGCGCCAGGGCCAGATCCATTTCAACGGCCAGCCGCTGGTGGGGCAGAAAATCTTTGAAATCGCCCGCCAGGGCCTGGCGCTGGTGCCGGAGAACCGCGGGATTTTCCGCCTGCTGACCGTCGAGGAAAACCTGCGCATTGCCGTGCGCAAGACCAGCCGCTGGCAGATGGAAGACGTGTACGGCATGTTCCCGCGCCTCAAGGAACGCCGCAAAAACGCCGGCCATGCGCTGTCGGGCGGTGAGCAACAGATGCTCGCCATCGCCCGCGCCCTGCTCAACGATCCCAAGCTGCTGATTCTCGACGAACCCACCGAAGGCCTCGCGCCGGTGATCGTCGACGAGTTGGTGAAGATCCTGCGCAAGGTCAAGGAAGACGGCCTGCCGGTGCTGCTGGTGGAACAGAACCTGATGGTCTGCGACAAGCTCGCCGACCGCCATTACGTCCTCGAACAGGGCCGTGTGGTGTACGAAGGCAGTGCCGAAGCCTTCCGCGCCGACCCGACGATCAAGAACCGTTACCTGGCCCTGAGTGCCTGACCGGAGACTGCTGATGAATAGTTTTGCGCAACCGTTCCAGAGCAACGCCCCGCTGATCAACCGCGAACGCCTGTGGCAATCGCTGATGGACCTCGCCCGCCTGGGCGCCACACCCAAGGGTGGCGTGTGTCGCCTGGCCCTCACCGACCTCGACCGCCAGGCCCGCGACCTGTTTGTGCAATGGTGCGAAGCCGCCGGGTGCAGCGTCAGCGTCGACGCGATCGGCAATATCTTTGCCCGCCGCGCCGGGCGCAATCCGGCACTGGCGCCCGTGATGACCGGCAGCCATATCGACACCCAGCCAACCGGCGGCAAGTTCGACGGCTGCTACGGCGTGATGGCCGGCCTGGAAGTGATCCGTACCCTCAACGATTTGAATATAGAGACTGAAGCGCCGATTGAAGTGGTGGTGTGGACCAACGAAGAAGGCTCGCGTTTTCCGCCGTGCATGATGGGCTCCGGGGTGTTTGCCGGTCAGTTCGACTTGCAGGAAACCCTCGACAAACAGGACGAGCACGGACTGTCGGTGGGCGCCGAATTGCAGCGCATCGGCTATGCCGGTTCCCGCGCCGTACTGGGCCATCCGGTCGGTGCGTATTTCGAGGCGCATATCGAACAAGGCCCGGTACTGGAAGACCAGGCCACCACCATTGGCGTAGTCATGGGCTGCCTGGGCCAGAAGTGGTTTGACCTGACCCTCACTGGCGTCGAAGCCCACGCGGGCCCGACACCGATGCACCTGCGCAAGGATGCCCTGGTGGGCGCCGCCCAAGTGGTCAGCGCGGTGAATCGCATCGCCCACGCGCAACAACCCCACGCCTGTGGCACCGTCGGTTGCCTGAGCCTGCACCCCGGCTCGCGTAACGTGATTCCCGGCCAGGTGCACATGACCATTGACCTGCGCCACCTGCACGCCGACACGCTGCAAGCCATGGTCGACGAAGTACGCCAGGTGATCGAGGCCACCGCCGAGCAGCATGGCCTGAGCTTTGAACTGACCCCCACCGCCGACTTCCCGCCGCTGGACTTCAACCCCGCGTGTGTCAACGCCGTGCGCGAGGGCGCACGCGCCTTAGGTCTGAGCCATATGGACATTGTCAGCGGCGCCGGGCACGACGCGATCTTCGTCGCCAAACTGGGCCCGGCCGGGATGATTTTTGTGCCGTGCGAAGGCGGCATCAGCCACAACGAAATCGAAAACGCCGCGCCGGATGACCTGGCGGCGGGCTGCGCAGTGCTGCTGCGGGCCATGGTCAACGCCGCGCAAGGAGGTCACGCAGCATGACGGATATCGCCAACCTGACAGCTGTCGAGCTGCTGGCTCTCTATCGGGACAAAAGCCTGTCGCCGGTGGACGTCACCGAAGACGCCCTGCTGCGCATCGAGCGCTACAACCCGGCGGTCAACGCCTACTGCCACGTCGACCCGGAAGGCGCATTGAACGCGGCCCGGGCCTCGGAGCAGCGCTGGCTCAAGGGCCAGCCGTGCGGGGCGCTGGACGGTGTGCCGGCGTCCATCAAGGACTTGACGCAGACCATCGGCATGCCGACGCGCAAGGGTTCGCGCACAACCTCAGCCGAGGGCCGGTGGGAGGTGGATGCACCCTTCTCGGCCTTCATGCGCAAGGCCGGGGCGGTGCTGCTGGGCAAGACCACCACCCCGGAATTCGGCTGGAAAGGCGTCACGGATAATCCGTTGTATGGGATTACCCGCAACCCGTGGGACACGCGCATGACGGCGGGCGGTTCGTCCGGCGGTGCCGGTGCGGCGGCGGCCTTGAACCTGGGCGTGCTGCACCAGGGCAGCGATGCCGGTGGCTCGATCCGGATTCCCTGCGCGTTCACCGGCACCTTTGGCATCAAGCCGACTTTCGGTTATGTGCCGCAATGGCCGGCCAGTTCAATGACTATTTTGTCTCACCTGGGGCCGATGACCCGCACCGTGGAAGACTCGGTGCTGATGCTGCAAACCATCGCGCAACCAGACGCGCGGGACGGTTTGATCGGCGCGCCACGGACCACGCCGTGGTTGCAGGCCGGGGCGGACTTGAAGGGCTTGCGCGTCGCCTACAGCCCCACGTTTGGCTACGTGAAGGTGGACCCGCAGGTGGCCAGGGTCGTGGCCCAGGCGGTGGAAGGCCTGGTGCAGTTGGGCGCCCAGGTTGAACAGATCGACCCGGGGTTCAGTGACCCGCTGGAGGTGTTCAATACCCTGTGGTTTGCCGGTGCGGCGCGCCTCGCCGGGCCGTTGAGCGATGCTCAGCGCCAACTGATGGATCCCGGCCTGCTGCGTATTGCGCAACTGGGCGAACAGATCAGCCTCAGCGACTACAGCGCCGCGCTGGAAGCGCGGGCGGCCTTGGTGGCGCGTATGGCGGCATTCCATGAGCATTACGATGTGCTGGTGTCACCGATGATGCCGATCACCGCGTTCGAGGCCGGGCACAACGTGCCGCCGGGCTCCGGGCTTGGGGAATGGATGGAGTGGACGCCGTTCACCTATCCGTTCAACCTGACCCAGCAACCGGCAGCGTCGGTGCCGTGCGGGTTGGCGGCGAATGGGTTACCGGTGGGGTTGCATGTGGTGGCGGCGCGGTTTGCTGATCATCAGGTGCTGAGGGTTTGCCAGGCGTATGCCAAGGCTTTCCCGACCCAGCACCTGCAAACACCCAAAACCCCAACCTGAAATGCAGTCATCTGTGGGAGCTGGCTTGCCTGCGATAGCGGTGGGTCATTCAGCCCACTTGGTACTGATGCACCGCCATCGCAGGCAAGCCAGCTCCCACATTTGATCGCACTCCGTTCCTGCATCGCTCTACAATGTCCCCCATTCATTCCCGGGGGTTTCATGGACATCGAACTGGCACGCACCTTCCTCGAAATCACCCGCTGCGGCAGCCTCGCCGCGGCGGCCGAGAAGCTGCACGTCACCCAGACGGCAATCACCGCCCGAGTCAAAAACCTTGAGAGCCAGCTGGGCAGCACCCTGTTCGTGCGCAACCGCGCCGGCGCCCGCCTGACCCCGGACGGTGAGGCCTTCGTAGTTTTCGCCAACCAGTTGGTACAAACCTGGGAGGCCGCCCGCCGTGACCTGCCGTTACCCGACGGCTACCGCAACGTGCTGCACATCGGCGGTGAAGTCAGCCTGTGCAACCCGTTGATGCTCGGTTGGGCCCAGGCCCTGCGCGAGCATATTCCCGGCTATGCCTTGCGCACCGAGATTCGCGAAGGCGAGTACCTGTTGCGCCAGCTGGAGCTGGGTGTGCTGGACGCTGCACTGGTGTTCCAGCCGCAATACTGGCCGGGGCTACAGGTGGAGCAGGTGCTGGAAGAAAAGCTGATCCTGGTGCAACTGGCGGCCCGGCCCGAGCCCTACGTGTACATCGACTGGGGCCAGGGCTTTCGCCAACAGCACGATGCCGCCCTGCCGGACAAGGCCCGCGCGGCCCTGAGTTTCAACCTGGGGCCACTGGCGTTGCAGTACATCCTCGAACATGGCGGTGCCGGGTATTTCCGCACGCGGGTGGTGCAGAGCTACCTGGACAGCGGCGTGATGGAACGGGTGCCCAAGGCGCCGGAGTTCAGCTTCCCAACGTACCTGGTGTATTCCCGGGAACGGGATTCGGCGGTTTTGCAGCAGGCGCTGGGGTTGTTGCGATCAGTGGTGGAGGCGGAAAAGGATTGGTCGCAGCGCTGGGATCCGGTGATTTGATCCGGCGCACATGTTAGCCTCCTACTGTTTTCTCCTGGTTTCCCCCTGCCGATGAACAAGAAAAAGTCCGTCACCATCAGCGACATCGCCAAACGGGTCAACATGACCACCATCACGGTGTCCCGGGCGCTGAGCAAGCCTGACCTGGTCAAGCCCGCCACCCTGGCGCGGATTCTCGAGGTGGCGCGGGAGCTGGACTATGTGCCCAACGCCTTCGCCCGCGGGCTCAAGCGCAGCGAAAGCCTGATCATCGGCGTGATCACCGCCTCGGTGGACAACCCCTTCTACAGCGAGATGATCAAGGCGATTTCCCGCGAGGCGAAAAAACACGGCTACACCATCATGCTGGTGGACACCGACGAGCTGGAAGAACTGGAAAGCAAGGCGGTCGACACCCTGTTGGGCTACCGCGTAGCGGGGATCATCCTGTCGCCGGTCTCCGATGAGCCCCGCTACCAGCCGGATTATCTGGAGCGCCTGGGCAACGGCAAGACCCCGGTGGTGCTGCTCGACCGCACGATCCACGACAGCCCGTTCAGCCGCGTGGTGCTGGACAACTACCACAGCGGCATCGAGGCGGCGCAGTACCTGGTGCGACAAACCCCGCACCTGAAACGCCTGCTGGTGCTGACCGGGCCCGAGCATTCGCGCATCACCATGGAGCGCCTCAAAGGCCTGAAAGAAGTACTGGCCGATCACCCGCAGGTGCACGTGGAAGTCTGTGCCGGCGACTACACGCTGATGCCCTCCTACCTGCACACCCTCGACTACCTGGCCGAACACTCGGCGCCGGACGCGATCATGGGTTTCAACCAGTTGATCACCCTCGGCGCCTTGCGGGCGTTGCGCATGCACAACATCCCCCACGACAGCCTGACCATCTGCGGCATCGACCGCCTGCCCTTCGCGGATATCTTCGGCGTGCCGATTGCCTGCGTGGCCCACGACGCGTCACTGGCCGGCAGCAGCGCCGTGCGGCTGCTGCTGGACCGCCTCGAAGACCCGCACAAGCCGCGGGACAAAGTGGTGATCGCCGGCAAGCTGGAAAACGGCTAGCGGCTGGTGTAGCCCCCATCGATCGGCAGGCTGACGCCGCTGATCATGCTGGCGGCATCGCTCAGCAGGAACAGCACAGGCAGCGCCACTTCCGCCGTTTCGGCGAACCGTCCCAGGGGAATGGCCGCCAATGCCGGGTCACGCTTGGCGGGTTCCGACCAGGCCATTTGCGCCATGGGCGTGAGGGTTACCGTGGGGTTGACGCTGTTGACGCGAATCCCGAAACGCCCCCACTCGGCGCACTGCACCCGGGTGATGGCGTCCAGGGCGGCCTTGGAGGCGCAGTAGCCGAGGTGATCGTCCAGCGCCACGAGGGACGCCTGGCTGGAGACGTTGACGATACTGCCGGCGATCCCGGCCTCAATCATGCGCGCAGCGACGCGGCTGGCGACCTGGGCAGCGGCACGGGCGTTGACGTGCATCACCTGGTCGAAGGCTTCGGCGCTGATGGCGGCAGCCGGTTCCAGGCGAGAGATGCCGGCGCAATTGACCAGGCCGTGCAGCGGCGGCAGGCCTTGCAGGGCCAGGTCCAGGGCGGCGCTGTCGGCGATGTCCAGGCACAGGGTTTCGCAGCCGAGTTGGGCCAGGGCCTGAGCGTCACGGCCGAGGGCAAACACCTGGGCGCCGCTGGCGATCAGCTGCAGGGCTATTTCCCGGCCGATGCCGCTGCTGGCGCCGGTGACGAGGATGCGGTGGTGGGTGAAATCGAAAGTGGCGTTCATCCAAGGAACCTTAGGTGTGAAGCCCCTGTAGGAGCGAGCTTGCTCGCGAAAAACGCAAGGGCACCGCGCCCCTTCAGGAAGCACTCGTTATCGTTAACGTTTTTCGCGAGCAAGCTCGCTCCTACAGGCTGTGCATCAGTGACTTCAGAGCTGGGTACAGTTCAAGATAATGGGTGAATGAGTGGTCGTAGGCCTGGGTATTCCCCGCCTCCGGCTCCGCCCGCAGTTCCAGCTGCACCCAGCCCTTCTCCATCTCCCGGTCATCCACCAGCCCCACGGCGTGGGCCGCCAACAACGCCGCGCCCAACGCCGCTTCCACCTCTTGCACGATGGTGTAGACCGGGTAATGGGTGATGTCCGCAATAATCTGCATCCACAAATCCGAGTGGCTCGCCCCGCCGACCACGATCAACCGTGGATCCAGCGAATGGGCGCCACGGGTCCCGGCCTCGATGTTGTGCCGCAGGGCAAAACTCACCCCTTCGAGCACGGCGCGGTACAGGTGGATTCGGCTGTGATACAGGTTCAGCCCGACAAAGCTGCCGCTGGCCCGGTCATCCCACACCGGGCTGCGTTCACCCATGAGGTAGGGCAGGAACAACAGCCCTTCACTGCCCGCCGGGATCTTCGCAGCGCTCTGCTCCAGCAGCCACAAACTGTCCTGGCCCGTGTCCTTCGCCTGCTGCTCTTCGGCCTGGCAAAACTGCTCGCGAAACCAGCTCACCGACGCCCCGGCCGTGATCGCCCCACCGAAGATATACAGGTCCTGATGCCCGTTATAGACATGGGGCATGCTCACCAGGCCATGTCCCGCATCCACCTGTTGATTGAGATAACCCCAGCACATGCTGGTGCCGATCATCGCCACGTGATTGCCCGGCCGGGTCACGCCGGCGGCCAGGGTTGCCATGGCCGCATCCACGCCCCCGGCGAGTATCGGCGTGCCGGCTTGCAGGCCCAATCGCGGCGCCCACTCGTCCAGCAAGCCGCCGACCACTTCACCGGAATACAGCAAACGCTCCGGCATCATCGCCAGCGGGATATCCAGCGCCGCCAGCATCTCGGCCGACCAGCCCCGCCGGGCCACATCGTAGACCCCACCGATGTTGCCGGCGCTGCTGTGGTCCACCGCCACCTCGCCGGTCAGGCACCAGTTGATGTAGCTGTTGGGCGGCAGCAGGTAGCGAGTGTTGGCCCATACCTGCGGCTGGTGCTGCTTGAGCCAGAGCATCTTGGTGAAGCCGTAGTAGCTGTCCACCGAGTTGCCGGTGACCGCGAACAACCGCTCCAGGTCCACGTGCTCGCGCACCCACTCCACCTGCTCGCCCGCGCGCCGGTCCATCCAGATCAGGCACGGGTGCAGCGGCGTGATCTGCGCATCCACGGCAATCCCCGAGCCGCCGTACAGGCTGCTGATGCACAGCGCCTTGACCTGCTCTTTCGCCACACCGGCCTTGGCCATGCATTGCGCGACGCACGCCTCGACCGCGTCCAGCCACACCTGCGGCCACTGCTCGGCCCAGCGCACTTTCGGGGTATCTACGCGATACCCCTGGCTGTGCTGGGCGATGATCGTGCCGTCAGCATCCACCAGCAGCGCCTTGGTGCTTTGCGTGCCGATGTCCACACCCATGACGTAGTTCATGATCACTGCACCGGCTTCAACAACACCTTGATCGACTTGGTCGAGTTGGCCAGTTCGAACGCCTCGGCCCAGTTATCCAGCCCGAAGTCATGGGTCACGATGCCCTTGGAGGTCACCAGGCCGCGTTCGAACAGGTCGATGGCCACCGGGTAGCAATACGGCCCGAGGTGCGCACCGCGTACGTCCAGTTCCTTGCGGTCACCGATGATCGACCAGTCAACGCTGGTTTCTGCGCCGAACACGCTGAACTCGACAAATCGCCCGAGCTTGCGGATCAGGTCCAGCCCTTGGGTCACACCCGCCGGCACGCCGGTGGTTTCGATGTACACGTCGCAGCCGTAGTTATCGGTCAGGCCGTTGATAATCTCCCGGGCGTTGTCCCGGGACGGGTTGATCACCACGTCGGCACCGTACTTTTTCGCAAGCTCCAGGCGCTCGTCGACCATGTCGATCACCACCAGTTTCTTCGGCGTCTTGAGCGCTGCCACCTGCACCATGCACAGGCCCAGGGTGCCGGCACCGGCGATCACCAGCACGTCATCCAGCTGGATTTCACCCCGGTTGACGGTGTGAATCGCGCAGGACATCGGTTCGATCAACGCCGAGTCTTCCAGGGACACCGACTCCGGAATCTTGTGCACGATGGCTGTCTTGGGAATGCGCATGTACTGGGCCATGCCGCCTTCGGCCACTTCACGCTGGAAGCCGAAGATGTTGTGCACTTCACACATCCAGTACTTGCCGGACTTGCAGAAGCGGCACTTGCCACACGGCACGATCTGCTCGGCGATCACCTTGTCGCCGACCTTCACGTCGAAGTGCTCCTCGGCGCCCTCGCCCGCTTCCACCACGTAGCCAAAAAATTCGTGCCCCGGCACCACTGGCGCCTTGACCCACGGGTTGTCGCCGCCCCAGAACATCGCGGCGCCCGAGTGGCATTTGCAGTCACTGGCGCAGATGCCGCAGGCGGCGATGCGAATCACCAGTTCATTGACCCGCGCCTGGGGTTTGCTGATGCGTTCCAGGCGGTAGTCTTTCGGGCCGTGGCAGACGACAGCTTGCATTTCGTTGTGCTTTTCCATGATGTATTGACCTTTCTTGAGCATGAGAGAACCCCGCGCAACCGCCATGGCCGCGTGGAGATAACCGATTTACTTGTGGCGCTGACGGCTGATAAAGATCGCCAGCAAAATAATCCCGCCCTTGATCACACTCTGGACGTAAGGCGAGACCCCGAGCATGTTCAAGCCGTTGTTCAACACCCCCAGCAACATGGCGCCGAGCAAGGTGCCGACAATCACCCCGCGCCCGCCCGCAATCGAGGCACCGCCCAGGACCACGGCGGCAATCGCATCGAGTTCAAACGACACCCCGGCATTCGGCTGGCCGCTCATCAGGCGCGAGGTCAGCACCAGCCCGGCAATCGCTGCGGTGAAGCCGCTGATGCCATACACCAGCAACTTGAAGCGTGCTGCCCGCACACCAGAGAGACGCACCGCCTCCTCGTTGCCGCCAATCGCGTAGATATAGCGGCCGATGCGGGTGTGCTGCAGCAGCACATAGGCCGCCAGGTACGTCACCAGCATGATCAGGATCGGCACTGAAACGCCGAACAGGCTTTCGCGGCCAAAGAACCCAAACCAGTCCGGCAAGCCGGAAATCGGGTAGCCGTCGGTGTACATCAGGCCGAACCCGCGGGCGATGCCCATGGTCGCCAGGGTCACGATGATCGGCGGCATGTGCAGGTAGGCGACAAACAGGCCGTTGCCAATGCCGAAGGCCACGCCGATCAGCAACCCGGCACCAATCGCCAGGCCCGGCGGCAAACCCGCCACCATCAAGCCGGCGGTCAGGGTGCCGGACAACGCCATCACCGGCCCTACCGACAAATCGATGCCACCGGTGAGAATCACGCAGGTCATGCCCACCGCGATAATCGCGTTGATCGACACCTGGCGCGCGATGTTCGACAGGTTGCTGGCCGTCAGAAAGTTATCGCTGGCGAAGATCATCACCAACGTCACCACCAGCAGCCCCACAAAGGGATAAAACGCCGGCGAGCGAATCAACCGCGCCAGGTTCAGGCGCAGCCGGCCAGGCCCCACGGCATTAATGGACGTATTCACTTGAGCCCCCTGTTGCATGGCGCATGACCTCTTGAGGATTGACGGCAGACGCTTCCAGTACCTTGACGATGGCGCCCTTGTGGAACACAGCGACGCGGTCGCACATGCCGATAACTTCCGGCAGTTCCGAGGAAATCATGATGATTGCGTAGCCTTGTTCGGTGAGGCTGCGCATCAGTGCGTAGATCTGCGCCTTGGCGCCGACGTCGATGCCACGGGTGGGTTCGTCGAACACCAGCACGTCGCAGTGATGGTTGATCCAGCGGGCAATCACGACTTTCTGCTGGTTGCCGCCGCTGAGGTTGAACACCCGGCTCTCGCCGCTGGGGGCCTTGATCGACAGCTGGCGCATCAGTGCTTCGACGCTGGCGCACTCCTTGTCCTTGTCGATCAGGCCACCGGCGTTCTGGTATTTGGGCAGGTTGTTGAGGGAGATGTTTTCGCGAATGCTGAAGTCGGTGATCAGCCCTTCGGTCTTGCGGCTTTCCGGCAGCAAGCCGATGCCGTGGGCCAAGGCCTGGGCCGGGTCGTCGAGGGTGATTTTTTCACCCCGCAGCCACACGTCTTTGCTCACCGATGGCAGCGCGCCCATCATGCCCAGGGCCAATTCGGTACGCCCGGAACCCACCAGGCCGGCAAAGCCGAGAATCTCGCCCTTGTGCAATTCAAAGTGGTTGTGGGGGCCGTTGCGCACCAACTGGATGTCCTTGACCTCCAGCAACAACGGCCCGCGTGCGGCGACGGGCTTGGGTGGAAAGCTGCATTCCAGGCGCCGCCCGACCATCATTTCCACCAGGCGGTCGATATCGCTGTCGGCCACATCGGTGACGCCCACATTGCCGCCGTCGCGCAGCACGCTGATGCGGTCGCACACCTGGAAAATCTCCTCCAGGTGGTGGGAGATAAAAATCACCGCCACCCCCTGACGCTTGAGTTCACGCATGATGTCAAACAGCAGTTCGGCTTCGCTGGGCGTGAGGGTGGCGGTGGGTTCGTCGAGCACCAGCAACCGCGCGTCCAGGGCCAGGGCCTTGGCGATCTCGACGAACTGCTGCTCGGCCACGCTCAGGTGCTTGACTGCGCATTGCAGGTCAATGCTGACGCCGAGGCGCTTGAACAATGCTTCGCTCGCCTCGACCATTTCACGCTTGCGCAACAGGCCAAAGCGGTTACTCAGCTCATGGCCGAGGAAGATATTTTCCACCGCCGTGAGGTAGGGAATCAGGCTGAACTCCTGGAACACGATGCCGATACCGGCGGCAATCGCATCACGGTACGTCGCGAACTGCCGGGCCTGGCCGTCGATCAGGATCTGCCCTTCGTCCTGATGCTCGACCCCGCCAAGGATCTTCATCAGGGTCGATTTGCCTGCGCCGTTTTCCCCGAGCAAGGCATGAATCTCGCCGCGCTGCACTTCGAGGTTGATCGCCTTGAGGGCTTGCACCCCCGGGTAGCGCTTACAGATATTTTCCAGCTTCAGAAGACTGCTCATACCGCCGACCTCGTATTCAGATGGATGACCTGTGCCCCACGCCTGGCGTAGGGCCTGGGCGGTTTACCAGCTGAAGTCCTTGGCCTTGGCCTGGTCGATCAGGGTGATGTCCACCGGGATCGTCGCCGGCACTTGCGAGCCCCACTTCTTGGCCAGGGCGATGCCCAGGGCCAGGCGGATCTGGTCACGCGGGTACTGCGCCGAAGTGGCGATGAACTTGCTGCCGGGTTTCTGGATGGCCTTGATGGCTTCGGGTGCGCCGTCGACGCTCACCAGCTTGACGTCCAGGCCGCTGGCTTCGATGGCCGACAGCGCACCGAGGGAGCCGTTGTCGTTGACGCTGAAAATGCCCTTGAGGGTGGGCTGGGCTTGCAGCATGTTTTCGGTGACGGTCAATGCCTGGTCACGTTCCTGCTTGCCGTTCTGGATGCTCACGATCTTGATGTCCGGGTGCTTGGCCACGGCCTCTTTGCAACCGCGCACGCGTTCCAGGATCGGCACCACGGCGATGCCGTCGAGGATGGCGATATTGCCTTTGTCACCAATGTTCTTGGCCAGGTATTCGCAGGCCTGGAAGCCGGCGTCGAAGTTTTTCGAACCGACGAAGGAGTCCAGCGGGCCTTCGGCCTGGGCGTCGACCGCGACCACCACCACACCGGCGGCGTGGGCGGATTTGACGGCGGACTGCACGCCGACGGAGTCGGTGGGGTTGATCAGCAGGATGTCGATGCCCTTTTGCAGCATGTCTTCGACGTCGCTGACCTGCTTGGACACGTCGTGGCGGGCGTCGGTGATGATCAACTGCGCACCGATGGTCGCCCCGGCTTCCTGCAGGGCGTCTTTCATGGTGACGAAGTAAGGGTTGTTGATTTCCTGAAAGGACGCGCCGATGCGGATGGGCGCGGGTTTGGTGTCGGCGTACGCCAGGCCGGCGGTGCCGAGATTGATGCTGAAAGCCAACAAACACAGGGTTTTCGGAAGCATTTTCATGGTTGAGATCTCTGTTTTGTTTTTATTTTTAGAGCAAATGTTATCGTTAACATTTTGTAAGAAGCTAGCAAAGAAATGAGGGGGTCGCAAGGGGTGTTTTATTGAGGGTTTGGGTACATATCCGTTGCTGCGGTAACGGCGACTATTGGTTCCGCTCTTACA
>NZ_JACARC010000061.1 GCF_013386825.1 Pseudomonas sp. IPO3778
TAAGAGCGGAACCCTAAGCGGCCATCACCCAAAAAACGGATATACACGCAAATCACCTTCCACGAGAAAGCACAAAGGGGACCCGAAGGTCCCCTTTAATTTGTCGTTGCGTGCTCTTTTTTTATTATTGAGGGGCGGTCTATTGTTGTTTTTGGCAACCGTGGCCCTTTACCGCTGTTTTTAGCGACCCCTATCCAGGGTCAAGAGCAAACGTATTTTTTTGAGCGCTGATCTGCTTCTTCGCAAGCGATCCAACCAGTGGGTAGCTACCTTGAGGTAGTTTTTTATTCTTCTCTATCCGGTTGCGGGTTTCGGCTAGCCGTACCCTGCGAAGCACATCTTCTCCAAAAAAATCTGTTAGCTGCGTCTCTGCCGTGTTGTTTTTGTTATGTCAGAGTCGTTACGTCTTATTTTTATTAGGTTTGGCGCTTTTTATTCTTGTTATGCAATAGAGATAGCAGAAGCCGTGCCAACTTTATAAAGTCGTTTAAATTCAATAACTTAATTTTTGAGTAGGAAATTTCTTTCAGTAAATGCGACAAGATATGTTCCCGTGTTACCCGATGTGTAGCCGCGAGGTAACACATCGTCACGGCCGCGGTACTCAACTGGCGCTACGAGCTTTCGCCACCCGCGATCCGGTGGGACGACCCAGCACCGTACAGATCTGTTGGCCCGCCAGAACCAGCTTGTCCATGTCGATACCCGTCTCGATACCCAGGCCATTGAGCAGGTACACCACATCTTCAGTGGCGACGTTACCGCTGGCGCCCTTGGCATAGGGGCAGCCGCCGAGGCCCGCGATAGAGCTGTCAAACACCTGGATGCCTTCCAGAAGGCTGGCGTAAATATTGGCGATGGCCTGGCCATAGGTGTCGTGAAAATGCCCGGCCAGCTTGTCCCGTGGCACCTGCGCGCCGACCACCTCGAACATCCGCCGGGTGGCGCCCGCCGTACCGGTGCCGATGGTGTCGCCCAGGGACACTTCATAGCAGCCCATGGCAAACAGCTCCCGGGCTACCGCCGCCACTTGTTCCGGCGCGACCTGGCCTTCGTACGGGCACCCCAGCACGCACGACACATAACCCCGCACGCTCACGCCATGCTGCCTGGCCGCGTCCATGATCGGCGCGAAGCGCTCCAGGCTTTGGCTGATGGAACAATTGATATTGCGCTGGGAAAACGCCTCGGACGCCGCCGCAAACACCGCGACTTCCTTCACGCCCGCCGCCAGGGCATCTTCAAAGCCCCGCAGGTTTGGCGCCAACGCGCCGTAGGTCACGCCGGCCTTGCGCTGGATCTGCGCAAATACTTCGGCAGACCCGGCCATTTGCGGCACCCATTTGGGCGAGACGAAACTGCCGACTTCGATATAGCCCAGGCCGGCTGCGGTCAGGGCGTCCACCAGTTGCACCTTGTCGGCGACGCTGATGGGTTGCGCTTCATTTTGCAGGCCGTCGCGGGGGCCGACTTCCGCCAGGCGCACATGAGAGGGGAGGGACATGGCAGCTACCTTTTATGAATGGCCAACCTGGCTCTGAAGGGTCTGTTCCAGCGCCTGGGTGCAACGCTCTTCGGCGGTGTCGAGTTCCAGCTTCATCTGTTCGATGTCCAGCAACTGTTGCTCCAACTGCTCGCGGCGCTCGGTGATTTTCGCCAGCATGCTGTGCAGCTGTTTCTGATTGCCGCTGGTGGGGTCGTAGAGTTCGATCAGTTCCCGACATTCGGCCAGGGAAAAACCAATGCGCTTGCCCCGCAGGATCAGCTTCAGGCTGACCTTGTCCCGGGGCGAATAAATGCGCTCCTGGCCCCGGCGTTCCGGGGACAGCAGGCCTTGTTCTTCATAGAAGCGAATGGCGCGGGTGGTGATGTCGAGCTCGCGGGCGAGGTCGGAGATGCTGTAGGTCGTGCTCATGGGGGCGCTCAAGGAGTGTCTTGAGGGTTAAGCTAATGGGTGGTTGACGTTAACGTCAAGCGCATTACCCACTGTAGGCGCGAGCTTGCTCGCGAAAAACGCTAACGGTAACGCGCACTGTCTGGTTTAACGCGGCGTTCTCAGGTTTTTCGCGAGCAAGCTCGCTCCTACAGTTTGTCCAGCTTCTTCTCGTGGGCCGTTACTTGCTGGCACAACTCGATCATCTGCTCGCGCATCCAGCGGTTGGCCGGGTCCTGGTCGGTGCTTTCGTGCCAGTACAAGTGGGTTTCCACCATGGGCACATCATTCACTGGCAGGTTGAACCACTGTAATTCGTGGCGCCGGGCAAAGCGCTCCGGCACGGTCATTACCATGTCGGTCTGCTGCAACACTTGCGAAGCCATCAAGTAATGCTGGGAGCGCAGGGCGATCTTGCGTTGCAGGCCCATCTTGCCCAGTGCCAGGTCGACGTGGCCCAGGCCATTGCGCCGGCTGGAGATATGGATGTGGGTCAGTGCCAGATAGTCATCCAGGGTGAGCTTTTCCTTGCCCGCCATCGGATGGCCCTTGCGCATGGCGCACACGTAGCGGTCTTCCATCAGCTTGACGTGGCGCACTTGCGGGTCGGTGTTGAGCGGCGCGTCCACCGCAAAATCGAGGCGGCCAGCCGCCAGTTCCTTGGTGGTCTCCCGGCGCTTGGACAGGAAACTCTCGATCACCACCGTTGGCGCCAGGCGGCGCAGGCGCTGGAACAGAGGCGGCAGAATCACCGCTTCGGTGAGGTCGGTCATGCTGATGCGGTAGGTCTTGGCCGCCTGTTGCGGGTTGAAAATCCGGCTTTCCTGCACCGACACCCGCAGCAACGACAACGCATTACGCACCGGGCCGATGATGTTCTGGGCCATGGGCGTGGGCACCATGCCTTGGGCAGTACGCACGAACAGCGGGTCGTTGAAGGTCTCTCGCAGGCGGGCCAGAGCGTTCGACACCGCTGGCTGGGTGATCCCCACAATCTGCCCGGCGCGGGTCAGGTTGGCTTCGGTGTAGATCGCGTCAAAGACGATGAAAAGGTTGAGGTCGACCTTGCTCAGATTCATTTCGCTGCGCTCTTATTGTTAGGTGTCCATACGCCGATCATATATCGGTGATGAATGTTAATACACGCCGAGAATAGGCTAGGTAAATTATCAGCGCTGTTCTAGCATCGATTCATGACCTCAACAACCTCCATTGAGAAGGTGCTGCCCATGGATTTCGCCTATTCGCCCAAGGTTCAGGAACTGCGTGAGCGCGTTACTGCGTTCATGGATGCTTACGTTTATCCGGCCGAGTCTGTGTTCGAACGCCAGGTTGCCGAAGGTGACCGTTGGCAGCCCACCGCCATCATGGAAGAGTTGAAAGCCAAGGCTAAAGCCGAAGGCCTGTGGAACCTGTTCCTGCCGGAATCCGAACTGGGCGCTGGCCTGACCAACCTTGAATATGCCCCCCTGGCAGAAATCATGGGCCGTTCGTTGCTGGGCCCGGAGCCGTTCAACTGCTCGGCACCCGACACCGGCAACATGGAAGTGCTGGTGCGCTACGCCAACGAAGAACAAAAACAACGCTGGCTCGAACCGCTGCTGCGCGGCAAGATCCGCTCGGCCTTCGCCATGACCGAGCCGGACGTGGCCTCTTCCGACGCCACCAACATGGCGGCCCGTGCGGTACGTGACGGCGACGAGTGGGTGATCAACGGCAAAAAATGGTGGACCTCCGGGGCCTGCGACCCGCGCTGCAAGATCCTGATCTTCATGGGCCTGAGCAACCCGGATGCGCCGCGCCACCAGCAACACTCGATGATCCTGGTACCGGTGGATGCGCCCGGTGTGAAGATCGTGCGCCCGCTGCCAGTGTTCGGCTACGACGACGCCCCCCATGGCCATGCCGAAGTGCTGTTTGAAAACGTCCGGGTGCCGTACGAAAACGTTCTGCTGGGCGAAGGCCGGGGCTTTGAAATTGCCCAGGGTCGCCTTGGCCCGGGCCGCATTCACCACTGCATGCGTTCCGTCGGCATGGCCGAGCGTGCGCTGGAATTGATGTGCAAGCGTTCCGTCAGCCGTACCGCCTTTGGCAAACCGCTGGCACGCCTGGGTGGCAACATCGACAAGATTGCCGACTCGCGGATGGAAATCGACATGGCGCGCCTGCTGACGTTGAAAGCCGCCTACATGATGGACACCGTGGGCAACAAGGTGGCGAAAAGCGAAATCGCCCAGATCAAGGTGGTGGCGCCGAACGTGGCGCTGAGGGTCATCGACCGGGCCATCCAGATCCACGGCGGCGCTGGCGTCTCCAACGACTTCCCGCTGGCCTACATGTACGCCATGCAGCGCACCCTGCGCCTGGCCGACGGCCCGGACGAAGTGCACCGCGCGGCGATCGGCAAGTTTGAGATCGGTAAATATGTGCCGCCGGAGATGATGCGCAGCGGGCAGTAAGCTAAAGCTCGCCGCTTTTTTTGCGGTGAAGGCGCTTTTGTGGCGAGGGGGCTTGTCCCCCGTTGGGCTGCGCAGCGGCCCCCAAACCTGTCACCGCGTTCTGCCTGAAAGAATACGGCGGGCTTATTGGGGCTGCTGCGCAGCCCAACGGGGGACAAGCCCCCTCGCCACAGAAGCCTGATCGTTCCCACGCTGCGTGGGAATGCCGTGCTGGACGCTCCGCGTCCTCAGTAAACCCAAACCTCCACCCGCCGATTCTTGATCCGGCCCTCATCCGCCGTGTTCGCCGCCACCGGCATCTCGGCGCCAAAGCCGCGAATATCCCTCAGCACCACGCCACTTTTAACCAACTCCCGCCGCACCGCCATCGCCCGCAGTTTCGACAACAGCGCTGCCCGCTGCGCATCATTCTTGGCATCCCCAAACCCCACCAGCGTCACCTGCTTGTCCAGCTTGCCGTGGCTCTTGATATAAGCCACCACCCGCATCAGGTCCTGGCGCGCTTTGTTGTCGAGGCTGGCGCTGCCTTCCTCAAACCGGAAATTCACCGTCAACCGCTGTGCCTGGCGAGCAATCGTCTGGTAGTCCTCGGGCATTGGCGTCCGCGGTTCCACCGCCATCGCTTGCACCTGTTGCGCGATAAACCCGTTGGCGGCAACGATCGCCTGGCCCTTGCTGCTTTGCGCAAAGTCCACCAGCGCCTTGGCCCACGGATTCTGCGTCACCGGCGGCAAATAGAAGAACAACCGGCGTGACAGCGGGTAATCCTCGGTAGCAATCAGGCTGTTCAGAGGCAGCATGGGTTGCGAGTCGCCATCGACGATGGCCACCGCCTTGGCCTGGCGCACGTAGGGCAAGCCGATAAAACCGATGCCCTGGGGGTCGTGGCTGACGGCGTCCGATAACTGCTCGCTGGACTCAAACCGCTTGGCGCTGCCCTCCAGGGACTTGCCGCGACGGCTGAGCACCAGCTCCTTGAACGTATCGTAGGTGCCGGACTGATCATCCCGCGCGTAGAGATGAATCTTGCCGCCGATCCCGCCAAGCTGCTCCCAGGTCGAGACCTCACCGCTGAAAATCTGCGCCAGTTGCTCGGTGTTCAACCTGTCCAGCGGGTTGCGCGGGTTAAGGATGATCGCCAGGCCATCGATGGCAATCACCTGTTCGGCGTCGGGGCTTTTCAGGTCGCCGAGGGATTCCAGGTCCACCAGTTCACTGTCCTTGATCGGTCGGGAAGATGCCGCGAGGTCGGCGCTGGCGTTTTTCAGCGCCGTGAACCCGGTGCTGGAGCCATGGGCAGCGACGTCGATTGTGACCCGTTGGCCCTGGCGGGTCTTGCCGATGAGGTGCTGTTCGTTGGCCTGGTCGGACGGTTCGCTGTGCACGCCTTGCAAGCCCTGTTGCTCCATCAGTCCCTTGACCAGCGCCGGCCCAAGCGCTGCGCCGATGGTATTGGAACCCTGGATGCGCAGGGCCGGGCCGTGTTCGGGAAAGGGCAGCGGGGTGGAAAAAGCGGCGAGGGGGAATGCGCTGAGCAGGGCCAGCAGGGATAGAACGCGCAGCATCATGCCGGCACCTTCTCAAGCCAAAGGGAGTGCCGCGAGATTAAGTCAGAGAGGTTTCATAGATATGACAGAAAAGTCGCAATCAAATGTGGGAGCTGGCTTGCCTGCGATAGCGGTGGGTCAGTGACCTATTCATCGACTGACACACCGCCATCGCGGGCAAGCCCGGCTCCCACATAAATCAGCTCAATTCCAGCCAGATCGGCGCATGATCGGAGGGTTTTTCCATGCCGCGCAGGTCGTAGTCCACGCCGGCATCCTTCACCCGGGGCAACAAACCTTGGGAAGCCATGATCACGTCGATCCGCAGCCCGCGCTTGGGCTCGTCTTCAAAGCCGCGGCTGCGGTAGTCGAACCAGCTGAAGCGGTCTGCCACGTCCGGGTTGAGGTGGCGGAAGCTGTCCACCAGGCCCCAGTTCTTCAGGCGCGCCATCCACTCGCGCTCTTCCGGCAGGAAGCTGCACTTGCCGGTCTTCAGCCAGCGCTTGGCGTTGTCGGCACCGATGCCGATGTCGCAGTCTTCCGGGGAAATGTTCACATCGCCCATCACCACCACGGCCTGGTCATTGCTGAACTGCGACTCCAGCAAGGTTTGCAGGTCTTCGTAGAAGCGCTGCTTGGCCGGGAACTTGGTGGGGTGGTCGCGGCTTTCACCCTGTGGGAAATAGCCGTTCATGATCGTAATCGGGTTGCCGTTGGCATCGGCGAAAGTGCCCCAGATAAACCGGCGCTGGGCGTCTTCTTCGTCGCTGGCAAAGCCTTTGTGCAGCGCCAGCGGTGCCTGGCGCGAGAGCAGGGCGACACCGTAGTGGCCTTTTTGCCCGTGGTAATACACGTGGTAGCCCAGTGCCTGCACTTCGGCCAGGGGGAACTGGTCATCGTGGACCTTGGTTTCCTGCAGGCCGATGACATCCGGCTGGTGTTTCTCGATCAGTGCCGCCAGCTGATGAGGGCGGGCGCGCAGCCCGTTGATATTGAAAGACACGATTTTCATGGTCGGCAGTCCAGTCTGGCAAAAGGGCGATGCTAGCCGACAAGTCGGACGGGGGCCAGCGTGGCGGTAGGACTTGGGCACTGCTAAGGTCTGAAAGCAGGGAACGAGTCGAGGTCTGCAGGCTCGTACTAACAAGAGCGCAACCTTTTGAGTCAGCGCCCAGGGGAGATCCACTGTTATGCCTGACACCTCGACTGCCATTGCCCAGATTCACATGCTCGACAGCGGCTATTCCCGCGAAGCCCGGTCCCTGTTGTACCAGGCTTATCGCCATGAGCCGACGTTCGCCTACATCTTCGAAGCCGAACGTCCGGGCTACGAACAGCGGGTGCGCGCCACCGTGCGTGAACTGGTGAAACAACACTTTTTCCAGAATCTGCCGGCCATTGGTCTGCTGGTCAACGACCGGCTGATCGGCATCGCGCTGATCGCGCCGCCGACGCGGCGCCTGGGCATCACCGAAAGCTGGGCCTGGCAATTGCGCATGTGGTTGAGCACCGGCGTGCGTGGCACCCGGCGCTACCTGGAATACCATCAGGCCGTGCTGGCGTGCCTGCCCTCGGACTCGGTGCATGTGCTGCCGCTGCTGGGGATTCACCCGCAATTCCAGGGCAAACACTACGGCGAGCAGTTGCTGGAAGCGGTGCACAACTGGTGTGCCGAAGACCCGCATTCCGCCGGCGTGGTGCTGGACACGGGGAATTCTCGCTATCTGGAGTTCTATAAACGCCAGGGTTATGAAGAGATCGGCGAGGTGGCCGTAGGACCTGTCCTGGAGCACGTGTTCTTTCACGCCAATCCCCAGGTGTTACAGGCTGCAACGCTTTAAGACAGAATTATTCAGACAATTCCGGGTTCTAAGTCGCTCCCAAGCTCGTGTAGCATCCCGGCCTATGAAGTTTCCAGGAAGATTTACCAGCGGCTTGATCCTGCTGTTCACGAGCTGCGGCGCCTTGGCGCAAAGCGAATTGGATGTGCGCATCAAACCTTCAAACGACGCGTTGAAAGCCAACATCGAAGGCTATATCGGCGGGGTCGGCGATCGTGACGAAGAAGCCTTGCAGCGGTTCAGCCGTGGCGCCGAGGAGCAGGCCCGCAAGGCCGCCCAGGCGCTGGGCTTCTATCAACCGCAGATTGCCAGCGATGTGAAGGGCGGCAAGAACCCGCGCCTGATCCTTACCATCGACCCCGGCGAACCGGTGCATTTGCGTAATGTGACCATTCGGGTCGATGGCCAGGCCGCCGACCTCAAAGGCTTTCGCGTGCCCAGCAGCGACCAGCTCAAACCCGGTGCCGTGCTCAATCACGGCAACTATGAAGATGCCAAGCGCGTCATCCAGAACCAGGCGTCACGCTACGGCTTTTTCAGCGGGCGCTTTACCCGCCAGAAACTCTCGGTGGACCCCCAGGCGGGCGTGGCCGATATCGAACTCATTTATGACAGCGGCCCACGCTACACCCTGGGCAAGGTGAGCTTTACCGGCGACACGCCGTTTGATGAAGACCTGCTGCAACGCATGGTGCCGTTCAAGAGCGGCGCGCCCTACGACTCCGAACTGATCGCCGAACTCAACCAGAACCTGCAGGGCAGCGGCTTTTTTGAGGGCGTGCGCGTGGACGCCGCCCCGGCGGCGTCGACTAACGATGTGATCCCGGTGGCTGTGCAACTGGAAACCCGCAAGCCCCGCACCATGGGCCTGGGCCTGGGTTACTCGACCGACGTCGGTCCCCGCGGCAAGGCCAACTGGACGCGGCATTGGGTCAACCCTCAGGGCCACAGCTATGGCTGGGAAGCCGAACTGTCGGCACCCCGGCAGAACGTCGGGCTGTGGTACGACATTCCCCTGGACCCGCCGCTGACCGACAAACTGCGTTTTGCCGGCGGCTACCAGAATGAAGAAATCGCCAACACCGACACCCTGAGCAAGTTGCTCACCCTCGGCCCCGAGTGGCACAGCAAGTTGCCCAGCGGCTGGACCCGGGTGATTTCGCTCAAGTATCAGCGCGAAGAATATCGCCTGGGCAATGACTCCGGTCTCAGTAACCTGGTGATGCCGGGCATCACCTATTCCTACCTGCGCAGCGACAATCGCATCGACCCGCACAATGGCTATCGCCTGCTGTTCGACGCCAAGGTCGCCAAGGAAGGGCTGGGTTCCGACACCAACCTGCTTTACGGCACGGCGACCATCAAGGGCCTGACCACGTTGTGGGACAACCACCGCTTCCTGGCCCGGGCGCAATTTGGCGGCAGTGCCACCAACGGCTACAAGTCCGTACCGCCGTCGTTGCGCTTTTTTGCCGGTGGCGACCAGAGCGTGCGCGGTTACGAGTACCAGACCCTGTCGCCGGAAAACGACCGTGGCGACCGCATCGGTGGCCGCTACATGGTGGCCCTGAGCGCCGAGTATCAATACTCCATCGCCGAAAAATGGCGGATCGCGACCTTTATCGACCAGGGCAACTCGTTCAACACCCTGGAAATGCCGAGCCTGAAAACCGGTGTGGGTGTGGGCGTGCGCTGGGTTTCTCCGGTCGGCCCGATCCGCCTCGACCTGGCCCATGCCCTCGAAGATCCGGGCGGCATTCGTTTGCACTTTTCCATGGGGCCTGAGCTGTGATGCGTGGTTTGAAAATAGCGGGGCTGGCCGTGCTGGCGGTCCTCGCGGTGACAGTGCTGGCGCTGTGGACGGTGCTGGGTACGCAAGTCGGCAGCCGTTGGGTGCTGGGCCAGGTGCCGGGGTTGACCGTGGAGAATTTCCAGGGGCGCCTGGGCGGCCAGTGGCGTGCCGATCATCTGTTGTGGCAACAAGATGGCAGTCGCGTGGAGCTGCAAGCGCCGAAGTTCGACTGGTCGCCGGCCTGCCTGATGCGCATGACGGTGTGCATCAACCAACTGGATGTGGAGCAGGTGAGCCTGCAATTTCCACCCAGTGCGCAAGCAAGCAGCGGCCCGATCACCCTGCCGGACCTGAAATTGCCGGTTGCCCTTCAGTTGGGTGACATCCGCGTCGGCAGCCTGGTGTTCAACGGCAGCGAAGAACTCCAGGGCCTGCAACTGGCGGCGCACTGGACGGCCGCCGGGATGCAGATCGACTCGGTGCACCTGCAGCGGGACGGCCTGGTACTCGACCTCTCCGGCCTGTTGCAGCCCTCCGGTCACTGGCCATTGACTGCTGCCGGTAACCTGAGCCTGCCTTATGCCCCCGGCGGTGCGCCCTGGACGCTGGCGCTCAAGGTCGATGGCGACTTGCTCAAAACCCTCAAGCTCGACGCCGACAGCAGCGGCTACCTGCCGGCCAAACTCAGCGGCGAGTTGCAACCCCTGGTGGAAAACCTGCCGGCGCAGTTGCACATCACCGCTGACGGTTTCAAACCCGGCGCCGACTTGCCCGATACCCTGCAACTCAATCAGCTGGACCTGACGGCCAAGGGCGACCTGAGCAACGGTTACCAACTGCTGGGCAAAGCCGTACTGCCGGCGGAAAAAGGCCCGGTGGACCTGCTGCTGCAAGGCAGGGTCGACGCCAAGGGTGCGCAGATCGCCGGGCTGGATTTGAACGCAGGCGATAAACAAAGCCTCAAGCTCAGCGCTAACCTGGACTGGCAGCAAGGCTTCAGCGCCGATGCGAAAATCGACTGGCTGGACTTTCCCTGGCATCGCCTCTACCCGGTGATCGACGAACCCCAAGTAGCTTTGCGTACCTTCAATGGCGAAGTCTCCTACAAGGACGGCAACTACCTGGGCAACTTCAAGGCCGACCTCGACGGCCCGGCGGGCAAGTTCAGCCTGGCCAGCCCGTTCAGCGGCGACCTCAAGCAAGTGTTCCTGCCCGAGCTGAAACTCGCCGCCGGCCAAGGCAAGGCTGAAGGCCACCTGAACCTGCAATTTGCCGACGGCATTGCCTGGGACACTGCCCTTGACCTGTCGGCTATCAACCCGGCGTATTGGGTTGCGGAACTGCCCGGCACCCTCGCGGGCCCGCTGCGCAGCAAGGGTGAAATGAAAAACGAGCAACTCAAGCTCAACGCCGACCTCGACCTCAAGGGCCGCCTGCGCGGCCAACCCGCCGTGCTCCAGGCCAAGGCCGAAGGCGCAGGCGAGCAATGGACCCTTGGTACCCTGGACATCCGCCTCGGCGACAACCGCATCTTCGGCAGTGGCAGCCTGCAACAACGGCTGGCCGGGCAAATCGACATCAAGCTGACGCGCCTCGCCCAACTCTGGCCGCAACTGCGCGGGCAGATGAACGGGCGCCTCGACGTCGCCGGCACCCTGAAAGCGCCTCAGGGCAAGCTAAACCTGGTCGGCCAGCAACTGGCGTTTGAAGACAACCGCCTGCAAACCCTGACCCTGGACGCGAACCTGGATAATGCCCAACGCGCCAAAATCCACCTGAAGGGCAGCGGCATCCAGGCCGGTGAAACCCAGGTCGGCACCTTTACCGCCAGCGCCCAGGGCGATATCAAAAGCCAGAACGTCCAGCTCGACCTGGCCGGCCCGCTGCTCAAGCTGGCATTGGCCCTGGACGGCAACCTCGACAAAGGCAACTGGCGTGGGCGTCTGGCCAGCGGCGATATACAAGCCGGTGGCCAGGACTGGAAGCTGCAAGCCCCGGCGAAAATCGAGCGCATGGCCGATGGCAAGCTGACCTTTGCCGCCCACTGCTGGGTATCCGGCCCGGCGAGCCTGTGCGGCGAAGACCAGCGGCTGATGCCCGAGCCCAAGCTGCGTTACCACCTCAAGCAGTTCCCTATCGACAGCCTGGCGGCGTTTTTGCCGAAAGACTTCGCCTGGCAGGGCAAGCTCAGTGCCGACGTGCAACTCGACCTGCCGGCCAGCGGCCCCAAAGGCGTGGTGTCGGTGGATGCCGGCGGCGGCACCTTGCGGGTCAAGGACAAGGACCAGTGGCTGGATTTCCCCTACGACACCCTGAAGCTGGAAACCACCCTCAACCCCAAGCGCATCGACACCCAGCTCAACTTCCGCGGTGGCAAGCTTGGCGAGTTGCTGTTGCAGGCGCAGATCAACCCGCTGCCGAAGAACAAACCGATCACCGGCAATTTCACCCTGACCGGCCTCGACCTCGCCGTGGCCCGGCCGTTTGTACCGATGGTCGAGAAACTCAACGGCAAGCTCAACGGTAACGGGCGAATCGGTGGCAGCTTGCTGGCGCCTCAGGTCAACGGCAGCATCAACCTGATCGGCGGCGAAATCTCCGGCCCGGAACTGCCCACCAGCTTCGAAGGCCTGAATATCCAGGCGTTGATTGCCGGCGAAAGCGTGCAGCTCAATGGCGGCTGGCGCAGTGGCAAGGCCGGGCAGGGCACGATCAAGGGCCAGGTCGACTGGGGCCAGGCCCTGGCGGTGGACATCGCGCTGCAAGGCACGCAACTGCCGGTCACCGTGGAACCGTACGCGGCCCTGGAAGTGGCGCCCGACCTGAAAATCAGCATGAAGAACGACAAGCTGGCGATCTCCGGCAAGGTGCAGATTCCCAAGGGCGAGATCACCGTGCGCGAGCTGCCGCCGTCGACCGTCAAAGTCTCGGATGACACGGTGATCGTCGGCAGCCAGACCGAAGAGGGCAAGCCGCCCATGGCCATGGCGATGGACATTGATGTGGAGGTGGGCAAGGACAAGCTGAGCTTCGCCGGGTTTGGCCTCACCGCCAACCTGCAAGGCCACGTGCACATCGGCGACAACATGGACACCCGTGGCGAACTGTGGCTCAACGACGGCCGCTACCGTGCCTACGGCCAACGCCTTACGGTGCGCCGTGCACGGTTGCTGTTTGCCGGGCCGATTGACCAGCCGTACCTGGATATCGAGGCCGTGCGGATAACCACCGAGCCGTCCCGGACAGTCACCGCCGGTATTCGTCTGAGCGGCAGTGCCGAGCAGCCGACGACGCAAATTTTCTCGGAGCCGGCCATGGCCCAAGAGGATGCGTTGTCGTATCTGGTGTTGGGGCGTTCACGTACCACCACCGGCGAGGACAACAACATGCTCGCTGAAGCAGCGCTAGGCCTTGGGCTAATGGGCAGCGCCGGGGTGACCTCGGACATTGCCAAGAACCTGGGGCTCCAGGACTTCGAACTCGACACCCAGGGCAGCGGCACCAACACCGCCGTGGTGGCCAGCGGCAAGATTTCCGAGAAGCTCAGCCTGCGTTATGGCGTGGGGGTGTTCGAACCGGCCAACACCATTGCCTTGCGCTATTTGCTGAGCAAGAAGGTGTACCTGGAAGTGGCCAGCGGTGTGGCCAGCTCCCTGGATATTTTCTACAAGCGGGACTTTTAGGGGCCCCCGCCTTGTAGGAGCGCGCTTGCTCGCGAAAAACGTCAACGATAACGCGTGCATGCGGTATGCACGCGTTGCCTGTCAGTTCTTCGCGAGCAAGTTCGCTCCTACAGAAGAGCGCCATTTATCCGCTAATTAGCAAGCAACCTAACTATTCGTTTGACATTCGCTGCCTAGGCAGTAACATCGTGACATACATTCACTGCTTAGGCAGTTAATAGGTTGGTCACGATGAAACACTTCACCCCCGAAAACTTCCACAACTGCCACCTCGGCCTGCTGCTGGGTCGCGCTGCGCTGCTCAAAGACAAGATCATCGACACCCATATGGAACCCCACGGCATCACCGCCGCGCAGTTCAAGGTGTTGATCATCATGGCCCAGTACGGCGTCGACACCCCGGCCGAGCTGTGCCGCAACCTGTCCCTGGACAGCGGCTCCATGACCCGCATGCTCGACCGCCTGGAGCAAAAGGACCTGCTGGCGCGCAAGCGTTCCGAGCAGGACCGGCGCCAGGTGCAGTTGGTACTGACCGAGGAAGGCCAGCGCGTGGCCGACAGGCTGCCGGACATCGGTGCCCAGGCCTTGAACCAATTGGCGGGCGCGCTGGAGCCGGGTGAACTGCAAACCCTGGAAAACATTTTGAAGAAAATTCTGATAGCTGCGGGTGATCCCATCACCATTCAGCGGGTAGGTGGTGCATGAACAATCACTCCTTGCGTGCCGGCCTCAGCCTTGTGCTGGTGGCCATGACAATGGCCGGTTGTGCCAATTTCAGCGGCTTGAACACAGAAGGCAAACGCCTCGAAGCCAACACCTTGCAAACCGGCAAATCCCTCAGCGGTGTGACACTGTCGAGCGCTGCCTGGCCCACCGCCGACTGGTGGAAAAACCTGGGCGATCCGCAATTGGATGGCCTGATCCAGGAAGCCCTGCAAAACAGCCCCGACATGCAAGTGGCCAGCGCCCGCGCCCATCAGGCCGAAGCCGCCGCCTATGCTGCCGACGCCGCACGCATGCCGACCCTGGATGCCAGCGCCGGTGTCAGCCGTTCGCGCCTGGCCAAGGACCAGGACCCGTTGGGCCAGGGCGATGCCTACGCCACCGTGCGTAACATCGGTGCCAGCTTCAACTACAACTTTGACCTGTGGGGTGGCCAGCGTGCCGCCTGGGAAGCAGCGCTGGGCCAGGCCCGCGCCGCCGAAGTCGACCAACAGGCTGCGCGCCTGACCCTGGCGGCCAACGTTGCCAAGGCCTACAGCGACCTGGGCCAGGCCCATATCGTGCGCGACCTGGCCAATGATGACCTCAAGCGTACCCGGCAAATGCTCGACCTGGGCCAGCGTCGCCTGAACTCCGGGATCGACAGCCAGTACCAGTACCAGCAAACCGAAAGCCTGGAAGCCAGCTCCCAGTCGCAGCTGATCGATGCGGAAAAACAACTGCAGAGCGCCAAGATCGCCCTCGCCGTGTTGCTCGGCAAAGGCCCGGACCGTGGCAGCGAACTGGTGCGCCCCAACGTGCTCAAGCCGAGCGCCGTTGCTGTACCGTCGGTGTTGCCTGCCGAACTGGTGGGCCGTCGTCCGGACCTGATCGCCGCACGCTGGCGTGTGGAGGCGGCGAGCAAGGACGTTGCGGCCAGCAAGACCCGCTTCTACCCCAACCTCAACCTGAGCGCGAGCGCCGGGGCCGAGTCGTTGCTGGGGGATGCGATGTTTGGTTCGGCCAGCCGCTTCTTCAGCATTGCGCCGACCATTTCGCTGCCGATCTTCGACGGTGGCCGGTTGCGCGCCGACCTCGATGCCCGCGACGCCGACTACGACCTGGCGGTGGCCCAGTACAACAAAACCCTGGTGCAAGCCTTGGGCGACATCGGCAACACCCTCGTGCAGTTGCGCGAGACCGGCCGGCAGATCCAGGCACAGCAACACGCTGCTGACATTGCCCAACAGTCTTACGACACCGGGGTCCAGCGTTACAGCTCAGGTATCGGGAATTACCTGGACGTGCTCAGCATCGAACAGCAATTACTCCAGGCCCAACGTCAGTTGGCCACCCTGAATGCCGAGCAAATCGATCTTTCGATTCAATTGATGCAGGCCCTGGGCGGCGGTTTCCACGCCGATAACGTGGCCTCGACCACCCCAGCCACGCGCACTGAATAATTCAAGGTACTTGTCATGGCCACTGCCGAAACCAGCAACAACGCTCCTGAAACAAACAAGGGTGAACAACCCAACACCAGCAACCCGCGCAAACGCAAAGTCATGCTGTTTGTCCTGGCGCTGATCGTCATCCTCGGTGCCGTGGGCGTGTGGGGGTGGTACGAGTTCTATGGCCGCTTCAGCGAAAGCACCGACGACGCCTACGTCAACGGCAACGTGGTGGAAATCACCCCGCTGGTCACCGGTACCGTGGTGAGCATCGGCGCCGACGATGGCGACCTGGTGCATGAAGGCCAGGTGCTGATCAACTTCGACCCCAACGACGCGGCCGTCGGCCTGCAAAGTGCCCAGGCCAACCTGGCCCGCACCGTGCGCCAGGTGCGGGGCTTGTACAGCAACGTCGATGGCATGAAAGCCCAGGTACTGGCGCAACAAGCCAACGTGCAAAAGGCCCAGGACAACTACAACCGGCGTAAGAACCTCGCCGCCGGCGGGGCGATTTCCCAGGAAGAGCTGTCCCACGCCCGCGATGACCTGACCTCGGCGCAAAACGCTTTGGCCAACGTGCAGCAACAGTTCAAGACCACCAGCGCCCTGGTGGATGACACGGTGATTTCGTCCCACCCGGACGTGCAGGCCGCCGCCGCGCAATTGCGCCAGGCTTACCTGACCAACGCCCGCAGCACCCTCATCGCACCGGTGACCGGCTATGTGGCCAAACGCACCGTGCAACTGGGCCAACGGGTTCAGCCGGGCACCGCGCTGATGGCGGTGATCCCCCTGGATCAGCTGTGGATCGACGCCAACTTCAAGGAAACCCAGCTGCGCAATATGCGCATCGGCCAGCCGGTGGATATTGAATCCGACATCTACGGCAGCGACGTGAAGTTCAGCGGCACCGTGGACAGCCTTGGCGCGGGCACCGGCAGTGCGTTTGCCTTGCTGCCGGCGCAGAACGCCACCGGTAACTGGATCAAGATCGTGCAACGGGTGCCGGTGCGCATTCATGTGAACGCCGAAGAACTGGCCAAGCACCCGCTGCGGGTGGGCTTGTCCACCGTGGTCAACGTCGACCTGCACGACCAGAGCGGCCCGGTACTGGCCCAGCAGGCGCCGCAAAAGGCTTCGTTCACCACCAACGTGTACGACCGCCAATTGGCTGAAGCCGACGCGATGATCACCCAACTGATCCATGACAACAGCGTTGCCGCTCCCAAGGCTGCCCAGCGCTGATTCGCCAATCCATCAGCTACGGCCCCGGCGGCCGTAGCGCCCATCATGTTGCACAGGATTCGCGATGAGTAACGCTAACGCCTCCTTCACGCCGCCCAGCTTGCTGATGGCCACCATCGGCCTGTCCCTGGCGACCTTCATGCAGGTGCTCGACACCACCATCGCCAACGTGGCGTTGCCGACGATTTCCGGCAACCTCGGCGTGAGTTCGGAGCAGGGCACCTGGGTGATCACCTCGTTTGCCGTGAGCAACGCCATTGCGCTGCCGCTGACCGGCTGGCTGAGCCGCCGTTTCGGCGAGGTGAAGCTGTTCCTGTGGGCCACCATCCTGTTTGTGCTGGCCTCGTTTCTTTGCGGTATTTCCACCTCGATGCCCGAGCTGATCGGCTTTCGGGTGCTGCAAGGCCTGGTGGCCGGTCCGTTGTACCCGATGACGCAGACGCTGTTGATCGCGGTCTATCCCCCCGCAAGGCGCGGCATGGCCCTGGCGTTGCTGGCGATGGTCACGGTGGTGGCGCCGATTGCCGGGCCGATCCTCGGCGGCTGGATCACCGACAGCTACAGCTGGCCGTGGATCTTCTTTATCAACGTGCCCATCGGCATCTTTGCGGTGATGGTGGTGCGTTCCCAGTTGAAGAAACGCCCGGTGGTCACCAGCTACCAGCCGATGGACTACGTCGGCCTGCTGAGCCTGATCGTCGGCGTCGGCGCCTTGCAGATCATCCTCGACAAGGGCAACGACCTGGACTGGTTCGAGTCGAACTTCATCATCATCGGCGCGGTGATCTCGGCCATCGCCCTGGCGGTGTTCGTGATCTGGGAAATGACCGACGAGCACCCGGTGGTCAACCTGCGGCTGTTCGCCTACCGCAACTTCCGGATCGGCACGATTGTGTTGGTGCTGGGGTACGCGGGCTTCTTCGGGATCAACCTGATCCTGCCGCAATGGCTGCAAACCCAGATGGGCTACACCGCCACCTGGGCGGGCCTGGCGGTGGCGCCGATCGGGATTCTGCCGGTGTTGATGTCGCCGTTTGTCGGCAAGTACGCGCACAAGTTCGACCTGCGCCTGCTGGCCGGGCTGGCGTTCCTGGCGATCGGTTTGAGTTGCTTCATGCGCGCCGGCTTCACCAATGAAGTGGACTTCCAGCACATCGCCCTGGTGCAGCTGTTCATGGGCATCGGCGTGGCGCTGTTCTTCATGCCGACCTTGAGCATCCTGATGTCCGACCTGCCACCGGCACAAATCGCCGACGGTGCAGGCCTGGCGACGTTCCTGCGGACCCTGGGCGGCAGCTTTGCAGCGTCGTTGACCACCTGGATCTGGATTCGCCGGGCGGACCAGCACCATGCGTACATGAGCGAGAACATGACCACCTACGACTCGGCCACCCGGGATGCCTTGCAGGCGCTGGGCGGGGCAGGGCACAAGGCCTATGCGCAATTGGACCAGATCCTCACCAGCCAGGCATACATGATGTCCACCGTGGATTACTTCACGTTGCTGGGGTGGATGTTCATGGCGTTGATCGTGATTGTGTGGCTGGCGAAACCGCCGTTTGCGGCGAAGGCCGGGCCGGAGGCTTCAGGCCACTGATCGAAAGGCCGCGCTCGGTCAATGTGGGAGCTGGCTTGCCTGCGATGCAGACACCTCGGTACATCAGGTACACCGAGGTGATGCTATCGCAGGCAAGCCAGCTCCCACATTTGATCGGTGTTGTGTCTGCGAGTCAGGCGCCAGGCAGTGCCAACTGTGGGTTGACGAAATCAAAGGCTGCCAACTGAAACCCTTGCTCATCCACCTGCAATGCCCACCCTTGCTTGTCCCAATCCCCCAGCACAATGCGCTTGGCCGCCTGCTCGCCAATCTGCAACTTGTGAATCGCCGGGCGGTGGGTGTGGCCATGCACCAGGGTGCGCACGCCGAACTGCTGCATCACCCTCGGCACTTCCTCAGGCGTCACATCGACAATGTCGTTGGCCTTCATCCGCACCTGGGCGCTGCTTTCACTGCGCAGCTTGCGCGCCAGCTTGTGCCGCGTGCGCAAGGGCAGGTGCCGCAGGATGAACAGGGTGATGGGGTTACGCAGGATGCGCCGCAGCTTCATATAGCCGAGGTCGCGGGTACACAGGCTGTCGCCGTGCATCAACAGCACGGGCTCGCCTGCGAGCTGCACCACACTCGGGTCCTTGAGCAAGGTGGCGCCTGCGGCTTTGCAGAACGCCTTGCCAATCAGGAAGTCCCGGTTGCCATGCATGATGAAAATCTGGGTGCCGCTGTCGCTCAGCTCGCGCAGAGCCAGGCATATCGAACGCTGGAAGGGCGTCATCCCATCGTCGCCAATCCAGGCTTCGAAGAAGTCCCCCAGAATGTACAACGCCTGGGCGGAACGGGCGCGGCCGTTCAGTAAATCCAGAAACGCCCGGGTAATGTCCGGGCGCTCCTCTTCCAGATGCAAATCTGAAATCAGCAATATCACTCAACGATCTCGGCTTTCTCGACGATGACGTCTTCTACCGGTACGTCCTGGTGACCTGCCTTGCCGGTGGTTTGCACACCCTTGATCTTGTCGACAACGTCCTGGCCTTCGGTGACTTTACCGAACACCGCGTAACCCCAACCCTGCACGTTCTTGCCGCTGTGGTTCAGGAAGGCGTTGTCGGCCACGTTGATGAAGAACTGCGCGGAGGCCGAATGCGGCTCCATGGTACGGGCCATGGCGACGGTGTACTTGTCGTTGGAAAGGCCGTTGTCCGCTTCGTTCTGGATGCTTGGACGCTTGTCTTTCTTTTCTTTCATGCCCGGCTCGAAACCGCCGCCCTGGACCATGAAGTTGCCGATGACACGGTGGAAAACAGTGTTTTCGTAGTGGCCGGCTTTAACGTACTCGATGAAGTTGGCGACGGTGATCGGCGCTTTCTCGGCGTTCAGCTCGATGACGATGTCACCGTGGTTGGTGGTCAGTTTGACTTGAGTCATGTTCACTACTCTTTCAAGGAATTCGTGGGTTTGGGCGTTTTGCGCCTTACCTGCTTGGCAAAACGACAGCCAAGGCGCGCAGTTTAGCGTGACCTGCGGGAATTTCGAGGTGGTTTTTTACCAGCGGTGCGTTAAATGCACCTGAACGCTGTCAGCGCCTTGAAAGCATCAGCTATGATAAGCGCTTTGTTTTATCGGCCTAACCTGGCCCAGTACTTCCGTCTGTTCAAGGATCCTATGAGCAAGCCCACTGTCGACCCTACCTCGAATTCCAAGGCCGGACCTGCCGTCCCGGTCAATTTCCTGCGCCCGATCATCCAGGCGGACCTGGATTCGGGCAAGCACACGCAGATCGTCACCCGTTTCCCGCCTGAGCCCAACGGTTACCTGCACATCGGCCACGCCAAGTCGATCTGTGTGAACTTCGGCCTGGCCCAGGAATTCGGTGGCGTCACGCACCTGCGTTTCGACGACACCAACCCGGCCAAGGAAGACCAGGAATACATCGACGCCATTGAAAGCGACATCAAGTGGCTGGGCTTCGAGTGGTCCGGTGAAGTGCGCTATGCCTCCAAGTATTTCGACCAGTTGTTCGACTGGGCGGTGGAATTGATCAAGGCCGGCAAGGCCTACGTCGACGACCTGAGCCCGGAACAGGCCAAGGAATACCGTGGCACCCTGACCGAGCCGGGCAAGAACAGCCCGTTCCGTGACCGTTCGGTGGAAGAGAACCTGGACTGGTTCAACCGCATGCGCGCCGGTGAGTTCCCGGACGGCGCCCGTGTACTGCGGGCCAAGATCGACATGGCCTCGCCGAACATGAACCTGCGCGACCCGATCATGTACCGCATCCGCCACGCCCACCACCACCAGACCGGTGACACGTGGTGTATCTACCCGAACTACGACTTCACCCACGGCCAGTCGGACGCCATCGAAGGCATCACCCACTCCATCTGCACCCTGGAGTTCGAAAGCCACCGTCCGCTGTACGAATGGTTCCTCGACAGCCTGCCGGTACCGGCGCACCCGCGTCAGTACGAATTCAGCCGCCTGAACCTGAACTACACCATCACCAGCAAGCGCAAGCTCAAGCAACTGGTGGATGAGAAGCACGTGTTTGGCTGGGACGACCCGCGCATGTCGACACTGTCGGGTTTCCGCCGTCGCGGCTACACCCCGGCGTCGATCCGCAACTTCTGCGACATGGTCGGCACCAACCGTTCCGACGGCGTGGTGGATTTCGGCATGCTCGAATTCAGCATCCGTCAGGACCTCGACGCGAACGCGCCGCGCGCCATGTGCGTGCTGCGTCCGTTGAAAGTCGTGATCACCAATTATCCGCAAGACCAGGTCGAGAACCTCGAGCTGCCGCGTCATCCGCAGAAAGAAGAACTCGGCGTGCGCAAGCTGCCGTTCGCCCGTGAAATCTACATCGACCGCGATGACTTCATGGAAGAGCCGCCAAAAGGCTACAAGCGCCTGGAGCCGAACGGCGAAGTGCGCCTGCGCGGCAGCTACGTGATCCGTGCCGACGAAGCGATCAAGGACGCCGATGGCAACATCGTCGAACTGCGTTGCTCCTACGACCCGGACACCCTGGGCAAGAACCCGGAAGGTCGCAAGGTCAAAGGCGTGGTGCACTGGGTGCCGGCAGCGGCCAGCATCGAATGCGAAGTGCGCCTGTACGATCGCCTGTTCCGCTCGCCGAACCCCGAGAAGGCCGAAGACAGCGCCAGTTTCCTGGACAACATCAACCCTGACTCCCTGCAAGTACTCACTGGTTGTCGTGCCGAGCCATCGCTTGGCGACGCACAGCCGGAAGACCGTTTCCAGTTCGAGCGCGAAGGTTACTTCTGCGCGGATATCAAGGACTCGAAACCAGGTGCTCCGGTATTCAACCGTACCGTGACCTTGCGTGATTCGTGGGGCCAGTGATCAGTCTTAAGGATTCATCGTGCTAACGATCTACAACACACTCAGCAAGACCAAAGAAGTCTTCAAGCCGCTGGATGGCAACAAGGTGCGCATGTACGTGTGCGGCATGACCGTGTACGACTACTGCCACATCGGCCACGGCCGCAGCATGGTTGCCTTCGACCTGGTGACCCGCTGGTTGCGCTTCAGTGGTTATGACCTGACCTACGTGCGCAACATCACCGACATCGACGACAAGATCATCAATCGCGCCAACGAAAACGGCGAGTCGTTCGACGCGCTGACCGAGCGCATGATTGCTGCGATGCACGAGGACGAGGCCCGCCTCAACATCCTCAAGCCGGACATGGAGCCGCGTGCCACGGACCATATCCCGGGCATGCACGCAATGATCCAGACCCTGATCGACAAGGGTTACGCCTATGCCCCGGGCAATGGCGACGTGTACTACCGCGTCGCCAAGTTCATGGGCTACGGCAAGCTGTCGCGCAAGAAAATCGAAGACCTGCGCATCGGTGCGCGGATCGAAGTCGACGAAGCCAAGCAAGACCCGCTGGACTTCGTGCTGTGGAAAGGCACCAAGCCGGGCGAGCCGAGCTGGGAGTCGCCGTGGGGCGCCGGGCGTCCGGGCTGGCACATCGAATGCTCGGTGATGTCCACCTGCTGCCTGGGCGAGACCTTCGACATTCATGGCGGCGGCAGCGACCTTGAGTTCCCGCACCACGAAAACGAAATCGCCCAAAGCGAAGCGGCCACCGGCAAGACCTACGCCAACGCGTGGATGCACTGCGGCATGATTCGCATCAATGGCGAGAAGATGTCCAAGTCCTTGAACAACTTCTTCACCATTCGCGACGTGCTGGAGAAATACCACCCGGAAGTGGTGCGCTACCTGTTGGTGTCGAGCCACTACCGCAGCGCGATCAACTACTCGGAAGACAACCTCAAGGACGCCAAGGGCGCCCTGGAGCGTTTCTACCACGCGCTGAAAGGCCTGCCAGCCGTGGCACCTGCGGGCGGCGAAGCGTTTGTCGCACGGTTTACCGAAGTGATGAACGACGACTTCGGTACACCGGAAGCCTGCGCCGTGCTGTTTGAAATGGTGCGCGAGATCAACCGCCTGCGCGAGAGCGATCTCGACGCGGCGGCAGGGCTTGCGGCACGTTTGAAAGAGCTGGCGAGCGTGCTGGGCGTGTTGCAGATGGAGGCCGATGACTTCCTGCAAGCGGGCGCTGAAGGGCGTGTGGATGCGGCTGAAGTGGATGCGCTGATCCAGGCACGCTTGACTGCCCGGGCCAACAAGGACTGGGCGGAGTCTGACCGTATCCGTGACCAACTGACCGCGATGGGTGTGGTGTTGGAAGACGGGAAGGGTGGGACGACGTGGCGGTTGGCTGATCAGGCTTGATCGGTGATTGCTGAATGAAAAACGCCCCGACTGGTTCGGGGCGTTTTTTTTTGGCGTATATCGATCGTTCCCACGCTCTGCGTGGGAATGCCGCCTGGGACGCTCTGCGTCCCGCCGTTAACGCGAGGTTGGGGCCACGCTCGAGGGTGACGCGGAGCGTCACGGTATGCATTCCCACGCGGAGCGTGGGAACGATCAAAGGGCCACCGCGTTCATCCAGGAAACAGGCGTTACCGTTAACGACCTTCGCGAGCAAGCCCGCTCCCACATTTCGACCGTGTTTGCCGTTGCTTCTACCATCAGCGCTTGCCACTGACCTCATACCGGCTTTGAACAAACCCATTCTCCGACGCATACGTGGCGATATGCCGAAGCGCATGTTCGCTACCCACCTGGCTGAACAAGGGAATCCCCTGGCCCAGCACAACCGGGATACGCGTGATGATCAGCTCGTTGATCAAGCCCGCCTCAAGAAACGCCTGGATCGTCTGGCCTCCGTCGATGTACAGGTGTTTCATCCCGCGCTCGGCTAACTCGGCCACGAGGCGGGTCAGATCCTGGCTCACGACCTCAACCTTGCCTTTCAAATCCGCAGGTAGCTCAACCGTTTGATGCGAGAGCGCGATGACCGGCGTGCCCTCATAGGGCCACTCAGGAAAGGACAACACTTTTTCCAGGGTCTTGCGTCCCATCACCAGCGCATCCACCGTGGCGATGAACGCTTCATAAGTCACGCCGTTCAATTCGGCCCCTTCGTACTCTGGCCGATGAAGCCACTCAATATCACCGTCTGGCCGGGCAATAAAACCGTCGACGCTGGCTGCAATAAAGACCGAGCATTTGCTATCCATGGGGGGCGACACTCCTTTTCTGTGTGCTTGAAAACAACGGCTGCCATTGTCCGGCAACGCTAATGTTAATTTAATCTTCCGGTGTAATAAGCGACCATTGCCAAAAATAACCACGGGCTGCCCGGCCTGTGCCGATGCCCTTTTTTGTAATGCGAGGATGTATGCGCCGTTGGTTAATCCGCTACCGTTACGCAATCATTTTCTGGCTGTGCTTCGGCGTGTTCCGTACGTCCCTGGCCGACTGGAACCCGATCCCGTCCGGCTCCATGCGCCCCACGTTGCTGGAGGGCGATGTGGTGCTGGTCAATCGCGTGGCGTACGACCTCAAGCTGCCCCTCACCGATATTTCTCTGGCCAAGCTGGATAACCCCCGGCGGGGCGATGTGGTGACGTTCTCCTCACCCAAGGACGGCATCCGTTTGATCAAGCGTATCGTCGGCATTCCTGGCGATACCCTGGAAATGAAAGATGAAGTGCTCTGGGTCAACGGCACGCCGGCCACCTACAGCAATGGCCAGGACATCATCGAGCCCATCGCACCTGGCCAAACGATCCCGGGGATCAAAGTGACCGAGCAGGCGAACAACAGTCAGCGCACGGTGCAGTTCATGCCGACAGTACGGGCGTTACGCGACTTCGGCCCAGTGACGGTGCCGGCCGACAGTTACTTCATGTTGGGTGACAACCGCGACAACAGCGATGACTCCCGCTATATCGGCTTTGTGCCGCGTCGGCTGTTGATCGGTCACGCCCACCATATCCTGGCGTCCGCGCAGATCCTGGATCACTGGATGCCACGATTGGGCCGGTTTGGCGCGCCGATCCTGTAGGGGGTTGATCAGCCTTTCGCCCGCAGCGCCCGCAGTGCAAACCCGGCAATGCGCTCCAGTTGTTCAACCGTTGCGCCGGCCTTGCTGGCGACCTTCATGCCACTGAGGGTGGCCATCAGAAAATCACACGCCCCCGACAGGTCGGTGTCGGCGGCCAATTCGCCCTGTTCACGGGCCTGCCCCAGGGTCTGTTCGAATGCGTTGTGCAGGCGTTCGCTGCTGTGGGCGGTGAGTTGATTGATTTCATCGTCGGCCAGGCCGAACTCGCAGATGGCGTTGACGCCCATGCACCCCGCGGTCCCTTCGCGCAGGGCGCGGGTGGCGAAGGATTGCAAGGTGCCTTGCAGCCCTTGCAGCGGCGTCGGGCCCTGGTTCAGGCGCTCGATCAGGTCGTCGACGCCGGTGCGCTGATACTCGGCCATCGCCAACAGGTACAACTGGCGTTTGTCGCCGAAGGTGTTGTACATGCTCTGGCGACTCAAGCCCATGGCCTGCATCAGTTCTTCCGTGGAGGCCGCGGCAAAACCCTTGTCGCAGAAAACCCGAATGGCCTCGCGCAGCACCTGGTCGCGGTCGAATGCTCTGGGTCTTGCCATGGTTACCTCGTGGAAAATTGCAGGTGAAGGCTCAGGCCAGGTAACCACCGTCGATGGTCAGGCTTGCGCCGGTGACAAACGCCGCTTCTTCGGACGCCAGATAAGCAACCATACCGGCAATCTCGTCGGCGGTGCCTACGCGGCCCAAGGGGATCAGGCTTTTGATCATGCCCGCATGGGGCCCGTCTGCCGGGTTCATGTCGGTGCCGGTCGGGCCCGGTTGCACGTTGTTGACCGTGATGCCGCGCGGGGCGAAATCAATCGCCAGGCCGCGGATCATACCGGCGATCGCCGACTTCGTCATGCTGTACACACTGGAGCCCGGAAAGCCCGAACGCTGGGCGACCACGCTGCCGACGGTGATGATCCGGTCACCCGCTTGCATCACTGGCGAGCAGGCTTTGGCCGCCGCAAACGTGGCCCGTACATTCACCGCAAACATCCGGTCGAAGTCTTCCAGGCTGAAGGTGTCGACGGTCCCGAGCATAAGGATCCCGGCGTTGTTGACCAGTATATTCACGGCACCGAAGCGCTCGACGGTGGCGGACACTGCATGTTCTATGGCGGCGGCATCCGCGCTGTCGGCCTGAATTGCCAGGGCTTTGCCGCCCTCGTTTTCAATCTGGCTGACCAGTGCATGGGCCTTGTCGGCAGAGGAGGAATAGGTGAACGCAACCGCGGCACCTTCGGCAGCCAGACGGCGGACGATGGCTTCACCGATACCGCGGGAACCGCCGGTGACCAGGGCTACTTTGCTGCTGAAACGGGGAGTGTGAGCTGTCATTGAGCGTGGCCTGTTTTTAGTGGATTAAATAATCCACTAAAACGTATCAGGCTCGACGAGGCACGCCAAGTTCTTTTTAGATTAATTAATCTTTAACGCCCAGCGCCTGCTCGAGAAACAACGCCGCATTCTCCAGCGCCTGCATGGCCTCGGGCAAAATCGCCGCAAACAGATGCCAGACATGGAACATCCCGGGCCAAACCTCCAGCGACACCCGCACCCGGTTTTCCCCCAGGTGGGTGGCCAGGCGCATGGCATCGCTGAGCATCACTTCGTTCTCGCCGATCTGCACCAGGATCGGCGGCAGCCCCCGGACATCCGCAAACACCGGCGACGCATCGGGATCATTCGGCAGTGCACGCTGGAGAAACGCCTTCGCCAGCAGCGTCAGCCCTGCGCGGGAGGCTTGGGGGTCCAGGCCGTCACGGTTGTCGATGGACGCGCCGGTGTGTTCCAGGTTGGCCCACGGCGATAAAGCGGCGCCCCCGGCGGGCAGAGGCAAGCCTGCGTTGCGGGCCTTGACCATCACCGACACCACCATCGCGCCGCCGGCCGAGTCGCCCGAGAACACGATGGACCGGGGATCGTTACCCTGCTCGAGCAACCAGCGATAGGCCTGCAAGGTGTCATCGATGGGCACCGGAAACGGATGCTCGGGCGCCAGGCGGTAATCGGGCAGGTAGACCTTTGCCCCCAACAGTTTGGCAAAGTGGCCGGCAAGGCCCAGATAGCCCCGCGGGCTGCCGCCCACATAACCTCCGCCGTGGATGTACAGCAGCACCCGATCGCCCTTGAGCGCATCCGGCACCACCAGCATGCCCGGCACACCGCCCATATCCACCTCATGAACACTGACCCTGGCGGGAATCGGATGGGCGCACAGCACCTGCTCGTACGCCTTGCGCTGGTCATCGAGGGTCAGGGTGGTTGGCTGGCCGGCGAGAAACGGCCCGAAGTCAGCGGCGGATGCAACCCAGGCGTCGAGACGGGCCTGGACAAGGGAAGTGAATGCCATGGGGAGGAACCTCATACAGTGATCCCGCTACCGGGATTAGCGATTGAGGCTCCAGTTTATGGGTTCCATTGGCGAACGAATTTCACCACTGAGGCGCCTGCCGGGATCAGCTGCCGCTGTCAGTCCGGCGACTGCTCACCTCGGCCGGCACATCATCCCCGGCCATGCGCTTGCGGAACAACGCAGTCCTGGCCAGCAGCAACGTGGTCACCGGCACCGTGATCGACAGCAGGATCGGAATCAACCAACCGTGCAACACCGGCCCGGACTTGAGCACCGAGAAGTACACAATCGACGCCAGCGCCACACACCAGGCGCCCAGGGTCGAGGCCAGTGCAGGTGGGTGCATGCGTTGGAAGAAGTCCTTCATCCGCAACAAGCCGATCGCTCCGATCAGCGCAAACACGCTGCTCGTCACCAGCAATACGGCGACGATCACTTCAACCCACAGCGGCAAAACGTCCATATTGATCATTCGATCACCTCCCCACGCAGCAGGAATTTCGCCAGGGCAAACGACCCCACAAAGCCAAACAGCGCGATCAGCAGCGCCGCTTCAAAATAGGTGTCACTGGCATACCGAATGCCCAGCACCAGCATCATCAGCATCGCCAGGATGTACAGGTAATCCAGGGCCAGAACCCGGTCCTGGGCCGACGGGCCTTTGAACAGGCGAACCAGCGTCAGCACCATGGCCAGGGAGAACAGGAACAGGCTGAACAGGATCGCATTGGAGAGCAGGGCGCTCATTCGAAGATCTCCATCAGGGGCCGTTCGTAGGCGTGTTTGAAATGCTCGATAAACTGCGCTTCGTCATCCAGGTCGAACACGTGGATCAGCAGGATGCTGCGGTCCAGGGCCAGTTCCGACCACACGGTGCCGGGCGTCACGCTGGTGATCATCGACAGCACGGCCAGGCCGTTGGCGTCTCGCAGGTCCAGGGGGATTTTGATAAAGCGCGAGCGCGGTGGCCGCGAGCCGCAAACCAGGATGCCCCAGGCCACGGCGAGGTTGGAGACGATCACGTCGCGGCCCACCAGGAAGAACAGGCGGATGATCACACCCGGGCGGCGGATGCGGATCGGCAGCGGGCGCAGCGGCGCCATCATCAGCGGTGCCGCAACACCGAGGATCGCGCCGAGCAGCAGGTTGCCGGGGCTGACGGACAGGTTCAGCACCAGCCACAACAACCACAACGCCAATGACAGCCACGGGGCAGGGAACAGGCGTTTCATGGCTGTACCTCCAGCGCGGCGGCCTTGGCTTCAGGGCTTGGCACCGGGCGCGTCGCCATGACCGCCATCACGTAGTGTTCCGGGTTGTTCAGGCTTTCGGCGGCGGCCTGGGTGTAGCGCATCAGCGGTTCGGCCTTGAAGGTCAGGGCGATGCTCAGGCCCAGCAGGAAGAAGATCGGCACGCATTCAAAGCGGCGCAGCAGCGGCGACGGGCGTTCTTCCGGGGTCCAGAAACGCTGGATACCCAGGCGGGCAAACGCGATCAGCGAGGCCAGGCCGGAGAAGATCAACAGCGCCACCAAACCCCACGCCGCCGGGCGCACCGGCTCGTCGATGGCATTGCCCAGGCCCATTGGGTTGATCAAGGCGCTGAGCAGGCTGAGCTTGCCGATAAACCCGGACAGCGGCGGCATGCCGATGATCAGCAGGGCGCAGGCGATAAAGCTCAGGCCGAGGAAGGCGACGGTCCAGGGAATCACCTGGCCGACCACGGCTTTCTGTTCGTCATCGAGGTTGGTGCCGGGCGGTGGGTGCAGGGATTCCATGGCCCTGGGCAGGGCTTCGATTTCATCGTCCAGGGGCACGTCGTTGGCCGAGCGCGAACGTTCGATCAACTCGGCCAGCAGGAACAGCGCGCTCAACGTCAGGGTGGAACTGACCAGATAAAACAGCGCCCCGGCGGTCAGGCTCGGCTGGGCAAACCCCACCGCCGACAGCAGGATCCCGGCCGACACCAGAATGCTCAGGCTGGCCATGCGTTCCAGGCGCTGCGCGGCGATCATTGCCAGCGCGGCACAGACGATGGTGGCCATGCCGCCGTAGATCAGCCAATCGCCACCGAACAGCGCCGAGGCGCCGGCCTGCCCGGAGAACAGCAGTGTCCACAGGCGCAGCACGGTGTACACGCCGACCTTGGTCATGATCGCAAACATCGCCGCTACCGGCGCACTGGCCGAGGAGTAGGCGGGCGCCAGCCAGAAGTTCAGCGGCCACATGCCGGCCTTGGCCAGGAACGCGACGGCAAGGATGCCCGCACCGGCGTGCAACAGGCCGCGATCGGCTTCCGGCACCAGGGGGATTTTCAGCGCCAGGTCGGCAAAGTTCAGGGTGCCGGTGACACCGTAGACCAACGCTGCGCCAATCAGGAACAGCGACGAGGCCAGCAGGTTGATCGAGATGTAATGCAGCCCCGACGACACCCGCGCCCGGCCGGAGCCATGCAGCATCAGGCCGTAGGACGCCGCCAGCAGCACCTCGAAAAACACGAACAGGTTGAACAGGTCGGCGGTCAGGAAGGCGCCATACAGGCCCATCAACTGAATCTGGAACAGCGCATGGAAACTGGTGCCGGCACGGTCCCAGCGCGCCATGGCGAACAGCAGGGCGCTGACGCCGATGATCCCGGTGAGCACCAGCATCATGGCCGACAGTTGGTCCACCACCAGCACGATGCCGAACGGCACTTGCCAGTTGCCCGGCAGGTACACGCCGATGGAGCCGGGGCCGCCTTTTTGCGTCCAGTACAGCAACAACACGGCGATGCCCAGGCCCACCATGCTGGAGAACAGGTTGATCCGGGCCTTGAGCGGGCGGTGTTTCTCGCCGAGCATCAGCATCAGCGCGGCGGTCAGCAACGGCAGCAGGATCGGCGCGATGATCAGTTGATTCATCCAGGTCATTCCTTGGGCTCCCGGCCGTCCACATGGTCAGTGCCGGTCAGGCCCCGGGACGCCAGCAGCACCACCAGGAACAACGCGGTCATGGCGAAGCTGATCACGATCGCTGTCAGCACCAGGGCCTGGGGCAGCGGGTCGGTGTAGTTGAGCAGGTCTTGCGGCACGCCGTCCTTGATGATCGGTTCCTTGCCGATAAACAGGCTGCCCATGCTGAAGATGAACAGGTTGACCCCGTAGGACAGCAGGCACAGGCCCATCACCACCTGGAAGGTTCGTGGCCGCAGGATCAGCCAGACGCCGGAGGCCGCCAGGACCCCAATGGCAATTGCGATGACTTCTTCCATCAGGCGGCTCCTCCTTGGCTCGCAACGGCTTTCGCCTGGTTGCTGGGTTTATGGGCACGCACCGATTGGTGGCCCAGGGCGGTGAGCATCAGCAAGGTCGAGCCGACCACCATGGCGTACACGCCGACGTCGAAGAACAGCGCGCTGGCGATATGGATGTCCCCCAGCACCGGCAGGCTGAAGTGCCAGGTGTGGGTGGTCAGGAACGGGTAGCCGGCGAGCAGGGCACCCAGCCCGGTCAGCGTTGCGGACAGCAAGCCGAAGCCCATCCAGCGCATCGGCCGCAGGCTCATCTGCGCCTCGACCCACTGGGTGCCGGCGACCATGTATTGCAGGATGAACGCCACCGACATCACCAGCCCGGCAACAAAACCGCCGCCCGGTTGGTTGTGGCCGCGCATGAACAGGTAGAACGACACCACCAGGGCAATCGGCAGCAGCAGGCGCACCAGCACCGCCGGCACCATCATAAAGCCCAGGGCGGTGTCGCTGGCCTGGCGTGGGTTGACCAGGTCGGTGGCCACATCGGGCGCCAACTGGCGCTGTTGCGCGGGCAGTTCCATGCTCTCTTTGGACGGGCGGAAGCGGCGCAGCAGGGCGTAGACGGTCAACGCCACGGCGCCGAGCACGGTGATTTCACCCAGGGTGTCGAAGCCCCGGAAGTCCACCAGCATCACGTTCACCACATTGCTCCCGCCGCCTTCGGGCAAGGCGCGGCTGAGGTAGAACGAGGAGATATCGTTGGGCGTCTGGCGGGTCAGCATCGCGTAGGAGAGCAGTGCCATGCCGCCCCCCACAACGGTGGACAACAGGAAGTCCCGCAGGCGGCGGATGCGTGCCTTGCGCAGCGAGCTGGGCAGTGGCGAGACTTCTTCGATCCGTCGCGGCAGCCAGCGCAGGCCCAGCAGGATCAGCACGGTGGTGACCACTTCGACCACCAGTTGGGTCAGCGCCAGGTCCGGCGCGGAGAACCAGACGAAGGTCACGCACGTCACCATGCCACACACGCTGACCATGGTCAGGGCCGCCAGCCGGTGGTACTTGGCTTGCCAGGCGGCGCCCAGGGCACAGGCAATCGCCAGCAGCCACAGGGTGACGAACACGATGGACCCCGGGATCTTCGGCCGGTCGCCCCAGGTGATGCCGCTGTTGAGCATCGGGATCAACCCGGCGATCACCGCCGCCAGCACCAGCAGGAACAGTTGGGTTTGCAGGCGCTTGGTGCTGATGCGTTTTTCGATCTTGCGCACCCCGCGCATCATCACCACCAGCGTGCGCTCGAACCCGCGCTTGCCGTTGAAGTAGCTGATGATCGGCGGGTATTTGAAGCGGCCCAGCTTGAGTTGCTTGCGCAGCAGCAGGTAGAGCACCACGCCACCGGACATGGCCACCAGGCTCATGATCATCGGCGCGTTCCAGCCGTGCCAGATGGCGAGGCTGTATTCCGGCAATACGCCGCCGACCACCGGCAGGGCCGCTGCCGCGAGGATCGAACCGACCACCTGGGCCGGGAAAATCCCCACCAGCAGGCAGGTAAACACCAGCAACTCCACCGGTGCACGCATCCAGCGTGGCGGCTCGTGCGGGGTGTGGGGCAGGTTGGTCGCGGTGGGGCCGAAGAACACGTCCACGGTAAACCGAAGGGCATAGGCCACGCTGAAGGTACCGGCGATGGTCGCGATCACCGGCAGGGCGATTTCGACCCAGGCGGTAGAGGAGATGAACACGGTCTCGGCGAAGAACATTTCCTTGGACAGGAAGCCATTGAGCAGCGGCACGCCGGCCATGGACGCACTGGCGACCATCGCCAGGGTGGCGGTAAACGGAATCAGCTTCACCAGGCCGCTGAGCTTGCGGATATCACGGGTGCCGCTTTCGTGGTCGATGATCCCCGCCGCCATGAACAGCGAGGCCTTGAAGGTGGCGTGGTTGAGGATATGGAACACCGCCGCGACGGCGGCCAGCGGGCTGTTGAGGCCCAGCAACAAGGTGATCAGCCCGAGGTGGCTGATGGTGGAGTAGGCCAGCAGGCCCTTGAGATCGTTCTGGAACATGGCGCAATAAGCGCCGAGCAGCAGGGTAATGGCGCCGGCACCGCCGACAATCCAGAACCACTCTTCGCTGCCGGACAGCGACGGCCACAGGCGGGCCAGCAGGAACACGCCGGCCTTCACCATCGTCGCCGAATGCAGGTAGGCCGAGACCGGCGTGGGTGCCGCCATGGCGTGAGGCAGCCAGAAGTGGAAGGGGAATTGCGCGCTTTTGCTCAGGGCGCCGATCAGCACCAGGGCGAGCATGATCGGGTACAGCGAGTGGGCACGGATCTGATCACCGGCCGCCAGGACCTGGTCCAGGTCGTAGCTGCCGACGATATGCCCGAGCAGCATCACCCCGGCCAGCAGGCACAAACCGCCTGCGCCGGTGACCATCAGCGCCATATAGGCGCCACGCCGGGCATCGGCGCGGTGGTGCCAATAGCCGATCAACAGGAAGGAGAACAGGCTGGTGAGCTCCCAGAAAAACACGATCTGGATCAGGTTGCCGGAGATCACCAGGCCCAGCATGGCGCCCATAAAGGCCAGGAAAAACGCGAAGAAGCGCGGCACCGGGTCTTCCGGCGACATGTAATAACGGGCGTACAGCGCCACCAGGGTCCCGATGCCCAGCACCAGCATCGAGAACAACCAGGCAAAACCGTCCATGCGCAATACGAAGTTCAGCCCGAGGCTGGGCAACCACATGAATTCTTCACGTATCACGCCACCGTGGGCGATCTGGGGGTAGAGCAGGGCGACTTGAACCGTCCCCACCAGGGCGACAAGGCCGGCCAACAGGGACTCTGTGTTGCGTGCGTTGTGCGGCAGCAAGGCCGCGAGACAGCTGCCGATAAAAGGCAGAAGCAGTAGAACTATCAGGGACATAGGCTTCTAATCTGCGGGAGTTTGGGATGCATCATACGTGCCGGATTCTTGATCACCAAACGGCAAGATGTGGCAGGATCCTACAAGGTAGGCTGAAAAAGGCCGTTTGGCATTGTTTCAGTGGCTCGTCAGTAAACCCTAGCCTTGGGTTTCCTGTTCCAACGCCTCCCGCGCCTCAAGCGCCTTCTGCCCCCGGGTCTTCATCTCACTGACAATCACCGCCGCCACAATCAACACCGCCCCCACCATGGCAATCGGCGGGAAGCGTTCCCCGGCAATCCGCCCGACCACACCGGCCCACACCGGCTCACCGGCATAAATCAGCGTGGCCCGCGTTGGCGAGACGCTTTTCTGCGCCCAGTTCATCGCCACCTGAATCACCGCGCTGGTGAGCCCCAGGCCCACCGCACTGAACAGCAGCAACCAGGAAAACCCCGGCAACGTCTCGCCCATCGGCACCACCATCAGGAACGACAGCACCGACGCCGTCGCCAGTTGCACCACCGTCACCCGGCGCACATCCACCTGCCCGGCAAACGCGCTGATCAGGATGATCTCGGCCGCAATCGCAATCGCACCGATCAACGTGGCGATTTCACCGGGGCTGAAATTCAGTGAGGCACCGGCCGGGCCGGTCAGCAGCATGAGCCCGGTAAACGCCAGCATGATGCCGATACTGGGCATCAACCCCGGGCGCCGTCCCAGCACCAGCCATTGCAGCAGCGGCACGAACGGCACATACAGGGCGGTAATAAACGCCGACTGGCTGCTCAGGATCGTCTGCAAGCCGATGGTCTGCAGACCGTAGCCAAACATGATCGCCACACCGATAAAGCACCCGGCTTTCAATTCAAACAGGGTCAGGCCCCGCAGGCTGCGCAATGAAAACGCGCCGACGATGACCGCCGCCGCCGCAAACCGCAGGCCCACAAAAAACATCGGGCCGCTGACGGCCATGGCGTGCTGCACCAGTAAAAAGGTGCCGCCCCAAATCATGGTGATCACCACTAATACACATTCGGCTTTGCTGAAACGGGAAAACAACGGGGAGGTGGTCATGGCGGCTCGGTCTTGCACAGGAGGGGCGCGGACCGCACAATGCGCCGCAAGCTGGGCAGTATACTGCGCAACCCCACCCTGTGAGCAATATAGTGCACAAAGAAAATCCGCAACGGGCTTCGGTCCTGCAACACGTCAGCCAGAACGTTCGACGCCTGCGCCATGCAGCCGAGTTGAGCCAGACGGCGCTGTCCGAAAAGTCCGGCGTGAGCCGGCGCATGCTGGTGGCGATCGAGGCGGGGGAGAAGAACGTCAGCCTGTCGACCCTCGACCGGGTAGCCGAGGCCCTGGGCGTGGCCTTCAGCGACCTGATCCAGGCCCCGGACGCCGGTGACCACAGCCGTATCAACGAACTGGCCTGGGCCGGTGAAATCCTCGGCAGCAAGGCCGTGCTGCTGGCCAAGGCTACCGCTCGCCGCGAGGTTGAACTGTGGGAGATGCGCCTGGAGCCCGGTGACCGCTACCTGCCCGAGCCAGACCCCGAGGGCTGGAGCGTGCAGCTGTTTGTGTTCGAAGGCGTGCTGACGCTGGTGCTGGATGGCGAGGAAAAACACGTCGCCACCGGTGAGTTCCTGATGTTCGCCAGCCGCCAGCTTCACGCCTATCGCAATGACGGCGACGTGGCGGTGCGCTTTGTGCGCAACGTGGTGATCTAACTGTTGGCAGCGCAACAGTGGTTGGACACTTTGCTGTTTTGAACCGCCCACTGCACGCCTGAACGGCCGGCAACCCACTGATTTTATTGATCATTGGATTCAGGCACGACTCCTGCAATTACTCCAGTATCTCTCTGGAGCCTGGAGTCGGCCCATGTCAGCCCAACCCCAACACCCTGCCCACATCATCCGCTCGGACGCCGAGGCCATCGCCGTTGCCACCGAACTGGCCAAGCGTTTTGCCGTGGAAGCGGGTGTGCGTGACCGCGAGCGGCGCCTGCCGGTGGCCGAGCTCGACGAATTCTCTGCCAGCGGCCTGTGGGGCATCACCATTCCCAAGGCCTACGGCGGCGCCGGGGTGTCCTATGTGACGGTGGCCGAGGTGATCAAGCTGATCTCCGCCGCCGACCCGTCCCTGGGGCAAATTCCGCAAAACCACCTGGGCGTGGTGGACATCCTCCTGCAAACCGCCAGCGAGGAACAAAAGCAGCATTACTTCGCCAAGGTCTTGCAGGGCTACCGTTTTGGCAATGCCTTCTCCGAAGCCAAGAGCAAAAACGCCGGCACGTTTGACACCCAGGTTCGCTTTGACGGCGACAGCGCGTACATCAACGGCGAGAAGTTCTACTGCACCGGCGCGCTGTTCGCCCATATCGTGCCGGCAGTGGGGGTCAACGAAAAAGACCAGGCCTTCATCGCCTTTGTCGAACGGGATGCTCCCGGCCTGCAAGTGATCGACAGCTGGGACGGCTTCGGCCAACGCACCACCGCCAGCGGCGGCGTGACCCTCGACGGCGTGAAGGTGCCCCTGAGTGCGGTGATCCCTGCCCACCAAGCCTTCGATCAACCCACTGCCAACGGCCCGATTTCGCAAATCATCCAGGCGGCCGTCGACACCGGCATAGCCCTTGGTGCCCTGGATCAGGCCAAAATCTTCGCGCGCCAGGCCCGGCCCTGGATCGACAGCCAGCAGGATCACGGTTGGCAAGACCCGTTCACCATCGCCGCCATCGGCGATCTGGAATGGCGGGTGCACGGCACCGAAGCGATCCTCGCCAAGGCCGGTATTGCCGTCGACCAGGCCCTGGCCAACCCCAATGAAGACACGGTGGCCAACGCCTCCTTCGTCGTGGCCCAAGCCAAAGTGCTGTCGGCGGAAACCGCGCTGCTCGCCAGCAGCAAACTTTTCGAATTGGCCGGCACCCGCTCGGTGTCCGGCAAGCACAACCTCGACCGCTTCTGGCGCAACGCGCGCACCCACACCCTGCATGACCCGGCCCGCTGGAAATACCACCTGATCGGCAATTTTGTACTCAACGGCGTCAAGCCCGCACGCCATGCCTGGAACTGAGGAGCAGCATCCATGATCGCACTGAATCAGGCGCGCCAACTGCTGGAAAGCACCCGGCGTTTTGTCGATAAAAGTGATGACCCCTACGTGATCAGTCGCTTCGGTGATCTGCAGATTCGCGTGGACGTTGCGGCCGCCTTGTTTGAGCGGGCCGAAACCCACCCAAGTCCGGTGGCGCTTACCGAAGCGCAGATCGCGGCGGCCGAAGCCCTCATCGCCGCGAGCAATGCCGAATTCGAACTCACCGGCCAACGCACCGCATTGCCACCGACCCTCGATGACCCGTTGCGCTGGAAATATCAGATTGTCGGCAACTACCACCTCAACGGAGTGCTTTGATGTCCCGTGAAATCCGCTTGAACGCCTTCGACATGAACTGCGTTGGCCACCAGTCACCCGGCCTGTGGGCCCACCCGCGTGATCGCTCGTGGCAGTACAAGGACCTGGAATACTGGACCGACCTGGCGAAAATCCTTGAGCGCGGCAAGTTCGACGGCCTGTTTATCGCCGACGTACTGGGTATCTACGACGTGTACAACGGCAACGGCGACGCGGCGATTCGCCAGGCCACCCAAGTGCCGGTCAACGACCCCCTGTCGCTGATCGCACCCATGGCACTGGTCACCGAGCACCTGGGTTTTGGCCTGACGGCCTCGCTGTCCTTCGAACACCCGTACCCATTCGCCCGGCGCCTGTCCACCCTCGATCACCTGACCAAGGGGCGCGTGGGCTGGAACATTGTCACCTCGTACCTGGAAAGCGGCGCGAAGAACCTCGGCCAGAAAGCCCAGACCGAACACGACGCGCGCTACGACTACGCCGAGGAGTACCTGGAGGTGTGCTACAAACTCTGGGAAGGCAGTTGGGAAGAGGGCGCCGTGTTGCGCGACCGTGAGCGACGGATCTTCAGTGACCCGAGCAAAATCCACGAGATCCGCCACGTCGGCAAACACTTCCAGGTGCCTGGCATTCACCTCTGCGAGCCTTCGCCACAACGCACGCCCGTGCTGTACCAGGCCGGCGCCTCCAGCCGGGGCAAACAGTTCGCCGCCGAGCAGGCCGAGTGCGTATTCGTCGCCGCACCGTCGAAAGTGCTGCTGAAGAAAACCGTCGCCGATATCCGCCGGCGTGCAGCAGAAGCTGGGCGTGATCCGAAGAAAATCCTGATCTTCAACTTGCAGACCGTGATCGTGGGCGAGACCGACGCCAAGGCCAAGGCCAAGTTCGACGAATACAAATCCTACGTCAGCTACGAAGGCGCGATGGCCCTGATCTCCGGCTGGACCGGTATCGACTTCAGCCAGTTCAAGCCCGACGAGCCCCTCAAGCATGTGCACACCAACGCCATTCAATCGGCGGTGGAAGCGTTCTCCACCGCCGACCCGAACAAAGTCTGGACCCCGAACGAGCTGGCCGACTGGGTCGGCATTGGCGGCTTCGGGCCGTTGTTCGTCGGCGGCCCGGAAACCGTGGCCGACCTGTTGCAGGAATGGGTGGAAGAGACCGATGTGGATGGCTTCAACCTGGCCTATGCACTGACCCACGAGACCTTTATCGACGCGGTGGAGTTGTTGGTACCGGAGCTGCAGAAACGCGGGGTGTACAAGACCGAATATGCCAAGGGCACGCTGCGCGAGAAATTGTTCGGGGAAGGCGCACGTTTGCCGGACAATCACCCGGGTGCCAGCTATCGCGACCTTAAAGCCACAGCGATCTGACTGGAGAAACCGCATCAATGTGGGAGCTGGCTTGCCTGCGATAGCGGTGAGTCAGCTTGCATCTGTGTTGGCTGACACTCCGCTATCGCAGGCAAGCCAGCTCCCACAGGTGATCTTCATCAAGCCAACGACTTCGGCCAGCGGACCACCGCATGCTTGTTTCACCAATAGGAGGAACACCCTATGAGCGTGCGTGAACTTGAATTACCGCTGGAAGTGGAATGGCCCGCCGAACGGGTCACGGTGTTGCCCCAGGCCTTGGCGCAGTTGCACCACTGGGCGCAGGTGACCCCGCTGCACAATGCCCTGCGCCACAAGCACGACGGGCAGTGGTACGCCTGGCGCTGGATTGACGCCCTGCGCGACGTCGAGCGCCTGGCCGATGGCTTGCGTCAGCAGGGCTTTACCGCGGCGTCGAGACTGGCCCTCAGCGGTGCGTTTGAGCCGAACTTGTTGCTGCTGGCCCTGGCCGCCCAGTCCATCGGCGGGCAGATCCTGACCCTGGCCGATGACCTGGCGCCCGCTGCCTTGCAGCAACAGGTGTGGCGTATTCGACCTACCCACGTGTACGTCCATGGGCTCCCGCCGATGGCGACGGTGCAGCGGGTCGGCCCAGTGGACCTCTCACAGCGGCTGTGCCGCTGGTGGCAGCCTTCCGGCAAAACCGAACTGTGGAGCGAGGAGAGCACCCACTGGCAAGGCGGCCTGGCGGCGGTGCTGGCGCAATGGCTGAACAGCGGCCAGAGCCTGGGCTTCCCGCAGTCGGGCTGAGCTATTCGGGCCGAACTATGCGCCCCGGGTCGAAGTGCTGGATACTGCACGGGGCGATGTTTACGACATTTATTCAGGCACACAGTAAGGGCGCAATGTCATGAGTGAAACCGAACGCGGACAGGCGACGAGCGCCATTCGCAACGCTGATGTGCTGATCGTCGGCGGCGGCCTGAGCGGCACGATGCTGGCGGTGCAACTGCTGCGCCTGCCGGGCACGCGGCAGATCCTGGTGATCGAGCCGCGCCAGGAACTGGGGCGCGGCGAAGCCTACAGCGCGGTGGAGTTGGGCCACACCTTGAACGGCAACGCCGCCCGCATGAGCGTCGACCCGGACAACGCCGATGACCTGACCCAATGGCTGACCGCCTACATCGCCGGCGGTGGTTGGCCGGAGTCGGACCAGCAACACGTGCCCATCAGCGAACTGTTTCCGCCCCGGGGGATGTTTGGCCTGTACGCGCAGCAACGGCTGGCCGAGGCCAAGGCGCTGTCGGCCTCGACTGTCGAGCACGTCCGCGCCGAAGTGGTAGACCTTGAAGTGGATGAGCACGCCACGCTCCTCACCCTGAGTGATGGCCAGCAACTGCGCGGTGCCTTTGCGGTGTTGGCCACCGGCATGTTTCCGGCGGCACGCACGCCACAAACCGAGTCCAGCGGCTTGAATGCCGCCGCAGTCGACCCGTGGGATGTGCAGGCCATGACCCAACTGGACCCGCACGCCACCGTGCTGATCATCGGTTCCGGGCTGACCATGGTGGACGCCGTGGTGTCCCTGGAACAGGCCGGCCACCGCGGGCCCATCGAGATTTTTTCGCGCCACGGCCTGTTGCCCCATGTGCGCCGGCAACCACCGGCCTGGGTCGATTTTCTGGGTGAAGACCCTGGCCTGCGCAGCCCCCGGCAATTGCTGCGGGAAGTGCGGCGTCAATGCCGGCTCGCGCTGGCGCAGGGGATCGACTGGCAAGCGCCGCTGGACACGGTGCGGGCCCACATCGGGCGGTTGTGGAGCCAGGCCAGCGAGGGCGAGAAACGTCAGTTCGTGCGGCATGTTCGGCCCTGGTGGGAAAGCCATCACCACCGCTCACCGCCCTTGAGTGCCGAGCTGGTGGCGCGGTTGCACGGGGAAGGGCGCCTGCGGATTCAGGCGGCGTCGTACAAGGGGTTGGTACCTTCAGACGGTGAGGTGACGATTCGCCTGCGTCATCGTGGCGAGCAGGCCGTGGTACAGGTGTCGGGGGCGGCGCTGATCAACTCCAGCGGGATTGAATACGACTGGCGGCGCGTGGCCCGGCCGTTACCCCGGCAGTTGCTCAAGCGCGGGCTGATCCAGCCCGGGCCGTTGGCGTTGGGGATTGCGGCGGATGGGGCGGGGGCGGTGCTGGATGCTGAAGGGAATGTCAGCCAGCGGCTGTTTGCGATGGGCCCGCCGTTGCGTGGGATGTGGTGGGAAAGTACGGCGGTCACGGATGTGGCGATTCAGGCCAAGGCGTTGGCCGCCAGGTTGGCACACCTCTAAAATCTGGGAGCGGGCTTGCTGTGGTGAGGGGGCTTGTCCTGTGGCGAGGGGGCTTGTCCCCCGTTGGAGTGCGCAGCGCTCCCGCTTTTCTTGGGGCCGGTTCACCACAGATTGATGGGGCTGCTTCGCAGCCCAACGCGGGGCAAGCCCGCTCGCCACAGCAAGCCCGCTTACCACAGCAAACCCGCTCCCACATTTTGATCTTCATTCGCCTAGGGTTTGGGGTTCATGGCCCAACCTTTACAAACCCCGGCTTCAACCCAAACACCTCAACTCCCTGGGCCGTCGACTGCCCGGTGGTCACCGTCACCCGCTCCACCGGCTGATCCATCGCCGCCCGGTATTCCACGGTCATCCCCCCGTCCCCGCGCGTGATCGCCTGGGCCGGCACCACAATCGCCTGGTCATTGTTGTAGGTCACAATGGTCAACCGTGCACTCATCCCCAGCCGCACGCGTTGCAACTGCGGCGGCGTCAACTTGGGAATCGACAGGGTCACCGGAAACTGCGCACTGCCCTGGCTGTCGCTGGCAATCGCCAACCCGCTGACCACGCTGACTGACCCCGTCAGCCGCTCACCGTCAAACCCGTCGCCCATCACCTCCACCGCCTGGCCCTGGTGCAGTTGGTTGATGTCCAGTTCCGATACCTTGGCGACGATTTTCAGCTTCTCGATATTGGCCAGCCCAAACAGTACCTGGCCCTGGTTGACCTTGCTCCCGGCCTGCACCGGTACGTTGTTGTTCCCGCCGCCCTGAGACGACGAATTACTGCCCGGCGCCGGCACCACGATGCCGGAGAACGGGGCCTTGACTTCCTTGCCATCGAGCAGGGTGCGCAGGGCGTCATATTTCACCGTGGCATTGGTCAGCTCCATATCGGCGATCTGCCGGTATTCGCCCTTGCCTTGTTCGGTCGCCTGTTGCAGTTCGCCGCGGGCGGCCACCAGGTCGAGTTGTTGCTGGGCGGTCTGCTGTTTCAGGTCGTCGAGTTCGTTGCGCGGGATGATGCCGCGCTTGAACAGGTTTTCACTTTCGGTGAGTTTGCGCTGGGTGTTGCTGGCGGTCATTTCGGCGGTGCGCAGGCTGCGGCGGGCGCGGCCGACTTGCGGGCCGCTGTCCCAGTCCTGCATTTCCTGCACGGTGCGCCGTGCCTTGAGTTGCGCCGAGAGGGCGTCGCGCAATTGCACCTCGAGGGTGGCCGGGTCCATGCGCAGCAGCACCTGGCCGGCTTCCACCCGCTGGCCCTGTTCCACCAGGTTGGCCTGCACATTGCCGTCGAACGGCGCGGTGAGGGTTATGGTGGTGTCGGGCTCGATCTTGCCCACCAGGCCGATCTGGTGCACCAGCGGGTCGGCCTTCACCGCCAGCCATTGCTCGGCGTTGCCGGGCGGGTTCGCGGCCGGGCTTTGGCGGCTGAACAGCGTGATGCCCACTGCGGCCACCAGCACCATCAACGCGGCCGCCAACAGGCGTTTTTTATTAGTAGTCATTGAGGGCGATTTCCCAACTTTCCAGCGTCATGCCCAGGGTCAAGTCGAACTGAGTCTGGGCGTTCAAATAGGCAATCAGCGCATTGAGCCGCGAGTTCTCGGCGTTGCGCAGGTCGGTTTCGAAACTCAGTACCTGGAAGTTGGTGGAGCGCCCGGCGCTGAGTTTTTCCCGTTCGATCTCGATCTTGCGCTTGGACAACTCCACGGCGCGCTGGGAGATTTCGTACTGCCGCCAGCGGGTGCCCAGGTCGCGCACCACATCGTTGACGTCACGCTCCAGTTGCTGGCGGGCGTCGGCGATGATGATTGCCTGGTTTTCCACGTCGACCCGCGCGTGCACCTCGGCCTGGCGGGTGCTGATATCGCCGATGGGGATCTGCACCTGCACGCCGGCATAGCTGTCCCAGCGCCGGTTATTCGAGTAGCCGTTATCGTCGTTGGTGGCGGCGCGAATCTGATTGGCGCCAGCCACCAGGTCCACTTGCCAGCGCCCGGAGTCTTTGGCGATCACCAGGTTGAGGTCGGCCTGCTGGCTGCCGAGCAGGGTGGCGAGGTATTCCGGTTGCTGGTTCTGCGCCAGGACGAAGGCCTGGCGCTTGTCGATGTCCATGCGCTTGGCTTCAAGGGCCTCGGTGGCTCGGATCGGCGTCGACAGGTCGAGGGCCAGCAGGCGCAGCAGGGCCAGGCGGCTAGTGTCCAGTTGGTTCTGGGCTTCTTCCACCCCCAGTTGCTGGGTGGCGATGTCGGCTTCGGTCTGCACAATCTCGAACTCGGCCATGCGCCCGGCACTGATCAGCGCCTTGTTCACTTCCAGCAACGTGTCGGAACGCTTGAGGGCGTCCTGGACGATGCTCAACTGTTCCTGGGCCCGCAGCAATTCGCGGTAGGTGGCGATGATGTTGCTGATGGTCTGCGCCACGTTGGCCTTGAGGTTCAGGCGGTTGGCCTGTTCCGACAGGCGTGACAGCCGCAGCGGGGCGGTGGTGGCGTCCCAGCCGGCGCCGCGCATCAGGGGCTGGATCACCGACAGGTCAAGGCCATCGCTGCGGTAGCGCCCGGCACGGTCGGCGTTGTTCAGTTGCTGGGTCCAGTTCATGCTCAGGCGCGTGCCGTACTCGCCGAGCAAGGTGGCATTGGGCGCCAGGTTGGCATTGCGGGCATTGTCGTCGCTGCCTTTGGTGGCGCGGTAGTAGCTGTTCAGGGTCAGCTTGGGGTTGAAGGTGTCTTCGGCCACCCGCAGGTCGAACTTCTGCGCCACCCGTTGCAGGTACGCGCTGCGGATCGCCGGGTTGTTGCGCAGGCCCAGGTACACCGCATCGCCCAGGGTCAGGGTGGTGGACTGGGCATTCAGCGATACGCTGTGTTCATAACCACTGCGGGTGGTGCTGGGCGCCGAGGGGCGAATCACCACATCGGCGGCCACGCTGTGCAGGCTCACCAGGGCCATCCATAACAGCAGCCGTTTATTCATCGCGCAGGGCCTCCACCGGTTGCAGCCGCGAAGCCGACACGGCCGGGTAGATCCCGAAAAACAACCCCACCAATAACGTGCTGCCTACCCCGAGCGGCAACGCGGCGGCCGCCAGGGAAAACTGCCAGCCCGACAGCCAGGCATACAGGTACGCGGCGGTCATGCCCAGCACCGCGCCGCAGACGGCACCCACGGCGGTCAGGGTCACAGCTTCCAGCAGGAACAGGTTGCGGATGTCCCGTTGGCGCGCACCCAGGGCCATGCGAATCCCGATTTCCCGGCGCCGCTCCGAGACGTTCATCAGCATCACGTTCATCACCCCCACGCCACCCCCCACCAGGGAAATCGCGCCCAGGGCCAGCAGCAGGTAAGCAAAGGTGCGGCTTTGCCGGGTCATGCCATCGATCATTTGCTGGGGCACCTGAATGTCGACGTCGTGGTCGGTGAGTTGGGCGCGCAGTGCCACGGCAGCATCCTGGGCAACGCGTTCCATGTCCTGGCCAGGAGTGGCGCGGATAATCACGTTGCCGATTTGCGGGCTGGCGTAGATCCGGCGCATGCCCGGGGCGGGCACGAACAGCGAGTCGTTGGCCTGCACCGGGATCAGCATCGCCCGGGGCTGGTTGCGCAAAATGCCCACCACCAGGAACAGGTAGTCATTGATGCGCACCCGGTCGCCCAGTTGCAGCGGGTCGCCCGGCGCGCTCAGGGCCTGGACGATCCGTTCACCGACGACCGCATAGGTTTCCCCCGCGTCGAAACCCGACAGAAAGCGCCCGTCGCGCACCGACAGGCGCATGGCGTCCTTCACGTCTGGGGTACTGCCGACGAAGCTGGCGTTGAAGGTGCGCCCATGGAACACCACCGGCCCGCTGAACAGCGACACCGCGCCGATATAGGCGATGCCGGGCACGCTGCGGCGCACGGCGTCCAGGTCCAGGCTGGCGGGCATCTGCGCGGTGCTGGCGCCTTTGGGCGGGAATTGCGCCACCAGGGTGTCGGTGCCCATGTCTTTGAAAATCATCGCCGCGTCTTCGGCGGCGTTGTGCCCGATATTGATCAGCGCCACCACCGAGGAGCTGCCGATGACGATGCCCAGCAAGGCCAGGATCGAGCGCTTGCCCAGGGTGCGCAGGCTGACAAACGCCTCGTGCAGCAATTGGCTCAGGCTTTGTTCGACCCGCAGGCTCATAGGCGCCCGGCCTCTTGCACCACACCATTGCGCACCAGGATCTTGCGGTTCAGGCGCTCGGCAATGTGCGGGTCATGGGTGACGATAATCAGCGTCACCTGCTGGTCGCGGTTGAGCGCCAGCAGCAGGTCCATGATCTCCTGGGCGGTGGTGCTGTCGAGGTTGCCGGTGGGTTCGTCGGCGAGGATCACCGAGGGATTGCCGACCAGGGCGCGGGCGATGGCTACCCGCTGGCGCTGGCCGCCGGACAGGTCGGCCGGGCGATGGTGGGCGCGCTCGGCCAGGCCCACCTGGTCGAGCATGCGCAGGGCTTGCGCCACCGAGTCATGCCGGGACACGCCGCGGTAGCTCAGGGGCAGGGCGACGTTGTCCAGGGCGCTGAGGCGCGGCAGCAGGTTGAAGCTTTGAAAGACGAAACCGATCTGCTGATTGCGGATCGCCGCCAGTTGGTCGGGGCTGGCGCTGAAAATGTCATGGCCGGCAAACCGGTAGTGGCCGCAGTCGGGCAGGTCGAGCAGGCCGAGAATATTGAGCAGGGTACTTTTGCCGGAACCGGAGGCACCGAGGATGCCGCAGCTGTCACCGGTGTCGATGGTCAGGCAGACGTCATTGAGGATAGACAGGTGTTGACCGGCCAGCTGATAGCTTTTGCCGATGCCTTGCAGGGAGATGAAGCCTGGGTGCGCGGGGGTCTCTGTCATCATGACTACGCCTGCAGCCTCGACAGCGCCGTGGATCCCCTGAAAACTCTTGTAACAAGTTCAGGGGCTGCCGGGTACGCGTCACGGACTGGTTTTATTTCTTGTTTTTAAAATATTGTTTGAATACTAACCGCGATCCAGCGGTTCCGCCAGCCATGGATATAGAGCGGTTTTACCCTTTGAAACGATTCTTTCAGGGGGCATTTCGGGCGCTCAAAAACACCTTCGACTACCCTCAATGAGCCCGCCGGTGCTGGCTTTGGTTTGTATGGCGTAGTGTCACTACTTGCTTTCGGGCAGCCGCCCCGGTATAAAAAATCAAATTATTTTTTAAAACATTATTTCCGCAGTGGAACCTCAGCCCCTATGGTCGCGAAGAAACTCAGCGCTCCAAACGTTACCAAGACTCGATTGCTGGATGCGACAGAGGCTCTTTTCATCAAATACGGCTATGACGCTGTTTTGTTGCGGCAGATAACCGAGAGGGCCCAGGTCAACCTCGCTGCGGTGAATTACCACTTCGGGGACAAGGATTCCCTGATGAAAACCCTGCTGATGCAGCGCCTGGAGCCGCTCAACGAGCAGCGCCTGGAGTTGCTCGCCCGGTGCGAAGCCGAATCCGATGGCCCGCTGGACTGCGACACCTTGCTTGGCGTGCTGTTCGCCCCGGCCATGGGCTTGGAGCGCAGCGACCCGGCGAGTGGGGAAGGGCGTTCGTTCATTCGTTTCCTGGGCCGGGTGTACAGCGATACTTCGCCGTTTATCCAGGAATACCTCAAGGTGCATTACCAGCCGGTGTTCCAGCGTTTCTTTGAAGCGTTCGCCCTGGCGCTGCCGGATTTGCCGCGCAACGAATTGGGGGTGCGCCTGCAATTTGCCCTCAAGGCGATTTCCGGGGTGATGGCCGGCACCGAGCTGCGCTTGCTGATGAACTCCATGAGCCTGGGACGGCCGGCGACAGATGCCGAGGTGATGGCCAAGCTGATTACCCTGGTGTCGGCGGCGATTCGCGTGCCGCAGCAGAGCCCGGAAGCTGAAACGGCGCTGGCGCGGGTGCTGGATACCCAGCGCGCGATCCGTGAGCAGGCAGCGTCGCCCGGTGACAAGGTGGCTCGCTGATCCATCAAGACCGGCTCGCAATGAGCCGGTCTGTCTCTGCACCCTCTATACAAACAACCTTGCGAACACTCAAATCCCGGGCAAAAAAAACCCGCTGGGGCGGCGGGTTTTTAAGTGCAACGTTTGTAACGGATGAGGCTTCACACTACGGTTCAGGATGTGAACAAAACGTGAAAAATATGTAAGGAAAAGTGTGAATGTACGAGGTTTGTGTTGACTGGGATTTTTCTGAAAAAGCTCGTCGACTGTTGCCATTCGTCGCTACTGTCAATTCTGACAGGTAGACGCTCAGAGGGGCCGGGTGTTTGATTTCTTCAGTCGCGTGTTCTGTCTGCACGCCATTGAACCTGGAGAATGATGATGTCGACCAAGCTCGCCGTTCCAAAGGAAACCAGCAAGGCAAAGAAACCTGTCACGTTCGAAAAGCTGATTGATGGCAAGACAGTGACAGTTGTTGAAGATCTGGACCCCCCCTATATCTCACCTCAAGAGGTCAGGCCTGTAGAGGGCGCCGCGTACGGCCTGGGTATCGTGCACCTCACCGATGGCCTGACCTTTGTATTTGAACGTTGGACGGGCCTGAGGGCGGGCGACGAGTGCCGGGTGTATGCAAACGGTACTTTCCTGGGGGGGCATACGGTAGATCCGTTAGAGGTTACCGACCAGCGATTCTTCGTAACCATCCCCCGAGGCAACGTGGAGTTGGGTTTTGTGCCCAATGTCTATGGCGAGGTCATCCGGATTAGCCCTGGTACTCCCAGCACTTCGCCTCCTCAAACCGTATTTATCAAGGACACGCGCCCGGGCGGGATCGATCAACGGCCTGATCAGAAGTGGCACTCCAACTTGATCCTGACCTTATCGGAAACGTTCATTGATGCCGGCGTGGCCGCAAGGGGCGTGACGGCGACGATCAAGGCGTATCCCGAAATGCGGGTCAACGATGTGCCAATCTTTTTTTGGGGCGGGTATCAGTACCCGCTTCCGCCAATTACCGCGGCCCAGGTGGGGTATGACCTGGTGTTTACAATTACCCCGGAGTTTATCGAGGCCGCGGGTTCGGGCGAGTTTGTGGTGCAATTTTACCTGCTGGATGAAGTGAGAAATCGCTCCGGCGAAGAGTACCCCTGGTGTAAGCCCGTACCTGTCAATGTAGATCTGGACAAGCTTCTGCTGCCGGAGCCCGAAATTGTCGAGGCTGATCCGGTGACCCTGGTACTGGACGTTGATCTTTTGGGCAGGAACACAGCTACCGCATCGGTATTTGTTGCGCGCACTGATCCCAACTTTCAGGCCGGTGATTTCATCCGGATGATCGTGCAAGGCACCACCGATGATGGTGAACTCGTCCGTTTGACCCTCCGGGAGGAAATGATCCGTGGGTACAACGACTTCTCGATCCGCAACGACTTTGTCAGGTCCCTTTTGCGCAGCACCATGACCGCCTATTACGTGCGGGAGCGGGTGGGGGTGGACGATCTGCGCTCAAGAGCAACGACGGTCACGATTGCAGGTACGTTCTACGAATTGCCCAGGCCCAGTGTCCGGGAGGCCCATGGTCCTTTTATCGCTCCGGACCTTGAACGCATTACCGTGGAAATGCCCGATTACCAACCGCCGGGGGATCCGGGCGATACCCTGGCTGTCAACTTCGTTGGGTACCATGTGGACGGCAGTTTAGAGCGGTATGCGACGTCGCGTCTCGCCGGGTCGCATCCGCGAACCCGTGATTTTTCGAACGCCGAGTACACGCCCTTCGAGGGCTTGCGTGACACCAATGTTTACTATGTTGTCACTGGCGACACCGGTGTCCGGGAATCGGACCGCCGGTACGTACAGATTGGCCGCCCCGCCCGAGACTTGCCGGCACCGACTATCCATGAGGCGCTCAACGGCAATATCGACCCCACGACCGTGGGCAGTACGGGGACGCTTGAGCTGCCTACGGACTTCAAGCTAGGCGATATTGTTATTATCAAATACACCGGCTCGATCACTGGGGATAGCCTGTATACATACAGGTTATCCCAGGACGCAGCCCCGCTGCTTGTCGATATTCCCCGGCAGTTAATCCTCGACAATATCGACGGCACCTTGACGGTCAGCTATGTGCGTGACCGTGGCGACCTCCACCAGATATCCGAGGAACTGCTGGTAACGATCGGAACGGCATTGGGCGAATTGTTTTTGCCCGAAGTCACACAAGCCACGACCGAACCCGACGAACTCGACCCCGCGCGCACTTCGGACGGTGCGACGGTGCGGTGCCGGTATGAGTTCATCAAGCGCAACGACGTAGTGGTAGTGCATTGGCGCGGGTTGCCTGGCGCGGGTAGCTACCAGACGGAGGTGCGCGATCAAGTGGGTGAGTCTATCGACGTGACGGTCCCTCCTGAGGTCATAGGCTTCAACTTGCATCCATTGGGACGCGAGATCGAGGTGTCGTTTACGGTTATTCGTAACGGCTTTTTGACCGACTCGCCGATATTAAGCCTGCACCTGTTGCCACCGTTTAACCAGAAGGCAGCCTATCTCGAAAGTATTGGCGAGAGTGCCGTGATGCAAGTCGATTTGCTCCAGGACTTGGATCGAATCATCGTGGATCAGTGGGACTATGGCCACGAGGGGCAACGGGCGTGGCTTATGTTAAGCGGCACGTTCAATGACGATCGTCCCTATGATGAAGAAATCTTTCGCGGGCGTCTTGTCAGTGCGCAGGAAGCGGCCAACGGAGTTTCCAGCTTTGCCCCGGTCTCTCGCTTGCGTTTGCTGAAGGACTTGACCGAGTTGAGGTTCCTGTTCGGTGTGACGTACAACCGCAGCGATAATGTCGCCGACATCGTATGGTTTAACACCAGGCATTACCTGGTTCAGTTGGAGAACAACACGTTCCCCCATCCTGAGATCCAGGAATCTACGCCTCCCTCGGGTCCGGATGTGTCGATTGACCCGATTGTGGTGCAGCATCGCTGCCAGGTACTGGTCAGCTACCCGGATATGAACAAGGGCGGAACAGACCGAATTACGTTGCACTGGTTCAACGCAGACGGTAGCACGGAGGATTTCGGGCCGCTGGATGGACTGGATGGCGGTACCGTGACGTTTAATATCCCGACTGATGTGGTGGCTGCCGGTGTCAACAGTGTAATTCACCTCCAATACACCGTTGAGCTTGGCAGAGGCGGCATGGGCTTTTCCGACGAGCAAACGGTCAGGGTGGATACCATCGGGGAAGTTGATCTACCACGTTTGCTGATTAACCATGAGCCCCACGGTGGAAGTTTCAACCCTCAAGCCTTGAGCGCGGATGCCATGGCGTCGTCGGCAAAGTGGCCGCTGAGTCTGGAAGGGCAGCGTGTCTGGGCTAGCGTGACAACTACCAGCCCAGGGATTGATCCCCTGATATTGCTGGAAAATCACCGGCTTACTGCAATACAGCAAGCCAATGGCCTGGCCAACATTCGGGTCAGTCGAGCCTGGTTGCTCAGCGTGCCGGACGGTGCCCGTATCACGGTGCACCTGAGGGTCACCTACGACCGCGGCGAAAATCCGGCGGGAGCTGTGACGTTCCCCAGCACGGAATACGCCATCAGGCTCGTCAACCCGCTGAACATCCAGCAAACCTCCGTTTCTCACTATGCATGGGTGTACCGGCTGGCAGGGTACCCCTCCGTCTTTCCCACCGTTACCACGGGTAACACGACGCAATTGCTAGTGTCTGGTGGCACTGGTCCCTATAACTACTCATCCGATAACAGCAATGTGGCGTCTGTCACCACTGGCGGGGCGGTCTCGTCTCGGGGTAATGGCGTGACGACCATCAGAGTGACTGACTCGTCGAGTCCGCCACAGGTCAGAACCATTACGGCTGTAATTACGAATGTGATATGGGTTCACTACCTCGGTATAGGAACCGAGGAGCAAATGTTTATTGCAGGTGATGACAGAAACCTTCAGTTGCCCAACCTGGATGAGTCACGGGTGATTCAGGAGTCGTATGCCGGTCGTTGGCCAATGCCAAATGGCTTCTACTGGACGCGTACGCTTCACAGTACGGTGAATGGCATTAGAGTCGTTTGGTTAAGGAATCTGTCGACGGGGGAAACGGGGTTTATCGGTACCATCGTGACTAACCGTTACCATGCTGTCGGGCTCGATTACAGTTTAAGGAGCAGTTAGCTGTAAACCAGCCTGAAAAAGGGACAGCTCTATTTAACCGTAGACTGTCCCTTTTTTGCTCACCCAACCTTGTACACACGGCCAATAAACTCCAAAAGGCACTCCACTCCCCCGTGCCGGCGCATCCTCCATCAAACAGTGCCCGGCATTTTCCACCATTGGCAGCACCGCCCCGGGAATGTCCCGCAGCCACAGCCGCTATGGGTGCAGGCGGGGCATCGCAGTTGATCAGATTTTCCAGTGGCTGGCAGTCTTGGCCAGGCGCTGTCGCATGTCATCAATGTTGGCGGCCAGTTGCAGGGTCAACAAACGGTAGCCGTCCAGCGCGTTGACCACCGGCACTTCAAGGGTCTGCTCGTGGGGCGTCGTATTGCTCGGCCGCTCCAGCCGTTCGGTCACCCCAGACTTCAAGGCCCGCGCCATGCCGATCAACTGCACCCGGATCTGCCGGTGCTCGCTCTTCAGTGCCACCTGCATCCGCGCCAGAGCGTCCTTGTCCTGTGGGTCGGGCCGGGTGTTGCCGAGGATCTCCAGGGTGCTGATGCACATGCGCAGGTGCCGCTGGATGATGTCCAACTCGGTCATGGAAATCCGCACTTCCTTGGACACCGAAGGCATCAGCGAACGCAGTTGCAGCATCGCCGCGTTCAAACGATTGAGCAGTTTCAGGTGCTCATCGTCAGTGACCGACTGGCCGCTGATGATCCGGCTGTAAATCGCCGCGCAGTCACGCAAGGCACTGGCCAGGTTGTAGCGCCAGGAATACACCGCATACAACGGCAGCGCGAAGGAAAACGCCAGGGCCAGGACGATGCCGATCAGGATGTCCACCGTGCGCCACAACCCATCCGACAGCGGGTTGTCACCATGGCCGGCGACGATAAACACGGTGATCGCCGACAGCAGCGCGATGTACCCGCCCTTGCCGATGGCGTGATAGGAAAAGAACCCACACACCACCGACATCAGCAGATAGGTCAACAGTGGCTGGCCCAGGTACGTCTCCTGCACCACCAACAGCAAGCCGACGCTGGCCCCGATCAACGTACCGTAGGCGCGTTCGACGGCTTTCTTGCCGATATTGCCGTGGTGCTGCAACCCGCCGATCACGATCAACATCGTCACCGAGGCCCACTCACCGTGGGGCAGGTTGATGCCCGTGGTGAGCAGGATCGTGGCGAGCAACCCAATGGAAACGCGCACCGCGTGGATCAACTTGGCGTGACGGTAGCGCCGGTACGGGTCCAGCAGCGGACGCAGCAAGCGGCGGGCGAAGAGGGGCAAGTGCAGGTTCATCAATCTGGATGTGGCCTCATCAGTAAGGATTCACGCGGTCAACCTGTGGGAGCGGGCTTGCTCGCGAAAGCGGTGCTTCAGTCAATACCTACAGTGACTGTTACACCGCCTTCGCGAGCAAGCCCGCTCCCACATTTTTAGAGCGGCGTTGTATTCAGAAAATATAGTCAGTGGTCAGAAAACTCGACGTGCGCTCATGCAGGATATCGCTGACCAGTTGCTTGTTGCTCGCCTGGAACTTGGTCGCCACCAGGGTACGGATCGAAAACACCCGCAACGCGTCATGTACCGACAGCGTGCCCTCGGCCGAGTTCTTGCGCCCGTTGAACGGGAAGCTGTCCGGCCCGCGCTGGCACTGGGCATTGATATTGATCCGGCCCACCTGGTTGGCGAACGCATCCACCAGCCGCCCGACCTCGCCCGGGTCGGTGCCGAAGATACTCAGTTGCTGGCCGAAGTCCGATTCCAGCACGTAGTCGATCACCGTCTCCAGATCGCGGTAAGGCACGATCGGCACCACCGGGCCAAATTGCTCCTCGTGGTACACGCGCATCTGCGGGTTCACCGGGTACAGCACCGCCGGGTAAAAGAACGAGCCACGGCTGGCGCCGCCATTCTCGTTCACCACCTTGGCGCCGTGGGCCAGGGCGTCGGTGACCAGGCCGCCCAGGTAATCCACCTTGCCCTGCTCGGGCAGCGGCGTCAGCGACACGCCGTCTTCCCAGGGCATGCCGGGTTTGAGGGTGGCCAGCTTGTGGTTGAATTTTTCGATAAAGCTGTCGACCACGTCTTCATGCACAAACAGGATCTTCAGCGCGGTGCAACGCTGGCCGTTGAACGACAGGGAACCGGTGACCGCTTCGCTGACTGCATTGTCCAGGTCGACCTGGGGCAGCACGATCCCCGGGTTCTTCGCATCCAGGCCCAGCGCCGCGCGTAGACGGTGCGGTTTTGGGTGCAGCTTCTTCAAATCGCTGGCGGCCTTGTTGGTGCCGATAAACGCAAAGATATCGATCTTGCCGCTGGCCATCAGGGCGCTGACGGTCTCGCGGCCGCTGCCATAGATCACGTTGATTACCCCGGCGGGGAAGCTGTCGCGGAACGCCTCCAGCAACGGGCGAATCAGCAACACGCCGAGCTTGGCCGGCTTGAACACCACGGTGTTGCCCATGATCAGCGCCGGGATCAGCGTGGTGAAGGTCTCGTTCAACGGGTAGTTGTAAGGGCCCATGCACAGCGCCACGCCCAGCGGCACCCGGCGGATTTGCCCGAGGGTGTCCTGTTCCAGCTCGAAGCGGCTGGAGCGGTGGTCGAGCTCCTTGAGGGCACTGATGGTGTCGGTGATGTAGTCGCAGGTGCGGTCGAACTCTTTCTGCGAGTCCTTGAGGTTTTTGCCGATCTCCCACATCAGCAGCTTCACCACCGCGTCGCGCTGCTCACGCATGCGGCGCAAAAAGGCTTCGACGTGCTGGATACGATCCGCCACGCGCATGGTGGGCCATGCGCCCTGGCCACGGTCGTAGGCGGCCACGGCGGCGTCGAGGGCGGTCAAGGCGGTATCGGCGTCCAGCAGCGGGGTGCTGCCGATGATCACCGGCGTGTCACCGTCGGCGCCGCGCAACTGCACCGGGCTGCGCACGTCGGCCAAGGGGCCGTGCCACACATGCAACTGGCCGCCCACCAGGTAATCACGTTGTTCAATGGGCGCGGCGAGCCGGAATTGCTCGGGAATCTCGGCGGCAGTGGGAAACAGCTGGGCGAGCAGGTTGTCGGTGGTCATGTCGCTACCCCTGGAGTGGTTGCAAAACGTGACTAGAGATTCACCCATCAACCGCCCGTGTGGCAAGGGCTAGACGCATTACGTCCAGAGGTGGCCCGCCAACAGGCCGCCGAACAGCGCCACCCCCAGCGCCGCGCCCACCTGTCGGGCGGCGTTGAGGGTGCCGGCGGCGATGCCGGCGCGGTGCTTGTCCACGGCCTCCATCAAGGCGCTGGTGGCCGCCGGGGTGATCAGCCCGGCGGCCAGGCCGATCACCGGCATCGGCAGGGCGACCCACAGGTAGGACGGGGTGGGGCCGTAGAGCAACAGCGGGCCGAAACCGGCCAGGTATAAAAGCAGCGCCCCGCCGATCAACCGTTGGCTGCCCCAGGCCCTGACCAGTCGGCCAGCGACCAGGCTGCCCAGGCTCACCAGTGCCGTCAGCGGCAGGAACGCCAGGCCCGTGCATAACGGTGAGTAACCCAACACCCGCTGGAAATACAGGCTCAGCAGAAACACCAGGCCGTAGAGCACCAGCGCCGATACCAGGGACACTGCCACACAGACGCTGAACACCGGATTGGCGAACAACGTGAGCGGCAGCATCGGCTGGGCCTGGCGGGTTTCAATCCAGATGAAGGCGCTCCAGGCCGCCACACTCAGCACGCCGGCCAACAGGATCGGCATGGAGGACCAGCCACGCACCGGGCCTTCGATCAGCACGCCAATCAACGTCGCCAGTGCCAGCATCGCGCTGAATTGCCCGCGCAGGTCCAGCACCCTTGGCGAGCGCTCGCTGGGGTTGAGCCGGGCACTCAAGGCAATCGCAACCAGCCCCAGCGGCAGGTTGGCAAGGAAAATACTGCGCCAGCCAAACAACTCGATCAGCACGCCGCCCAGCAGCGGCCCGGCGGCCATGGCGATACCGCCGCAACCCGCCCATACGCCAATGGCCGCTGCACGTCCGGCCGGGTCGGTGATATACGCCTGGTTGATCAGCGCCAGTGAGGCGGGCACCAACAACGCCGCGCCCACGCCTTGCAGCACCCGCGCCGCCACTAGGGTTGTCCAGTCGCCAGACACACCACACAGCACCGAGGCCAGGGTAAACAGCGCCAGGCCCAGCAGATAAAGACGCCGGGCGCCGAAGCGATCCCCCAGCGCACCGCCACTGAGCAGCAGGCTGGCAAAACTCAGGGTGTACGCGCTGACCACCCATTGCAGCCCGCTGATACCGGTGTGCAGCGTGGCAGCGATGCGCTCCAGGGCCACATTGACGATGGAGGTGTCGAGAATCACCAGCACATAACTGAGGCTGGTGGCGGCCAGTACCTGGCGTTGGGCGAGAAGAGGAGAGGGCATTGCGGGTTATCCGTGAAGAACCAGGGGACGAATCTAGCGCGGGCGCCCGCTTGGATGCTTCGACGGTGATCGAAACATGGCGTCGTCCGGTGCGCCTATACTGGCCCGGTCCTGCTGGAGACCTGCCATGCCCCTTGCCGCCAACTTTTCCGATGTCGCCGCCCTGATCGCCGAGCCTGCCCGTGCCGCGATCCTGCTGGCGTTGTTTGACGGCCGCGCGCTGCCGGCCGGCGAACTGGCCCACGCGGCCGGCGTCACCCCGCAGACCGCCAGTACCCACTTGGCCAAACTGTTGGCCGGTGGCTTGCTGACCTGCGAAACCCAGGGCCGGCACCGTTATTACCGCTTGGCCGGCGCCCATGTGGCGCGGGCCATCGAGTCCCTCAGTGTGATCACCCCGGTGCCGGCCAAACCCCTGGAGCGCCAGGCCCAGGGGCTGCGGTTTGCCCGCTGCTGCTACAACCACCTGGCGGGGCAACTGGGCGTCGCCGTCACCCAGGCCCTGGAGCATTGCGGTTATATCCTGGCGGTGGAAGACAAGCGCTACGAACTGCTGCCGGCCGGGGTGCAGTGGTTTACCGAGCTGGGCATCGACCTGGCGGCACTCAAACCCTCGCGCTTGGGAGCGGCGCAACAGTGCCTGGACTGGACTGAACGCACCCATCACCTGGCCGGGCCGCTGGGGGTACAGCTGCTGAAAGCCCTGTGCGAGGCCGACTGGCTGCGCCGCTCGAAAAGCTCCCGTGCGGTGTTGGTCACGCCCAAGGGCTGGGCGCAACTCAAGGCGCAGCTGGGCCTCGACCCGCGAAGCCTGGAAAACCTTGAGCACAACCGGGCACTGCCCGGGTAAACTGCGCGGCTATCTTGAAGGAGTTCACATGAGTCAGTACCAGCCGGGCATTCTTGCCGCACCGGTGCCGTTGCAGGCACGCCATCTGTTTTTTGCCATTGAGTCCCTGGAGGCTGTACCTGCCGCACTGGATGCGCTGGTGCAGCTGGCCGACGCCAATGCGGTGGTGGGTTTCGGTGAACCGCTGGTGAACGCCCTGGGTGCCCGGATTGACGGGTTGCGGGCGTTTCCTCCTGTGAGCGGGCCGGGGGCGGAGAATCCGTCGACCCAGCAGGCGCTGTGGGTCTGGCTGCATGGTGTGGATCGGGGTGAGTTGCTGTTGCGCAGCCGGGCGTTTGAAAAAGCCCTGGCGCCGGGGTTTGGTCTGGTGCAGATGACCGAGGGGTTCCGCTACAAGACCGGGTTTGACCTGACCGATTATGAGGACGGCACTGAGAATCCCCATGACGATGCCGCGGTTGATGCGGCGGTGGCGGAGGGGGGCGCGAGCTTTGCGGCGATTCAGCAATGGCAGCATGACCTGGATGGGTTTGCTGCTTTGCCGGCGGTGGAGCGGGATCACATTATCGGTCGGCGCCATGGCGATAACGAAGAGTTGGACGATGCGCCGGCGTCGGCGCACACCAAGCGTACGGCCCAGGAGAGTTTTACCCCTGAGGCGTTTGTGGTGCGCCGGTCGATGCCTTGGGCGGAGAATGGTCAGGCGGGGTTGATGTTCCTGGCGTTTGGGCATTCGTTTGATGCGTTTGAAGCGCAGCTGCGGCGGATGAGTGGGCTTGAAGATGGGATTGTTGATGGGTTGTATCGCATTAGTAAGCCGTTGACTGGGGGGTACTACTGGTGCCCGCCCGTGCGTGATGGGCGGGTGGATTTGGGTTTGGTTTTTTGAGGGTTATTGAGTACATATCCGTTGCT
>NZ_JACARC010000062.1 GCF_013386825.1 Pseudomonas sp. IPO3778
CAAAATTTCTGACACCCCCCGAAAGCGGTGTGTCAGCCAACCTATGTATTGGCTGACACACCGCTTTCGCGAGCAAGCCCGCTCCCACATTTAGTTTTGCGGTGCGCCAGATAGCTCATCATTGAGCAACTCAAAACAGCGCTGCGCCGCCGGGCTCAATGGCTGCCCACTGCGACTGATCAACCCGATTTCCCGGTTCACCCCTGGATGATCGATCGTGATCCGCTTCAACCCCTCCAGACTGTCCGCCGCCGACTCCGGCAAGATACTGATCCCCAGTCCCTGGCGCACCAACGCCAGCACCGTCGACATGTAGTTGGCCTCCATCCCCGCGAGCATCGACAAGCGTGTGTCGTCGAACAACGCGTCCACCTGTTCCCGCACACTGCTGTCCCGGCCGGTCAGAATGATCGGCTGGTCAGCCAGTTGCGCCAGTGTCAGGGCGGTATGGCGGGTCAACGGATGATCCAGCGGTACAAACGCGCACAACCGGTCATTCAGCACCGGCTCAAACGCCAGGCCATGGCTCAGCCGCGCCCGCACGCCAATGCCGAAGTCCACTTCACCCGAACGTACCTGCGCATGAATGCGATGGGCCACCAGGTCATGCAGGCGCACCTCGATCCCGGCAAAACGCTCGCGAAACAGGCGCAGGGCAGGCGGCAAGGCGCCGGCGCACACGGAGGGCAGGGCGGCGATGGTGACCACACCGCGACGCAGCGCCGCCAGGTCGCGGGAGCCGGTGACGATGTTATCCAGGTCCAGCAACAGCTTCTCCATCGGCCCACGGGCATCCATCCCGGCAGCGGTAATGCTGACGTGGCGCGGGCTGCGGTCGAGCAGGGCGACGCCCAGCCACTCTTCCAGTTGCTGCACCTGAACGGTCAGCGCCGAGGGCGACAAGTGCAGCTCATTGGCGGCCTTGGTAAAACTGCCCGTGCGGGCAACGGCGAGAAACGCCTGGATATGCTGGATCGAATTTTTCATTTTTATTCTGCTCGAGCGTTTTGTTTTTTCGAATATTGAGTGCCGAATATTCCAATTTACAAAGCCTAACGCGATTCCAATACTCCAGGGAAAACAATAACCGGCCGAAAACGCCGTTCTGGAGCTACCCCATGCTCGCTACCCTGGGTGTTATCACCATCCTCTGCCTGCTCACCGCCGTTATGAGCAAGCGCCTCTCGCCACTGGTGGCCCTGATCGCCTTGCCGATCATCGCTGCGCTGCTGGGCGGTTTCGGCCTGCAAACCAGCGCCTTCATCATCACTGGCATCAAGAACGTCGCTCCCGTGGTGGGCATGTTTGTGTTTGCGATCCTGTTTTTCGGGATCATGACCGATGCCGGCATGCTTGACCCCATCATTGATCGCATCCTGCGCACGGTAGGGACGCGTCCTACACGGATTGTCGTCGGTACCGCGACCCTGGCGCTGCTGGTGCACCTGGACGGCTCCGGCGCGGTGACGTTTTTGGTGACGATACCGGCGATGCTGCCGCTGTACACGCGGCTGGGGATCGATAAACGCATCCTGGCCTGCGTGGCCGCGATGGCCGCCGGGGTCAACTTCCTGCCGTGGACCGGCCCGGTGTTGCGCTCCTCGGCGGCGCTGCATGTGCCGGTGGCAGACTTGTTCCAGCCGTTGATCCCGGTGCAGATCGTCGGCCTGGTCTTTGTGTTCGCCTGCGCCTGGTGGCTGGGCCGCCGCGAAGAAAAACGCCTGGGCCTGGGCGCCGGTTCCAGTGTGGATGCAGTGCCGCAACGGGTGCTCAGCGACGATGACATCGCCCTGCGTCGCCCGCGGTTGTTCTGGGTCAACCTGGTCCTGACGGTGCTGGTGATGGTGGTGATGATTGCCGGCTGGGTCGACCCGGTGGTGATGTTCATGCTCGGCACCGTGGTCGCGCTGTGTATCAACTACCCGAACGTCGACGCCCAGCGCGCGCGGATCGATGCCCATGCCAAAACCGCCCTGACCATGGCCAGCATCCTGCTCGCCGCCGGGGTGTTCACCGGCATCATGCAAGGCACCGGCATGCTCAAGGCCATCGCCGAAGTGGCGGTGGCGCAGATTCCGGCGGGCCACGGCAAGCTGATTCCGGCGGTGGTGGGCTTCCTGTCGATGCCCTTGAGCATGCTGTTTGATCCCGATTCCTACTACTTCGGCGTGATGCCGGTGATCGCCGAAGTCGGCAAGGCCCTGGGCGTCGACCCATTGCAAGTAGCCCAGGCCTCGTTGCTGGGGGTGCACACCACCGGCTTCCCGGTCAGCCCGCTGACGCCGGCGACCTTCCTGTTGGTGGGCCTGTGCAAGATCGAATTGGCCGATCACCAGCGCTTCACCATCCCTTTTCTGTTTGCCGCGTCGGTGTTGATGACCCTGACGGCTCTGCTCCTGGGAGTGATTTGAAATGAAAACCTTGCGCATCGGTTCCGGCGCCGGCTACTCCGGTGACCGTATCGAACCTGCGGTGGAATTGGCCGAACAGGGCGACCTGGATTACCTGGTCTTCGAATGCCTGGCCGAACGCACCATCGCCCTGGCGCAACAGGCGCGGATCAGCGACCCACAAGGCGGTTACGACCCGTTGTTGAGTGAGCGCATGCGCCGTGTGCTGCCCTTTGTCGGCCAGCCCGACGGCCGCCGGCGCTTGCGGGTGATCACCAACATGGGCGCGGCCAATCCGGTGGCGGCGGCGGTTGAAGTGCGGCGGATTGCCAGCGAATTGGGGCTGAACCCCAAGGTGCTGGCGGTGGTGGGGGATGATGTGCTTGAGGTGTTGCGCCGCGAGCCGGAGCAGTTGCTCGATAACGGCCAAACCGTTGGATCATTGGGTGGCCGGCTGATTTCCGCAAATGCCTACCTGGGGGCCGAGGGCATTATCGACGCCCTGCGCGCCGATGCCGACGTGGTGATCACCGGCCGGGTGGCGGACCCTTCGTTGTTCCTGGCACCGCAGATGTTCGAGTTTGGCTGGGCTGCCGATGACTGGCAGCGCCTGGGGCGGGGTACTTTGGTGGGGCATTTGTTGGAATGTGCGGGGCAGGTCAGCGGCGGCTACTTTGCTGATCCGGGCTTCAAGGATGTGGACGATCTGGCGCGGCTGGGCTTTCCGTTGGCCGAGATTGACGCAGACGGTGAAGCCTTGATCACCAAGGTCGCCGGGTCCGGTGGGCGGGTCAGCCGTGCCACCTGCACCGAGCAATTGATCTACGAAGTGCATGACCCGGCGGCGTACCTGACGCCGGACGTGTGCGCGGACTTTTCCCGGGTGTCGTTTACCGAGGAGGCCGTGGACCGGGTGCGGGCTCATGGCGCAAACGGGCGGCCACGGCCTGAACAGTTGAAAGTCAGCGTCGGTTACCTGGACGGCTGGATCGGCGAGGGCCAGATGTCCTACGGTGGCCCGGGGGCGGTGGCCCGTGCGCAACTGGCGCGCGATGTGGTGCTCAAACGGCTGGAATTGACCGGCGTGCGCCTGCAGGACGTACGCGCCGAATTGATCGGCATGGACTCGCTGCATGGGCCGCGCAGCACGGTGGAACCTTGGGAAGTGCGACTGCGGGTCAGCGCCCGTTGCGAAGAACGCAGCGAGGCGGTGCGCGTGGGCAATGAAGTGGAAACCCTCTACACCAACGGCCCGTCCGGTGGCGGAGGCGCCAGCAAGAGCCTGCGCCAGGTGGTGGCGGTGGCGTCGTTGCTGTTGCCCCGTCACGCGGTCAATTCGAGGATCGAATCATGAAGCTGCACACCCTGGCCCACTCCCGTACGGGAGACAAGGGCGACACCTCGAACATCTCGATCATTGCGTATCGGGCCGAGGACTATCCGTTGCTTTGCGAGCAACTGACGGCCGAGGCGGTGGCGGCGTTTTTTGCGCCATTGCTGGAGGCGGGGGCGGCCCCGGTACGGCGTTACGAGTTGCCCAATGTGCAGGCACTGAATTTCGTGCTGCCGGGGATCTTGCGGGGCGGAGTGACAAGGTCGCTGGCGCTGGACGCCCATGGCAAGTGCCTGGGCTCCGCATTACTGGACCTTGAATTGGCATTACGGACTTAACCGCGCTGCAAAAACAACTGTGGGAGCGGGCTTGCTCGCGAATGCGGTGTGTCAGTCGCCGAATTCACTGACTGACACACCGCATTCGCGAGCAAGCCCGCTCCCACACTGGATCCTCGCTGTTTGTCAGACCGCCGCAAACCGCTTGTCGAGGTAATCGATGATCACCTTGGAGTCGTACATCCAGGTGGTCTGGCCATTCTCTTCAATGCGCAGGCACGGCACCTTGATCTTGCCGCCCTGTTCCAGCAGGGTCTGGCGGTCCTGCTCGTTGTTCTTCGCGTCCTTCAACGCCACCGGCACGTTCAGGCGGCGCAGGGTGCGGCGGGTCTTCACGCAGAACGGGCACGCGTGGAACTGATACAGCGTCAGGTCCTTGGCCGACTGGTCGACCAGGGCTTGAGCGCTCGCCGGGCGCTGCTGCTTGCGCGGGCGGGTGATGAAGTCGCCGATGATGACAATCTGGCCGAGGCCGACTCGAAGTGCTTTAACGAACACGGTGATAATCCTCTTGCCCTGGACTTAAGGGGTCGCAGCTTACCTGATTTTTCACAGGCGAAAAAAAACCGGCGATGAACGCCGGTTTTCCTCGGTGCCGCGTATTACTTGATCAGGCTGAGAAACTCGCTGCGGGTGGCCGCGTTTTCGCGGAACTCACCCAGCATCACCGAAGTGATCATCGACGAATTCTGCTTCTCCACACCGCGCATCATCATGCACATGTGCTTGGCCTCGATCACTACCGCAACGCCCAGGGCGCCGGTGACCTGCTGGACCGCATCGGCGATCTGGCGGCTGAGGTTTTCCTGGATCTGCAGGCGACGGGCATACATATCGACGATACGCGCGACCTTCGACAGGCCCAGCACTTTGCCGCTCGGGATATACGCGACGTGGGCCTTGCCGATAAACGGCAGCAGGTGGTGTTCGCACAGCGAGTACAACTCGATGTCCTTGACCAGCACCATTTCGCTGTTGTCAGAGCTGAACAAGGCACCGTTGGTGACTTCTTCAAGGGTCTGTGCATAACCGCGGCAAAGGTACTGCATGGCCTTGGCGGCACGTTTTGGCGTGTCGAGCAGGCCCTCGCGGGAGACGTCCTCGCCGAGTTGGCCGAGGATCGCGGTGTAATTCTGTTCCAGGGACATGAAACTACCTAGTGGGGTTTTCGCAAAGGGCAAGGGTACGGTGGCCGACACATCGCTGCAAGCCTGACGATGGCACTTGTTACTCGTCGCGGCCTTCCATCATGGTGCGCTTGAGCATCACATACACCGCACCCGCACCGCCGTGGCGAGGCTGGCACGAGGTAAAGCCGAGCACCTGGGAATGCTGGCGCAACCAGGTGTTGACGTGACTTTTGATCATCGGCCGCTTGCCATCCAGGCGCACGGCCTTGCCGTGGGTGACGCGCACGCAGCGGATTTCGAATTTGGTGGCTTCGGCGAGGAACGCCCAGAGGGTTTCGCGGGCTTTTTCGACGGTCATGCCGTGCAGGTCAAGGCTGCCCTCGAACGGGATCTGGCCAACCTTGAGCTTGCGCATCTGGCTTTCCTGCACGCCGTCGCGGGCCCACATCAGCTCATCTTCGGGGCCTACATCGATAACGAATTGATCCGACAGGCCGTCCACGGTGGTGGCGTCCGTGCGCACGGTCGCCGCCTGGCGCAGCTTGGCGATCTGCGCGCGGTCGGTCTTGGGTTTGCCGGTTTCGGCGCGATCGTGCTTGATCGGCTTGACGCCGCGCAGCTCGCTCTTGAACAGGGAAAAATCGTCGTCTTGCATGTCAGCCTCCGCGAAGGGCGGGCAGTTTACCTAATCGCGGCGGCTTGATGCGCAACAAACGCTATCTGGACGCCATCAGTCGTGCTTTTTCATCAGGTGGGAAGCGATGTTCAGTGACAACGGCTGGCGCATGCGCCGACGGCAACGGCGCCACAGCCATACGCCGAACCACAGCACCAGCAGGCCGATCACCAGCAATATTGCAGAACCGCCCGGGCTGGCATTCAGCTCGCCCAAGGCCGGTGAATGTCCAGACAAACCGGCGGCGCCAGCCACTGCCAGCAGTACGCCTACTATCGCGAACAGCGCGGCAAAGCCGGCGCCGATGCGCAGACGCCAGTTGCTCGGGCCCTTGGGGCGCAAGCGACGTGCATCAAAACCATCGGATATCTTCATTCCGACCTTTCCTCCAGGGTATCGGCCCTTCGACCGGAAGATACACAGGTTGTTCCGGGTACAGAGGCAATTGCAGCAAATGACAGGCTTTTGCGGATGAGCGGGCGGCTACCCGCTCATCGGAGGTCGATCAGATCAGATCTTTGGTCAGGGCGAGGGTGGCGAAGTTGTCAGCCATGATGGCCATTTCGGTCTGCTGCACATGGTCAGCGCTGAGGATGCCCCCCTTGTAAGGCAGGTCACGGGTGGCGCAGGCGTCTTCCACCAGGGTGCAACGAAAGCCCAGGTTCTTCGCCGCGCGCACGGTGGTGCTGACGCTGGAATGGCTCATGAAGCCGCAGACGATCAGGTCCAGGGAACCGAGGTCTTGCAGGTGCTTCTCAAGGCCGGTGCCGTGAAAGGCGCTGGGCAGCAGCTTGCCGATGATGGTTTCGTCAGCCTGTGGCTCAAGGCCTGGAATGAATTCACCGCGTTCGCCCTGGGGGTCAAACAACCCGCCGACGGTGCCCAGGTGGCGCACATGCACGATCGGGCGCCCGGCGTTGCGCGCGGCAGCCGCCAGTTGCTTGATGTTTTCGACAGCCGCGTCCATGCCCGAGAGGGCGAGGGGGCCGCTGAGGTATTCCTTCTGGGCGTCGATGATCACGAGGGTCGCATGGTTCAGGTTCGCCGCTGCGTAACCACGACCGCTGAGTTGAAACATCGTCTTTGGAACGGACATTCTGGGGCTCCTGTGAGTGGGGCTTTTGTGACATTGTCCTCTGGCTGAGCGCTTCTGTGAATCGCTACCATCGTAAGGTACGCCGTTGTTGGCGTGCAGCGATGTCAATAGGGCACTACGTTTACACAAAAAGCACGTTTAAGATGAAAACCGACGTGCGGCAAAGGGTTTTTTCGTACATCGTCGGTACAGCTTAAGGCTGTTAGAATCGCCGGTCGTTTTTTCCAGGAGCTTGCCCCCGTGATCACTTCTCGCCTGCGCACCTTGCGCGACCATATCCGTTGGGCTGTCAGCCGTTTCCATGGGGAAGACCTGTTTTTTGGCCATGGCACCGACAACGCCTGGGACGAAGCCCGGCAACTGGTGCTCGGCGCCTTGCACCTGCCCTGGGAAATCGCCGACAGCTACCTGGATTGCAACCTGGAAGAAGAGGAAATCTCCCACGTGCAACGGTTGTTGCACCGCCGCATCCATGAGCGCGTGCCCACCGCCTACCTGTTGAAAGAAGCCTGGTTCTGCGGCATGTCGTTTATCGTCGATGAACGCGTGCTGATTCCACGCTCACCGATTGGCGAGCTGATCGAAAACCGCTTCGAACCGTGGCTGGGCACACCGCCGGCGCGCATTCTGGACCTGTGCACCGGCTCCGGTTGCATCGGTATTGCCTGTGCCTACGAGTTCCAGGACGCTGAAGTGGTATTGGGCGACCTGTCCTTCGAAGCGCTGGAAGTGGCCAACCAGAATATCGAGCGCCATGGCGTCGACGAGCGGGTGTATACCGTGCAGGGCGATGGCTTTGACGGTTTGCCGGGCCAGCGTTTTGACCTGATCGTGTCCAACCCTCCGTATGTGGATGCCGAAGACTTTGCCGACATGCCGGACGAATACCAGCACGAACCGGAACTGGGCCTGGCGTGTGGGGATGACGGTTTGAACCTGGTTCGGCGGATGCTGGCCGAGGCGGCGGATCACCTGACCGAGAAGGGCTTGTTGATCGTGGAAGTGGGTAACAGCCAGGTTCACGTCGAGGCGTTGTACCCGGAAGTGGACTTTGCCTGGCTGGACTTCCAGCGCGGTGGGAATGGCGTGTTCATGTTGACGGCCGAGCAGTGTCGGGCTCATCAGGCGGTGTTTGCCGCCAGGGTCTGATCTAACGGCAGGAATACGGTCAGTGTGGGAGCTGGCTTGCCTGCGATAGCGGAGTGTCATTGCCGGGGATGCTGGCTGATACACCGCTAATCGCAGGCAAGCCAGCTCCCACATTTGTATCCGGTTTCTGCAGAAGGATTACCGATGTGTCGCAATCCAGATCAACAACCCCGCCTGAAACACGGTAAACGCCACCAGGCAGGTAATCGTGAAGCGCAACCCGCTGTCTTCGCGCTTGAACTTGGTGACCTTTTCCTCTTCCTTGCGCAGCTTCACTTCCTGCTCCGCCAGGTTCTGCTCGGCCTGTTGCAGCATCTGCGCCGCTTCCAGAATTTCCACAAACTGCAGCTTTTCAGTGTTCCAGCTGTCCAGCACATCGCTGACCTTGCCGGGCTGCACGTTGCCCTTCAAATGCTGGACATCGGCATACGCCACATCAAACCCCTGGATGCGCAGGAAGTGATCCCGCCGCAGGCGCGTGGCTTCATTCAGTGCGTCCTTGTTGGCCAGGTCAACGCCGTCGACGCGATAGTGCGACCACTTCTTTTTCGCCCATGCGGCGCCCTGGGCCACCAGGAAACGCCCGATGCCGCGGTTTGCCGGTTCGATCTCCAGGCTGTTGCCCGGACCGAAATGCACCCGCTGGGTGGTGTGGTCGACCCAGATATCCAGGTGGTTCTGTTCCCGGCGCACCCGCTGGCCAGGCAATTGAATGACCATGCGCAGCAGGCTGTTGTCTTTGTTATTGCGTTCGGCCCAGCCAAATTGCACAAAGCGCAGGGGCCGTACGCCGGTGGCGCGGTCGGTGGCCAACGGGGCCAGGCGCAGCATCTTGAAATGTTCGGCCTGTACCTCCGCCCACGGTAACGCGGCCGATGCGGCGGCCTCGGTTTCTGCCGTGGTCTCGGCGGTTGATTCGGGTGTTGCTTCGGTGTTCGTCATTCGGCGCGATCCTGTCCAAGCTCTGCGGGCCGACAGGCTTTTTGCTGTCGACCCATGGCTTATCGGCCGTTTTACTCAGGACTGGAGGGGCAATACTCGCTTAACTGGCGCGAAGTCCGTCGATAAAGCGAACCAGGCGCGTGCCCAGTTCGGCAGCCAGCGGCAACTGTGGGTCGTTATAGGATTCCAATTGCTGCTTCACGTCATTGGGCACGATGCGCATCACGTGGTTCATGCCCTCGATCACCGTCAACTCGGCGTCCGGCTTGGCCTTCTGCAGTTGTTGCGCATCGGCCACGCCGACTTGCAGGTCGTTGGTACCCTGGACGATCAGTGCCGGCATTTTCAGTTTGGCAAAGGCCGCCGACGGATCGGCGCGGAACAGGCTGATCAGGTAAGGCTGCACGCTGGGTCGGAAAATGCCCTCAAGCGGCGTGGGCACATCGGCATCCACCTGGCCGGCCTTGAGGTGGTCGAGAATCTGGTTGCTGCGCAGTAACAGCGCGGGCGGCATGTGGTCGGCCAGTTGCTGGCGAATCACCTGGTCCACCGGGCGGGCGCTGCCGGACAGGGAAATCACCCCGGCCGGATCGAGCTGTGGGGCGGCGAGGGCGGCCACCAGCGCACCTTCGCTGTGGCCCAGCACAATCAACGGGCCCATGCGCGGGTCGGCCTTGAGCAACTTGCCCCAGGCCACGGCGTCGGAGACGTAGGCGTCCAGGGTCAGGTTGCGTTCATCAGGGGTGGCGGCCAGGCTGGCGGCCACGCCGCGCTTGTCGTAGCGCACGCTGGCGATGTTGTGTTTGGCCAGTACCCAGGCCAGGCGCTTGAGGCTGTCATTGCGCGCGCCGTCGGCACTGTTGCCGTTGCGGTCGGTGGGTCCGGAGCCGGCAATGATCAGCACCACCGGCACAGGCTTGTCGGATTTGGGCAATAACAGCGAGCCAAACAGCTCGCCGCTGCCGGTGTCCAGGCTGATGGGCCGTTGCAGCACGACAGGGGAGGCGGCGAAGCCAAGGCTGGAAAACAGGGTAAGGGTCAAAAGCAGAACTCGCAGCATCATCGCGCCATCATGAGGAAGGTGCCGGTTGGACCAACGTCTACCGGTAAGGTTTCGAGGATGAACTAGTCGGTTAGCCTGCGTATACTGGCCGCCTTAAGTTATTACGGTTGACTTGATTCAACTGATTTCACGGAGCGCCCTGCATGTCCGGCAATACCTACGGCAAGCTGTTCACTGTTACCACCGCGGGCGAAAGCCATGGCCCGGCGTTGGTCGCCATTGTCGACGGCTGCCCGCCGGGCCTAGAGGTGTCCCTGGAAGACCTGCAGCGTGACCTCGACCGCCGCAAGCCCGGCACCAGCCGCCACACCACCCAGCGCCAGGAGGCCGACGAAGTCGAAATCCTCTCCGGCGTGTTCGAAGGCCGCACCACCGGCTGCGCCATCGGCCTGCTGATTCGCAACACCGACCAGAAGTCCAAGGACTACTCGGCGATCAAGGACCTGTTCCGCCCGGCCCACGCCGACTACACCTACCACCACAAATACGGCGAGCGCGACTACCGTGGCGGTGGCCGCAGTTCGGCGCGGGAAACCGCGATGCGCGTGGCAGCCGGTGCAATTGCCAAGAAATACCTCGCGACCCAGGGCATCGTGATTCGTGGCTACATGAGCCAGCTGGGCCCGATCGAAATCCCGTTCAAGACCTGGGACAGCGTCGAAGACAACGCCTTCTTCTGCCCCGATCCGGACAAGGTGCCGGAACTGGAAGCCTATATGGACCAGTTGCGCCGCGACCAGGATTCCGTCGGCGCGAAAATCACCGTGGTGGCCGAAGGCGTGATGCCGGGCCTGGGCGAGCCGATCTTCGACCGCCTCGACGCCGAACTGGCCCACGCGCTGATGAGCATCAACGCGGTCAAGGGTGTGGAAATCGGCGCCGGTTTCGCCTGCGTGGCCCAGCGCGGCACCGAGCACCGTGACGAGATGACCCCCGAAGGTTTCCTCAGTAACAACGCCGGCGGCATTCTCGGGGGCATCTCCTCCGGCCAGCCGATCGTTGCGCACCTGGCCCTCAAGCCAACGTCCAGCATCACCACGCCGGGCCGTTCGATTGATGTGCACGGAAACCCGGTGGACGTTATCACCAAGGGCCGTCACGACCCCTGCGTCGGCATCCGCGCCACGCCGATTGCCGAGGCAATGATGGCCATCGTTTTGATGGACCACCTGCTGCGCCATCGCGGGCAAAACGCCGATGTGAAGGTCAGTACGCCGGTGTTGGGCCAGCTGTGACGGTGTGTGGCGAGCGAGCTTGCTCGCGCTGGGCTGCCAAGCGGCCCCAAAGCCTGCAACCCGGTATTACCTGGAGAAATGCGGCGCTTCCAGTGGGGCCGCTTCGCGACCCAGCGCGAGCAAGCTCGCTCGCCACCCGCCACTTATGCTGACGGAAGCACTCCCGTACTGGCGACTCTCCAGCTTCTACCTGTTCTATTTCGCCCTGCTGGGGGCGACGGCGCCGTTCCTGGCGCTGTACTTCGATCACCTGGGGTTCTCCAGTTCGCGCATCGGCGAGCTGGTGGCCATCCCCATGCTGATGCGCTGCGTGGCCCCCAACCTGTGGGGCTGGCTGGGGGATTACACCGGCCGGCGCCTGGCCATCGTGCGTGTCGGCGCGCTGTGCACCCTGGTGAGCTTCTCGCTGATCTTTGTCAGCAAGACCTACGCCTGGCTGGCGCTGGTGATGGCCTTGCACGCGTTCTTCTGGCACGCGGTGCTGCCGCAGTTTGAGGTCATTACCCTCGCGCATTTGCAGGGCCAGACCTCGCGCTACAGCCAGGTGCGGTTGTGGGGCTCCATCGGGTTTATCCTTACCGTGGTGATCATGGGCCGCCTGTTCGACGGGCTGAGCCTGGACATCTACCCGGTGGTGGTCGTGGTGATCATGGCGGGCATCATCGGCGCCAGCCTCTGGGTGCCCAATGCGCAGCCGTTGAACCAGGGTAACCGCCTGGCCGGTGACGGCTTTTTGCGTCAACTGCGCAGCCCCGGCGTACTGGCGTTTTATGCCTGCGTGGCGCTGATGCAGATGAGCCATGGCCCGTACTACACCTTCCTCACGTTGCACCTCGAACACCTGGGTTACAGCCGGGGTGTGATCGGCATGCTGTGGGCTTTGGGCGTGGTCGCGGAAGTGTTGATGTTCCTGGCCATGAGCCGGATCCTCACGCGCTTTTCGGTACGCCGGGTGCTGATGGCGAGTTTCCTGCTGGCGGCGCTGCGCTGGCTGCTGCTGGGCTCGTTCGCGGAATTCTTCTGGGTGCTGTTGCTGGCGCAGGTGATGCACGCCGCGACCTTCGGCAGTTTTCACGCAGCGGCCATCCAGTTTGTACAGCGCAGCTTTGGTGCTCGCCAGCAGGGCCAGGGCCAGGCACTGTATGCCGCGCTGGCCGGCACCGGCGGTGCGTTGGGCGCACTCTATTCCGGTTATAGCTGGAACCTGCTGGGGCCGACCCTGACCTTCAGCATTGCCAGCCTTGCGGCTCTGGCCGCCGCCCTAATCATTGGCATTCGATTGCAAGAGGAGCGGCCATGAGCCGCTCCCGTGACAGAGGAAGAGTTTGATGAGCTATCTCGCGGTTTACCACGTCTCCACCCCCGATACCCCGAACAAGGTGCTGACGCATCAGGACGATATCGTTTCGACCCTGGCCGAGCTGGGCGTGGGCTTCGACCGCTGGCAGGCCGCCACCCGGCTTGAGGCGGGTGCCAGTGAGGGTGAGATCATCGCGGCCTACCAGGTGCCCATCGACACACTGATGACCGAGCGCGGTTACACCCACGTCGATGTGGTCAGCGTCAGCAACGACCACCCGCAGAAAGCCGAACTGCGCGCCGAGCGGCTCGACGAACACCGCATGGCGCAAGACCACGTACGCTTCTTCGTCGCCGGTCGTGGGCTGTTTACCTTGCACATCGACGACTATGTGTACGCGGTGTTCTGCGAGAAAAACGACCTGATCTCGGTGCCGGCCGGTATCGCACACTGGTTTGATATGGGGGAGAACCCGCACTTTGTGGTGATCCGCCTGTTCAACCGCGCGCACGGGCTGGCGGTCAATCTGACCGGCGACGCGATCGCCGAGGCTTTCCCCCGGCTCGACGACTGAGTGACCCGCACAGCCTCCTGAATAGGGGGCTGCTATAAAGTGCAACCCATACAAGTTGGAAATTGTTGTGGGAAAAAACTTATAAGTTTGTGAGCAACACCTGTTTCTCGCTGGCCTTACTTAATACTTCCACTCTTTGTGTAACTCTCTCTGGTCTCAGTATTTATTCGCCTGTCAATAGGAGTAATCCGAATACGGGCGCTACTAGACCAGAAGAAGAGAGAGGCACCCATGAGCGGTCCAGAGCCACTGGAACAGCCGTCCGAGGAATCTGACAACAGTAGCAAGCGGCGTGCAGAGTTGCTGTCAGGCAAACCCCTGACCCCAAAGGAGCGGGAAATCCTGCGCTGGGCCTCTGAAGGCAAGACGGTCTGGGAAATCAGCAAGATTCGTTCAATCTCCCAAGCCACAGTGAAGTTTCACCTGCGTAACATCTACGGCAAATTGCAGGTGACTAACCGGGTTCAAGCGGTGAACGAGGCGATCAAACAGGGTTTATGCCAATAAAAAAAGGTCGTGATGCGCAACGGCACCACGACCTGTTCGGGTCCTGCATGACGGTCAAGCCGAATGATAAGTCGGCAGGGCAAAGCGGTTCTGGCTTTGCAGCATCGAAATCTGCGGCAGGTCACTGGCTTGTTCAGCCAGGTCACGGCGAATGGCGCTGATGACCCACGTCAGTTGATCGGCGGTGTGCAACTGCTGATAAGAGATCGAACGTTTGATCTGCTTGCCTTCGCTGTTACGCAAGGTCAGCAGGATGCCGCCATCAGGGCGCGCCTGGGTGGTGACGTCGAAATTGGCGAACACAGAAGAAAATTTATCTTGGATCAGGCTCATGTCTATCAGCTCCGTTAGCTCATGTTTTGCAGCGTGGAGTGATAGGTGCAGTGATTGTGCCAGCACTGACTGTCTTAAAAAGTTGTTATAAATCAACGTGTTGTGAAAATTTAGAGTTTTCGCTTTCGTGCAATTTGCATGAATGGCCATCGTGCATCCTGCATTTTGCGGGGTTTTGCCAAGTGTTTCGCCGCTGGCAGGCGGAGCAGGTCTTCCATAGTGACCGCGTCGCCGGCCGGTAAATTCCTTTTCCTTTCGGGATACAAAACTTTTCAAATCCTGCGTGTACAGCCAAAGAAAGGCTGGCGTATTTTCCTGCAAGGCATTCGGCGCCGATATGACGGTGCAAAGGGTGCTTGAGGGTCATACGAACAATAAGAAAAAGGACGTTCCCGCCATGAACCACCCGCCGAGTGACATGATCACCTGGGGCATGATGCTGCGTAAGGTGCCCGCCATAGTCCGTGCGCTGCCGCGATTGGTCCGCGGTATCCGCGTGGCCAACATCACCGACCCTGACCAGCCCTGTGGCCTGGGCTGGACCTTCGAAAACGCCGCTCAACGCAATCCCGATGGCGCTGCGTTGCTGTATGGCGACACCGTACTCAGCTACCGCCAGGCCAACCAGCAGGCCAACCGCATGGCCCATTACCTGCACCAGCAGGGCATCGGCAAGGGCGACGTGGTGGCATTGTTTATCGAGAACCGCCCCGAGTTGTTGCTCAGCGTGTTGGCCGTGGCCAAGCTGGGCGGCATTTGCGCGATGCTCAACACCTCGCAAACCCAGGCAGCGCTGGTACACAGCCTCAACCTGGTGACGCCGGTGGCGGTTGTGGTGGGCGCCGAGTTGGTCGGTGCCTATGAGGCCGTTCGCAGCCAAGTGGCAATCCACGCGGATAAAACCTGGTTTATCGCCGACCAGCAGCACACCCACGTACCGCCAGGTTATGCAGACCTCATGGCCGCCAGTGCCGCATGCCCGGCAGAAAACCCTGCCAGCACCCAGCAGATCTTCTTCAACGATCCTTGCTTCTATATCTACACCTCCGGCACCACCGGCTTGCCCAAGGCGGGCATTTTCAAGCACGGCCGCTGGATGAAGTCCTCGGCCAGTTTCGGCACCATCGCCCTGGATATGGGCCCCGACGATGTCGTCTATTGCACCTTGCCGCTGTATCACGCCACCGGCCTGTGCGTGTGCTGGGGTTCGGCAATCGCCGGGGCGTCGGGGTTTGCCATTCGCCGCAAGTTCAGCGCCAGCCAGTTCTGGGATGACGTGCGCGGCTTCAACGCGACCACCCTGGGCTATGTCGGCGAGTTGTGCCGCTACCTGGTCGATCAGCCTGCCAGCGGGCAGGACCGTGACAACCCGGTGACGAAGATGATCGGCAACGGCCTGCGGCCCGGCGTTTGGGCCGAGTTCAAGCAGCGTTTTGGCGTCGATCACATCTGCGAGCTGTACGCCGCCAGCGACGGCAATATCGGCTTCACCAACGTGCTGAATTTCGACAACACCATCGGCTTTTCCCTGATGCACTGGGCGCTGGTGGACTACGCCCATGACAGCTGTGAGCCGATTCGCGGCAGTAACGGGTTTATGCGCGAGGTGCCGAAGGGCGGCCAGGGCCTGCTGCTGGCCAGGATCGATGACAAGGCGCCGTTCGACGGCTACACCGACCCCGAGAAAAACCGCAAAGTGGTGCTCAGCGATGTGTTCCAGAAGGGCGACCGCTACTTCAACACCGGCGACCTGCTGCGCAATATCGGCTTCGGCCATGCCCAGTTCGTGGATCGGCTGGGGGACACCTACCGCTGGAAGGGCGAGAACGTATCCACCACCGAAGTCGAAAACATCCTCTTGCAGCACCCGCAGATTTCCGAAGTGGTGGCCTACGGCGTGGAGATTGAAAACACCAATGGCCGTGCAGGCATGGCCGCCATCACGCCTGCCGAATCCCTGGCCGCCCTGGACATGCGCGAGTTGCTGACGTTTGCCCACGGGCAGTTGCCGGCGTATGCGGTGCCGTTGTTCCTGCGGATTAAAGTGAAGATGGAGACGACCGGCACCTTCAAATACCAGAAGGTGAAACTCAAGGAGGAGGCGTTCGACCCGCACAAGGCGGGTGACGATCCGATCTTTGCCTGGCTGCCGGGGTCGGACAGCTACGTGCCCGTCACCGGGCAACTGCTGGCGGACATCCAGGCGGGCAAGTTCCGTTATTGATTCTGCCTATCGCCGCTTTTGGGAAAAAAGGCATGACAGGGGGGAACTCCGTCGCGAGACTGGACGCCTTATGAAACACCAGACAAGGAGCCCCACATGTCAGACCACGCCAAACAAATGACCGAAGACGAAGCCGCCGAATTTGCCGAGCAGGTGTTCGACGTGGCCCGCAAGGGCGATGCCGCGATGCTGGCTGCGCTGCTGGCCAAGGGCTTGCCGCCGAACCTGCGTAACCACAATGGCGATACGCTGCTGATGCTCTCGGCCTACCACGGTCATGCAGACGCGGTGAAAGTGTTGCTGGAATTCAAGGCCGACCCGCAGATTGCCAACGACAAGAACCAACTGCCGATTGCCGGCGCTGCGTTCAAGGGCAACCTGCCGGTGGTCAAGGCGTTGATCGAAGGCGGTGCGTTGGTCGAGGGCGCGTCTTCTGATGGCCGTACGGCGCTGATGATGGCGGCGATGTTCAACCGCATCGACATGGTGGATTACCTGCTCAGCCAGGGCGCCAACCCCACGGCCACCGACGCCCAGGGCGTGACCGCGTTGACAGCGGCCCAGACCATGGGGGCGGTGGATACGGCGGCGCAGTTGCAAAAACTGGTGTAGGCTTTGCGCCCTCAAAACCAGCCCCGTCACAGGACCACCCCATGAAAAGCGCACTCGTCGAACTCATCAGCAAAATCAGCTCCGGCTGCATGAGCGAACCCGAGATCGCCAGGGTGGCGGACGAGGCGGCCCAGGCTTACGCCGATGCTGACGCTTTCCTGGCGGCCAACCCGGACATCAACTACGACGACACTTTCCCGATTCCCCTGGGGGAGTGGATCGTTGTCGGCAGCCTGCCGGACACCGTGCTGTTCCAGGCCGACTCTTACCAGGACCTGTTCGCCCAGATCGTTGCCTCGTTCGGCCCCGGCGTGGCGTTCAACCTCAAGCCCAAGCAATTGGCCAAGACCGAAGCCCTGACCGCGCTGAACCGCATCCAGGTCCAGATGAGCGCGCTCAACCCGGAAAATGGTGGCTACGTGCTGGTCAACTTCAGCCAGTTGCTGGACGACGAGATCCAGGCCGTGCTGGTCTACGGCAATGACGTGCCACGGGTGCTGGCGTTGTGTGCCGAAGTCGGGATCAAGGGCGAACCGTCCCTGGAAGCCCTGCGGGTTGCGGTCCACGTCTGAAATAAAACGGAACCCCTGGCCACGGCTGACTATCCTAAGCAGGCAAGCCCTCACTTAGGAGCGATACCATGGGTTCCACTTTTAATGGCCTGATCGGGTTGATCATCCTGGCGCTGGATATCTGGGCGATCATCAACGTGTTCAAAAGCGGCGCGGGTACCGGCGCCAAGGTGCTGTGGATCCTGTTGATCCTGCTGCTGCCGGTGTTGGGCTTGATCATCTGGGCGATCGCCGGGCCGCGCGGCAACGTGCGGATCTGATCCCCGGGCAAGGCTTCCGTGCCCCGCACGGGAGCCTTCAGATCAACCAGCTGCCTTCCAGCTCCAGCAACTTCACCTTGTTTTCAATCCCGCCGCCAAACCCCACCAGGGTTCCATCGCTGCCCACCACCCGGTGGCACGGGATGATGATGGAGATCGGGTTGGCGCCATTGGCCGTGCCCACCGCGCGGATCGCCTTGGGATTGTCCAGGTGCTGTGCCTGTTGGCCATAGGTCCAGGTGCGCCCGTAGGGAATCTGCAACAACGCTTGCCACACCTGTTGTTGAAACGGCGTGCCCACCGGTGCCAGCGCCAGGTCGAACACTTCCCGCTTGCGTGCGAAGTACTCATCCAGTTGCCGGCGCACTTCATCCAACTCGTTAGTTGCCAGGGTCCACTCTGCCTGCACCGGGCATTGATGCACGTTCATATACAACAAGCGCAATCCTTGTTCATCCGCCGCCAGTAATAGCGGCCCGAGCGGACTTGGGTGGTAGCAATAAAACATCATGGGCAATCCAAAAGGGCAGTGGGCAAAGATACGGCCCTAAGTTGCCCGCTACAATCCCGGCTGTTTTTTGTGTGTCGAGATATTCGCTGTACAAAATTTTCACATTCCATCCAAGACAATTCGCCGGCTATTTTCCCGCCCGAGTGCTCTAAGACGAGTGCCAACAAACGGCCGGAGTGAGTAATCAATGGCGTTGCCGGCGTTGATCGGGCACCATTTGCGCCATCGCGTTCACCACCTGCCCCAGCCTGACTGGGTGGGGGCGGGGCGCCGCTGTATTCATTCGCAACTTAAACTTCCAATGGGTCCTAAAACGACATGGCAAACCCGGACGCCCTGAATCAGCAGCGAGCTTCTAATCGCTTGCTGCAACCGACCGTCAAATCCCATCTGGCGTACACGCTGCTTTGTGCCTTGATCATGATGGTGATGTTCTCCCTGCTGCGCCTGGCGCTGCTGGTCTACAACCGCGAGATGATCCTCGACACACCGGCCTCGACCTTCCTTGAAGCGTTCGCCAACGGCCTGCGCCTGGATATTCGCCTGGTGATGTACGTGCTGGTCCCGCTGTTGCTGGCCTTGTTCAGCGTACGTGCCATGGCGGCTCGCGGGTTTTTCCGCTTCTGGCTGACGGTCGCGTCGAGCATCGCGCTGTTCCTGGGCCTGATGGAAATGGACTTCTACCGCGAATTCCACCAGCGCCTCAACGGCCTGGTCTTCCAGTACGTGAAGGAAGACCCGAAAACCGTGATGAGCATGCTCTGGTACGGTTTCCCGGTGGTGCGCTACCTGCTGGCCTGGGCCGTGGGCACGCTGATCCTGAGCATCGCCTTTAAAGGCGCCGACCGTGCAACCCGCCCACGCGGCCCGTTCAGCGGTGGCAGCATCGGCACCCGCCAGGTGGCGCCGTGGTACACACGCATCGCGGTGTTCGTGGTCTGCCTGCTGGTCGCGGTGGTCGCCATCCGTGGCACCCTGCGCCAGGGCCCGCCACTGCGCTGGGGTGACGTGTACACCACCGACTCGAACTTCGCCAACCAGTTGGGCCTCAACGGCACGCTGTCGTTGATCTCGGCCGCCAAGGCGCGTTTCTCCGAGGAGCGTTCGAACATCTGGAAAGCCACCCTGGAACAACCGCTGGCCACCCAGACCGTGCGCGACATGTTGGTGCTGCCGAGCGAGAAGCTGGTAGACACCGACACTGCCGCCGTGCGCCGTGACTTCACGCCGCCGGCCGAGAAGACCCTGCCGATCAAGAACGTCGTGGTGATCCTGATGGAAAGCTTCGCCGGTCACTCGGTGGGCGCCCTGGGTCGCCCGGGCAACATCACGCCGTACTTCGACAAACTGTCCAAGGAAGGCCTGCTGTTCGACCGCTTCTTCTCCAACGGCACCCACACCCACCAGGGTATGTTCGCCACCATGGCGTGCTTCCCGAACCTGCCGGGCTTCGAATACCTGATGCAGACCCCGGAAGGCAGCCACAAGCTCTCGGGCCTGCCGCAGTTGCTCAGCGCCCGCAAGTTTGACGACGTGTATGTCTACAACGGCGACTTTGCCTGGGACAACCAGTCGGGCTTCTTCAGCAACCAGGGCATGACCAACTTCATCGGCCGTAATGACTTCGTCAACCCGGTGTTCTCGGATCCGACCTGGGGTGTGTCTGATCAGGACATGTTCACCCGTGGCCTGGAAGAGTTGAAGGCACGTGAAGGCGGCAAGCCGTTCTATGCGCTGCTGCAAACCCTGTCCAACCACACGCCGTACGCGTTGCCGACGCCATTGCCGGTTGAGAAAGTCACCGACCGTGGCAGCCTCAACGAGCATTTGACGGCCATGCGCTACTCCGACTGGGCCCTGGGCCAGTTCTTTGAAAAGGCCCGCAAGGAGCCGTACTTCAAGGAAACCCTGTTCGTGATTGTGGGCGACCACGGCTTCGGCAACGAGCAGCAGATCACCGAGATGGACCTGGGCCGCTTCAACGTGCCGATGCTGATGATTGCACCGGGCATGCAGGAGAAGTTCGGCGAGCGTGACCACACCGTGGGCACCCAGATCGACATCGTGCCGACCATCATGGGCCGCCTCGGCGGTGACACCCTGCACCAGTGCTGGGGTCGCGACCTGCTCAACCTGCCGGAAGGCGACAAGGGCTTTGGCGTGATCAAGCCGTCGGGCAGCGACCAGACCGTGGCCTTGCTCACCGGTGACCGGGTGCTGGTACTGCCTAAGGAAATGCCACCGAAGTTGTGGGAATACGAACTGGGCGCCAACCCGACCGGGAAAGTGATTCCAGAATCGCCGGACGAGGCTGCGTTGAAGCAGAAGCTCGAGTCGTTCCTGCAGACGGCTACCAAGAGCCTGTTGGATAACACCGCAGGCGTGGTGGACGGCAAGCCGGATTAAACACCCGCGCATAAAAAAAGAGGCCTTTTAAGGCCTCTTTTTTTACGCGTTTTAAAGCGTTATATCTTGCCGAGCAACAGCAGAATCAACAGCACTACCAATACGGTACCGAGAATACCCGATGGCCCGTAACCCCAGTTGCGCGAGTGAGGGAACACTGGCAGACCGCCGACCAGCAGGAGGATCAGAATAATGATAAGAATGAGGCTCATGTGTTGTTTTCCTTATTGTCTTCTGAAAAGACCTGTTATTTAACGAATAGGCCCGACAGCTGTTACGGACGCCTTACTAACTCCGACCGGTGTGTTCGAAGGAAAATTCCGTGTTTTTTTAAAGCTTTTTGCTAAGTTGCTTATTTCCTTTAACTGCGTTGCAAATACCCGTCCTTAGTTTAAATAAATTGAACTTGGCGGGTTTCCCGCCATCCGACCCGGCCCACGGTTTGCCTGGGGCATTCAGCAGTCTGATGGTGCGTGGGTGGGGGAAAAACCTTCGCTACACTGCGGCTCACTTCTTCCGTGAACCACAAGGCTACTTTCCTATGCAAAATCGCATGATGATCACCGGCGCCGGTTCTGGCCTGGGTCGCGAAATCGCTCTGCGCTGGGCCCGCGAAGGCTGGCAACTGGCCTTGTCGGACGTCAGTGAAGCGGGCCTGCAAGAAACCCTCAAGCTCGTGCGCCAGGCCGGTGGTGACGGTTTCACCCAGCGTTGCGACGTGCGCGACTACAGCCAGCTCACTGCCTTCGCACAGGCCTGTGAGGAAAAGCTCGGCGGCATCGACGTGATCGTCAACAACGCCGGCGTGGCGTCGGGCGGGTTCTTCAGCGAACTGTCCCTGGAAGACTGGGACTGGCAGATCGCAATCAACCTCATGGGCGTGGTCAAGGGCTGCAAGGCGTTCCTGCCGCTGCTGGAAAAGAGCAAGGGGCGCATCATCAACATCGCCTCCATGGCTGCCCTGATGCAGGGCCCGGCCATGAGCAACTACAACGTGGCCAAGGCCGGCGTGGTGGCGCTCTCGGAAAGCCTGCTGGTGGAACTCAAGCAACAGGAAGTCGGGGTGCACGTGGTGTGCCCGTCGTTCTTCCAGACCAACCTGCTGGACTCGTTCCGCGGGCCGACGCCGGCGATGAAGGCCCAAGTGGGCAAGCTGCTGGAAAGCTCACCGATTACCGCCGCAGAAATCGCCGACTACATCTACCGGCAGGTGGCTGAAGGGCAATTCATGATCCTGCCCCACGAGCAGGGGCGCGTGGCCTGGGCGCTGAAGCAGAAGAACCCGCAGTTGCTCTATGACGAAATGACCGTAATGGCGGACAAGATGCGGGCCAAGGCTCAGTCGCAGGCGGTGAAAGGTTGAATTTCAGGTGAGCAACTGATGTGGCGAGGGAGCTTGCTGTGGCGAGGGAGCTTGCTCCCGCTGGGCTGCGCAGCAGCCCCAAAAACCTGCCACCCAAGCCTTCCTGAAAGAATGCATTAACCTTATTGGGGGCGCTTCGCACCCCGGCGGGAGCAAGCTCCCTCGCCACAGAGATCGCCTGCAAATATGAACATATCGTTTGGTTCTTGGGTGTAATTCGAGATTATTCACAGCCTGTCTGTAGGGTAATTTACCCTGATGTGTAAGACATGCCTGTTTAGCCTGAAGGCCATTGATGGTGATAGCCGGGGAGCGCAAGGTCAGGGTTCGGAAACTCAAAAAGGACGAACCCCATGCTGGTATTAAGCCGCGCGGTAGGCGAAATAATCTCGGTGGGTGACCAGATCACCCTGCGCATCCTGGAAGTCAGCGGCACCCAGGTAAAACTGGGTGTGGAAGCACCGGTGGGGGTCAATGTGCACCGGGCGGAGGTCTATCAGAAGATCCTCAGCCGCCAGGGCCTCCAGGGCCGGCAGGCCGAGCCCATGCCCAATCCTTGATCGTCAGTCGAACAGATGCTTGGGCACATCGTGCTTGAGCATCAACTGGCATTGTTCGCTCTCGGGGTCGAACACAATCAGTGCCTGGCCCTTGGTCAGCGCCTGGCGCACTCGCAGTACGCGGGTTTCCAGGGGCGTGTCGTCGCCATTGTCGGTGCCGTCGCGGGTCACGAAGTCTTCGATGAGGCGGGTCAGGGTGTCGACTTCAAGTGCATCGTAGGGAATCAGCATACAAGTCTCAGCTAAAGAATCCCGGCGATGCTACTGCGCCGGGATCCCAGTTGCCAGTCTCAGGTTTTTTGGCCCACCAGGCTGTCCACCGACGGCACGCGGGTATCGCTCTCCATTTGCGTGTCGTGTTCGATCTGGTGACTGAACCGGTCCAGAGAGCCTTTGGCCGGTTGGGCGTCGCTGGCAAACACCGGCGGGCTGAGGATGTAGGCGCCCAGCAGGCGGCTCAGCGCTGCCAGGCTGTCGATATGGGTGCGCTCGTAGCCATGGGTGGCATCACAACCAAACGCCAGCAGGGCGGTGCGAATGTCGTGGCCGGCGGTCACTGCCGAATGGGCGTCGCTGAAGTAATAGCGAAACAGGTCGCGACGCACCGGCAGCTCATTCTCCGCCGCCAGGCGCAGCAGGTGGCGTGACAGGTGATAGTCATACGGGCCGCCGGAATCCTGCATCGCCACACTCACTGCGTGTTCGCTGGAGTGCTGCTCGTGGGCTACCGGCGCGATGTCGATGCCGACAAACTCACTCACGTCCCACGGTAACGCGGCGGCCGCGCCACTGCCGGTTTCTTCGGTGATGGTGAACAACGGGTGGCAGTCGATCAGCAGCGGTTGGCCGCTGTCGACAATCGCCTTGAGCGCCGCCAGCAGGGCAGCCACCCCGGCCTTGTCGTCCAGGTGGCGGGCACTGATATGGCCACTCTCGGTGAACTCCGGCAGCGGGTCGAAGGCGACAAAATCGCCGACGCTGATGCCCAGTGAATCGCAGTCGGCGCGAGTGGCGCAGTAGGCGTCCAGGCGCAGTTCGATGTGATCCCAGCTGATGGGCATCTCATCCACGGCGGTATTGAACGCGTGCCCGGAGGCCATCAGCGGCAACACGCTGCCGCGGATCACGCCGTTATCGGTAAACAGGCTGACACGGCTGCCTTCGGCAAACCGGCTGGACCAGCAGCCCACCGGTGCCAGGGTCAGGCGGCCGTTGTCCTTGATCGCGCGCACGGCGGCACCGATGGTGTCCAGGTGCGCGGAGACGGCGCGGTCGGGGCTGTTTTTCTGGCCCTTGAGGGTGGCGCGAATCGTGCCGCGCCGGGTCATTTCAAACGGAATGCCCAGCTCTTCCAGGCGCTCGGCCACGTAGCGCACGATGGTGTCGGTAAACCCGGTGGGGCTGGGGATGGCGAGCATTTCCAGCAGCACTTTTTGCAGGTAAGCGAGATCCGGTTCGGGGATGGTTCGGGTCATGGAAACTCCTGATGAGTTGAGGGCATCGATGGTTTCGATGAGTGGGCCATTGGCTAGAGAGTCATCGGCTGTTCCGGCCCCATCGCGGGCAAGCCCGGCTCCCACAGGGGAATGCATTCCAAATGTGGGAGCGGGCTTGCTCGCGAAGGCGCCAGTCAAGGCAACACCTTTCTCACGCCGTCGGCTGGCTATGGGGAAACAACAGGTCCACAAACTTTTCAGCCGTCGGCTGCGGTTCATGGTTGGCCAGCCCGGCCCGTTCGTTGGCTTCGATAAATACGTACTCCGCCTGGTCGGCGGCCGGCACCATCAGGTCCAGGCCCACCATGGGAATATCCAGGGCGCGGGCGGCGCGCACGGCGGCGTCCACCAGGGTCGGATGAAGGATGGCGGTGACGTCTTCCAGGCAACCACCGGTGTGCAGGTTGGCGGTACGCCGCACGGCCAGGCGTTCGCCACGGGGCAGGATGCTGCTGTAGTCGTACCCGGCAGCCTCCAGGGTGCGTTGGGTTTCATGATCCAGGGGGATTTTGCTTTCGCCGTCGGTAGCGGCCTGGCGTCGGCGGCTTTGGGCTTCAATCAATGCGCCGATGGAATGCTGGCCGTCTCCGGTGATTTCCGCCGGGCGGCGAATGGCGGCGGCGACCACTTCAAAGCCGATCACCAGAATGCGCAGGTCGAGGCCTTCGTGGAAGCTTTCCAGCAGCACGCGGGTGTCGAACTGGCGTGCGGCCTCAATGGCCTTCTGCACGTCCTCGATGGTTTGCAAATCCACCGCCACGCCCTGACCCTGCTCGCCATCCAGCGGCTTGACCACGATGCGCTGATGCTCGTCGAGAAACTCCAGGTTGTCATCGGCGCTGCCGGCCAACTGTTGCTCCGGCAGCTTCAAGCCGGCGGCCTTGAGCACCTTGTGGGTCAGGCTCTTGTCCTGGCACAGGGTCATGCTGATGGCGCTGGTCAGGTCGCTCAGGGATTCGCGGCAACGCACCCGGCGGCCGCCGTGGCTCAGGGTGAACAGGCCGGCATCGGCGTCATCCACCTGCACATCGATCCCGCGCCGATGGGCTTCCTCGACGATGATCCGCGCATAGGGGTTGAACCCCGCCTGCGGGCCGGGCCCGAGGAACAGCGGCTGGTTGATGCCGTTCTTGCGCTTGATGGCGAAGGTGGTCAGCGCGCGAAAGCCGAGCTTGGCGTAGAGGTTTTTCGCCTGGCGGTTGTCGTGCAACACCGACAGGTCGAGGTAGCTCAGGCCACGGCTCATGAAGTGTTCGATCAAATGGCGTACCAGCACTTCACCCACGCCGGGGCGGGTGCATTGGGGGTCGACCGCCAGGCACCAGAGGCTGCAACCGTTCTCCGGGTCGTGAAAGGCTTTCTGATGATTCAAGCCCATCACGCTGCCGATCACGGCGCCGCTGTCTTCGTCCTCGGCCAGCCAGTACACCGGGCCGCCTTGATGGCGCGGTGTCAACAAGGCCGGGTCCACCGGCAACATGCCGCGCCCGTGGTACAGCTGGTTCACCGCCTGCCAGTCCGCCTCGTTCTGCACCCGGCGAATCCGAAAACCGCGAAACACCCGGGTCGCCGGGCGGTAGTCGGTGAACCACAGGCGCAAGGTGTCGGACGGGTCGAGAAACAACTGCTGCGGGTCAATCCCCAGAATCTGCTGCGGCGCGGCCACATACAGCGCGATGTCGCGCTCGCCGGGCTGCTCGTTGAGCAACTCCAGGGCCAGGCTCGCCGGGTCCGGGAAGGTATGGCCGATCAACAGCCGGCCCCAGCCGCAATGCACGGCAATCGGCTCGGGGCCCAGTTCGCTGCCGTCTTCGGCGAAGCGGGCCTGCAGGCGCTCGTAGGAGGGCGCCTGGCCCCGCAGCAAGCGTTGGCTGTAAGCCGTGGCATGAGGTTTCATGAATCAGATTCCTTGTTCGCTGAGCCACAGGTTCAGCGCCGCCAGTTGCCACAGCTTGGAGCCGCGCAACGGGGTCAATTGGCCTTGAGGGTCGGTGAGCAGGCGGTCGAGCATCGCCGGGTTGAACAGGCCGCGATCCTGACTCGGGTCCAGCAGCAGGTCGCGCACCCAGTTCAGGGTGTCGCCTTGCAAATGCTTGAGGCCGGGCACCGGGAAGTAGCCTTTCTTGCGGTCGATGACTTCGCTCGGGATTACCCGGCGCGCGGCTTCCTTGAGCACTTGCTTGCCGCCGTCCGGCAGCTTGAACTTGCCCGGCACGCGGGCCGACAGTTCCACCAGGCGGTAATCGAGAAACGGTGTACGCGCTTCCAGGCCCCAGGCCATGGTCATGTTGTCGACGCGCTTGACCGGGTCGTCCACCAGCATCACGGTGCTGTCCAGGCGCAAGGCTTTATCCACCGCGGCATCGGCGCCGGGCTGGGCGAAATGCTCGCGCACGAAGTCACCGGCGGCGTCATTGGCGGTCAGCCATTTGGGGGCGACGGTGGCGGCGTAGTCGTCGTAGCTGCGGTCGAAAAACGCATCGCGGTAGGCGGCATACGGGTCGCTGGCGCCGTCCACCTGCGGGTACCAGTGGTAACCGGCGAACAACTCGTCGGCGCCCTGGCCGCTCTGCACCACCTTGCAATGCTTGGCCACTTCCCGGGACAGCAGGTAAAAGGCGATGCAGTCATGGCTGACCATCGGCTCGCTCATGGCGCGAAACGCCGCCGGCAGTTGCTCGATGATTTCGCTTTCGGCGATGCGCAGTTGGTGGTGACGGGTGCCGTAATGCTTGGCGATCAGATCCGAATACTGGAACTCGTCGCCGCGTTCGCCACCGGCGTCTTCAAAACCGATGGAGAAGGTCGACAGGTCCTGTACGCCGACTTCCCGCAGCAGGCCCACCAGCATGCTCGAATCCACACCGCCGGAAAGCAGCACGCCCACATCCACTGCCGCCCGTTGACGAATCGCCACGGCTTCGCGGGTGCTGTCGAGCACGCGGTCGGTCCAGTCTTCCAGGGTCAGGTTGGCTTCATCGGCGTGAGGGCCGTAGGGCAGGGTCCACCAGGTTTTCTGTTCGGTCTTGCCGTCGGCGTCAATGCGCATCCACGACGCTGGCGGCAGCTTTTCAATGCCCGCCAGCAAGGTGCGCGGCGCAGGCACCACGGCATGGAAGTTGAGGTAGTGATTGAGTGCTACCGGGTCGAGGATCGGGTTGATGTCACCACCTTTGAGCAGCGCCGGCAATGCCGAGGCAAAGCGCAGGCGCTGGCCGGTGCGCGACAGGTACAGCGGCTTCACACCCAGGCGGTCACGGGCGATAAACAGGCGCTGGGCATCACGTTCCCAGATGGCAAACGCAAACATCCCGTTGAGCTTGGGCAGCAGCGCTTCGCCCCAGGCGTGGTAGCCCTTGAGCAGCACTTCGGTGTCGCCACCGGAATAGAACGCATAGCCGAGGGCTTCAAGCTCTGCGCGCAGTTCCGGGAAGTTGTAGATCGCGCCGTTGAACGCCAGGGACAGCCCCAATTGGGCGTCGACCATCGGTTGGGCGGAGCCGTCCGACAGGTCCATGATTTTCAGGCGTCGATGGCCCAGGGCAATCGGCCCTTGGGCGTGAAAACCCCATGAATCGGGGCCTCGGGGGGCGAGGTGATGGGTGATTCGTTCCACTGCTGCCAGGTCGGCAGGTTGGTAATCAAAGCGTAACTCGCCAGCTAATCCGCACATAAATTCCTTACCGGTTTTTCCGTTGGGGAGAGTCGAGAACAGCCGCGCCAAAACGGCGGCTACCCAGAAACTGACACGGATGAATCTAGGGAGTTTTAGAACGATCGGTTATAAGCAGGCTTTTCAGGGAGCGCTCAGGCGTATACGCGGGGCCGCATCACATAGTTATGGCGGCCGGGCCGGGGTGGGTGGATATCGTGGGCGTCCACTCTTGTGCAAAGGATATTGCCGATGCCCGATCCTGTTTCCGTGCCTGCCCAATTAACCTCGCAACTCCTCTCGTCCACCTTGCTGGAGTTGACCGGCGACCTGGATAAAGCCGATGTGCTGCAACAACGCTTGCCTCCCTGGTTGCTCACCGCCAAGCCCGAACTGCTGGAGCAGTTGGAGAAGGTTCACGAGTTGGCGGGGCTTCATGAGCCCAGGGTCAATGCGATCCTGCAACGCATCAAAGGCCTTGATCAGTTTTGTGCCGAGGAACTGACCCGTGGTCTTAAAGTCCGGTTTGGCGTGACCCTGGACGTCAAGCACGATCATTTATGGTTGCCCTGGGATGTCCTCGACGCCGCCACCACCTCGTTCGCCATTCAAACCTCCAAAGTGGTGATTGAAACCCGGACCCTGCTCCAGGCGGCGATGCAGAACTTTTCCGAGCAAGAGGCCCAGGGCCGTCGTTTCCCGAGCGGCAGCCAGGTACGGCGTGACACCGATACGGTGGTGCCCCAGGTCAGCGTCACTGCATTCGCCACCTACTGCCGCAGCTTCGACCTGGGACGGCGCTACCAGGCGCACCTGCGTGGCGCCATCAACCAGGCCCTGCCGGTGGCGGAGGAGGTGCTGCACAACCCGGATGCCAGTGAGTTCAAGCAACTGAAGGCGTATGACATGGCGATCGACGTGTACCTGGCGTACCTGCGGGGTGATATCGGCGAACCGGCGTTCAAGCTGTTGCTGGGCTTTACCCGCCAGGGTGCGAACCTCAGCAAGGCCGCCATGAGTGCTGAGCTCTACGGTGGCAAGCCGCTGGTGTTCCAGGGGCTGGATGTGCATGACAGCTGCCTGTGGGGGGTGGTGGTGTTTTCCCAGGGCGCCATTGACGAATCATCCGACACCCCGTGCATCGTCTATATGCCGGGGGAACCGCATCGGCCGATTTTCGAATACCCCACCTTTGCCGATTTCCAGCGGTACCTGACCTTGAAGCTGCAGGTGAAAACCTATGCCGACGTTTTCGTGCGTTACCTTGACGAAGCCTCCCGCGGTGAATTTTTCAGCCGGTTTTCTGCGGGCAAAGTCCTGGGGCTGATCAAGCCGTTGGCGATCAACGTCGGGCTGTTCCAGTTTTTCTTCAACAGCATGATCGGCAAGCTGCAAAAAGACAGCCGGGTGCTGGCGGTGCCCACGGCAGATTTTGACGTGGCGGTGCGCGATCAGCGCTGGCGGGACTATGAGGCGTGGGGGCTGGACCTGCTCAACCTCGCCGGCTTTTTTGTGCCGGTCATCGGCCAGTTGATGATGGGCGTGGCCATTGGGCAAATGCTTGGCGAGGTGTACGAAGGGGTGCAGGACTGGCGTCATCAGGACCGCAGTGCCGCGTTGTCACACCTGCGTAATGTGCTGGAGAGCCTGGCTTCGATGGCGGCGTTTGCGGCCGGGGGTAAAGTCATTGGCTCCGCGCGTCGGGCGGTGAGGGACAACCTGGAGGGTTTCGATGACGTAGAGGCGGTTGAGCGCGCGGACGGTCAGCGTCGGTTATGGCGACCGGGCCTCAGGCCGTACGGGCAGCCATTGACGGCCAGTGAAGCCGATGCCCAGGGCTTCTACTGGCAAGCGGGGCGGCCCTGGATAAAGATCGATGGCCGTGGGCATGAGGTACGTTTCGATGCCGCCCTGGGGCAATGGCGTATCTGTCATCCGGGGCGCCCGTCTGCCTATGCGCCCCCCGTGGTGCACAACGGCGCGGGAGGCTGGCGATCCATCCATGAGCGACCGCAGGAGTGGAGCAGCACGCCCTATGGCCTGCGGCGCCTGGACCCGAGCCTGATCGCCCTGGATGACACCCGCCTGGAGCAGATCATCCGGGCCGGCGATGTGCAGTCCCACCAGGTGCAGCGGTGGGCCGAGGACAACCTCAAGCTGCCGGCCGGTTTGCAGGACAGTGTGCAGCGGTTTGCCCTGGACCAGAAAATCACTGACCTGATCGAGCGCCTGGAAAAGCGCCAGCCCTACACCCGTCTTTTACCGAGCACCAGGCCCGCGAACTGCTCGAAGGCCTGGGCACCGATGATTTGTCACGGGCGGGCGCGGTGCGTCTGCGCGAGCAGCAACGGGTAAAGCTCGAGGGGGTGCTCAAGGCCTGGGTCCTGAAGGACGAAGAGTTGAAAAAGCTCCCGGGCCGCCTGGACGACTATCGCCTCAGCCGCCAGCAAGTGGCCGACCGTTTGCGCAGTGCCTGGCGCCACCAGACACGGCTGCTCGATGAAACCCACGCCTCGGTGTATGGCCTGAGCCTGGACGGCATGCGGGTTGGCCAACTGCCGACCTTTCCCGCCGATATCGACTTTGGCCATGTGCAGCGCCTGTCCCTGAAAAACATGGACCTGGACAACGACGTGGCGTACTTCCTCAAGGCGTTCAAGGGCCTGCGCTCACTGGAACTGGACAAGAACCGGCTGACCTGGCTGCCGGAAGTGCTGTCCCATATGCCCTCACTGCAACGCCTGAGCCTGGCGCACAACAGCCTCAACCTGACCGACGCCACCACCAAGAAACTGCAGGCCATGAGCGGCCTGCGTTCCCTGGACCTGAGCAACAACCCCTTGGGCGAGACGCCTTCGGTGGCGCACATGCCCGACTTGCAGCACCTGAACCTGCGTGACACCCGTGCCCGGGAATTGCCCCAGGGGTTACTCACGCGTTTGCACCTGGAAGACGCCAACCTGCGGGAAAACAACATTGTCGAGCTGCCCCCGGAACTGTTTACCGCGCCGGTGGCGGTGACCGAAAAAATCAACTTGCGGCTCAACCCGGTATCACTGCGCAGCCGTCAGGACCTGGATGAGTATCGCCGGCGTACGGGGGTGGGCATGGGGTTGCAGGAGGACGACATCGCCCTGTTGAGCGAACAACGCTCCCAACAGGCTTGGCTGGAAGGGGAGACCGCCGATGCTTATCTCACGCGTCGGGCCAGTTGGGAGTTGCTCAAGGACGATTGGCAGTCCGGGGATTTTTTTGCGGTGCTGCGCCAACTGGTCAACACCGCGCAATACAAGCAGGTGCGCGCCGACCTGGTCCGCCGGGTGTGGCAAGTGATGGATGCTGCCGCCGAGGACAGTGAGCTGCGTGAGCTGCTGTTCAACCTGGCCAGGGGCGAGCCCAATTGTGTGGACGCGGCGGCCTACAGCTTCAGCGAAATGGAGGTCACGGTGATGCTCAACAAGGCGATGAAGGAGGCCGGTGTCACCAGGCCGAGTGTCGCAACCCTGCTGAAACTGGGGCGCGGGCTGTTCCGCCTGGAGCAACTGGACAGCATTTCCGATGTGTTCAGCCGCCGCAAAAACATTGCCGATCAACTGGCGGTGCGCCTGGTGTACCGCAGCGGGCTGGCGAAGGTCCTGGAGTTGCCGGGCCAGCCGGAAAGCATCACGTATCGGGAGGTGGGCGGGGTGACTCAGGAGGACCTCACCGACGCGCTCACCCAGGTCAGCACGCGGGAGATGACCTCGGACCTGTCGCGCTTTATGGCCCGGCAAGGGTTTTGGCTGGAATACCTCAAGCGGCAGTTTGCGGCGCAATTCAGCCGGGTCAGTCAGGAGTACGGTAACCAGCTCAAGGCCCTGGATGTGGCCAGCACCACTTATTTATCCCAGGCCCTCAAAGTACAAAGCGACCACCATCAAGCCCGTGAGCAACTGGTGGAACGCCTGACCCGCGCTGCACTGGAGGATGGGGATAAACCGCTGGCGGCAGAGTGCCCGCTTTAGGCCTTGCCGCGAATCAAGGCGCGCACGGCAAACCGGTTGGGATGGCAGTCCTGGGCCACGCTCCTGGGCAGCGGCAGGGGTTCGTTGTCGAGCCACGCCGCCAGCAATTCGCCGGACAGGGGCGCGGTAATCAGCCCGCGGGAGCCGTGGCCGCTGTTGACGTACAAACCGTCCAGCCACGGGCAGGGCGTGTCCGGCACCTGGCGCGCATCCTTGCCCAGTACGCTGTAGGCCTCATTGAACAGGGCCGGGTCTGCAAGCGGGCCGACGATGGGCAGGTAGTCGGGGCTGGTACAGCGGAAGGCGGCGCGGCCCTGAAGCTGCTCGGGGTCCAGAGCGTCGGCGTGCAGGCGCTGGCGCAGGTCCGGGGAAATCTCCTCCAGCAGCGCCAGATTGCCCGCGTGATCGGCGGCGCTGGGCGTCAGGTCGAGGCTGTTGAAGTCGAAACTGGCGCCCAGGGTATGCTCGCCCAAGCGGGCCGGGGCCACATAGCCCTCGGCGCACACCACCGTACTCAGCGCCTGGCTGGCCGGGGTTTGCGCCAGTGCGGTGATTTGCCCGCGAATGCGCTTCAGCGGCAAACCTGCGCTGGGGGCGAAGCGTTTGATCTCGGCAGCCCCGGCCAGTACCACCACCGGCGCGCTGGCCAGCAAGCGCTCGCCGTCCCAGGCTTGCCACTGGCCGTCGGCCTTGCGCAGTTCAAGTACGTCGTGATGGGGCAGTACGTCGATCCCCGGTTGTTGGGCCTGCCACTGGCACAGCGCGGGCGGATGCACCCAGCCGCCCTCGGGGAAATAAAGCCCGCCATGTTCCAGCGCAACGCCCGCTCGCACCTGCGCTTGCTGTTGATCCAGCAGGAGCAAGAGCTGCGGGTCGAAGGCTTCGGCCAACTGCGCCTGGCGCTCGGCCTCCTTGGCGTTGAAGGCCAGTTGCAGGACGCCGCAGCCATCCCAGTCCACCCCGCGTTGCAACTGCTCCAGCAAGCGCCGGGTGTGGCCAAAGCCACTGACAATCAGTTGGGACAACGCCGTGCCGTGGGCCGATAGCTTGAGGTACAGCACGCCCTGTGGGTTGCCGGAGGCTTCCCGGGCGAGGCCGTCGTGGCGTTCCAGCAGGCTGACCTGCCAGCCCCGTGCCGCGAGGCTGGCGGCACTGGCGCAGCCCGCCAGGCCGCCGCCGATCACCAGCGCCCGGCGCTCGCCACGGGCCGCCGGCGGGCGGGCGAACCAGGGTTTGGCAACCGCCGGGGGGGGCGTCTCGGCCGGCCAACCCAGAAATTCGCCCCGCAGGATCTCCCACTTGTGGCCGATGCCCGGGGTGCGCTTCATCTTGAAGCCGGCCCCATTGATCAACCGCCGCACCCAGCCGGTGCTGGTAAAGGTGCTGATGGTCGAACCCGGCGCTGCTAGCCGCGCCAGTTCGGCAAACAGTTCGGCGGTCCACATGTCCGGGTTTTTCGCCGGGGCAAAACCGTCGAGAAACCACGCGTCAATCTGTGCATCCAGCTGCGGCAATTGCTCCAGGGCGTCGCCGATCAGCAGCGTCAGGGTGACGCGGCCGTTCGCCAATATCAGCCGCTGGAAGCCCTGATGGATCGCCACGTACTGCGCCAGCAACGGCTCGGCAAACGGCGCCAGTTCGGGCCACAGGGCGAGGGCGCGTTGCAGGTCGGCGTGGCTCAGCGGGTACTTTTCCACACTCACAAAATGCAGGCGTGCACCGGCCACCGCGTGTTGTTCGAACAGTTGCCAGGCGCACAGGAAATTCAGGCCGGTGCCGAAGCCGGTTTCGCCGATCACCAGCCGGCCGCCCACCGGCAGCGCGGCAAAACGTTCCTGCAAACGGTTCTGCTGGAGGAACACGTAGCGGGTTTCTTCAAGGCCCGACTGGTCGGAGAAGTACACGTCGTCGAACACCCGCGAATGCGGGCGACCTTGGTCATCCCAGTCGAGCTGGGCGTGGGTTACGGGGTTCATGGGCGGCTCTTAAAAAATACAGCGGGCAAAGGCAAGGCGGCCATTCTAGCTGATCAACAGGGGTGTCATTGATCCATGGCAAGCCACTGTGGAATTTCCTGCCGCGTGTTGTTGCCCAATCCGCTAGTCTTGATCACTTCTGGAACGGAGCCGCCCATGTTCGAATCTGCCGAAATCGGTCACGCCATCGACAAAGAAACCTACGACGCCGAAGTGCCGGCCTTGCGCGAAGCCCTGCTGGAAGTGCAGTACGAACTGCAACAGCAAAAGCGCTTCCCGGTGATCATCCTGATCAACGGCATCGAAGGTGCCGGCAAGGGCGAAACCGTCAAGCTGCTCAATGAATGGATGGACCCGCGCCTGATCGAGGTGCGCACCTTCGACCAGCAGACCGACGAAGAACTGGCCCGCCCGCCTGCCTGGCGCTACTGGCGCCAGCTTCCGGCGAAAGGCCGCATGGGTATCTTTTTTGGCAACTGGTACAGCCAGATGCTGCAAAGCCGCGTCCATGGCGAGATCAAGGATGCGCGGCTTGACCAGGCCATCGCCGGGGCCGAGCGCCTGGAAAAAATGCTCTGCGACGAAGGCGCGCTGATCTTCAAGTTCTGGTTTCACCTCTCCAAGAAGCAAATGAAATCCCGGCTCAAGGCCTTGCAGGATGATCCGCTGCACAGCTGGCGCATCAGCCCGCTGGACTGGCAGCAGTCCAAGACTTACGACAAGTTTGTGCATTTCGGTGAGCGCATCCTGCGCCGCACCAGCCGTGACTACGCGCCGTGGTATGTGATCGAAGGCGTCGATGCCCACTACCGTGGGCTGACCGTGGGCAAGATCCTGCTCGAAGGCCTGCAAAACGCGTTGAAAGTGCCCAAAGGTAAAGCCAGCGGCATGAACCCGGCGCCGCTGCCGTCGGCGGTTGACCAGATGAGCCTGCTCAATAGCCTGGACATGACCCTGAGCCTGGAGAAGGACGATTACGAAGAACAACTGATCACCGAGCAGGCGCGGTTTTCCGGGCTGATGCGCGACAAGCGCATGCGCAAGCACGCGTTGGTGACGGTATTTGAAGGCAACGACGCGGCAGGCAAGGGTGGCGCGATCCGGCGGGTGGCGGCGGCCCTCGACCCCCGGCAGTACCACATCGTGCCGATAGCCGCGCCCAGCGAAGACGAGCGCGCCCAGCCTTACCTCTGGCGTTTCTGGCAGAAAATCCCGGCGCGGGGCATGTTCACCGTGTTCGATCGCTCCTGGTACGGCCGGGTGCTGGTGGAACGCATCGAAGGCTTCTGCACGCCCACCGACTGGATGCGCGCCTACGGTGAGATCAACGACTTTGAAGAGCAACTGCGTGATGCCGGGGTGATCGTGGTCAAGTTCTGGCTGGCGATCGACAAACAGACCCAGTTGGAGCGGTTCCAGGCGCGGGAGGAAATCCCGTTCAAGCGCTTCAAAATCACCGAGGACGACTGGCGCAACCGCGACAAGTGGGACGACTACCGAGCGGCGGTGGGTGACATGGTGGACCGCACCAGCACCGAGATTGCGCCGTGGACGTTGGTGGAGGCCAATGACAAGCGCTGGGCGCGGGTAAAGGTGTTGCGCACCATCAACCGGGCGCTGGAGGAAGCGTTCGACAAGACCGACAAGCATGACAAGAAGGACAAAAAGAAGTAGCCCGTCCGACATTGCACCTGTGGCGAGCGGGCCGGTCGCCACAAAAGATCTGTCGACACCGATGACATACGCGGGATGAATGATTGTCGCGGTTGAAGAGGGCGGGATCTATGCTCGATCTCTCTCTCAACAACCACAACAATCGAGGTGGCCCATGCGTGAAGTAGTGATCGTCGACAGCGTGCGAACCGGCCTGGCCAAGTCCTTTCGCGGCAAGTTCAACCAGACCCGTCCCGATGACATGGCTGCCCATTGCGTCAATGCGCTGCTGACCCGCAACGGCATCGACCCGGCCACTGTCGAAGACTGCATCGTCGGCGCCGGCTCCAACGAAGGCGCCCAGGGCTACAACATTGGGCGCAACGTGGCGGTGTTGTCGCAACTGGGCACCGGCACGGCCGGCATGACCCTCAACCGTTTCTGTTCCTCGGGCTTGCAGGCGATCGCCATTGCGGCCAACCAGATTGCGTCCGGCTGCAGTGAGATCATCGTTGCCGGCGGGGTTGAGTCCATCAGCCTGACCATGAAAAGCGTCAACACCGACAACCTGATCAACCCGTTGCTCAAGGAGCAGGTGCCGGGCATCTATTTCCCCATGGGGCAGACGGCGGAAATTGTTGCGCGGCGTTATCACGTCAGTCGTGAAGAGCAGGACCTGTATGCGCTGCAAAGCCAGCAGCGTACGGCCCAGGCCCAGGCGGACGGGTTGTTTGATGATGAAATCGTGCCGATGGCGGTGAAGTACAAGGTTGAGGACAAGAACACCGGGGCGGTGCAGGTGTTGGACGGGGTGGTGGATCGGGATGATTGCAACCGTCCGGATACCACCCTGGCCAGTCTTGCGGGGTTGAAGCCGGTGTTTGCGGAGGATGGGTCGGTGACGGCGGGGAATTCGTCGCAATTGTCTGATGGGGCGTCCATGACGCTGGTGATGAGTTTGGAAAAGGCGCTGGAATTGGGGCTTAAGCCGAAGGCGTTTTTCCGCGGGTTTACGGTGGCGGGGTGTGAGCCGGATGAGATGGGCATTGGGCCGGTGTTTTCGGTGCCCAAGCTGCTCAAGGCCCGGGGCTTGCAGGTGGGGGATATTGACCTGTGGGAGCTGAATGAAGCGTTTGCTTCGCAGTGCCTGTATGCGCGTAATCGGCTGGAAATTGATAATGCCAAGTACAACGTCAATGGTGGGTCGATTTCGATTGGGCATCCGTTTGGGATGACCGGGTCGCGGCAGGTGGGGCATCTGGTGCGTGAGCTGCAGCGGCGCAAGTTGCGTTACGGGATTGTCACCATGTGCGTGGGGGGAGGGATGGGGGCTACCGGGTTGTTTGAGGCTGTGCGGTAGGTTTGATTGGGGGCATATCCGTTGCTGCGGTAACGGCCGCCTAGGGTTCCGCTCTTACAGCGGGG
>NZ_JACARC010000063.1 GCF_013386825.1 Pseudomonas sp. IPO3778
GTCGAGCCTTGGCGAGGCTGCCAAGGGATCGCTGCGGTGTGCCTGTCAGACCGAGTGGCCTGCATCGCGGGCAAGCCCGGCTCCCACAGGGAAATGCAGTCCAGGTCCGGGACCGGCACGCTTCAATGATGGCTGTAGCGCTTGCGGTACTCCCCCGGCGACACGCCGAAGCGCGACTTGAACGCCGATGAGAAGTAGCTGGAATCGGAAAAGCCCCAGGCATAACACAGCGCCGAGAGCTTCTGCTCCGCCGGTGAATGGCGCAAGGTTTCGGCGCAGAAATCCAGGCGCCGGTGCTTGATGTATTGCGCCACCACCAGCCCGCGTTTGGAAAACATTCGGTACAGCCCGCGCACCGACACCCCGACTTCCCGGGCGATCAGTTCGGGGCAGAGTTCTTCGGCACCAATGTGCGCGTCGATGTAGGCGATGGTTTTGCGAAACTGCCGTTCCTGGATGTCCACGCCGTTGTCCCGAGCGCTGATCCCCGGCAGCAACAGGCTCACCAGCGCGTCCAGCACCGCTTCGCTTTCCTGCATGCCCAAGTCATTTTGCTGACGGGTATCGAGCACCATCTGGCTGGCCATCAACGCCAATGGCGTGCGGGCGCAGATCCGTGTCGCGCAGTTGACGGCATTGAAGTGCGAACCGCGCTCCACCACCTGGCGCGGCAGGATCAGCGACAGTTGCCGGGAATTGTCGTGGTACGTCATGTCGCTGGGGCGGCAGGCGTCGATCAGGGCGATGTCGCCGCAACCCAGTTGTGCGCGGTTGTCGCCCTGCTCCAGTTGCGCACTGCCCTGCAACTGGAACACTGCGTAGTAGTGCCCCTCGTTGCCGGTACTGACTTCCTTGCTGCTGCGATACAAGTGCACATGGGCCATATCGACCACACTGAGTTTGATCGCACCGCTGCGAAACTCGCTCAACTCGCCATAAAACTCAGAGCCCAGGGCACGGGCATCGAAGCGTCCACAGGCCTGATTGACCTGATGTAACCAACGCTCGAACGATTCGTTACGTTGCACCGTTGAACTCATCATGACCGCAAGGCCTCACGTTTTTTATTTTTTGGGTCCGAGCAATCTTACGGGTACCGCCGATCAAATATCCAATACCAGACGAGCGGAAACCGCCCGGGAAACACACGCGCAAATCTGCCGGTTGGCGGCCTTTTCCTTGGTCGACAAGCAGTTGTCACGGTGCTCGGGCACGCCCTCCAGCACCTCGACAATGCAGGTGCCGCAGATGCCTTCGCGACACTCGGTGTCGATGTCGCAACCGTGGGCCTGCAGCACGTCCACCAGGCGGGTATTTGGCGGAATCTTCAGCACCACGCCGGAGCTGGCCAGCTGCACTTCAAAACCACCGCTGGGCCCGGCGTTCGCCGCCGGGTCGGCCTGGAAGTGTTCCAGGTGAATCGCGTCTTCGGGACGGCTGCGGGCCGCCACTTCCACCACCTTGTTCATGAACGGCGCCGGGCCGCAGGTGTAGACGTGGGCCGCATCGCCGGCCTGCTCCAGGCAGGCGCTCAAGGCGCCATCCAGTTCGCCCGGTTCGACGCCGTAGTGGAACTGCACATGCTCGGCGAACGTATCGGCCAATAGCTGGGTAAACGCGGCGTACTGCGCCGAACGCGCAAAATAGTGCAGGCGCCACGGCTGGCCGCTGCCGGCCAGTCGGTAGGCCATGCTCAACAGCGGCGTCACCCCGATACCGGCGGCAAACAGCGCATGGGCCGGCGCATCGGGGTCGAGGCGGAACAGGTTGCGTGGTGCGCCCATTTCCAGCTCCATGCCCTCTTGCACGTGCTCGTGCAGGGCCAACGAGCCGCCCCGGGATTGTGCTTCCTTCTTCACCGCCACCAGGTACGCGCGGCCATCGTGGGGCGGGCTGCACAGGGAATACTGGCGGGTGACGCCGGTGGGCCCGGTAAGGTCCACATGGGCGCCCGGCTCATAACTGTCGAGGGGCTGGCCGTCACTGCGCACGAGGCGAAAGGAACGGATATCCAGCGCTTCATCGACGATACGTTCGATCTTCACCTTCATCATTGCAGCACCTGAATACAGTTGTTTCGGTTGAACGCTATTCCTGTGGCGAGGGAGCTTGCTCCCGTTGGCCTGCGCAGCAGGCCCACTCTCTCGGGGGCGCTTCGCACCCCAACAGGGGACAAGCCCCCCTCACCACAGGGGTGACTAACGCATGAACAGGCCGCCATTGATGTCCCAGCACGCACCCGTGACCGAAGCGGCGTGGTCGGCAATCAACAGCAGCACGGTGTCGGCGATGGTGTGCGGGTCGCCGAGGGTGCCCGTGGGGATGATCTTGAGGATCTGCTCCAGGCGCTCCGGGGCCACGGTTTCGCGCACCACCGGCAAGTCCAGCGGGCCCGGCGAGATGCTGTTGACCGTGACGCCCTGGGGCGCCAGTTCACGGGCGAAGATTTTGGTCAGCGTGGCCACGCCGCCTTTGGCCGCCGCGTAATGCGCGCCGGTGGCGGTGCCGCCGTTCTGCCCGGCCAGTGAAGCGATATTGACGATGCGCCCGAACCCCCGCTCGGCAAAGTGCGCGCCGAACACCTGGCAAGCCACAAACGTGCCCCGCAGGTTGATCGCCATCGACTCGTCGAACTCTTCGGGCGTGATGTCCATCAGTGCAGCGACTTTCGACACCCCGGCGTTGTTCACCAGGATATCGGTGCCGCCCCAGCGCTCACTGAGCAAATCCCGGGCGCGGATGAAGTCGGTTTTATTGCGCACATCCAGCTCGATGGCGATGGCGGTTTCGCCGCGGCTGTCGAGTTCAGCGGCCAGGCGCTGCACGCCGTCCACGCGCACATCTGCCAGGCCCACGCGGTAGCCGGCGGCGTGCAGGCGCCGGGCGATGCATTCGCCGAGGCCACGGGAGGCACCGGTTACAAGCGCGATTCGGTTCATCAGGATGTCCTCATTTCAACTGTGGGAGCGGGCTTGCTGTGGCGAGCGGGCTTGCTCCGCGTTGGGCTGCGAAGCAGCCCCCTCACCACAGCAAGCCCGCTCCCACATTGGTTTTGTGCGGTGGGTTAGATCGTGTTCACAACAGAAACCCAAGTGCACTCAGGCTGTCGGTGGAGTTGATCAGCCGCACCACCTTGCGCTCCAGGGTCGCCGTGCCGGCGCTGAAGCGAATGCGGTAATTCAGGTCGGCCACAAACGGCGTGTGCACCCCGCGCTTGTAGGCATACAGCAGCTGCGCGCAGTTGACCTCCACCACCTCGCCCGCCGCTTCCACCAACGTGAATCGCGACACGCTGCGCACGGTTTTCGCCGCGTCCACCGCCGACGGCGAGTACCCCGCCGTCAACCGCTCAATCCGCAAATCACGCATGCGCGCATCGTCATAGGCGTAGTTGAGGCTGGCTTCAAAATCCTCGGTGTCCGGGTCGATCGGCACCACATAGCGCCCGCGCTCACTCCACAACGCCGCCCATTGCACATAGTCCTTGTGGTCCAGCAGTTCGGCTTCACGCCAGATGAATTCGATGGCCTGGGCCAGCGGTGCGGTAAAACCAGTCAGGGTGTTCATTGGCTCATCATCCTTTTCCACATGTCATAGGCCCCGCGCATGCCGCCTTCGTCGGTGGCGTGGGAGACCTTGTCGCCGTTGTCGGCCAGCACTTCGCGGTTCAGGCCACGGTTGACCAGAATCGGCGCGTCCACCCCGGCATACGAGCCGCGTTGCACCCGGTCCCAGGCCTCGGCGTCATCGGGGCTGCCAAAGCCGAACGGGCCCTGGAAGTGCTCGTGGATGCGCAGGCGCTCGCGGTTGGCGATCTGCGGGCCGCCGTCCATGCCGAGGGCGACGTGGCGGATTTCGGTCTCGGTGACCGACACCGGCCGCAACACGCGGAAGAACGACATCGACATGGCGACGTTGGGAAACAGGTTGAGGTTGAACCCGGCGCCATGCAGTGAACGCACGATGCGCCGCACCTGGGCTGGCTCCATGGTTTTCGACAGTTCTTCGGTGACGTGGGCAAAGCGCTCCTGCAACTGCTCGGTACCGTCGTCGTGGTCCAGGTCGACATGCTCGGGCACCATCACCATCACGCTGTGGCCATTGCCCAGGGAATGGGTGACGGCTTGCTCGTCGGTCATGAACGAAAGCATCTCCGAGGTCTCGGCATCCACCGACGACATGAACGACTTGTGCACGATGGGGAAGTGGTAGCCGTCGGTGGTGTTTTCCAGCTGGATCTTCCAGTTGCCCTTGAAGCTGAATTTGTGTTCGCCCTGGGTCTTGATCGGGTAGCCGGCGCCCTGCTTCATGAACAGGTCCATCCAGTGTTTGGCGCCGCCGAGGAAGTCGGCCAATGGCTCGATGTCGTCGTTGTAACTGGCGAATACCATCCCGGCGTAGCTGTCCACGCGCAGACTGGTCAGAGGCAACTCGGATTTCTCCAGGATGCCTTCGTAGCCGTCCGGGTAAGGCAGTGCCCGCAGTTTGCCGTCCAGGCCATAGGACCAGCTGTGGTAAGGGCAGGTGAAGCCGGTGGCGTTGCCCTTGTGCTTTTCGCAGACCGTGGCACCACGGTGACGGCAGCGGTTTTCCAGCACATTGATCGTGCCTTTCTTGTCACGCACCACGATCACCGGGCGCCGGCCAATGGTGGCGGTCTTGAAGTCGCCGCTGGTGCGCACTTCGCTTTCATGGGCGACCCAGACCCAGGTGCGGTAGAAGATCTTTTCCAGTTCGGCTTCGAACAGCGCCGGGTCGTTGTACAGCGAGACATCGACGCGGTCGTGCTTGACCAGTTCGTCGAGGCTCTTGGATTTAGCAATCAGCCGGTATTCATGGGTACTCATGGAGCCCTCCTCAAGGCGTTGTTCTTATTGGTGAGCCGTGATGCTCTGCTGCAGTTGTGCGCCGAGGGCACACACCCATTCGTCCTGGCCCTTGCGGCCGACAATCTGCAAACCGACCTTCAGCCCGCTGTCGGCCAGGGTCACCGGCACCGTCAACGCCGGGTGGCCGCTGAGGTTGAAGGGCCGTACCAGCGGCGTCATACCGGCCACGGCCTGGCTGCCGTTGCGGGCTTCGGCCAGGGTCGGTGGCAGGTCTGGCAGGGTCGGCAACAGCAACACGGAAAACGTTTCGAGCGCGGCATCCACCTGGTGACTGAAGCGAGCGCGTACGGCTTCGGCCTGGGCCAAATCAGCGGCGCGGGTGCGGCTGGCGGCGAGCAGGCGTTGTTCGACATCGGCACCGATCAGGCCCTTGCCGGTGAGGTGACCGAAGGCTGCCCAGTTTTCAACGTTGATCACCGTCAGGCCGGCGCCGAACGCCGCGTCGAAGTCGTCCAGGTGCGCGCGCTGCTGACGCCAGCCGGCCGCGCCGACGGCGGCCATCAGGCTCGCCTTCAGCCAGGGCTCACAGGCCACATCCAGAAAGCCCACGTGCACGTCGCCCGTGGGTGCAGCCTGTGGCTGGAAGCCCGGGCAAATCACCTGCATCGCCGCAATCAAGTCCTGCATGTTCGCGGCAAACGGCCCGACGCAATCGAGGCTGGATATCGCCGGTTGCGCGCCCACCCGGCTGACCCGCCCGTAAGTCGGTTTCAACCCGGCAATCCCGCAGCACGCCGCCGGCACCCGCACCGAGCCGCCGGTGTCGGTGCCGATGGCGATATCCGCCAGGCCTGCCGCCACCGCCGCCGCCGAACCGCTGGACGAGCCGCCCGGCACCCGGTCCGGCGCCTGGGGATTGATCGGCGTACCACTCCAGTCGTTGATACCGGTGACGCCAAACGCCAGTTCATGCAGGTTGGTCTTGCCGACGATCTGCCAGCCGGCGTCGAGCACCGACTGCACCACATCCGCATGCCGGGTCGCGGGCGATGCGTCGGCAAAGGCACGACTGCCGGAACGGGTCGGGTGCCCGGCGATGTCGATGGAATCCTTGATGGCCACGCGTTTACCGCTGCCACCCAGCAGGAATTCGCTGACGAAGGTACTCATGGGTTTACCCCCAATACGGTATTGAACAGGCGCTGCGTGCGGAAATGCGCGATCAACCAGGTGCCGTCGACCCGCCGAAAATCGATGTTCAACCGCGTGCCGAACAACTCGCTGCGCTGGTCGGCATAGGTGGAAATCTGCTGCATGATCCACTGCCCCGCAGCCGTGCTGCCGTCCACCCGGATCGACTCACTGGTGAGGTAATGCAGGTTCAGCGCAAAGTGCTCGGACGGCGGCAGGTAGCTGCCGACAAACGCCGCCACCGCGTCGCGCCCCCGGTGCTGGCCGAAGGTTTGCGCCGTACGGGTGCCAATGCCTTCCCAGACCGCATCCACGGTGAACAGCTCGGCCAACTCGCGGACGTTCGTCGCCGCCCGGGGCACGTCGCACAGGTCCATGTAGCGCGCCATCAAGCGCCGGACCTGGCTCTCCCCTTCAAGGGTCTCAAGACGCTGCAACAGGTCCATGGCTCACACCCTGGCCGCGTCGGGGATGGTCAGCGGGCGACCGATACGCGCCTCGATCTTGGCGTAGCGCCACAGGCTGTATTCACCCACCGGCGTGGTACGGAACAGGTTGCAGGCGTCGATCACCGACTGGTGGCAATCCACGTCGGCCATGATGTAGACGGTCCACGGCGAGGTGGTCGACGGGCCGACCATCAAGCGGTCGTCGTCCATCGCGCCGAGCACGTTGATGCCCGGCATGGCACCGAGGTCGCCCATCATCTGGCTGAAGCCTTTCCACACGCTCAGGCCTTCGCCGGTGGGCAGGTCGAAAAAGTTCTGGGTGATGCCGATGCAGAAGACGACGCGCAGCGGTTCTTGAGTGGCTTGGGACATGGGTTGATCCTTGAAAGTCAGATGTAGCCAGGGAATGGCGGAACGCCGAGGAACACCGAGCCGGCGCCGTCGTACAGGCCTTCGCTGAGGAAGGCGTGCTGGGTCACCACCATGGCGTCGCGCAGGTAGCGTTGCAGCGGGTGGCGCAGGTAAATCGCGGTGGTGCCCGCCAGGCTGTAGGCGCTCTGCACCACGGCGGCGCCGGCCTGGGACGCATGAATGGCGGTCAGGCGTAGCAGGCTGGTTTGCTCGGCCGTGGCCGGGTTGCCGGCGAGGATCGAGTTCCACACTTGCTCGGTGGCACCGTAGAAGAAGCCCCGGGCGGCGCTCAGTTGGGCTTCGGCCTTGGCGATCTCGATGCGCACGTAGGCACGGTCGGCCAGCTTCGGCGCGCCGGTGATGCCACTGCCGCTGGCCATGGCGCTGATTTCATCCAGGGCCGCCCGGGCCAGGCCGAGGTTGACCACCGCCAGCACCTGGGCGGCGTAGGCAATCGACGGGTAACGGAACAGCGGCTCATCGACGGTGGCGGCGCCGCCACGGATGAAGGTCCAGCGCTCGTCGACGTATTGGTCGGTGACGCGCAGGTCATGGCTGCCGGTGCCCTTAAGGCCGACCACGTCCCAGTTTTCGATGATCTCCACCTGGCTCGGCCTGAACACGGCGGTGCGCGGTTTGCCACCCGCGGCACCGATGCCTACGCCCAGCAGGTCGGCGCCTTTGCAGCCGCTGGCAAACTTCCAGGTGCCGTTGACCTGCCAGCCGCCTTCGACGGTTTCTGCCGGCTGCAACGGGAACAGCCCGCCGGCAAACACCAGGTCGGGGCTGTCGGCGTACAGCTCGGCGAGGGTCTCCTTGGGCAAGGCTGCCAGGTACACCCCGGCACTGCCGAAACTGGCGACCCAGCCGGCGGAACCGTCGGCTTCGGCAATGCGCTCGATCATCTGCAAAAACGTCGCCGGGGCCAGGGCATCGCCACCGAAACAACGCGGCGTGGCGGCCCGGTAGATGCCCACCTGCTTGAAACGTTCGATCATGTCCCGTGGCACATGGGAGCCGGCATCGAACTCATCGCGGCGCTGGCGTACTTCATCCAGCACCTGCTGGAACAGCGCGGGAGGCACGTCGGGTAAAGCGTCTGGTTGCACGAGGGCCGAACGCAGCATGGGCTTTCTCCGTTGTAGTTGTTATGGGCGCCGTGGTGGGCGTTGATGGGTCCAGTGTAAAAAGCCCATCCACTGTCAACTATTGGGGCGTGCAGCCCCCCGGCTAAAGAAATCCCCTAGTGCGCCCCCGATTACTTCTGAGCGTGCCACCGGCGGCAAACCGGTATAACTTGCCACCGTAGTCGTCCCCTCCACCGCCAAGGGCTGTGCGATGTACCAACCCAATCACCATGATTTCCAGACCCTGATCGAAGCGATGCCGATCTGCACCATCCTTCACGATGCGCAGAGCAAGGACATCCTCTGGGCCAACACCGCGGCGCTGTCGGCGCTGGGTTTTACCCTGGAAGAACTGATCCCGCTGAAAGCCCCGGACATGACCCGCGACGCGCCGAAGTACAAGCGTTCCATCGGCCTGCGCTGGCTCGAACGCGCGGCCCGCAGCGGCCAGCGCACCATTGAATGGTGTTACCGCTCCAAGGCCGGGGTGGAGATTCTTTCGGAAGCTGTTGCGACGCTGGTGCACCTGGACGGGCGCGACGTGCTGATGGTGCAGTTCCGCGATATTTCCCGGGAAGACAAGGTCAAGCGCGACCTGATCCACGCCGAAGAAGCCCGGCGCGTCAGCGAGCAACAGCTCGAGTACCTGGCGCGCTACAACGCCATGGGGGAAATGGCGGTGGCGATTGCCCATGAACTGAGCCAGCCGCTGGCGGCCACCCGCAATTTTATCGAGGGTGCGTTGATTCGGTTGGGCGATACCCACAGTGCCGACCAGGGCGTGCACTGGGGCCTGCAAAGCGCGGTGCGACAGGTGGAGCATGCCTCAACGATCATCAAGAGCGTGCGCGACTATGTGGTGAAGCTGGAACAGAGCGCCGAACGGGTCGACCTCAATGAACTGCTGCACGAGACCCAGTACTTCATCAGCCTGCGGGCTGAGCCCAGCCAGGTGCGCCTGGAGATCACCCCGAGCGCAGAACCGCTGATGGTGCATTGCGAGAGGGTGTTGATTGGACAGGTGATTCTGAACCTGGCGTTCAATGGGATCGAAGAGATGAGCGGACTGCCCGTGGAACGCCGGGTACTGCGCCTGCGTGCGTGCCGGGATGACGGTGTGGCGCGGTTGAGTGTCGAGGATTGCGGGCGCGGGATTCAGGCGGTGGCGCAGGAGAAGATCTTTGATGGGTTCTTTTCGTCGAAGGTGGGTGGTAACGGGATTGGGTTGGCGTTGTGCAAGAACATCATTGGTCGGCATCACGGGGATATCTGGGCGCAGAATCTGGAGCCGTGTGGGGCGGTGTTTAGTTTTTCGTTGCCGTTGGTGGGGGTGTGAGATGGGGGGCATATCCGTTGCTGCGGTAACGGCGGCTTAGGGTTCCGCTCTTACAGCGGGTCCC
>NZ_JACARC010000064.1:0-38175 GCF_013386825.1 Pseudomonas sp. IPO3778
ACCGGCAGGACGCCGGTTTAGCCGCGACGGGGCAGGGACGCCCCGTCGCGGCGGCCCGCTTCGTGCTGCCTGCGTTCGGGCACACCGAGCCTAGGCGAGGTGCCGAGTGGTGGGGCAAGAGCCCTTTTGGTTACTTTTGGGGCTCTTTTCCAACAGTGAGCCGCTGTAAGAGCGGAACCCTAAGCGGCCGTTACCCAAATAACGGATATGTACACATCCCCCACCCCCGGCATCGCTGATCTATCAAAGTGTGGGACCTACGCACTACCCGATATACGAAAACACCACATAGACGAAGCCATTGAACGTGAACTCCGCCACCTGGCGCATCCCCATCCGGATGTGCGCCTTGAGCGATGCCTCGTTGTCATCCCGGATGAACAGAATGCCTTCGCGGCCAGGCTGGCGTTGCTTCAGCTCGGCAAACATCGTCTGCGCCAGGCCCTTGCCACGCTCCGACGCACCCACGCAGATCGGCCCGTAGACATAGGCATCCTCGCTTCCCTGATAGGCCTCGAACATCGCTTTGACAATCGGAATGTCGGCATTCATGGCCCGTGTGGTGGTCATCAGGAAACCGGTGACCTCATGCCCATTGCGCGCGACGATCAGCGGCATGGCCTCCATCATCTGTGCGATGCGTGAGCGCGGCAGTTCCGCCGACAGCATCCCGCCCCGGGTCATTTGATTGGCTGCTTGCAGGGCCACAATGCCGTCGATGTCGGTATCCGTGGCCACGATGACGCGGGTGGTGGTGTGTGTGTCTGTCATGGAGGGTGTCCGTTGTGCTTGGAGGTATCTGTCAGGCGGGCGTTCGCAGCCGGTCGTTACCGATAACCATAACCCAGGTTTTCAGTTCGTGATGCTGCAGAGTGTGGACCCGCCAGGACGGCGGGTCCGAAAGCCGATCAGAGCTTCGGCAGTTGCCCGATCCGGCCCATCATTTCGGTGACGATCTGCAGGTCCAGCAGGAACTGGTCGACAGTCTTGAACTCGTTGTCGGTATGCCCGGTGTACTTGACCTCCGGCCGCGCCAGGCCGAACTGTACGCCATTGGGCAACTCATGCACCGAGGTAGCGCCGGCCGACGTGCCGTACGTGTGCGCCATGCCCAGGTTCTCGCTGGCCACCGCCAACAGCGCCTTGACCCACTCGCCTTCAGGGTTGCGGTACATCGGCTCGGCGATGGAGTAGTCGAAGCTCACGGCCACGTGGTTCTTCTGGGTCCACGCTGCCAGCTTGCCGGCGATTTCGGCCTTGAGCGCTTCCGGCGACTTGCCCTTCGGCACCCGCAGGTTCACCGCCAGCTTGAAGGCCTTGTCATCCTCGCCCACGTAGGTCAGCGAGGTGGTCAGCGGCCCCATGAACGAATCGGAGAAGCCCACACCCAACTTGCCGCCCAGGTAATCCAGGCCCCAGTTATTGGCGGCATAATGCGCGGCGTCGGTGAACTGGTTGTGCTTGAGCGCCACCTTGCCGTCGAGGCTGTTGAGGAAGTCGAGCACCCTGGCCACCGGGTTCACCCCGGATTCCGGTTCGGAGGAGTGGGCGGACACGCCGGTGACGGTCAACTGAACGTCGTTGCCGACCACCTTGGCCGCCACTTCGAAGTCGCCGCCATTGCGCTTGGCGTACTCGCTGCCGGCCTTTTGCAGGCTGGCGGCCAGTTCGGCGGGCTTGTCGCTCAGCAACGTCACCACCGACGCCGACGGGATCTGGTTGGTGGCCTTGCCGCCGGTCATCGAGATGATCTCTGCCCCTTTGCCTTCAGCCTTGCGCTTGGGGAAGTTGGCCATGACCGTGCCGTAGCCTTTCTCGGCGATCACCACCGGGTAGCCGCCATCCAGCGCCAGGTTGTAGTTGGGCGTGGGGTTGTGTTCGAAGTAGTAGGGGATCGCGTCGCCGGAGGTTTCTTCGGTGGTGTCCACCAGCAGCTTGAAGTTGCGCGCCAGGGGCAGCTTCTCTTCCTTGATCACCTTCATCGCGTACATCGCCACCACGATGCCGTTCTTGTCATCCTCGGTGCCGCGGCCATACATGCGGTCGCCGATCAGCGTGACCTTGAACGGGTCGAGTTTAGTGCCGTCTTTCAATACCCAGTTTTCCGGGGTGACCGGCACCACGTCGGCGTGGGCGTGGATGCCGATGACTTCATCGCCGCTGCCTTCCAGGGAAATCTCATAGACGCGGTTATCGATGTTGCGGAAGTTCAGGTTGAACGACTCGGCCAGGCTCTTGATCTTGGCGGCGATCTTGATGAACTCGGGGTTGTCGTGCTGGGCCACGCCGGCCACCTGGAAGGTCGGAATCTCCACCAGCTCGCGCAGGGTTTCGGTGGCAGCCGCGCCGTACTTCACCCGCGCATACAGGCCCAGCAGGCGATGGATTTCATTCTGCTGGTCGGCGGTCAGCTGCTTGTTATCGAGGAAGGCACTGATGGCCGGGCCGAGGTTGTCGCTCTTGGCCACATCACTCTTGGCCAGGCTGGCGAGGAACTCCCGGAAATCCTTGACCGAGGCATCGCTGAAAGTCTTCAGGATGGTCGCGTTCTGTTGCGGGGTAAGGTTGGCTTGGGCCTGGGTGGTAAACACCGAAAGGCTGGCCGCCATCAGGGTGGCGACGGCCAGTTGCTTGAGGGAAAAATCCATTGCTGAGGGCATTCCTTTGCAGGGAGTGAGAGAGAAATGTCTGATCGAAAGGTCAGAAACAATTTCACACACTACCATCGAGAGGGCGGCTGAGGGGAGTGCTTGAGTGGGAAATTTCCCATAGAAACCCACGGCGACCCACAGAACGGAAAGCTCCGGTATGGTTCTCGGCTTGGGGTGTTATTTGTGCAAAGGAGTGATGTTGATGAAGCTTTCAGACCGTTATCGCGGCAGCCTGCTTGGCCTGGCGTGTGGGGATGCAGTAGGGACCACGGTTGAGTTCATGCGCCGGGGTTCGTTTGCCCCTGTTACCGATATGGTCGGTGGCGGACCCTTCCAGCTTCTACCGGGCCAGTGGACAGATGACACGTCAATGGCGCTGTGCCTGGCCGAAAGCCTGCTGCGCAAGAATGGTTTTGACGCTGCCGATCAGATGGGGCGTTATCTGAACTGGTGGAAGTGGGGTTACCTGAGTTCGACGGGTGAGTGTTTCGATATTGGTACGACGGTTCGGGACGCATTGGCGGAGTATCAGCTCAGCGGTGACCCGTTTGCAGGCTCTACCGACCCCTACTCGGCGGGTAACGGGTCGATGATGCGCCTGGCTCCGCTAGTCCTGTTCTATTTTCCTGATGCCGAGCGGCTGCGTGAGTTTACCGTTGCCAGTTCCCGAACCACCCATGGTGCGTTGGAGGCGATTGAATGTTGCCTCGTGCTGGCGGAGTGTCTTGCGAATGCGCTGCGTGGAGATCCGAAAGCGCAGGTAGTGAATGTGGACTATCTGAACTTAAGCCAACCCAAAGTTGCCGCCATTGCTGGCGGCCACTACCTCGATAAGGCGCGCAGCAACATCGTTGGTTCGGGTTACGCAGTAGCTTCGCTTGAGGCGGCGCTATGGTGTTTTCATCACACCGACAGCTTTGCCGAGGCCGTTTTGGTCGCGACAAACCTGGGCGATGACGCCGACACCACTGCGGCAATCGTGGGGCAGTTGGCTGGCGCGTATTACGGTGTGCAAAGTATTCCGGCCGAGTGGTTGGGCAAGTTGTGGCAGCGTGACGATATCCAGGAGACTGCCGATGCGTTGCTTCTGGCTGCACAACTCCGGGCTGCCGCATTTTAGGTATCCATCAGTCCTTCAACTCCGCCAACTGCTTCCAGTCAATCGAAAATCGCGCCAGGTATTTGCGCAAGCGGTCGGCATCGTTCGGTTGCGCCTTGGCTTGTCGGGAGACGCCAAACAGGCGCCTTCCCGCATCGGAAATACTGTCGGACTGGCGGCAGATTTCGATCACGGCGTTGAGTTGCAACTGGTCGAACAGGTCCAGTTCGGTATCGACGCCCAGGCGTGACAGCCAATCGTTTTTCGGCGACTCCAGGCCCCAGGCGTAGCGCAGTCGATCGATTTCTTCCTGGGTCTGGCTCTCGTCGATGCGCCCGTTGTCTGCCAGGGTGGCCATGCGCGTGATGGACGCCGACAGTTCGCGAAAGTTGCCCAGCCACGCCGCTTCGCTGGAGCAGGCAAAAGTGAGGTAACGCCGGCGTGCTTCCAGGTTGAAGCGCACCACCTGGCCTTGTTCGCGGGCGTGGCGTTCCAGTTCGAAGTCGATGTTGGGCTCGATGTCTTCGCGGCGCCCGGCCAGGCCCGGCAGGTCAAAGGTCCAGAGGTTGATCCGGGCGTACAGGTCTTCGCGGAACAGTCCTTCGGCGACGCGGCCGCGCAGGTCGCGGTGGGTGCCGGCGATGATCAGGAAGTCGCTGGTGACCTCCTGGTCGCCACCGAGGGGGAAGAAGCGTTTCTCTTCGACGGCCTTGAGCAGCATCGCCTGTTCGTCGAGCCCCAGTTCGCCGATCTCATCCAGGAACAACATGCCGCCATCCGCCGCGCGCAGCAAGCCATCGCGAGCGTTCTGGGCGCCGGTGAAGGCACCTTTGATATGGCCGAACAGCGCCGACATCGCGCCATCGCCGCGCAAGGTCGCGCAGTTCACTTCGACAAAGCGCCCCTGGACTTGATGCCGGCTGCGCTTGAGTTCGTAGATGCGGCGCGCGAGGAATGACTTGCCGGCACCGGTGGGGCCGATCAGCAGCATCGGCGCCTTGGAGCGTACGGCCACACGTTCGATTTGTTCGATGGAGCGGTTGAAGGCCGGGTTGCGGGTGGCGATTCCGGATTTGAGGAAGGCCAGGCTTTCCAGACGCTTGTGGGCGAAGCGCGATGCGATGCGGTCGTAGCGCGACAGGTCGAGGTCAATCAGGGCATGGGTGCCGGTGGCGCGCTCTTCTTCGTTGCGACGGCGAGCCGGGGAGGTCTGGATCAAGCGGGCGGGCAGATAGCGCGCCTCCGTCAGCAGGAACCAGCAGATTTGCGCGACGTGGGTGCCGGTCGTGATGTGGACCAGGTAGTCCTCGTGGTCGGTATCGAAGCGGTAAGCGGCGGTGAAGTCGTGCAACGCGCCGTACACCTCCTCGAAATCCCAGGGGTTCTTCAGGTGCATCGGGTGCAGCCGCACCTCGGTTTCCGGCGATACCTGCTGGATGTCGTCGCGGACTCGCTGAGCCAGGCTGACATCGCGGGCATCAATGCCGTGAATCAGTTCGAGGCGATTAATCAGTACCTCTTGCTGCTGGCAGAGGCCCACGCTGGGGCGCCAATGGTTCCAGCGGTTGGCACCTTTGCCGACCCGGTCGAGGGTTGAGCCGATAAAACCGATGGCAACGGTGCGTTTCTGACTCATGGTGATACCAATATATATATGACGATATGTAAGGATAAGTAATTTGTGATGCAAATGTCACCGCTGCTGAGCGGTGAAATGACTAAAATTAAAAATAACTATATAAAACAAATAGATAAAAAATTTTCACGTTCAAAAAATAGAACTGGCATGGCGGCTGCAATAACTCTCGCAACGAAACACACACAACAGAGCGAGACGCCACGATGGCCAACTCCCAAGTCTTCAACACCCAGCAGGCGAAACTGCCTGCATGCGACACCTTGAACGCTACACAGGTACCGGCTTATGCCTACAGCGCCAAGCACAAACTGGCCCAGTTGGCAGTCACCGGTTGCTTGAACCAGACCTTCCACGCCTCAGCTGAAAGCCAGCTGGACAGCGTGTTGCAACTGGCCGGCGAGCTGGACAGCCGTTATGTCGCCAAGGTCGCGTGTTATGCCCGCCGCCAGGGCCATATGAAAGACATGCCGGCGTTGCTGTTGGCTGCATTGGTGGCCCAGCGTTCGGTGATGGTGCCGCAGGTGTTCGAGCAGGTCGTGGACAGCGGCAAGATGTTGCGCAACTTCGTGCAAATCCTGCGCAGCGGAGTGACCGGACGCAAATCCCTGGGTTCGCAGCCCAAGCGGCTGGTACAGAACTGGTTGAACACTGCGACGGAGCGTCAGTTGTTGCAAGCCTCGGTGGGTAATCAACCATCGTTGGCGGATGTGGTGAAAATGGTTCACCCCAAGCCCACTGAACCATGGCGTGAAGCGTTCTTCGCCTGGTTGATCGGGCGGCCAGTGGATGTACAGGCCTTGCCGGAGTTGACCCGGGCTTTGCTCGCCTTTCGTAGCGGTTCAAGCACCGAAGTACCGGCGGTACCGTTCCAGTTGCTTGGAAACGAGAAGCTCAGCAAGGAACAGTGGGCTGCGCAGGCCGATAACATGGGCTGGCAGGCGCTGCGCATGAACCTCAACACCTTTGCACGCCAGGGCACATTCGAGGTGCCGGGGTTTGCATGGTACGTGGCGGCGCGATTGGCAGATGCAGAAGCGATCGCCAAGGCGCGGGTGTACCCGTACCAGCTGCTGGCGGCGTATCGGATGGCGGGAGATGACGTACCGGCGCGTGTGCGGGAGGCCTTGCAGGATGCTCTTGAGTTGTCCCTGGCCAACGTGCCGGTGCTGCAGGGTTCGGTAGTGGTTTGCCCTGATGTGTCGGGCTCGATGCACAGCCCGGTGACCGGTTACCGCGAGGGCGCCACGAGCGCTGTACGTTGCATCGATGTGGCGGCCTTGATTGGCGCCGCGATCTTGCGCAAGCAGCCGGACGCACGCTTGATGCCGTTTGAAAATCATGTGGTGGATATCCGGCTCAACCCGCGTGACAGTGTGATGAGCAATGCGAAGAAACTGGCAGCCATCGGCGGAGGCGGGACCAACTGTTCGGCGCCGCTGGCCAAGATAGCTGGCGCCAAAATGAAAGTGGACACGGTGATACTGGTGTCCGACAACGAGTCGTGGATTGATGCAAGGCGCCAGCGCGGTACCGAAACCATGCGCCAATGGGAGCTGATCAAACAGATCAACCCGCAAGCGCGGTTGGTGTGTATCGATATGCAGCCGGGCGCTACGACGCAGGCGGCGGACCGTCAGGACATTTTGAATGTAGGAGGCTTCAGTGATGCGGTATTTGATGTGATCGCACAGTTCGCCGAAGGGCGCTACGGTGCGCAACATTGGGTGCGGGCGATTGAAGCAATGGAAGTTTGATTTTCACTGGCGCTGAATGCCGACGGGACTACATCAAAGACGTCTCGTCAACCCTTGTCAGCGTCAGTGACGGCACGAATGCCTGTGGCTGTACATCTCTGGTAAGCCGGTATGTTCCGGCGCTCAGTCACACTTTTTGTCGTGCCACCTTTTTACGATTTTGGCAGTGAATGCCGCGGGTACTCCTTCGTGTCGCAGGTTCGATTCCTGCCCCGGCAACGGGTAGCTCAGTTGGTAGAGCAGCGTATCCGTGATCCCTTGTCACTGCCTACGGGCCTGGCCCATTTATTCAAGGACTACGCCGCCTGAGTGTGGCGAATGGAAAAGAGTCGAGAACATGCAAGCACCTACTTTTCAACTGCTGGAAGTTGCCAACGGCAAGCCCATCAAACTCTGGACCCAAGGAGTGCCGGTGGAGCCGGAAGCTCGCCAGCAATTGATGAACACGGCGAAGATGCCGTTCATTTTCAAGCACCTTGCGGTGATGCCGGATGTGCATCTGGGCAAGGGCTCCACCATTGGCAGCGTGATCCCCACCGTAGGCGCGATTATCCCGGCCGCCGTTGGCGTGGATATCGGCTGCGGCATGATCGCCGCGCGCACCTCGCTGACTGCCGCTGACCTGCCGGATAACCTCCATGGTCTGCGTTGCGCGATTGAAGCGGCGGTGCCCCATGGTCGCACCAGCGGCCGCAACGGGCGTGACAAGGGTGCCTGGGACAGTATTCCGCAGCAGGCCGATGTTGCATGGGCGGCATTGCATCCACGGTTCAAGACGATCACCGACAAGTACCCGAAGCTGCTGAAAACCAACAACCGCCAACACCTCGGGACGTTGGGCTCGGGTAACCACTTTGTCGAAGTCTGCCTGGATGAAGCCGACCGGGTCTGGTTCATGTTGCACAGCGGTTCCCGTGGTGTCGGCAATGCCATCGGCAACCTGTTTATCCAGTTGGCTCAAGAGGACATGCGTCAGCACATCGCCAACTTGCCGGATCGGGACCTGGCGTATTTCGAAGAAGGCAGTGAGCACTTCGATGACTATGTTGAAGCCGTCGGCTGGGCCCAGGACTTCGCCCGGCAGAACCGTGAGCTGATGATGCAGGCGGTGGTTCAGGCGACGCGCAAGGTGATCCAAAAACCGTTTGAAGTAGCGCTGGAGGCGGTGAACTGCCACCACAACTATGTGCAAAAAGAGCGGCATTTCGGTGAAGACATTCTGGTTACCCGCAAGGGTGCGGTGTCGGCCAAGAAGGGTGAGTTGGGTATTATTCCGGGCTCGATGGGCGCGAAAAGTTTCATTGTGCGCGGGCTGGGTAACGAAGAGTCGTTCTGTTCCTGCAGCCACGGCGCTGGCCGGACCATGAGCCGCACCAAGGCTAAAAACACCTTCACGGTGGCCGATCAGGTGCGCGCAACGGCGCACGTGGAATGCCGCAAGGACGCCGCGGTAATCGATGAGATTCCGATGGCCTACAAGGACATCGACCAAGTGATGCACGCCCAGCGCGAGCTGGTGGAAGTGCTGCACACTTTGCGTCAGGTGGTATGCGTCAAGGGATAGAACCCGGGATTTTTCAGTTGTACAGGAGCGTTCAAAATGAATAAGGAAGAAGAGGGCAGGCATCCCCTCAGCCTCGCCATGCGCGAGCGGGTGTTGCTTGAGCTGGAACGTATAGAGCATGAGCGAAACGTCACAGTGTTGTATGCCTGTGAGTCCGGCAGCCGCGCCTGGGGTTTTGCCTCTACCGACAGTGATTACGACGTGCGTTTCGTCTATGTGGAAAAGCCGGACTGGTTTGTCCAGGTGGATACGCCACGGGATGTGATCGAACGCCCGCTGGACGACGAATTGGATATCAGCGGTTGGGAGCTACGCAAGACCCTCGGCCTGCTACGCAAATCCAACCCGACGCTACTGGAATGGCTGGATTCGCCGTTGGTGTATCGCAGCGAGGCGGCTGCGACCTCGCGCCTGCAGGCTCTGGCGGAAACGTTCTACAGCCCGCCGGCGGCTCGCAGTCACTATTTGTCGATGGCCAGGAAAAACTTTCGTGGCTACCTGCAAGGCGACACGGTGCGCTTTAAAAAGTACTTCTATGTGCTGCGGCCTTTGCTGGCGGTGCGCTGGATCGACCTTGGGCTCGGGCGGCCACCGATGACATTTGCCGATCTGTTGTCGACGGTCACGGACCCGCTTTTGCTGGATGAAGTGGCGACGCTGCTGGCGCTCAAACGTAATGCCGCAGAAGCCGCCTACGGTCCAAGGCGCCCGGCATTGCACCGGTTTATCTCGGCAGAGCTGGAGCGCGAGGTTCCCAAGTTGCCCCGTACCCAGGAACACACTCATTTGCTGGACCATTACCTGAGGGAAACGGTAAAGCACTACGCATAAGGAATGGATATGAACCAGGATGTGATCGAACTGGACGGCGCCATGGGCGGTGGCCAGGTATTACGCAGCGGCCTGAGCCTGTCGATGGTGACCGGGCGTACGTTGCGGATTAAGAATATTCGCGCCAGGCGCAGTCGGCCAGGGCTGTTGCGTCAGCACTTGACGGCAGTGCTGGCCGCCGCCGAGGTATGTGGCGCGCGGGTCGAAGGTGCTGAACTGGGTTCTCAGGCGTTGCTGTTCGAGCCGGGGCGGATCCAGGGTGGGGACTATACGTTCTCTATCGGCACGGCCGGCAGTTGCACCCTGGTATTGCAGACGTTGCTGCCGGCATTGCTGCTGGCTCTGCAGCCCAGCCGTGTCAGCATTTGCGGCGGCACCCACAACCCGATGGCACCTCCGGTGGATTTCCTTGAGCGAGCGTGGCTGCCGCAGCTGCGGCGGATGGGCGCCCGGGTCGAGCTGACGCTGGTGCGTCATGGCTTTGTACCGGCTGGCGGTGGCGAGCTTGTGGCGTTTATACATCCAAGCGCATTGATGCCATTGCACCTCACTGAGCGGGGTGAATTGAAGGGCGCCTGTGCCACCACGTTGAGTGCCGGGCTGCCCGTTCACGTCGCCGAGCGCGAGCTGGAACGTGTTCGTCAGCGGTTGTCCATCAGCCCGGAGCAGTTGCGCGCGGTGAATCTTGATCCGGAGCACGGGCCGGGCAATGTCCTGTTGTTGGAATATGCTCATGCGCACGTCACCGAAGTGTTCAGTGCCTTTGGCCATCTGCGATTGCGAGCAGCGGCGGTAGCCGACCAGGCTGTCGAGCAGGCGCTCCAGTGGCTTGCCAGTGAAGCGGTCGTCGCCGAGCATCTGGCCGACCAGCTATTGCTGCCGATGGCACTTGCCGGCGGCGGCAGTTTCACCACGCTGCGGATGACCGAGCACTTGCAGAGCAACAAGGCGGTGATCCAGCGGTTTTTGCCCGTGGTTATTGAATGCCACGAGCAAGGCCCTCAATTGCTGAGGATTGAATGCCGGACGCTGTAGCCCGGCGAACGGGACCGCTCTCTACGCGCTGAGTCGCGACCGTCCGTCTTCTGTCTGCTAATCTGCCGTCGTTGAAATCTCGACCGCCACCCGTGGACTTCTCAATGACAACGCCAACCGATCAGCACCTCGAACCCCAATCTGTCTGCAGCCCCATCACCAGCAGCGCCATTTTCATGGTCGCCACCCTGGCCCCCGGCAGTGATTCGGCCGAGGCGGTACGCAGCTGGTGTGGCGATATTGCAGGGCTGGTGCGTTCGGTCGGCAAGCGTGTTCCGGCCGGCAACCTGTCGTGTGTCGCAGGTTTTGGCTCGAAGGCATGGGACGCGCTGTTCGGCAGCCCGCGTCCGGCGGCGCTGCATCCGTTCAAGGAAGTGGGCGTGGCCGGGCGCCTGGCACCGGCCACGCCGGGGGATATCCTGCTGCATATCCGCGCGGACCAGATGGACCTGTGTTTCGAGTTGGCCACGCAGTTGATGGCAGCGCTGGGCGATGCGGTGACGGTGGTGGATGAGGTCCAGGGTTTCCGCTACTTCGACATGCGCAGCATCATCGGTTTTGTCGACGGCACCGAGAACCCGGTGGGGCGCAAGGCGGTGGGCTTCACCATTGTGGGGGATGAAGATCCGGCGTTCAGCGGCGGCAGCTATGTGCTGGTGCAGAAGTACCTGCACAACATGCAGGCCTGGAACGCATTGTCGGTGGAGGCGCAGGAGCGGGTGATCGGGCGCACCAAATTGTCGGATCTCGAACTCGACGATGCCGCCAAGCCGACCAACTCCCACAGTGCCCTGACCACGATCACCAAGGATGGCGAGGAAGTGAAAATCCTGCGGGACAACATGCCCTTTGGCCGCCCGGGCGCAGGGGAGTTCGGGACGTACTTTATCGGCTACGCACGGTCGCCGGAGCCGTTGGAGCTGATGCTGGAAAACATGTTTGTCGGTCGACCTGCCGGTAATTATGACCGCCTGCTGGACTTCAGCACGGCGGTCACCGGCGGCCTGTTCTTCATCCCTTCAGCGGATTTGCTCGAAGAACTGGCCGACCGCGCACCTTAACTGTAGGAGTGAGCTGGCTCGCGAAAAACGCCCAGGCACCGTGTTTATTCAGGCTTGCCGCGTCATCGTTAACGACCATCGCGAGCAAGCTCGCTCCTACAGGAATCCGGTGCTCACCGCCACAATCAGGAACACCCCGAGCACCGCGCGATAGATCACGAACGGCCAGGTGGAGAACCGCTCCAGGAACTTCATCAGGCCCCAGATTGCGAAGAACGCCGAGACGCTGGCAACCACCAGGCCAAAGATCAGATGGGGCCAGGCGTGGGCGGGCAGGTCGGCGTGGAGCAACACCCACAGCTCCTTCAGGCCCGCCAGGGCAATCGCCGGCAAGCCCAGCAGGAACGAAAACCGCGCGGCTTCTTCACGCTTGAAGTTGAGGAACAGGGCGGCGGTCAGGGTCGAACCCGAGCGGGAAACCCCAGGGATCAGCGCGCCGATCTGCGCAATCCCGACAATCAGCGCATCCCGCAGGCGCATTTCGCCCACCGTGCGCTTATGCCTCGCGCTGAGTTCAGCCGCCGCCAGCAGCACCGCCATCACCAGGCAGGAAATCCCGATCACCATCAGCCCGCGCAACGGTGAGTTGCAGGCGTTGAGTGTCGACGATAAGGCAATCCCGGCGATACCAATCGGAATCGTCGCCAACACAATGGCCACTGCCAGCTTGAACCACTGATTGTTGTAGTCACCCTGGCGCACCGCCGTGATGCTGCCGACCGTGACCTGGCGCACGTCCTTCCAGAAATAACTGACCACCGCCGCCAGTGCCGCCAACTGCATGGCTGCGGAAAACGCCGAGCCGGGATCGGGCCAGCCGAGCAGGGCGGGCACGATGCGCATGTGGGCGGTGGAAGACACAGGCAGCAATTCAGTGATGCCTTGAATGATGCCCAAAATGCCGATTTGCAGGTAATCCAGGGACGCAAAGCCGACATCGAGGCCGCTGGTACAGACGTTTGTCAAAGTACTTATCCTGAGAACAAGGGGAGGGAAGTGAGGGGGAGTTTAGTCTAACCTTGTAATGATTTTGCCATTGACAAGAGAAAAGAGCGATCGGTTCAGCAAGCAGAAAGCTTGGCCGGCGTATTGGCATTGCCGGTGGCTTTTGTTGACAATGGTGGCCTGTTTTTTTGCCGAGATGCCCATGCCTGCAATCCCCGATACCACCGTCGAATTGATCGAGACTGGCCCGGAACATGCCGCGCTGATCGCCAACCTTTACCAGTTCTATGCCTACGAGTCCTCGGACTGGGAGCAGGAGGATGTCGAGGTGGACGGTCGCTTCTACATTCATGAGGAGCATCTGGCCCGCTACTGGCAAGACCCGCAGTGGAGTGCCAACCTGCTGTTGGTCGACGGGTTTATCGCAGGCTTCCTGCTGATCGAAGGCAGCGAGTTGCCGGGGATCGACGCCCTGGAACTGGCTGACCTGTTTATCTTGAAACGCTACCGCCGCAAGGGCATTGGCCGCGCCATCGCCACCCAGGTGTTGAGCAGTGGCGAGGCGAATTGGCTGGTGCGGTTCTATGACCAGGATGAAGTGAGCCAGGCGTTCTGGCGGACAGTGCTGGATAACCTGCCGCGCCCGGTGCAGGCCATCGAGCTGGAGGATGAGCCGAACCTGTTGAGCTTCCTGGTGACCCGGGCCGCCCTGCACTAATCCGTCAGTTGAATGCTGCGCCAGCCCCTGCACTGAACAACGCTGCCTGCATCGTCTGTGGCGGCTGGCCGAACGCCCGCAGAAATGCCTGGCGCATGCGCTCGCGATCACCGAACCCGGTCTCGCGGGCGACCACTTCCACGGGATGCCGGCTGGTCTCCATCATCGCCCGGGCGGCTTCCACCCGCAGGGACTCGATGGCTTTGGCCGGGGTTTGCCCGGTTTCCTCGCGGAACACCCGGCTGAACTGACGCGGGCTGAGCCTGGCGACAGCCGCGAGGGCTTCGACGGAAAGGTCGTGAGTCAGGTTCTCCCGGGCGTAGGCCAGGGCCAGTTGCACGCGGTCAGATTTGGGGTCCAGTTCCAGCAGCGCTGAGAGTTGCGACTGCTCGCTGCCGCGCCGCTGGGCAATCACCAGCTTGCGCGCGATGCGCCGGGCAAGGTCGCTGCCCAGGTCGTTCTCGACCATGGCCAGTGCCAGGTCCACCCCGGCGCTCATCCCGGCGCCGGTCCAGATCTGGCCGTCGACCACAAACAGCTTGTCTTCCTCCAGCCGAATCTGCGGGTAACGCTTGCGAAAAGCCGGTGCGTGCAGCCAGTGGGTGGTTGCGCGCTTACCCTCCAGCAACCCGGCCTCGGCCAGCACGAAGATGCCCATGCACAGCGAAGCAATTCGCCGCGACTGCTTCGAGGCCGCCTGGACAAGCGTCGGCAGGCTGGCGTCAGGCAGTTGGAACTCCAGGTAACCGCTGACGATCAATGTGTCATAGCCCTCGGGGCGGATCGGCGTGCTGTTCACCGAGAAGCCCTGGGACGTCATGATCGGGCCGCCATTCTCCGACACCAGGTGAAACTCATACGCCTGCTCGCCCCGCAGCAGATTCGCGCACTCGAACACCGAGCCCAGGCTAAGGCTGAGGGATTGAAAGTTCGGGTAAACCATCAGCGCAATGCTGTGCATCTCATTTCTCCAGGGGGCGCGGAGCGGTGATTGTCGGCGTGTACCGGGTAAACGGCAACCGGCTTGGCGCAATGTCCGGAATCCTTGCGGACATGACATTGTGCGGTATTGGCCCGGCTCCTAAGCTTCACTCCATTCCAACCCACATCACCCCGAGGCACTGGCACATGAAAGTATTGATGGTTTTGACTTCTCACGACCAGCTTGGCAACACCGGCCGCAAGACCGGGTTCTGGCTCGAAGAATTTGCTGCACCGTACTACGCGTTCAAGGACGCCGGGGCCGACGTGACCCTGGCCTCGCCGGCCGGTGGGCAGCCGCCGCTGGACCCGGTCAGTGACCTGCCGGACTCGCAAACCGACCAGACCCGCCGCTTCGCCACCGATCCGGCGGCGCAGCAGGCCCTGGCGACGACTGTGAAGCTGGACTCGGTCAACGCCGGCGACTTCGACACCGTGTTCTACCCAGGCGGGCACGGCCCGCTGTGGGACCTGGCAGAATCGAAAACCTCCATCGCCCTGATCGAAGCCTTCGAACGAGCCGGCAAGCCCATCGGTTTTGTCTGCCACGCCCCGGGCGCACTGCGTCACGTCAAGGCCGTCAACGGCGAGCCGCTGGTCAAGGGTCGACGTGTCACTGGCTTCTCCAACTCCGAAGAGGCAGCGGTTGGCCTGACCGACGTGGTGCCATTCCTGATCGAAGATGATTTCAAGGCGCTGGGCGGCAAGTACGAGAAGGGTGCCGATTGGCAGTCCTTTGTGATTGAAGATGGCCTGCTGGTCACCGGGCAGAATCCTGCCAGTTCAAGCGACGTTGCCAAAGCGCTGTTGAAGCTCACCGCGTAACCCGCCAACCCCCCCCAAAAAAAGCAAGTTGCTGGCGGCTCCCCTGACCGGGGGCCGGCAGCTTCTGCTCGCCTGACATTTACCTCTGGAGCTCCCTTCATGAGTCACCGCGCTTTAGGTACCCCGATCAAACTGGGGCACCACACCCTGAAAAACCGCATCGTCCTGCCGCCGCTCACACGCCAGCGAAGCGCCCAGCCCGGCGACATCGCCACAGACTTGATGGCGGTCTATTACCGCCAGCGTGCCACGGCCGGCTTCATGGTCAGTGAGGGTACGCAGATCGAGCCCCGTGGCCAGGGTTATGCCTGGACCCCGGGCATCTATACCCCGGCGCAGATCGACGGCTGGCGCACAGTGACTGATGCGGTGCATGCCGAAGGCGGGGTGATCTTCGCTCAGCTTTGGCACGTGGGCCGCGTGTCCCATCCCGACCTGCAACCTGACGGCGCAGCCCCGGTCGCGCCATCGGCGATCCAGCCGCAGCAAGTCAAGGCGTTCATTGAAACCGGGCCGGGCACCGGCGAGTTGGTACAGCCGCCACAGCCACGCGCGTTAGCGACCGCAGAGGTCAAGGAGCTGGTGGGGCTTTACGCCCAGGCTGCAAAAAATGCATTGGCCGCCGGGTTTGATGGCGTGGAAATTCATTCGGCCAACGGCTACCTGGTCAACCAGTTCATCTCGGCGCATTCCAACCAGCGCGACGATGAGTACGGCGGCTCGCTGCACAATCGCCTGCGGTTCCTGCGGGAAATCGTCGAGGCGGTGGCTGACGTGGTCGGCCCGGAACGGCTGGGTGTGCGTTTTGCGCCATTGTTCAGTGGCACCGATCAGGACCGTGTCTACATCGGGCTGGTCGAGGAAGATCCGCATCACACCTACATCGAGGCGATCAAAGTGCTGGAAGCCGCCGGCATTGCCTACGTGTCCATTGCCGAGGCCGACTGGGACAACGCCCCCGAGTTGCCGGAGTCGTTCCGCCGGGCGGTGCGCGACGCCTTCACCGGTCGCATCATCTACGCCGGCCGCTACACCGCAGAGCGCGGCGTGCGGTTGGTCGAGGCGGGGCTGGCAGACCTGATTGCGTTTGGTCGGCCGTACATTGCCAACCCCGACTTGCCCCAGCGCCTTCTCAACGGTTGGCCACTGAACCCGTTGAATGCTGCCGGCCTGTATGGCGGCACTGAAGTGGGCTTCACCGATTACCCGGTGTACGCCGGGTAATGAGTCGCTTACTCGGTCGGGTACCTGCGAAACGCCGGATGCTGCTCGGCGAGTGCCGCGTGGCGCTGCAAGTGGGGGAACGCCTCGGCCTTGACCACGTCCGCGATCTTGAGCTGGCTGAACGACCAGGCGACCGCCACCGTCAGGCTCGCCTGGTTCAGCGGCGCCTCGCTGTCGCGCACGGCCACCCGCGCATCCAATAGTGAATAAGCCGCCAGCAGTTGCCCGGTCACGCGGTCGATCCACGGCTGGTGCAGCTTTTCGGCGGGTCGCAGGTGATGCTCGTAAACGATCTGCACGGTTTTTTCGCACGCGGCCAGCGCCAGGCCGATCACCTGCAAATCCTTGGCAAGCGCTGGGGCTGACGGTGGCAACAGCTTGCTGCCGACCGGCGCCAGGGCTTCCAGGTAGTCGAGGATCAGGCCGGAATCCATCAGCACCGTGCCGTCATCGAGCACCAGCGTCGGCGCCTTGACCACCGGGTTGAGCCTGGAAAACTCATCAAAGGTGCTGAACACCGACAGGGCCTGGTGCTCAAACGGCACACCGTACAGTTCCAGGGAAATGGCCACGCGGCGCACGTAGGGCGAGTCCAGCATACCGATCAGTTTCATTCAGCCTCCATTTGCCGAAGTGTTAAATTCAGATGACTTTATCGGGCGACTTACCCTCGTAATATCTATCTTTTTTATCATGAAAGGTTAGCCAGGCATTACATGAATGCTTTCCCGCCCTTGACCGCACTGCGCAGTTTCGAAGCCACCTCCAGGGTTGGGAGCGTGACCCTGGCCGCCACGGGAGTATTCGGCGAACGAGCAGCGGGCGTTCTCCGCGTGGTTGTTCGCGAAGGGGGAGGCCTGCCTGCGTAATGTGCACGCGAAAACTGGACAGAATGATGGCTAATTACTAGCTTTATGGCCTAAGGCCTGCACTTAGACCTGCCTCTTACAAGGAACGTAAATGCCATGGAAAAACCCATTGAAGTAAAACGTGCCATTCAGTGCGTGTTGCTTAGTTTTGCACTCGGGATTGTATCGATCCTGATGGACTTGCCCCGCCTGGAGATGCAAGGGCTCACCCTCGGGATGGCGTTTGTGGTGGCGTTGCTGGTATCGATTTTTCCGCTGATTCTTCTCTACAACGTTTACAAGGGCCGGAACTGGGCGCGAATCATTTTTACGATAATGATTGTGGCCGGATCCATATCGACCCTTTCAAGTATTCCTGGTCAGATCGTGCGTTCACCGTTGATCGGCATGATCCTTAGCCTCCAGACACTTTTACAGTTTTTTGCCGTGTGGCTGCTGTTTACCTGGCCGGGCAAAGGTTGGTTCATGAAGAACAAACTGCTGATTCATACGAGCGTGCGACGCGTCCAGCGGGGCGATTCACCGCCCGGCGAGGCGGGCGCGTCGGGCGGTGTTGACGGCTTGGCGACTGAGGACCGCCGGTGACGTTATAAACCGTTTTTCTCCCTGTTTATCAATCCACCCGCAACACAATCTTGCCGATATGATCACCACCCTCCATGCGTGCATGGGCCTGGGCGGCGTCGGTGTAGGCGTACACCTTGTCGATCATTGGCAGGCAACGCCCGGCCGACAGCACTGGCCACACGTGTTCGCGCAGTTGCGCGGCAATCGCGGCTTTTTCTTCCCGGGTGCGTGGGCGCAGCAATGAGCCGGTGACCATCGCGCGTTTGCCGAGGATCGCCAGCAGGTCGATGTCCTTGGCGCGGGCACCGCCCAGGAAGCCGAGCATCACCAGCCGACCTTCCATGGCCAGGGCGCTGATGTTGTTGTTCAGGTAGGAGCCACCCATGATGTCGAGAATGACGTCGACGCCCTGGCCCGCGGTTTTTTCAGCGATGACCTGGGCAAAATCCTGTTCCCGGTAGTTGATCGCTTCGGCCCCCAGCTCGCGGATGACCGCGCACTTATCGGCGCTGCCGGCCGTGGCGAAGGCCTCGATACCGAACTCGCGGCAGAGCATCAGTGCGGTGGTGCCGATGCCGCTGGTGCCGCCATGGATCAGTACACGCTGGTCTTTGTGTGCGCCACCGAGGCCAAACAGGTTGGCCCACACGGTGAAAAAGGTTTCCGGGATCGCCGCCGCCTGGATCCACTCCATGCCGTCGGGCACCGGCAAGGTCTGGCTGGCCGGCACCGCGCAATACTGCGCATAACCGCCGCCATTGGTCAGGGCGCACACCCTGTCGCCCAACGCGTATTCGCTGACGCCTTCGCCCAGTGCCACCACCACACCCGCCACTTCCAGCCCCGGGAACGGATTCATGCCGGGTTTCATCGGGTAGGTGCCGGCCCGCTGCAGGGCGTCCGGGCGGTTGACCCCGGCGGCGTGCACGCGGATCAGCACGTCGCCGGGGCCGACTTCAGGCAGGGGCTGCTGGCGCGGTTGCAGTACTTCGGGGCCACCGGGGGTGGTGATTTCGATCAGGGTCATTTCGTGGGGCATGTTCATCATCGGTTCCTTTATGCAGTAGGGCTGCACGTTTGGGCATGGGAAGAGGGGAGACGGTTCAATAAACGTGTCAGGGGTTCCAGCAACAGGGCGATGACAATCACCCCGGTGGCAACCATGAACAGCAGCGCGTGGTGGCCACCGCTCGCGTTAAACAAGGCCGAGTAGGCAAAGCCCGCAATGGCCTGGAATGCCGCGAACGAAACCGTCGCACGGCTCCAGGCGAGTTGTTGCAGGTGGTGGTTGGGCACCAGCTCGCGCACCCGTGCCAACGCCAGGGGCACAGAGCCGGGGGCGAAGGCGCCGATGATCACCGCGAGCACGGCCAGGGCGGTGAAGGAGCTGGCGACCGAGAGCAACGCGGCGGCGCAGGCCTGCATGGCCAGCACCAGCCGAATCGTCACTTTGGCCCCCAGCTGATCCGCCAGGAAGCCATAGCTGACCGGGCCGACAATCGCACCCAGGCCATACATCACCCAGATCATTGCCCCCACGTGCGCGCCGTCGCCGAGGCCGCGGGCGACATAGTCCGCCAGGAACATCATGGCGGGCACCAGCCCGGCCGCCATCAGGCCATATTGGGCAAACAGCAGGTTCACACTGCGCGGAATCACCGCTGAAGGGCTCTGTTCGACGGCGGTGTGCGATGCATCGGCGGGCCAGCCGAACCAGCTGGCCGTCGTCAACCCCAAGGATAACAGGCCCAGGCCGATCCAGGTTTGCTGCAGGCCCAGGCTGAGCAGCGGCGGCACGATGGTCCCAGAGCCTGCGACCCCAAGACCGATGCCCAGAAAAATTGCACCGCTGGCCAGGCCCCGGCGTGCTGCCGGCACGTGGGGTAACACGGTCGCCGCTACCAGCACCATGATCGCGCCACCGGCAATCCCCGACAGCAGGCGCCAGGCGAAGAACCAGAAGACTGACAGGGGGAAGCCACAGGCAAAGAATGCCAGGGTCACGAGCACCATCATCAGGCGCAGGCTGGTCTGGTTGCCGAGACGCTGGGCAATGGGGCGGCCCATCAGCGCACCGATCAGGTAACCCACCAGGTTGGCGGCACCGAGGTACACCACGTCGCTGGCGGAGAACCAATGCGCCTGAATCAACGAGGGGACCAGCGGTGTATAGGCGAATCGTGCCAGGCCGATGCTCACCAGGCTCGCACACAAGCCCGCGAAGATCGGCGGCCACATTGAGCGGCGGGGCGGTGTGTGGGTATCGGGCATGGTGGCGGTCCTGGGTATTTTCTCTGGCGTCCAGCATACCGAAGGATCTTGATGCAATAATGCTGCGATTACTCACTGTGCTGATGCAGATATGCATCATGGAGGGCCTGATGAATTGGGATGATGCCCGCGTGTTTCTGGCCGTGTGCCGCGAGTCCACACTGCGCGGCGCCGCGCGAGTGTTGGGGGTGGACCAGGCCACGGTGGGAAGGCGGATCAATGCCCTGGAGAAGTCCCTGAGTGCCACCCTGTTCCTGCGTACCTCCGAGGGTTATGCACTGACGGCCGTCGGCGAAGCCGCGTTGCAGTCGGTGGAAAAAATGGAACGTTCGGCCCTCGATTTGCAACGCCAGGTTCAAGGCCTGGATGACCGATTGACGGGCACCGTACGGGTCAGCACCACCGATTCGATGGCCATCGACTTCCTGATCCCGGCCATCGCCAGCTTGCATGACAAGCATCCCGAGGTGCGCGTGCAGTTGGATGCCTCCACCCAGATCCTCAGCCTGGCCAAGCGCGAGGCTGACATCGCGGTGCGCAACACCCGCCCCGACAACCCGGACCTGATCGCCCGCCGCATAGCCCGTTGGCCGCTGGAGCTGTTTGCCTCCCGCGGCTATATCGACCGCCACGGCGTGCCTGAACCGGGCAGCCTGTTTGAGGGGCATGACCTGGTGGTGTACCAGCCGTACTTGCAAAGCCAGAAAGACATGACCCTGGTCGGCGAACCCTTGGGCCGTGGGCGGGTGGTTGCGGAATTGAGTTCCAGCCTGTTGGTGCGCCGTTCCATCGCCGCCGGCCTGGGTATCGGCGAAATCACGGTGTACAGCGGTGAGCGGGACGGCCTGGTGCGCCTGTGGCCGGGGCGCACCCGGCCCTTGCCGTATGACGTGTGGCTGGTGACCCATGCCGACTTGCGCCATACCGCGCGGGTGCGGGTGGTGATCGATGAAATCGTGGCGGCATTTGCCGGCATGGAGGAATAGGTCAACACACCCTGGCAAGCGAGCGCCCGGCATTGCGCGCACGCCCGGCCAATGTAAGGAGCGGGTGGTTCCGTTGCGTCAGCGCTTCAGGAATGCCAGCAGGTCCTCGTTCAACGCTTGCGCGTGGGTCACCGCAAAGCCGTGTGGCGCATCCTTGTACACCTTCAGCTCGGCGCCCTTGATCATCTCGGCCGCCACCTTGCCGGTGGTCTCGAACGGTACGATCTGGTCGCCGTCACCGTGAATCACCAGGGTCGGCACGTCGATGGTCGCCATGTCCGGGCGGAAGTCGGTTTCCGAGAAGGCGGTGACGCAGTCCACGGTGGACTTGAGCGAGGCAAGCAGGGCGACCTGCAAGGTCTGGGTCAGTACACCGTCGGAGACTTTCTGGCCCTTGTTGATGCCGAAGAACGGGGTGTTGAAGTCGGAGATGAATTGGGCGCGGTCCTTGAGCAGCCCGGCCTTGATGCCGTCGAACGCCTCGGTGGGAACACCCTGCGGGTAGTCGGCTTTCTGGCCGAACAGCGGCGTTACCGCCCCCAGCAACACCAGGCCGGCCACGCGGGCGCTGCCGTGGCGTGCGATATAGCGGGCCACGTCGCCACCGCCCATGGAAAAGCCCACCAGGGTCACGTCGTGCAGGTCCAGGTGGTTGATCAGTTCGGCGATATCGTCGGCGAAGGTGTTGTAGTCGTTGCCGGTCCAGGGCTGATCCGAGCGGCCAAAACCACGGCGGTCGAACGCGATGGTGCGGTAGCCGCGGCTGCTCAGGTACTCCATCTGGTATTCCCACATGTCGGCGTCCAGCGGCCAGCCGTGGCTGAACAGCACCGGTTTGCCGGTGCCCCAGTCCTTGTAGTAGAGCTCGGTACCGTCGTGTGTGCGTAGAGTGCTCATGGCAATACTCCTTGGGTGAGAGGGCAGCAAAGACTATAGGCGCAGAATCGGATGAGGTACTTGTATGCCTGTGCTCGATTGAACGATTCAGCCTCTATGCTGATCAACTGACTTCAACGTTTGAACAAACAGGTGAACGAAATGGCCAAGACTTACAGCTACGCCGCTCGTGACTCCAAGGATTCACTCAAGCCCTTCACATTTGAACGCCGCGCCCCCGGGGCCGATGACGTGCAGATGGACATCCTCTATTGCGGCGTCTGCCACTCGGACCTGCACACCGTGCGCAACGAATGGAAGAACACCCTGTACCCGTCGGTGCCGGGCCATGAAATCGTCGGCCGGGTGACCGCAGTGGGCGCCAACGTGAGCAAATTCAAGGTAGGTGACCTGGCCGGCGTCGGCTGCATGGTCGACAGCTGCCAGGCATGCGAATCCTGCGCCGAGGGCGAGGAGCAGTACTGCGAGAACGGTTTCACCGGCACCTACAACGGCCCGGCGTTTGGCGGCGAAAACACCTTTGGCGGCTACTCGGACAATATTGTGGTCAAGGAGAAGTTCGTCCTGCGCATCTCCCACGACGAGAGCAACCTGGCGGCCGTCGCGCCGCTGCTGTGTGCGGGGATTACCACCTATTCACCGCTGCACCACTGGAACGTCGGGCCGGGCAAGCGCGTCGGCGTCGTCGGCCTGGGTGGCCTGGGCCATATGGCGGTGAAAATCGCCCACGCCATGGGCGCCTACGTGGTGCTGTTCACCACCTCGCCGAACAAGCGCGAAGACGGTTTGCGCCTGGGCGCCGATGAAGTGGTGGTGTCGAAGAACCCGGATGAAATGGCCAAGGTCGCCAACTCCCTGGACTTCATCCTCAACACCGTGGCGGCGTCCCACAACCTCGATGCGTTCCTCAACCTGCTCAAGCGCGACGGCACCATGACCCTGGTGGGCGCCCCGGACAGCCCGCACCCGTCGCCGACCGTGTTCAACCTGATCTTCAAGCGCCGCAGCCTGGCCGGGTCATTGATTGGTGGCATCCAGGAAACCCAGGACATGCTGGATTTCTGTGCCAAACACGGGATTGTCTCGGACATCGAGATGATCGACATCCAGCACATCAATGAAGCCTACGAGCGCATGCTCAAGGGCGATGTGAAGTACCGGTTTGTGATCGATATCGAGAGCTTGAAGAAAGAAAAACACGCGGCCTGATCACGGCCACTGTAGGAGCGAGCTTGCTCGCGAAGATCGTCAACGATAACGCGCCCAGTCTGATTCGGCGCGGTGCCCTTGAGTTCTTCGCGAGCAAGCTCGCTCCTACAAATACAGCGTTTTAGGCCGACAGGTGCTCATACAAAATCGTCGCACCCACCAGCATCAGCACCACGCCGCCGACCATCTCGGCGCGCTTGCCCACCACCGTGCCCAGCACCCGGCCGAGCATCATGCCGATAGTCACCATGGTCATCGTCGCCACACCGATCGCCGCCGCGGCCACCAGGATATTCACGTCCACAAACGCCAGGCCCACGCCCACGGCCAGGGCATCAATGCTGGTGGCAAACGCCGTCACGGCAAGGATCATGAACGAGTGCTGGCTCGGTTTCTCTTCCTCTGGGTCATCGGCCTTCAAGCCGTTGTAGATCATGTGCAGGCCCAGGGCGACGAGCAGGGTGAAGGCGATCCAGTGGTCCCACTGTTCCACCCAGCGGGTGGCGGCCTGGCCGATGGCCCAGCCGATAATCGGCGTGATTGCTTCAATCACACCAAAGATCAGGCCGGCCCGCAGGGCTTCGGTCAAACGGGGTTTGTGCAGGCTGGAACCTTTGCCGATGGCCGCCGCAAAGGCGTCCGTGGACATGGCAAGGGCGAGAAGAATGAGGGAAATGGGGTTCACGGTAAGGCTTCCAGTCGGGCTATATGAGTCAACGACACAACCACACGCCCGACGTTAGGCATGGATGTGTCGCTGGTCTCACCAACCAAAATGGTGTTCGCACCACGGCATGTTGCCGAGAATGTTGATACGAACGCTTCGAGAATCCGAAGCAGGCTACTCCCCAACGAGGGGGCGGATCATAGCCAGGGCAATATGAAAATTGTGTTAAACGGCAATCACGGATGTTCCAGGTGACACCGCACCTGCTGACTCATCCCCCCCGTCAACCGCTGCGGTCGCTCACACCCTTGGGTACGCCGCGGGCAGCGGTCCAGGAAAAAACACCCGCCCGGCAACACCCGGTTTCCCGGCAACTCCGTCGGCGCGCTGACATACGCATCATCCAGCGCCACCCCCAGTTTGGGCACGGCCTCCAGCAACAGCTGGGTATACGGATGCTTCGGCTGTTCCAGCACCTGCTCGGCACACCCCAGTTCCACAATCTGCCCCAGGTACATCACCGCCACCCGGTCGGCCATGTGCCGCACCACCGACACGTTGTGGGAGATCAGGATGTAGGTCAGCCCCAGCCGGCGCTGCAACTCGGCCAGCAGGTTGAGGATTTGCGCCTGCACCGAGATGTCCAGCGCCGAGGTGGGTTCGTCCAGCACCAGGATGCTCGGGTTGGAGGCGAGTGCGCGGGCGATGGCGATGCGTTGGCGCTGGCCACCGGAAAACTGGTGCGGGTAGCGGTCCAGGTATTCGGCGCGGATACCCACTTGGGCGGCGACCTTGGCGGCGATGGTGCGCATTTCGCTCTTGGGGGTGTCGCCGAGGGCGAACAGCGGTTCGGTGATGATTTTCCAGATGGGCAGGCGCGGGTCGAGGGACGATTGCGGGTCCTGGAACACGATCTGCACGTGGCGATGCCGTTCACGGGCGCTTTCATAGACCCAGTCCACTTCGCCGCCGCTGGGTTTGACCAGGCCCATCAGCAGTTGGGCGAGGGTGCTTTTGCCGCAGCCGGACTCGCCGACAATGCCCAGGGTTTCCCCACGGCGCACTTGCAGGTCGATGCCATTGAGGGCGTGGGCGTAACCGCGCGGGCGGCCGAGCCAGTCGGTTTTTACCGGGAACTTGACCCGTACATCCCGCAGGGCCAGCAGTGAATCCTGGGACACTGTCATTGCACCGACTCCCCGGCAGTCAGCCAGCACGCGCTTTTGCGGGTGCCGACAGGGTTGATCAGATCCAGGCGCGGGCGCTCGAGGCATTGGCTCATGGCCTGTGGGCAGCGTTCGCGAAAGGTGCAGCCTGAGGGCAGGGCGGCCAGGTTGGGTACCTGGCCGGGAATGGTCAGCAGGTCGTCACCGGGTTTGACTTGTTCCGGCAGGCCGCTGAGCAGGCCCTGGGTGTAGGGGTGGCGCGGGTCGCTCATCACTTGGGCGGTGGGGCCTTCTTCCACCACGGCGCCGGTGTACATCACGTACACCCGGTCGCAGAACTGCGAGACCACGGCCATGTCGTGGGTGATCAGCAAGATGGCGGTGCCGCGTTCCCGGGCTTTTTCCCGCAGCAGCAACAACACCTGGCGTTGCACGGTGACGTCGAGGGCGGTGGTGGGTTCGTCGGCGATCAGCAACTGCGGGTCGCAGGAAAACGCCAGGGCGATCATCACCCGCTGGCGCATGCCGCCGGAGAGTTCGAAGGGGTAGCTGTCGAGCACCTGTTCGGGGTCGGCGATGTGCATGTCCCGCAGCAGGGCGACGGCCTTGGCGCGGGCGTCGGCCTTGCTCAGGCGCTGGTGGTGGATGATCACGTCGAGCATCTGCCGGCCGATGCGCCGGGTCGGGTTCAACGCGGTCATCGGCTCCTGGAAAATCATCGCCGCATCACGCCCGCGAATCTGCAACAGCTCTTTCTCGCTGGCCGCCAGCATGTCGCGGCCCAGCATCTGCAAACTGCCGGCGGTGATCCGGTAACTGCGCTCTGGCAGCAAGCGCAGGCTGAGCATCGCGGTCACGGATTTACCGGAGCCGGACTCACCCACCACGCCGACGACTTCGCCGGGGTTGACGTGCAACGACACGCCGTTGAGCGCCTGCACATTGTTACGGTAAGCCGGGAACTCCAGGCTCAGGTTATCGATGGCAAGGACTGCCGGACTGGACATGGTCATTTCCCCTGTTGCCGTGGGTCGAGCAGGTCACGAACACCGTCACCCAGCAGGTTGAAACCGGTGGCGGTGACCAGGATCGCCAGCCCCGGAAAGGTCGAATACCACCAGTTGTCGAGAATGAAGTTACGCCCGGTAGCAACCATCGCGCCCCATTCGGCGGTGGGCTGTTGCGCCCCCAGGCCGATGAAGCCCAGGGCCGAGGCCATCAGGATCGCGCTGCCGATGTCCAGGCTCAGTTGCACCAGCAACGGTGGCATCGCATTGCGGCCCACGTGCCATGACACGATGTGCCAGCGCCCGGCACCGAAGGTCTGGGACGCCTTGACGTAGCCCATCTGCCGGATGCTCAGGGCCTGGCCCCGGGCCAGGCGCACGTAGAACGGAATGCGCACCACGGTGATCGCCAGCATCGCGTTGAACAGGCTCGGGCCCAGGGCGGCGGCCAGGGCCATGATCAGCACCAGGGACGGCACCGACAGCATGATGTCCATCAGGCGCATGATCAGGCTGTCGAACCGCCCGCCGATAATCCCCGACAGGCAGCCCAGCAGCCCACCCACCAGGCACGATGAAAACGCCACGAACAGGCCGACGCCCACCGACTGGCGGCTGCCGTACAGCACCCGGCTGAACAGGTCGCGGCCGACTTCATCGGTGCCAAACCAGTGTTCGGCCGAGGGCTCGGCGAGACGTTGGGCCAGGTTCAGGGCGTTGGGGTCATGGCTGGCCAGCCACGGGGCGAACGCCATGCAGATCAGCACGATCAGGGTGATGGTCAGGCCGGCAATGGTCAGCGGGCTGCGGCGTATTTGATAGCCCAGGTATTCCAGACGCGCGCGCCAGGTGGGGCGCTGCTCCAGGGGCACCGGTACGGGCATGGTCACGGGAGCGGTCATCTCAATTTACCTCGCCGATGCGCGGGTCCACCACGCGGTAGAGCAGGTCGATCAGCATGTTGAGCAGCACATAAATAAACGACACCAGGATCGCGAAGCCCATCACCGCCGGGAAATCCAGGGACTGGATCGACTTCACCACATAGGCGCCCATGCCCGGCCAGGCAAATACGGTCTCGGTGAGTACCGCGCCGTAGAGCAGGTCGCCCAGGGTCAGGCCGAGCACGGTGATCGACGGGATCAGCGCATTGGGCAAAGCGTGGCGCAGGATGACGGCCCAGCGCGACAAACCGTAGGCGCGGGCGGTGCGGATATAGTCTTCGCCCAACTGGTCGAGCATCGCCGAGCGGATCTGCCGGGCGACCACGCCGAGGTTGACGAAACCCAGGGTGACAGCGGGCAGGATCAGGTGCTCCAGCGCATTCAGGAACAGCGGGATATTGCCGGCCAGCAGCGAGTCGATCAGGTAGAAACCGGTGATCGTGGGCGCAGGTTCCAGGCCTTCATCCAGCCGGCCGCTGCCGGGCAGCCAGCCGAGTTGGCCGTAGAACAACACGATCAAGCCCAGGCCGAGCCAGAACGCCGGAGTGGAAATACCGGTGACCGCCAGCGTTCGGGCGATCTGGTCGATGGCGCGGTTGTGATACACCGCTGACAGCACGCCGAGCGGTACACCCACCAGTACCGAGAGCAGCAGGGCGGCCACCGCCAGTTCCAGGGTCGCCGGGAAAAAGGTTTTAAGGTCTTCCAGCACCGGGCGGCTGGTGCGGATCGAGGTGCCGAGGTCGCCGTGCAGCAGGTCGCTCATGTAGCGGCCGTATTGCTGGTACAGCGGCAGGTCGAGGCCCAGTTGATGGCGGATATTCTCGACGATGGCGTCGCTGGCCCGGTCACCGGCAATCAGGCGCGCCGGGTCACCCGGGATCAGGTGGGAGATGCAAAAGGTAATCAGCGAAACGCCGACCACGACCAAAATCAGGCCGAACAGGCGTTTGCGCAACATATTCAGGAAGGCCATGAGTACCTCGGTAAAGCAGGACGGGCAGCGTTCCACTGTAGGAGCGAGCTTGCTCGCGAAGATCGTCAATGATGGCGCGCTCATGCTGAATGAACGCGGTGCTCTCGGGTTCTTCGCGAGCAAGCTCGCTCCTACAGGGGTATCGAGATCAAGCGGTATTTACTTACTGATCTCAGCCACGTTAAACACCTGCTCCAGCATCGGATGGAACACATAACCCTTCACCGAATCACGCATCGGCAGGGTGTAGTTCTTCTGGTACAGGTAGGCGTACACGCTGTCCTTGAGCACGATCTTCTGTGCTTCCTGGTACAGCTCGGTGCGCTTGGCCGTGTCGTTGTTGGCCGCCGCCTCGCGGATCAGCTTGTCCACCACCGGGTTGCTGTAGAACGAGCGGTTGCCCGGCAGCCCTTGCAGGGAGGAGTCGAACCAGAAGTTCATGTACATGTAGGGGTCGGAGAAGTCCGGCGCCCACGAGCCGATCGACACGTCGAAGTCACCCTTGCCCAGGCGTTCGCGCATGGTGGCGTTGGCCAGTTTTTCCATCTTCAGGTTGATCCCCAGCGGCGCCAGGCTGGCTTGCAGGGTCAGGCCGATGGATTCCCAGTCCGGGTCCTTGTCGGAGTACATGTAGTTCAGGGTGGTGATTTTTTCCGGGAGTTTCTTCAGGTTCGCGCCGGCACCGTCCAGGTCCTGTTTCATCAGCGGCAGGCTCGGGTCATTGGCCCACATGCCGGCGGGAATCGGCCCATTCATCAACTTGGCCTGGCCCTTGAGGATGCCGTCGACGACGCCTTTGTAGTCCACCGCATCAACGATCGCCTGGCGGGCGTTCTGGTTGTTCAGCGGGGCTTTCTGGTTGTTCAGGTACAGGTAGGTCACCCGCAGTGACGGGAATTCCTTGATCACCACGTCTTTCTTTTTCGCCAGGTTGGTGAGCTGGTCCTGGGGCATGTCTTCGGCGATGTCCAGGTCACCCCGTTCCAGTTGCAGGCGGCGCACCGACGCTTCGCTGATGATCTTGATCACCACCTTGTTCAACGCAGGCTTGGGGCCGGCGTAGTAGGTGTTGGGTTCCAGGGTCAGGCTCTGGCCTTTCTGCCAGTTGGTCAGGCGAAACGCACCGGAGCCTGCAGTGTGGGTGGAAAGGTAGGCGTTGACGTCACCCTGTTTCACCACGTCCGGGTTGATGATGCCGGCGCCGTTGTGGGCGAGGGTGTAGAGGAAGGGCGCATAGGGTTTGGTCAGGGTGAAGCGCACGGTCATCGGGTCGACCACCGTGACCTTCATGTCATCCGGGAACGCGCCGGACGGGCCTTGCTTGAGCTGCATCACACGGTCGAAGGAGAACTTCACCGCATTGGCGTCGACGTCGGCGCCGTCATCGAACTTGTTGCCGGGCTTGAGCTTGAAGTCCCACACCAGGCCGTCGGCCGAGGTGGTCCAGCTGTCGGCCAGGTCGCCCTTGACGTCGGTGCTGCCCTTGCCGTTTTCGACTTTGTAGGCCACCAGTTTCTGGTACGCCGGGTACGTCACCGCCCAATCGTTATTGTCGATGGTCACGGCCGGGTCGAGGGTTTGCGGGTCGGCCGCCTTGCCGATCATCAGTGTGTCTTTGGGGGCGGCGGCACTTGCCGATTGCCACGCGCCCAGGCTCAGGGCGGCGCACAGCAGGGAGAGTGCGAGGGTCTTGCGGTTGCTTGGGGTCATGCCGGTTTCCTTGATTATTTAGAGGAAAAAGCGGGTTGGTTTTTTTTTATGAAATCTATAACCGGGCAGTTGGTGCTAAAGGGTGCAGCTCATTATTGTGATGGTACGGTCCTGGGGTCAGTGGGACTCCTCAATTAATGGGAAAAGTTCGGCATCCGGCAATTCGTAATGCCACCACTCGGTGGCAATCGCCTTGAAGCCGGCACCGAGCATGATCCCCAACAGCAGCAGGCGGTTGCGCTGCACCTGCGGGGGCAGGTCGGGGTAGAACTGATGGGACTTGGGCTCCATGGCATCAAAGGCCGTGCCCATGTCCAGGGGTGTGCCGTGTTCATCCAGCAGCGTCAGGTCGACGGCCACGCCACGGGTGTGGTGCGAGCCCAGCCGCGGGTCGCGCACGTAGTCCGGATCGGGCAGCGCCTGCCACAGCAGTTGCTGGGCGTAGGCGGGGCGATAGGCGTCGTAGATCAGCAGCGTCATGCCGGCCTGGCGGGCCAGCAGGCTCGCCTTGCGCAGGCAGGCGGCGGCTTCGGTGTGCAGCAGGCAACGGGCGTTGCGGTAGATCACGGTGCCTGCCAGGTTGTCGGCACTGGCGTAGATCAGGTCGACCTGTACCGGGTAGTCCGGTGGGGCGATTTCTACCAATGGGCTGGTATTCACTCAAGCATTTCCTTTAACGGGTCAGGATTCGAACTGGCCGAAGGCCTGTTGCAGGGCGCGGTTTTTCGCCAGGCGTGCATCCAGGCGCTCGCCGTAGCGGTCGGCGACGGCAGACACCATCAGGTTGAACAGGCACGTCAGCGGCGCCATGGAGTCCCAGAACTGGCCCACATCGGTTTTCAGTTGCAGCAGGTCCAGGTCGTAGTCACGGGCCCAGGGGCATTGCACATCGGTGATCAGCGCCAAGGGTAGACCCTGGGCATTGGCGGTCTCGCAGAATGTAGGGGTGATGCTGGAGTAGGCGCGAAAGTCCGCCGTGATGGCGTAGGGTTTTTCAAAGCCGGAGTTCAAGGTCTCGGCATAGATCCCCGACAGGCCATCGACGTAATAGACCTTGGGGCGAATGTATTCCAGGTGACTGTGGAAGGCGTTGAGGATGCCCCGGGTGGACTGGATACCGAGGATGAACACGGCGTCGGCGTCCACGATGTGCTGCACGATCTCGGCAAACGTGGGGCTGCGGGCCAGGCCGTAGACGTGCTGGATCGCTTCGATCTCGCGGTTGAGCGAACGGTCGAGGGCGTCTTCCTGGTCGTTCTCCTGGCGAAAGGCGCCGAGGCGGTCGGTGATCAGCCAGGACGCTTGGGGGTCGCCACGCAGGTCTTGTTTGACGTCATCGAGGTTGCGATAACCCAGGGTGCGCAAAAAGCGCCCAACCGAAATCCCGGTGGTGCCGGCTTGATGGGCGATGCTGTCGGCGGTTTCGAACGGTAGCTGCTGCAGGTTGCCCAGCAGGTAGGTGGCGATGCGCTTGCCGGTAGGCGTCAGCGTCGGGAACTGCTGTTCCAGCGTGCGCTGGAAGCTGTTTTTATCCATGACGTTTTCGCGAGTGCCGGGCATTGATGTTACTCAGGTTTCATGATTTTGATGTCTGTTAGAAACATAACATCCGTTATTGCGATAACACAATGGCTTTTTTTCGGGTGGGTACGCAGGGGGGGGACAAGGGATAATCAAGGCCGCAGGGGGGGGCTCCGAAGTACCCGAGGTATTGCGTGGTTTCGATGCATTGGGGCGATCATTGATCGCCCCTTTTTTCGTCTGCTTCAGGGCTGGTCCTTGAGGGTCTCGAATGCCTTCACCCGCTTGACCAGGCTTTTCTTGCTGGCCGAGTCGGCGCTGTTGAACAGGAACGAAAAGTCCGAGGCCAGGGTGCCGCTGCCGGCGATGGTCGCGTACTGGTGACAGGCGTTGCAGTTATCGCCCTGGACGTAGGTCTCCAGGGTGGTGTTGGCCACGGGCACATTGCCCTGGCTGATAAACGGCCCGTAGGACAGCGGCACCTGCGCCTTGACGCCCGGTTCCGGCTGCGTGGGCGGGTTGGGGGTGAGGGTCCAGAGCACGTTGATCAGCTTGTAGTACTGGAACACCGACTGGCCCTGGCTCTGCTGGGCGAAGTTGGCCTGTACCGCGCCGTTCAGGGCCTGCAGTTCGGTGGGCAGCGGATGTTCCCGGGTGGTTTGCACCGGTTGGTCCCGTGGAAACGGCTCGGTGCAGTCACGATCGGGATGCTGCTGTTTGCACTGGATTCGCGCCACGTTCGGCGTGCATTCGGGGCCGGTGCCGCAGTTCGGGTTGTTGAACGCGAAGCCGTCCGGCGGCGTTTGTTGCGCGGGCACTTGAGCCGGTTCCGGGACGTTGTCCACCTGTTCGAAGGTGGTCCAGATGAAGTTGGGCGAGGCTTGGGTTTTATTGATGATGTGCAGGCCCACCAGCCCCACCACTTGTTGGGTGCACTGCAAGGTGGCGGGGTTTTTGAGCCAGGCGACGGTGGTCAGGTAGCGCCCGTAGAGCTCGGGTTTGCCGGTAAGGATCCGCCAGGCGGCCTTGACCTCCAGGGCCCCCAGTTGCTCCTGTGGCACCGGGTTGGGCGGCAGCGAGCGCATGGGTTCACCGATGGGCAGGGACAGCCCGCCCGGGTTCTGGTTGTCGAGGTTCTGCGCCACCTTCAACTGATTGGCGGCGTCGTACAGCCCTTTGCTGACGATGTAGTCAAACTCGGCCTTGCCGACCTTGCGTTCAAAAAACACCAGGTTCTGCGACTGGTCCGTCAGCCAGCCGCCGGAGGCTTCCATGATCGGGTCCGGAATCGAGGCCAGGGTGCCGCTGGACAGGTGAAAACCATGCCGCGCGTTGATCGCGCTTTCGGAGGTGGCGGTCATGAACTTGCGCGCACCCACCGACATCGCCCTGAGGCTGCCCTGGGTACTGCAGTTGGACGGCACCAGGGTTTGCACGCCCCAGCCGCTGGGCACGGGCGCACCGGGCAGGAAGATATCGTTGGCGTCCTTGTAGCTGGCCCACACCGGCGCCACGCTCATCGGCTGCCCGGAGGCGGGCGGCACGCCGAACTGTGCCAGAGTGCTTTGCATATCGGGCTCGCCGGCGAGGGCGGGGGTGGCTGGCCAACCGGGGTTCACCGGCCAGTTCAGGGCAATGAACAACTGCCAGCCAAAACAATTCATAAAGCTCTGGCCGGTGGCGTTGAAATTGTTGACCGGCAGGAATCCACCGCTGGCAGGGTTGAACACCAACTGTTGCTGGACGCAGGCGTCGGCATCGGACTGGGGGGTTGCATAGGCCGACTGCACGGCAAACAGGCCCAGCACCACACTGGTCAGCAGCGATAAAACACTCAAGCGTAACCTGGACATCATCGCGCTCCTTGCATGAAGGTAAGCCGCACCCTGGGCGGGTGCGGCTGAGGGTGCATATCGGTCAGGCGCCAGGCACCAGCGCCAATCCGGACTCCCATGGGTGCTCTGCCGCGCTCGGGTTGGCGGCTTCGGCCGGGTTGAGGGCGCGCACTGTCACCAGTCCGGGTGCCGCGGTGGGGCTTACGGTGATGGTCAGCAGGTAACCCTGGGTGCCGCCGGAGTTGGTCTGCCCGGGGATGGCCGAGGCATCGGGCAGGAACTTCGTGACCACCGCCGTGACGCCGGGATTGGAAAACTGCACCCGCGCCGTCTCGGCGGTGGTCTTGAGGTCGGCGCCTTGCACCACCAGGGCAAACTGCCCGCTGGTGCCCGGCGCCAGCCATGCCGGCAGGTCGGTGGGTGACTGCCCGTAGAACAGGTCCAGCGGCAGCAGTTGTACCGGCCAGGGTTGCACACCGTTGACCCGATCGGTCACGCACGGGCAGGAATCCGGCGTCGGGCTGATGGGCGTGGTGGTCACGCTCAACCCCACCAGCAGTTGCTGGGCAATCACCCACACATAGTCGATGGCCTGGCCGCTGATGGTGATGTCGTTGATCGAGAACCCGGCGCTGACCGGCACTTCAAACACCGCCTGCAGGATCTGGTCGGAGCCGTTGACCGCGGATTTGGCGGCGCCCCGGGTGATTTTCCAGTACTGGCTGACGTCCTGGCCTTGCGGGCCTTTCCAGGCCGAGAAGTCGGTGGGTTGTTGCAGGTACAGGCCGATGGGGTTGGTCAGGGACAGCCGGTTATTCACCGCCACGCTGTTGGCCGAGAAACCGATATGCGGGTCGGAGTTGCGGTAGTTCTGCCCGTATTGCGCGCAGCAGATCAACGCCTGGGAATTCTGGCTGCTGCTCAGTGGCCGCAGGATGGTCGCGGCCGCGGCCAGGTACACCTCGGCACTCAGGGTGTTGGGGCCGGAGGTCAGGTGCATCGCACCGCCGTATTGGCCGGGCACGCAGGCGGTGCCGGCGTTCCATTTGTTCACCGTGTCATAGGCTGGCTGGCCGGTGGTGGGGTCCATGACCGGGTCGCCGGCGTTGCCCGTCGGGCAGTTGACGGTGTAGCGCAGGTAGAGGTCTTCGAGTTGCACCTGGGGGTCGATGTAGTCGCGGTACAGCCCCAGCACGGCATTTGGATCAATGCGCCACATGGCCAGGAAATACGCCGGGTTTTCGCAGGTGAAGGTGATCTTGCGCATGTTGCCGTTGGCATCGCGCACGATGGACCACTCACAGTATTCGTCCAGCCAGCCGCGCGGGCCCGAGGGCGAGAAATCCTTGTACTTGCCTTGCCAGTCGATGCTCGGGCAGCGGGTCACGGGCAGTTGCAGCAGGGTACCTTGCTTGTTCGGATCGTAGAGGGTGTACAGGGTGTTGTTGAGGGTGATCTGGCCGTTGTCGGTCAGCTCCATCACCTGCTGCAGCGTCATGGCCTTGCCGCCCAATTGCGGAATCACCGCCGTGCCATTGTTGTAGAAGAACGTCCACAGCCGGTTGGGGAAGGGCGCCCAGGTGATCGCCGGCGGCGTGGTGGGGCCGTAGCCTTCCACCAACGGGTTGTAATAGCCCGAGCGCGGCGCGTCATTGAGGCCCGACCACGGGTTGCCGATGATCGCAGACTGGGTCCAGCCGGTGAGGTCGTTGTTCCAGTCGGTTTCAAACTGCGGCAACTGGTTTTCCAGGCCCAGTTTGTTGTAGTCCTTGGGGGCCTGCCCGGCGGGGGAGGTGAATTGTTTGAAGGGTGTGCTCATGTCGGTTCTCCAGGTGGTGGGGTGGTGGAAACGGAGCAGCAACCGGCGCCCGGGGCGGGGCCGGCAATGGCCTGGCGCGGGTCATCCCACACCAGTTGGGCGATAAAGCCTGGCAGCGGCGCGTATTCATCCGGCGTCAACACCCGGGCGCTATCGAGATGGGTGACCACCACGGACAACTGCGTGGCATCGGTGGGCAGGAGCTTCAGCACCTTGGCGTTGCGGGCGGCATTCAGCGCGCGGGACACGCCGTGGGTGATGCAGCGGCCCTTGTCATCCACCAGGCCCATGCCGATGCGACTGAAGCGCCCCACATAGTGCGGATTGTCGGCACTCACCTGCTGCGGCGTGGCGTCGGGCTGGTTGAGGAAGACGTCGATCAGGTAGGTGTCGTGGGTGCAGCGCACATGGTCGAACACCACCCACGGCCCAAGCCCTGCGGCGTTGTTCGTCGCCGGGGTGGGCGTCGAACTGTGTTGGCAGCACGCTTTCGCCGCCGCCTTGGATGCGCCAAATTGCGGAGCCACAGGCGTGCCGTAGTCGTAGCCGATATGCCGGCTGTCCTGGGCCATGTCACCCAAGGTGGTGTAGCGCCAGGCGTCCGCGCTGGTGAACGTGACGGTGCGGGCCTCGCTCCCGGCAAACGGCTGGAGCAGGCACTGGGTGGTGTACTGCGCCGCCGGGTTGGCGCGGATCCAGACCTCCAGCATCCGGTCGATATTGGCGTGGTAGGAGCTGAACACCGGGTCGAAGGCGGTGTAGGCGTTGTCGGCCATGTCGCCGCCGATCCAGCCGTGATAGTTGTCGTGGGGCTGCTCGTAGAGCCCGTCGAAATTCAGCGCGCGGTTGGGGTACAGGTCGTCTTTCTGCGGCGGGTCAAACACCGGAATGTTCGCCCACGGATAACCCGGCACGCCCTGGGGCTGGCTGAACGAGGTGAACTGCAGTGCGTCGACCACTTGCTGCTGGAAAATCCGGCTCATGGCGTACAACGCGGTGCGTTCCTGCCGGAAGGGCTCGCCCTGGGTGTAGAACAGCGGGTTGCGTTGCACAAAGCGGCAATCCACCCCATTGACCGCGCCCCGGGCACACACCTTCGAGGTGCCGTCCTTGGCGGCGGCGTAACGCAACGGGTTGGGCCGCACTTCACCGGTGTGCGGGTGCACGTAGGTTTCATCGAGAAACGCCTGGGGCAAACCGGCCTGGGGGCTGCCGTCGACACTGGCGTCTTCGGCCATCCAGTCCCAGTAGGGAATCGGGCAGTCGATCAGCGCTTCCAGGTACAGCAGATACGCGCGGTGCCACAGGGCAAAGGCTTCCTGGTAATGCAGGCACCAGTTGGTGTGGATATAGGCGTAGCGCTGCCACGGCGAGCCGCTGTCGGGGTCGGCCACCTGCATCACGTCATCCAGGCGTGAGCGGTACAGGTTCAGTTGATCGAGGCTCAGGGCGCGGATGTCCTGGCGCACCCGTTTGACCGGGTGGGGCAGGTCGGGCGGGGGAATGCGCTCGGCGATATCGAACGGTGAACTGGGGGTCAGGCGCCAGCCCTGGTTGACCCACAGCCTGAAGGTTTCCAGGGCGTCGATGGGCCAGAACTGCTGCTGGTCGAGGGTCAGCGGCATACTGCGGGAGGCCAGGTGCTGGTAGATGGTTTCGGACCAGGTCTTGACCGAGGCCGGGTCTTCGAGGAACACGAAGTAGGCGTTCATGCAGCCTACCCAGGAGGCGGCGACGGCGGCGCGTTGTGCGGGGGGGATCCAGTAAGGGGCGCTGAAGAGGCCGTGGATATCCGTGGCCCATGTCGGTTTCGCGACTATCATAAGATCCCTCTCATGCCGCCCCGGTGCCTGATTTGGCTGGGCTGCTAAGCTGGATTGATGGTAGTGCGCCGCTGCGCAGGATTTGTGCAAATTGGCGGGGTTTTACGGTGGATTCATTGCAGTTTTTTCAAGGAAGATATGGAAAAAATGACAGATGCCATGGATTTGAAAATTCTGGGGAAGTTGCAAAGGGATTGCAGCCAGAGTCTGGAGTTGCTGAGTGACAGTGTCGGGCTGTCTTCGACCAGTTGCTACCGGCGTATCAGGCGGCTGGAGAGTGTCGGGATTATCAAGGCGAAGGTGGCGGTGCTGGATGAGCGTAAGCTTGGGATCCAGGTCACGGCGTTCTTTTTGATAAAGCTTGATAGGGACAGCAATGACATTGACCGCAAGATGCAGCATATCCTGGCGAATCACCCGGAGATTCAGGACTGTTATCTGCTGACCGGGGAGTTTGATTTTGTGATGGTGGCGAAGTTTCGGGATGCCACGGAGTACACGGATTATATCTATCGGTTTTTAGATATTTACCGGGATATTCCGATTCGTACTTATTCGTCGACGTTGGTGGTGCGGACGGTCAAGAAGTCTTATGAATTGCCGTTGCCTTTGTCGTTGGTGTGATTGGGGTACATATCCGTTGCTGCGGTAACGGCCGCCTATGGTTCCGCTCTTACAGCGGGTCACTTTTGGCAAACGCCCTGTACGGACCGGACACATGGTGGACACATGTGCGGGGACATGGTTGACACATTATGGCCCGTAATCAGGTTTGTTCACGTCGATAGTCCGCAAAAAGTGATGGCAGAAGTAGACGTCAAATAGCCCCTCACCTTCAGGCTTGGGGCGTATTGCAATGTGCTGCCCAGCCAGGCCTTTGGCGATGCTGAAATAGCGGTTCTGGAAGCGAAATCGGCTGTGATAGGCCTTGGCCAGCTTGTCGTCCGGTCCGTATTCAAACTCTGGCAGTTGCTGCGGATAAGCCCAGGGACTGGCCCGATACCGATCCATCGGCACCTTGTAATCCAAGGCTTGATGAGGTCGCTGCTGGTTATAAACCTCACGCCATCGGTCAAACGAGGTTTGAGCATCCCTTAGTGTGGAAAAATGACGGCCATCTAGCACTTCAGCCTTCAGTGAACGATGAAATCGCTCAATTTTCCCATTGGTCTGAGGGTGGTAAGGGCGACTGAAACTTATCCGAATTCCCAGGCGAACCAACCAGATACTCAGCTCCGTAATCTCCCCTGGATTGCGCGGCGATCCCCAGGGCGCGCCGTTATCGACGTTGATCCGAACCGGTAAACCATAGCGCTGGAAAACCTCGATCATTTTCTCTTTCACCGTGGTCCCACGTTCGTTATCACAAGCTTGAATCGCCAGGCTGAATCGAGAATGGTCGTCCAGCAGGGTCAGGGGATGGCATCGGCCTTGTTGCGTCGCGAAATGCCCTTTGAAGTCCATCTGCCAAAGGTCATTAGGCGCTGCGTGCTCGAATCTCAGCGTTGCTTCTTGCACCTTCTGAGTGGGTTGAATCAGCCGGTGACGATGCAGGACATTGGTGACGGTGCTGGGGGCAAT
>NZ_JACARC010000064.1:38298-38547 GCF_013386825.1 Pseudomonas sp. IPO3778
TACGCAGTTTGGGGGCTGATACCGAACCGTCGACACAGTTCTCGTTTATTACTGCCGGGTTGCCGGGCTAAGGCAACGAACTCTTTTTTCAGGCTCATGGCGTCTCTCGTGTTCCAGGGCATGATGGTTTTCCGGCGAAGTTAGCTCGCTGGAAAGTGTCCACCATGTCCCCGCACACCCGTCAACCATGTGTCCGGTCCGTACAGCAAACGCCCCAAAAGTAACCAAAAGGTCTTTGCCCCACCACTC
>NZ_JACARC010000065.1 GCF_013386825.1 Pseudomonas sp. IPO3778
CAGCAACGGATATGTACACCACCCCTACTCAAATCGCACGCAACGTCAGGATCGCCAGATACAGCAGCACCCCACCGCACGCCCCATAGCTGACACGCTGCCATAGGGGTGACGCGTTCTGCCGCAGCAGATTGACCAGTGCCGCAATCAGAAAGCACGACAAGACGGACGCCACCATAAACCCCGCAAAAAACATCAACGTCTGCCCATGGCTCGGCGCGGCCCCGACAATCCCCGACAACGCACTGCCCAGCGCCCCCCAATAAACAATGTTCTTCGGATTAGCCAACGAAATAGCCGCCCCCACCACCAGCGCATTCTGCCCGGACCTGGCCGGTGCACTTTCGGCCTCTGGCAAGCGCCAGGCATCCATCAAGCTGCGAACCCCGAGCCAGGCCAGGTACAGCCCACAAACGGCAGTCAGCGGCACCCGCACCAACTCATGCTGAATCAGCAACGCCATGCCCGTCAGCCCAATCACCGCCCAAACAGCATCCCCCACCAGCGAGCCAATCTGCACCAACAACGCCGGCGTAAACCCATGCAACAGCCCACGGCGCAGCGTCTCCGCCAACACCGCCCCGGGAGACAGACAAAACACAAAACCAAACACCAGCGCCGAAAAAAAGATCGTCAACATGCCTGCCTTCCTTCAAGTGATGGCCGGCATTTTGCGCGAGGGCAGGTGAGGCGTCTTGAACCAGATTGCGCTTTTCAGCCTTTGAGTACGCTTTGATAGCGCCCCGGTGTGATGCCGTACGCCGCCCGGAAATGCCGATTGAGATGACTCTGGTCGGCGAACCCAAGGGCGTGGGCAACCTGCGACGCCGCAACGCCCGAACGCAGCAACCCCTTGGCGCGCCGCGTACGCAGTTGCATTGCCCACTGGCGCGGACTCAGCCCGGTTTCTTTCTGAAAGGCCCGCAGCAGATGGAATTTCGACAGCCCCAACTCATCACCGAGGGTATCGAGCGCAACCGCCTGATGCAGGTTTTCAGCCAGCAGCTCCTGGGCCTTGATCACCAGCCCGCGACTCACCGCCGTGCTGCCAGGCAGGCGCACACCGCTGCAACTGACCACGTCACCCAGCAGCACCACCAGGGCTTCTTCACTGAGCCCGCGGGCCATGGGATCGGTACTCAACGCGCCTTCAATGGCGCCCGCGAGTTTCATGGCCAACCCGGGCTGGAAGCACAGCGAACGATCGAATTCCAGGTGCGCCAGACCCAGGTCGGCCGCCAATTGGTCAGCGGTCGCATACAGGCTGACAAACCGCCACGGCTGCCCCTCGGCCGCGCCACCGCCCTGAATCTGCCCCGGGTTGTAGAGGGTAATGCTGCCGGGGCCGGCCTCGAATGTGCGGCGGTCCAGCCACACCTGTTCCTCGCCGAGCAGGTTGACGCCGATCACGCATTCATCGTGGCTATGGCGGGCAAACGTCAGGCCGGTGCAGGACGTGCTGCTGACTTCGTAGTTGCCCAGCCAGGCGTGTTGCATTGAACTCATGGGAGGGGCTCGCTGTGACGGTTGCCCGCGAGCATACGCCGGAAAAGGCCTGCAGATCGACTGCTCGCCAGGCCCTGTGGTCAGAGCGCGGCGATGCGATCCAGCTCGGCTTTGACCCCGACCGGATCCAGGCTGGCAAACGGCATCTCGAAAAAGGCCCGGCAACGGCGTTCAATAATGTCCAGGGTGGCGTGAAACGCAGCGTCGATCTGAGCCTCATCGCCTTGAACCTCCGACGGATCTTCCAGCCCCCAGTGTGCCTTGAGCGCCGGGCCGAAATACACCGGGCACGCTTCCCCGGCAGCCTTGTCGCACACGGTGATCACGATGTCCGGCGGGTTGCCTTCAAAGGCGTCGCTGCCCTTGCTGTACAAACCCTCGGTGCTGATACCGGCGGCCTTCAGGGTGGTCAGGCTGCGGGGCAGCACCTGGCCCTTGGGAAAGCTGCCGGAACTGATGGCCAGGAATCCTTCTGGCGCCAGGTGATTGAACAGCGCTTCCGAGAGGATGCTGCGGCAGCTGTTGGCGGTGCACATGAACAGGACTTTCATTGAATGGACTCCGTCAGGCACTCAGGCGCAGGGCGAGGGCGGCGAGGGTGATCAGCAGCACGGGCAGGGTCAGCACAATGCCGACCTTGAAGTAGTAACCCCAGGTGATGGTGATGCCTTTGCGCGCCAGGATATGCAGCCAGAGCAAGGTGGCCAGGCTGCCGATAGGGGTGATTTTGGGGCCGAGGTCGCTGCCGATCACGTTGGCGTAGATCATCGCTTCCTTGACCACGCCCACGGCATGGCTGGCCTCGATGGAGAGCGCGCCGATGAGTACGGTCGGCAGGTTGTTCATCACCGAAGACAGCAGGGCGGTGAGCACGCCGGTGCCCAGTGCCGCACCCCACACGCCGTAGCCGGCGAAGGTGTCGAGCCAGGTGGCGAGGTAGTTGGTCAGCCCGGCGTTACGCAGGCCGTAGACCACCAGGTACATGCCCAGGGAGAAAATCACGATCTGCCAGGGCGCTTCCTTCAGCACCTTGCGGGTGGAAATCTTGTGGCCCTTGGCGGCGATCACCAGCAGCAAGGTGGCGCAAGCGGCGGAGATGGCGCTGATGGGAATGCCCAGCGGTTCCAGGGCAAAGCAGCCCACCAGCAGGATGCCCAGCACCCACCAGCCGGCAAGGAAGGTCGCGCGGTCATGGATTGCACTGGCGGGATCGTCGAGGTCTGCCGGGTCGTAGGCCTGGGGAATGTCGCGGCGGAAAAACCACAGCAATACCGCGAGGGTCGCGGCGACGCTCACCAGGTTTACCGGCACCATCACGGCGGCGTATTCGTTGAAGCCGATCTTGAAATAGTCCGCCGAGACGATGTTCACCAGGTTGGACACCACCAGCGGCAGGCTCGCGGTGTCGGCGATAAACCCGGCGCCCATGACAAACGCCAGGGTCGCCGCCGGGGAAAAGCGCAACGCCAACAGCATCGACATCACGATGGGCGTCAGGATCAGCGCCGCACCGTCATTGGCGAACAAGGCCGACACCAGCGCCCCCAGCAGCACCATATACGCGAACAATCGCCGGCCACGCCCACGTCCCCAGCGCGCCACATGCAAGGCGGCCCAGGCGAAAAAACCGGCCTCGTCCAGCAGCAGGCTGATGATGATCAGTGCGACGAACGTGCCGGTAGCGTTCCAGATGATGTGCCACACCACCGGGATGTCGGCCAGGCTGATGACGCCACAGGCGAGGGCCAGGATTGCCCCCATCGTGGCGCTCCAGCCGACGCCCAGGCCCTTGGGCTGCCAGATGACCAGGATGATGGTGAACAGAAAGATAGCAACGGCAACAAGCATGAAAAGCTCTCCGCAGGGTCAGCAGCAGGCGCTGGCCCGTTGTGGTCGGTCGCCCATGGTGTCCAGACGCTGGGCGTCGGCTTTTAACCAGGCTTGGTTGGCTTGCAGGGTGGCGTCGAGCACCGCCGTCACCCATTCAGGCAAGGCCGGATTGAGGCGGTAATAAATCCACTGGCCCTGGCGACGGTCCAGCAGCAACCCGCCACTGCGCAGTTGCGCCAGGTGGCGGGAGACTTTCGGCTGGCTGTCGTCCAGAGCATGGATCAACTCGCACACACAAAGTTCGCCTTCGCGCAGGATCAATAGCGTCAACCGTGTGCGGGTGGCGTCGGCCAGGCACTTGAAGACGTTGGGCGGGGAGAAAAGATCTGACATGCGCGTGGCCTGACACATATGGAAATTCGAATATACGTATTTCCATATGTTTCGGTCAAACCTTGTTTTGATTGATCTGCGTCAACTGCCCGACAATCAATGACAAGTGGTTGAAATTAAACTGAAACATGAATGTCCTAAAGTGCCTGCCCAATGGTGATGAAGGAAGAAAACGTGTGACCCGTGCCACTCGCAACCTGCGCAAGACCCTTGATGCCGTCGCGGACAATAACGAAACCGCGGCCTTTGACTTGATGCGTGCCGTCGAAAAGCTCAGCGATGAAGTGCTGCGCCAGCGTCTGCTCAATACCATCCACCGGCTCAACCAGGACGCCCACGAACTGCGCGAAGCCCGGGACGCGGTGGAACAGGTGTCAGTCAAACTGGCGTGAGCACGATCGTTCAAGACAATCCCGGATACCGCTGGCATGCTTGTCGACTGACTGTCGATGAGCCTGTTGTCTATGCCTAACGCTCTGCCTCTTAATGCCTTTTCCCGTGGCGCGATTGCGATCATTCCGTTGTCCCTGGCCTGTGCGCCCTGGGGGTTGTTGGCCGGTTCCACTGCCATCGATGCCCAATTCACGCCGCTGGAAGCCCAAGGGCTGTCGACCATCGTGTTTGCCGGTGCTGCGCAACTGGTGGCCATCGGTATGGTCAAGAGTGGCGCCAGCCTGATTTCCATTCTGCTGACCACCTTGCTGCTGACCTCCCAACATCTGCTGTATGGCATGCACATGCGCCCCACACTGTCGCCACTCAAGGCTCGGTGGCGCATGAGCCTGGGCTTTCTGTTGACCGACGAATTCTTCGCCCTGGTCAGCCAGTACGACCGCCAGACCTTCAACCGCTGGTACGCCCTGGGCGTCGGCCTGACGTTCTATATCATCTGGAATGTGTTCACTTTCGCGGGCATTGTGTTGGGTAAAAGCATTCCCGGGCTGGACCAATTGGGCCTGGAGTTCTCTATCGCCGCGACTTTTATCGCCCTGATCACCCCTGTGGTGCGCGACGTGCCGACCATCGTCTGCGTCGCCGTGTCGTTGCTGTTTTCGGTATGGCTGAGCTACCTGCATTGGGAGTCTGCGGTGGTGGTGTCCGGTGTCTTGGGGATGAGCGCGGGTTATGCCTGCAAGCGGCTGGGAGTCGGGCAGCAATGATCTTCGTGATGATTTTTGGCATGGGCCTGATCGTATTCCTCAACCGCTACCTGTTTATCGAGCCGCGCCTGCCGGTGCGCCTCAATCGCGGGGCGCGTGAATTTCTCGGGTTTGCGGTGCCGGGGATGCTCACTGCCATCTGCGGCCCGATCATTTTCCTCGCCGACCATAAGCTCAACCTGAGCGTGAGCAATCCGTACCTGTTGGCCGGGATCAGCGCCGTAGCATTGATGTTCTGGACCCGCAGCGTGTTGATCACGGTGCTGTTGAGCATGGCGCTGTTCTATCTGTTCCGCTGGCTGCTCTGAAAAACAGGCAAAAAAAAGCCCGCGGGAGGGCGAGCTAGAAGGGAGACTTCTTAAAAATGAGCCTGCCGACTATAGGCGGCAAGGTCTCCCTTCACAGTGAAACAAAGTTCATGAATCTGTCAGCTATTCGATAACCGGGGCGGCGGCTTTCTTGTTGGCCTTGGCCTCGGCCGCCAGGCACTCCAGGGCAAACTGCTCGGTGTAGGTCATCTGGATCGGCGTGCTCTCGCCTTTGACGGTACGCTCGCCATCGAGGATGTAGCGGATGCGCTTGTCGGTCACGCCGATGCGTTTGGCGATCCACGAAGGCGTTTGGCCGATGCGGCTGATCAGCTTGTCGGCGTAGTCGGTGGAGGGGTTGTAGCGCTCGGCGTTGGGTGTCATGGGGGTTCCGGGTAAAAGCGGGTTCGTAAGTAGGCGGCAGGGTGACGCAATAATCATTCGGTGTCGCCTGCTAATGGTACAGTCGCGTTTTTTCCAAGGAAGCTACTGTATGCGGATGGTGGTAATTGGCGCTTTGGTACTGGCATCGCTGGCCGGTTGCGCGGGCTCGAAGATGAAAGAGGCGCGTACCGGTACGCCCTACAAAACCCTGGCCTCGGACAAGGCCCCGCTGGTCGTTGCCCAGTGCATCCAGTTCGGCTGGCAGGATGAGACGGTGTTCGGCGTGGACGCCGGCGGCTTCATGGAGCCTGCACAGGCCGGAGGCTTCACCATCTACACCACGGCGGGTGATTACTTTGTCGACGTGAGCAATGCCGGCGCGGGCGCCACCGTCAAGTATTACGCCGCCCAGGATGACTACCCCGCCAAGCGCCGCCTGGCCGCACTGGCAACTTGCCTGTAGTCCATTACGTTAGATTTTTTCAGAAATGCCCTGCGGACAGCCTCAGGGCATTGTTTTATCATGCACCCGCTCACCCGGCGTGATGGCTCTTTACCAGTACACGGACGTCGAGGCCAGAACGTCGGGGGGCAGCTCTTTTCTAGCGTGGCATATACCCCAGGTGCCAGCGCCGGGGAATCTTCAGCGACACCAGCCCCAACAGTGCCGACAGCACGCCGCTGACCAACAGCGCACGAATCCCCATCTGATGTTCCAGCAACGCACCGATCACTGCGCCGACAAACATCCCGGCCCAGGGGATCAGTTGCACGCGCCAGCCATTGCGCCGCTCACCGAGCATCCAGCGCCCCAGCCCACGACCAAATCGCGACAGCGCCCCGGTGACATACGTAAGGCCCACCGGCAATCCGTTCACTTCCTCGACCGCTGCATTCAGCATTCCCATGGCGATGATTGCTGCGAGCAACGCCGGCAATTGATCGGCGAACGGCCACGCGGCAGCCCCGCACAGCAAGGTGGCGATGCACAGCAGCAAGGGCAAGGCGTGGCGCCGGCTGATACGGCTGACCATCACGCCCAGCGCGTTACCGGCGATAAACGTGGCCACCAGCAGCGTCAGGCGGCCGGTCAGGCTCAGGTCGCCTTCGCTGATCGCCACCGCGAGGCGCGTGGTGTTGCCGCTCATGAATGAGACAAAATCCCCGCTGGCCATAAAGCCAATGGCATCGGTCATCCCCGCCAATACGGAAAGGCTGGCCACCAGCATCAGCCCGACGCGCCCGCGCCATTTGTGGCGATGCAACAAGGCGGCATTGGTGTTGGGCTTCAAGGATGAAGGCAGCATGGGGCCGGGTTCCTCGGTGAGATTATCCGGCCATTACCGTAGGGCGCTTTGCCTCCCGCTGCAATGACCTGGCGCAGGCGTTTCACACCGGCTCCAAACGCCAGCCCCCGGCGGCCTGCCATGTCAGGGTGTGGCTGGGTTTTAGGGCGTCAAGAAACGCTGGATCATGGGACACCACCATCATCGCCCCGGCAAACCCCTGCAATGCCTGCTCAAAGGCAATCACCGACGGCATATCCAGGTGGTTGGTCGGTTCGTCCAACAGCAGCAACTGCGCCGGCGTTTTTCGCCACAGGGCAATCGCCATGGCGGCCTTCAGGCGTTCGCCGCCGCTGAGCCGCGCCACCGGTTGCGTGACGCGCACGGCATCCAGTTGCAGCAAGGCCAGGCGCGTTCGCAATTCACCCTCGGCCAGCGGGGTATCCAGCAGGTTGAGCTGTTCGACGATCGAGCGCTGGTCGTCCATCAGCGCCAGGTGTTGATCGATATAAGCCGTCGGCACATGCACGGCGCATTCGCCGCTGACCGGCTGCAACTGGCCAGCCAGCAGCTTGAGCAAGGTGGACTTGCCGCAACCGTTCGGCCCATGGACCGCCACGCGCATCGGCCCTATAAGCGTGGCGCTGAGGAAGGTGCCAGGCAGCCGGGGATCCAGCCAGGGCAATTGTGCTTGCTTGAGGGTTAACACTTGCCGACCACAAGGCACCGCCGTGCCGGGTAAGGTCAGCAGCGTTGGCGCTTCATCCGCGACGTGTTCGTAGGCTGTGCGCACACGCTCATCCAGTGCGTCCTTGTGGTGTTGGTGAGCACTGCGCACGGTGCTGACAATCTCGGTGGCGGCACCTTTCCAGCGGGCCTTGGTGAACCGATCCACATTCGCGGTATCGGCATGTTTACGCGAGCGGGCAGCATGGCGCTGGAGGTCATCGTGGCTTTGTTTCAGCCGTTTGCGTTCGCGGCTGCGCTCCAGCCGCGCGTGTTCGAGCGAGGCCTGGGCGGCATGTTGCTCGGTCTCACGCTGAGCGTGAAACGCCTCGTAGTTGCCGCCGTAGGTCGTGGTGCCCAGGGGCGAGAGCTCTATGATTCGCTGCATGCGGTTGAGCAGTTGGCGGTCGTGGCTGATCACGATCAACCCACCGCGCCAGTTGCCCAGTAGGCCGAGCAGCCAGTCGCGACCGTGGCTGTCCAGGTGATTGGTGGGTTCATCAAGGATCAGCAGTTGAGGGTTGGCCAGCAGTGCGCCGATCACCGCCAGGCGGGCCAATTGGCCGCCGCTCAATGTATCAGCGTGGTCTTCCACGCCAACCTTGCTCAAACCCGCGGCGTCCAGCGCCTTGCGCAAGCGCTCGGGCAGATCCCAGCGGTCATCGATCAACTCCAGGTCGTCGGCGTGCGCTTCACCGCGGCCCAACCGGCCCAGGGCTGCGAGCACCTCGGCGGTGCCGGTGATGTGTGCGACGGTTTGGCCGGGAACAAGGCTCAAGACCTGTGGGACATAGGCGCGCCCGGCGCAGGCCTCAAGGGTGCCGGAAGAGGGCGCCAGCCGGCCTGCAATCAATTGCGCGAGCACGCTTTTGCCCGCCCCATTACGGCCCACGATTGCGGTGGGTGTGCGATCAAAACACAGGTTCAGGTCGCGTAGCAGGGTCTCGCCATTGGCGAACTGGACATACACGTGTTGCAGGGAAACCAGTACAGGCAGCCGTTTGACGTCAGTCATCAGCACCTCCAAAACAATGTGGCACAAGCCAACAAGCGCGCCAGGCGGCTCGTTGCGTTTACATGTTGGAAGGCTTAGTGGTTCACGTCAGCGGTCATCCCGGGATCAGAAAGGACCGGCAGGTTAACGCAGTATGGATTTTCCCTACAAGCGCTCTGCCAGTTGCTCCAGAAACATCGCCAGCCCCACTTCCTCGGCTTTCAGGCCTTTACGCACCCGTGGTTTGGGCAGCTTTGCCAGCTCGCCCAGGCTGAAATGCTCCAGCACCGCCGGGTGGATATAGCACTTGCGGCACACCGCCGGGGTATTGCCCAGTTGCTTGGCGACGTTCTTGACCATTTCCACCACATGCTTCTTCGCATCGGATTCCGGCTGCCATTCAAGCTCGCGCAGCACCGCCAGCGCCAGCGCGGTGCCGGCCCAGGTGCGGTAATCCTTGGCGGTAAAATCCGCGCCGGTGAGGCTGTGCAGGTAGGCATTGACGTCGGTGGAGCTGACCGTATGCCGCTCGCCGTCCTCGTCCAGGTACTGGAACAGATTCTGCCCCGGCAGCTCCAGGCAACGCTTGACCACCGAGGCGAGGCGTCGGTCCTTCACGGTGATCTGGTGTTCGATGCCGCTCTTGCCGCGAAATTGGAACAGGATCTCGCTGCCCTTGATGTCCACATGGCGCGTGCGCAGGGTGGTCAGGCCGTAGGAACGGTTGTCCCGGGCGTATTGGGTGTTGCCGACGCGGATCAGCGTGGCATCGAGCAACAGCACCACCGTGGCCAGCACCTTCTCCCGATTGAACCCGGGCGCGGCGATCTGCGCCTCCAGCTGTTTGCGCAACTTGGGCAGCGCGCTGCCGAACTGTTGCAGCCGCGAGTATTTGTCGGTGTCGCGCACCTCGCGCCAGCGCGGGTGATAACGGTATTGCTTGCGCCCTCGGGCGTCACGCCCGGTGGCTTGCAAATGGCCGCGCGGGTCAGCGCAGATCCACACATCGGTGTAGGCCGGCGGCACCGCCAGCGCGTTGATGCGTTTGATTTCGTCGGCATCCGTGATGCGTGTGCCGTCGGCCTTGTAGTACTGGAACTTGCCCCGCAGCTTTTTGCGGGAGAGGCCGGGCTGGGTGTCGTCGACGTAATGCAGGTCGCGGGGCAGGTCGGCAAGCAACGCAGGATCGGGCATGGCGCAAATTCCTTGGCAGGTATTTCTGATTGACCGCAGGGTTTTGCGGTCGTGCCAATGGATTCAGGCCAGCACCGCCACCGCCTTGATCTGCGCCCACAACGTCTGGCCAGGATGCAATTGCAACTGATCCCGTGAGTACCGGGTAATACGCGCCAGCAATGGTGTACCGCTCGCATCCAGGCTCACCAGCACATGGGCGGCGTTGTCCGCAGGAATCTCCTGGGTCACGGTCACCGGCAGGCGATTGAGGATGCTGCTGTGTTCCTCGGCCTGCAGGCTCAGGCTGACGTCCCGGGCCTGGATCTTGAAGCGCAGCTGTTTGCCCAGCGCCAGCGGTGCATGGGCCACACGCATTTGCAATTGGCTGGCGGGCAGTTGCAGGGTCAGTAATTGGTAGTGCTCATCGTAGGCGCTGACGGTGCCGTTGATCACCACGCCGGCGTCGTCACCCAGGGCCATGGGCAGGTCCAGCCGGGCGAGGGTTTCGCCAATGGGGCCGCTGGCCAGGGCCTTGCCGTCGCTGAGCAACACGATGTGATCGGCCAGGCGGGCCACTTCGTCCTGGGCATGGCTGACGTACAGCACCGGAATCTCCAGTTCGTCGTGCAGGCGTTCGAGGTAGGGCAGGATTTCGCTTTTGCGTTTGCTGTCCAGGGCCGCCAAGGGTTCGTCCATCAGCAGCAGGCTCGGGCTGGTGAGCAACGCACGGGCGATGCCGATACGCTGGCGTTCACCGCCGGACAGGTGCTGGGGATGGCGGTCCAGCAGGTGGCCGATGCCCAATAGTTCGGTGGCGTGGCTCATCTCCACGCGTCGTTGTTGGCGCGGGATGCGCTTGAGGCCGAACTCAAGATTGGCCAGCACCGACAAATGCGGGAACAGGCTGGCTTCCTGAAACACGTAGCCCAGGGCGCGTTTGTGCGGCGGTACGAACAGCCCTTTGCGGCTGTCTTGCCAGACCTCGTCGTTGAACTGCACGAAGCCTTCTTCGGCCCGTTCCAGCCCGGCGATGCAGCGCAGGCATGTGGTTTTGCCCGAGCCGGAATGGCCGTACAGGGCCGTCACCCCGCGGCCGGGCAGTTGCAGGTCGACGTCCAGGGCAAACCCGGAATACTTCAGTTGCAGGCGCACCTCGATCATCGACATCAGCTCCAGCCCGCTTTGGTTTTACGGCTGGAGTAGAGCGCCAGCAATACCAGGAAAGAAAACACCACCATGGACCCGGCCAGCCAGTGAGCCTGGGCGTATTCCATGGCTTCAACGTGGTCGTAGATCTGCACCGAGACCACCCGGGTCTTGTTCGGAATATTGCCGCCGATCATCAGTACCACCCCGAACTCGCCGACGGTGTGGGCGAAACCGAGAATCGACGCGGTGATAAACCCCGGGCGCGCCAGGGGCAGAATCACTGTGAAAAAAGTGTCCCAGGGGTTGGCTCGCAACGTGGCGGCCACTTCCAGTGGGCGAGTGCCAATGGCGGAGAAGGCGTTTTGCAACGGCTGCACCACGAACGGCATGGAATAGATCACCGAGCCAATCACCAGCCCGGCAAAACTGAAGGTCAGGGTGCCCAGGCCCAGCCATTGGGTGAACTGGCCGAAGTAGCCGTTGGGCCCCATGGTCAACAGCAGGTAGAAGCCGATCACCGTGGGCGGCAACACCAACGGTAAGGCGACCACTGCGCCAATGGGGCCGCGCCACCACGAACGGGTGCGCGACAGCCACAGGGCAATCGGAGTGCCGATGATCAGCAGGATGACCGTGGTCAGTGACGCCAGCTTGAGGGTCAACCAGATCGCGGAAAAATCGGCACTCGACAGCGGCATTTACAGCTCGTAACCGTAGGACTTGATCACCGCGGCGGCTTTCGGGCCTTTGAGGTATTCAACCAGGGCCTTGGCGGCTGCGCTGTCCTTGCCTTTGGTGAGGATCACGGCGTCTTGCTTGATCGGGTCATGCATCGACGACGGCACGATCCAGGCCGAACCGCTGGTGACTTTGCCGTCCTTGTAGATCTGCGACAGGGCCACAAAACCCAGCTCGGCGTTGCCGGTGGACACGAACTGATAGGCCTGGGTGATGTTCTGGCCTTCGACGAGCTTGTCCTTGACCTTCTCGGTCAAGCCTTCCTTCGCCAGCACCTGGGTGGCGGCCAGGCCGTAAGGCGCGGCTTTCGGGTTGGCGATGGAGAGGTGCTTGAATTCGTTTTTCTTCAGCACGTCGCCCTTGGCATCCACGTAGCCTTCCTTGGCCGACCACAGCGCCAGGGTGCCGACGGCGTAGGTGAAGCGCGAACCCTTGACGGTGTCGCCTTCGGCTTCGAGTTTCTGCGGGGTGGTGTCGTCGGCGCTGAGGAACACTTCAAACGGCGCGCCGTTCTTGATCTGGGTGTAGAACTGGCCGGTGGCGCCATAGGCAGCGACCAGTTTGTGGCCGGTGTCTTTTTCAAAGTCGGCGGCAATCGCCTGGATCGGGGCCGTGAAGTTGGCGGCCACGGCCACCTGTACTTCATCGGCATTGGCCGAGGAGAAGGCAAACGCGGCGATCAGGGTGGCCAGGGCCGTGGGGGCAAGGCGTGAGGCGCGAATCATCATCAAGAAGCTCCTTGGGGGTTATCGACGTTGCGGCTTGTTATAGGCAGAGGGGGTCTACCGCTATGTATGGGAATATATAGCGGTTGGCCACTGCCGGTACAGCGCAAAGTTGTCCCGGGAGTTCAGGTTCAGCGGCGGCCGAGTTTTTCCAGGGTTTGTGCGGCCAGTTCCAGCGTGAGGTCATAGGTGGAGATGTCTTTGCCGAGGCGCAGCGCCTGGCCCGACCACAAATTACTGAAGCCGGCTTCATCCTTGGCCTTGAGGGGCATCAACGCACCACCGGACAGCGGGAACGCCGGTGCGCTCGGGTTGATCGCGCCCAGCTCACGCATCACCCGGTTGATGATGCCTCGCGCCGGGCGCCCGGTGAACAGGTTGGTCAGCGCGGTTTCACTGGCCTGGGCGTTGCGCAAGGCGTGGTGGTGTGACTTCGAGACAGTGGCCTCGGGGGTAAACAGGTACGCCGTGCCGATCTGCACCGCCGAAGCGCCGAGGGCAAAGGCGGCGGCGATGCCCCGTGCATCACCGATGCCGCCGGCTGCGATCACCGGCACGCTCACCGCGTCGACGATCTGCGGCACCAGGGCCATGGTGCCAATCTGGGTATTGAGGTCGTCGCTGAGGAACATCCCGCGATGGCCGCCGGCCTCGAAGCCCATGGCGATGATTGCGTCGCAGCCGTGCTGTTCCAGCCAGATGGCTTCTTCAACAGTAGTGGCCGACGACAGTACTTTCGCGCCGGTGGCCTTGACCCGGTCCAGCAGGGATTTTTCCGGCAGGCCGAAGTGAAAACTCACCACTTCCGGGCGGAACTCTTCCACCACTTCACAGGCGGCGTTGTTGAACGGTGCACGGTTGGAGACGGGCGTGGGCGCGTCAAAGTCGGCGCCCAGTTCGCGGTAGTAGGTTTCCAGCAGGTTCTTCCACTGAAGGTCACGGTCAGCGTCCGGCGCGGGTGGTTGATGGCAGAAGAAATTGACGTTCAGTGGCCGCGAACTGGCCTGGCGGATAACGGAGATCGCTTCGCGTAATTGCTCAATGCTCAGTGCTGCGGCGGGCATCGAGCCGAGAGCGCCGGCCTGGTTGACGGCAATCACCATCGCCGTGCTGGTGGCATTGGCCATGGGCCCCTGGATGATCGGTAACTCAATGCCCAGCAGGTCAAGAATTCGGGTGTCTGGCCAGGTGCTCATGGGACGCTTCTCCAACGGTGGAATGCTGTTCCGTCGTTTTAGCAGGGCCAGGCAGCACCAGGCCAGTCTGTATTATTCACTGGACGAATCCAGTGTTTCGTGGGCGCCGTCAGTCGATGGCGTGGCCCAGTACCTCATGAATCCGCTGGGCAATATGCGCGGCGTGGGTTTCCAGGGCGAAGTGGCCGGTGTCGAGCAGTTCCACCACCGCGTTGGCGTTATCGCCGGCGTAGGCATGGGCGCCCGGCGGAATGAAGAACGGGTCATTCTGGCCCCAGATCACCAGGGCCGGCACTTGTGTAGCCTTGAAAAACGCCTGGAACGCCGGGTACAGCGTCAGGTTGTTGCGGTAGTCGAGAAACAGGTCCAGCTGGATTTCGTCATTGCCGGGGCGCTGCATCAGGAGCACGTCGAGCATGTAGGACTCAGGCGCTATCAGCTCCGGCTGGGGGACGCCGTGTACATACTGATAGCGCGTGCCTTCCAGGCTGATAACCGCGTTGCGAATCACCTCGCGATTGGCCTGGCTCGGGTCGGCCCAGTAGGCGCGGACCGGCGCCCAGGCGTCTCCCAAGCCTTCCAGGTAAGCATTGCCGTTTTGCGATACCAGCGCGCTGACCCGTTCCGGGTGCGCCACGGCCAGGCGCAGGCCGACCGGCGCGCCGTAGTCGAACACGTAAAGCGCATAACGGGTGAGCTTCAGGGCGTCGACGAAATGGCCGACGGTGATTGCCAGGTTGTCGAAGTTGTAATGGTAATGGCGGTCGGCGGGGACTTCGGTGAAGCCAAAGCCTGGCAGGTCCGGCGCGATGACCCGGTAGCGGGTGGCGAGCAGCGGGATCAGGTCGCGGTACATATGGGATGAGCTGGGAAAGCCATGCAGCAGCAACAGCACGGGCGCGGACGGGTCACCGGCTTCGCGGTAGAAGACGCGCACGCCATCGGCATCGACGTGTTGGTAGCGAACCACTGGGGCTGAAATCGACATGATTGGACTCCTCTTTGTAACTTGATAAGCGTGATATTGGGGTTACTTGGTTTGCAGGCTGCGCCCTAATCGGTAACCTGTCAAATCAATTTAAGGGGTTAGTTGTTTTTGTTTTGTAACTATCCAAAAGTGCTATCAGCGGTTACGATGGCGCGGACTTGAAGAGGATTGCCCATGACGCCCATTACATCCGCCCCACTGGAACCCTACGTTCTGGCCGACCATCCGGTGTTGGACATGCTCAACACCCGGGCCAATGTCGACGGCGTGCCTTTTGAGTTCTGGCAAGGCGACGGTGATGTCGAGCGCTGGCTGGTTCGGCTGGGCTGGGCTGAAGAGGGCGCGGTTCCGGTGTTCGAAAAGGGGGAGCTACTGGAGGCGGCGCAGGGATTGCGTGAGGTGATCCGGCGATTGCTGGAGCAGCGCAAGGCCGGCCAGCGGGGTGATCCTGCCGCGCTGAATGGGTTTTTGCGCAAGGCGGTCAGTCACCCGCAGTTGGCGTGGCCGGCGCCTGGCGAGCTGCGCCTGGAGCGTCAGCGCAAACAGCAAACCGCTGAGCAGTTCCTGGCGCCGATTGCCGAAGCCGCCGCGGTGTTGCTGGTGGAAGGGGATTTCGGGCTGATTCGCACCTGTGAGCATCCGGAGTGCGTGCTGTGGTTCTACGACCGTACCAAAGGGCACAAGCGCCGCTGGTGCAGCATGGCGCTGTGTGGCAACCGGCATAAGGTGGCGGAGTTTCGCAAACGTAAACTCCAGTAACCGTCTTCAGGATTCTGCCGGGCTTTCGCGCTCCAGCAGTTGGCGTTTGCGTTCAACGCCCCAGCGATAGCCCGACAGGTTACCGTCGGCGCGCACGACACGGTGGCAGGGAATCGCCACGGCCAGGCTGTTGGCGCCACACGCCTGGGCTACCGCGCGGTAGGCCGTCGGGGCGCCGATGCGCTGGGCGATCTCGGCGTAGCTGGCGGTGCAACCCACCGGAATTTCCCGCAAGGCCTGCCAGACGCGCTCCTGAAACGCGGTGCCGCGCAAATCCAGGGGCAAGTTCAGGCCCAGGGCCGGCGCTTCGATGAAACCCACCACCTGGGCGATCAATTGTTCGAAATCGTGGTCGGCGCCCAACAGGTTGGCGCGGGGGAACTGGTCTTGCAGGTCGCGCACCAGTTTGTCCGGGTCGTCCCCCAGCAGGATCGCACACACCCCGCGATTGCTCTGTGCCACCAGAATCGCGCCCAATGAGCATTGGCCGACGGCAAAGCGGATGTCTGTGTTGGTGCCGCCGGCTTTATAGTCGCCGGGCTTCATGCCGAGCAATTGGTCGGCGGCTTCATAGAAACGGCTGTTGGAGTTGAAGCCGGCGTCGTACAGCGCGTCCGTCACCGAGTGCTGTTCCTTGAGCCCGTCACGCACTTTGCGCGAACGATGGGCGCTGGCGTAGCGCTTGGGCGTCAGGCCGGTGACCGCTTTGAACACCCGATGGAAATGGAACGGGCTCAAGCCGGAAAGGCCGGCCAGGGCTTCGAGGGAGGGCACGGTTTCGGCCTGTTCGATGTGCCGGCAGGCGGCAGCCACCAGTTGCGCATGGCGTTCGGCCACTTGGGTCTGGTCCCCCGAATAGCGTTTGTTGGGCCGGTAGCCTGCGGCTTCCGCTTGTTGCGGCGTGTCGAAGAATTCGACGTTCTTGGGGAGCGGCCGCCGCGCGGAACTGCTGGGGCGGCAGTACACACCGGTGGTTTTCACGCCATAGACGAACGTGAGGTCAGCCTTGGCGTCGCGGGCGACGATGGCGGCCCAGCGGGGATCTTGTTCGGTGGCGTGGCGCGCGGTCATGGTGGTGGCTCCTGGTTGAAGAATGCCAGGTTAGTTCGCTGCGGCATTCATATCACTCCGATGCTTGCGGTTGAATTCATCCCGCGGTTCGAAACGTCAGGTTGATGCGCTGGGGCCCCATGACCGGATGGGTGCCTTCCTTGATGGGCATCACGCCGTGAAAGCGCAGGCGATCCACGCCGCCCCACACCACCACATCGCCATGGAACAGTGAAACCTTTTGCGCCTTGTCGCCGCGTTCATGGCCGCCGAACAGAAAAATCGCCGGCAAGCCCAATGACACCGATACCACCGGCGCGGCGTAGTTGCGCTCGTTTTTGTCCTGATGCAGGGACATTTTAGCCCCAGGCACATAGCGGTTGATCAGGCACGCGTCCGGCTCGAAATCATCGAAACCCGCGTCTGCCGCGGCCATGACCGCCAATTGGCGCAGGGCTTCGGGCAGGGCTGGCCAGGGTTGCTGGTTGTTGGGGTCAATTGCAGAGTAGCGATAGCCGGCAGGATCGGTCGTCCAGCCCAACTCACCGCAACTGCTCAACGCGGCCGACATGGTAAAGCCGCCAGGCGTGACCATTTTCCGGAACGGTGATTGCGCCAATACGCGCCTGAGTTCCGGCAGCAAACGTTCGACCCAGGGCAGGGCATAGCCCCGGAGGACGCAGGACTGCTCACCGATTTGCTCGCAGCCTGGGGGTTGCTGCAACGCCTCGTCGGCGAACAAGTCGACGGTGGGCCCTGGATGGGTCTTACTGCGCATCGTGAAAAATCACTCCCAATGTATGCCGAGTACCACTGTGCAGAACACTGACCCCATGGCGCAAGGTCACCCGATGAAAGCCCCTCACGCCGGGCATTGGCCGCTGATTGACCGCAAAGATCACCGCGTCTCCCTTGTTCAGGTGCACGACCTGGGCCCGGGACTGCATGCGTGGCCGCTGTTCGGTCAGCACCAACTCGCCGCCGGCGAAGTCCTCACCGGGCTGCGACAACAGGATGGCAACTTGCAGGGGAAACACATGTTCGCCGTACAGGTCCTGGTGCAGGCAGTTGTAGTCGCCCGGGCCGTATTGCAGCAATAACGGGGTAGGGCGTTGCTGCCCGGCGGCGTGGCAGCGGGCGATGAAGTCGGCATGGTGTACGGGATAGGTAATCGGCAGGTTCATTTGTTCGTTCCAGCGGTTGGCCTGGGGGGCCAGGTGCCGGTACAGCTGTTCGCGCAGGTCGCCGATTCGCTCGGGCAGCGGATAGCGGAAATACTTGTACTCGCCCCGGCCAAAGCCGTGCCTGGCCATGAGCACATGGGCGCGAAACAGTTCCTGTCGGGAATAGTGGTCGCTGAGTTCAGTGCATTCACGGTGATCCAGCAGGCCTGGAATCAAGGCGTTGCCCTGTTGATCGAGGTCTCGCTCGATCGCGTCCCAGTCCAGCCTGGCCAGGCGTTCTTGCAGTGGAGTGGCGGGCATCGACGAGTTCCTGTGGCAGCGGATAAAGGCTGCCAGTCTAGGAAGTCGCAAGCGTCGTGACACTCCGATGCTTGCGCTCGAATTAGAGGGCCTTGCTCACATTGATGTCGGTGATTTCGTCGCTGGCATCGTGGATTTTCGCCAGGGCTTCCTTGGCCTCCTCGATGCTGCCGGCCTGCAGTTGGGCGAATTCGAAGCGGCGCTCGCCGTTGAGTTTGTACTTGATCACATATTTGGTAGTAGTCACGGGCATTCCTGTCAGCTCAATTTAGAATTGGTGCGGCGCACGATACGGATTTTGTGGGACAAGGTCGGTTTTTTGGTCACGCTGATGGCGCGGCGGGTCACGACGTCCAGGGTAATGTTCCAGAAACCGGTGCTCGGCGCGGTGATTTTTGCCGGGAACTTGTCAAATGCGCCGCCGTGGTAGGTATGACGGCCACCGTTCTTGAAACTGCGAAAGTTCGCGTCGCTCATCAGGCGGATGTTGCAGGTTTGCGAGCATTCAATGACGACAATGTCTCCTTCATTAAGGTGTTCGCGCTGGTGGATGAATTTCATGGGGTGTCTCCAGAAGGGCTTTTTCTGAAAAATCAGAACGATACGTAGGTTAAGATGGAGTTTATCAGCCCCAGCACGTTTATTATCGGACCGTCGTCGACGACTTCGACAATTTAAAACAGTTATTTACCGAGTTATCAGGGATAAATCCAACGTGGGCGGGAGAAAAATACCTTCCTCGCTGTCCTAGGGTCTTTATCGGAGGTTTTTGTATGAAGTGGAGTGTGTTGGTTCTGGCCTTGGCGTTGGGTGGATGTGCTTCGGTGGCGGATATCAAGCAGACCCCACCGACACTGGCCGTGATTTCTGGCAAAAAGCCGCAGGAATACGCCGCGTGTGTTGTCCAGAAACTGTCCAAAACCCGCAGGCCGTCGCAGATCGAGCCTCACAAGGATGGTGTTCAGGTGATTGTGCCGCAGAAGTACTCTGCCGATCCGTCAGCGATCTTCGAAATTGAAGAACGCTCCAGCGGCAGCAGCATCAAGCTCTACGAGAGCATGTCCAATGTGCCGATTCGCCCGGGTGACGTGAAGGCTGCCGGGGAGGCTTGCATTTCCGGTTGAGCCGGTCAGCCACCCACCTTCGACAACGGGCGATAACCCACAAAAAATGCCGCTCTACAGCGGCATTGTCATTTCGGAAATTCAGTGATGAAACGTGAGCAAGTCAGAGAGCGACATGCAGGGGGGCATATTTCTGCGACCCATGTGATTCAAAATCCCGCGGACACAGGCGAGTGGATCGTGTTCTTCAAGAAGAGCGGCGGTCGCAGCTATTTCCTGGTGGATGACCAGGATGAAGTCGAATCCTTTTCTCGCCTGGACGACCTCATCGAGACCATTCGCGGCCTGGGCATCAAGTTCGCCGAAATTCACATGTAATTATTTGCAGACCACGGTCACGCTACGGGTCTTGTAGTTGCCGACATCCTTGCCCAGGGTCTTGTCGCTTTCCTTCAGGGCGGGCGTGCCTTCGGTGCCGACAATCCGGTAACCGGTGCCTGCGCAGGACGCATCAGCCTTTTCATAGCAACTGGCCCAGGAGTTGGCTTCGCCGGAGCAATCGATGGCCAGGCCTTGTTCGCCATTTTTCAGGACGGTGTCGGAGGTGGTGGTGCAGCCACCCGTAAGCGCCAGTACCGCAATCAGTGCCAGAATCTTGTTCATGTAGGAGTCGTCATCAGGGTGTTGGAGGGGAGCGCTGACACTGTCGTGGGGCGTTACAGGCGAGATTATAGCGAACCGCCATCAAGGTACAGACAAACACAAAAAAGCCCCGATAAACGAGGCTAGATTGGCGTTACTGCGGGAGTTACTTGGTTTTGGGACGTTTGCTCGACGCGTGGCCGGCTTCATCCACAAACACTTCAGCCACGGCAATGGCTTGAGCTTCGCTCGCGAATGCCCCGGCAACGCTGTCACCGTGGAAGTTGATCAGGTGCCAGCCGTCCGCTCGCTTGGTGATCAGGTAGCCGTTCACGCCTTTTGGTTCTGACATCTATCAATCCCGTTGTCTGGTTCAAGGGCGCAATGATAGCGCCAAACGGCCTGGGGCGGCGCAAGTTGTTGCAGGTCAGTGCCGATCGCCAAAAAGCGTGCTAAAAAGGTTGAAGCCCTTTAAATGACCGGCACACGTCGACGATTTTTAACAGCGGCGAAGGTACTTGATTGAATGCGGGCGGAACTTACGCCGACATTTTTTCTCTATGTTGACATCGCAACGCCAGCAGGACCCATTGTAAGGTGACTGCGGCCTGATTAGACTGCGCCGAATTTCGTACGCACAGCCCTTTGTAAGGACTCATATGATCAAGAAATGCTTGTTCCCAGCAGCCGGTTACGGCACTCGCTTCCTGCCAGCGACCAAGGCCATGCCCAAAGAGATGCTGCCGGTGGTGAACAAGCCACTGATCCAGTACGGCGTTGAAGAGGCCCTGGATGCCGGCCTGAACGAAATCTCGATCGTGACTGGCCGTGGCAAACGCGCCCTGGAAGACCACTTCGACATCAGCTACGAGCTGGAAAACCAGATCAAGGGCACCGACAAGGAAAAATACCTGGTCGGCATCCGTAAACTGCTCGACGAGTGCTCGTTCTCCTACACCCGTCAGACCCAAATGAAAGGCCTGGGTCACGCGATCCTGACCGGTCGCCCGCTGATCGGTGACGAACCGTTCGCCGTGGTACTGGCCGATGACCTTTGCGTAAACCTGGAAGGCGACGGCGTCCTGACCCAGATGGTCAAGCTGTACCAGAAGTACCGTTGCACCATCGTTGCGGTTCAAGAGGTCGACCCTCAGGAAACCAACAAGTACGGCGTGATTGCCGGCGACGATATTGGCGATGGCCTGATCCGCGTACGCGACATGGTTGAAAAGCCGGCGCCGGAAGATGCTCCGTCGAACCTGGCGATCATCGGCCGTTACATCCTGACCCCGGACATCTTCAAGCTGATCGAAGAAACCGAGCCAGGCAAGGGTGGCGAGATCCAGATCACCGACGCCCTGCTGAAGCAGGCAAAAGACGGTTGCGTGATTGCCTACAAGTTCAAGGGTCGTCGTTTCGACTGCGGTGGCGCTGAAGGCTACATCGAAGCAACCAACTTCTGCTACGAGCACTTCTACAAGACTGGCAAGGCTTACTGATTCACGGTTGCCTGCTTGATCTGGGAAAGCCACCTTCGGGTGGCTTTTTCGTTTTTCGGCCCCATGTAAGCAGGTATGCTGTTGTCCTGCCGAGGAGAGTGAAATGGCCTACGATTTTGACCTGTATGTAATTGGCGCCGGTTCCGGCGGTGTGCGCGCTGCGCGATTCGCCGCAGGTTTTGGCGCCAAAGTGGCGGTAGCGGAAAGCCGCTACCTGGGCGGTACCTGCGTGAATGTGGGTTGTGTACCGAAGAAACTGTTGGTGTACGGCGCGCATTTCGCCGAAGACTTCGAGCAAGCCAGTGGTTTTGGCTGGTCCCTGGGCGAAGCCAATTTCGACTGGGCGACCTTGATCGCCAACAAGGATCGCGAGATCAACCGCCTCAATGGCATCTACCGCAACTTGCTGGTCAACAGCGGCGTGACCCTGCACGAAGGGCATGCGCGGCTGGTGGACCCGCACCAGGTGGAAATCAACGGTGAGCGCTTCACCGCCAAACACATTCTGGTGGCCACCGGTGGCTGGCCGCAGATCCCGGAAATCCCGGGGCGTGAGCACGCCATTGGTTCCAATGAGGCATTCTTCCTCAAAGCGCTGCCCAAGCGTGTGCTGGTGGTCGGTGGTGGTTATATCGCCGTCGAGTTCGCCGGGATTTTCCACGGCCTGGGCGCACAGACGTCGCTGCTGTATCGCGGCGACCTGTTCCTGCGCGGTTTTGACGGCTCGGTGCGCACGCACTTGAAAGAAGAGCTGACCAAACGCGGCCTGGACCTGCAATTCAACGCCGATATCGAGCGTATCGACAAACAGGCCGACGGTAGCCTCAAGGCCACGTTAAAAGACGGTCGTGTGCTGGAAACCGATTGCGTGTTCTACGCCACCGGCCGGCGCCCGATGCTCGATAACCTGGGGTTGGAAAACACCGGGGTCAAGTTGGACAAGCGCGGCTTTGTCGAAGTGGATGACCTGTACCAGACCGCCGAACCGTCGATCCTGGCGATTGGTGATGTGATCGGTCGCGTGCAGCTGACGCCGGTGGCGCTGGCCGAAGGCATGGCCGTGGCGCGTCGGCTGTTCAAGCCTGAGCAGTATCGCCCGGTGGACTACGCGATGATCCCGACGGCGGTGTTCAGCCTGCCGAATATCGGCACCGTGGGTCTCAGCGAAGAGCAGGCCCGTGCAGACGGCCACACGGTGCAGGTTTTCGAAAGCCGTTTCCGGCCGATGAAGCTGACCCTGACCGACTGCCAGGAAAAGACCCTGATGAAACTGGTGGTCGACGCCGAGACCGACAAGGTCCTGGGTTGCCACATGGTCGGCCCCGACGCCGGCGAGATCGTGCAGGGCCTTGCGATCGCGCTCAAGGCGGGTGCGACCAAGCAGCATTTTGACGAAACCATCGGCGTGCACCCTACGGCGGCGGAAGAATTCGTCACCATGCGCACGCCGGTGGCGCAGTAATCAGCCCTCGGTAGTTGCCTCTGGTGCCGTCGCAACGACGGCCGCCAGGCGCAGCGCCTCGATGCTGGCCTGGGCTTTGACCAGGTCCAGCTCCAGGTTTTTGTTGGTCTGCTGGTGTTCGGCCAGTGCTTCCTGGCGCGTCTGGCTCTCCAGCTGTGCGACCCGCAAGCGTTCCTGCAACAGGGTGCGCTCACTGTCGATCACATTCACCCGTTCGCTCAACTGACGCTGCTGGTCGCGGTCCTGGCGGGCCTGTTCCTGCAGTGCGCTCAGCTCTTTCACGGTCACTCGGTGCTCAATCAGCAGGCGTTCGTTATCACGGTGCAATTGGGTGATTTCGTCCTGACGCACCATCGCGCTCTGCTGAGCCTGGCGCAGCTCTGCCTGGACCTGCTGCAGCTGACCTTCATGGCGGCGCTGCTCCTGTTCGCGCTGATCCTTGATCGCGTTGCGGTAATGCTCCAGGGCGTCCCGGGCATGCAGGTGTTTCTCTTCCAGTGAGCGAATCTGCTCGTCCTTGTCATTGATCCGCAGCTCGTAATCGCTGCACGCCTGGCTTAGCCCGGCGTTGCGGGTTTGCTCGGTTTGCAGGCTGGAGCGGGTGCTTTGCAGGGTCGCGCTTTCATCGGCCAGGGCCGCTGCCTGGATATCGAACTGTTGCTGGAGTTGGTGGTGGGTCGCTTCCAGTGCTTCGAGCTGGGCGAGCAGGGCGGTTTTCTGTTGCTGGAACTGCGCCAGGGCCAGGTCGATAGGCTCCTGGGCCTTCTCCTTGAGGCGTTGGGCCAGGCGTGCCACCAGTTCGCCCAGCTCGTCATCGAGGGGTGCTTCAGTGATGGTCTGGCGGGTTTCGCTTTCGTCCAGTTCCTTCAAATAGCGATGAATCGTGGTTTTCGAGCCGGTATTGCCCATCTCGATGCGTACGGCATCGATGCTCGGGTTTTCGCCGCGGGCGAGGATCGCCAGGCGTGCCGTTTGAACTACTGCTTTATTGATGCCGCCGCGAGCCATGGTGTCTCCGTCGATTTAGTACTGTGGTACGTAGTATGTATATACGTAATATATCACGATTATATTTAGCCTGAAATTGATGATTTAACAGATGGGATATTGGCGTATTATCCCGTGTGATGAATGTTTTGAAGTGGACAACGCCCAATGGCAGTACAGGTATGAGTGAGCTGGACCGTTATCTGAATGCGGCCACCCGCGATAACACCCGCCGCAGTTATCGGGCGGCGATCGAGCATTTCGAGGTGAGTTGGGGTGGGTTCCTGCCGGCGACCAGCGACAGCGTGGCGCGCTACCTGGTGGCGCACGCGGGTGTGCTGTCGGTCAACACGTTGAAGCTGCGGTTGTCGGCGCTGGCCCAGTGGCATACCAGTCAGGGGTTTCCTGATCCAACCAAGGCGCCGGTGGTGCGCAAAGTCCTCAAGGGTATCCGTGCCGTGCACCCGGCCCAGGAAAAACAGGCTGAGCCGTTGCAGCTACAGCACCTGGAGCAGGTGATTGAGTTCCTTGAGCAGGAGGGCAGCGATGCCAGAGGTGCAGGCGATCAGCCTCGCTGGCTGCGCGCCAAACGTGATGCGGCATTGATCCTGCTGGGGTTCTGGCGCGGCTTTCGGAGCGACGAGTTGTGCCGGTTGGCTGTCGAGCACGTGCAGGCGGTGCCCGGTTCGGGCATCACCCTGTATTTGCCGCGCAGCAAAAGTGATCGGGAAAACCTCGGCCGCACCTACCAGACGCCGGCGTTGCTGCGCCTCTGCCCGGTCCAGGCCTACAGCGAGTGGCTCAGTGCCTCGGCGCTGGTGCGCGGCCCGGTGTTTCGCGGCATCGATCGCTGGGGTCACCTGGGCGAGGAGGGCTTGCACCCTAATAGTGTGATCCCGCTGTTGCGCCAGGCCCTGGAGCGCGCCGGCATTGCGGCCGATCAGTACACCAGCCACTCCCTGCGCCGGGGCTTTGCCACCTGGGCTCATCGCAGTGGTTGGGACTTGAAGTCGTTGATGACTTACGTCGGCTGGAAAGACATGAAATCCGCCATGCGCTATGTTGAAACGACACCCTTTATCGGCATGACCCGCGCCTCACTCGAATGATCGAAGGTTTCTTCTATTAATACAGTCCCTTGATAGCGAAAACCAATCGTCAGCATGAGGTTTGCCAATGAGCCATTGGCCGAGAGAGTGAGTAGGATTCACCCCATCAACTTACTAAGCCCTTCTACAAAACCTGACGGAGAGTCAACGATGCCTATCATCAACAGCCAAGTAAAACCGTTCAAAGCGACCGCCTACAAAAACGGCAACTTCGTAGACGTGACTGATGCTGACCTGAAAGGCAAATGGTCTGTCGTCTTCTTCTACCCAGCCGACTTCACCTTCGTCTGCCCAACCGAACTGGAAGACCTGGCTGACAACTACGCCGAATTCCAGAAACTGGGCGTCGAAATCTACAGCGTTTCCACCGACACCCACTTTGCCCACGCTGCCTGGCACAACACCTCGCCAGCCATCGGCAAAATCCAGTACACCATGATCGGCGACCCGACCCTGACCATCTCCCGCAACTTCGACGTGCTGATCGAAGAAGCTGGCCTGGCAGACCGTGGCACCTTCGTGATCAACCCGGAAGGCCAGATCAAAATCGTTGAACTGAACGATGGCGGCGTAGGCCGTGACGCTTCCGAGCTGCTGCGCAAAATCAAGGCCGCTCAGTACGTTGCTGCTCACCCGGGCGAAGTGTGCCCAGCCAAGTGGAAAGAAGGCGAGGCCACCCTGGCTCCGTCCCTGGACCTGGTCGGCAAGATCTAAGTCTGTGAAGTGCCAAGGGCGGGTTACCGCACCTAAGTAAGCTGCATCCGCCCTCAAAACGCCCGGGCGAGATTCGCTCGGGCGTTTTTTTGTCTGCAATAAACCGAATTAATAGGAAATCGCCCGTATGTTGGACGCCAATCTTAAAGCTCAGTTGAAGTCATACCTGGAACGGGTCACCCAGCCGATCGAGATCGTCGCCTCCCTCGACGACGGTGCGAAATCCCAGGAAATGCTTGCCCTCTTGCAGGACGTAGCCAGCCTTTCGACGCTGATTACCCTGAAAAGCGATGGCAATGATGGGCGCAAGCCTTCGTTCTCCATCAACCGCCCGGGTGCCGATATCAGCCTGCGTTTCGCCGGCATCCCAATGGGCCATGAATTCACTTCGTTGGTACTGGCGCTGCTGCAAGTCGGCGGCCACCCATCGAAGGCCAGTGTCGAGGTGATTGAACAGATTCGCGCCCTTAAAGGCGAGTTCAGCTTCGAGACTTACTTCTCGCTGTCCTGCCAGAACTGCCCGGACGTGGTCCAGGCGTTGAACCTGATGGCAGTGTTGAACCCGAATGTCCGCCACGTCGCCATCGACGGTGCGTTGTTCCAGGCTGAAGTCGATGATCGTCAGATCATGGCGGTGCCGAGCGTTTACCTGAACGGCGTGAACTTCGGCCAGGGCCGTATGGGCCTGGAAGAAATCCTCGCCAAGCTCGACACCAGCGGCATCGAAAAAGCCGCCGAGAAAATCAGCGCCAAAGATGCGTTCGACGTGCTTGTCGTCGGCGGCGGCCCTGCGGGTTCGGCAGCCGCTATCTACGCTGCACGTAAAGGCATCCGTACCGGTGTTGCGGCTGAGCGCTTCGGCGGGCAGGTACTGGACACCATGTCGATCGAGAACTTTATCTCGGTACAGGAAACCGAAGGGCCGAAATTGGCCAGCGCCCTGGAAGCCCACGTTCGTCAGTACGACGTGGACATCATGAACCTGCAGCGCGCCACTGCGCTGGTCCCGGCGAAGAACGCGGGTGAACTGCACGAAATTCGTTTTGAAAGCGGTGCGACCCTGAAGTCCAAAACCGTGATCCTGGCCACCGGTGCCCGCTGGCGCGAAATGGGTGTGCCGGGCGAGCAGGAATACAAGGCCAAGGGCGTGTGCTTCTGCCCGCACTGCGACGGCCCGCTGTTCAAGGGCAAGCGTGTGGCGGTGATCGGCGGCGGTAACTCCGGCGTTGAAGCGGCCATCGACCTGGCCGGTATCGTCAGCCACGTGACCTTGCTTGAGTTTGATAGCAAGCTGCGCGCCGACGCCGTGTTGCAGCGCAAGCTGTACAGCCTGCCGAACGTTGACGTGATCACCAGCGCGCTGACCAGTGAGGTCAAGGGTGATGGCCAGAAAGTGACCGGACTGGCCTACAAGGATCGCGACAGCGGTGAGTTCAAGACGATCGACCTGGAAGGCATCTTTGTACAGATCGGTTTGCTGCCCAACACCGACTGGCTCAAAGGCACTGTGGAACTGACTCCACGTGGCGAGATCATCGTCGATGCGCGTGGCGAGACGTCGCTGCCAGGCGTTTTTGCCGCCGGTGACGTAACGACTGTCCCGTACAAGCAGATCGTGATCGCAGTCGGCGAGGGCGCCAAGGCTTCCCTGAGTGCTTTCGATCACCTGATCCGCACGTCCGCCCCGGCGTAAATTCAGGCCCGGAAATGAAAAACCCCATGAGTGATCATGGGGTTTTTTATTGCCTGCCAAATCTTACAGCGGCGTTGGCTGAATGATTTCAACCCAGTACGCGTCCGGGTCTTTCACAAAGGCCAGGCTCTTCATGCGGCCGTCACTCAGGCGCTTCTGGAAGTCGCAACCCAACTCTTCAAAGCGCGCGCAGGCGGCGACGATGTCCGGTACCGAAATGCAGATATGGCCAAAGCCACGCGGGTCGGTGTTGCCGTTGTGATAGGCAAAGTCCGCGTCGTTTTCGGTGCCGTGGTTGTGGGTCAGTTCCAGGATGCCCGGAATCGACTTCATCCACTGGGTACGGGCTGCCGCGTCGGCCGGGATCTGGGCTTTGTCGACCAGGGCCAGGAAGTACAGGCTGAATTCGGCTTCCGGGAAGTCGCGTTTTTCAACCAGGGAAAAGCCCAGGACGCGGGTGTAGAAATCCAGCGACTTGGTGATGTCCTTGACCCGCAGCATCGTGTGGTTGAACACGAAGTTGGAGGTGGCGGTGTCAGGTTGGGCGGTGACGCCCGGGAATGTGTTCAGTTCGTGCAGGCTCATGGGCCCTCCAGAGAAGAATGGGGCAAACGTGGCTCTAGTTCGAGCGATCCCTTGGCTTGCGGCTGGCATCCGTGCAGCCGGTCCATGATACGCAGCCCTGCTGCTTGCGCCAAATGAAAAAGGTCACGCAGCCCTTGCGAGCAGCGGGCCTGGGGGCCCAAACTTTGTTGCTTGAACCTTGAGTGTTTTTCGCAATGACCGGATTTCGCGCACCGCTGTTAAGTACCCTGGGCCTGTTGTTGGGCAGTACCGCTGTATGGGCGGCCGACCCGGAAATTCATTGGCCCAGCGGCTGGCAGGTGGAGGAGGTGGTGCCCGATGATCAGGCCCCGGCGCAGTCCTCGGCCGTGTCCCGGCAACGTGCGATCAAGAATGATGAAAACGGCGCGACCCTGATGGTCATGGAGTTGACGGGCACACCGATCGAAGCGGGGCACACGGTCAATCTGCAAGGTGTGCTGCTTGAAATGCGCAAGTCCATCCAGAAAGATTTTGCCCAAGGGGGTTATCAAAGTGTGTGCACCAAGATGCACCCCACAACATTGAGTCGCCTTGAGGCATTGGAAACTACCTGCGTGATAACCGAGAACGGTCGGCATGTGCTGTCGCAAACGCTGGTGGGAGCGGTCGATTCAGACAAGGCCTATGTTTTTTCATACGCGGGTCAGGCTGAGGCTTACGAATCGAGCAAGGATGAAGTCAGTTCAGTGCGTGACAGCCTGAAACTTTAAGCGTTGTAGGCAGCGCAGACGGTTAGTCGAATTGAACAAAGTGAAATGTTTTTTAAAGTTCGCTTTTGAAACTGCCGCTGACCTATTTTGTTTCAATATCGATGCCTGTAAACAAAAAAGCCCTGCATGTGCAGGGCTTTTCTTAGTGCGTTTGTACTAGCTGCAAAGCATTAGCTGCGCAGCCAGGAGTCTACAGTCGCCGCGCCATGTTGTTCTTTCCAGGCCTTCAGGCCGCGGTGGTTGCCGCCTTTGGTTTCGATCAGTTCGCCAGTGTGCGGGTTGTGATAAACCTTGACCACACGTGCACGGCGCTGTTTTGGTGCGGCTGCCACGGAAGCGCCCGACTTGCTCGAGTTGGGATCCAGGATGGAGATGATGTCGCGCAGGCTTTTGCCGTAGGTTTTCATCAGCCCTTGCAGCTTTTCTTCGAATTCGATTTCTTTCTTCAGGCCAGCGTCGTTCTTCAGGGATTCCAGCTGGGCAAGCTGTTCTTGAAGGGCTTTTTCTGCTGCGCGAAATTCGGCGAGTCTGGACAAAATCTATACTCCAATAATGTATTTGGCTGATATCTACTGCAAACAAAGCGATAAGCCAAGAGCCTTAAGGCGACTCAACGAAAGTGGCCTTCCTGCCAATTCAGCACAGGCAGGAAAAATTGTAGTAGTTAATGAGCCATGAGTAAATCATGTCTTTTGTATAATTAACAATATTTCCGCTTAAGTGGATGGCTATTCAATGGCCGTTCAGGAATCTAATGAACTCTTCAGAAGGTACAGGCTTGCCAAACAGGTAACCTTGCAGGAAATCGACGCCTTGAGCGGCAAGATATTCGCACTGTTCTTGTGTTTCGACGCCTTCGGCAACGATGCCCAGATCCAGCTTGGCCGACAGTTCAATGATGCTGTCGAGTATATGCCGCGAGAGTGCATCAACACCGATCATCGCCACAAAGCTTTGATCTATCTTCAAGTAATCGACATTGAAATTGCGCAAATAACCCAGGCTGGAATGGCCGGTACCGAAGTCGTCGATCGCGATCATCACCCCCATTTCATGCAGCGCCTGGAACAACTGGCGGGTGATCTCCGTGGGCTCGATCAACTCGCGTTCGGTCAACTCGAGTACCAGGGTGATCTGGCCCGGCGCGAACGCGGCGAGGAACTCGCGGCAATCTTCCACCAGTTCCAGGTCGTGGCAATGGCGTGCGGTGATGTTCACGCCGATGTGAAAACCCGGAGTGAACCGCTCGGCGTGGGGTGCCAATTGCTCGGCGGTCTGGCGCATCAGGGCGCGGGTCATGGGCACAATCAGGCCGGAATGCTCGGCCAGGGGAATGAACAGGTCCGGGCGCACCAGGCCTTCCTTGGGGTGATTCCAGCGCATCAGCACTTCACAGCCAGCCCACTGGCGAATGTTGTCGCCCCTGACGATGGGTTGGTAATAGGGCACAAACTCATTGGCGACCAGCGCCCGCTGCAACTCGAGGGTTGGCGCCGATGAGCGCTTTTGCAGCCAGTGGGCGAGGATGCCTGCCATCACGCCGAAGAACACCACAAGGACAAATAACGCAGGATACCGCGCTTGCATGTAGCGCCAGGTTTCGCCCTCCGGCATCCCGGCTTCAACGCTGTACCGGTAGCGCGTGGAGTCCAGGTGGTGGTGGGCCACGACAAACGCCGGCAGTGGCGTATTGCGCACCTTGCCATCCGCCGACAGCCAGTTGGGGCCGACCTGCAGCACCAACTGCGCATAACGGCTGATCAGGCGCAGCGCGTTGGTCAGGTGGTAACCATCAATGGAGGCAAACGCGCCGCGATCCCCATCGGTGAGGCGGTACACCAGCAGTGCGGTGTCGGGTGTTACCGGGTTGCCTTTCATCAGCCAGAGTCGGCCGTCGACGTAGTCTTCAGGGTTGACCGGCGACAAGTAGTTACCGCCAAACAGTGAGCTGCAATAGATGTTCTTCTGCCAGGACAAGGTCGTGGCGCGTACGAAAGGCCGGCGGGTGACCTGGTCACGCAGGGCCCATTGCGTCGGGTTATCGCATTCGTGGCCGGCCAGGGGCAGCAGTTCCTGGGCGGCGAGGGCGGTGTTGTCGAGCATCAGGTCGAACTGGCGCACGGCCTCCTGGGCGGTTTGCGCGGTGCTGTATTCCAGGGTGCGTTCGGCTTGCCAATACAGAATGAGCACCCCCAGTAAAATCGGGAGCGTCGTGCAGAGCCCGGTGACCAGAAGGCGAGAGGAGCGGTGTCGCAGTTGTTTGGCAATCAAGGGCATGGCAGCTGCCTTCGGCATGAGACGGGAAGGGTGCGTAAATTCGTTAAATAACATTCCCATGCACATAGGCCAAAAAACGGCGATTTACCACTGCGCGGGCCTTTCTGGTGTTCCGATCCGCCCCTCCAAGGGCTTTGACATATTTACATATAGTTGTGGATGGATCGAATCTCAACGTGGGCGCCACGTAAAGCTACGGAAGTTGTGGCCAAAGTACCACATTGCCTTGGACAGCTTTCGTTAGCCCATTCTATTAAGGAAACGTTGATGATGAAGAAACAACTATTGGCGATGGCATTACTGGCAGCTTCCGGGGTAATGGCTACTACCGTGTCTGCAGAAGACGGCACCATCACCATTTCCGGCGAGGTCAAGGGAACGACTTGCACCATCAGCGGTGGCACTGGCGTTTCGCCAGGTTCGGGGAACAACTTCCCGGTGGTCCTGCCGACCGTCCAGACCTCGGCCCTTTCGACTGGGGGGCAAACGGCTGGCGCAAAACCGTTCTATGTGTATGTAGGTGGTAGCCCGACGTGCCCGGACGGGACCGTTGTGGCTGTGTTGTACGAGGCTAGCAGCCCGAACATCAATCCGGCCACCGGTAACTTGCGTAACGTTGCAGCCGCGACCCCGGCGACCAACGTTGAAGTACAACTTGTCGACGGTGCCGTGAACCGGCCGATCGACCTGCGCTCCGGTCTCAACTCCACGCCGGCAACCATCGTCGGCGGCTTGGCGACCTTGCCTTTCTCGGCACGCTATATCGCCACGGGCGGCGCAGCGGGTGCGGGCCTGGTCAATACCAGCGTGCAGTACTCCGTTACTTTCCCTTGATTAGGCCGGGCTGATTGCTCCGGCGCTTTTGCCTGAGGTTCTCACCCGGTGGCGTGATTGCCGGGTGCAGACAATTGTCTATCAAGGAATAAACAATGTTCGATCTTTCAACGACACTCAGCCGTTTTCTGACGTGGGCTGTAGTGGGGCTCGGGTTGAGCCAGGTGGCCCAGGTGGCCTGCGCCGGGGTCGTTATCAGCGGCACGCGGCAGATTTATCCGGAGCAGCGCCGTGAGATCACGATCCAACTGAGCAATGATGACCAGCAGGCTCCGCGCCTGGTGCAGGCCTGGGTGGATGCCGGTGATCAACACCAGGCTCGAGAGTTGAGCGACGTTCCTTTCAGCCTTTCGCCTCCGGTCTTTCGCCTGGATGCGGGAAAGGGGCAGGCCATGCGCCTGGCCTACAACAAGGAGCCACTGCCCAGCGACCGGGAGTCCCTGTTCTGGCTGAATGTGCTGGAAGTGCCCGCCCGGGTTGACGAGTTTGACCCCTCAACGGAGGAGAGTGAGCGCAATCACCTGCAATTTGCCTTCCGTATCCGCACCAAGGTGTTCTTCCGGCCGACCGGCTTGCCCGGCAAGGCAGATGAGGCGCCGACACAGCTGCGCTTCAGCCTGCAGCGCAATGCCAAGGGCGTGGTCTTGCAGGTTCAGAACCCATCGGCGTATCACGTCACGTTCAATGAAATAGCCGTGTCCATGGGCGCACAGCCGGGGGCGCGAGTACTCCCGGTGGAGGCGGGCATGGTCGTGCCCCACGGTACCCTGAGCCTGCCGATCCGCGAGGCGGTGGCCGTCATTCCTGCTGGCGCCGAAGTGCATTTCAAGTACATCAATGACTATGGCGCGTTTTCACCCACTCAGCGCGCCGCCTTGCAATTGTGATCGCGAACACCTGGCCGTTGACGTCGGCTGCATGGCAGCACGCGCCGTTCGCTGTTGAAAACAGATTGCCCTAACGCCCTTTCTGAAGTCCTGACTATGCCTACTTACGTTCAACTACGGGTGTACCGTTGCGCCCCGGTTTTGCCCTTCAAGCCTGGAAGGTTGATGCTTGGCGGGCTGTTCGGCGCGGTATTGTTTTCCTCCGAGGTGGCTTTTGCGACCACACCGACCTTCGACCTGGGGGCGTTCTCCGGCGGCACGGCGGCCACGGTGGACATGTCGCGTTTCAATGCCAGTAACGTCATGAGCCCTGGTGTTTACCGCGTTGATATCATCGTCAATGGTCAGCGTGTGGGGCGCCGCGATATCGACTTTATCTCCCTGGATACGAAACGTGGCGCCGTGCCCTGTTTTTCCCGGCAAATGCTGGAGCAGTTGGGTATTGCGTGGGACAAGGTTGACCGCGACGCCGGCCTGGACGTGAAAACCAGCCCGCGGCTGGACGGCGCGCTCTGCGGCGACCTGGGGCAATGGATCCCGCTGGCCAGCAGCAATTTTGATGCGTCGACGCTGGAGTGGTCTGCCAGCGTTCCGCAGCTCTACCTCAAGCAATCCGCCCGGGATTATGTCGATCCGGCCTATTGGGATGACGGCGTCACCGCCGGCTTGCTCAATTACAATTTCAGTACGTCGGCCCGCACCTCGGGCAACGTAGACGACCGATCCTACCTGGGGCTCAACACGGGCTTTAACCTGGGCAGTTGGCGTTTGCGGCACCAGGGCGCCCTGAGTCAAAACTCTCGCACTGGCTTGCAGCCTTATCAAAATACCGCGACTTACGTGCAACGCAGCATCGCGCCCTGGAAATCACAGCTGACCATTGGCGACAGCTTCAGCAGTGGGCAGATCCTCGATGGCGTCCGCATACGTGGCGTGACCCTGGCGACTGACGAGCGCATGTTGCCGCAATCACAGCAAGGCTATGCGCCGCAGGTTCGTGGTGTGGCAAGCAGCAATGCCACGGTCACGGTCAGCCAGAACGGCTACACCATTTATGAAACCAAGGTCGCTCCAGGTCCCTTTGTCATCAGTGACTTGTTTGCCACGGGTTCCGGGGGCGACCTGACCGTCAGCGTGACGGAGGTGGACGGACGCCGGAACACCTTTGTCGTGCCTTACTCGGTGACTCCACAGTTGCTGCGTGCCGACGCAACCCAATACAGCGCCACCTTGGGCGAGGTGCAACAGCGGGGGATCGAAGGCAAGGCGCCATCGGTGTTCCAGGGCACGTTACAGCGAGGCCTGACCGACGAGCTGACGCTGTATGGCGGCGGCTCATTTTCTGAAGGTTACAACCAGGGCAAGGTCGGTGTGGCGGTGAATACGCCCCTGGGGGCTTTTTCCCTGGACGGCAGCGGTTCACGCACGAGTGTACCGGGGCAGGGCAATGTGTCTGGCCATAGTTTTGGCCTGGGCTACAACAAGAACCTGCCGAGCTCGGGTACGCACTTCTTGCTGGGGGCCTATCGTTTTTCGTCGGACGGTTTTCTCAGCTTGCCTGATGCGATCAACGTGCGTGAACTCGGGCGCCGGAACGAAGACATCAATGGCTATGCCCGTCAGAAAAGTCGTGTTGACGTGACGGTCAGCCAGAAACTCGGGGACGGTACGTTGAGCCTGTATGGCAGCTCGGTGGATTACTGGGGCCAGCAGCAAGGGCGCCAGACCTCGTTCACCCTGGGTTACGGCTCGAGTTGGAAAAAACTCAACTGGAACGTTTCGGCCCAGCGCTCGCGGATCGAGGACACCCGTCGGTTGACGGATGGTGAACTCGCAGACGAGGTGTTTTTCGGGCGGACTGCGCAACAGGGGCGCATCGACAATCGCTTCATGCTGTCCCTGTCGATGCCATTGGGCAGTGATTTCAATTCGCCGAGTCTCACTACCACGTTATCCCGTGACACCGGTTCGTCCCGCGGTACTCAGCAGCAAGTGGGGATCAACGGGTTGTACGGGGAAAATGCCGAGGGCAGCTACGGGATTTCCGCTAACCGCAGCACCAGCGGGGACAGCACTTCCAGCGACGTCAATACCTATGCAGGCTACCGCACGCGTGCGGCCAACGTGCGGGTGGGGTACGGGCAGAGCATGGACAGTTCGCAGCTGTCCTTCAGTGCCGATGGTGCTGTGGTTGCTCACGCGGGTGGCATGACCTTGTCCCAAAGCCTGGGGGAGGCCTCGACGCTGGTTCATGCGCCGAATGCCGAAGGCGCGATGCTGGGCGGCGCTGGCGGTACTCGTATCGACAGCAGCGGCTACGCCGTCGTGCCGTCACTCAGGGCGTTCCAGAACAACGTGGTTGAAATCGACCCCGAAGGCACCTCCCTCGATGTGGAGCTGAAGGAGTCAACCCAGACGGTGGCCCCGACGCTGGGCGCCGTGACCTTGATCACCTTCGAAACGGTCAGTGGGCGCGCCGTGGTACTCAAGGCCACGCAGAAAAACGGCCAGCCACTGCCGTTCGCGGCCCAGGTGTTCGACGAGCACGGCCGGGAAGTGGGCGTGGTCGGCCAGGCCAGCAAGGCGTTTGTGCGGGGGATCGCGGACAGCGGAGTGCTGCTGGTCAAGTGGAGCTCGGCGGCTGACGGGCAGTGTCACATCAACTACCAGATACCGCCGCAGATCAAGGGCGAACGTCAGGCAAACACCGATCTTCTGCAAGGGCAGTGTGTCGCTGCACCTGGCACCCATGTGCTGACGGGGCTGTGACGATGGCGAGCTTACTGAGCGATTCAAACTGTTTCGGGGGATATGGAAAAATGCTTATTCGTTTTTGCTGCGCGATGTTCACGAGGCTGTTGTGGCAGTCAAAGCCGCCCAAAGGGCACAAAAGGCCGGGTGGAATGGTGTGGTGCATGTCGTCCAGTATGTTGTTGCTCAGCGGTGCACTGCTGTCCAACACGGCTTATGGGATTGCTACCTGCTCACGTGGGCCAAGTCTCACCGTGTCCACCCCTGCGATAGTGGATGTACCCGCAAACGCAGTAGTGGGCCAGGTCATCGGAAATACTAATGGGTACAGTTTCGGCATGGTCGACGCCATCCGGTGTACGGGATATGACGATTGGATTATTCGCAGCTCCCGCTACCGGCTGAACGGCATTGATATAGGCCAGTTCCTCAGCCACTCCGGGCTACGAATGCCGATTATCTCCAGTGGTGTACCCGGTATTGGTTTCGCAATGAGAGCTGCAGATACAAACGGTGGCTACGTGGCCATCGGCCCTTCCTTGAACCCACCTTTACATACAACCGGTAACCGGCTTGGCGTTTGGGGGTTCAAGGCCGTCGTTTACATGGTGGTTACCGGTCCGACCACGGGTGGAACGTATGGTGGCGGATTTTTAGGGTTCTTTTCCCTGGAAGCGTCGACCGGTGGATCTACTCACGAGACGAGGCTTCCAAGCATTGACTTCAGAGCGCCGCGCAGGCCTACCTGCAGCGTTTCGACGCCATCGGTGCGAATGTCGCTGGGGACGGTGTCGGTCAAGGCTTTCAAAGGGGTCGGCAGTAATGCCGGCACTACCACTGAAAATATCACCTTGAGCTGCAGTGGAGGTGAGGGCAGTTCCCGTGATGTGCTGATCACGTTGACCGACCAGACCCAACCGGCCAACCGCACGGACGTGCTGTCACTCACCCGCGCGTCAACCGCCAGCGGTGTGGCCTTGCAACTGTTACGCGGGCCCACGCTGATCCGCTATGGCGCTGACTCCTCCGTCATCGGCAACCCCAACCAATGGTTGGCAGGCAGCACAGGCAATGGCACGTTCTCTATCCCCCTGACTGCCCGTTATATCCAGACCGAACGCGATATCACCGCAGGCACAGCCAACGGTGTGGCAACGTTCACCATGGCCTATCGCTGATGGCGGTGATTTTTAATCCGGCGGTGTTGGCGACAAGTCTGGCGCTGCTGCTGATTTCAGGCTCGCTGCGGGCGGAAATAGTGATTGATCGCACCCGGGTGGTCTATCCGGCGCCGGCACGGGAGGTCACGGTCAATCTGAAAAACGAGAGCAGTGGTCCGCGCTTGGTACAAGCCTGGATCGACGACGGGGATGCGCAGCTGGCACCCGAACTCAGCGATGTGCCCTTTAGCCTGAGCCCGCCCATCGTGCGCATGGAGCCGGGGCAAGGCAAGGCGTTGCGACTGACGTTCAACGAGAGGGAGGGCGCCGCGCTGCCCACGGACCGGGAGTCGGTATTCTGGCTCAACGTACTGGGCGTTCCTCCCAGCCCCGAAGGCCACGCCAATACTGTGCAAGTGGCGTTTCGCACGCGGATCAAACTGTTTCTGCGCCCCAAGGTGCTGTCGACGTCCAGTCTGGAGGCTGCCCGGGCGCTGAAATGGCGCAAGCTTGCCGGGCCTGAACCGAGGCTTGGGGTCAGCAATCCGAGCGCCTATTACGTGACCCTTTCCAACGTAGTGTTGACCGTCAATGGCGCGCAAAGCAGTAGCGACGACCCGCCGATGATCGCGCCGCATTCGGCCGAGGTGGTGCTTCTGACAGGGGCTGACCGGTCCCAGGACAAGCCCGGGATACGTTTCACGACCATTGACGACAACGGATCAACACAAACCCATCAAGCCGAATGGACATCCGATGAGTAATCCAGCCGGGTTGCCAGGTTTATAAACGCCAGGGTGGCCGGAGACGATTGGCGTTGATCCAGCACGGCCAGCCCCACCTGACGCTTGACCGCCGGTGCCAGCGGCTTCTTCAAATAACCTGGGTCGTTCGTCTGCGGCAGTGACAACTCGGCAACGAGGGTCACGCCATCCCCGCGCCGCACCGTATCCAGGGTGCTCAGTAACTGTGAACAGCGGTAGCGAATATCCGGCTTGAGGCCGGCCCCGAGGAACAGGCGCGAGACCAACTCCGCCGACCCGGCCTGGGTCAGGATGAACGGGTCGTTGCACAACTGCTTCAAGCTGATCCCGGGCTGGAGGGCGCAAGGATGGTTCACGGGCAGGAGGGCGACCAGTTGGTCCTCGATCAAGGGAAAGGTGTCGAAACGGTCGTCGGGCAAGACCACAAACGCGACATCGATGCGCCGCTCCTCCAGCCATTGCACCACCTGGGGATCCGGCCCTTCATCGACGTGCACCTCTATGCCCGGGTGCACCTGGCGAAAGCGCTGCAGAATCCTGGGTAACAACCGAGTCGACGAGGTGGGCCCGAACGACCCGATGCGCAGCGTGCCGCGTTTCATCCCGCGAGCATCAGCGGCTTCCTGTTGCAGTGTATTGGCCAGCCCGAGCATGGCCCGGGCACGCAGCAGCAACTGTTGACCGATATCGCTGAGTTCCACCCGGGACTGGTGACGGCGAATCAGTTCCACACCGAGTTCCTGCTCCAGGGATTTGATTGCGTGGGACACCGCCGACTGGCTGATGCCCAAGCGATTGGCGGCGCTGGTGAAGCCTTGCAGCTCGGCCACCAGGGAGAAGATTTCCAGTTGGGTAAGGGTCATGAGTATTTACTCATTTTACGATGACAAGGGATTAGCTGAACAATAAGTCATTCCCGTGTTTGTTGAGTAGAAATCTGATGCCCCCGACCTCTGACCGTCTCACCTATCTGAAACTGGCGGCCGTGACCATGATCTGGGGCGGCACTTTCGTTGCTGGCCGCTACCTGGCCGCAGGCCTGGACCCATTGCTGGCGGCGACGGTGCGCTTTGTGCTGGCCAGCCTGGCCCTTGTGGTCTTCCTGAGTGTCGCGCGGGTTCGTCTGGTGCGCCCGAGCCGCACGCAACTGATGCAGCTGACCATGCTGGGATTTTTCGGGATCTTTTTCTACAACCTGTGCTTTTTCTACGGGCTGCATTACATCAACGCGTCCCGGGCGTCGTTGATCGTGGCGCTGAACCCGGCGGTGATTGGCCTGGCCTCGTGGCTGCTGTTCAAGGAACGCTTGGGGCCGCTTAAACTTCAGGGTATCGCGCTGTGCCTGGGCGGTGCGGGCCTGGTGATCGTCAGTCGCAACCCGCAGTTGTTACAGGGCAAGGCCGATGCATGGATCGGTGACTTGCTGATTCTTGGCTGTGTGCTGGGGTGGGGCGTGTACTCGCTGTTCTCCCGCAGCCTCAACCTGAGCCTTGGGCCGTTGCAAACCGTGACCTGGTCGATCCTGCTGGGAACGCTGATGCTGACGGTCACGACCCTGGCGACGGGCCGATTGACGGTGGAGGCGTTGGGCGCCATCGATCGCCCCCAACTGATGAGCCTGTTGTACCTGGGCGTGTTGGGTTCGGCGCTGGCCTACATCGGCTACTACGATGGCCTGCGCCGCATCGGCGCCACCCGTGCGGGTGTTTTTATCGCCCTCAACCCGCTGACGGCGGTCATCTGCGGAGCATTGTTACTCGGCGAACAACTGACCGCGCCGATGCTGCTGGGCGGGGCGGTGATCCTGCTGGGCATCTACCTGTGCAACAAACCGCTTGCGCCCGCCCGGGCAATGGGGATTTGATAAGAGAGCGGACAAAGAGGGTTACGCTGTGTAGAATCGATTTACGCATACAAGAATATGGACTTGCGACTACGCAAGCCACGCCTGTCAGAGACCGATCCAACCATGAAGCTACTCGGGTCCCCCCTCATCTTCGGTGACTTCCTCGCCCGCAGCGTGCGGGGTATCTCCTGTGCGCCACCTGGCCACCTCATCCTTGCTCGCAACTGACTATTTGTTAAGCACAAGAATGATGAGGCACCGAAAATGACAGACGTATATGAAAACCCAATGGGCCTGATGGGCTTTGAATTCATCGAATTCGCATCGCCAACCCCGGGCACCCTGGAGCCGATCTTCGAGATCATGGGTTTCACCAAAGTCGCGACCCATCGCTCCAAGAACGTGCACCTGTTCCGCCAGGGCGAGATCAACCTGATCCTCAACAACGAACCCAACAGCATCGCCTCCTACTTTGCGGCCGAGCACGGCCCGTCGGTGTGCGGCATGGCGTTTCGCGTCAAGGATTCGCAACAGGCCTACAACCGGGCCCTGGAACTGGGCGCCCAGCCCATCCATATCGAAACCGGCCCGATGGAACTGAACCTGCCGGCCATCAAGGGCATTGGCGGCGCGCCGCTTTACCTGATCGACCGCTTCGGCGAAGGCAGCTCGATCTATGACATCGACTTCGTGTACCTCGAAGGCGTTGAGCGCAACCCGGCAGGTGCCGGCCTGAAAGTCATCGACCACCTGACCCACAACGTGTACCGCGGGCGCATGGCCTACTGGGCGAATTTCTACGAGAAGTTGTTCAACTTCCGTGAAGCGCGCTATTTCGATATCAAGGGCGAGTACACCGGCCTGACCTCCAAGGCCATGAGCGCCCCGGACGGCATGATCCGCATCCCGCTGAACGAAGAGTCGTCCAAGGGCGCCGGCCAGATCGAAGAGTTCCTGATGCAGTTCAACGGCGAGGGTATCCAGCATGTGGCCTTCCTCACCAATGACCTGGTCACGACCTGGGACGCGTTGAAAAAGATCGGCATGCGCTTCATGACCGCGCCGCCCGACACCTACTACGAAATGCTCGAAGGCCGCCTGCCGAACCACGGTGAGCCGGTGGACCAACTGCAAGCACGGGGCATCCTGCTGGACGGCTCGTCAGTGGCAGGCGACAAGCGCCTGCTGCTGCAGATTTTCTCGGAAACCCTGATGGGCCCGGTGTTCTTCGAGTTTATCCAGCGTAAAGGTGATGACGGCTTCGGTGAAGGTAACTTCAAGGCACTGTTCGAATCCATCGAGCGCGACCAGGTACGTCGCGGTGTGCTCACCGCTGACTGATCCTGCTTTCTGCAGGAGCGGGCTGGCTCGCGAAGAACGTTAACGAAAACGCGTACATTCTGGATGAACGCGTTGCTCTCAGGTTCTTCGCGAGCCAGCTCGCTCCAACAGGTTCACATCAGGCCTTGCGCTGACGAACCAAGTGTTTGAAACCTTCGTACACCAGCACCATCACCGCCAGCCAGATGGGTAGATAGGTCAACCATTCGCCGGCCTTGATACTTTCCCCCAGCAATAACGCCACGCCCAGCAACAGCACCGGCTCCACATAGCTGAGCAGCCCGAACAGGCTGAAGGCCAACAAGCGGCTGGCGACGATGTAGCACACCAGCGCCGATGCGCTGATCAAGCCCAGCATCGGGATCAAGGCATACAAGCCTTTGTGCGCGTCGAGCACCGCAAAACCCTGTTCGCCGCTTTGCACAAACCACAACGCCACCGGCAACATCAGCGCCATATCGAGCCACAGCCCGCCCAGGTGGTCGGTCTTCAGGCGTTTGCGCACGATAAAGTAGATCGGGTAACCGATGATCACCACCAGCGTGGCCCAGGAGAAACCGCCCACCTGGTACACCTCGTTAAGCACGCCGCAGGCTGCAAAGAACACCGCGACCTTTTGCAGGCGCGACAACTGTTCGCCATACACCAGGCGCCCGGTGAGGACCATGGTCAACGGCAGCAGGAAATACCCCAGCGATACATCCAGGCTACGTCCATTGAGTGGCGCCCACATGAACAGCCACAACTGCACCCCCAGCAACGCCGAAGACAACACCAGCCCGCCCACCAGTCGCGGGTTGCCGGCGATCACGCGCGCCAATTCCCACACCCGCCGCCACTCGCCGCTGACGATCATGAACACGGTCATGCAGGGCACGGTCAGTAACATCCGCCAGCCGAAGATCTCCAGGCCGCTCAAGGGTGTAAGCAGCGACGTGAAGTAATACATCACGGCAAACAGCACCGAGGCCAATACCGATAACACAACACCTTTAGACACACTGTCCTCGCGAAAAACGATGGCTACAAAAGAGGGGAGATTTCAGGGAGGGAATATAGTGCTTTTGCGGTGAGATGTTTGCGCTGTTTTGTGGTGAGGGGGCTTGTCCCCCGTTGGGCTGCGAAGCGGCCCCAAAAAAAGCGGGAGCGCTGCGCACTCCAACGGGGGACAAGCCCCCTCACCACAGGTCAGGTGTAGGCCGCTCGGCTATCGGGCAATCCGACCCGATACGAAATGGCTCACGTCGTTGAACCCCGGCGTCGAGGCATGCCCTGGAGTGACCAGCGAATCAATAAACGCCTCATCTTCCGCCGTGATCTTCACCTCCAGCGCGCCGGTATAGGCGTCCCACTGCGCCTCGGTGCGCGGCCCCACAATCGCCGAGCTGACCGCCGAGTTGTTCAGCACCCAGGCAATCGCGAACTCGACAATCCCCACGCCGCGGCCCTGGGTGTATTGCTGGATCTGCTGGGCAATGCGCAGGGATTCAACGCGCCATTCGGTTTCCAGGATGCGCTTGTCCTGGCGCCCGGCGCGGCTGCCGGCTTCAGGCGTCACGTCCGGCGCGTATTTGCCACTGAGCACGCCACGGGCCAGCGGGCTGTAAGGCACCACACCCAGACCATACGCGGCGGCGGCGGTGATCTGCTCCACCTCGGCCTGGCGGTTGACGATGTTGTACAGCGGCTGGCTGATGATCGGCTTGTCCACCCCCAGGCGTTCGGCCACGCGGATCACCTCGGCGATGCGCCAGCCGCGGTAGTTGGACAGGCCCCAGTGGCGGATCTTGCCCTCGCGGATCAAGTCGCCGATGGCCGAAACCGTCACCTCCAGCGGCGTGTTGTGGTCTTCACGGTGCAGGTAATAGATGTCCAGGTAATCGGTGTCGAGGCGCGTCAGGCTGGCTTCCAGCGCATTGAAAATCCGCTTGCGGTTCAAGCCGCTGCGGTTTGGCAGGCCATCCACCGGGCCGATGCCCACCTTGGAGGCCAGCACCCAATCCTGGCGCTGGCGGGCGATGGCTTCACCGACGATTTCCTCGGAGCGCCCGCCGGTGTAGACGTCGGCGGTGTCGATAAAGTTGATGCCTTGGTCCCAGGCCTTGTCGATGATGCGCAGCGAATCCTCAGTGTTGGTCTGCTCGCCAAACATCATGCTGCCCAGGGTCAGCGCGCTGACTTTCAACCCGGACTGGCCCAGTGTGCGGTAAATCATCGTGAACACCTCAAAAGGGGGAGACAGTGCCTATCCAATACCAGAGAGCAAGGCTCTGGAACAAGCCCCGGGACGGTTATTGCGGTAATAGTTCGGCGCAGCGCTGTTGCAGGAAGCGGTGCAGCACCTTGACCCGTTCCGACACTTGCAGCCGGTGCGGGCACATCAAATTGAACGGCGTGGGTTCGCCCTGCCAGTCGGTCAGTAACGGCACCAGGCGCCCGGCCTTGATATCCCGGGCCACATCCAACTGGGCTTTATAAGCGATGCCATGGCCGGCCAACGCCCAGCGCCGCACGATCTCGCCGTCATCGCTCAGGTAATCACCGCCGACCTCGACTTCCTGGAGCAGGGCGCCCTGGCGAAAGTACCAGGTGTTATTCGCGCGGCCCTGGCGCATGTAGCGCAGCGTGCTGTGTTGCGCCAGGTCCTGGGGCGTGCGGGGCGTGCCGTGGCGTGCCAGGTAGTCGGGGCTGGCGCAGGGCACCCGTTGATGGCCAGGCACTATCGGCAGCGCCACCAGGCTGGAGTCCCGGGGCACGCCAAAACGCAGGGCGATGTCCACGGTTTCGCGGAACAGGTCGGCATTGCTGTCGTTAAGCAGCAACTGAAGACGCACGTTCGGGTGTTCGAGCTTGAACTCATCCAGCCAGCCCAGCAGCACGTTGCGCCCGAAGTCCGAGGGCGCGGCCAATTGCAGCAAACCACTCAGGCTCTGACCTTGCTGCTTGATCGCCAATTCGCCTTCCGACAACGCCTCCAGGGCCACACGCACGCTGTCGAGGTAGCGCCGGCCTTCTTCGGTCAGGCGCATGCTGCGGGTGGAGCGCGCCAGCAGGCGAATGCCCAGGCGGGTTTCCAGGCGCTTGAGGGCAATGCTGGCGGCGGCCGGGGTCAGGCTTAAACTGCGGGCCGCCGCTGACAGGCTGCCGGTGTCGGCGGTGCGCACGAAGACTTCAAGGTCGAGGATTGAGCTCATCTGTAAAAATCCTTTAAAGATCTTGTCGTTTTACCGGGATTTTTCGACGATTGCCAAGCTGGGAAGATGAACGCTCATTTTCTCACCCAGGTATTTCTCCATGACTTCTCCCCTTAACGGCAAAACCATCATCGTCATCGGCGGTAGCAGCGGCATCGGTGCTGCCGTGGCCAAGCAAGCCGTGGCACGCGGCGCCCAAGTGGTGCTGGCCGGACGGCGCTTGTCTTCAGCCGTGGAGAACGGTGTGCGCAGCGAGCAGGTGGACGTGACTGACGCCGCCTCGTTGCAGCGCCTGTTTGAAACAGTGGGGCGTTTTGACCATCTGGTTTACACCGCAGGCCCTGCGGTGCAGGCCAAGACGTTGATCGAGACTGATCTTAACCTGGCGCAAGATAACTACAACGTGAAGCTCTGGGGTTCGCTGCGGGCGATCCAGGCGGCGCTGCCATTTCTCGGCGAGCACGGCAGCATCACATTGACCTCGGGCCAACTGGGTCGTCGAGCGGTGGCGGGGCAGTTCATCAAGACCGGGATCAATGCCGCGACTGAAGCCCTGGGCAAGCAGTTGGCCAAGGAGCTGGCACCACGCCGTGTGAACGTGATCAGCCCGGGGGTGATCGACACCGAGGCGTATGCCGGGTTGTCCGAAGAGCAGCGCCTGGCGATGTTTGCCAAGGCCGGCGGCGCGTTGCCGGTGGGGCGAGTAGGGCAGGCCGAAGAAGTGGCCGCCGGGTATGTGCTGGCGATGGAGAACGGGTTTATCACCGGTAGCGTGATTGATGTCGACGGCGGCGGGCTGCTCTAAGCGTATTTTGTCGTGCAAACAAAACAGGTCCCGCTTTCAGGTGGGACCTGCGTCACTTGCACCATCGTTGATGACCCGCTTGCGCTTAATAACGCGGTGCCGGAACCGGTTGTGGCGGGTAGTAGTAGCCTGGAGGCGGCGGCGCCTGATAGTAGACCGGCGGCGGTTGCTGGATGTACACCGGCTGCGGTTGGACGTAAACCGGTTGTTGCACGTAGACCGGAGGCTGGGAGTTGGCAACCACTGAGCCCACTACAAGACCGCCGACCACCGCACCCAGCAGGGCGGGACCGCCCCAGCCCCAACCACCATGGTAACCACCGTGACCCCATCCATAGCCGTACCCACCACGGGCTTCTGCTTGCCCTGCCATGGCGAGGGTAGCAATCAGCACGAGTGCTACTTTCATTTTTGAGAGTCGACTGATCATGACAAGTCCTCTACCTATGCATCGAACCGGTTTTAATCATATTCCCGGGCATACGTTTCAGACAGTGCTTTTTGACGGAATGACGCGGGGTCAGAGTAAAGGTTAGGTAAGGTTTGTAGCCTGTTTGTTACCTGGCTCTGGCGTTGAAGTTAATACGGGTGTCCGGCGGTGTTTTGACTATAAAAACACCGGCGCCGTCATGGAGGTCGACGGTGCCGGTTTGCCCTGATGTCAGGCCTTGAGTGTCCGCGTCATCCGCAGCGCCAGCACACTGCCCGCGACGATCACCGCCGCCAGCAAGTACAGCGCCAGGTCCGTAGACCCGGTGGCATCCTTCACAAACCCGACGATATACGGGCTCAGGAAGCCGGCCATCTGGCCCATGGAGTTGATCAGCGCCAGGCCACCCGCCGCAGCGCCGGCGCTGAGCATGGCGGTAGGCACGGGCCAGAACATCGGCAGGCCGGTGAGGGCGCCCATGGTGGCGATGGTCAGGCCGAGAATCGCAATCGCCGGTGTGGTCGCAAAGTTCACCGCAATCACCAGCCCGATCGCGCCCATCAGCATCGGCACCACCAGGTGCCAGCGACGCTCTTTGCGCAAGTCGGCAGAGCGGCCCACCAGCAGCATGAACACCGCCGCCAGCAGGTAGGGGATTGCACTCAGCCAGCCAATCACCAGGTTATCGCTGAAGCCCATGTTCTTGATGATCGACGGCAGCCAGAAGTTGATGGCGTACACGCCGCTCTGGATGCAGAAGTAGATCAGGCCGAACGCCCAGATGGCCGGGTTCTTGAACACTTCCAGCAGTGAGTCGCTGGTGGTTTTCGGCTTGTTCGCGAGGTCGGTGGCCTGGTCGGCTTCCAGTACCGCACGCTCATGGGGTGTGAGCCACTTGGCGTTGGCAAAGCTGTCGCTGAGCAGGAAGTAGGCGAGGGCGCCGAGGATCACCGTCGGGATGCCTTGCAGCAGGAACATCCACTGCCAACCCGCAAGCCCGCCCTGGCCGGCAGCGAAGTGGTTGAGGATCCAGCCGGAGAACGGGCTGCCCAGCAAGCCGGACACCGGGATCGCCGACATGAACAGCGCCATGATCCGCCCACGGCGGAAGGTCGGGAACCACTGCGAGAGGTACAGCACCACGCCCGGGAAGAACCCGGCTTCGGCGGCACCGGTCAGCAGGCGCAAGCCGTAGAAATGCGTGGGTGTGGTGACGAACAGCAGGCAGGTGGACAGTGCGCCCCAAACGATCATCATCAGGGCAATCCAGCGCCGTGGACCAAACCGGGTCAGCGCCAGGTTGCTCGGTACGCCGCACAGCACGTAGCCGATAAAGAAGATCCCGGCACCGAGGCCGTACACGGTCTCGCTGAATTTCAGGTCGTCGAGCATCTGCAACTTGGCAAAGCCGACGTTGACGCGGTCGAGGTAGTTGAACAGGTAGCAGATGAAAATGAAGGGGATCAGGCGCAGGGTAATGCGCTTGTATACGGCGTTTTTATCGTCATCGGTGGCCTGGGTGACAGCGGCGCTCTGTGACATGGCAGTCTCTCTTTATTATGATTTTTCGCGATGCGAGGGTAACGTTGATCGCCTAATGAGTCTCGGCCACCTCAAGGGGTGATGTCTTTGTGCTCGCGCACAGTCAGGCATGGTTTGCGCTGTGCCGATGAACAACCGGTTTTTTCAGGAATTTAGCCCCATGTTCGAGCTGGATCATGACCTGGCGCAGGATATCGTCAATCGCACCATGGCGATTCTGCCCTATAACGTCAATGTCATGGACAGCCAGGGCCTGATTCTGGGCAGTGGCGAACCCGAGCGTATCAACACCCGCCATGAAGGTGCGCAGTTGGTGCTGGCGAATGTGCGGGTGGTGGAGATTGACAGCCAGACCGCCAAGCACCTCAAGGGCGTGCAGCCCGGGATCAACCTGCCGCTGCTGCACGACCAGCGCCTGATCGGCGTGCTGGGCATTACCGGCGAGCCCGAACTGCTGCGTACGTATGCCCAACTGGTGCGCATGACCGCCGAAATGCTGGTGAGCCAGCGCCACCAGCAAGCCGAGCAACAATGGCGCCGCCAGCGTTGCGATGATCTGTTGGCGCTGCTGCTGGCCGAGAGCGGCGACTCCCCGCGCCTGGTGGACGAAGCGCAACAACTGGGCCTCAAGCCGCAACTGGCGCGCACGCCGTACCTGTTTGAACTGGGCAGCGGCCAGTCGGCCGAGGCGTTGAACGCCTGGCTGACGTCGCGCTACCCGGACAGTTGGTGCGTCAGCTCCGCGCAGTTTTCGCTGTTGTGGTGCCGGCCGGCGTCGGTCCCTGTCGACAACCCGCGCCTGCTGGAAAAACTCGACGCTCTTGGCTGGAACATCCTGCGGGTTGCGGTCGGCGGGCAGGCGGATGGCCTGGCGGGGCTGCGCCGTTGCTACCGGCGCGTCGGCGACCTGCTTGCCTATGGCCGCGACGTGCTGCCCGAGTCGCGGCTGTTGACCCTCAACCGCTACCGCCTGCCGGTGATGCTTTGGCGCCACCGCAACGACGACGCCCTCGACGAATTGCTTAACCCGCTGCGCAAGGTGCTGGCCAAGGACAGCAATGGCCAGTTATTGGCGACGCTGCGCAGTTGGTGTGACCACGACGGCCAAAGCCAGGCCTGCGCCGACGCCCTGGGTATCCACCGCAACAGCCTGCGCTACCGCATGGAGCGCATCGCCGAGCTGAGCGGCGTCGACCCGCTGACCCTGGACGGCATGCTCGCGTTGTACCTCGGCGTGCAGCTATTGCCCCAGGCTTTGTCGAAATGAACAACAAACCCCAGCCACTCTTGTGCAATGGACCGGCGTTATTGCGTGTGCCAACTGGCAGCATGGGCGTTATAAAAACCGGAGAAAGCCCATGAAAATCATCATCGCCCCCGACTCGTTCAAGGACAGCCTGAGTGCCGAAGGCGTGGCAACTGCCATCGCCGAGGGCTTGGCCACGGTGTGGCCCGACGCCGAGCTGATCCGGTGCCCGATGGCGGACGGGGGTGAAGGTACGGTGGAGTCGGTGCTCGCGGCCTGCCAGGGCGAGTTGCGCACGACCCGCGTGCAAGGCCCGTTGGGCGCCAGCGTCGACGCCCATTGGGGCTGGTTGGCCGAGAGCCACACCGCAATCATCGAAATGGCCGAAGCCAGTGGCTTGCAACTCGTGCCGCCGGGTAAGCGGGATGCCTGTTCCAGCAGCACGTTTGGCACCGGTGAACTGATCCGCGCCGCCCTGGATGCCGGCGCTCAACGCGTGATTTTGGCGATTGGCGGCAGCGCCACCAACGACGGCGGTGCCGGGGCGATGCTTGCCCTGGGTGTGCAGTTGTTTGATGCCGAAGGTGCAGCACTGCCCCTGGGTGGCCTGGCCCTTGCCCAGCTGTCACGCATCAGCCTCGAACAACTGGACCCGCGACTGGCCCAGGTGCGCTTCGAAATCGCCGCCGACGTGAACAACCCGCTGTGCGGTCCCCACGGCGCCTCGGCGATTTTCGGCCCGCAAAAAGGTGCCAATCCCCAGCAAGTCGAACAACTGGATGCCGCCCTCGGCCATTTCGCCGATCACTGCGCGAAGGTATTGCCCAAAGACGTGCGCGATGAACCCGGAAGCGGCGCCGCCGGTGGTTTGGGCTTCGCCGCCAAGGCGTTCCTGGGCGCGCAGTTTTGCGCCGGGGTTGAAGTGGTGGCCGAACTGGTGGGCCTCGAAAACGCCGTGCGTGGCGCCGACCTGGTCATCACTGGCGAAGGCCGTTTCGACGCCCAGACCCTGCGGGGCAAAACCCCGTTTGGCGTGGCGCGGATTGCCAAACAGCACAACGTGCCGGTGATCGTGATCGCCGGCACGTTGGGTGAGGGTTATGAGCAGATGTACGCCCACGGTGTGGATGCTGCATTCGCCTTGCCGTCCGGCCCGACTACCCTGGAGCAGGCCTGCAGCGAGGCGCCGCGGTTGTTGCGCGAGCGTGCCTCGGACATTGCCCGGGTGTGGCGATTGGCGGCTCCGGCGGTTTAAGCCTCAAAGCCCTGCGCCAGTTGCTCGATCCACTGGCGCTGAAAGCCCAGCAGCGCCGCCTTCGGTTGCTGCAGTTGGACAAACTCCAGCATCGGGTCTTCCACCGCCGTGCGCACGCCGGCCAATTCCTCCAGCGCCGCCAGCCCACAAAACGGTACGTAGGCCTCGCTGTAGCCGCCTTCATGCACCAGCACCAGGCGGCCCTGGCATAGCCTCTCGGCAGCCTCACGCACTGCGCGGGTCATCAGGCGGAACGACTCGCTGTGCAGCAGCATCCGCGCCAGCGGGTCGACGGCGTTGGCGTCGTAACCACAGGCGACGATGATCAGTTCGGGCTCGAATCGCTCCAGGGCCGGCACCACGATGCGTTCCATCGCATGCAGGTACGCCGCGTGGCCGCTGCCGGGTGGCAACGGGATATTGATATTCGCCCCCAGGCCCGCGCCGTGGCCACGGTCCTGTTCACCGCTGTAACCCGGCGGATAGCAACCGTCCTGGTGCAGGGAGATCGTCAATACATCGCCGCGTGCTTCGAAGATGGACTGGGTACCGTTGCCATGGTGCACATCCCAATCGATCACCGCGACCTTGCCCAGCCCACGGCGCGCCTTGGCCGCCTCGATGGCGATGGCGATGTTTGCCAGGAAGCAAAAGCCCATGGCGCCGTCCGCCAGGCAGTGATGCCCCGGTGGCCGCGACAGCGAGTAGGCATTCCCGACGTGCCCGCTCAGCACCGCGTCCACCGCAGCGATGGTCAACCCGGCGGAGAGTTTGGCGATCTCGTAGCTGCCTGGGCCAATCGGCGCCTGGGGCCCCAGCTCGCCGCCGCCGGCATCGCTCAGGGCCTTGAAGCGTTGCAGGTAGTCGGCGCCGTGTACTCGCCGCAAATCCTCCTCCGTGGCCGGGGCGGCACTGTGCTGTTGCAGGTGACGGCTCAGCCCGGACACGTCCAGCAGGCTTTTCAAACGCCGCTTGGTCTCCGGTGACTCGGCATGCCCGGTGCCGGCAGGCGGCTGCACCCAACCGCCCACCGGCAAGGTCAGGGCGTGGGGGCCGGCGCTGTGCCAGAGGCTTAGTTCATCAAAGAAAAACGCAGTGGATCGGTTCATCAGAGTCTCCAGTTCAGCGGGTTAAAACAGCGTCAGGCGGGGTGCGGCTGCCGAGCATCAGCGCTAGGGACAACAAGGTGACGGCGGCGCCGCCCACCAGTAGCGAGGTAAACCCGCCGCTGGTTTCGATCAGCCGCCCGGCAATCGCCGGCCCGATGGCCAGGCCGGCGCCGATCACCAGGTTGGAGGTGTTCATCAGCTTGCCGCTGCGGTCGAGGTCAGCCAGGCAGGCGAGAATCAGCGGCAGGATGAAGGTCCAGGTGAACTTGAACAGCAGCGCCGCCAGGGTGAAGCGCATCAGCGTCGGCATACCGGTCAGCAACAGCACGGCACCCGCCATCAGGGCGTAGCCGGCCAGCAACAGCAGCAGGCGCGGCAGCCGCGTGCCAATCACCGAAGCGCAACCAGCGCCGACGATTCCCATCACCGTGGCCAGGGCCAGCACTTCACCGCTGTGTTGTGCGGAGATCCCAGCGCCGCTGCCGATGGCGCCGATAAAGGTCCAGACACCGCCGAGGCTGATATAGAAAGTCAGGATCCCGGCGATGCCCAGCGCAGCCTTCACCCGGGAGCCCGGCAATGGCGCGGCATCGGTTGGCTGGCGCGGCGGGCTGCCGGATGGAAAGCAGCGGGCCAGGGGCAGCAGCAGCGTCATCAACCCCGCGAGAATCAAGTAGCAGGCGCCGAGCCCATAGCGCGCAAATAACCCGGGCAACACCCCGAGGCCGATGGCGCCGACCACCAGTTGCCCCATCACCCACAAACCGTAGATCCGGCTGGGGTTGGCGGTGGCTGCCGCGCTGGCCAGGCAGATGATCATCAACGAACCGCCCGCCAGGGCACTCATAAAGCGCAAGGCAAGCAAGGTGGCGTAGGTGTCGGCGAGCATCGACAGCAGGTTGGCGGCAATGAACGCAATGGCGGCCACCAGTGCTGCCAGGCGCCAGTCCACCCGCTTGAGCCACCAGAAGGCGGGCAGGGTGGCCAGGCTCATCGCCCCCAGCTCGGTGGAGAACAGGTCGCCGATGTGTGACGGGCTCAGTTGCCATTGGCTGGCCAGTTGCGCGGCCACCGCCGGTGCGGTCATCAGGATGGTCGGGGTGATGGCGGCGAACAGGATGATCGCCGCCAGCAAGGGCCAGGAACGCGCCGAAAAGCCGGCGGTTGCAGCGTGGGTCTGAGTGTTCATGGGCAAGCTCCGGGAAAGTGATTCAGAACACATGGACCAACCGCAGCAGGGCGTCGGTGCCCGCGTAGCCGTTGGACGCCGCGATGTTTTGCGAAAGGCTGAACATCAGTTGGTTCTGCCGGTCGAGCCAGTGCCCCACCTCGAAACCCACTTGGGTGTAACGCTTGTGGGTGTCGTCGATGCGCTGGTCGTTGATGCGCAGTGCGCCCCCATCGGCGTGGATCAAGCGCAATGCGCCATAGGTGGCGGGCGTGAAGTCGTAGGAGGCGAAGGCTTGCAGGCGGTACAGCGGGTCTTGCTTGAGGTCGCTGCCGAAATAGTCGTCATTGGTGCCGTACAGCTGGGCTTCGAGGTTGGCTTCCAGCACCCATTTCTCGCCAATGCCCTGGGTGTAGTTGTAAACGAAGGTTGCGCCCCAGCGATTGGCACCGGGAGACACGTCGGGGTTTTTGCTGTGGTACTCGCCCACCGGCACGGTGATCAGGCTCAACAGCCCGCTGTAGGTGCGCGAGGCCGGGTCATTGATGAAAAACAGCGTGCCGCCGACCTGCGGATCACCAAAGCCGCTCTCGCCGGTGTGCTGGCTGGCGCCGGGCAAGCGTGCGTTGATGTCGGCGAAGGGCAGGATAAATTGCGGGGTGCACAGCGTGCCGCAGATGTCAGTGAAAAACACCTGGCGGTACGCCACGGCGTTGACCTTCAGGTCGGCCTTGCCCGTAGTGTCGGCCGGGCCGTGGAAATCATCGTAGCGTGAGGCGGGCAAGTACAGCACGCCGAGGCTGGTGCCGGACGGCGCGCCGAAAAAATCCCGGGCGTTGAGGTCGGCAGCCTGGCTGTCGAGGCTCAGCAGGGTGCCGCCCAGCAGCATGGCCAGGTGACGCAAGGTAGGGTGATTCATCGCAAGGCATCTCTTATGGACTGTTATGGGTGGCAGCGGAAAATGGGCAAAGGGCGCCCGTGGCCGTCAAAACGACAGCGCAAAAAAGCAACGAATAGAGGGCTGAGATCAGTCGGGCGGGGCGTGCAGCAAGTGCGCGATGCGCGCTTTGTCCTTGACCCCAAGCTTGCTGTAGATGGCGCGGATGTGATGGCGCACGGTGTTCGGCGACAGGCCCAGGTCGCGGGCGACTTCCTTGTAGGTCTTGCCTTCGCCAAAGCCCTGGGCCACGTCGTTCTCCCGCGGGCTCAGTTGGGGCAGGGCGCGGTTGATGCGCGCCGCCAACAGAAACTGGTCACCCACGGCCGAGGCCTCGATGTGGATGTGCTTGCCCTCATGCCCGCGCTCATCCAACGGCAGCGGCAGGGCGGGACCGCTCCATTGCGGCCACTCACTGAGCAACAGGTCGACAAACCCGCGTTCGGCACACTGCAACACCCCGCGCTGGTCGCACACCGCCAGGGCCAGGTTGCGCGGGCTGGTGAGGGTTTCGCGCATGGCCACGAGGGTTCGGATCTGATTCGCCGAAACCGACGCCACCAAGTGCAGCATCAGGTTATTCAGCAGTTGGCAGTCGTCCTGGTTGTAGTGGGGCGCGCCGGGCTTGCGGTACAGGCTCAAGTGGTCGCTGAGGCGGGTTTGCGGGTCGACGTGAATCACGCACAACAACTCGCCAATGCCATGGCGCTGCCCCAACCAGTTCTGGCCCGGGCCGTTGGCGGGGTCGAGCATGTCGACAATCACCGCCTGGCCGGGCGCCTCGTGCACCAGCCCGACCGTCACGTCTACATGGCGGATCGATTGCCAGTCGGCCAGGTACGTGGCCGGCAGGTGATGCAGGTAGCTGCTGTGTTCTTCCGGCAGGCCATCGATGATCGCCGCACGGCCCCACCAGGCGCTGTCGAAGGGCAATAACTGACTGATACGCGTCAGGGCATGGCCGTGAAATTGTTCAATGTCCTGGTGTTGGGCCAGGCGTTGCAGATCAAGCGTCAGGGTGCTGAAAGCCTGTAACAGGCCAGGAGGATCAAGACGGCTCATGGGCGTTCCTCTGTGGGACTTTTTTATTGTTTTAGTCACAGGGTTTTAAGGCCGAAACGGTGCAGGGCCTGGGTGAAGTATCGGCGCTGCGAGGGGCGATCGCTATCCTACAGATGCACGATGTGCGGCAGGATTTATGCTCGCCAAAAAACCGGTCTGCCGCCTACACTGGTCGGCCACGTGTTTTTCACAGGATGAAACACCATGCACACACCTGAACCCAAGATCGTTATCACGCGCTTTACCGAGGCCCATCTTGACGGCGTCACTGCGCTCTACAACGACCCGGCCGTCTGCCGTCAGGTGCTGCAAATGCCTTTCCAGTCGGTCGAGGCGTGGCGCAAACGCCTGGTGCAGGACAACGAACGGCGGCTACAGCTGGTGGCGTTGCATGCGGGCGAGGTCATCGGTCAACTCGGTTTGGAACAGTATCTGCGCGTGCGCCAAAGCCACGCCGGCTCATTCGGCATGGGCGTGGCTACGGCCTGGCAGGGCAAGGGCGTGGGCTCCCGGCTGTTGAGCGCGGCGCTGGAGGTGGCGGATAACTGGATGAACCTGCACCGGGTGGAACTGACGGTGTACGCCGACAACGAAGCCGCCCACCGCCTGTACCACAAGTTCGGCTTCGAGACCGAAGGCCGGCTGCGGGATTACGCCGTACGTGACGGCGCATTCGTCGACACCCTGACCATGGCGCGCATCCGCAAGCCTGCCTAGTCGTCCTGCAAGGCAAACGCCACCGCAGCCTGCGCATGCAGCTCGGTGGTGTCCAGCAAGGGCAGGTCACTGTGCTGTGGCTTGATCAACAGGCTGATTTCCGTGCAGCCAAGAATGATGGCCTGGGCGCCCCGCGCCGCCAGGGACTCGATCACCCGTTGGTACACCTCGCGCGATGCGTCGCTGATTACCCCGACACACAACTCCTCATAGATGATCCGGTGCACGGCCCGGCGCTCGTCGGCGTCCGGCACCAGCACGGTCAGCCCCTGGGCCGCCAGCCGCGATTTGAGAAATTCCTGCTCCATGGTAAACGCGGTGCCGAGCAGCCCCACGGTCAGGGTGCCGGCCTCGACCGCTGCGGCGCCGGCGGCGTCTGCAATATGCAGAAACGGTATGGACACCGCCGCTTCAATGCGCGGCGCCACCCGGTGCATGGTGTTGGTACACAGCACAATGCATTCGGCGCCACCGGCTTGCAGGCGACGGGCGGCATCTTCCAGGATCAGCGCGGCGTCGTCCCAGCGCCCGGCGTGCTGGGCCTGCTCCACGGGGCCGAAGTCGACGCTGTACATCAACAGTTGTGCCGAGCGCAGCGGCCCGAGCTGGTCGCGCACGCGCTGGTTGATGATGCGGTAATACTCGGCGCTGGACTCCCAGCTCATGCCGCCGATAAGGCCGATGGTGCGCATGCAAAACTCCTGAAATGGACGGGCGGGGGTCCCACCTTACCCGCGCGCTGCGCTTTAGTCATACGCCCGTGTGCGGCATCTGCCATGATCAAGGCTCGTAACATGGGTCACCCAAGGAACACGGCAATGGACGATGTACAACAATTGGGCGAGATGCTGCGTCATTACGCCGACAGCGAAGCCCACAAGAAACAGCAGTTCGACGTGCAGTCGGCCCATTGGGCGCAGAAGATCGGCGAGCTGTTCGGTCAGATCGAGCAGTGGCTGGAGCCGGTGAAGACTGTCGGTTTGCTGGAAGTGCAGCGCGAAGCGTATGTGGCTTCCGGCCCGAGCGTGCCGGTGGAGACCTCCACCTTTAAAACCGAGAAACTGACCATCCATATCGCCGGCAAACCCGTGGAGTTCGTGCCGGATGTAATGGGCGCCGGCGGCCTGATTTCACTGTCGGTGATGGGTTTGACCGCCGCCCGCTACGGCAGCATTTCCCTGGTGTTGCTGCCGGGGAAAAACGACTGGCTGTGGAAGAAAACCAATGGCCTGAAAGACCCGGACACCTTCGGCTTCGATGCCAACTTCCTGGCCTTGCAGTTGCAGAGCCTGATACCCCGCGAACGCGGGTGAGTCATGGCTTCTGTGGGAGCTGGCTTGCCTGCGATAGCATCACCGCGGTGTTTCATAAGCACCGAGTGGCCCGCATCGCAGGCAAGCCAGCTCCCACATTGATCGTATTCCTTTCTCAGATATCGACATTGCCCCAACCCGGCTTTACCTCTTCAGGCGCCACCGCGTTGACCCGCTTGCCCGTAGCCAACTCCACCCGCCGCGCCACTTCCGGGTCGTCGGCGAACGGAATCAGGCTGGCCTCATCCAGGCTCTCCCTCGACTCACCCCGCAAGCAATACTCCACCGCACCATACAGGCCGATCACCGCCGCCAGGTTCAGCACGGTCTCCCACATCAGGCGATCTGCGCGTCAAGCTGCGCTACCTTCAAGTCCGCCACCCGCACCGTGCGCCAGGTGTTGTACGCCATCAGCAACATGCCGCTGAGGAAAAACACCCCGCCGACAAAGCGCACCACAAACCCCGGATGGCTGGCCTGCAAGGCTTCCACAAAGGAGTAGGTGAGGGTGCCGTCATCGTTCACCGCCCGCCACATCAGGCCCTGGGTGATGCCGTTGACCCACATCGAGGCGATGTACAGCACCGTGCCAATGGTCGCCAGCCAGAAGTGCATATTGATCAGCCCCACGCTGTGCATCTGCGTGCGCCCGAAAACCTTCGGGATCATGTGGTACAGCGAGCCAAACGTGATCATCGCCACCCAGCCCAGCGCGCCGGCGTGGACGTGGCCGATGGTCCAGTCGGTGTAGTGGGAGAGGGCGTTGACGGTCTTGATCGCCATCATCGGCCCTTCAAACGTCGACATCCCGTAGAACGCCAGCGACAGCACCAGGAAGCGCAGGATCGGGTCAGTGCGCAATTTATGCCAGCCCCCCGAGAGCGTCATCATGCCGTTGATCATCCCGCCCCAGCTGGGCGCCAGCAGGATCAGCGACATGGCCATGCCCAGCGACTGTGCCCAGTCCGGTAGCGCGGTGTAGTGCAAGTGGTGCGGGCCGGCCCAGATATACAGGGTGATCAACGCCCAAAAGTGCACGATGGACAAGCGATAGGAATACACCGGCCGCCCGACTTGCTTGGGCACGAAGTAGTACATCATCCCCAGAAAGCCGGTGGTCAGGAAGAAACCCACGGCGTTGTGCCCGTACCACCACTGCACCATGGCGTCGGTGGCCCCGGAATACACCGGGTAAGACTTGAACCAGTCCACCGGGATCGACAGGTGATTGACCACGTGCAGCATCGCGATCACCACGATGAACGCACCAAAGAACCAGTTGCCGACGTAGATGTGCTGGGTCTTGCGCTGCACCACGGTGGTGAAAAACACGATCGCATAGGCGACCCACACCACGGTCATCCACACGGCGCCGCTGAACTCGATCTCGGCGTATTCCTTGGTGGTGGTGTAGCCCAGCGGCAGGCTGACCAACATGATCACGATCACCGATTGCCAGCCCCAGAATGTGAAGGCGGCGAGCTTGTCCGAGTACAGCCGTACCTGGCAGGTGCGCTGTACTGCGTAGTAGCTGGCGGCGAATTGCGCGCTGCCGGCAAAGCCGAAGATCACAAGGCTGGTGTGCAGCGGGCGCAGGCGCCCGAAGGTGGTCCAGGGCAGGTCGAGGTTCATCTCGGGCCAGACCAGTTGCGAGGCGATCCACACGCCCATGGCCATGCCGACCACGCCCCAAACGATGGTTGCAATGACGAATTGACGCACGACCTTGTAGTTGTAGGCCTGTGCGGTTAGTGGTGGTTGCATGCTTAGTCCTCCCAGGGTTCCAAGTGGGCGGCACTTTAGGAAGGATGGGGGGAACAATACAGACTCAGGCCCAGGTCATTAATACGGATCAGCCACTAACCTGCATTTTTCGCACGTTACCCCCGTCAATAAATCGTTTGTCCAACCCCCGCCCAATGACAAAACTGCAAGTCACTCGCAAAACAACAACGATTGGGCAAAAACCACATGCAAATCGAGCGCAACTATTTCAACGGCCAGTTTGCCGAACCTGCCAGCACCACCCAGATCGCGGTCTACAACCCCGCGACCGAGGCCCAGGTAGGCCAGGTCTGCGCCGCCACCCCTGAAGAAGCCACCGCTGCCGTCAACGCCGCCGCTACCGCACAAAAAACCTGGGGCAAACTCACCAGCATCCAGCGTGCCGAGCACTTGCGGGCTTTCGCCGACGCCCTCGAAACCTGCGCTGAAAGCATAGGCAAGGCGCTGGCCAGCGAGTCCGGTAAAAGCCTCGACGACGCCAGCAACGAAGCGCGGTACGCCGCACAGATCACCCGCTATCACGCCGAATGGGCGCGCCGCATTGAAGGCGAGATCATCCCCAGCGACACCCCGGACGAAAACCTGTTCCTGCAACGCGAGCCCATTGGCGTCGTGGCCTGCCTGATTCCGTTCAACTACCCGGTCTACACCCTGTTGCGCAAAATCGCTCCGGCGCTGATTGCCGGCAACACCGTGGTGGTGCGCCCGAGCAACAACACCCCGTTGTCCGCCTTTGAAATCGCCCGCGCCGTTTCGCTGTCGGGCATGCCGGCCGGTGTGATCAACATCCTGACCATGGACCACGCCACCGCCGCCACGCTGTGCACCCACAAGGCCGTGGGCCTGATCACCCTGACCGGCAGCGTCAACGCCGGGCGCATCGTGCTCGATTACTGCAAGGCCAACATCGCCAAGCCGTCCCTGGAACTGGGCGGCAAGACCCCGGCGATCATCGAGGCCGACGCCGACCTGGAAAAGGCCGCCAGCGACATCATCGCTTCCAAGACCACCCACTGCGGCCAGCTGTGCACGGCGGTGGAGCGGGTGTATGTGCAGGAAAGCGTCTACGACCAATTCCTGGCCTTGCTCAAGACCAAGATCAGCGCTGTCAAATTCGGTGACCGCTCCACAGATGCCGGCCTGATGGGCCCGCTGGTCAACGCCAGCTCCCGGCAGAATATTCACGCCATGGTCGAGCGCGCCATTGCCGACGGTGCTGTACTGGAAACAGGCGGCGTACTCCCCGAAGGCCCGGGCCATTTCTACCCGCCGACCCTGCTCAGCGGCTGCCGCCAGGACATGGAAATCATCCAGGAAGAAATCTTCGGCCCGGTGCTGCCGGTGCTCAAGTACCGCGACATCGACGAAGCCCTGGCCCTGGCCAACGACCACCAGTTCGGCCTGTCGTCGGTGCTCTACACCGAGAACTACCGCACGGCCATGAAAGTCGCCAATGCCATTGAGGCTGGCGAGTTGTACGTCAATCGCACCCCGGCGGACCCTTACCAGGGTTTCCACGCCGGCTGGAAACGCTCAGGGCTGGGCGGCGATGACGGCAAGCACGGGATGCTTGAGTTCACCCAGACCCGTTTGGTGGTCATGAAGTACTGAGTCACCGACCACCGGCTTTACCTCAATAAAAACAATTATCGGGGCACCTGCACAGTGGGTGCCCGAGGTCTACAAGATGTCCAAGCCTGCACCCGTTGCCCAGGGTTTCGATGCCGTGTCCGCGGCCAAAAGCGACAAAGCCAGTCGCTACTTCCAATTGATGTTGCTGGTGCTGGCCGCCGGGGCGATCTACCCGATCCTCTACCTGCGCCAGGTCTACCAGACCACCATGCTCGACGTGTTCCAGATCAACCACAGCCAGTTGGGTTATCTGTATTCAATGCTCGGTACGATCTTCCTGCTCAGCTACCTGCCCAGTGGCTGGTTGGCCGATCGGCTGCCACCGCGTTTCCTGATCTTTTTCTCGCTGGTGGCCACCGGTGCGCTGGGTATCTGGTACTCCACCGTGCCGTCCATGACGGGCCTGATGATTATCTTCGGCTGCTGGGGCCTGACCACCGGCCTGACCTTCTGGGCCTCGGTGCTCAAGCGGGTAAAAATGATCGCCCACCAGAGCGAGCAAGGCCGGTTCTTCGGCATCCTCGACGGCGGCCGTGGCCTGGTGGAGGCCTTGCTGGCCACCGTGGCCCTGGGGTTGTTCGCCTATGCCACCGAAACCCGCAGCCAAACCGCGGCTGAAGGTTTCAAGCACGTGGTGTACCTGTATTCCTTCGTGTGTATCGCCATCGGTTGCGTGCTGGTGCTGCTCAAAGACCCCAAATCCATGGCCGAAACCGCCGCCGTGGAGAAGGGCAAGTTCAACCTGATCGCCGACCTCACCACCCTGGTGAAAATCCCCGAGCTGTGGCTGGTGACCGCCATTGTGTTCTGCGGTTATCACATGTTCTGGGCCACTTACAGCTTCTCTGACTACCTGCAAGGCAGCGGCATGACCGCCGTGATGGCCGGCACCATCACCACCATCAAGTTGTGGATGCGGCCTATCGGCGGGATCGGCGGCGGCTGGCTGGGGGACAAGTTTTCCAACATCTCGGTGCTGATTGTCGCGCTGGTGCTGGTGACCCTGGCGATGGTCGGCCTGATCGTGTTTCCGGCTATTGGCAGCCTCGGCTTGCTGATCGGCACGGTGATCTTTATCGGCCTGATGACTTACGCCATTCGCGGCCTGTACTGGGCGATCCTCGACAGCTGCAACATCCCGCTGCGCATCACCGGCTTGGCCATCGGCATCGTCTCGGTGGTGGGTTACCTGCCGGACACCTTTATCCCGCTGATCAATGGCTACCTCACCGATAAGTACCCGGGGCAGGTCGGCTACAACCTGTACTTCGGCTACATCGCCTTTGTCGGCGTGCTCGGGACCCTCGCGGCCCTGACCTTGCGCGCCCGGATCAACCGTAAAAAATTCAACCAGACAGGTGCCTGAGATGAAAATCGTCGCCCTCGAAACCCATATTGTCGCCGTACCGCCACCCCACATCGGCGGCATGTACTGGCTGTTCGTCAAACTGAAAACCGACTGCGGCATAGAAGGCGTGGGTGAAATCTACGCCGCCACCTTCGGCCCCAAGGCCATGCTGCCGATCATCGAGGACGTGTTCGAGCGCTACCTGCTCAACCACGACCCGCACCACATCGAGCGCTTCTTCCGCCAGGCCTACTCCAGCGGTTTCACCCAGCGCCCCGACCTGACCATGATGGGCGTGGTCAGCGGCCTGGAAATGGCCTGCTGGGACATCATCGGCAAGGCCGCCAACAAACCGGTCTACGAGTTGCTGGGGGGCAAGGTCAACGAGCGCCTGCGCTCCTACACCTACCTGTACCCGGTCAACAGCCAGGGCGAGTACGACTACGACGACCCGGACCTGGCCGCCGAGTGCGCGGTTGAAAACATGAACAAGGGCTTCACCGCGGTCAAGTTCGACCCGGCAGGCCCGTACACCGCGTACTCCGGCCACCAGATTTCCCTGGAAGTGCTGGAGCGCTGCGAAACCTTTTGCCGCAAGATCCGCGAAGCGGTGGGGGACAAGTGCGACCTGCTGTTCGGCACCCACGGGCAGATGGTGCCGTCATCGGCGATCCGCCTGGCCAAGCGCCTGGAAAAATACGACCCGCTGTGGTTCGAAGAGCCGGTGCCACCGGGCCAGGAAGACGCCATGGCCCAGGTCGCGGCCAAGACCACCATCCCCATCGCCACCGGCGAGCGGCTGACCACCAAGTACGAGTTCTTCAAACTCTTGCAGGCCGGCGGTGCATCGATCCTGCAAATGAACGTGGCCCGCTGTGGCGGCCTGCTGGAAGCCAAGAAGATCGCGAGCATGGCCGAGGCCTACTACGCGCAAATCGCCCCGCATTTGTACAACGGCCCGATTGGCGCGGCGGCGAGTTTCCAACTGGCGACCTGCACGCCGAACTTCCTGATCCAGGAAAGCATCATGACCTGGGGCGGCTTCCACGCCGAAGTGCTGACCAAGCCGCTGCAATGGGAGGACGGCTACATCATCCCGTCCACCGAGCCGGGCCTTGGGGTGGAGCTGAACATGGACGTGGTGCGCAAGCACACGCCGTACACCGGCGAACGCCTGCACCTGCAAATGGCGCCCACGCCGGCTGATGTGAAAGACACTTCGCCCGCCAAGGGCTAAAAAAAACGACTGATGCGGTAACCGTGAATGACATATGACTACATCATCGCCGGCGCCGGCGCCGCAGGTTGCGTCCTCGCCAACCGACTGTCCGCTTCGGGCGAACACTCCGTGTTGCTGCTGGAAGCCGGCGGCAAGGACAGCTCCTGGTGGTTCAAGATCCCGGTCGGGTTTGCCAAGATGTATTACAACCCGACGTTCAACTGGATGTACTACAGCCAGCCGCAAAAACAGCTGGCCGACCGCGCCATCTACGCCCCGCGCGGTAAAGTGCAGGGCGGCTCCGGCTCGATCAACGCCATGATCTACGTGCGCGGCCAAGCCCATGACTTCAATGACTGGGCGGCCAACGGCAACGACGGCTGGGGTTTCCAGGACGTGCTGCCGTACTTCCGCAAACTGGAAAATCACCCCCTGGGCGACACCGAATACCACGGCAGCAGCGGCCCCATCAGCATCACCCCGATGAAGGGCCAGACCCACGCGATCTGCGACGTATTCCTCAAGGGCTGCGAACAGTTGGGCTATGGCCTGAGCGATGACTTCAACGGGCCGAACTTCGAAGGTGCGGGCCTCTACGACGTCAACACCCGCAACGGCGAGCGCAGCTCCAGCAGTTTTGCCCACCTGCACCCGGCGTTGGGGCGACCGAACCTCACCGTGGAATTGCATGCCCTGGTAGACCGCGTGCTGTTCGACGATCAACAGCGGGCCACCGGCATCAGCGTGACCCAGCACGGCGTGGTCCGTACCTTCAGCGCGCGCAAGGAAGTGATCCTGTGCGCGGGCGCGGTGGATACGCCGAAGATCCTGCAACTGTCGGGTGTGGCGGACAAGCAACTGCTCGCCGAACACAACATCCCGCTGGTCAAGGACCTGCCGGCGGTGGGGCAGAACCTGCAGGACCACCTGTGTGCCAGCTATTACTACAAGGCCAATATCCCGACCCTGAACGACCAGCTCAGCTCGCTGTTCGGCCAGTTCAAACTCGGCCTTAAATACCTGCTGACCCGCAAGGGCGCGCTGGCCATGAGCGTCAACCAGGCCGGTGGGTTCTTTCGCGGCAACGCTGAACAGGCGCATCCCAACCTGCAGCTGTACTTCAACCCGTTGTCGTACCAGATCCCGAAAAACAACAAGGCCAGCCTCAAGCCCGAGCCGTATTCAGGCTTTTTGCTGTGCTTCAACCCGTGCCGGCCCACCAGCCGCGGGACGATCCGCATCGCTTCAAAAAACCCACGGGATGCGGCCTTGATCGACCCCAACTACCTGAGCACCCAGAAGGACATCGACGAGGTGATCCAGGGCAGCCGGCTGATGCGCACGATCATGCAGGCCCCGGCGCTCAAGGGCGTGACCGTGGCGGAGGTATTGCCGGGGGCGGCGGTGCAAACCGACGAAGAGATGCTGCAGTACTTCCGCGAGAACAGCGGCTCGATCTATCACCTGTGCGGGTCGTGTGCCATGGGCTCTGACCCGTTGATGTCGGTGGTGGACAAGCGCCTGAAGGTGCATGGGATGCAAGGGTTGCGGATTGTCGATGCGTCGATTTTCCCCAACGTGACCTCGGGCAATACCCATGCAGCGGTGTTGATGGTGGCGGAGAAGGGCGCGGACCTTATCCTGCAGGATGCCTGAACCGATCGTTCCCACGCTCTGCGTGGGAATGCATCCTGTGACGCTACGCGTCACGACGTCACGAACGGACGCGGAGCGTCCAGGGTGGCATTCCCACGCAGAGCGTGGGAACGATCATAGAGAGGCGGTGTTTTGCCACTGAGCAACCGTTTCGGCATTAATACTCACCCCACCACACACAATCACCACCACATCCTCAACCCCGGCGATCGCTCCATGTTCCAGATACGCCACGGCCAACGAAACCCCGCACGCCGGCTCCACCAACTGCCGTAAATCATCGGCATACCGCGCCACGCCCATCATCGCCTCGGCGTCACTCAGCACCACGCACTGATGGGCAAACTGGCCGATATGTGCAACCGGCCACGCCGCCACCTGGGTCGCCGCCAACGACTTGGCCACGGTATCGATCTTCGCCAGCCGCACCGGCTTTCCAGCCTCCACAGCGGCCGCAAACGACGCCGCGCCTGCCGTTTCGCAGGCAATCACCTTGCAGTCAAACCGCCCATGGCGTTCCAGCCCTGTCAGCACCCCGGCGAGCAATCCACCGCCGCCCACGGAGGTCACGATGGCGCCCACCTGCGGGCAATCCTCAAGAATCTCATCGATCATGCGGCTGTGACCTTCCCACAACAGCGGGTGATCAAACGCCGGTACATACAACGCGTCCGGCGCTGCGGAGAGTTGCAACGCCAGTTCGTTGGATTGATCCCACAGATCACCGTGCACCACCACCTCGGCGCCCGCCTGGCGGATGCGCGCACGGGTGGCTTCGGGGGTGGTGGTCGGCACCACGATCCGCGCCTGCAACCCCAGGCCTCTTGCTGCAAAAGCCGTGGCCAACCCGGCATTGCCGCCGGACGGGCACACCACCGTGGTCTTGCCCTGGCTCGCCGCGTAGGCACAGAGCGTGGTCATCCCGCGCAATTTGAACGAGCCGCAGGGTTGCAGGTTCTCAAGCTTCAGCCAGATGCGCCGGGCAGGGGTAGAGAGGCCGGGGTGCAGGATCAACGGGGTGCGGATGGGCAGCATTGCGCAACTTCCTTATTGGGTGGGCTGCCATCCTACCTCAGTGGGTGGCCGCCGCCAGCGGTTCGGCCGGTGTCTGGCGGCGCGTCAGATGGCTGATGCCCATGATGATCAGCGGGGTAAACAAGGCGATGTACGCGTTGTCGATGCCCCACGGATTACCGGCGAGGAACCAGCCCACGGTCGCCAGCAACGAGGCAATGATGCTCAGGAACGCCCCGGCGGCGGTGCCGAATTTCGGCGCATAGAACACCATCAATACCAGCACCGCCAGGGACGCGCGCAGCGCCTTGCCGAGAAAGGCGATCATCAACACCTTGTCTGAGGTCAGCGCCAGGGCAATCGGCAACAGGCCGACGGCAATGGTCGCCAGGCGCACGAAGCGCAGGGACTTGGCGTCGCTTTTTTCCGGGTTGAACCACGGCTCGTAGAAATCCCGCAGCAACAACGTTGCCGAGCCCATGCTCACCGCCGAGATGGTGCCGAACAGTGAGCCGGCAAGGCCCGCCACCACCAGCCCGGCGGTCAGTTGGTCCATGCTGGCGATCAGGGTCGGGAAGGCTTGCAGGGAGTCGACGTTGGGGAACAACACCGCGCTGCACATCCCGATCAATGCCGCGCCGATGCCGAACGGCACCATCAGCACCGCCACGTAGAAACAGGCACGCTGGGCCTTGCCCGCATGACTGACGGTGTTCACCGCCTGGATCACGTATTGGGTGGAAAAGATCGAACCGATCCCGGCAATCATCCAGGCGATGATCTGGCCCCAGCCGACGGTGGTCCAGTCAAACATGCTGGCCGGCAATTGCGCCTGCAACTGGCCGATGCCGCCCACTTGCTTCAGGCCAAACCACAGTGCGAGGCCCACGCCCAGGTACTTCAAGGCGGCGTGGACGAAGTTGGTGTAAATCACCGAACGCATGCCGCCGATGCTCACGTAGGCCACCGAGACCACCCCCACGATCACGATCGCCAAGGTTCGGTCCACCTGCATCACACTGGCCAACACCGCGCCGCCGCTGGCGTAGATCGACACGGCGACGATCTCCAGGGCAAAGATGGTGATGATCGACGTGGCGAAACGGGTGCGCTGGCCGTAGTTGCGCGCCAGCACGCCGGAGATGGTGTTGTCGCCCAGGTCCTTGTATTTGCGCGCCAGCAGCCAGGCGAAGAGGACGAAGCCGAGGGCCAGGGCGAACAGGTTCCAGGCGGCGGAGATGCCCACTTTGAAACCGGTCTGGGCGGTGCCGATGCTGACTGCGGTGCCGATAAATTCCGAGAGCATCAGGAAGCCGATCAGGAACGCCGGAAAATGCCCGCCGCCGGTGGTGTAGTTGTTGGCGCTGCGGGAATGGCGGCGGACGCCGTAGCTGATCAGTGCCAGGCTCAGCATGTAAATGCCGGTGATGGACAGCACGATCCAGGAGGAGTGGGTGGGCATTTTTTATACTCTTTAGGTATTTTTGTAATTGTGTGTAGTTTCCTCTGCTGGTTTTGCTTTCGTCTAATATCGAGCGAGTATGGGTTGATACCAGTTAGGTATTGTTGTGGCCGCTTCACTGACTTTGGTGGAGGGGCATGCTAGGTTTCGGGCTTCTCTTGATCTCCAGAGGTTTGACCCTTGATCCGACTCTGTGACTACATCCAGGACTTTTCCCGTTCTCCCTTGCAACCGTGGAGCGATCTGGCGCCCTGGGACCTGGTGACCCAGGCGCCGGTGATTGTTCGCCAGTTGCTGAGCCAGCTGGATCCCCAGGCTTACGAGATTCGTGAGGAGGTGGCCGTGCACCGGACGGCAATCGTGGAACCGGGTGCGGTGCTCAAGGGGCCGCTGATCGTGGGGGCCCATTGTTTTATCGCTGCCGGTGCTTACTTGCGGGGAGGGTGTTGGGTGGATGAGCATTGCATCTTCGGGCCAGGGGCTGAGCTCAAGACCTCGTTTGTGTTCAGTGGGAGTAAGTTGGCGCACTTTAACTTTGTAGGGGATTCGGTGTTGGGGCGGGGGGTTAATCTGGAGGCTGGCAGCATCGTCGCCAACTACCGCAACGAGCGGGCTGACAAGGAGGTCCGGGTGCGTATTGAGGGGCGTTTGCGGGGGACCGGGTGTGACAAGTTTGGTGGGCTTCTGGGGGATCAGTCGCGGGTGGGGGCCAATGGGGTGTTGGCACCGGGCGCGGTGCTTGCGGCTGGGAGCGTGGTCAGGCGAGGGGAGGTTTTTGATTGTGAGGGGTAGGGGGGGCCTGGGCCTGTGTTCATATCCGTTGCTGCGGTAACGGCGGTTTTGGCTGTGTACATATCCATTCCTGCGGTAACGGCCACTTAGGGTTCCGCTCTTACAGCGGGTCACTTTTGGCAAACGCCCTGTACGGACCGGACACATGGTGGACACATGTGCGGGGACATGGTTGACACATT
>NZ_JACARC010000066.1 GCF_013386825.1 Pseudomonas sp. IPO3778
GGGGCAGGGACGCCCCGTCGCGGCGGCCCGCGGAGTAATGCCGGAGTGAGGGCACACCGAGCCTAGGCGAGGTGCCGAGTGGTGGGGCAAGAGCCCTTTTGGTTACTTTTGGCTGGGCCGGCATTCCGGGCTCTTTTCCAAAAGTGACCCGCCGTAAGGGCGGAACCCATAGCCGCCGTTACGAAAATAACGGATACACACACTGTCAAAAACAGAGGCTCCAGCCATGCTCCAAATGATCCTCGGCGGCGCCCGCTCAGGCAAAAGCCGCCTGGCTGAAAAACTCGCCACCGACAGCGGCCTGACCGTCACCTACATCGCCACCAGCCAACCCCTGGACGGCGAAATGAGCGCGCGCGTCGCCCACCATCGCGAACGTCGCCCAGTCGAGTGGGGCTTGATCGAAGAACCCATCGAACTGGCCCGTGTGCTCAAGGAAAACGCCAGCCCGAACCATTGCCTGCTGGTCGACTGCCTGACCCTATGGCTCACCAACCTGCTGATGCTCGAAGACCCCAACCGTCTTAAGGAAGAGCGCGAAGCCTTGCTCCAAACCCTGGCCTCTCTGCCAGGAGAAATCATTTTTGTCAGCAACGAGACCGGACTGGGTGTCGTCCCGCTGGGCGAATTGACTCGCCGCTATGTCGATGAAGCCGGATGGCTTCATCAAGCCTTGGCCGAACGTTGTCAGCGCGTCGTCCTGACCGTCGCCGGCCTGCCCCTGACTTTAAAAGGTACTGCGTTATGACCGACACCTGGTGGCTCAACCCCTGCAAAGCAATTGACACCCAAGCCCACGAACACGCCCTGGCCCGTCAGCAGCAACTGACCAAACCCGCCGGCTCCCTCGGCCAGTTGGAAGCGGTGGCTGTACAACTGGCCGGCCTCCAGGGCCAGGTCAAACCCAGCGTCGACCACCTGTGGATCGCCATCTTCGCCGGCGACCACGGCGTCGTCGCCGAGGGTGTCTCCGCCTTCCCCCAGGAAGTCACCGGCCAGATGCTCCACAACTTCGTCACCGGCGGCGCCGCCATCAGTGTGCTCGCACGCCAACTCGACGCGAAGCTGGAAGTGGTCGACCTCGGCACCATCACCCCTGCCTTGAACCTGCCGGGCGTGCGCCACCTCAACGTCGGCGCCGGCACCGCCAACTTCGTCAACGGCCCGGCCATGACCGAGGCCCAAGGCAGGCTGGCCTTGCACGCTGGCCGCGACAGCGCGCACCGCGCCATCGCAAGCGGCGCGCAACTGTTTATCGGCGGTGAAATGGGCATCGGCAACACCACCGCCGCCAGCGCCCTGGCCTGCGCACTGCTGGACTGTCAGGTCAGCGACCTGACCGGCCCCGGCACCGGCCTGAACGCCCAGGGCGTCAGCCACAAAGTCGCGGTGATCGAACGCGCGCTGGCACTGCACGCCAGCGACCGTGGCGACGCACTGAAAACCCTGTTCAACCTCGGCGGCTTCGAAATTGCCGCGTTGGTCGGCGCCTACCTGGCCTGCGCTCAAGAAGGCGTGGTGGTGCTGGTGGACGGCTTTATCTGCACCGTCGCCGCGCTGGTTGCCACGCGCCTCAACCCTGCCTGCCGTGAATGGCTGCTGTTCGGCCACCGCGGTGCGGAGCCCGGCCATCGTCATGTGTTGCAAAGCCTCAACGCCGAGCCGCTGCTGGAACTCGGCCTGCGCCTGGGCGAAGGCAGTGGCGCCGCGCTGGCGGTGCCGTTGTTGCGTCTGGCCTGTGCACTGCACGGGCAGATGGCGACCTTCGCTGAGGCGGCCGTGGCGGATCGCCCGGCATGACCTTGCACCTGGACCTGCTGCGCCACGGCGAAACCGAACTGGGTGGCGGCTTGCGTGGCAGCCTGGACGATGCGCTCACCGCCAAGGGCTGGGAGCAGATGCGTGCGGCGGTGGTGGAGCAGGGCCCGTGGGACCGTCTGGTCAGCTCGCCGCTGCAGCGTTGTGCGCGGTTTGCCGAGGAGTTGGGCGCGCGCCTGAACTTGCCGGTCACCTTCGAAAAGGATGTGCAGGAGCTGCACTTCGGCGCCTGGGAGGGGCAGAGTGCTGCGGCCTTGATGGAGGCCGATGCCGAGGCGTTGGGCCTGTTCTGGGCTGACCCGTACAGCTTCACGCCTCCGCAGGGCGAGCCGGTGTTGCAGTTTTCTGCGCGTGTACTGGGCGCCGTTGCCCGCTTGCATCAGGCCTATAAGGGGCAGCGAGTACTGCTGATCAGTCACGGCGGGGTCATGCGTTTGCTGCTCGCCCAGGCACGCGGCTTGCCTCGTGAACAACTGTTGAATGTCGAAGTCGGCCACGGTGGCCTGTTCAGCCTGTTGGTCGAGGCGGATGGCGTATTAAAGGAAGGAGTCTAAGCATGTTGCCGTTCTGGATCGCCTTGCAGTTTCTCAGCAGCCTGCCGATTCGCTTGCCGGGCATGCCGCAACCGCAGGAGCTGGGGCGGTCGTTGCTGTTTTATCCGCTGGTGGGGCTGCTGTTCGGGCTGTTGCTGTGGGGGTTGAACGCCGTGTTGATGGGCGCGCCCTTGTTGCTGCACGCCGCCTTGCTGTTGACCGCGTGGGTGTTGCTCAGTGGCGGCCTGCACCTGGACGGCCTGGCGGACAGCGCCGACGCCTGGCTTGGTGGCTTCGGCGACCGCGAGCGCACCCTGACCATCATGAAAGACCCGCGCAGCGGGCCGATCGCGGTGGTCACCCTGGGCCTGGTACTGCTGCTCAAGTTCACTGCGCTAGTGGCGTTGATCGAGCAGCACAATAGTGCTGCGCTGATCCTCGCACCGTTGATCGGTCGCGCGTCGATGCTGGCGCTGTTTCTCACCACGCGGTACGTACGCGCCGGTGGGCTGGGGCAGGCGTTGGCGGATCATTTGCCACGGATTGTCGGCCAACAGGTGCTGATCCTCAGCGGTCTGGCGTGTATCTTGATCGGCGGTTTCAGCGGCGGGATTGCCGTGTTGCTGGCCGCCCTGTGCTTTGTCGGCTTGCGCCAACTGATGGTCAATCGCCTCGGCGGCACCACCGGCGATACTGCCGGCGCGCTGTTGGAGCTGTTGGAAGTCGCGGTGTTGATCGGCCTGGTGCTGTAACACTTTCTTGCATTTCACTAATCCCGGGTATATACACGCTCCATGCTTGCCTCCGAATGTTTATGCACCAACCTGCGTCGCGCCGCTCGTGGCGTCAGCAGGCATTACGACGGCGCTCTCGACGGCTTCGGGATCAACGTTGCCCAGTATTCTCTGCTGTGTAATCTGCAGCGCCTCGATCAACCGAGTATTTCCAGCCTGGCCGATGCCATGGGCCTGGATCGCAGCACCCTGGGGCGAAACCTGCGGGTATTGGAGGGCGAAGGCCTGGTGCAGTTGGTAGAGGGCGACGACCTGCGCAACCGCCTGGTGTTGCTGACAGAGGCGGGTCACGAACGGCTGGCTGCGGCATTGCCGGCGTGGGAAGCGGCGCAGCAGAAATTGATTGATCAGTTGGGCGCCGAAAAGCGCGAAACCCTGTTGGCCTTGCTGGACGAACTCGCCTGAAGCGGGTTTGTTTGATGACAAACGGGTATATACCCGCGAACGGAGAATAAGAATGACCTCGATGTGGCGCACCAGTGGCTGGATTCTTGTGGGGAGTGCGCTGATCCTGGCGTTGTCCCTGGGTGTGCGGCATGGCTTTGGCCTGTTCCTGGCGCCTATGAGTACTGAGTTTGGCTGGGGTCGTGAAACCTTTGCCTTTGCCATCGCCCTGCAAAACCTGATCTGGGGCCTGGCGCAGCCGTTTACCGGTGCCCTGGCCGACCGCTTCGGCGCGACCAAGGCCGTCCTGGTGGGCGGGGTGTTGTACGCAGCCGGCCTGGTGCTGATGGGCATGTCCGATTCCGCGTGGTCGTTGTCACTGAGTGCCGGCTTGTTGATCGGAATTGGCCTGTCCGGCACCTCGTTCTCGGTGATTCTCGGTGTGGTCGGGCGTGCCGTGGCGCCGGAAAAGCGCAGCATGGCCATGGGCATTGCCAGCGCCGCCGGGTCATTCGGCCAGTTCGCCATGGTCCCGGGCACCCTGGGCCTGATCAGTTGGCTGGGCTGGTCGGCCGCCCTGCTGGTGTTGGGCTTGATGGTGGCGCTGATTTTGCCGCTGGTTGCCATGCTCAAGGATCGGCCGTTGCCGGTCATGGCCGGCCAGCAAACCTTGCGTGAAGCGTTGAAGGAAGCCGGTTCCCACTCCGGCTTCTGGTTGCTGGCGTTCGGTTTTTTCGTGTGTGGTTTCCAGGTGGTGTTTATCGGTGTGCACTTGCCGTCGTACCTGGTGGACCAGCATTTGCCGGCCTCGGTAGGCACCACGGTGCTAGCCTTGATCGGCCTGTTTAATATCTTCGGTACGTACACCGCCGGATGGCTCGGCGGGCGCATGTCCAAGCCGCGCTTGTTGACCGGGTTGTACCTGTTGCGGGCGGTGGTGATCGTGATCTTCCTGTGGGCGCCGGTGACGCAAACCAGTGCCTACCTGTTTGGCATGGCGATGGGCTTTTTGTGGCTGTCCACGGTGCCACTGACCAACGGCACGGTGGCGACCTTGTTTGGTGTCAGAAACCTTTCCATGCTCGGTGGGATCGTGTTCCTGTTCCACCAACTGGGGTCGTTCCTCGGCGGTTGGTTGGGCGGGGTGGTCTATGATCGAACCGGCAACTACGATTTGATCTGGCAGGTCGCAATCGTGCTGAGCCTGGTGGCAGCGGCCTTGAACTGGCCGGTGCGCGAGCGCCCGGTGGCACGTTTGCAGACGCAAATGGGGGTGGCATGAATTCGACCTGGCATTGGCTCGGCGCAGCCGGAGCAGCCGTCCTGCTGCTTCTGGCATGGTGGGGCTGGCAACAGGGCGGCCTCGCGTTGATGCAGTTGGGCATGGCGATCTGTTAAGTTCTGTGTCTGAGACTTTTCAAGGACAGGTGACATGCACATGCGCTGGCTTGCAGTACCCGCTCTGATGCTGGCGTTTGGCGGCGTCGCCCTGGCCGCCGATTGCCCGCCGTTGCTTGAAGGCCAGTTGCCCAAGCTGCGCGCCAAGGAGTCCATCGACCTGTGCCAGCGCTTCGCCGGCAAGCCGCTGTTGATCGTCAACACCGCCAGCTTCTGCGGGTTCGCGCCGCAGTTCAAAGGGCTCGAAGCCTTGTACCAGCGTTACAAGGGCCAGGGGCTGGAAGTGATTGGCGTGCCGTCCGATGACTTCAAGCAGGAAGCCAAGACCGGGGAGGAAACTGCCAAGGTTTGTTACGTTAATTACGGCGTGACGTTCACCATGACCGAGCCACAGAAGGTCAAGGGCCCGGACGCGGTGCATCTGTTCAAGATCCTGGCGCAACAGAGCAGCGCGCCGAAGTGGAATTTCTACAAGTACGTGGTGGACCGCCAGGGCAAGGTGATCGCCAACTTCTCCAGCCTGACCAAGCCGGATAACCCGGACCTGATCAAGGCGGTGGAAGAGGCGCTGGCTTCGAAGCCCTGATCGCCGCCCACTAAAAAGCCCCGCCTCTGTTGCAAGAGAGCGGGGCTTTTTTATGCGGCGTTACATCAGAACTTGTACGTTACGCCCAGGCCGAAACCGTTGGCGCTGTTTTCGTACTTGGCGCTGTAGGAACCCAGTGCATTGGACTTGTTAACTTTGACCGGCTCTTCCTTCAGGTAGGAGTAAGCCAGGTCAACGGTCATGTTATCCATCACGGCATAACCCAGGCCCACACTGAAGATGGTGCGGTCGCCGGTAGGGATACGTGGCGAACGATCAGTGTTGTTGGTTGGCGACTGGTCGAATGTCAGGCCGGTACGCAGTACCACTTGCTTGGTGACCTGGTACGAAGTACCCAGGGCGTAGGCCCAGGTGTCGTGCCAGTTCTGAGGTTCAGTGATAGTGCCGATGACCGAAGGTGCGAGGAAGCCGTTGGCGCCGGTTACACCTTGGTTCTTGACCGTGATGTCTTTCAGGCGGCTCCAGCGGGTCCAGGTAGCACCACCGTAGAGTTTCCAGGCGTCAGTCAGGTCCTGGGTTACCGACAGGTCGTAAGACTCAGGCGTGTCGATGCTCAGCGAGGCGTCGTAGCGGCCACTGCCAATCGCACCGGCAGTCGGAGCAGGCGCCGTCACCTCGGTGTGGCCGTCAAGCTTGTAGCTGACCTTGGAGTGATAGGTCAGGCCGACACGGGTGGTATCGGTGGCCTGTACCAGTACGCCGACGTTGAAACCAATGGCGGTATCGTCGCCCTTGATCGTGACATTGGTCGAAGGCACGGCAGGGTTCAGGGTCAGTTCCGATTCCAGCTTGCCGGAAATCCGGTTGATGGTCGGACCGAAACCGATGGAAACCCGGTCGTTGAACGCGTAGCTGACCGTTGGCTGAAGGGTGATGACAGATACTTTGCTGTAGCTGCCAAACCCGCTGCCCTGGAAGCCGCGTTCATAATCAGTCACCAGGCCGAACGGTGCGTAAACACCAAAGCCGACAGCCCACTGATCGTTGAGTTTGTTGGTGTAGAAACCGAACGGTACGCCGGTGAAGGGCACCATGTCGCCTTTGTTAGAGCCCCTGGAGCGGCCGCCGGCGTCTTTGATATCGGTGGAGGCGTCGATGGTTGCAACGCCACCGGTGATTTGCTGGCCTTCCAGGCGAGCCATACCGGCAGGGTTACCATAAACGGTGCTTGCGTTATCGGCAGATGAAGAACGTCCCGCAAAACCGGTACCCATCCCGGCAACGTCTTGTTCGTTGAGGGCAAAGCCGCTCGCGAACACGTGGGAGGATGCCATTGCAACGGCGAGGCTAAGTGTCGTCTTGAGCATTACTTTTTTCATTATTAGAACTCCGTGGTGATCACCGCTGCGGAAAGTAACAATAAATTTATGTTTGCGCTATAGGCTGAAACATAGGAGATAGAGCGGTTTTGTAGGACAATCCGACCAAAATCAACGTTTTTAGCCGAATCTTGCAAATCGCCCGATCAACAAGCGACATGATTCATGGGTGAAACACAGGTTTGCCACGCTTGGGTGAAGTCCCGAAGCCGGCCCTGGGGGTGAAATATTTCTTTCCAGATACGCGCCATGGCCAAAACATCGTCGGGTGGCGGCAGGGCAGGGCGGTGTTGTTCCACCAGCAGCCAGGCGATGGCAGTGGCGTAACGCAGGTTGACCGTCAGCTCCAGCTGCGGCCCGCTGAGGAAGGCATGCTGGCTGGCGAGGCCACGAACCAGGCTGGCGCGCTCGGGGTCCAGCGCCAGGTAGTTATCCCACAGTGCGCGGTGGCGCGGTTCGGTGATGCTGTACAGGCCATGGCCGCGGCGGTCGTGCAGGGCTGAACCGAGGGCTGACTGGCTGGCGGCGATGCCCAGCAGCAGGGATTCGGCAGTCGGGTTATGGCGGCCCAGGTACAGCAGGGTGGGCCGGATCACATAACGACACAATTCGCTGGCGGCAATGCCCATAAAAGCCTCAATCCATGAAAGGGTCAGCGATGCCTGAGAGGGGGGGCTTGGCAGCAGTGAATCGGATCTCAGGCTCGCCGGAAGCGGATCATGCCGCTTGAGTTGAAGTGTAGTGTCATATTTACGACGTAAAGGACTGTTTTTAAAATATTTTCATCATTTAGTTATATCGGTTATATCAATTTAAACTTAGCGCGCTTGAATTTCGGGCAATAAAAAACCCCGGGTTTTAACCGGGGTTTTTGTGTTTCAGCGATCCGGGTCGATCAGGCAACCAGTGCCTGGCGAGTACGATCGATCACGGCCTGCAGCGGTTCTGCGCTGGAGTATTGATCGGGGTACAGGCGTTCGCTGTGACGAGCGATGCCGTGTTCGTTGACCAGGGTAAAGCTGAAGCAGCCTTTGCGAGCGGCCATGATCAGGCAGTTCATTGGTGCAAAAGCGTTGGTGAGGGTGCGAATGGCATCCTGAGTGTGGATTTGAGTGGACATATTATGGGTGTTCCTACAAATGACACGGTTAAGAACCGTGCAACGTTAAAACGTTCCAGTGACGCTGATCACCATTGATCAAACGAAGAACCCGACTGGAACAAAGCAGCCAGTTTGAAGCGCTAATTAAGTTTGGCGCGCTTGGGCTGGCAGGTAGGTACTTAGGAGGGCAGGCAACACAACAGGGGCAAAGGTTCTGGGCCCGGGGTGAAGATCCTGATCAATTTGCAGGTTGGTTCGGTCAGCGTATGGAAACTTCGCGACACCCTTTGCATTGTTCAAAGGCTGTGTCGTCGCAAGTGATACCTGGAAACCATCGAGGTGGTCGATCCCTTTTTGTCGGCGGTGCCGTGAGGGAGTTGTTCGACCAGAATTGACTTTCAGCTTGGTACTAACGCCGCGGATAGTAACGGATTGAAACGTGGAAAGAAAGTGTGCTAGGCAAAAAACTTTTCTGTCCTTGGTACGCCGGTAACAGTACTGAGGCCGCCGCCTGACAAAAAAACGCGGTTGATATAACCGCGAGGTGGGTAGTTGTGCACATTGGTTGCGCCGTGTGTAACCGCCCTGACATACGCCCCGCAATGCTCCCGGGTGCCTGTAACTAAAATTTAAGTCAATGAAAAATAGAGCTTTTTTTTATTGGTGAAAAAATCGTCAGTTTGACTGCGGCCCCCGTTCCATGGGCCTTTGCGAGAGTTACAGAACGGTTGTCCACTGAGTTATCCACAGGTTCTGTGGATTGTCCCAAGCGCTTGCTCTAGAACGGGCGTGCAGGCTTTTTTCAGCTTTACCTGTGCGAAAAAAAGAGTAGAGTGGCGCGCCTTCCGTTCTGTCCCACAGTGCTTTATGAAGTTTCGCTCAGTATCACCTTCTGTTACCGACAGCCCCCAAGTTGTTACCGCACCCAAGCGTTTCTCCCTGAAAGTTGCCTTGTGGTTGCTCGACAGCCCGCGCCTGAGCCACAGCCCCAACGTCAAGCATTTTGCCGGGCACTTGCTCAAGCAGCCGGCACGCGCGGGCGTGGTCGTGGCGCAAAGCCGTCTGGGCCAGTTGATGTGCCGCGAGTGCGGCAACGCCCGGGACCGCCGCATCGGCCACGACCTGCTGCGCCAGGCCGCCCGCGCCGGCGACCGCATCGCCCAGCGTGAACTGGGCCAGATCGAAGACTGAGCTGTCCTCAATGCGCAGGCTTGGTTAACCTTCCTCTTTTCGGGTGACGGCAGGAATCGCTATGGCTTTTGACTGGACCAGTGTTGCGCTGGGTCTCGCCGGTGCAGCATTGCCGCTATTGGGCCTGTGCTGGCAGATCCAGCGAAAACTGACGGCGCGGACGGCCGGCTGGGAGTTGCTCGAAGAGCGCCTGGCCACCGCGCAACTGGCCCAGGAAGGGCTCGCCGCGCAGTTGGACGCCAGCCGTGACGAAATCAGCGACCTGAGCCAGGCCAACGCCGCCAAGCAAGCTGACCTGGCGGCCGTACGCCGCGAAGTCGAACTGCTGCAGATCGACCGCGACAACGCCCGCGACGCCGCCCACGCCTGGAACCTCGACCGTTCCGCCAAGGAAACCGAACTGCGCCGCCTGGACGCCCTGGCTGCGTCCCTGCGCGCCGAGTTGCGCGAGCAGCAGGAAAGCCACCAGCAACGCCTCAGTGACCTGCAAGGCTCCCGCGATGAGCTACGCGCGCAGTTTGCCGAGCTGGCCGGCAAGATCTTCGACGAGCGCGAGCAGCGTTTCGCCGAAACCAGCCAGCAACGCCTCGGCCAATTGCTCGACCCGCTCAAGGAGCGCATCCAGTCGTTCGAAAAGCGCGTCGAAGAAAGCTACCAGAGCGAAGCCCGCGAGCGGTTTTCCCTGGCTAAGGAGCTGGAGCGCCTGCAACAGCTGAACCTGCGCCTCTCCGATGAAGCCACCAACTTGACGCGTGCCCTCAAGGGCCAGAAAACCCAGGGCAACTGGGGCGAATTGATTCTGGAGCGGGTGCTGGAACACGCCGGTTTGGAGAAGGGCCGCGAGTACCAGACCCAGGTCAACCTCAAGGGCCCGGATGGCGAGCGCTTTCAGCCCGACGTGTTGATCATGCTGCCGGGTGACAAGCAGGTGGTGGTGGACTCCAAGGTCAGCCTGACTGCCTATCAACAGTACGTTTCCGAGGACGATCAAGCGATCGGCCAGGCGGCCCTGAAGCAACACGTGCTGTCGTTGCGTAACCACGTCAAAGGCTTGGCCGGCAAAGACTACAAGCGCCTGGAAGGCCTGCACAGCCTGGATTTCGTGCTGCTGTTCGTGCCCATCGAAGCCGCGTTTTCGGCAGCGCTGCAAGCCGAGCCGAATCTGTTCCAGGAGGCGTTCGACCGCAATATCGTCATCGTCAGCCCGACCACGTTGCTGGCCACCTTGCGGGTGATCGACAGCCTGTGGAAACAGGAGCGGCAAAGCCAGAACGCCCGGGAAATCGCCGAGCGCGCCGGTTGGCTGTACGACAAGTTCGTGCTGTTTATCCAGGACCTGGACGAGGTGGGCAACCGTCTGCAGCAGTTGGACAAAGCCTACAGCGCTGCGCGGAACAAGCTGACAGATGGACGTGGAAACCTGGTCAGCCGTATCGAGCAATTAAAGCTGCTCGGCGCCCGCGCCAGTAAAAGCCTGCCGGCCGACCTGCTGGAGCGGGCGATGACTGATGAAGACGGCGTGGCGCAGTTGCCGGAATAGTCACCGGCCTTTGTGGGAGCTGGCTTGCCTGCGATAGCATCAACTCGGTCTCACTTCAGAGACCGAGCTGCCTGCATCGCAGGCAAGCCAGAGCCCACAGGGCTAAAGCGGCAGATGCCGGCTCAACAACGCCCGCAACGCCGCCGGCTTCACTGGCTTGGCCAAGTAGTCGAGCCCCGCCGCATGCACCTGAGCCACCATCTCCGGCCGCCCGTCGGCACTGATCACCACCCCCGGAATCGGCTCCGCCAGTTGCGCCCGCAGCCAGCCCATTAATTCGGTGCCGGTTTCGCCGTGGTCCAGGTGGTAATCCACCAGGGCCAACTGCGGCCGCACACCCTCGGCCAGCAGCGCGGCACATTGCGCCTGGTCGCGGGCGGTCCAGACCTCACACCCCCAGCGCGTCAGCAAACTGCGCATACCGATCAGGATGCTTTCTTCGTTATCCACACACAGCACCTGCGCCCCACTCAACGGTTGGCCGCTTTCCAGTGCCGGCTTGGCGGGGGCGCTGACCTGTGAGCGCGCCAGCGGCACGCGTACGCTGAAAACGCTGCCCTTGCCCGGCCATGAGCGCACGCTCAAGCGGTGCCCGAGCACGCGGCACAGGCCGTCGGCAATCGCCAGGCCCAGGCCCAGGCCTTTTTCTGCACGGGTCTGGTGGCTGTCCAGGCGTTTGAATTCTTCGAAGATGACTTTCTGCTTATCCTGGGGAATGCCTGGCCCACGGTCCCACACCTCAAGGCACAGTTCACCGCGACGGCGCCGGACACCCAGCAGCACCGGCCCGTCGGCATACCGGAACGCGTTGGTGAGGAAGTTCTGCAGCACCCGCCGCAGCAACTTGATGTCACTGTCGACCCGCAAGCGACTGCCCCGCAGCCGGAAGCGCAAACCCTGTTCCTGGGCCAGCGCCTTGAACTCGGCGCCCAACGTATCAAACAGTTCGTTGAGCACGAAGGGTTGGCGCTGCGGGTTGATCTTGCCGTTTTCCAGGCGCGAGATATCCAGCAGGTCGCTGATCAGGTCTTCTGCTGAACGCAGCGAACTGTCCAGGTGCTGCACCAGTTGCCGGGCATCTGGCGACATGCCGTCGTTCTGGTGGGAGAGGGCGGCGGAGAACAGCCGCGCGGCGTTCAATGGCTGCATCAGGTCGTGACTGACCGCCGCGAGGAACCGGGTTTTCGACTGGCTGGCCGTCTCGGCGACGCCCTTGGCATCGGTCAGGGCGACGTTGAGCTGCGACAGTTCATGGGTCCGCTCGGTCACCCGCTGCTCCAGCCCTTCGTTTGCCTCGGTCAACGCTTGCTCGGCTTCGCGGAACGCGGTGATGTCGGTGAAGCTCATGACAAACCCGCCGCCCGGCATCGGGTTGCCGATCAGCTCGATTACCCGGCCATTGGGAAACAGCCGTTCGGAGGTATGCGCACGGCCCTGGCGCATCCAGTGCAGACGGCGCGCCACGTGCACTTCCGCCTCGCCCGGGCCGCACAGCCCGCGCTCGGCGTTGTAGCGAATAATGTCGGCAATCGGCCGGCCCACGCTGATCAGGCCTTCGGGGTAATTGAACAACTCCAGGTATCGCCGGTTCCACGCCACCAGCCGCAGGGACTGGTCCACCACGCTGATGCCCTGGGTGATGTTTTCGATCGCGCCTTGCAGCAATGCTCGGTTGAACTGCAGCACTTCCGACGCTTCGTCGGCGATGCGTACTACATCTTCCAACTGCATTTCCCGGCCTTCAATGGCGGCTTTCACCACCGCCCGGGTTGACGATGCACCGAGTACACCGGCCAGCAGGCGTTCGGTGTGGGCGATCCAATCGTTGTCGGCGTTCTGGTTGGGGTTGAAGCCTTTGCCCTGGCGATAGGCGAAGCGCACGAAACTCTGGTGAGCCCGTTCTTCGCCGACAAACCGCGCGGCCAGGCTGAGCAGATCGTTGATCTGCACCGAGAGCATGGAGCGGGCGCTGGCCCGCTGGCTGGTTTCCTGGCCGATAAAACGCCCGGCTTGCCAGTGTTCCGACACCCGCGTACGCGAGAGCATCGAGACCCACACGAACAAGGTGAAGTTACCCGCCAGGGAAAATACGGTGCCCAGCGTCAGAGACGTTACAGACAAGCCCAGCGGGTGCGAATGCAGCCACGTCATGCCCGGGAAAAGGCTGAATGACCAGCCCAGACTTTTCGCGGTGACCGGCAGGACCAAGGTGTAGAACCACAGGAACGTACCCGCCGCCAATCCGGCAAACACGCCGCGCCGGTTGGCCTGTTTCCAGTACAGCGCGCCGAGCATCGCCGGTGCCAGCTGGGTTACGGCGGCGAAGGCTATCTGGCCAATGGTTGCAAGGCTCGCAGAGGAACCCAGCAGCCGATAACTGACGTAAGCCAGCAGCAGAATGATGACAATACTGACCCGGCGCACCGACAGCATCCAGTGACGGAAGACCTCGAACGGCCGCTCGGCGCTGGAACGGCGCAGCAGCCACGGCAGCAGCATGTCGTTGGAGACCATGGTCGACAGCGCGATGCTCGCGACGATCACCATGCCTGTGGCCGCCGAGGCACCGCCGATAAACGCCAGCACCGCGAGGGCCGGATGGGCCTCGGCCAGCGGCAGGCTGATCACGTAGGAATCCGGCAATACCGAGCCCGGCAGCAGCATCTTGCCGCCGAGGGCAATCGGGATCACGAACAGTGCGGCGAGGATCAGGTACGCCGGGAACACCCACTTGGCCAGGCGCAGGTCCTGGGGGTCGATATTCTCCACCACGGTGACGTGGAACTGCCGGGGCAGGCAGATGATCGCCATCATCGCCACGCCAGTTTGCACCACCATCGAAGGCCAGTTGACGGTCTCTTTCCAGTACTCCTCCAGCCGCGGCGCGAGCAACGCCTGGCTGAACAAGTCGTCGAAACCGTCGTATAGCCCGTAGGTCACAAACGCACCAACGGCGAGAAACGCGAACAGCTTGACCAGGGATTCAAAGGCAATTGCCAGCACCATGCCTCGGTGGTGTTCCGTGGCGTCCAGGTTGCGCGTACCAAACACAATGGTGAACAGCGCCAGTACCAGCGACACAATCAGCGCCGTGTCCTGGGCGCGGGTGCCGGTGGTGTCGGCGCTGGTACCGATCAGCAGGTTCACCCCCAGCACGATGCCTTTGAGCTGCAAGGCAATATAAGGCAGGACGCCCACCAGGCAGATCAGCGCCACTACCACCGCCAGCGATTGGGATTTGCCATAACGGGCGGCGATAAAGTCGGCGATGGAGGTGATGTTTTCCTGCTTGCTGATCAGCACCATCTTCTGCAGGACCCACGGCGCCAGCACCAACAGCAGCACCGGCCCCAGGTAGATCGGTAAAAACGCCCATAACTGTTCCGCCGCCTGGCCTACGGCACCAAAGAAGGTCCAGCTGGTGCAATACACCGCCAGCGACAGGCTATACACCCAGGCACGCATCCGCGGTGGCAACGGCGCATGGCGACGGTCACCGTAAAAGGCGATGGCAAACATAATGGCCATATAGGCCAGGGCAACGGCGGCGATCAGCCCGCTGGACAGCGTCATGAGAACTCCAGACATAAGAACGCCCGGGCATTCCCGGCCCGGGCGAACAGTCTCGCATGATGCTTGGCGTTAGTCAGTGTCGACCAAGGTCGGAGCGTGGTGTGATGTCGCAGCCCACACTCAGGCGCCGAAACCACCGTCGATGGTCAGGCTGGCACCGGTGATATAGCCGGCTTCAGGGCCCACCAGGTAAGCGACGAAGCTGGCGATCTCTTCCACGTGGCCATAACGGCCCACGGCCATTAAACCGATCAGGCTCTCGGCGAAATCACTGTTTGCCGGGTTCATGTCGGTGTCCACCGGGCCTGGCTGCACATTATTGATGGTAATGCCACGGGGTCCGAGGTCCCGGGCCAGGCCTTTGGTCAGGCCTACCAGCGCCGATTTGCTCATGGCATACGGGCCACCACCGGCAAACGGCATGCGGTCGGCGTTGGTGCTGCCGATGTTGATGATGCGCCCACCTTCACCCATGTGCCGCGCGGCTTCCTGGGTGGCGACAAACACGCTGCGTACGTTGATGGCCAGGGTGCGGTCGAAGTCTTCCAGTGTGAAATCTTCCAGTGGGCCGACGGCCAGCACGCCGGCGTTGTTCACCAGAATATCCAGGCGCCCGAATGCCTTGACGGTGGCGTTGACGGCACTGCGGATGGCGTCTGCGTCGGCGCTGTCGGCATGAATCGCCAGGGCTTTGCCGCCTTCGCTGATCACGCTGTTCTGCAATTCTTCAGCCTTGGCGGCCGAACTCACGTAGGTAAAAGCGACAGCTGCGCCCTGTGCGGCCAGGCGTTTAACGATGGCGGCGCCGATACCGCGAGAGCCGCCCTGGATCAAGGCGACTTTGCCGCTGAGGTTCTGTGTGGTCATGTCGTTCTCCAAAAGGTGTGTTGAGGTTGGAATCGAGTATCGACCTCCCTCGGCGCCCCCGGTAGACCGTGAATGCTATAGTCTGTGTAAACCAAAAGTTTAGAATAGGGCGATATGGAAAGCTTTGGCAGTATCGAATGCTTCGTGCGCAGCGCTGAAGGTGGCAGCTTTGCCGAAGCCGCCCGGCACCTGAGCCTCACCCCGGCGGCCGTGGGCAAAAGCGTGGCCAAGCTGGAGGCGCGCCTCGGTGTAAGGCTTTTCCAGCGTAGCACCCGGCGCCTGACCCTGACCGAGGCCGGCAAGCTGTTCCTGGAAGAAGTCAGCGGCAGCCTCACCACCATTCAAAATGCCGTGGCCAACCTGGCCAGCGCCGAAGGGCGGCCGGTGGGCACGCTGAAAGTGAGCATGGGCACGGTGTTCGGCAACCGTTATGTGGTGCCGTTGCTGGGGGAGTTTTTAAAGCGTTTTCCTGACATCAACCCCGACTGGCATTTCGATAACCGCCAGGTGGACCTGATCGGCCAAGGCTTCGATGCGGCGATCGGCGGTGGTTTCGAGCTGCCCCAGGGCGTGGTCGCGCGCAAGCTGGCACCGGCGCACCGGATCCTGCTGGCTTCACCGGAGTACCTCGCCAAACGCAAGCCGGTGAACGCGCCCGAGGACTTGGCACTGTGCAACGGCATCCTGATCCGCTCACCGCAAACCGGGCGCGTGCGTTCCTGGCAACTCACCCACCGCAACCGCGAGCAACGCCCCCTGGTGCTCAAACCACGCATGACCATGAGCGACTCCGGCGCCGCCTGCTGCGCCAGCGCCCAAGGCCTGGGGATTGCGCTGGTCAGCATGCCGATGGCGGTGCCGTATCTGGACGTTGGTCAACTGGTGCGGGTGCTGCCCGACTGGTACGTGGACGACGGCAACATCTCGCTGTATTACGCCGAACACAAACTGCTGCCCGGCAAGACCCGCGCGTTTGTGGATTTCATCCTGGAGCAGTTTGTCGAGCGCGAGCTGGGGCAGCGGTTCAGTGCCATTTGATCCTGGCGGGGATCAAAATGTGGGAGCGGGCTTGCTGTGGTGAGCGGGCTTGCTGTGGCGAGCGGGCTTGCCCCGCGTTGGGCTGCGAAGCAGCCCCATCAATCGGTGGTGAGCCCGACGGGGGGCAAGCCCCCTCACCACAGGACAAGCCCCTCTCCACAGCAAGTCCGCTCCCACATGTTGGATCTTCAGCGCCCGAACTTGCCCGGCCAGCCGATGACTTTCTTCGGCCTCGGCGTCGCATACGTGCGGATCTTCGAAGTTGACAGGCCCAGACGTACCAAGCCTTCGGCAATGGTTACAGCCGAAGTCACCCCGTCCACCACCGGCACGCCCGTGCGATAGCGAATCTGTTCATCCAGCCCGGCCATGCCGCCGCAGCCCAGGCAGATCACTTCGGCCTTGTCTTCGCTGATCGCCAACTCGGCCTGGCGCACGATGGCTTCCATGGCCCGCAGCGGGTCTTCCTCCAGTTCCAGTACCGCCATGCCGCTGGCCCGCACCGATGCGCAACGCTGGTACAAGCCGGCGAGTTTCAGCCGGTCCTCGATCAGCGGCACGGTGCGGTCCAGGGTGGTCACCACCGAGTAGGCGTGCCCGAGAAACATCGCGGTGCTGGCGGCCGCTTCGGTGATGTCCACCACCGGCACGTTGAGCAGCTCCTGCAAGCCTTCGCGGCCATGCTCGCCGTAGCCGGCCTGAATCACCGCATCGAACGGCTGATCGTAGGCCATGACCCGGTCCATCACGGCGATGGCCGCCAGGTAGCTTTCGAAATTGCCTTCCACCGATTCGGCACCGAAAAACGGGGTCAGGCCGACGATCTCGGTGCCGGGGGACGCCACCGCCCGTGCCTGTCTGGCGATGGCCTCGGTGATGGACTCGGTGGTGTTGACGTTGACCACAAGGATGCGCATGGAATGTCCTTACTTAATGACTGACGTTATCGACTGCAATGCTTTCGCCGCTCACATCGGCGTAATACGGCTGGCGCTTGGCGAACAGCAGGTACAGCAGCCCTGCAATACCGGCGCCAATCAGCCAGGAGAACGGCGACACGTGGGCGAACCCGGGCAACAGGGCCAACAGAATGGCGATCACTGCCGCAGGAATGAACGCCGCTACGGCGCGCAGATTGACGCCACGGCTGTAGTAATAAGCGCCTTTCGGGTCTTCGCTATACAGCTGCGGCACGTCCACCTGGCTTTTGCGGATCAACCAGTAGTCGACCATGATCACCCCGTACAACGGCCCGAGCAGGGCGCCCAGCCCGGAGAGGAAATACACGATCACCAGCGGGCTGTTGTAGAGGTTCCACGGCAGGATCAACACCGCCACGGTGGCGCTGATCAGCCCGGCACGGCGGAAGTTCAGGTACTTGGGCGCCAGGTTGCTCAGCACAAAGGCCGGCGCGACGAAGTTGGCCATGATGTTCACCGCTACGGTCACGATCAGGAACGCCAGGCAACCCAGCACCAGGAAGAAGGTGTTTGGAATCGCCGCGATGATTTCCGTAGGGCTCTCGATCACCCGGCCATTGAGGTGGAACTGCCCGCCGCACAGCAGCACGGTGATGCTGGCGAACACCAGGATATTCACCGGCAGGCCCCAGAAGTTGCCGACCTTGATGGTCTTGCGGCACGGCGAGGAGCGGGCGAAATCGCAGAAATTCAGGATCAGCGTGCCGTAGATCGCCAGCCACAACGCGCCACCGGCGAAGATGTTGCGCCACATTTCGCCACCCGTCAGCGGCTCGCGGATCGACCAGGCGATCTGGCCGCCTGCCTGGAAATACATCCAGCCGGCCAGGGACGCTACCGTCAGTAGAATGACCGGCCCGGCGAAGGCTTCATAGCGGCGCACCATCTCCATGCCATAGGCGAGGATGGCCAGTTGCACCAACCAGATCGCCACAAAACACGCCCAACCGAGGGTCGACAGGCCAAGGATCGCGTTGTGGTCATAGTCGGCAAAACCTGGATGAACCGCGGTCAACAGCACGCGGAAAACCACCGAGGCGAGGTACGTCTGAATCCCGAACCAGGCGATCGCGATCACTGCGCGAATCAGCGCCGGAATCTGCGCGCCATGAATGCCGAAACTGATACGGCTGATCACCGGAAACGGCACGCCGGTCTTCTGTCCCATATAGCCGGACAGGTTCATGAAGAAGTACACCAGCGCCGCGCCGATCCCCAGGGACAGCAGAATCTGCCAGCCGCCCAGGCCCAGGGCATACAAGCCGATGGCGAAGGAATAGTTGGCGATGTTGTGCACATCGTTGGTCCACAGGGCAAAGATACTGTAGCGGCCCCAGCGGCGGCCTTCGGCCTTGGTGGGCGCCAGGTCCTTGTTGTGCAGGCGCGGGCTGAGTACCAGCGGGCCGGGGCTCGCGGCCTCGGGGTTCAGGGTGGAGGAGGGCAGATCCAGTGCGATGTTATTGGAGAGGCTTGTACGCATTCCGGCAGGCTCCTGGACATCAGCAGGAGAGCGGCTGACGTCAAAGTGTATGTATCTTTTTTATTAATTGTATACAAAGTGTGTTTTGCCTTAAGCCACATGCGTGCCAGATTTTCCGCGGAAAAATCGGCGGGTGATTTGGTTTTTAGAGTGATTGGAAATAAACGACTGAATTTAAAGCGATATAAATTGACCGTTTGAACAGCTATTTATTTTGTGTTGCTGGAAAGGAAGAGGATTTAAGCGGAGGTACGGCGAGGGAGGATGTAACTTTTCGGTGCAGGATTTTATAAGTGCACACAAAAATGGCACCGATGGTGACATTTTTGTGTACAGGTTTTGCCTGGCGGGTTACGCCTTGCTGATGATGTTCCCGGCGTGCAACCCGCATTCTTTCTGGGTCGCTTCTTCCCACCACCAGCGGCCTTCGCGCTCGTGCTGGTTCGGCAGCACCGGACGGGTGCACGGCTCACAGCCGATGCTGATAAAACCGCGCTCGTGCAGGCTGTTGTACGGCAGCTCCAGCATGCGGATGTAACCCCAGATCTCCTCGCTGGTCATCTGCGCCAGCGGGTTGAACTTGTACAGGGTGCGTTCCGGGGTGGAGAAGGCGCTGTCGATTTCCAGCGCGGCCACCTGGCTGCGGGTGCCCGGGCTCTGGTCGCGGCGCTGGCCGGTGGCCCATGCGCTTACGCCGGACAGCTTGCGGCGCAGCGGTTCGATCTTGCGCACGCCACAGCATTCGCCATGGCCGTCCTTATAGAAACTGAACAGGCCCTTTTCCTTGACGAAGGGTTCCAGCTTGCTCTGGTCCGGCGAGATCAACTCGATGTCGATCTTGTAGAACTCACGCACCTGCTCGATAAACCGGTAGGTCTCCGGGTGCAGGCGGCCGGTGTCGAGGCTGAACACCTTGACGTTCTTGTTCAGCTTCCAGGCCATGTCTACCAGCACCACGTCCTCGGCACCGCTGAAAGAGATCCACAGGTCGTCGCCAAACTGGCTGAATGCCAGCTTGAGAATATCCTGGGCGGATTTGTTGGCATAAGTCGCGGCGAGTTCAGCGACGTCGAAGGCTTGGTTCATCAGGACGGTTCCTACAGGTCAATGGCGCTGAGCGCTCTATAGGGGGGCGATGGTAACAAAATCCCGCCTGCGTTGCGGCGGCCAGCGTGAATCGCTAGAGTTCGGCAGTCCTTTTGCTCGCTCAACTCAATAACTTTAAATGGGAGTGTCTTGTGGAAATTGCCTGTCTCGACCTGGAAGGGGTGCTGGTCCCGGAAATCTGGATCGCCTTCGCCGAAAAAACCGGTATTGAATCCTTGCGGGCCACCACCCGGGACATTCCCGACTACGACGTGCTGATGAAACAGCGCCTGCGCATTCTTGATGAGCACGGGCTGAAGCTCTCGGATATCCAGGAAGTGATCGCCACCCTCCAGCCCCTGGATGGCGCCATTGAATTCGTCAACTGGCTGCGCGAGCGCTTCCAGGTGGTGATTCTGTCGGACACGTTCTATGAGTTTTCCCAGCCGTTGATGCGCCAGCTGGGCTTCCCGACGCTGCTGTGCCATCGGTTGATCACCGATGAGAATGACCGGGTGGTGAGCTACCAACTGCGCCAGAAAGATCCCAAGCGTCAGTCGGTTTTGGCCTTCAAGACCCTGTACTACCGGGTGATTGCCGCCGGCGACTCCTACAACGACACCACCATGCTCGGTGAGGCAGACCGCGGGATTCTGTTCCACGCGCCGGAGAACGTGATCCGCGAATTCCCGCAGTTCCCGGCGGTGCATACGTTTGAGGACTTGAAGAAAGCGTTCATCAAGGCGTCGAATCGGCAGTTGAGCCTGTAAGTTATTTGGCGTTGCCAATGGCCTCATCGCAGGCAAGCCAGCTCCCACATGTTGACCGCGCTCCCACGTGGGAGCCGGGCTTGCCCGCGATTGGGCCGGTGTGGGCACTGCACAGCCTAAACGCCTGCCAGCAAACTCTCATAAGGAATGCGCAAGCCTTTATGCAGGCGTTTAATCATCGACAAGCTCAGCTTGCGCTTGTGGTTCAGCACTTCGGAAACCCGCCCGCTCGGCCCTATGAAAGGCTCCAGGTCTCGGGCGGTCAGGCCTAGCTGCTCCATTCGAAACTTGATCGCTTCTACGGGATCCGAAGGGGGCATTGGGTAATGCTCTGCTTCGTACTTTTCGATAAGAATGGCGAGAATTTCCAGCTCGTCACCCTCGGGCGAGCCAATTTGTGCTTCCCATAGCTGCTCGACACGCGCGAGCGCAGCGGTCAGGTCTTCCTGGGAATGAATAGGTTTGATGTTCATCACACGGTCTCCGCGTTGATCTGATCGTACTGCGCGTGGGTCCCCACGAAACGTATGAACGCAAGCTGTCGCTGATAATTGATCGCCATGATCACTCGATACTTGTTACCACCTATGTTGAACACAACCCGGCCCCCTTTGAGAATGCTCGCTGTTCTTAGCTCTGCCTTGAGGGCCTGCGGGGTTGGGTAGGTAGCCTTTTCCATATGGCGATACAACTCCACCAGCGGCGTTTTGGCATCCATGCAGCCGGGGTGGCTTTCCCAGAATATTCGGAACGTCGACAGAGCGATTATCCGCATCGCGTCAACCTCCCAATTTGGGAGATAATAGGTGCGGTTGAGGGCAGATGCAATCTCGGAAATATTTCCTGACGAGTAGGCAGTCGCTTCATGTGATCCTTCACAGACGGCGGGTGGACGGTTGAAGCCGGACGCTATCCTCCCGCTTCAAACCCGTCTACTTCGGCACTGATTCAGGTCTTTTCTGCTGCGTGGCTCTACGTCAGCGAGCCAGGAAGGGGCAGGGTGCTACAAGCTTTCCAAGGTGTGTAACAAAACCTGCACCTTGGTCAGCGACTCCTGGTACTCCGCCTGCCACTCCGAGTCCGCGACGATCCCGCCGCCGCCCCAGCAGCACACCTGCCCATCCTTGACCAACAAGCTGCGAATGGCGATGGAGCTGTCCATCTCGCCGCGTACGTCCAGGTACACCAGCGAACCGCAATACAGCCCGCGCCGGGTGGGTTCCAGCTCGTCGATGATCTGCATCGCGCGGATCTTCGGGGCGCCGGTGATGGAGCCGCCGGGGAAGCTGCCGGCGATCAGGTCCAGGGCGTCTTTATCGTCGGCCAACTCGCCGGTGACGCTGCTTACCAGGTGATGCACGTTCGGATAGCTTTCGAGGCTGAACAACTCCGGCACTTTCACCGAGCCGGTACGGCAGGTGCGGCCCAGGTCGTTGCGCAGCAGGTCGACGATCATCAGGTTCTCGGCACGATCCTTGGGGCTGGCCAGCAGTTCGGCGGCGTTGGCCGCATCTTCTACGGGTGTTGCGCCCCGTGGGCGGGTGCCCTTGATCGGGCGGGTTTCCACCTGGCGCTGGCTGATTTTGACAAAGCGTTCCGGCGACAAGCTCAACACCGCGCCGTCGTCCGGGAGGCTCTGGAACCCGGAAAACGGCGTCGGGCAGGCTTCGCGCAGGGCGCAGTAGGCCGCCCACGGATCGCCGCTGCACGGGGCGCGGAAGCGTTGGGCGAAGTTGACCTGGTAGCAGTCGCCGGCCTGGATGTAGGCCTGGATGCGGGCGAGGGCTTGCTTGTAGGTTTCGGCAGTCACGTCCGGAGCCATGGGGCCCTGCAGCTTGAACGTTTCCAGCGGGGTGATGGCCGGCTGGCTGAACAGGGTGATCAGGCGTTGCCGCTCGCTCTCCACCAGTTTGGGATGGAACACCAGTTGGCTGGCCTGCGCCTGGTGGTCGCTGATCAAGGCCCAGGCGTACAGGCCAAAGCGCGCGTCCGGCAGGTGCAGATCGTCCACGGCTAAGTGCGGCAGGTGCTCAAGGTGGCGGCCGAAGTCGTAGCTCAGGTAACCGATCAGGCCGCCGGCGAACGGCAGCTCATAAGGCGCAGGAATGCTGGCTTCACCCAGCAACGTCAGGTTTTCCCGCAACCGTTGCAGGAAATCGCTGCCGCTTTCGTCCGGCAGTACCGCCAGCGTCGCCTCGGGCCACGCACTCAGCAAATCATACCGGCCACGCTCGGCAGCCGGTCGGCCGCTGTCCAGCAGCACTGCGCCGGGGGCATGGCGGATCGCTGCAAAATACTCGGCAGGGTTGGCCCGGTAGGGCAACGGGTGTACAGAACAGATCGACATGCGGGGCGGAGCCATCGGTGCGCGGGGGAGGGGATTGTAGTCCCCTGCAGGATTTGCTCCTAGAGGGGATAGGCAGAGCGGTCAGGCTTCAACCGCAGGAATATGCCCGAACATCTCCTGCACAAACTTTACCCGTTCTTCCGGTGTTTCTGTCACGCCGGCGGCTTTGAACTCTTCCAGCCGAGCCTCTACGGCATGGGTACGCAGGGTCAGGCCGCAGTCGTTGGCAATCTGGATATTCAGCCCCGGGCGAGCATTAAGCTCCAGGATCAGTGGGCCTTTTTCCTGGTCCAGCACCATGTCCACGCCGATGTAACCCAAGCCGCACAGCTCATAGCAGCCGGCTGCGAGCTTCATGAAACCGTCCCAGTTGGGCAGTTGCACGCCGTCCACCGCGTTGGTGGTGTCGGGGTGTTTGGTGATGATGTTGTTCAGCCAGGTGCCACGCAGGGTCAGCCCGGTGGCCAGGTCGACACCCACGCCAATCGCGCCCTGGTGCAGGTTGGCCTTGCCGCCGGACTGGCGAGTGGGCAAGCGCAGCATGGCCATCACCGGGTAGCCCATCAGCACAATGATGCGGATGTCCGGAACGCCTTCATAGCTGATGCTTTTGAATATCTGGTCGGGCACCACCCGGTATTCGATCAGCGCCCGGTCACGGTGGCCGCCCAGGGAATACAGGCCGGTGAGGATGCTGGAAATCTGATGCTCGATCTCTTCATGGCTGATGATCTTGCCGGAGACCGTGCGATAGCGCCCCTCAAAACGGTCGGCGATCACCAGGATGCCGTCGCCGCCCGCGCCCTGGGCCGGCTTGATCACGAAGTCGCTGCGCCCACCGATGATGTCGTCGAGCTTGTCGATTTCCTTCTCGGTGGAAATGATCCCGTACATCTGCGGCACATGGATGCCGGCCGCCATGGCCCGTTCCTTGGTGATGATCTTGTCATCCACGATCGGGTACAGGCTGCGCTTGTTGTACTTGAGCACGTAGTCGGCGTTACGCCGGTTGATGCCCATGATCCCCCGCGCTTCCAGGGCCTTCCAGGTCTTCCAGAAGCCGAACATTACGAGTCAGCCTTGAGGAAGGCCTTGAAGCGCACCAGTTCGGTCAGGCGGTAGCCGCGATAGCGACCCATGGCCAGCATGAAACCCACCAGGATCAACAGGATCGCCGGGAAGGTGAACACGAAGTAGATCAGCTCCGGCACGCTCATGATGATGTGGGCCAGGGAGGCCGCGAACAGCGTGCCGATCGCGACTTTCATCGCATGGCCACCCCCGCGCTCTTCCCAGGTGATCGACAGACGTTCGATGGTCATGGTCAAAATCACCATCGGGAACAACGCCACCGACAGCCCGCGCTCCAGGCCCAGCTTGTGGCTGAACAGGCTGATGGCCGCGATCAGCACCACCACGAAGGTCAGCACCACCGACAGCCTCGGCAGCATCTGCAGCTTCAAGTGTTCCAGGTAAGACCGCAGCGACAGCCCCAGCGCCGTAATAATGGTGAACAGCACAATCCCGAAGCCCAGCTGCGTCTCTCGGAACGCCAGGGCAATCAGCACCGGGGTGAACGTGCCGAGGGTCTGCAGGCCGATCAGGTTGCGAAGGATCAGGATCACCAGCACGCCGATCGGGATCATCACCATGATCATGAAGGTCTGCTGGGTTTGCAGCGGCAGGCCGTACAGCGAGTATTCGAGGAAGTTGGCGTCGGTATTCTCGTCCGTCAGCTTGGCCAGGCGAATGGCGTTCATTTCGCTGTTGTTGAGGCTGAAGGTCACCATGGCCTTTTTGCCGCCGTCGACGGTGATCAGGTTTTCATCGCCGGTCCACCACAGCAGGCGGTCGGTGGGCAGCCCTTGTTCGCCGGTGTCGGGGTTGAAGTACAGCCAGTCATTGCCGTTGAAGCTGCGCAGCCAGAGTTCCGGGGTTTGTGGCTGGTCGGCCACCAGGCGGATGGTGTGGACCTTTTCCACCGGCACGTGGGCAATGGACAGCAGCAACTCGACGATCTTGGCCTTGTGCGGTGTCGACGGGTCGCCCGCCAGCAGCAGCTTCACGTTGTCGTCGTTGAGGTTGTTGGTGCGCTTGATGGCTTCGCTGATAAAGGTCTCGACATCGGCCGAGTGCTGGCGGATCGGCGCCAGCAGGGCTTCGGCGGCGATTTTTTCCGGGCCGTCGACGGCAATGCTGTCGCGGAAGGTGGGGCCCTTGACCTTGACCTTTTCGCCGCTGTAACGCTTGGTCAGTACCAAGCGGTAGTAGAGGGTCTGGTTGCCCTTGGCCCGACGGGCCGACCAGGTGACCTTGCGGTTGCCATCGAGGCGGTTGACGCTCACACCGTAGTTATTCGAAATAAAGCTTTCATTCAGGCTGACGAAGTCGCGGCTCAGGGGCGGCACGAACATCTGGATCTTCACCGGGTCTTTGGCGTTGGCGACGAATTCGACCTTGGCGTCGATGTTCCACAGGTCGTCGGTGGCGTCCTCGGTGACAGGAATCCCCAGCACGAAAATCTGATAGGCCGTGACCGAAATGCCCAGGACCACCAATACGGCGATCAGGATTTTCAGGTGCAGATTAAGAGAGCGCATTCAAATTACTCAGCGGTATGAGCGTCGGTGGCGCAGGCAGGTTTGCCCGCCGCGTATTTAAGACTGGGGTCGACCAGCGCATCAAAGCGTTTGAGCGCTTCGGAGCCGATCAGCAGCGGGTATTGGAAGGCGCTGCGGTCAGTCAAGTTCACTTCGATACTGCGTAAAGCGGTGCCCATGCAGATGTCCAGGGCAATCACGGGACGGGCGGTGTAGTTCTTGTCTTCATCGGGGTCGTAGTCACCGGCGCGGCGTTTGATCTTGCTCACGCGGGCCAGGGGGCGCTCGATGGGGTGGGAATGGGCGGCGTCGATGGCAAGATAAAAGCGCACCCAGGATTCGCCGTTGCGCTTGAAACGCTTGATGTCGCGGGCACTCAAGGACGCAGTCTTGGCGCCCGTGTCGAGTTTGGCGGCCACTTCCAGGTCAATGCCGGCCAACGTGGCGTATTCATTGAGCCCATACACGGTCTTCTCGGCTGCAACGCCAAGGCCCGGTATAAACAGTAGAAACATTAGGGGGAAGGGCTTGAGTCTCATAAATCCTGAGGCGGTGCAGTGCGATGTTCAATTCAAGGCGACTGGCATTGCTGCGCAAACTCCCTCGTGCGCCTTTTCATCCAGGGATGTGAGGCAAAAGTGGCCGGCATTCTAACATGAAGGTTTTCTGGCGCCAGCGCTGGCAGCCGGCCATGCCCCGATAGGGTGCAGGGCCGGTTATTAGAAGATTGTCGACAATGTGTATTTATTCTTTGACTATTCTGGGCTGATTGGCTAGTTTTTGCGGCATTGCTTTTAAAGGTGTCGACAATATGCTGGATCAACTGGAAACCCCAGTGATGGCCCAAGACGATTCCCAGACCATGTCCGAGAACGTCTTCCGGCGTATCCAGGCCGCCATTGTCAAGGGCGAGATCGCCCCCGGCAGCAAGATCTCCGAGCCGGAACTGGCGCGCACCTATGGCATCAGCCGTGGCCCGCTGCGCGAGGCGATCCACCGCCTGGAAGGCCAGCGCCTGCTGGTGCGCATCCCCCATGTGGGCGCGCGAGTGGTGTCCTTGAGCCATGAAGAGCTGATCGAACTCTACGAAATCCGCGAGTCCCTGGAAGGCATGGCCTGCCGGCTGGCCGCCGAGCGCATGACCGACGCCGAGATCGAAGAGTTGCGCCAGGTGTTGCACACCCACGAGCGCGATGCCGCCTTCCAGGCCGGTGTCGGCTACTACCAGCAGGAAGGCGACTTCGATTTTCATTACCGGATAATTCAAGGCGCCGGTAACCGTACCCTGACCCAAATGTTGTGCGGCGAGCTGTATCAGTTGGTGCGCATGTACCGCATCCAGTTCTCCGCCACCCCCAATCGTCCACGCCAGGCCTTTGCCGAGCATCACCGCATTCTTGACGCGATTGCCGATCGCGACGGTGAACTGGCCGAGTTGTTGATGCGCCGTCATATCGGCGCTTCCAAACGCAACATTGCCCGTCACTTCCCGGACGGCGCGCCCCAATCACGAGGTGAGTCATGAGTTCCAAGAACAACACTACTCCAGGCCAGCGTTTCCGTGACGCCGTTGCCAGTGAACAGCCGTTGCAGGTGGTCGGCGCGATCAACGCCAACCACGCCCTGCTGGCCAAGCGCGCCGGTTTCAAGGCGATCTACCTGTCGGGTGGCGGGGTGGCTGCCGGCTCGCTCGGCGTGCCGGACCTGGGGATTACCGGCCTGGATGACGTGCTGACCGACGTGCGCCGCATCACCGACGTGTGCGACCTGCCGCTGCTGGTGGACGTGGACACCGGTTTCGGCTCCTCGGCGTTCAACGTGGCACGCACGGTCAAGTCGATGATCAAGTTCGGCGCGGCGGCGATCCATATCGAAGACCAGGTGGGCGCCAAGCGTTGCGGCCATCGTCCGAACAAGGAAATCGTGTCCCAGCAGGAAATGGTCGACCGTATCAAGGCCGCCGTGGATGCGCGCACCGATGACAGCTTCGTGATCATGGCCCGTACCGACGCGCTCGCCGTGGAAGGTCTGGAGTCCGCCCTGGAACGTGCCGCCGCCTGCATCGAGGCCGGTGCCGACATGGTGTTCCCGGAAGCCATCACGGAGCTGGAGATGTACAAACTGTTCGCCTCCCGCGTGAAAGCGCCGATCCTGGCTAATATCACCGAGTTCGGTGCCACGCCGCTCTACACGGTCGATCAGTTGAAATCTGCGGATGTTTCCATTGTGCTGTACCCGCTCTCGGCCTTCCGCGCCATGAACAAGGCTGCCGAGAACGTTTACACCGCGATCCGTCGCGACGGCACCCAGCAGAACGTGATCGACACCATGCAAACCCGCATGGAGCTTTACGATCGCATCGACTACCACACCTTCGAGCAGAAGCTCGACGCGCTGTTCGCCGCCAAGAAGTAACGCACCCGGATACTTGTAGGCGCGAGCTTGCTCGCGAAGATCGTTAACGATAACGCGCTTAGCCTGAATGAACGCGGCGCCCTGAAGTTTTTCGCGAGCAAGCTCGCTCCTGCAAGGGGCGGTGTGACGCTTCAGCGAGACGCTTCCCTAATAAAGACAAGATTGGAGATAACCATGGCCGAAGCAAAAGTACTCAGTGGCGCTGGCCTGCGTGGCCAGGTCGCCGGGCAAACCGCACTGTCCACCGTGGGCCAGGCCGGTGCCGGCTTGACCTATCGCGGCTACGACGTGCGTGAACTCGCCGCCGACGCGCAGTTTGAAGAAGTCGCCTACCTGCTGCTCTACGGCGAATTGCCGACCCAGGCCGAGCTGGCTGCCTACACCGCCAAGCTCGGCAAGCTGCGCGACCTGCCCCAGGCACTGAAAGAAGTACTGGAACGCATCCCCGCCGACGCCCACCCGATGGACGTGATGCGCACCGGTTGCTCGTTCCTGGGCAATATCGAGCCGGAGAAAGACTTCAGCGTGCAGCGCGACGTGACCGACCGCCTGCTGGCGGCGTTCCCGGCGATCATGTGCTACTGGTACCGCTTCAGCCACGACGGCCAGCGCATCAATTGCGTGACCGACGAGCCATCCATCGGCGGCCATTTCCTGCACCTGTTGCACGACAAGAAGCCGAGCGACTTGCACGTCAAAGTGATGAACGTCTCGCTGATCCTCTACGCCGAGCACGAATTCAACGCGTCGACCTTCACCGCCCGCGTGTGTGCCTCGACCCTGTCGGACCTGTATTCCTGCGTCACCGCCGCCATCGGCTCCCTGCGTGGCCCGCTGCACGGCGGCGCCAACGAAGCGGCGATGGAGATGATCGAGCGTTTCTCTTCCGCCCAGGAAGCGGTGGAAGGCACCCTCGGCATGCTGGCGCGCAAGGACAAGATCATGGGCTTTGGCCACGCGATCTATAAAGACAGCGACCCGCGTAATGAAGTGATCAAGGGCTGGTCGAAAAAACTCGCCGACGAAGTGGGCGACACCGTGTTGTTCCCGGTTTCCGAAGCCATCGACAAGACCATGTGGGAGCAAAAGAAACTGTTCCCCAACGCCGACTTCTACCATGCCTCGGCGTACCACTTCATGGGCATCCCGACCAAGCTGTTCACGCCGATTTTCGTTTGCTCGCGGCTGACAGGATGGGCCGCGCATGTATTTGAACAGCGTGCCAACAACCGCATCATCCGTCCGAGCGCCGAGTACATCGGCGTTGAGCAGCGCAAGTTCGTGCCAATCGAACGTCGCTGAATGGTGGGAATCTGAGGCGCCAGTTTTAAGGATCGGAACCGGTTCAATGTGGGAGCTGGCTTGCCTGCGATAGCATCACCTCGGTGTAACTGACACACCAAGGTGCCTGCATCGCGGGCAAGCCCGGCTCCCACAGGGACCGTGTTCATCCAGGCCAATGCCACAGTTTTTTGCTGTACACCTTACCGTGACCGAGTCCCAGCCTATGAACACTGACCACCGCAAACCGCTGCCCGGCAGCCGCCTCGATTTCTACGACGCCCGTGCGGCAGTCGATGCAATCACCCCCGGCGCCTACGCCACCCTGCCTTACACTTCCCGCGTACTCGCGGAAAACCTGGTGCGTCGCTGCGACCCCGCGACCCTCAATGCCTCCCTGAGCCAGCTGATCGAACGCAAACGCGACCTCGACTTCCCCTGGTTCCCGGCCCGCGTGGTGTGCCACGACATTCTCGGCCAGACCGCCCTGGTGGACCTCGCCGGCCTGCGCGATGCCATCGCCCTGCAAGGCGGTGACCCGGCCCAGGTCAACCCGGTGGTGCCCACCCAACTGATCGTCGACCACTCCCTGGCCGTCGAAGCCGGTGGGTTTGACCCGGACGCGTTCGAGAAAAACCGCGCCATCGAAGACCGCCGCAACGAAGACCGTTTCCACTTTATCGAGTGGACCAAAAAGGCCTTCAAGAACGTCGACGTGATCCCGCCGGGCAACGGGATCATGCACCAGATCAACCTGGAGAAAATGTCTCCGGTGATCCAGGTGCGTGACGGCGTGGCCTTCCCCGATACCTGCGTCGGCACCGACAGCCACACGCCACACGTTGATGCCTTGGGCGTGATCGCCATTGGCGTGGGCGGCCTGGAAGCGGAGAGCGTGATGCTCGGCCGTGCCTCGTGGATGCGCCTGCCGGAAAGCGTGGGCGTAGAGCTGACGGGCAAGCTGCAACCAGGCATCACCGCCACCGACATGGTGCTGGCGCTGACCGAGTACCTGCGCAAGCAAAAGGTCGTCGGTGCGTGGCTGGAGTTCTTCGGCGAAGGCGCCTCGGCCCTGACCCTGGGCGACCGCGCCACCATCTCCAACATGGCCCCGGAATACGGCGCCACGGCGGCGATGTTCTACATCGACCAACAAACCATTGCCTACCTGAAACTCACCGGCCGTGAAGACGAACAAGTCACCCTGGTGGAGCAGTACGCTCGCCACACCGGCCTGTGGGCGGACGACCTCAAGGGCGCGCAATACGAGCGTGGCCTGAGCTTCGACCTGTCCTCGGTGGTGCGCAATATGGCCGGCCCGAGCAACCCCCACGCCCGCGTCGCCACCAGCGATCTGGCGGCCAAGGGCATCTCTGGCCAGTGGGATGATGTGCCGGGGCAAATGCCCGACGGCGCGGTGATCATCGCCGCCATCACCAGCTGCACCAACACCAGCAACCCGCGCAACGTGATTGCCGCCGGGCTGCTGGCGCGCAACGCCAACAAGCTCGGGCTGGCCCGCAAGCCGTGGGTCAAGTCGTCCCTGGCGCCGGGTTCGAAAACCGTAGCCATGTACCTCGACGAAGCCGGGCTGACCACCGAACTGGAGCAGTTGGGTTTCGGCGTGGTGGCGTTCGCCTGCACCACCTGCAACGGCATGTCTGGCGCACTCGACCCGGTGATCCAGCAAGAGATCATCGACCGCGATTTGTACGCCACCGCCGTGCTCTCGGGTAACCGCAACTTCGATGGCCGTATCCACCCGTACGCCAAGCAAGCGTTCCTCGCGTCGCCGCCACTGGTGGTGGCTTACGCGATTGCCGGTACCATCCGTTTCGACATCGAAAAAGACGTACTGGGCCTGGACGCCAGCGGCCAGGAAATCCGCCTGAAGGACATCTGGCCGAGCGACGAAGAAATCGACGCGGTGGTCAAGGCCTCGGTCAAGCCGGAGCAGTTCCGCCAGGTCTACATCCCGATGTTCGCGATCCACGAAGACACCGGCCCCAAGGTCACGCCGCTGTACGACTGGCGCCCGCAGAGCACCTACATCCGCCGCCCGCCGTATTGGGAAGGGGCCCTGGCCGGCGCGCGTCCGCTCAAGGGCATGCGCCCGCTGGCAGTGCTGCCGGATAACATCACCACCGATCACCTGTCGCCGTCCAACGCGATCATGCTCGACAGCGCCGCCGGCGAATACCTGGCGAAAATGGGCTTGCCGGAAGTCGACTTCAACTCCTACGCGACCCATCGCGGCGACCATTTGACCGCGCAGCGCGCCACCTTCGCCAATCCGAAACTGTTCAATGAAATGGTCATCGAAGACGGCAAGGTCAAGCAGGGTTCCCTGGCGCGCCTGGAGCCCGAAGGCACGGTCACGCGCATGTGGGAAGCCATCGAAACCTACATGGAACGCAAGCAGCCGCTGATCATCATTGCCGGTGCCGACTACGGGCAAGGTTCGTCCCGGGACTGGGCGGCCAAGGGCGTACGCCTGGCCGGTGTGGAAGCGATTGCCGCCGAAGGCTTCGAGCGCATCCACCGTACCAACCTGGTGGGCATGGGCGTGCTGCCCCTGGAGTTCCTGCCGGGCACCGACCGCAAGACCCTGAAGATCGACGGCACCGAAACCTACGACGTGATCGGCGAGCGCACCCCGCGCGCCCAACTGACGTTGGTGATCAACCGCAGGAATGGCGAGCGTGTCGAGGTGCCGGTGACCTGCCGCCTGGACACGGCTGAAGAAGTGTCGATCTACGAGGCGGGCGGCGTGTTGCAACGTTTTGCCCAGGACTTCCTGGAATCGGCTGTTACCGCCTGACAACCGCGGCCGGGGTGAACGCCCCGGCCCATGAGGACCACCATGGCACACGTACCGCAGATCAAGATTCCCGCCACCTACATGCGTGGCGGCACCAGTAAAGGCGTGTTTTTCAGCCTCAAGGATTTGCCCGAATCGGCCCAGGTTCCCGGCGCTGCGCGGGATGCCTTGTTGCTGCGGGTGATCGGCAGCCCCGACCCGTACGACAAGCAAATCGACGGCATGGGCGGCGCCACCTCCAGCACCAGCAAAACCGTAATCCTCGCCAAGAGCACCCGCGCCGATCACGACGTGGACTACCTGTTTGGCCAGGTGTCCATCGACAAACCGTTCGTGGACTGGAGCGGCAACTGCGGCAACCTGTCGGCGGCGGTGGGCTCCTTCGCCATCAGCGCCGGGCTGGTGGACGCCGCACGCGTTCCGCACAACGGTGTGGCCGTGGTGCGGGTGTGGCAGGCGAATATCGGCAAGACCATCATCGCCCACGTGCCGATCACCGACGGTGCGGTGCAGGAAACCGGCGACTTCGAACTGGACGGCGTGACCTTCCCGGCGGCCGAAGTGCAGCTGGAGTTCATGGACCCGGCGGCAGAAGAAGAGGGCGGCGGTGGCTCGATGTTCCCTACCGGCAACCTGGTGGATGACCTGGAAGTGCCGGGTGTGGGCACGTTCAAGGCGACGCTGATCAATGCCGGGATTCCCACCATCTTTATCAATGCCCAGGACCTGGGTTACACCGGCACCGAGCTGCAGGGCGCGATCAACAGCGACCCCAAGGCCCTGGCGATGTTTGAAACCATCCGTGCCCACGGTGCGTTGCGCATGGGCCTGATCAAGCACCTGGACGAAGCGGCCCAGCGGCAGCACACGCCGAAGGTGGCGTTTGTGGCACGGCCGGCGGATTACGTGGCGTCCAGCGGCAAGGCGATCAAGGCCGGCGATGTGGACCTGCTGGTGCGCGCGCTGTCCATGGGCAAGTTGCACCACGCGATGATGGGTACGGCGGCGGTGGCGATTGGCACGGCGGCGGCGATTTCCGGCACGCTGGTGAATGTGGCGGCGGGCGGTGTGGAGCGCAATGCGGTGCGGTTCGGGCATCCATCCGGCACGTTGCGCGTAGGCGCCGAGGCCAGCCAGGTCGACGGTGAATGGGTCGTGAAAAAGGCCATCATGAGCCGCAGTGCGCGGGTGTTGATGGAAGGCTTTGTGCGCGTGCCCGGCGACGCGTTTTAACTTGAGAATCACCCCTCACCCTAACCCTCTCCCTGGAGGGGAGAGGGTACTGACCGAGGTGTCTGAAGGAATTTTGCGACCTGAGAGATCGAGTCGATTGTGGATTCAACGCAACTCGTTCAGGTCGCCGTAAATCTGCAATATCCCCCAATCAGTCCCCTCTCCCCTCTGGGGAGAGGGCTAGGGTGAGGGGCGATTCCACCAGACGCACCACGATCAGGCAGACACCAAGATCTGCCTTTAAAAAACACATCAACCCTGACGCTGAGGATGGACCACACCTAACCCACTTTGGAGTACTGCCATGAGCGCCAACGTCGACCAAAACAACCGCCCCGACTACGACCAGGTCCTGCAGGACATCGCCGACTACGTCCTGAGTTTCAAGATCGAGTCCCGCGACGCCCTGGACACCGCCCGCCACTGCCTGATGGACACCCTCGGTTGCGGCCTGCTGGCCCTGCGTTTTCCGGAGTGCACCAAGCACCTGGGGCCGATCGTCGAAGGCACGGTGGTGCCCTTCGGTGCGCGGGTGCCGGGCACCTCGTTCCGCCTGGACCCGGTCAAGGCCGCGTGGGACATCGGCTGCATCGTGCGCTGGCTCGACTACAACGACACCTGGCTCGCCGCCGAATGGGGCCATCCTTCCGATAACCTCGGCGGCATCCTCGCCGTCGCTGACCACCTCTCGCAAAAACGCGTGGCCAATGGCGACGCGCCGCTGACCGTGCGGGCAGTGCTGGAGGCGATGATCATGGCCCACGAAATCCAGGGCGTGATTGCCCTGGAAAATTCCTTCAACCGCGTCGGTCTTGACCATGTGCTGCTGGTGAAAGTCGCCTCCACCGCCGTCACCGCCAAACTGATGGGCGCCAACCGTGAGCAACTGCTGTCGGCCCTGTCCCAGGCGTTTGTCGACGGCCAGGCACTGCGTACGTATCGCCATGCGCCGAACGCCGGTTCGCGCAAGTCGTGGGCCGCGGGGGATGCGTCGAGTCGCGGGGTGCGCCTGGCCGATATCGCCATGCGTGGCGAGATGGGGATTCCCGGCGTGTTGAGCGCGCCGCAGTGGGGCTTTTATGACGTGCTGTTCAGCCACACCAACAAGGACCTGGCGCTCAAGCCCGAAGACAAGCGGGCCTTCAGCCTGTCCCAGCCCTACGGCACCTATGTGATGGAAAACGTGCTGTTCAAGATCAGCTTCCCCGCCGAGTTCCATGCGCAAACGGCCTGTGAAGCGGCGGTGACCCTGCACCCGCAAGTGAAGCACCGCCTGCCTGAAATCGACAAAATCGTCATCACCACCCACGAGTCGGCGATTCGCATCATTTCCAAGGTCGGGCAGTTGGCCAATGCGGCGGACCGCGACCATTGCCTCCAGTACATGACCGCCGTGCCGCTGGCGTTTGGCAACCTGGTGGCCGAGCAATACGAGGATGAATTCCACGGGGCCCACCCGATCATCGATGAGCTGCGGGACAAGATGGTCATCGTCGAGGAGCCGCGCTACAGCCGCGAATACCTGGAGGCCGACAAGCGCTCCATCGCCAATGCGGTGCAGGTGTTCTTCAAGGATGGCTCCAGTACCGAACGGGTGGCTGTGGAATACCCGATTGGCCACCGGCGTCGTCGGGTGGAGGGTATTCCGTTGCTGGAGGACAAGTTCAAAGCCAACCTGGCGACCCGGTTTACCGCACAGCGCAGTGCTGAGATTTTTGCGTTGTGCAAGGATCAGGCACGGCTTGAAGCAACGCCCGTGAATCGGTTTGTGGACCTGTTCGTGATCTGAGAAACACCACGGCACTCACTGTGTAAACCCAATCAATGTGGGAGCTGGCTTGCCTGCGATGCAGACACCTCGGTCTTTCAGATACACCGAGGTGATGCTATCGCAGGCAAGCCAGCTCCCACATTTGTTCTGTGTTGTTCAATGGAAAGGGGTCGACATCACGCCGTTACATGCTGCCTTCTACGTCATCCAGGCTGAACGTCTCGGTATGGTCGTCGTAGGAGAAAATCTCCGCATACCGTCCCCAGGCCACCACGCTTTCCAGGGTTTTCTCGACGAACGCCTCGGTCAGCGAGTCTTCCAGTTCCTGCTCAAACCGCACCCGTGGTGCACGGTGGCCGCTGCGCTCCAGCAACACCTGGTGAATGCGGGCGGCCAATGGCACGTGGCGGATCAAGTGTTCGGCGAACAGGGTTTTACGCTCCTGGGTGCCGTAGTCGGCGAACAGTTTGCCGGCGTCGGTGAGGGTGATGTCCGCACCCTTGAGTTCGGCAAAGCCCAAATGTTCGAGCATCTCCGCGACCGGGAACAGATCGTCGACTTCCAGCAAGCGCCGTTCGGCCACGGTCGGCAGGCCCGCGTGGCCATTGTAGGGCTCGGCGGCCAGGGTTTCGATCAGGCCGGCCATCAGGTTGGTGGACACTTCCGGCAGCAGGCTGCCCATTTTCAGCTCCGGTAAGCCTCTGCTCGCGTCAGCGCTGCGGCGGTCGGTCATCAGGGCGTAGATGTCGTCGACCATTTGCCTGAAGGTCGGGTCCAGCCGGTTGCGCGGGTGCGCAAACGGCACCTTGATCTCGGCTACCACCCGGCCAGGGTTGGACGACAGCACCAGGATGCGGTCGCACATCAGCACGGCTTCTTCGATGTTGTGGGTCACGATCAGGATCGATTTGATCGGCAGCTGCTTGCCGCTCCACAGGTCCAGCAGGTCGGTGCGCAGGGTTTCAGCGGTGAGCACGTCCAGCGCCGAGAACGGTTCGTCCATCAACAGCAGCGTCGGGTTGACCACCAGCCCGCGGGCGAAACCCACACGCTGGCGCATGCCGCCGGACAATTCCCGCGGGTAGGCGTTTTCGAACCCGTCCAGGCCGATCAGGTCGATGGCCGCCAGGGCGCGCCGGCGGGTTTCCTTGCGCTCGACCTGCAAGGCTTGCAGGCCGGCCTCGACGTTTTCCAGCACGGTCAGCCACGGGAACAGCGCGAAGGTCTGGAACACCATGGCCACGCCTTCGGCCGGGCCGTTGAGCGGCGCGCCGTTGTAGCGTACTTCGCCTGACGACGGCTGAATCAGCCCGGCGATGATGCGCAGCAAGGTCGACTTGCCCGAGCCGGAGCGACCGAGCATGCCGACAATCTCGCCTTCGTGCAGGCTCAAGTCCACGCCGCTGAGGACTTGCAACTCATCTTTACCTTTGCCGAACACCCGGTTCACGTTTTTCAACGAGTAGATTTCCGGGGTGTCGGCGGCGTGCTCGGTATAGGTAGTCATCACAGCGAATCCCATCAATTCAGACGAAGTTTGTTTTCAGCCATGGCGTACATCGGCCGCCAGACCGCGCGGTTGAACGCCACCACGAAGATCGACATCACCACCACGCCCAGGGCGATTTTCGGGAAGTCGCCGGCAGCCGTGGTCTGTGCAATGTAGGCGCCCAGGCCATGGGCGACCACGTTGTCCTGGCCCCAGGACACGTACTCGGACACGATACTGGCGTTCCAGGCACCGCCCGAGGCGGTAATGGCGCCGGTGACGTAGTACGGGAAAATCCCCGGCAACATCACTTTGCGCCACCACAACCAGCCGCGAATGCGGAAGTTGGCAGCGACTTCCTTGAAGTCATTGGGAAACGCGCTGGCGCCAGCGATCACGTTGAACAGGATGTACCACTGGGTGCCCAGCACAATCAGCGGGCTCAGCCAGATATCCGGGTTGAGGTGGTAGTGCAGGATCACGATGACGAACACCGGGAACAGCAGGTTCGCCGGGAAGGCCGCGAGAAACTGCGCCAGCGGCTGGATTTTTTCCGCCAGGGCGGGGCGCAAGCCGATCATCACGCCCAAGGGCACCCAGATCAGCGAGGCGATCAGGATCAGGCCGGCCACCCGCAGCAGCGTGATCAGGCCCAGCACAAACACATGGCCGACTTCGGCCAGGGTCACTTCGGTGCCGACGTACTGCACGATGTGATACAGCGCATACGCGGCCAGCAGCGCGATGAGGGTGCCCCACACCCAGTCGATCACTTTTGATGCCTGGGGTGTTTCTGCCGGCAACGCCTTGAGTGCACCGCCCGCCAGGCTGAAGCGTTTGTTGCCAAGGCGGCTGACGGTGCGGGTAACAGGCCGCAGGATGCGCTGGACGATGCGCGTGCGCTGGATCAGGTTCAGCAGCCAGGATTGCGGCGCGGCGCCTTGGGAGGCGGTGGTTTCCATGCGGAACTTGTCGGCCCAGGCCACCAGCGGGCGGAACAGGAACTGGTCGTACATCAGGATGACCACAATCATCGCCAGGATCACGTAACCCACGGCGTGCAGGTCTTTCTGGGCAATCGCCAGGGCCAGGTACGAACCCACGCCCGGCAAGGTGATGGTCTTGTCGCCGACGGTAATGGCTTCGGAGGCAACCACGAAAAACCAGCCGCCGGACATGCTCATCATCATGTTCCACACCAGCCCCGGCATGGCGAAGGGCACGTCGAGCTTCCAGAACTTCTGCCAGCCGGACAGCCGCAGGTTGGTGGACACTTCCACCAGGTCATGGGGCAGCATGCGCAGCGACTGGTAGAAGCTGAACGTCATGTTCCAGGCCTGGCTGGTGAAAATCGCAAAGATGGCCGCCAGCTCCGCGCCTAGCACGCGCCCGGGGAACAGCAGCAGGAAGAACGTCACGGTAAACGAGATGTAACCCAGCACCGGTACCGATTGCAGGATGTCGAGCACGGGCACCAGCAGTTTTTCGGCGCGCCGGCTCTTGGCGGCCAGGGTGCCGTACAACAGGGTGAAAACCAGCGCTGCAACCATCGCCGCCAGCATGCGCATCGTAGTGCGCATCGCGTATTCCGGCAGGTTGGCCGGGTCGAGGGAGATGACTTCACTTTGCAGGGTGGCGATCGGCGCCCAGGTTTCCCGGGCCGTGATGGAGAAAAACAATAAAAAGCCGATCACCAGGGGCAGGGCGACCAAGTCCCAGCGGTTGGGCAGCAAGCGCAAGGTGGATGCAGGGATGTAGTGACGGAACACTCTTTTCATAGGCAGTCATTCCTGCAGCGTTCAGGTTCAGGGGCGTGGTGGGAGTGAGCTTAGCTGCTGCACGAATGCCCCACCGGGCAGGAAGGGCGCTGTTTTCGCGAGTCAGGGGTAACAAGGCGTTGCTGGCGGGATTGTACGTTTCTGAATGTTACAAGCACATAAATTTGCTGTCAGTTTCCTGTACGAACAGCGGCTAGGGCGTTGGCGCCCCGGCCGTCGCTTTGCTGTTATTCAAACCGCAGGATCACCCGGCGGTTGTGTTTGCTTTTCTTCTCGATCTTTTCGCAGAACACCCGGCCGATTTCCTCGGTGTTGGTCACATGGGTGCCGCCACAGGGCTGGATGTCGATGCCGGCAATCTCGATGACCCGCACCGAACCCTGGATCACCGGTGGCGCCACCGCCTGGGTACGGGTGATCTGCAGCAGGGTGGAATACTCCGAGGCGGGCATCGACAACGTCTTGACCGCGTGAGCCTGCTGGATCAGCTCGTTGAGGTCGCGGGTGATGGTCTCTTTGTCGAGGGTCATTTCCGGCAGGTCGAAATCCAGTCGGCCCTTGTCAAAGCTGATGCTGCAACCGGTCACCGGGGCATCGATGATCGAGCACAGCAGGTGCAGGCAGGTGTGCATCTTCATGTGCTGGTAGCGGCGCTCCCAATCCAGGCTGGCGTCCACCTGCATCCCGGCGGCCAGTTGTTCAGGGCAGTGTTCCACCTGGTGCCAGATGATCGAGCGCAGCACCGGGTCGCGCACGGTGCCGGTGATGTCGACACGGCTGCCATCGGGCAGGGTGAAGTGGCCGGTGTCCCCCGGTTGCCCGCCGCCGGTGGGATAGAACAGCGTGTGCTCCAGGGCGATGCCTTGCTCGCCGACGGCAATTACCCGCGCACTGAAAGCATTCTGGTAAGGCGCGCTGTCGAACAGCGCGAGGGTTTCCATGGTGTGCACGGACATGTTCAACCTCCGACGATCAATGGGCTGGCTTGCAGCAGGCGACGAACCATCGCGCTCAAACCAGGGGGAGAGAGCAGGGTGATTTCAAATTCGGGCCCGCTCACCTTCAGGTTCAACGGCAGGCGCGGCGGGTAGGCGGCGGTTTCGATGTGCCGCAGGCGAAATTGCAGGTGATGGCGTTCCTTGACCGTCGGCTCCAGCAGCAGGCCGGGCAGAGGGTGGAAGTCGGCGTCCAGCACCGTCACCTTGTGGCTGGCGTTGACCTCGCCCACCACGTGCAGGCGCTCGTCGAGGGCAAACGCGCCGAGGTAATTGCTGTGGTCCGATTCGTCGTTTTTCTGTAGCTGGATCTGATTGACCACCTTGACCTTGGTGCCGGCCGGCACGTCCTGGGTGATCACACAGGAGGGGCTGATAAACACGTTGTCGCCGATCAGCACATAACCGAGCACCCGGGCACCGGAACCGACTTCCACGTTGTTGCCCAGGCGTGGGTGGCGCTTGCCGTCGGGGTTGTTGGCAATGCCCCGGGCGCCCAAGGTCACGCCGCAGAGGATGTAGCAGTCGTTGCCGATCTCGCAGGTTTCGCCGATGACCGTGCCGTAACCGTGGTCCAGCACAAAGCGCCGGCCGATCCGCGCGGCCGGGTGAATCTCGGCACCGGACAAAATCTTGCCCTGGTTGCTCAGCTTCAGGGCGATGGCGGAAAACACGCCGTTGTTGGTGTCCGGGAAATTCCACACCAGGTGCGCCAACCGGTAATACAGCACCGCCTTGAACGAGGCGTAGGACTCCAGGATCAGCTCCCCGCGCCCACGGGACGCCGGGTCGCGCCAGGCGTAGGCGATCAGGTCTTCGGCCACCGCCTGCGCCGCCGCCTGGATCAGCGGCGCAAGGTGGTCTTCCAGCTGCTTCAGCTGCGCGGGTGTAAGCGTGGTGATGAGGTGGGTGAGCAACTCATCGTGCAGCTGTTGCATGTCGATAAAGCCCCCCATGGAGGCACCCCCGCAATAGTTGTTATTCAAAACAGGGCAAATAACTGTCGGCACTGTCGTAGACCATCGTCAGCACGACGGTGTCGGTGGGCAGTTCCGGCGCCAGCTTGGCAATGGCCACCATGTTGGCGGCCGACGACAGCCCGAGGCTGATGGCGTCGGTGCGCATGATGCGTTTGATCATGTCGATGCATTCCTGGCGCGACACCTTGAGCATCCCGTCGATGATCGCGACGTTGAGAATGCTCGGGATCAAGCCGATGGACAGGCCCTGGATATGGTGCGGCGCGTGGCGGTCGCTGAGCAGGTCGCATTCTTCCGGCTCCACGCCCATCACGCGGATCGCCGGCCAGGTGCTCTTGAGGGTTTCGCCGATGCCGGTGATATGGCCGCCGGTGCCGATGCCGCTGACGAAGTAGTCCACCCGCTGCTCGCCGAACGCGCGGATGATTTCCCGGGCGGTGGTGTCACGGTGGGTCTGCGGGTTGGCGCCGTTGCGCTGCTGGTTGAGCATCACGTAGCTGGGGTTTTCCAGCTGTAGCTCCATGCACTTTTCACCGTGGGAATTGTTGCCCTGGCGGCTGTCCGACAGCACCACCCTGGCACCGTACAGCCGCAGCAGTTTCTGCTTCTCGGGGCTGTAATTGTCGGGGATCACCAGCACCACTTTGTAGCCCAGCACGTTGCCGGCCATCACCAGGCCAATGCCGGTGTTGCCGCCGCTGGGCTCGATGATGGTTTGCCCTGAGCCGCGAATCAGAATGCCCCGGCGCTCGGCGTCGAGGATCATGCCCAGGGCGATGCGCGCCTTGTGGCTGCCGCCGGGGTTGAGGGATTCCAGCTTGGCGTAGACCTCAATGCCGAGGTCTTCGGAAAACTGTTCCAGGCGCACGATGGGCGTTTGGCCGATCGCGTCGAGTATCGAGTTATGCAACATCAAGTAAGAACCCATGGCCGCTGATCAGTACAAAGGCATGTCGGGTTCGACGTCGCGAACCCAGTGTTTCATGCCACCTTGCAGTACTTTGGTGTTGGCGAATCCGGCTGCCAGCAGGGTAGTGGCGGCTTGTTCCGCGCGAGTTCCGGCGTAGCAGATCAGGTAGTGCGTATTGTCGCGGCTGAGGGTGGCGAGTTGCCCGTCGAGTTCGGCCAGGGGTATGTGCACCACCCCTGGCAGCTTGCACACCTCCAGTTCGCTGGCATCTCGCACGTCCAGCAGCACGTCGGCCTTGCTGTGTTGTTCGAGCAGTTGCTTGAGCACCCGTGGCTTGATGTAGCGCTCTTCGGCCAACGACGGTGTGCTCGGCACGGCATCCGCGCAGACGGCGGGGGCGATGGTTTGGGTGTGGCGCAGCTCGGAGCAGCAAGGGCATTCGGCGCGGCGCTTGAAGCGGATCTCGCTGAATTTCATCGCCAGGGCATCAAAGCGCATCAACCGGCCCGACAGGGGTTCGCCAATGCCGATCAACAATTTGATCGCCTCGGTGGCCTGGATCATGCCGACCACGCCGGGCAATACGCCGATGACGCCGCCGGCGCTGCAATTGGGTGCCAGTTCTGCCGGCGGTGCCTGGGGGAACAGGCAGCGGTAGCACGGCCCGCCTTTATAGTTGAGCACGCTGATTTGCCCGTCGAAACGGTAGATCGCGCCGTACACCAACGGTTTTCCCAGTTGCACGCAGGCGTCGTTGACGAGGTAGCGGGTTTCGAAATTGTCGGTGCCGTCGATCACCAGGTCATAGGCACCCACCAGCTCCAGGGCGTTGTCGGTGTTGAAAGCGGTGTCGTAGGTGTTGATCTGGATGTGGCTGTTCAGGTCTTGCAGACGCTGCTTGGCAGACTCGACCTTGGGCATGCCCAGGGTGCTGTTGCCGTGGACGATCTGGCGTTGCAGGTTGCTGCTTTCCACCACGTCGAAATCCACCAGCCCCAGGGTGCCGATGCCGGCTGCCGCCAGGTACAGGCTGATGGGCGAACCGAGACCGCCGGTGCCGATGATCAGCACCTTGGCCTTCTTCAGGTTCAGTTGGCCTTCGCGGCCGACGCCGGGCAGGGTGATGTGGCGCACGTAGCGCTGCACTTCTTCGTTGCTCAGTGAGTCGACGTCCATGCCGCCGGACGTGGCCAGCAGCACTTCGATTTTTGCCTTCTCGGGCAACGGGTCGTTGGCGTCGATCAGTTCCTCTTCGGCGGTGAACAGGAAGTGTTCCTTGAGCTGGTTGTTCTCGTAGAGCAGGTGCGCGCGCAATTGCGGGTGCTCGGCGCACAGGTTTTCAATGACTTCGCGCAATGTCGATCCGGCACCCTCGAGGGTCGGTGCTGGCAGCTTGGCCACGCGGACCAGGATGTCGGGGAAAGAGACAGCGTTCATGCACAACTCCGTTTGCAGGTCGTTGAAGGGTTTTTGGGCGAAGCCGTTGCCATCCCAGGCAAACAGCTTGGAACCTTGGGTTTTGCCCTGGCGAACATCCACCACCAAATAGCTCACGGGGTAGATCGGCTCGCCCATGAAGAGGGCCTTGTCCTGGTCTTCGTCGCTGAAATATGCGCCGACGTCAGGGTGGGAGTGGTAGATCACCACCACCGGGTTATCACTGCGAAACGCCTTGTTCATCTTCAGCGTGTCGGCCACCGAGAAGGTGTAGCCGTTGGCGGCGCTGCGTGAATACATCTCGGGGTTCTTGCGGTGCAGTTCGTTCTGGATATTGCTGCCCAGGTACACGCTGCCGTCGGCGAAAACGAAACCGCAGCATTCCTCGGGGTAGCTGCGGTCGGCGTGGGCGTAAATCTGCTCCAGGGCGGTTGGGCTCAGGACCTTCATCTCAGTTTTTCTTCGCCAGGAGCTTTTCGATGGGCAGCTTGGTGATGGCAAAGCCGGCCAGCAGGATCGCCGAATACATCATCAGGTCCTTGGAAATCTGCACGCCTTCGTACCAGGCGCCGATGATCACCGCGAACACCGGGAAGATGATGAACACAAAAGACAAAATGATCGGGCTCAGGCGCTTGAGCAGCATGAAGTACACGATAAAGCCACCCACCGAGGCCACCAGGCCGAGGTAGAACAGCGCACTCCAGGAGCGCAGGGTGATGTCTTCGAACGTTGGGGTTTCAAACCACAGCCCGGCGACAAACAGCATCAGCCCGGCGATGCCGATGGGCAGGGTGTTGTAGGTGATCACGCTGATGGCGCTGCCTTGCTTCTTGGTAATCACGTAACACAAGGCATGCATGATCGCGGCGGTCAGAATCGCCAGCACCCCGAAGAACTCGGCATGGTCCAGGTGCAAGCCCTGGCTCTTGATGATCATGTACAGGCTGCCGAAACCGATGGCGATACCGACCACCTGGGAAAAGTAGATGCGTTCACGCAGGAACAGCGCGGAGAAAATCAGGATAAACACCGGCATGCAGCTGAACAGCAGGGCGGTGAGGCCGGACGAGACATGCATCTCACCGTAGTTGAGCAGGTAATACGGAATGCTGAAGTAGGACAGCGTGACGAACACGAAGAACCAGCGGCTCTCCCGGGGAAACAGGATCGGCTCGCGGCGCACCCAGGCAAAACACAGGAACAGCGGAAAGGCGATCAAAAACCGCAGCCCGGCGGAGGTCAGTGGCGGCACGCTTTCCACGGCAATCTTGATACCCAGCCAGGTGGTGCCCCAGCTCAGGCAGACGATCAGGAACATCACACTGGTAATCAGCCCAGCCAACCACTGCTTGTGAGTTTTTGTTTTTTCAGCGTTTTCTAGAACGGCGGACATTGGCATCGTGACATTGCTTCCATGAGACCGAATTGACCTCTATATTGAGTGCCTTGATTCGGTGATTGAACCCGTAAAAGCACACTATTAGGGCGAATGATGGCTGTCAAAACAAATATTGACATGGTGTCAATTATGCGAGAAGGACTCTCCAGCGGGCAGGGCGTGAAGTACAAACGCCTGTCCGATGTCATGGAGCGGGGCATCCTTGAAGGCTTGATTGAACCAGGACGCAAACTGCCGCCCCATCGGGTGCTTTCCGACAATCTCGGGGTGACCATTGGCACCATCAGCCGGGCTTACGGTGAGCTGGAGCGGCTGGGGTTGGTGGTGGCGCGGGTGGGTGACGGCACCTTCGTACGCAAGCGTGGGATGGAGCGCCAGCGGGATGAAGGCTTTCGCAACTTCAGCGACGAGCCGCGGCAGTACTTTGATATGAGCCGCAACATGCATATTCCGGGGCAGGAAACCACGTTCCTGGCCCAGAGCTTCCAGACGCTGGCGAACAACGCCAAGTTCTTGCAGGACATCAGCGCCTATACACCGGATGCCGGGCTGCCACGTTATCGGGCCGCCGGTGCGCAGTGGTTGGTGCAACGGGATTTCCACCCGATTCCTGAACAGGTGATTTGCGTGAACGGCGGCCAGCATGGGCTGCTCTGCGCGATGATGGCGCTGCTACGGGCCGGCGACACGGTGGTTACCGAACAACTGACCTACCCGGGGCTGATCACCGCCGCGCGGATGCTGGGCATACGCCTGATCGGCCTGGAAATGGATGAAGAAGGGCTGTTGCCGAGCGCGCTGGATGAGGTCTGCCGCAATCACCGGGTGTCGGCGCTGTACTGCACGCCGACCATCCAGAATCCTACGACGGCGGTGCTGTCGGTCGCGCGCCGTGAGGCGCTGGTCAAGGTGTGCCGGGAACACAATCTGCTGATTCTCGAGGACGAGGCTCACGGCGTACTGGTGGAAGATCGCCCGCCGCCCCTGAGCTTTTTTGCGCCCGAGCGTACGATTCTGATCAGCAGCCTGAGCAAAGCGGTATCGGCGGGGTTGCGCGTGGGGTATGTGCACGCGCCGCCGGCGCTGGTCAGCCGGATCTCTGCAGCGTTGCGCTCAACCTGCTGGATGGCCACCCCGGTCACCCTGGAACTGGCGACCCAATGGATCGAAAACGGCACGGCAGAGCACTTGCTGCACCAGCAGATCCAGGAAATCAGTCGGCGTAAAGCACTGGTTGAGGGGTTGTTGATCGGTCTGGAGTACCGTACCCACCTCAATAGCCCGCACTTCTGGATCGAAGTCCCGGAGCCTTGGCGCGCGTCGGAAATCGAGGCGGAGCTGAAGCAGAACAATTACCTGATTGCCACAGCCGAAGCGTTTGCGGTGGGCCAGACGGCGGTGCCGCAGTTTATTCGGGCGAGTATCTGCAATACGTCGGGGGATGATCAGTTGTTGCTGGACGGGTTTGATGCGCTGGCGACGGCGCTGGGGCAGGGCGGGGGACGGTTTCACTTGTGAACATCGACAGCCGTTGTGAGCATGGCCCCTGTGGCGAGGGAGCTTGCTCCCGTTGGGCTGCGAAGCAGCCCCAAGGCCATTTACCGGTTGGTGTCAGTTAACTAACAGTCGTCTGGTTTACGGCTGCTGCGCAGCCGAGCGGGAGCAAGCTCCCTCGCCACACAAGCACCTTGGCCAGAGAGCGGAGTTACTTGAACCGCCGCTCCACACCTTTCTCCACCAGAATCTTCGCCGAAATCTCTTCCACCGAAAAATGCGTGGAATTGATGTGCGCAATATTCTCCCGGCGGAACAGATTTTCCACTTCCCGCACTTCAAATTCGCACTGCGCATAGCTGGAGTACCGGCTATTGGGCTTGCGTTCATTACGAATCGCCGTCAGCCGGTCCGGGTCAATGGTCAGCCCGAACAGCTTGTGCTGGTGCGCGCGCAGGGCGGCGGGCAGCGTCAGGTGTTCCATGTCGTCTTCGGTCAGCGGGTAGTTGGCCGCGCGAATCCCGAATTGCATGGCCATATAAAGGCAGGTCGGCGTCTTGCCGCAGCGGGACACGCCCACCAGGATCAAATCAGCCTTGTCGTAGTAGTGGGTGCGGGCGCCGTCGTCGTTGTCGAGGGCAAAGTTCACCGCCTCGATCCGCTCCATATAGTTGGAGTTGTGGCCAATGGAGTGAGATTTTCCGACGGAGTATGACGAATGTTCACTTAACTCTTGTTCCAGCGGCGCCAGGAAGGTAGAGAAGATGTCGATCATGAAACCATTGGAGGTGGCGAGGATCTCACGAATGTCCTGATTGACGATGGTGTCGAAAATGATCGGACGAAATCCGTCTTTTTCGGCCGCCAGATTGATTTGTTGTACCATGGCTCGCGCTTTATCCACGCTATCGATATAGGGTCGCGTGAATTTGCTGAAGGTAATGTTTTCGAACTGCGCCAGCAGGCTTTGACCCAGGGTTTCGGCTGTGATGCCGGTGCCGTCGGAGATAAAGAAAGCAGATCGTTTCATTTGAGCCTTGGGCCTTAAGCTGATGACGAATCTTGGATATGATAGGCGCGATTTTGCCGTCCCGCAGTGGGCCGCATTCTCACTTATTTTCCAGGTCCAGGCCACAAACGCCGGTAACCGCTCCTACTGAGCCGCCGGCGTCCTGAGCTTTTCCAACACAGAAAGTGGAGAGATCACCTTGGTAGAGTACGTAGTTTCCCTCGATAAGCTCGGCGTCCATGATGTAGAGCACGTAGGGGGCAAGAACGCATCCCTGGGCGAGATGATCAGTAATCTTGCGGGCGCCGGTGTATCGGTGCCAGGTGGTTTTGCCACCACCGCCCAGGCTTACCGTGATTTCCTCGAGTTGAGCGGCCTCAACGATCAGATCCATGCCGCCCTCGATGCGCTGGACGTCGATGACGTCAACGCCCTGGCCAAGACCGGCGCCCAGATCCGTCAATGGATCATGGAAGCCGAGTTCCCCGAGAAGCTCAACGCCGAGATCCGCACCGCGTTTGCCACGCTGTCGGCCGGTAACCCGGACATGGCCGTCGCCGTGCGCTCCTCGGCCACCGCCGAAGACCTGCCAGACGCCTCCTTCGCCGGTCAGCAAGAAACCTTCCTGAACATCCGCGGCGTGGAAAACGTGATCCGCGCGGCCAAGGAAGTGTTCGCCTCGCTGTTCAATGACCGCGCCATTTCCTACCGTGTACACCAGGGTTTCGACCACAAGCTGGTGGCCCTGTCTGCCGGTGTGCAGCGCATGGTGCGTTCGGAAACGGGTACCGCCGGCGTGATGTTCACCCTGGACACCGAGTCGGGCTTCCGTGACGTGGTGTTCATCACCGGTGCCTACGGCCTCGGCGAAACCGTCGTACAAGGCGCGGTGAACCCGGACGAATTCTACGTCCACAAACACACCCTTGAAGCCGGTCGCCCGGCCATCCTGCGCCGCAACCTGGGCAGCAAGGCAATCAAGATGATCTACGGCGACGAGGCCAAGGCCGGTCGCTCGGTAAAAACCGTTGACGTCGACAAGGCCGAGCGCGCGCGTTTCTGCCTGTCCGACGCCGAAGTCAGCGAGCTGGCCAAGCAGGCGATGATCATCGAGAAGCACTACAAGTGCCCGATGGACATCGAATGGGCCAAAGACGGTGACGACGGCAAGCTGTACATCGTTCAGGCCCGCCCTGAAACCGTGAAGAGCCGCACCTCGGCCAACGTCATGGAACGCTACCTGTTGAAAGAAACCGGCACCGTGCTGGTGGAAGGCCGTGCCATCGGCCAGCGCATCGGCGCCGGCAAGGTGCGGATCATCAAGGACGTGTCCGAGATGGACAAGGTCCAGCCAGGCGACGTGCTGGTCTCCGACATGACCGACCCGGACTGGGAACCGGTGATGAAACGCGCCAGCGCCATCGTCACCAACCGTGGCGGGCGTACGTGCCACGCGGCGATCATCGCCCGTGAACTGGGGATCCCTGCCGTGGTCGGTTGCGGCAACGCCACCCAGCTGTTGAAAGACGGCCAGGGCGTGACCGTGTCCTGCGCTGAAGGCGACACCGGCTTCATCTTCGAAGGTGAGCTGGGCTTCGACATCAAGCAAAACTCCATTGACGCCATGCCGGACCTGCCGTTCAAGATCATGATGAACGTCGGTAACCCGGACCGCGCCTTCGATTTCGCGCAGTTGCCGAACGCCGGTGTGGGCCTGGCCCGCCTGGAGTTCATCATCAACCGCATGATCGGCGTGCACCCCAAGGCGCTGCTGAACTACGACGGCCTGCCGCTGGACATCAAGGAAAGCGTCGACAAGCGCATCGCCGGTTACAACGACCCGGTGGGCTTCTACGTCGAGAAACTGGTGGAAGGCATCAGCACCCTGGCGGCGGCGTTCTACCCGAAAAAGGTCATCGTGCGGCTGTCGGACTTCAAGTCCAACGAATACGCCAACCTGATCGGCGGCAAGCTCTACGAGCCGGAAGAAGAAAACCCGATGCTGGGCTTCCGTGGCGCCTCCCGTTACATCAGCGAAGCGTTCCGCGATTGCTTCGAGCTGGAATGCCGCGCCCTCAAGCGCGTGCGCAATGAGATGGGCCTGACCAACGTCGAAATCATGGTGCCGTTCGTGCGCACCCTGGGCGAGGCGAGCCAGGTAGTCGACCTGCTGGCTGAAAACGGCCTGTCCCGTGGTGAAAACGGCTTGCGCGTCATCATGATGTGCGAGCTGCCGTCCAACGCCATCCTGGCCGAAGAGTTCCTGGAATTCTTCGACGGCTTCTCCATCGGCTCCAACGACCTGACCCAGCTGACCCTGGGCCTGGACCGCGACTCCGGGATCATCGCTCACCTGTTCGACGAGCGTAACCCTGCGGTCAAGAAGCTGCTGGCCAACGCCATCCAGGCGTGCAACAAGGCTGGCAAGTACATCGGCATCTGCGGCCAAGGCCCTTCCGATCACCCGGACCTGGCCAAATGGCTGATGGAACAGGGCATCGAAAGCGTCTCGCTGAACCCCGATTCCGTACTGGAAACCTGGTTCTTCCTGGCTGAAGGCCAAGCGCCGGCGTAAGACGTAACACCCCAAAGTGCCGGTCAATCTTGCGATTGGCCGGCATTTCTCATTCTGTACAGGGCGGAACTCCTACCGGACGCCGCCCTTTTTTGTGCAAGAGCATTATGCAAAGCAGCAGCAACCTGTTTCCCGTCGCCTTGATCAGCGCTGAGCGTCGTGGCGACCTGAGTGAAGACGTGTACCGCCTCAAGCCCGGCAACAGCCCCGACGGCACCGTCGAGCTGGCCGTGACCCGCCTGGGCCTGGCTGATGTCCCGGAAAACCGGGGCGTGCCGGTGGTTTTGTTACATGGCAGCTTCTCCAATCGACGCTTCTGGTATTCGCCGAAGGGGATCGGCCTGGGGGCTTACCTGGCACGCGAGGGGTTCGACGTCTGGATTCCGGAGATGCGCGGCCATGGGCTGTCCCGGCGTAACCAGGACTACGCCAAAAACCGCGTCGCCGACTATGCTCGCTACGACTTGCCGGCCATTGCCGCCTTTGTGCGTGAGCAAAGCGCGCAGATTCCCCACTGGGTCGGGCATTCCCTGGGTGGCACAACTTTGGCTGCGGCCTTGGGTGGGCAGCACCTTGGCGCGCCGGCAGTGGCCTCGGTGGCGTTGTTTGGCTGCCAGGTCAGCCGTACCCATTGGCCGTTGAAATTGCCCCCGGTGGAATGGACTGGCCGCCTGCTGTTGAAGCGTTTCGGCCATTTATCGGGTTCACGACTGAAACGTGGCCCAGAAGACGAGCCGGCGGGTGTACTCATTGATGCCATGCGCTGGAATGGCCTGTTTGGCCGCTTTGGCGAAGGGAAGCAGGATTGGTGGAAAGGCCTGGCAGAGGTCGACGTGCCGCTATTGGCCGTCAGCGCCGCCGGCGATCACCAGGACCCGGCCTGGGCGTGCCGTAAACTCTTCGAGCAAGTTGGCGCGGAGCATCGCCAGTACCTGTGCCTTGGGCGCAAGCAAGGGTTCAGCGGGGATTTCGGACATGTGGAGATGCTCGTCAGCAAGGCCGCCCAGGCCGAAGTGTGGCCGTTGGTGAAGGGTTGGTTGAACGATCCATTCACCCCTTTGGCGGGGGTGCAGTCGTCGGAGGTGGTGGCGGTTTAAGCGGGAGGCTCTATCATGGGCGTTTCGCTTGTTTGCCGTAGCGGCTAAGATATGACGCATTGGGTGGTTCTGGTCATATTCAGTCGCGCAGTGGGCCTTGCGTTGCTGTCCGCTGGGCCCGACTATTCGGCCCGGATTAAAGAACCTTCATGGCAAAGCGTTTCAAGATGTAAGTAAACAGTGGGATGTTTGACACCTTCTTTCACCTACAGGAGTTTCTCGATGAACCATTACCTTACCCCCGACCTGTGTGACGCCTACCCGGAGCTGGTGCAGGTGGTTGAGCCGATGTTCAGCAATTTCGGCGGCCGAGACTCCTTTGGTGGCGAGATCGTGACCATCAAGTGCTTTGAAGACAATTCCCTGGTCAAGGAACAAGCCGAACTCAATGGCGCCGGCAAGGTGCTGGTAGTCGACGGTGGTGGTTCCCTGCGCCGTGCGTTGCTGGGCGACATGATCGCCGAGAAAGCCGCGAAAAACGGCTGGGAAGGGCTGGTGATCTATGGCTGCATCCGTGATGTCGACGTGATCGCCCAGACCGACCTGGGGGTGCAGGCCCTGGCCAGCCACCCCATGAAGACGGATAAACGCGGTATAGGCGATTTGAACGTCGCGGTGACGTTCGCCGGCGTGACCTTCCGCCCGGGTGAGTACGTGTACGCCGACAATAACGGTGTGATCGTCTCCCCCAGCCCGCTGAAAATGCCTGAATAAATAGCCGTAGCCGACAGGGGTGAGGATGTTCGAGGAAGAAAACGCGCAGTGGGGGCTGGTGCATGCCCTGGTGTTGGACGGTAAGGGTGGCGCGCGTTCGATTGCCCGAACAGAGCTTGATGAGCTGCACCTGCAGCCTCAGGAAAGCCTGTGGCTGCATTGGGATCGTAGCCATCCCCAAACCCAGACCTGGTTGCGTAAATCCAGCGGTTTGAGCGAGTTCGCCTGTGACCTGCTGCTGGAGGAAAACACCCGCCCACGCTTGTTGCCGCTGCCGGATGCCGAACTGCTGCTGTTTTTGCGCGGGGTCAACCTTAATCCCGGTGCCGAGCCGGAAGACATGGTCTCGGTGCGCATCTTTGCCTCGGCGGCGCGGGTGATTTCCCTGCGCTTGCGCCCATTGCGCGCCACCGATGAGCTGCTGGTGCAGTTGACCGACGGCAAGGGCCCGAAAACCGCTTCGGAACTCGTCCTTTATATGGCGCAGTACCTGACCAACAAAGTCCAGGATCTGGTCAGTGATCTGTCCGAAATCGTCGATGTAGAAGAAGAAAAACTGGATGCCGACGAACGGTATACTCCGGAGCATGGCAGCGTTTTGCAGATCCGTCGGCGCGCCGCCGGGCTGAAACGTTTCCTGTCCCCGCAGCGGGATATTTTCGCCCAGTTGACCCGGATCAAATTGCCCTGGTTCTGCGACGACGATGCTGACTACTGGAACGAATTGAACAACAGCCTGACCCGTTACCTGGAAGAGCTGGAATTGGCCCGGGAGCGCGTGGGGCTTGTGCTTGAGACCGAAGACCGGCGCTTGAGCCTGCGCATGAACCGCACCATGTACCGCTTCGGGATCATCACTGGAATCTTCTTGCCGATGAGTTTTCTGACCGGTTTGCTGGGGATCAACGTGGGCGGAATTCCGTTCTCTTCCAGCCCCTACGGGTTCCTGATTGCCTGCCTGATGATGGTCTCGGTGGCCGTCGGGCAGTGGTGGTTGTTTCGACGTTTACGTTGGGTCTGACCTGAATGTGACCTGAACATGGAAAGAGGTCATGTGACCCGAAGAATTTTACCCTCGTCTTTTAATTCACTTGCGAGAGGTCTTTTATGCACGATCCGTTCGAACAGTCTTTGCGTGACATGCTTAACGCCTCGCCGTCCGACCGGGACGACGATGCTTGCCTGGGTCGCGTTTTGAAAACCGCCAACCGCCAGGTCGGGGCGGGGGACCTGTTCGGCCTGCTCGGCCGCTGGCTGCCGGCATTGATGATGGCGTTGAACAATGGTTCGGCCCACGTTTCACCGGTTTCCCGTCGTAAACCTCTTGCTCGCACTGCTGATAAGGCTGAATGAATATGGAACTCGATCTCTGGACCCAGAGTCTGGTAACTGCAATGACTGCGTTGTGGACCAAGGTGGCGAATTTCATTCCCAACCTGTTTGGTGCACTGGTGGTGGTACTGCTGGGTTTTGTCGTGGCCAAGCTGCTTGACACCCTGCTTTCCAAATTGCTGGCTAAACTGGGTCTCGATCGACTGATGGGCGGTACCGGCCTGACCAAGATTCTGGGGCGTGCCGGGCTGCAAGTGCCGATCTCGACATTGATCGGCAAGATCGTTTATTGGTTTGTTTTGCTGATTTTTCTGGTTTCTGCGGCTGAATCCCTTGGACTTGAGCGAGTTTCAGCTACGCTCGACATGCTGGCGCTGTATTTGCCGAAGGTATTCGGTGGCGCGCTGGTATTGCTGGTAGGGGTTTTGCTGGCGCAACTGGCCAATGGGCTGGTGCGCGGCGCGGCTGAAGGGGTAGGGCTGGATTACGCCAGCGGCCTGGGGCGAATTGCCCAGGGCCTGGTGATTATCATCAGTATTTCGGTCGCGATCAGCCAGTTGGAGGTCAAGACTGACCTGCTGAACCACGTGATTGTGATTGTTTTGATTACCGTTGGTCTGGCCGTTGCGCTGGCCATGGGACTGGGAAGCCGGGAAATTGCCGGGCAGATTCTTGCGGGAATCTATGTGCGTGAGCTGTATCAGGTTGGGCAACAAGTGCGTGTGGGCGAGGTCGAAGGGCAGATCGAGGAGATCGGTACGGTGAAGACAACCGTGCTGACCGATGATGGCGAACTGGTGTCGCTTTCGAATCGGATCCTGCTGGAACAGCATGTGATTAGCCGCTAACCCGGCAAACCCTGCTAATGTACGCCGCCGCAATCCTGGGTATCCAGGCTGTAGCGGACATTGACCTGACTGTCGGCACGACTTGTTTTGAATAAAGCCCAAACGCTGTCCACGCGCTATGACCCCCGTGAGCTCTCTGATGAGGAGTTGGTCGCGCGCGCGCACACGGAGCTGTTTCACGTAACACGCGCGTATGAAGAATTGATGCGCAGGTATCAACGCACTCTGTTCAACGTTTGTTCAAGGTATTTAGGGAACGATAGAGATGCGGATGATGTCTGTCAGGAAGTGATGCTCAAGGTGCTATACGGCCTGAAGAACTTCGAGGGCAAATCGAAGTTCAAGACATGGCTATATAGCATCACGTACAACGAGTGCATCACGCAGTATCGGAAGGAACGGCGAAAGCGTCGCTTGATGGATGCTTTGAGTCTGGACCCCCTTGAGGAAGCGTCTGAAGAGAAGGCGCCAACCCCGGAAGAAAAGGGCGGACTCGATCGCTGGCTGGTGCATGTGAATCCGATTGACCGGGAAATTCTGGTGCTACGATTTGTCGCAGAGCTGGAATTTCAGGAAATTGCTGACATCATGCATATGGGTTTGAGTGCTACAAAAATGCGTTACAAACGCGCTCTTGATAAATTACGTGAGAAATTTGCGGGCAGTACTGAAACTTAGTGCGTGGCAAATATCTCTTACGTGTAGGCAAGTTCTGTTAGACTTGCCGCCGAGTTGTCCCCCGGTATGTGGGACTGCTTTACAATCACCAGATGGGGATTTAACGGATGAAACTGAAAAACACCTTGGGCTTGGCCATTGGTACTCTTATTGCTGCTACTTCCTTCGGCGCTCTGGCACAAGGCGAAGGCGCAGTTGAAGGCCAGCTGTTCTACAAAAAGCAGTTCAACGATAGCGTCAAGCATATCGAAGACGGCTACAATCCTGGCGCCAGCATCGGTTACTTCCTGACCGACGACGTGTCGATCAACCTGAACTACGACACTACCAACCACACCCGTTCGAACGACGGTACCGGTAGCCAGAAGATCAAAGGTGATACCGGCAGCGTTACTGCCCAGTACCACTTCGGTCAAGCTGGTGTCGACTCCCTGCGTCCATACGTAGAGGGCGGTTTCGGCCACCAGAGCCGTACCAACGTACAGGCTGATGGTCACAGCGGTCGCGATCAGTCGACCCTGGCTATCGCTGGCGCTGGTGTGAAGTACTACTTCACCGACAACCTGTTCGCACGTGCTGGTGTTGAAGCTGACTACGCACTGGACAACGGCAAGTGGGATTACTCCGCACTGGTTGGTCTGGGCGTAAACTTCGGCGGCAACGCTGGTAAAACTGCTCCAGCTCCTGCTCCAGCACCAGCTCCAGAGCCAGTTCCAGAGCCAGAAGCTCCGGTTGCTCAGGTTGTACGTGTTGAGCTGGACGTGAAGTTCGACTTCGACAAGTCGGTTGTTAAGCCTAACAGCTACGGCGACGTGAAAAACCTCGCTGACTTCATGAAACAGTACCCACAAACCACCACCGTTGTTGAAGGTCACACTGACTCCGTCGGTCCTGACGCTTACAACCAGAAGCTGTCCCAGCGTCGTGCTGACGCTGTTAAGCAAGTCCTGGTCAAAGACGGTATTGCTCCTAACCGTGTAAGCTCGGTTGGTTATGGCAAATCCCGCCCAGTTGCTGACAACGCAACTGAAGCTGGCCGTGCTATCAACCGTCGCGTAGAAGCCTCGGTAGAAGCACAAGCAGCTCAGTAATTACTGAGTTGTAGAAAAAAGCCCGGCTTAGGCCGGGCTTTTTTTCGCCTGGAATTTGTTTCAGGCGCGAACGCAGGCTATGGCTTCCAGCGCCTGCATCGCCGGGACAACCCGCCCAATCACCAGGATCGCCGGGCTCTTCAGGGCGAACGCCTGCGCATCATCGTGCATCCGGGACAGGCTGCTGCGGCATTCACGCTGCTGTGGCAATGAGGCGTTTTCGATCATCGCCACCGGCATGTCATCGCTCATGCCAGCGTCCCGCAACTGCTGGCGAATCTCCCCCAGCTTCGCCACGCCCATGTAGATCACCAGCGTCGTGCCACCCTCGGCCAGTGCCCGCCAATTGAGGCTGCTGTCGTCCTGAGTGTGGGCCGTGACCAGCGTTACCCCACGGCTGACACCGCGCAACGTCAGCGGGATATCACACTGGGTGGCCCCGGCCAGCCCGGCTGTAATGCCGTTGACCAACTCCACCTCCACCCCATGCTGCCTGAGCCACGCGGCCTCTTCGCCGCCGCGACCAAAAATACACGGATCGCCGCCCTTGAGCCGCACCACGCACTTGCCTTGCCGGGCATAGCGCAACATCAGACGGTGGATAAACGCCTGCGGGGTGGAACGGCAGCCGCCGCGCTTACCCACTGTGATCAGCCGTGCGGCGGGGCAATGCTCCAGCAGCGCCGGGTTGACCAGATCATCGATCAGCACCGCATCGGCCTCTCGCAGAGCCCTTGCCGCCTTGAGTGTCAGCAGTTCCGGGTCGCCGGGGCCTGCGCCCACCAGCCAGACTTTTGCGCTCATATGCTTCCCTCACACCGTGATCGCGAGCGGCTGCGTACCGCTCGCCAATAGCCGTTTGATTTCGGGCACACAGGAGCCGCATTGCGTGCCGCAACCCAGTTCCTGCTTCAGCCCATTCAGGTCCAGGCCCCGGGCAATGCCGGCGCAGACCGCGCTTTCGCTGACGTTTTTGCAGTTGCATAACGTCTTGTTGCTGGTCGAACCGCCCCCCGGTGGCGCACTCAGGGGGGCCAGCAGCCAGCGTCGCAACTGGTCGTCGGTGCGACCTTCCAGCCACAGGCTTTGCAACCAGTGGCGAGCCAGGGTTTCGCCGGCCAGGCGGATGGCGGTGATACGGCTCTTTTCAATTTTTACCCGCTTGCCAATGGAGCGCCGCGGGTCGTCGTAGGCCATGACCGGGCCGTCATTGAGGCCCAGCAGTTGGTCGATCTGCTTAAGCAGCTCAAGGGCGGGCGCTTCGTGATGCGCCGCACGAATCAGCAGGGCCGGACGCTCACGGCCAGTCAGGCTCAGGCTGACGTAGGCAAAGCCCTCGCACAGCGGTCGCAAGGCTTCAAAGTGCTGCTGCACATCGCCTTCAATCAGCGCAAACAAGTGCCAAGGCAGTTGCACCGCCTCCAGGCGTACGCCGCTGTGTTTGAGTTCCGGCTGCTTGGACAGCGGATCGAATGCCGGCTGGGTGAGCGCATTCACGCCGCCTTTTAGAAACCGGTCGCCCCAGTGCATCGGCAGAAACGCCTGGCCAGGACGCACGCTGTCATCGCTGGCGACAGCCACAATCACGCTGCCGCGCCGGCTTTTCAGGCTGATCAGGTCGCCTTCCTTCAAGCGGTGCCGGCGCAGTTCATCCGGGTGCAGGCTGAGCAACGCTTCACTGACATGCCCGAACAGCTGAGCCGCGGTGCCGGTGCGGCTCATGCCATGCCATTGGTCCCGCAGGCGCCCGGTGATCAAAGTGAGTGGGAAACGGGCGTCACGTTGCTCCTTGGCGGCGCGATAAGGGTCGGCCACAAAGTGTGCGCGTCCTGTCTCGGTAGGAAAAACACCGTCGGTGTACAACCGCGGGGTGCCGCGCACTGCGTTGGCCGGGAACGGCCATTGTTGCGGGCCGATCCGGTCCAGCAGGGCGTGACTGATGCCCGACAAATCCAGGTCGCGGTCACGGGTCAGCAGTTTGTATTCATCAAAGATCTGCGCCGGGTGTTCAAAGGCAAAAAGACCTGGTTTGCCGGGATGCAAACGGTGCTCCAGGCGCTGAGCAAAATCTACGGTGATGGCCCAGTCTGGACGCGCTTCTCCTGGTGGGACGATGGCCCGTCGAACGTGGGAAATGCGCCGTTCAGAGTTGGTAACCGTGCCTTCTTTCTCGCCCCAGCTCGCCGCCGGTAACAACAGGTCGGCGAAACGCGCAGTCTCGGTTGTACGAAAAGCTTCCTGCAGCACCACAAACGGGCACGCCTCCAGGGCCTGGCGCACGGTGTTCTGGTCGGGCAGGGATTGGGCCGGGTTGGTGCAGGCAATCCACAGGGCCTTGATCGTGCCGGCCTGTACCTGTTCAAACAGTTCGATGGCGGTCAGCCCGGTGCTGGCCGGCAGGTGTTCAACCCCCCAGTAGGCGGCCACTTCTGCGCGATGTTCAGGGTTGGCCGCCTCACGATGCCCCGGCAGCAAATTCGACAAGCTGCCTGTTTCCCGCCCGCCCATGGCATTCGGCTGACCGGTCAGGGAGAACGGTCCGCAGCCGAGGCGGCCAATGGTGCCGGTCGCCAGGTGCAGGTTAATCAAGGCGCTGTTCTTTGCGCTGCCCGCGGTGGACTGGTTAAGCCCCATGCACCACAACGACAGAAAGCTCGCCGAAGTACCCACCCATTCCGCGCACAGTCGCAGTTGCTCGACGCTGATCCCGCACAACTGCGTGACCATTTGCGGTGTGTAGTCGTGGACCAGGCGTTTGAGCTCCGCCAGGCCGTCGGTGTGGGCCTGGATAAAGTCGCGATCGATCCAGTCTTCCCACAACAGCAAGTGCAAAATCCCATGGAACAACGCGACATCCGTCCCCGGCAGGATCGCGAGGTGCAGGTCAGCCAGGTCGCAGGTGTCGGTGCGCCGGGGGTCAATCACCACCACTTTCATCTGGGGCCGACGGGCTTTGGCTTCCTCCAGGCGTCGGAACAACACTGGATGTGCGTAGGCCATGTTACTGCCGACAATCATCACGCAGTCGCTCGACTCCAGGTCCTCGTAGCTGCACGGTGGCGCATCGGCCCCCAGGCTGCGCTTGTAGCCGACCACCGCCGAAGACATGCACAGCCGCGAGTTGCTATCGATGTTGTTGGTGCCCACCAGCGCTCGCGCCAGCTTGTTGAAGCTGTAGTAGTCCTCGGTCAGCAACTGCCCGGAGATGTAGAACGCCACGCTGTCCGGCCCGTGTTCGGCGATGGTCTCGGCGAACACATTCGCCGCGTGCTCCAGGGCGGTGTCCCAATCGGCGCGGCTGCGGGCAAGGCCCTTGCCCAGACGCAGTTCCGGGTACAACGCGCGGGCGGTGAGGTCACCGGTCAGGTGCAGGCTGGCGCCCTTGCTGCACAGCTTGCCGAAGTTGGCCGGATGGCTCGGATCACCGCTGACGCCGAGGATCTGCGAGCCATCATGCTCGATCAGCACGCCGCAACCGACCCCGCAGTAGCAGCAGGTGGACGCGGTGGTCTGGCGGTCCATCAACCGGCGTCCCGCAGCGCCAACATCACCCGGCCGTTCTCCACGCGGGCCGGGTGATGGTGGGCGCAACCGACGTCCGGAGCCTGGGCTTCACCTGACGCCAGGTCGATCTGCCAGTTATGCAGCGGGCAGGCCACACGTTTGCCGTAGATCAGCCCTTGGGACAGCGGGCCGCCCTTGTGCGGGCAGCGGTCGTCGAGGGCGAACACTTCGTCGTCACTGGTCCGAAAAATCGCGATGTCACCTTTAGGCCCGGTGATGATGCGCGAGCCCAGGGCATTGATTTCTTCGAGGGCGCAGATATCCAGCCAGTTCATGCCGGCACCTCCAGCAGTTTGATGGGGAGGGTGTCGAATTCCTTTTTCAGCAGCGGCTGTTCCAGGCGTTCTTTCCACGGGTCTTGTTCGAACGACAGGGAGAATTGCAGGCGTTCATTGAGCGCCTGGCGCCGCGCCGGGTCTTCCAGCACGGCCTTCTTGATGTGCTCCATGCCCACCCGCTGCAGGTAGTGCACGGTGCGCTCCAGGTAGAAGGCTTCTTCCCGGTAGAGCTGTAGGAAAGCGCCATTGTATTCGCGCACTTCTTCGGCGGTTTTCAGCTTGACGAAGAACTCGGCGACTTCAGTCTTGATTCCGCCATTACCGCCGATGTACATCTCCCAGCCGGAATCGACGCCGATAATTCCCACGTCCTTGATCCCCGCTTCCGAGCAATTACGCGGGCAGCCCGACACCGCCAGCTTGACCTTGTGAGGCGACCACATATTGAACAGGTCATGCTCCAGCTCGATCCCCAGTTGCGTGGAGTTCTGCGTACCGAAGCGGCAGAACTCGCTGCCGACGCAGGTCTTCACGGTGCGGATGGATTTGCCGTAGGCATGGCCGGACGGCATGTCGAGATCTTTCCACACGCCGGGCAGGTCCTGCTTCTTGATGCCCAGCAAGTCGATGCGCTGTCCGCCGGTGACCTTGACCATCGGCACGTTGTACTTGTCTGCCACGTCGGCGATGCGCCGCAGTTCCGACGGATTGGTCACACCGCCCCACATCCTCGGGACGACCGAGTAGGTGCCGTCTTTCTGAATATTGGCGTGGGCCCGCTCGTTGATCAGGCGCGATTGCGGGTCGTCTTTCGCCTCACCGGGCCAAGTGGAAATCAGGTAATAGTTGAGTGCTGGGCGGCAGGTGGCGCAACCGTTCGGGGTGCGCCAGTTCAGGTAGCTCATGGTGCCGGCGATGGTCAGCAGGTGCTGGTCGCGGATGGCCTGGCGGATCTGCCCGTGGTTGAGGTCGCTGCAGCCGCAGATGGCTTTTTCGCTTTTCGGCTTGACGTCCGCCGCGCCGCCCACGGTGTTGATCAGGATCTGCTCTACCAAGCCGGCGCACGAACCACAGGAACTCGCGGCCTTGGTGTGCTTCTTCACGTCGTCGACGCTGAACAGCCCGTGTTCCTGAATCGCCTTGACGATGGTGCCTTTGCACACGCCGTTGCAGCCGCAGACTTCCGCCGTGTCGGCCATGCTCATGGCTTTGTCCTGGCCCTGATGGCCTACATCGCCGATGGCGTTTTCACCGAACATCAGGTGATCGCGGATCTCGCCAATGGCATGGTTTTCACGGATCTGCCGGAAATACCAACCACCGTCGGCGGTGTCGCCGTACAGGCAGGCGCCGACCAGGATATCGTCCTTGATCACCAGCTTCTTGTAGACGCCGCCAATCGGGTCGGAAAGGGTGATGGTCTCCGTGCCTTCGCCACCCATGAAGTCCCCGGCGGAGAACAGGTCGATGCCGGTGACTTTCAATTTGGTCGAGGTCACTGAACCCTGATAACGCGCGAAGCCCAGCTGGGCGAGGTGGTTGGCGCAGACCTTGGCCTGCTCGAACAGTGGGGCCACCAGGCCGTAGGCAATCCCGCGATGGCTGGCGCATTCACCGATGGCATAGATGCGCGGGTCGTAGGTTTGCAGGGTGTCGTTGACCAGAATCCCGCGGTTGCACGGGATGCCGGATTTCTCCGCGAGTTCGGTGTTGGGGCGGATGCCCGCGGCCATCACCACCAGGTCGGCGGGGATCACATCGCCATTCTTGAATTGCACCGAGCCGACACGGCCATTGCCGGCGTCATGCAGGGCCTGGGTCTGCTCCTGCAGGCGGAACACCAGGCCACGGCTTTCCAGTTCGGTTTGCAGCAACTGGCCGCTGGTCTTGTCCAGTTGCCGCTCCAGCAGCCACTCGCCGATATGCACCACGGTCACGTGCATGCCGCGCAGCATCAGGCCGTTGGCGGCCTCCAGGCCCAGCAGGCCGCCGCCGATCACCACGGCGTGCTTGTGGGTCTTGGCGGTGTCGATCATGGCCTGAGTGTCGGCGATGTCGCGGTAGCCGATCACACCCTGCAACGTGTTGCCGGGGATCGGCAGGATAAACGGCGTGGAGCCGGTGGCGATCAGCAGGCGATCGTATTCGGCTTCGCTGCCGTCTTCGGCGATGACCTTGCGTTTGACCCGGTCGATCTGCACCACTTTGCGGTTAAGCAGCAGCTTGATGTGGTTGTCGAGGTACCAGCTCAAATCGTTGAGCACGATCTCTTCGAAGGTCTGCTCACCGGCCAGCACCGGCGATAGCAGGATGCGGTTGTAATTGGTGTGGGGCTCGGCGCCGAAGACGGTGATGTCGTACAGGTCGCTGCTCAGCTTGAGCAATTCTTCAAGGGTGCGAACCCCGGCCATGCCGTTGCCGATCATCACCAGTTTGAGTTTCTTCATGTCGTTCTCCGCAGTGGCTCGACAAATCGTGCGCAACAAAAAAAGGCGTCCCCGCTACGTAAGTAGCGAGGACGCCTTTGTCCTGGTCCCGTTCTCTCGGGAAGCTCGACCTTCGACGTTGAAGGTGCGGCTATATGTGTGTTGATGGAAAAACTAATGCAGCGGTTGTGCCAAGTAACGTTCTGGCTGGATTTGTTCAGTCTGAGGCCGAGGCATCGACATTTTTCGCCTCTTAGTGGTGCAGCAGCCAGTACAACAGCACCAGATTGATCAGCAACGACAGCGCGGCCAAGGTTTGCCAGACCTTCAGCGGCTCGCGCTCCAGTAAGGGTTTGGGCCGCAGGCTCAACTCGCGGCGGTCCGCCTGTTCCAGTACCCGCAACCATTCCTCGGCGGTTTCATAGCGTTGCTCAGGTGGCGCGGCGACTGCGCGTTCCAGGCTCTGTTGTAGCCAGTCGGGCAGGTCGGGGCGGTAACGGCTGGCGCTGACAGGCGTGCTGAACCTGGGCCGTTGGAACGCTTCGATTTCACCGTAGGGATAATGCCCGGTCAGCAGGTAATACAAGGTCACGCCGACGCTATACAGATCCTGCTGCGGGGTAGGGTGTTCGCCATTGAAGGCTTCCGGGGCGATAAAGCTCGGCGTGCCCGGCAACAGGTGCGCACGATCCTCGGAGAGCCCGGGGCAGTAGGCCAGGCCGAAGTCCAGCACACGCAATTCGCCATCGTCGCCCAACAGCAGGTTTTCCGGCTTGATGTCGCGGTGCAGGATCTGCCGGCGATGCAGCAGCCCGACCGCGCGCAACAAGCGCTCCGCCAGGGATTGCCACTTCGCCAGGGGCAATGGGCCCTGCTGCTTGAACAGTTCGGCCAGGGTTTGCCCGGCGTATTCACGCATCACGTAGTACAAATGCTGACGACCACTGGCCGGATGGACTTCAGGAAACGCCCGGCCGGCGACACGGCGCAGGAACCATTCCTCCGACAGCAGCGCCTGGGCGGCGAATACGTCGTCGTCATGGCTGACCGGCAAGGTTTTCAACAGCCAGGCCTGTTGCTGGGCATCGCGCACCCGATAGAGCAGTGACTGGCGACTTTGCCCCAGCAGCGCTTCCACCTGCCAGCCTTCGAAACGTTGGCCAGCTTTCAGGGGCGGCGGCAGTGGCCATTGCTGCAACTGCACCAGTGCATCCCCCAGGGTGGCGGCGCCGAGCTGGTCGACCCGCACCAGCAGGGCGCTGGCATTGTCCTGGCTTCCTGCCAGATGCGCGGCGCTGACCAGCGTGTTCACCGCCAGGTCCAGGTCCGACTGTTCCCGCAGGATCGCGCCAATGGCGTGATCCCCCAGGGTCGCCCACACACCGTCGCTGAGCAGCAGAAAACATTCGCCCGCCCGCAACTCGCCGTCGAGGAAATCCAGCACCAGATGCTGATCCAGGCCCATGGCGCGCTTGAGCACATGCTGCATGCCCGGTTGTTCCCAGACGTGCTCTTCGCTGATGCGCTGCAACTCGCCGTCCAGCCAGCGATACACTCGGCAATCCCCCACGTGGGCCAGGGTGAAACGCTGCCCGCGAAACACCAGGGCACTGAGGGTGGTCAGCAGTGGCAGGCCGCCACCGTTGGCCTGCAGCCAGCGATTCTGTGCCACCAGCAAGCGCTCCAGCGCCTGGGCCACGCCCCAGGTTTGTGGTGTGGCGTAGTAGTCCAGCGCCAGAGCCTGCAAGGTCGAGCGCGCGGCCAGCCCGCCATCGGCGCACTGGCTGACGCCGTCGGCGATGGCGCACAGGTAACCTTTGCTGGCGGCCAACTCAGGGGCGGGAGTGACCAGGCGCAAAGCGTCCTGGTTTTCTTCCCGCGGGCCCATGGCACTGGCCTGGGCGAAGCTCAGTTGCAGGGTCATCAGACCCGCGCAGCCGTCACGGCCGCCGAGCCCCAGGTGGTTCTCCAGCGGCGCTTGACGCCGTACAGGCCAAACCAGGCCAGCACGCCCAGGCTGGCGAACAACCACAGCGCCAGTTGATAGCTACCGGTGCTTTGCTTGATCGCACCCATGCCGGCCGCCAGGGCGAAACCGCCGATGCCGCCGGCCATACCGATCAGGCCGGTCATGACACCGATCTCCCGATGAAAACGTTGTGGCACCAGTTGGAATACGGCGCCGTTACCCGCACCCAAACCGAGCATGGTGCAGACGAAAAGCGCCAGTGCCGCGTAGGAACTTGGCAGGTTAAAACCCACCGCCGCGATGCAGATCGCGGCCACGGCGTACATGCCGAGCAGGGTACGAATCCCGCCAAAACGGTCGGCCAGGGCGCCGCCCAAAGGCCGCATCAGGCTGCCACCAAACACGCAGGCGGCGGTGTAGTAACCGGCGGTCACCGGGCTCAGGCCGTACTGGTCGTTGAAGTAGCCGGGCAGGGCGCTGGCCAGGCCGATAAACCCGCCGAAGGTCACGCTGTAGAAGAACATGAACCACCAGCTGTCGCGGTCGCCCAAGGCTTTGAAGTAGTCGGCCATGGACTTGGCTTTGGGCCGTTGGGGGGCATTGCGGGCGAGCCAGGCGAAGACGATCAGGGTCAGCACCAGTGGGATCAGCGCAAAGCCGAACACATTGCTCCAGCCAAACGCTGCGGCCAGTACCGGTGCCAATATCGCTGCAAATACCGTCCCGGAGTTGCCGGCGCCGGCGATGCCCATGGCCTTGCCCTGGTGTTCGGCGGGGTACCACTGGGACGCCAAAGGCAGTGCGACGGCAAACGATGCACCGGCCATGCCGAGGAACATGCCCAGCACCAAGGCTTGTTCGTAGCTGTGAATCCCCAGCTTCCAGGCGCCGAACAGGGCGCAGATGACAATCACCTGGCCAATCAGGCCGGCGGTCTTGGGGGAGAGTTTGTCGGCGAGCATGCCCATCAGGAAGCGCAGCACGGCGCCGGCCAGGATGGGGGTGGCGACTACCAGTCCGCGTTGTTGGGTAGTGAGGTGCAGGTCGGCGGCGATTTGCACGGCCAGGGGGCCTAACAGGTACCAGACCATGAAACTCAGGTCGAAATACAGGAACGCGGCGAACAGGGTCGGGGTGTGACCGGATTTCCAGAAGCTTGATTTCATCACGCACCTCAGCGGTAAAGGGGTCTTATGAGAAGGCCTGGTGATGGAACGGCTGTGGCCGCCCCATCGGCCCCGGGCTATGGGGCTAAAACGAAAAAACGCCGCCACCGGGTTCGCGTGGGCAAACCGGGTGTGCGACGTCTTTGTCGTGGAAGGGGCAACCGCCGTTGGCTACCTGTGGGGATTGATTAGCAAGAGGTGGGCCAACAGGGGTGGGGGTGGGTTTTGATGGTGTACATATCCGTTGCTGCGGTAACGGCCGCTATTGGTTCCGCTCTTACAGCGGGTCACTTTTGGCAAACGCCCCAAAAGTAACCAAAAGGTCTTTGCTCCACCACTCGGTGCCTCGCCTAGGCTCGGCATGCCCG
>NZ_JACARC010000067.1 GCF_013386825.1 Pseudomonas sp. IPO3778
GGTGGATGTGCAAGAGCCTTTTGGTTACTTTTGGGCTCTTTTCAAAAGTGACCCGCTGTAAGAGCGGAACCAATAGCCGCCATCACAAAAATAACGGATATGTACACAAACCCAACATCACTCGTCACTGCTGTGAACCACCACCAACAGCTGCGCCTGAACCTCCCCCACCGATCGAATCCGGTGCGGTTTCTGCGCATTGAAATGCAACGCATCCCCCCGGTTCAACACCACCCGCTCGCTCATGAAATCCACCTCCACCTGGCCTTCATGCACAAACAAAAACTCCTCCCCCAAATGCTCCTTGAAGGTCTTGTCGGTGAATTCCGCCGGCGGGTAAATGATGAACGGCAACAAACTACGCTCACTGACCTGATGAGCCAGCACCGCATACCCCGGTGACGCATCGGTCCCCGACAACGCCTGCCGCTCATGGCTACGCACCAGGCTGTAGCTGTCGAGGCTGACGCTGTCCTCACTGAACAACTCCTCAACCTTCACATTCAACGCCTTGGCCAATTTCAACGCCGCCGCAATCGACGGCGTATTCAGCCCGCGCTCGACTTTCGATAGGTAACTCTTGGTCATCCCGGATTTTTCCGCAAGGGACTCCAACGTCACGCCAAGTTTTTTTCTCAATATTTTCAAACGGATAGACATGTGCCGCGGTTAATCCATTAAAGAATCGATGATGAATGCTTGCCAATGACACTTTGTGTCATATAGTCTCTTTCGTGTCATTTGCGACCAACAAGGACACTGACATGGCCAAGACATTAGCACTCCCGAAAGACCAACTGGTCAAGCAAGCACTGACCCAGATGCAAAACACCCTGGCGGATAATACGTGGACCGACCGGCAAAAGCTGGCGCTCACCTGCCGGATCCTGTTTGAAAATGGCCACGACTCCGGCCTCGCCGGCCAGATCACCGCACGCGGCCCGGCACCGGGGACTTATTACACCCAACAACTGGGCCTGGGTTTCGATGAAATCACTGCCAGCAACCTATTGCTGGTCAACGAAGACCTGGAAGTGCTGGAAGGCCACGGCATGCCCAACCCGGCCAACCGTTTTCACAGTTGGGTGTACCGCGGTCGCCCAGACGTGAACTGCATCATCCACACCCACCCGACTCACATCGCTGCGTTGTCGATGCTGGAAGTGCCGCTGCACGTGTCCCACATGGACCTGTGCCCGCTGTACGAAGACTGCGCCTTTCTGGAAGCCTGGCCCGGTGTGCCGGTGGGCAACGAAGAAGGTGAAATCATCACCGCCGCCCTGGGCGACAAGCGCGCCATCCTGCTGTCCCACCACGGCCAATTGTCCACCGGGGCGAGCATCGAGGAAGCCTGTGTGATCGCGCAGTTGATTGAACGCGCGGCGAAATTGCAGTTGCTGGCAATGGCCGCCGGCACGATCAAGCCGATCCTGCCTGCGCTGGGCCGCGAAGCCCATGACTGGATTTCCAAGCCCAAGCGCCATGGCGCCGCGTTCAACTACTACGCTCGGCAGAACCTGCGTCAACACGCCGATTGCCTGAACTGAAACCCTTTTTCGACCGGAGACTGTTCCATGTCCAGCCCTTCTATTCACGGCATTATCGGCTACACCATCACCCCGTTCAGCGCCGACGGCCAGCGCATTGACCTGGACGCCCTCGGGCGCTCCATCGACCGCTTGATCGATAGCGGCGTGCACGCCATCGCACCGTTGGGCAGCACCGGCGAAGGCGCCTACCTCAGTGATGCAGAGTGGGATGAAGTCGCAGCCTACAGCCTCCAGAAAGTGGGCAAACGGGTGCCAACCATCGTCAGCGTCTCCGACCTGACCACCGCCAAGGCCGTGCGCCGTGCGCGGTTTGCCGAAAGCCACGGGGCGGACGTGGTGATGGTATTGCCGGCCTCGTACTGGAAGCTCAGCGAAGCGGAAATCCTCGCCCACTATGCCGCCATCGGCGACAGCATCGGCGTGCCGATCATGCTCTACAACAACCCGGCCACCAGTGGCACCGACCTGTCGGTGGACTTGATCCTGCGCATCGTCAACAGCGTCGACAATGTGACCATGGTCAAGGAAAGCACCGGTGATATTCAGCGCATGCACCAGTTGCAACAGCGCAGCGACGGCCAGGTGCCGTTCTACAACGGTTGCAACCCGCTGGCGCTGGAAGCGTTTGCGGCCGGGGCGAAAGGTTGGTGCACGGCGGCGCCGAACCTGATTCCACAGCTCAATCTGGCGTTGTATGAAGCCGTGCTCAGCAATGATCTGACGAAAGCGCGGGAGCTGTTTTATCGCCAGTTGCCGTTGCTGGACTTCATCCTTAAAGGCGGCTTGCCGGCGACGATCAAGGCCGGCTTGCGGCTGACGGGGCTGGAGTCCGGGGCCCCACGCTTGCCGGTGTTCCCGCTGGGTGAGGCTGGCCGGGTTCAGCTTCAAGAGCTACTGACGCTGTTGCGCTGAAACGCGATCCAAAATGTGGGAGCGGCGGTGCGACGATTCGACTTGCTCGCGAAGGCGGTGAGTCAGCCAACACATCAGGTGACTGACACTCCGCCTTCGCGAGCAAGTCGAATCGTCGCACCGCCGCTCCCACATTTAGCCCGCATCCACCTGCAGCATTTCAATAGAGACAAATGACAATAATTCTCGATATCATTCGCGACTTTTCTACGTCGTGCTTCGTCAAGAAGGATATCCATGTCTCGTCCCAAGCCCGACCCGCTGTCGGCCGATGCCTTTCGCGGGTTTTATGCAGATATCCTGCATTTCCTGCGCAAACGCACGGACAACGCCAGCGACGCGGCAGACATGACCCAGGATGTCTTCACCCAATGGCTGGACTACCGCGACCGGGCCCAGGTCGAGCAGCCACGGGCGTTTCTGTTCCAGATGGCGCGCAACCTGCTGCGCGATCACTGGCGTAAACAGAAGGTACGGCACACCGTCCACCAGCAACAGGCGGAACTGGATGCCGAACCTGTCAGCGACTCGCGAGACGATCCCATGGCTGCCGCGCAGCGCCTGCAACGCCTGGAACAGTTGAAAGAAGTCCTCGCTGAACTCTCGCCCAGAAGGCGAGAAGCCCTTATGCTGCACCGCTTCGAAGGCCTGAGCCAGGCCAAGATCGCCGAGCGCATGGGCGTTTCGGTCAGCATGGTGGAAAAGCACATCGCCTTCGCCCTGCTGCATTGCAAGCAGCGACTTCAACAAGAACAGGGCAAGGAGCAGCCAGAATGAACCGCCTGAGCGACATCGACACCTGTGAAATCGAGGCCAGTGACTCCATCGATGCCCAGGCCGCCAGCTGGTTTGCGCGCAACCGCAATGACGCGGGCCGCGCCGACCGCAAGGCGTTTGCCGCCTGGCAGTCCGAGCCGGCCCATGCCCGCGCCTATGCCGAGTTCGAACAGTTGTGGGCCGACCTGGCCCAGTTGCAGCAACTGAACAAACCCACACCGTTGCCCGTACGTAAAACGCCCGTGTGGCGCCCGGCGCTGGCGGTGGCGGCTGCTGTGGTGTGTGCCCTGCTGGCAAGCAATCTCGGTGCCCCACGCGAGCTGTTCCACACTCAGGTCGCGGCCCACGCCAAAGGCATGCGTACCCTGCACCTGCCCGACGGCAGCACCTTGTACGTCAACGCCAACACGCGCTTGCGGGTGGACTTCAACAGTCACCAGCGCATCGTGCACCTGGATCAAGGCCAGTTGTATATCGAGGTGGCCGCCGACAAGGAGCGGCCGCTGTTCGTGCAGGCCGGCGAAGCCAATGTGCGGGTGGTCGGCACCGGCTTCGATGTGCGGCGCAGCAAGCAGCAACTAGTGGTCAGCGTGGCCCACGGCCAAGTGGCGTTCGACGCCGATGCCAAGGTGCCCGCCACGTTGCTCGGCGCCCAGCAGCGCGCCACGTTCAGTTACGCCAAGGGCACCCTGCAGCAGCAAACTCTCAGCGCCGGCGAGGTCGCCGATTGGCGTGGCGGGCATGTGTCGTTTCGTAATCGCGAGCTGGCCAGTTTGATGGACGAGTTGAGCCTGTACCGGCCCCAGGCGCCGTTGCTGGTGGACAGCGCGGTGGCGCAGTTGAAGGTCTCGGGCAATCTGGATGTGAACGACCCGGACGCCCTGCTCAACGCCCTGCCCGCCCTGTTGCCGGTGAAAACCGTGGCATTGGCCGACGGCAATATCAGGATCGAACCCCGCAAATAATCCTGCGGAAATCTTACTTGAGAATATTTTGCATTCGCATGTGAGGATTATTTTTCCTGCCGCGTCTTCCTCGGGTCTGCGTTTGATACGCACACCTTTTTGGCCATTTGGCTACTCCGGGGGATTTCATGTTTCGCGCGCCTTGCCACGTCCAGCACCTGTTTCTTCGACCCACCGCCATTGCCGCCTGCCTGGCCTTCAGCCTGAGTGCCCAGGCCGAGTCGTTCAAGCTGCAACTGCCGGCCCAGTCCCTGGCCACGTCCCTGAGCCAGGTGGCGCAGCAAGCGAAAATCCAGCTGCTGTTCGATGAAACGCTGCTGAAAAATGTCCAGGCGCCGGCCATCAACGGCGACTTCACCCCGGAAGTGGCGATTCGCACCCTGCTCAAGGACGGCGAGTTCGTGTTGCTCAAGGTCGGCAGCACCTACGTGGTACGGCCCGAAGAAGGCAAGACCACCAACAGCAGCGCGATCCAGCTGGAAGCCCTGAGCGTGATCGGCACCGGCAACGAGGTCGACTCCACCACCGTCGGCCGCTCCACCCTGAGCCAGGCCGACATCGACCGTTACCAGTCCAATAACATCCCCAGCCTGCTGCAAACCTTGCCCGGCATCAGCCAGGGCGGCTCGCTGAAGCCCGGCGGCCAGACCATCAACATCCGCGGTTTCGGCGACGCCGAAGACGTGCCGCTGACCGTGGACGGCGCCACCAAAAGCGGGTTTGAGCGTTACCAGCAAGGCACGGTGTTTATCGAGCCCGAGCTGATCAAGAGCATCGAAGTGGAGAAAGGCCCCAACTCGGCCTTCAGCGGCAACGGCGGCTTTGGCGGTACGGTCAACATGACCACCAAGGATGCCCCGGACCTGCTCAAGGACGGACGCAACAGCGGCGCCATGCTCAAGTACGGTTACTCCAGCAACGACCACGAACAGGTCTACAGCAGCGCGGTGTACGGGCGTACCGATGACGGACGTTTCGACGCCCTGGCCTACCTGACCCAGCGCGACGGCGGCGACATGAAGCTGGCCGCCACCCTGCCCAACGATAACAACCAGTACCCGATCAACCCCAAGCGCCTGCCCAACAGCGCCCAGAACGTGGATGGCAAACTGTTCAAGGTGAACGCCCACTTCACCGACGAGCACAGCCTGGGCCTGTCGTATTCACGCTCCAACAGCCAGCGCTGGACACCCTTCTCCGCCGCCAGCTACCCGACGCCACCCACCCAGGCCAACATCGACCGCTATGGCTACGAAGCCGCGCTGAAACGCTTCCTGGCCAACCGCAACACCGTCGACACCACCTGGAGCAGCAAGTACGAATACCAGCCGATGGACAACCCGCTGGTGGACTTGACCATCAAGTACTCCGAGTCCAACACCGACCAGACCGACGAGCGTGACGCCACAGCGTTTTTCCAGCTGGCCACCGGCGGGCGCAAGATGGACACCTCCTACAACGACAAGAACCTCGACGTACGCAACGTGAGCCTGTTTTCCACAGGCCAGTTGCAGCACGCGGTAACCACCGGAGTGCAGGTCCGCAAGCACACCCGGGAAACCGAAATGTGGATGCCCGGCGCCACCTACAACACCCCCAAATACAACTACGGGCACTTCCAGCCGGGCTTCATGCCCCATGGCAAGGTCGACACCAACAGCTTCTTTATCCAGGACGCAGTGACGCTGGGCGATGTCACCATTACCCCGTCGATGCGCTATGACCATGTGCGCAACCGCGGCGAAGCCAACGACGCGCCGTACTACAGCAGCCCGGACCCGGCCATCGGCCACGACTACAGCGACCGCACCTACACCGGCTGGTCGCCCCGCCTCGCGGCGTACTGGACCATCACCCCGAACGTGGCAATGTTTGCCAACTGGAGCCGCACCTGGCGCGCCCCGGTGATCGACGAGCAGTATGAAGTACAGGGCCTGGGCAGCCGCACCGCCACCAGCCTCGACCTGGACCCGGAGCGCATCACTTCGATCACCCTGGGCAACGTCACAAGCTTCGCCGACGTGTTCACCCACGGCGACAACCTGCAACTGCGTACCACGTTGTTCCACAACAAGGTCGAGGACGAGATCTTCAAGAACACGGGTGTGGGCTGCCAGAATCAGGCGGTCAACGGCGGGACGATTTCCAGCGCCTGCCCACCGGGAGCGATGTCCAACTACCGCAACATCGGCGGCATGACCATCAAGGGTTTCGAGGCCGAAAGTTTCTATGACTCCACCTACGTGTTCGGCTCGGTGTCCTTCGCCTACACCACCGGCAAACACGAAGGCGCCTACACCAACCCCTGGGGGCCGGACGTCTGGGCGCGGGATATTCCGCCGACCAAATGGGTGATCGTGCTCGGCACCAAGATCCCGAGCCTGGATGCGCAGGTGGGCTGGCAGGGGCAGTTCGTCGGCGCCACCAGCCGTTTGCCGAGCGACAAGTATTCCGGTGGCCCGGGCACCAGCATCGGCGACCTGTTCTACGACCAGTACGGCAACAAGCGCTACAACACCCAGGGCCTGTTCGCCAGCTGGAAGCCGCAGCAGGCTTACCTCAAGGGCACCGAGGTGAATTTCACCGTGGACAACCTGTTCAACAACAACTTCCGCCCGGCCCTGAGCGGCGACCGCGCCTACACCAAAGGCCGGGATGCGAAGATCAGCGTGACGCGGTTCTTCTGACCCTTCACCCGCATTCGGCTTGGAAACCCGATCAGTGTGGGAGCTGGCTTGCTGTGGCGAGCGGGCTTGCCCCGCGTTGGGCTGCGAAGCAGCCCCATCCATCTGTGGTGAACCCGACGGGGGACAAGCCCCCTCACCACAGCAAGCCCGCTCCCACATTTAGATCTTCTGCGCGCCACCTCGTGTATTAACAAGGCTGAGCTCTGGGGCATGAACCCGCTGCCGGCTCAAATACCGCGTACAACTCACCCGCAAAAACGAAGCGAAATTCACCACTTCGCCCCGGTAGTCCATCACCTCTTCATACAGCTTGGCGATCAGTTGATTGGTGGTCATGCCATCCACCTCGGCGATTTCGCTGAGGATGTCCCAGAACTGGTTTTCCAGGCGCACGGTGGTCACCACGCCGCAGATGCGAAGGGAGCGCGAGCGGGACTCGTAGAGGATCGGGTCGGCCTTGACGTACAGCTCGCACATGGCGATGACCTCCGGTTTACAGGGTGATTTTGGTGCCCAGCAGGCCGAGGAAGCCCGCCAGCCAGCTTGGGTGCGCCGGCCACGCCGGGGCAGTCACCAGATTGCCCTGAACATGGCTGTCGGTCACCGGGATATCGATGAACGTGCCGCCCGCCAGTCGCACTTCCGGCCCGCAGGCCGGGTAGGCGCTGCACTCACGGCCTTCGAGGATACCGGCGGCCGCCAACAGTTGCGCACCGTGGCACACCGCGGCGATGGGCTTGCCGACCTGGTCGAACGCCTTGACCAGTTGCAGGACTTTTTCGTTCAGGCGCAGGTACTCGGGGGCACGGCCGCCGGGCACCAGCAGCGCGTCGTAGTCGGCGGCGTCGACCTTGGCAAAGTCGGCATTCAGGGCGAACAGGTGCCCGGGTTTTTCGCTGTAGGTCTGGTCGCCCTCAAAGTCGTGGATCGCCGTGCGCACGGTCTGGCCGGCGGTTTTGTCCGGGCACACGGCGTGCACGGTATGCCCCACCATCAACAGCGCCTGGAACGGCACCATCACTTCATAGTCTTCGACGTAATCGCCGACCAGCATCAGGATTTTTTTCGCGGCCATGGGACATTCCTCCGGTTGAACGGTTGGGCAGACAAGAGTAGTCAAGATAGACCCGCAGGCTTGATCCGGGTAATGGCCCGCTACTACACCAGCACCCCCGGCTTGTGTGGGAGCCGGGCTTGCCCGCGATGCAGACACCTCGGCCTGACAGGTAAACGGCGTTGATCCCATCGCGGCCTCGCCAAGGCTCGACGGCTCCCACATGAACCGAGTCGCCCGTTCAAAACTGTACGGATCAATCTGCACCCAGCTGTAAGCCCGCGTTTTCCGGGCTTTGTGGCTAGATGAAGGTCCACTTCCGACCCACTCGATTCTGGTTCCTTCCATGCGCTCCCGCGAAAATACCGGCATGGCCCTCGGCCTGCTGGGCGTCATCATCTTCAGCCTCACCCTGCCCTTCACCCGTATCGTGGTGCAGGAAATCCACCCGCTGCTCAATGGCCTGGGCCGGGCGTTGTTTGCGGCGGTACCGGCGGCGGCATTGTTGTTGTGGCGCCGTGAGCGCTGGCCCACCTGGCGCCAGGTGCGCGGGCTGACGCTGGTGATTGCCGGGGTGATCCTGGGTTTCCCGGTGCTGTCGGCCTGGGCCATGCAAACCTTGCCGGCGTCCCATGGCGCACTGGTCAACGGGTTGCAGCCATTGTGCGTGGCGCTGTATGCGGCGTGGCTGTCCCATGAGCGGCCGTCAAAAGCCTTCTGGGCCTGTGCGGCGCTGGGCAGTGCGTTGGTGCTGAGTTATGCGTTGATCACCGGGGCCGGGAGTATCCAGGCGGGCGATTTGCTGATGCTCGGGGCGATTGCCGTGGGTGGCCTGGGTTATGCCGAGGGCGGCCGGTTGGCCAAGGAGATGGGCGGCTGGCAGGTGATCTGCTGGGCGTTGGTGCTGTCGACGCCAGTGTTGATCGGCCCGGTGGCCTACTTGGCGCTGCAACACCAAGGACCGATTTCCATGGGCACCTGGTGGGCGTTCGGCTATGTCTCGCTGTTTTCGCAGTTCCTGGGATTCTTTGCGTGGTACGCCGGGCTGGCCATGGGCGGCATTGCCCGGGTCAGCCAGATTCAGCTGTTGCAGATCTTTTTCACCATCGCGTTTTCAGCGCTGTTTTTTGGCGAGCACATCGAGCCGATTACCTGGCTGTTCGCCTGCGGCGTGATTGTGACGGTGATGTTGGGGCGCAAGACCAGTGTGAAGCCTGCCCCGGCGCCCAAGGCCAGCGCAGCCTAACTGTAGGAGCTGGCTTGCCTGCGATGCAGGCACCTCGATTTACCTGATACACCGAGGTGCCTGCATCGCAGGCAAGCCAGCTCCCACATTTTGGTCAGCGTCGTTCTCAGGCCAGGTAACCGTCCGCCCGCAGCAGGGTTTCCAGGCAGTGCTCGGTGATGCTGTAGAACGCTTTCAGCTCCTGGATTTTCACCAGCAACTGCGCCGGGTCAACCGGCTCGGCACGTTTCACCGCAAGAATCATCTTGTTCTTGTTGGTGTGCTCCAACGAGATGAACTCAAACACCTTGGTCTCATAGCCGCACGCTTCAAGGAACAACGCCCGCAAACTGTCGGTGACCATTTCCGCCTGCTGGCCCAGGTGCAGGCCGTATTGCAGCATCGGCTTGAGCAGCACCGGGCTCTGGATCTGCAGGCGAATCTGCTTGTGGCAGCACGGCGAGCACATGATGATCGACGCGCCGGAGCGGATGCCGGTGTGGATCGCGTAGTCAGTGGCGATATCACAGGCATGCAGGGCGATCATCACGTCCAGTTCGCTGGGGGCAACGCTGCGCACATCCCCGCACTTGAACACCAGCCCCGGGTGGTCCAGGCGGGCGGCGGCGTTGTTGCACAGGGTCACCATGTCTTCGCGCAATTCCACACCGGTGACTTCGCCCTCGGCCTTGAGGGTGTTGCGCAGGTAATCGTGGATGGCGAAGGTCAGGTAGCCCTTGCCCGAACCAAAGTCCGCGACCCGCACCGGCTGGTCCAGCTTCAACGGTGAAGTGGTCAGCGCATGGCTGAACACTTCGATGAACTTGTTGATCTGCTTCCACTTGCGCGACATCGCCGGGATCAGCTCGTGCTTGGCGTTGGTCACGCCAAGGTCGGCCAGGAACGGCCGAGTGAGGTCCAGGAAGCGATTCTTCTCGCGGTTGTGCTCGGCAGACGGCGCCTCGCGCAGTTGCTGCGGCTTGCTTTTGAACAGCGAGCTTTTGTTCTTCTTGCTGTATTCCAACTGGGCTTCGTCGGTCACCGAGAGCAGGTGCGCGTTCTTGAACGAGGCCGGCAGCAGCTCGGCAATCGCCCCTACGCCGTCTTCCAGGGAGAAGTTCTTGGTGATGTCGCGGGTCTTGTAGCGATAGACGAAGGACAGGCAAGGCTGATCCTTGACCGTCAGTTGCTTGATGATCAGCTTCTGCAGGTCGGGCTCTTCACCCACATATTTGGCCAGCACCAGCTTGATAAAGGCTTTTTGCTCAAGGCTCACGCTCAGCAGTTCGAGGAACTGCGCGTGATGATCCGGCGCGGGGCTGGCAGGTTTAGCAGTGGCAGACATGAACAAAAACGCCTCGGGCAGGGAATGCCGGGCATTTTAGGGTGAACTGGGCGGTTGGGCACGGGATTATTTGATCCACGGCCAAAACGTAATCGTTGTCATTCGTTCAACATCGCAACGCCAGCCCTACTCTTCCCGGGCAGCCCTATAGCGCTTGATTAATAATCCCGGGACGTAAAAGAAAGCGAAATACCCACAGAGTGCGACGCCATAAAAACTCAAAAACATACTTGACACGAATAACGAATACAACGTTGAATTTAAACCAAAGCGGCGAAATTTAAAATTATGCATCACCAAATCAATGCTTTCGAAATAATTTATCGAAAAGAACATCCCCAAAAAAGCTAGAAACACCACCAACGCAAAAGCATACTTTTTAAGTGTCAAGCCATGATACTGTTCGGGATCAATAAAGACTCCCCTACAACTCTTCCGAAGAGCAATAGCAGCAAAAAAAGGACCGAAAATACTTATATAGTTTGAGGACACCTTTGAACTAAATGGAAAACTCGAAGACCAAAATCCTACCTGCCCAAATAAATACCCATCTAAAAAACCATCTATCCACAAATACACCTCGCCATTTGCATGAGCAGGCAAGAAATTAGCAACCAGCAGCAAAGGCATCACGCAAATCACAATAAAAAAATAAGGAACATGAAAGACCTGAATTAGGCTGTTTTTTTTCATGCATTGCTCCATACAGTAATTATATTTATAGCTTTGGTATCGAACCCGCCACACTGAAATGCCGGGCCCATACCATAAAACTCTTCGGCCCTATGTATTATTCAGCCCCATCAATATCACGGTATTTATTTCATCAACCTTCTCAGAATCGAAATAGGCTGCAGCCAGCGCCATCATCACCGCCACTATCACAACCCCTGCCACTGTGGTTGCAAACACCGGAGAAAGTAGTGCCATGCTCGCCGCCAATACAGCTCCGGCGCCCATACCCAAGGCGATGCTTTCAAGTTCCAGGCCAAGAGGTTTCCAATTTCCACTTTCAACGCCCTCCATGGCCCCTTCACGAATATTGTTGATCTGGTCAATTTTTCCAACGACACCAAATGCCTTACCCAATCGAGTGACATTGTCAGCAAGCGTGGCTTGGTCCAAAATTTTGAGTGAACTCAACACAGCCTCCTTGTCTTTAGCGTCGAGTCGAATACCGGGGTTAGCGCGCACCTGTTCAAAGGTTGCCATCGCCTCAGGGTAGCTTCTAACTTTTTTCCCCGAAATATTATCCTGCATGCCAAGCGCAACTTTACTCATGCGCTCACCATACGCTAAAAGAATATCTTTATTGATATCCGCTAAAAACAAAGCTCCACTTTTTAAAAGAGCATCTTCTGCCGCGACACTTGCTTGCTCTTCAGCCAATCGTTTCGCTTCGGCCTCTGTGGCTATACGTGTATCCTCTTTATCTTGAGTATTCGCGATGGACAAGGTTAGGGCGTTCGACTTTTCAGTAAGGATGCGAATTTTTTCCTCCAGCACTTTTACTCTGTATGCAGCCATCACAGATTCGGACCATCGTTTATAAATATCTAGGGCAACATTTCGAGAGTGACGAGAGGTTTGTAATACATTCACAAAATCAACCGCACTTTTAGCTATTTCGACTCCTAGCGGGTGTCTACCAAAAAAAGCCACTGCCACAACACCGCTATTAGCAAGCTCAACTGTCGCCTGCACAATCAGACTTTCCACAGCAAGTTTTTCAGTTTTAATTATCTCTAATTCAGAAAAATCGCCGGACTCAGTAACGGCAGCAATTTCGACATCTATATCGGTAGTGAGCTGCGGCAAATACGCTAAATATGACTGTTCAATTCTCAGTTGAGCCTCAATGATCGTCGCAACAACAGATACCGTGGACTCGGCAAGTTGAACACCCTTTTTGCTAAAGAACGCTTCTACATCACCGCTCGCAGGCACATTTACGCCCCCTGTTAGAAATGGGGGTATCCAAGCGCTTCCAGGAATCAGAATAGGAGGATTAAAGGGGGGTAAGTCAGGTGTCACTACGGTAGGTGGCAACGTAATTGTATTTTGCGTCATTTCGATCTCCTTCAGATTGAGGATGGAGAGCCTCCTAACAGCAAAAACGACCAACCCAATGCTGCGCTGGAGTAGTAACAGTCCATCTTCAAAAAGACTCGCTTCCAAACTAGGTGGATATCAATACCCACCGCTGAAATCGGAAAGCACCTACCCACTCTTAGGAAGCAAATCCTAGGAAATCAAATGACCTTATATTGCGACAATAACTGCGGACGATTTAAGAGTTCCCCTACATTTCGCGCAAAACCTACTCCAACACCACCAACCGATTCGGCAACTCATTGCGTGCATGGGTCACCGGCACATGCTCCTTGAGCAACTCGCCGCAGGCTTCAATGCAGCTGATAAACCCGGCCAACGTCTGGCCTTGCTTCACCTGGCGGGTGAAATCCTTGACGATCCCATCCCAACTGCTGTCATCCAGGCGCGTGGAAATGCCCTTGTCCACCAGGATTTCCACATACCGCTCCGCCTCGCTGACAAAGATCAGCACCCCGGTACTGCCCAGTGTGTGGTGCAGGTGCTGCTCCAGGAACTGCCGGCGCGCCAGGTTGGACGCACGCCAATGCCGCACCGAGCGCGGGATCAGCCGCGTGGTGACCCTGGGCAACCGGAACACCAGGCACAGCACCACAAACGTGCCCCACTGCGCCAGCAGCAAGGTGTACATGCTCAACCAGCCCGACACATAGTGAATGATCCCCGGCACCACCAGTGCCAGCAGGCTGGCCCACAACAGCGGGATGTAGGCGTAGTCGTCGGCACGGGCCGCGAGCACGGTCACCAGTTCGGCGTCGGTCTGTTGCTCGACCCGGGCGATCGCCTCGGCGACCTGGCGTTGCTCGTGTTGACTCAGAAGTGCCATGGTTGTTGATGCTCTCTCGTTATTGTCATTACCAGCCGCCCGAGGCGCCACCGCCACCAAAACCACCGCCGCCGCCCCTGAAACCGCCACCGCCGCCGCCTCCCCCGCCGCCACGGCCACTGCTGCTGAGAATCGCCAGCAGGATAGCGCCAACGGGCAGGCCCATGCGATTGCACAGCCACAACACCACCAGCAACAGGATAAACAGACCGAAGGAAATGCCCGGGTTTTGCGTGGCGAAGTTGGCATCGGACACATGCGCCGGCACCGCCAGCGGGTCGCCGCCCACCACCTGCAACATCGCACCCACGCCGTCGCTGATGCCCTTGCTGTAGTTGCCGGCCTTGAACGCCGGGGCGATCACCTGGTTGATGATGACCCAGGACTGCGCGTCCGTGAGTACACCTTCCAGGCCATAACCCACTTCGATACGGATCTTGCGCTCATCCCGGGCGACGATCAGCAGTGCGCCATTGTCCTTGCCCTTTTGCCCGATGCCCCAGGCGCGGCCCAGTTGATAACCGAAGTCTTCAATGGGCACGCCTTGCAGGTCGGGCACGGTGACCACCACGATCTGGTCGCCGCTGGTCTGTTCCAGCGCCTGCAATTGCTGGGTCAGTTGCGCACGCACGGCCGGATCGATCATCTGGGCGTTGTCGACCACCCGCCCGGTCAACGCCGGGAAATTCAGGGCGGCCTGGGCGGTCAGGCTGAAGGCCAGCAGCACCGCCGCCAGCAGCCAAGCGCGCTGGCCCATCAGAATTTCACTTGCGGCGCTTTATCGGCATCGGCGCTGGTGGCCTCGAAGTTGGCGCGGATCGGCAAGTCGCTGTACATCACGCTGTGCCACAGGCGCCCGGGGAAGGTACGGATTTCAGTGTTGTAGGCCTGCACCGCCTGGATAAAGTCGCGGCGGGCCACGCTGATGCGGTTTTCAGTGCCTTCAAGCTGGGATTGCAGGGCCAGGAAGTTCTGGTTGGCCTTGAGGTCCGGGTAGCGCTCGGACACCACCATCAAGCGGCTGAGTGCACCGCTCAAACCGTCCTGGGCCTGCTGGAACTGCTTGAGTTTTTCCGGGTTGTCGAGGGTGCTGGCGTCCACCTGGATCGAGGTGGCCTTGGCCCGCGCTTCGATCACGGCGGTCAGGGTGTCTTGTTCATGGGCGGCGTAGCCCTTGACCACTTCCACCAGGTTAGGGATCAGGTCGGCGCGCCGCTGGTACTGGTTCTGCACCTGGGCCCAGGCCGCCTTGGCCTGTTCGTCCAGGGTCGGGATCTTGTTGATGCCGCAACCGCTCAGCACGGTGCTCACCAGTATCAATGCCACGGCCTTCCAGCCCCAGCGGTAACCTTGTGCTGCTTGCATGGTGTTTCTCCTGCCAAACCTATGAAATTTACCGACTGACGTTTTAGCCACGGGCTTAGGGCATAATCCGCCACCACCCACTGGATTGCATCGTGCCAATCAGCTAAAAGATGCCCAGCGCCAATAAGAGTTCAGAAGTGTGCTGCATTTATCTGAACAACACCCGAACAACAATAGACGCTCTCCGGTCCCAAGGCTGCGAGAAAGGATTTTCATGAAGAAGCTGTGTTTGCTGGGCCTTGTTGTCAGTTTGGCCACTCATTCCGTATTAGCCGAAACAAAGCCCGCAGTACTCAAGGACAAGGACGCCTTCGTCAGTGACCTGCTCAAGCAGATGACCCTTGATGAAAAGATCGGCCAATTGCGCCTGATCAGCATCGGCCCCGAAATGCCCCGCGAGCTGATCCGCAAGGAAATCGCCGCCGGTCGCATCGGCGGCACCTTCAACTCCATCACCCGCCCGGAAAACCGTCCGATGCAGGACGCGGCCATGCGCAGCCGGTTGAAGATCCCGATGTTCTTCGCCTATGACGTGATCCACGGCCACCGCACGATTTTCCCGATCAGCCTGGCGCTGGCCTCCAGCTGGGACATGGACGCCATCGGCCGCTCGGGGCGCATCGCCGCCCAGGAAGCGTCCGCCGACAGCCTCGACATCACCTTTGCACCGATGGTCGACATCTCCCGCGACCCGCGCTGGGGCCGTACCTCCGAAGGCTTTGGCGAAGACACCTACCTGACCTCGCGCATTGCCGAAGTGATGGTCAAGGCCTTCCAGGGCTCAAGCCCCGCCAAGGCCGACAGCATCATGGCCAGCGTCAAGCACTTCGCCCTGTATGGCGCAGTGGAAGGCGGTCGCGACTACAACGTGGTCGACATGAGCCCGGTCAAGATGTACCAGGACTACCTGCCGCCCTACCACGCCGCGATCAAGGCCGGTGCCGGCGGCGTGATGGTGGCGCTGAACTCGATCAACGGCGTGCCCGCCACGGCCAACACCTGGCTGATGAACGACCTGCTGCGCAAGGACTGGGGCTTCAAGGGCCTGGCCGTGAGCGACCATGGCGCGATCTTCGAGCTGATCAAGCACGGCGTGGCCAAGGACGGGCGTGAAGCCGCCAAGCTGGCGATCAAGGCCGGCATCGACATGAGCATGAACGACTCGCTCTACGGCAAGGAATTACCGGGCCTGCTGAAATCCGGCGAGATCGAACAGAGCGACATCGACAACGCCGTACGCGAAGTGCTCGGCGCCAAGTACGACATGGGCCTGTTCGCCGACCCGTACCTGCGCATCGGCAAGGCCGAGGATGACCCGGCCGACACCTACGCCGAAAGCCGCCTGCACCGCAGCGATGCCCGTGACGTGGCGCGCCGCAGCCAGGTGTTGCTGAAAAACCAGAACAACACCCTGCCACTGAAAAAGAGCGCGACCATCGCCCTGGTCGGCCCGCTGGCCAAGGCGCCGATCGACATGATGGGCAGCTGGGCCGCTGCCGGCAAACCGGCACAATCGGTGACCCTGCTGGACGGCATGAACGCCGTGATCGGTGAAAAAGGCAAAGTGATCTATGCCCGTGGCGCCAACATCACCAACGACAAGCGAGTGGTCGACTACCTCAACTTCCTGAACTTCGATGCCCCGGAAGTGGTGGATGACCCACGCTCGTCCCAGGTGATGATCGACGAAGCGGTGAAAGCCGCCAAAGACGCCGACGTGGTGGTGGCGGCCGTGGGCGAGTCCCGTGGCATGTCCCACGAGTCGTCGAGCCGCACCGACCTGAATATCCCGCAAAGCCAGCGCGACTTGATCAAGGCCCTGAAAGCCACCGGCAAACCGCTGGTGCTGGTCTTGATGAATGGCCGTCCGCTGTCGATTGTCGACGAGAACGAACAGGCTGACGCGATCCTGGAAACCTGGTTCGCCGGTACCGAAGGCGGCAATGCAATTGCTGACGTGCTGTTCGGTGACTACAACCCGTCGGGCAAACTGCCGATCACCTTCCCGCGTTCGGTGGGGCAGATTCCGACCTACTACAACCACCTGAGCATTGGCCGGCCGTTTACACCAGGCAAGCCGGGCAACTACACCTCGCAGTACTTCGATGACATCACCGGGCCGCTGTTTCCGTTTGGTTATGGTTTGAGCTACACCAGCTTCAGCCTGTCGGACATGGCGCTGTCGTCCACCACCCTGAACAAGTCCGGCAAGCTCGACGCCACCGTGGTGGTGAAAAACACCGGCAAGGTCGACGGCGAAACCGTGGTGCAGTTGTACATCCAGGACGTGGCCGGCTCGATGATTCGCCCGGTTAAGGAATTGAAGAACTTCCAGAAGATCATGCTCAAGGCGGGCGAAGAGCGCGCGGTGCACTTCACCATCACCGAGGAAGACTTGAAGTTCTACAACACCCAGCTGAAGTTTGCGGCTGAGCCGGGCGAATTCAATGTGCAGATTGGGCTGGATTCCCAGGATGTGAAGCAGCAGAGCTTCGAACTGCTTTGATCTAACGCTGTAAACGCGGTCAGTGTGGGAGCTGGCTTGTGTGGGAGCCGGGCTTGCCCGCGATTGCATCGCCTCGGTGCATCTGAAGTACCGAGGTGTCTGCATCGCAGGCAAGCCAGCTCCCACACAAGCCAGCTCCCACCTTTGTATCGGGTGTTCTGGTTAGCCGCGCCGGTCCAGCAGGTTAACCACCAACCGGTCAATCCAGCCCCACACCCGCTGCTTCACCCGCCGCCACAAAGGCCGCGACTGCCACGCCTCCAGGCTCACCGCCAGGCTTTGGGCAAAATCCCTCTCGAAACTCCCCGCCACCGCCAGCGTCAATTCCGGGTCCAACGCTTCCAGGTTTGCCTCCAGGTTGAAGCGCAGATTCCAGTGGTCGAAGTTGCACGAACCGATGCTGACCCAATCGTCCACCAACACCATTTTCAAGTGCAGGAAGCACGGCTGGTATTCAAAGATCTGCACCCCGGATTTGAGCAGGCGCGGGTAGTAACGATGCCCGGCATACCGCACGGACGGGTGATCGGTGCGTGGCCCGGTCAACAGCAATCGCACATCCACCCCACGCGCCGCCGCCCGTCGCAGCGCACGCCGTACACTCCAGGTCGGCAGGAAATACGGTGTGGCCAGCCAGATACGCCGGTGGCCGCTGTTCAGCGCGCGGATCAGCGATTGCAGAATATCCCGATGCTGGCGGGCATCTGCATAGGCCACACGGCCCATCCCGGGCCCGGTGGCCGGCAGCTTGGGCAAGCGCGGCAGGCCAAAATGCATCGCCGGTTTCCACGCCCGGCGATCCTCGTTGGCCAGCCATTGGCGGTCAAACAACGCCTGCCAATCCAGCACCAGCGGGCCACTGATCTGCACCATCACTTCGTGCCAGTCGGCGGTGTCTTCCCCGGGCGTCCAGAACTCATCCGTCACGCCGGTGCCGCCGACCACCGCGATGGTCTGGTCGATCAGCAACAGCTTGCGATGGTCCCGGTAGAGGTTGCGCATCCAGCGGCGCCAGCTCAGGCGGTTGTAGAAGCGCAGGTCTACCCCGGCGTCGATCAACCGCCGGCGCAAGCCCAGGGTAAACGCCAGGCTGCCGTAGTCATCGAACAGGCAACGCACCCGCACACCACGCTCGGCAGCGGCCTCCAAGGCTTGAACCATCGCCTCGGCACACGCACCCGCCTCCACCAGATACAACTCCAGCGCCACCTGTTGCTGGGCCTGATTGATGCCTTCCAGCATGCGCGGAAAGAAACTCGGACCGTCGATCATCAACTCGAAACGGTTGGCGCTGCGCCACGGGAACACTGCGCCGCTCATGTCAGCGCGCCGTGAAAATCAGCACCGCACCCACCGGCACCGACAAGCTGATCTGCGACAGCCCGGCGGCCTTGCGCAGCGCGGCGACACCCGGCAGCAAATCGAAGTCCTCGGCGTGCACCACCAACGGTTCCAGGGTGACCACCTGGAAGCGCCGGTCATCCAGACGGGTCGCCAACAACTCGGCGCTATAGGTTTGGGTCTTGCCGTGCAGGGTCACCGACAGTGGCAGGCGCAACTCGTATTGCGCGCCGGGGGCCAGGTCGTTGATGGGTTGCAGGTTGATCTGCGCGTTGATCACGGCGTCGGGGAAAGACTTGATCTCGAACAGGTCATTGCGCATGCGCTCATCCCGCAGCGGGATGCCGCTGTTGATCGACTCCAGTTCGACTTCCAGCTGTGCCGCGCCCTTACTGTCGACCTTGCCGTGCAGCACCAGGAAGCGCTGCACTTCGGCGATATCAGTGTTTTTGGTGGTGACGAACGACAGGCGTGAGGACTCGTTGTCCAGGTACCAGTTGGCGTGAGCGGGCACGGTGGCAGCAGCCAGCAGCAGGAAGGCCATGGGTTTGAACAGGGACATAAAGACTCGTGGGGCAAAAAACCTGAACGAACAGTAACAAAGACCTCCTGTAGGAGCGAGCTTGCTCGCGAAGGTTGCCAACGATGACGCGCGCCTTCTGAATGAACGCGGTGCCTGTGAGTTCTTCGCGAGCAAGCTCGCGCCTGCAGGGGAACGGTGGTCAGGCCAACGCCTGCTGCACATCCCGAATGGTCGACTCCAGGCTGGCCAGGTGCAGGCTCAACACCCGCTCCACCGGTGCCTGATCCATCGGCCAATGCAGCGCCATGCTGCCCACCAATCGCCCGTTGGCCCGCACCGGCAAGGCCACGGCGCGAATCAGGAACGGCAGGCGCACCGGGTATTCCCAGTAGCCTTCGGTGCGCTGGCCAAAGCCCTGGTGTTGGGATTGTTCACACGCCCGGTATTGGTCATCTTCCGCCACCCGTTCACGGCCGGCCAGGCGCTGCACTTCATCGGCCGACAGCTGCGACAGGCACGCCTTGCCCATGGCCGAGTGAAACAGGCTGGCGTGCTGGCCGACGATCTGGCAATTGTTCGGGTAGAGCTTGCGCAGCACCGTGGGGATCGCGCTTTCCATCACCTCCAGGCGTTCACCGTCGAAGCTCGACAGGTCCACCACCAGGCCGGTGCGCTCGCTGAGGTCCAGCAGCCACGGTGCGGCGCTTTCCACCAGTTGGCGCTTGAAACGTTGCTGGGTGTCGCCGAACAGGCGCCGGGCCCGCAGGCGGTAACGCCGGTCGCTCAGGCCGCGATAGATCCAGCCCTGCTCCTGCAAGGTCAGCAGCATCCGCGAGACCGTGGCCTTGGGCAGGTGAGTCAGGTAATGCAACTCCTCCAGCCCCAGCGCCTGGTGCTCGCCGAGCAATTCGATGATCGCCAGTGCCCGCGCCACTGAACGTACGGTTCCCGTCTCGGCGTCGCTGCCCATGTGTCGATCTCCTTGATGCCGATGGATGATCTGATTTCACAGCAAGATACAGGCCCGTCCCGGCTCAGCCGGTCGGGGCGAGGCACGCGGGCGGCCGTCGCTGCACCCAGCGGGTCAGTTGTTCGTGGGCATACGCCAGTTGCAACACCGCCCTGTCGGCCTGGGCCGGGCCGATGATTTGCAGGCCCATGGGCAAGCCTTGGGTGTTGAAACCCACTGGCACATTCATGCTGGGCAGACCGGCCAGCGTGGGGCCGATCACCACTTCCATCCAGCGGTGATAGGTGTCCATCTCGCGCCCGGCGACAATGCGCGGCCAGGGTTGTTGTGCATCGAAAGGGAACACTTGGGCGGTGGGCAGCAACAGGAAATCGTAACGTTCGAACAGTTTGCCCAGGGCGCGGTACCAGTCGCTGCGGCTGACCGAGGCCTGGTAGACGTCGGCCGCAGTCAGTTGCAAACCGCCCTGCACTTCCCATTGTGCTTCAGGCTTGAGCAGCGCGCGCTTTTGCGGGTCGGCATACGCCGCGCCGAGGGAGCCCTGGATCAGCCAATGGCGGTGCGTCAGCCAGGTCTGCCACAGACGCTCCAGGGAGAATTCCGGCTGGCAGTGTTCCACCTCGCAACCCAGCGCCGCAAAGTCGTTGAGGGCCGATTCGCACAGGCTCATCACGCCGTCTTCCATCGGCAGATAGCCGTTGTAATCCCCCAGCCAGCCCAGGCGCACGCCCTTGAAATCGCGCTGCAACGGCTCACCGAATACCGCCGGACTCTCCTTGAGCGACAGCGGCACCCGAGGGTCGTGGCCGGCCTGCACGCTCAGCAGCCGCGCCACATCCGCCACGCTGCGGCCCATCGGCCCTTCTGTGGCCAGTTGCTGGACGAACAGCTCCGGCGCGGGCCCATGGGGCACCCGGCCCAGTGACGGACGCAGGCCAAACACGTTATTGAACGCCGCAGGGTTTCGCAGCGAGCCCATCATGTCGCTGCCATCAGCCACCGGCAGCATGCGCAGGGCCAACGCGACCGCCGCCCCGCCGCTGCTGCCACCGGCCACCAGGCTCGGGTCATAGGCGTTGCCGGTGGTGCCGAACACGCTGTTGTAGGTCTGCGAACCCAGGCCGAACTCCGGCACGTTGGTCTTGCCGATAATGATCGCGCCACTGGCCCGAACCCGCGCCACGCTGATCGCGTCTTCAGCGGGCACATGCTCGGCGAACAGCGGCGAACCCAGTGTGGTGCGCAGCCCTTGGGTGGCCGCCAGGTCCTTGATTGCCTGGGGCATGCCGTGCATCCAGCCGCGGGATTGGCCCTGGTCCAACTCCAGGTCCCGCTGCATCGCTTCGGCCAGCACGTCCTCATCGGAACGCAGCGAGACCAACGCATTCACCGCCGGATTGAAGCGCTCGACCTGGGCCAAATACGCCTGCATCACCTCATGGCAGGACACCTGCCGCGCGTGGATCGCCCGAGACAGTTCGATGGCGTCCAGTTCAACAATACTCAAGGTTTCACCTCGCTGGAAAACGGCGCCGGGCGTTTCGCCCGTGGCGCCTCATGCATGCAGTAAGTGCCCAGCAGCGTCAGGACGCAAGCGAACAGCACATAAAACGCCGGGGCGACCGGCGTGCCCAGCACCTTGCTGAGCCAGGTGACGATCAACGGCGCAAAACCGCCGAACACCATCACCGCCACGTTGTAGGCCACGGATACGCCGGTGGAGCGTACCTCGATGGGAAACTGCTCGGCGAGGGCCGTCGGTGCAGGGCCGAAAAAGCCACCGATGGCGGTGCACAGCATCACCTGCATCACCAGCAGACGCTCGATGGACGGTGCCGCCGCGACCCACACATACAGGGGGTACACCATCACGAAAAACGCCAGGGTGAACGCCATCAATACCGGGCGCCGTCCCAGCCGATCCGACAGCAGGCCGGACAGCGGAATCACCACGGTCATCAGCGCCACGGCAAACATCTGCACCATCAACACCTGGTCCAGCGGCAAGCCGAGGTTTTTGTGGGCGAAGGTCGGCATGTTCACCAGCACCACGTAGAACGACACCGTCGCGCCGCACGCCAGGCCCATCGACACCAGGATGCTGCGACGGTGATCGCGGATGACGTCCATCAAGCTTGGCGCCGCGCCTTTTGCCTGTTTGCGTGCCTCGATAAACACCTCGGGATCTTCCATGTGCCGACGGATCCACAAGCCCACCGGGCCAATCAGCAAGCCGAAGATGAATGGCAAGCGCCAGCCCCACACTTCAAGGGTTTGCGGTTCGAAGAAGTGCGTGACCAACGCTACCATCGCCGCCCCGCCAAACACCGCCAGGCACTGCCCCACCAACTGCCAGGAACCGTACAGGCCCTTGCGATGGGCCGGCGCGCTCTCCACCAGGAACGCCGTGGCGCTGGCGTATTCGCCGCCGGTGGCAAACCCCTGGAGCATGCGCGCGACCACGATCAGCATCGGCGCGCCCATACCGATGGCGGCGTAGCTGGGGGCGAAAGCGATCAACGCGATGGAGACGGTCATCAGCCGAATGATCAACTGCATCGCGGCCTTGCGGCCTTTGCGGTCCGAATACATGCCCAGCAGAATCCCGCCCACCGGGCGCATGAAGAAGCCTACGCCAAACGTCGCCAGGGCCATCAGCAGCGAGGCGTATTCATCTTCCGAAGGGAAAAACTGCCGGGCGATGATGCTGGCCAGAAAGCCGTAAACGATGAAGTCATACCACTCCAGCGCATTGCCGATCACGGCCGCCACCACTTGGCGGGTGCGCGATACACCTTGTTTTGTAGCCTGCATGGGAACACTCCATTCAACCTGTTGGGAAAGGGTCCAGCGGCAGAAAAAGGAGGTTGTCAGGCGGGCTTGAGCCAGCTCTCGGCCAGCGCGCCCCAGTAGGCAGCGCCGGTCAACAAGATGTCGTCGTTGAAGTCATAGGCGGGGTTGTGGACCATCGGCCGAGAAACGCCGTTGCCAATAAACAGGTAACTGCCGGGGCAGCGTTGCAGCATCCAGGCAAAGTCTTCGCTGCCCATCAGCTTGGTGGTGTTGCCATCGACGGCATCTTCACCCAGCAAGGCCACGCCAACCTGGCGGGCGAATTCGGTTTCGTCGGGGTGGTTGACCAGCACCGGATACGCCGGACGATGTTCGATCTGTGCGGTGCAACCGAAACTCGCGGCCTGGGTCAGGATGATCGCCTTGACCCGTTCCAGCATCAGCTCACGTACGCTCGCATCCAGGGCCCGCAGGCTCAGGCGCAACAGCGCCTGTTGGGGAATTACATTAGCCGCCTGGCCCGCTTGCAGGGCACCGACGGTCACTACGGCGGCTTCCTGGGCATTGATATTGCGCGCCACCACCGTCTGCAACGCCATGACCATACTGGCGGCGGCCACCAGCGGGTCTACCGTCAGGTGCGGCATGGAACCGTGACCGCCGACGCCTTCGAGGGTCACGGTGAGCAGGTCCTGGGACGCCATCATCGGCCCGACCCGCAGCCCCAGATGGCCGGCAGGCAGGCCCGGCATATTGTGCATGCCGAACAGTGCGTCGCAGGGAAAACGCTCCAGCAAGCCGTCGGCGAGCATGGCTTCGGCGCCGCCCTGGCCCTCTTCGGCGGGTTGAAAAATAAGGTTCAGGGTGCCATCGAACTGACGGGTCGCGGCCAGGTAACGGGCGGCGCCCAGCAGCATGGTGGTGTGGCCGTCATGGCCGCAGGCGTGCATGCAGCCGGCGTGTTGGCTGGTGTAGGCAGCGCCGGTGTTTTCGATGATCGGCAAGGCGTCCATGTCGGCACGAATGCCCAGCGTGCGCGAGCTGCTGCCATTGCGCAGCACACCGACCACGCCGGTCTGGCCGATGCCGGTGTGCACCTCATAACCCCAGCTTCGCAGGGATTGCGCCACGAGGGCGGAGGTGCGGTTTTCTTCAAAGCCCAGTTCGGGGTGGGCGTGAATGTCCTGACGCACGGCGTGCAGGTCGCTGGCGACATCGCTCAGCCAATCCAGGATGTGCTGGTGTGGGCTCATGGTGATTCTCCTCGCAGGCGGGTGTTCCCGTTCTTTTTCGTTGCACACCGCCAGATAACCGCGATGCGCACAGGAGGACAATCAAAGGTGGTTCCACCCTGTGGAACCTCAGCCCGGGGCATTGAACCAGCGGCCGGTGAGATTCTTATGGCGAGGGGGCTTGTCCTGTGGTGAGGAGGCTTGTCCTGTGGTGAGGGGGCTTGCCCCCCGTTGGAGTGCGCAGCACTCCCGCTTTTTTGGGACCGCTACGCAGCCCAACGGGGGACAAGCCCCCTCGCCACAGGTTCGGTGTGACTGCATCAGGGCCTGAGGCGACAGCCCTCGCGTTGGCCCAGCCATTGGGCACTGTGGGTGCGGCCCAGGCCGCTGGCGGTGACCTCGTGTTTTTCCGGGTTGTCGGTGAAGGCGCTGGTGGGTACGTATTGCTTCACATACCCCACGCAATAGTCAGCGGGATTGCCTTCCACATAGCGGCACGAGCAGTACTCCTTGGCGGTGTAGGCCGCGATGATGTCGGGGAAGGCTTGCAGGTTGACCCGCTCGTGCCAGGCCCAACCGAGCAACGCCAGTAGCAGCAGAATCAGCAGGCTGATGAAGGGGCGACGACGGATCATGGTTGCACCGCCGCGAGGACGCGCTTGAGGAGTTCGTTGTGACGAAAGCTGCCGTCGCGATCATCGCCGTAGCGCACGATGACCAGCTGTTTTTCGGGCATCACGTAAAGCGCCTGGCCCCAGTGACCGAGGGCCGCGAAGGTGTCGGCGGGCGCATCCGGCCAGGGCCTCGCGGCGCCTTGCACCTCGCGGTTGAGCCACCATTGGCCGCCGGGGACGGCGTCGTCCTGGCCGGCCTTGTACTTGTCGAACGGTTGGCGGTTGAACGCGACCCACTCTTTGGGCAGCAACTGCTGATCGCCCCAGCGGCCGTCGCGTTGCATCAACAGGCCTACGCGCGCCAAATCGCGGGCGGTGAGGTAGGCGTATGAGGAAGCCACGAAGGTTTCGTCGGCGTCGCTTTCCCAGGTGGCATTGCGGATACCCAGTGGCTGGAACAGCGCGGTCCACGGGTAGTCGACGTACGCTTTATGGCCGAGCATGCCTTTAAGGGTGGCGGATAGCAGGTTGCTGTCGCCGCTGGAATAGCGGAAGGCCTGGCCGGGGGGACCGAAGGTGGCGGTGTCGGCGGTGAACTCAGCCATGTCGCGATGGCCGCGGGTGTAGAGCATTGCGACCACTGAGGACTTCAGGGGGGCGTATTCATAGTCTTCCTGCCAGTCCAGGCCCGAGGCCCAGTGCAGCAGGTCGGCCATGGTCACACTCGGGTGTTGTTTCATTGGTGGGTAAAAGCGTGCGGCGGGGTCGGTGAGTTTGAAGCGGTTTTCGCCGAAGGCCACGCCCAGGACCGTGGCCATCAGGCTTTTGCTGATGGACCAGGTCAGGTGCGGGGTGTTGGCGGTGGTGGGGGTGGCGTAGCGTTCGTAGATGATTTGGCCGTCGCGGATGACCAGCAAGGCGTCGGTGCGGATGCCTTTGCGGGTGGTGTTGTCGCGGGGTGGGAAAGCGTAATCATCCAGGGCTTGGGCGGCCGGGCCGGTGAGTTGCTCGCCTTGCGGCCAGTCTTTGGACGGCCAGGTTTCGGCGTGGGCCGTCAGGGTGAACAGCAGCGCGGCGTAGAGCAGGCCTTTGAACATGGAATGAGGACTCGGGGGCATTCAAGCCCGCGAGCCTAGCCCAGGGGGGTGACGGTTTTGTTACGGGGCTTGGGAGGGGGGTACATATCCGTTATTTAGGTAACGGCCACTATGGGTTCCGCCCTTACGGCGGGTCACTTTTGGAAAAGAGCCCCAAAAGTAACCAAAAGGGCTCTTGCCCCACCACACGG
>NZ_JACARC010000068.1 GCF_013386825.1 Pseudomonas sp. IPO3778
GAACCGAAAGTTCGAGATCTTGCAAAACACCGAAAGCTATCACATACCCAATTTGCTGAAGCGAGGCCAACTGGCCACGACTCAGTACCAGAATTTCTTGACGACCATAGAGCATTGGAACCACCTGATCCCATCCCGAACTCAGCAGTGAAACGATGCATCGCCGATGGTAGTGTGGGGTTTCCCCATGTGAGAGTAGGTCATCGTCAAGATTAAATTCCAGAACCCCTGATTGCTAACGCAGACAGGGGTTTTGTCGTTTAAGGGCTAAGCAAAGAGCCAGGACCGACTCAGCCTTTGCGTGCCTTACTGTTTCGTCTGGCCCGTAACTTGCGCCACCAGATGTAGATCCCGGTAGCAGACAGCATCGTGATCACAATCCCCAGCAACGCAATCAACACCTGCCCTGTCATCCCAATGATCCTGCCCCCATGGATCGGTAGCTGCAGCCTATAAAAGCGTTCCCCCAACGTGCCTTGCCCTGCTATTTCCTGCCCTAACAAGCGCCCATCCGTCCCGTGGAAGAACAGCCAGGATTTTCCGTGGGCCTCGGTGTCATGTTGCCCAAAACCAGCGCCATAGAAGTTGTACTCAAAGCTGTAATACAGCTCTCCAATCGCAGCCGTAAGCCCCAGCCGCTTACCTTCCTCCATCGCCCGTTCATAGGCCTGTTGATAACTCAGTTGCGTAACGCCCAATTGCTCGCTCGGCAACCGGCCACGGGCCTCATAGACGCTGGCCTCAACCGGTGAAAACAGCGAGACAACGGGCTTGAATACCTGGCTCGGCAAGTTCATCGCCACACTGCTGATCGCAATCGGCAGCAACAACAGCCAAAGCCACAAGCCGCCTGCGCGATGCAGGTCGAAGTTCAATCGGTAAGCATGACCGCCCTTGATCTTCCATGCCGCCGACCATTTCTTCCAGAACGGTTTGCCCCTCGGCAGGGTCAGCCACAGCGCAATAAAACAATCGAACACCCACGCAATCGCCACCAACCCCATCAGCCACAGTCCCCAATTACCCGGCAGTGTCAGGTTGTAGTGGAACTCCAGAATGAACGGAATGAAGTTCTCACGCTGCAAGCAGCACGCCCCCCAAAAACGCCTACCCATTTCCTCGCCACTCACCGGATCGAGATAGAAGACCTGGTTAGGCTCGTCAAACGGTTTACCTGTCGCTGGATTGTTTCTCGCAACCGCCGCCAGCATGGCGGTATGCCCTGCCTCTTGTGGATACTCCATGTACCAGACTTGCAGCTTGGGATGCTGCTCCTGCAACGTGTCCACCAGTTCGCCTGGCGGCAATGCCAAACCCTCGGCCGTCGCTTTATAGAACCCTGGGTTGAGCCATTCATCCAGCTCATGGTTAAACGCCAAAAGACTCCCCGTTATCCCCGCGATCATCAAAAACAACGCCGTCGCCAAGCCAATGTAGCGATGAAGTAAAACCAGCAATGCGCGCATAAAATTTTCCTGCAAAGACGACAAAGCCAGCGCCTGGAACCAGGAACTGGCTTTGTATGAATCGAGTGGAATTAGAACTGGTAGCTCACCGTGGCACTCACGTTGCGCTCTTCACCCAGGTAACAGAAATTCAGGCTGGCACACGACGCCACGTAGGACTCGTTCGTCAGGTTGTTGGCATTCAGGCGTACATCCACCCCCTTCAACCCCACCTTGCCCAAGTCGTAGCCCATTGAGGCATCGAACAGCGTATAGGCGGGCACCTTCATGGTGTTTTCCGCATCTGCCCAGCTGTAGCCGACATAACGAACACCGCCACCCAGTCGCAGGCCATCCAGGGCGCCACTGTCAAACTTGTAGTCCGCCCATACCGAAGCCATGTGACGCGGCGCCTGAGTAGGCGAATTGCCCTTGTTCTCGATCACGTTGTCCGCGGTACTCAACGTGCTGACCATCGATTTTGAATACTCGATGTCAGTGAAGGTATAGCTGCCTAACAACTTGAGGTTATCGGTCAACTGCATGTGCGCCTCCAACTCCAGGCCTTGGGAGCGCACAGCGCCTACCGCGCGATAAAAGTTCTCCTGCGGCAGTTTGGTCGCCAGGTTTTCCTGATCGATGCGGAACAGCGAGGCGGTGAACAGGTTGTCGCTACCCGGTGGCTGATATTTCAAGCCCACTTCCCACTGGGTACCGTCGGTAGGCGCCAAAGGATTGCCAGCGCTGTCCGAATAGGAGTTCGGGTTGAAGGACTCGGAATAACTGACGTAGGGCGCAACGCCGTTATCGAACAGGTAAAGCGCCCCTGCACGTCCGGTCAGCTTGGTGCGTTTATCACTGATCTCCGTGCCCAGGGGCCGGCCAACCTCAGCAATGCGATTCTCATCAGAGGTCTCGACCCAGTCCTGACGCAGCCCGAGGGAGAACCGCCACTTGTCCATTTCAATCAGGTCTTGCAGGTAAACGCCGGTCTGCTCAAGCCGACGCAAGTAGCTGGTCGGGCTGTAATAACTGATCTCGGAATTGCCATACACCGGATTGAACGCATTGATGGGGGCGAGCGAACCGCTGCTCCAATCCACCACAGTTTTGCGCCGTTGATAGTCCGCCCCCATCAACACGGTGTGTTTGGTTGCGCCGGTAAAAAATTCAGCCTGCAACATGTTATCGATGATAAACGCATGCAGCTTCTCGTCACCGCCTGAGTAGTAGCGATTCAGCTCATTACTGGTGGGCGTTGTCCAACCATAGGCGTACACCTGGTCCAGGCGGACCTTGGAGTCCAGGTACCGAAAGTTCTGCCGCGCGGTGAAAACATCATTGAAGCGATGCTCAAATTGATAGCCGAATGACTGCTGGTCACGCTTGTACCCATCGATGCCCGGCTCACCCTCGAAGAAGTGATTAGAGATCCGCTGGCCATTGCGCTGATGCAACGCCCCATCTGCCGGCATGCCACCGTGGTAGCCACCGTCAGGGTCGTGTTGCAGATAGGCCTGGAGCGTGAGGGACGTGTCATCCGTAAAGTCGATGCTCAAGGTCGGTGCCAGCGCGTAGCGTTTTTCCTTGGCGTGGTCGAATTGAGTGTCGGACTTATCCGCAAGCCCGGTCAGTCGGTAAGCAATACGCTTGTCGTCATCCACCGGGCCGCTGAAGTCGAAACCCATGCCTTGCTGCCCTTGCGAACCCACCGTGGCCTGCACCTGATGGTAGGGCTCAAACAACGGTTTCTTACTGGTCAATGCCACCAGCCCACCCGGCGAACTGCGCCCGTACAGCACCGATGACGGGCCCTTGAGAATATCCACCCGCTCCAGGAAATACGGGTCCACCTGCATGGTGCTGTAGGTCCCGCTGTCACCCATGGACTTCAAGCCGTCGAGGTAGATGTTATCCACCGAACCGTCGTTGAAGCCGCGCATCGCCACGTAGTCATAACGGTGGGTGGCACCGTACGGGTTGGTCAGCACGCCTGGGGTGTAGCGCATGGTCTGGGCAACGGTTTGCGAGCCCTGGTCGTCCATCTGCTCGCGGGTTACCACTGAAACCGTCTGTGATGTTTCCAGCAGCGCAGTACTGGTCTTGGTGGCGATCTGGCTGTGGGTTGCGTTGTAGCCGTCCATGCTGCCCAGAGCGTTACCCAGGGCGAAGCCTTTGATGTCGGTAGTCGGCAAGGTCAGCGCCTCACTCTCGGGCTGGGCCTGCAGCACGAAACTCACGCCGTCCTGTGCCTGCGCCTGCAAGCCGGACCCACTGAGCAACTGGCTCAAACCCTGCTCTGCGGAATACTCACCGTGCAGCCCGGCAGACTGGTGGCCCTGAGTCTGCGCAGGGGTGCTGGACAACGTGATGCGAGCCTCGCGTGCAAACTGATTGAGCACGTCGCTCAGCGCGCCAGCGGGGATGTCATAACGCTGGCTGATACGCTCGACTCCGGCATCAGCCGCGACGCCGACAACAGGCAGCAAGCCGACGCCTATCGTGGTCGACAGCAACGCTGCGCGTACGGCTTTACCGAGCAAAGGGTAGGAGGAGGGTGAGTTACTGAAAAAGCGCACAGTCATTATCGAGATCCGTAGAGGTCGCTGAAGGCAGATTGAATTGCTTACTGTCTAAGCCGGACTCACGGAAAAAAGCCGCCAAAAATAAATCAGGCCTGACGCTCCAGGCTCACCCACCAGCGGGTGCGATAGCGCAGGCGCACAGGCAGCGTCTGCGGGAGGATCGTCAACAGTTTCTCGGTGTCTTCCAGGCGAAAAACACCGGACAGGCGCAAGTCCGCGATATCGCTGGAACACCCCAGGTAACCATGACGGTAGCGCCCCACCTCCGTCAGGAAGTCGGTAAGGCGCATATTGCGCGTGACGATCAATCCATCTGCCCAAGCCCCGGCATCCATATCCAGCGGCGGCGCGAGAATGGCCTCGTTCTGACGCACCAGGTAGCTTTCTCCCGCATGCACCTGAGTGAACAGGCCGTCTGCGGTATGCGGCGAATGAATCGCTACGTTGCCGGACGTGACGCTCAATCGCGTGCAGTCGCCGTCCTGACGCACGACAAATCGCCCGTCGATACCTTCGAACAAACCGTGGCGGGTGCGAACCAATAGCGGCGCAGTCGCAGCAGCGCCGCACGTCACGAGGATTTCCCCGCGTACCAGCGTGATCAAACGTTGCTGCGGGTTGAAGTCAAGGTCCACCGCGCTGTCGGTATTGAGCTGCAGGCGTGTGCCATCCGGCAGTTGCACACTACGGCGTTCGCCGGTGCTGGTGGCCAGGTCCGAGGTCCAGCGCTGCCAGCCGGTGATATCTCGGCTGACCCAGGCCGCCGAACCCATCAGCAGCACACCTGACAACACCTTCAACGCTTGCCGGCGACCGAGCCGCTGGGCACTGTTTTCCAGTGCCAGATGGGCGCCGGGAACCGCCCCCAGCTGGCTGCTCAATTCATGTTGCAGGGCCTGCACGCGTTGCCAGGCCAATTCGTGCTCGTGATGAGCCTCGCGCCAGTGCTCGCATTGTGCCTTCAGGCGGACATTGGCGCGATTGTTACGCAATCGCAGCATCCAGCTGATGGCCTGCTTGACCACCTGCGGATCGATTCCTGTGCGCGCCGTGTTATCCATCGAGGTCATGCCTCATACCGCAGCACATAACAGTGATACAGCGCCTCGGCGACATACCGCTCCACCGAGCGCAACGACACGCCCATCTGCTGCGCAATCTGCCTGTAAGTCAGCCCGTCGCACTGAGCCAGTAAAAACGCCTTACGCACCTTGGGCTTGAGCCCTTCCAGAAGCCGGGCGATGGACTCCAGCAACTCCAGAATCAACGCACGTTCTTCAACACTCGGTGCCACGGCTTCAGGCAAATGGGCGATGGACTCCAGATAAGCGCGTTCGATTTCCTCGCGACGCCAGTGATCGATCACCAAGCCCCTGGCAATGGTGCGCAGGAAGGCGCGAGGGGCCTTGAGTTCAAAGCGTTCGGTTTTTTGCAGCAGGCGCACGAACGTGTCCTGCGCCAGATCTGCCGCATCCGCCGCATTGCCCAGACGGCTGCGCAGCCACGTGTTCAGCCAGCCATGATGGTGGCTGTAAAGCGTCTGTACTGCGTACTCGGAAGAGGGCATTCACACGGCCTGGCAAAGCGTCACAAATGATAATTAGTCGCATTGTCGGCAAGGCTGAAAAATTTTGCAACTCCCGGCTTCAGGTGGCTACCGCTGGTCGGCTTCTGACGCTAAAAGCGGATGCTTCTCACAAATTCCTAAGATTTATCCTGACCTGGCCGACAGCCTGACGAGCCATGCGTGCACCGAAATAGAGCAGTCGAAGAGTCTGCCTATACCGTTACATGGAATGTTGCATCCGGCACGCTCACCCCCTTTTGGCAAAAAGAAGTCAATGAAATGAATCTCAAGTTCAGTCATAAAATTCTGTTGGCCGCGTCAGGCGTAGTGGTTCTGGCCTTCGCGTTATTCACGTTCTACAACGACTACCTGCAGCGCAACACCATCCGACAAAACCTGGAGTCGTCCATTCAGCAATCCGGTGAACTGACCGCCAGCAGTGTGCAGAACTGGCTAAGTGGGCGGGTGCTGGTACTGGAAAGCCTGGCGCAGAACATCGCCCATCAAGGCAGCGCTGCCGACCTTCCGGGGTTGGTCGACCAGTCGGCCTTTACGTCCAACTTCCAGTTCACCTACGTCGGGTCAACCAACGGTGTGTTCACCCAACGGCCCGATGCCAAAATGCCCGATGGCTACGATCCGCGTCAGCGTCCCTGGTACAAGCAAGCCGTTGCAGCCGACAAAACCATGCTCACGCCGCCGTACATGGCAGCGGTGGGTGGGCTGATCGTGACCATCGCGATGCCGGTGAAAAAGAATGGCGAATTGCTTGGCGTGGTCGGTGGTGACCTGAGCTTGCAAACGCTGGTAAAGATCATCAACTCGGTGGATTTCGGCGGCGTCGGCCATGCGTTCCTGGTCAGCGGTGACGGCCAGGTGATCGTCAGCCCGGACCAGGACCAGGTGATGAAAAACCTCAAGGACATCTACCCGGGCACCCCCGTGCGCATCGAGAAGGTCAATCAGGAAGTCGTCCTCAATGGCCAGGAGCGCATTCTGTCCTTCACCCCGATCAGCGGATTGCCGAACGCAGACTGGTACATTGGCCTGTCGATCGATAAAGACAAAGCCTACGCGCCATTGGGCAAGTTCCGCACCTCTGCATTGATCGCCATGTTCATTGCGGTCGCCGCCATTGCGGTGTTCCTGAGCCTGCTGATCCAGGTCTTGATGCGCCCGCTGACCACCATGGGCCGCGCCATGCAGGACATCGCCCAGGGCGAGGGTGATTTGACTCGCCGCCTGACCGTGGAAAGCAAAGATGAATTCGGTGACCTGGGCAGTGCTTTCAACCAATTCGTCGAGCGTATTCACGCGTCAATTTCCGAAGTGTCCTCGGCCACCCGCCAGGTACACGACCTGTCCCAACGGGTAATGGCCTCGTCCAACGCCTCGATCATCGGCTCCGATGAGCAAAGCGCCCGCACCAACAGCGTGGCGGCAGCGATCAACGAACTGGGGGCCGCCACTCAGGAAATCGCGCGCAACGCCGCCGATGCGTCGCAACACGCCAGTGGTGCCAGCGAGCAGGCCGATGACGGTCGCAAGGTAGTGGAGCAAACCATCCTGGCGATGTCGGAGCTTTCGCAAAAAATCAGCCTGTCGTGCACGCAGATTGAAACCCTGAACGCCAGCACCGACAACATCGGCCACATCCTGGATGTGATCAAAGGCATCTCCCAGCAAACCAACCTGCTGGCCCTCAACGCCGCGATTGAAGCCGCGCGCGCGGGTGAAGCCGGTCGTGGGTTTGCGGTGGTGGCGGATGAGGTGCGCAACCTGGCGCACCGCACCCAGGAGTCGGCGGAAGAGATCCATAAAATGATCACCTCGCTGCAGATTGGCTCGCGTGAGGCGGTCACCACGATGAACGCCAGCCAAACCTCCAGCGAAGAAAGTGTCGAGGTCGCCAATCAGGCCGGTGAGCGCCTGATCAGCGTGACTCAGCGGATTGTCGAGATCGACGGGATGAACCAGTCGGTGGCGGCCGCCACCGAGGAGCAGACCGCCGTGGTGGAAACCCTCAACGTCGACATCAACCAGATCAACCTGCTGAACCAGCAGGGCGTGGCCAACCTCAACGAAACACTGAAGGATTGTGATGCGTTGTCTCAACAGGCCAACCGGCTGAAGCAGTTGGTCGACAGCTTCAAAATCTGACGATGACCGTGTAGGAGCGAGCTTGCTCGCGAAGAGCGTCAACGATAACGCAGCGCTATCAGGTAGCGCGTGTTGCCTTCTCGTTTTTCGCGAGCAAGCTCGCTCCTACAGTTACGTCAGCCAACCATCTGCCGAACATTCTCCAGCGCGCTGTCGGCGAATGCCTGCACAAATGCGTCAAACCCCTCCATGCCGTGTTCAACCGGCTCGGCGATGATCGTCCAGGTCACCCTCGCGCAACGCTCCCCCAGCGCCTCCACACTCATGGCCGCCCACAGCCGGGCCACGCCCAAGGTGTTGTAAATCGTCGTCCAGGTCATCTGCATGGCCTGTTCGTCGCGACTGTTGAGTTGCTCCACTACCTGATTTCCATCGAGGAAGTATTTCTTGCGCAGCGAGCCTGTGCCTGCGCCGGTCATCTCGATGTGGGACAAGGCGGGGATGAATCGATCAAACCCCGCAAAATTGCCCACCACGGCCCACGCGCGGGCTGCGTCGCACGCCACCACGACGCAAGACACCACGGGCGTGCCGCACGGGTTGCGAATCAACGTGTCAGGTTTCATAAGGTGTTCCTTCGGTTGAGTTCCGGGTCACAGGAAGCCGATGCTCTTGAGGTATGCGCAGCCCTTGCGTAACAGCGCCGGATTTTTTTCGGGGTACTGCGCCCCCATCTGCTGGACACCGCGCCGTGCGTTGTCATGGCGGATCATCGAGGTGTCGCCGATGTCCTCGCCCGCACCATTGAGGTAGAAACCCAATACGCCGAACAGCGCATTGCGGCTGTCCACCGTGTGCAGGTGGGCTTGCCAGTGGGCGATGCTCACCAGTTCGAAGGCATGGCCGGCCTGGCGAAATGCATCGACATAGGATTCCCAGCTCAAGGGCTGAGGATTATGCAGGTTGAACACGGTTCCCCCCGCCCCGCAGCGGCCACTGTGGAAGGCAATAAACCGCGCGAGAAAGTCCACCGGCATCAGGTCAAAGTTCAACCCCAGGCGGGGTACCAGCCCCAACTGCAACGAGCCCTTGAGCATCAACATCAGGCGATTTTTCTGGGGCTCGCAGACACCGTTGCGGCTGTTGAAACTGATGTTTCCGGGGCGGTAAATATTGACCCAGGCGCCTTCCCCGGCGGCACGTCCCACCAGTCGTTCCGCGACCCATTTGGACAGGTTGTAACCATTCTGGAGGTAGAGCGGCGGTGTGGCGGCGGCAGGCGTTTCGAGGACTTGGCCTTGCACGTCGAGGCTGCTGGCCGCCGACAATGTGGAGATAAAATTGAAGACCTTCTTGCGCCGGGTTTCACACAGGCGCAGGCATTCCAGCACCGGCTCGACGTTGTCCTTGGCCAGCGTGGCGTAATCCATCACATGATTGACGTGGGCGGCGTTGTGCACCAGCACGCCAAACTCCCCGGCGAGGTACTCATATACGTCGCGGGCCAAGCCCAGCCCGGGCTGACTGATGTCGGCGGCATACACCCGCACCCGGGTCAGGTCCAGGTGGTCCAGGCGGTACGCGCGCAAGGCCTCGGCGAACCGTGCGGCCGCCGAGTGTCCGGGACGCTCGCGCACCAGGCACGCCACTTCAAGCGCGCCACCGGCCAGCAGCGCCTCGACCATATGCACCCCGAGAAAACTGTTGGCCCCGGTCACGATGATCTTGCGGCGTTCACCCGCCTGATCCGCCGGCAATATCTGCATGTCCAGTTCACGCAGCGCGTCCTGTGTCGCTTGCCCGGTCGGTGCTGCAGGGGCCGCGGCGTCACCCATCAGTGCGGCCAGGGTGCGGACCGTAGGCGTTTCAAAAAAACGGTTAAGGGACAGGCTGCGACCGAACTGCGCACGGATACGCAGCAGCATCGTCGACAACAGGATGGAATGGCCGCCGAGGTTGAAGAAGCTGTCTTGCGTCGACAGCTGCGTGGCCGGTATGCCCAGCAACTCGCTCCACAGGTCCAGCAACGCCGCTTGCATCGGGGTTTGCGGCGGGCAGCGGTTGATCGCAGGCATCGGTTGAGTCGGCAACGCCAGCAAGGCTGGGCGGTCGACCTTGCCGTTGGGCGTACACGGCATGCTCGCAAGCTCGATGCACAGGGTTGGCTGCAGATAATCCGGTAGCGCTTGCCGGGCATGTTGCTGGAGTGCAGGCGCGGTACCTTGGGCCTCAGGCTGCGCGACAAAGGCCAGGATCCGCTGGTCACGGTCGATCACTACCGCCACTTGGCGAAACAGTTGACTGCTGCGCAGGCAGCATTCGATCTCTTGGGGCTCGACCCGAAAGCCACGAATCTTCACTTGCTGGTCCCGGCGCCCGCCCAGCTCGATACCGTATTGCGTCCACTTCGCCAGATCACCGCTGCGGTAGGCCTGCAAAGTCTGGCCGTCGGGCAACGACAGTTCTACGAAATACTCGGCAGTCTGTTGCGGCTGATTGAGGTAACCCAGGCCGACACCGGGGCCGACGATGTACAACTCGCCCATCACCTGTTCATCCACGGGTTGCCGTTGCTCGTCGAGGATCAGTACCCGGCTGTTGGCGATGGGCATGCCCACGTTGCGATTGCTGTCGCCTGGCCGCAACGTGCGGCATGTCACCAGCACGGTGGCTTCCGTCGGCCCGTAGAAATTGTGCAAGGTGCATTGCCCCGCCAGCCGCTCGATGACGCAGGGCTCGCAGGCATCACCTCCGGTCATCAGGTGTGCCAGCCCCAAGGGTTGATCCAGCGGCAGGATGCTCAGCAGCGCCGGTGGCAGGAAGGCATGGGTGACACGCTGTTGCCGGATCAGCTCCACCAGTTGTTGCGGGTCGCGCCGCTGTTCGTCACAGGGCACGATCAACTCGGCGCCGGCTATCAGGGGCGCGAAGATATCAATCAGCGAAGAGTCAAAACTCAGTGGCGAGCACTGCAACACCCGGCTGTGTTCGCTCAGTTGCACATGGCCGCCGAACCAGGCGGTGAAGTGGGCCAGGTTGTACTGGCTGAGCAGTACACCCTTGGGCTGGCCGGTGGTGCCCGAGGTGTGGAGCACCATACAAGGCGCATTCATCGCCGGGCGCTGGCGCATTAGCGGTGGGGTGTCGTGCGCGTCGAGGGTACTGACATCCACTGCAGAAAAACGCCCCCGCAGTGGATGCGCGCCATCGTCCAGCAGCACCGCGGCGCCGGCGTTTTCCAGCATGGCGTGCTGGCGTTGCAGCGGGTGGCCTGGTTCCAGGGGCAGGTACACCGCACCGCAGCCCAGCACCGCGAGAATGCTGGCGTACAGCTCAAGGGACTTGGCCAGGCAGACGCCGATTACCGGCGGTGTGTCGCTGGCCTCAAGCAAGGGCCACAGATGCTGTTGGATAGCCAGGCTCTTGCGATGCAGCTGTCGGTAGCTCAGCACGCTGCCGGCGATGTTCAGCGCTGGTCGTTCGGCGAAGGTTTGAAGGCTGCGTTCCAGGCGCTCGATCATGGGCACTTGGGCTTGTTGTTGCAGTGCCAAGTCGGTGGTCTGGTTAAAGCGGTGCAGGTAGGCCAACGATGCGAGGGCATGCAAGCCGTGTTCGGGCGCATCGGAGGCGATCGCGGTTTGCGAGAAATAGCCCGCGTCCCGGGAGAAGCCGCTGACGTGCTGGGCCACCCATTCCACCAGACGGCTTATCGCCTCCTGTCGCAACCGTTGGCCGTTGCCACTGGGCTCGCCGGCCACGTCCAGGGTCGCCAGCAGGCGTCGGGTGCCGGCATAGCACCGGAGTTGCAGCGTCGGCAGGCCGCCGTCGGCCAATGCTTCGATGCCCAGGCGCAGGCTCATCAAGGCTGCGGGACTCAAGTTCGACGGGATCTCCTCGCTGCCGTCGTCAATCAGGAGATCGACGTCTGCCGCATTCTCCGCCCTTACCAGCGCATGACCGTATTGCTCAAGCGCCCGCCGGACCTCGTTCAACGCTGCGCTGAACCCCACCCACCCAATCTTCAGGCGCCTCATGGGTGGGCTCCTGACGCCGGAAGAAACGCGTCCAGGGCCTGTACCACACTCGGTGTTTGCAGCAGTGCGCTGTGATTCAGGAACCCCAGGATATTGCCGAGCAGCGGATGCTGGCGGGTAATGGGAAAGTCCATCGCCTGCACTTCAGCCCGCAATGCAGAACGCGTGCGGGTGCTGATATCCAAGTGCTCGATCAGCTGCAGGTCGAAGTTTCTTTGCAGGTCGTGGGTCAAGTAATGCTGGAGGAATACCGGCAGGATCCGGGCGATGCAGTCGCGGTCTTCGGCGTTTGCAGACTGCCAATAGAGACGCACCAAGCGCGTCCAGAAAACGGCATGGCGCCCCTCGTCAAACAGGTGGTCGGCCATCAGGCCACGGATGGATTGTTTGACGCTGTCGTCCTTGGAAAACGCCGCCACGTCATGGGTCACGGTGTTCTCGGCGATGGCCACGGCAATCAATTCCACGGCATCGCGCAGGTGGGCGGGAGCCAGCGCCAACGCGGCAGGCAAGGCGCGGCTCAGCTCGATTTGCCCGGGCAGTTCCAGCGCCGGGATGCCCGTCATCTCGACGGCCTGTTGCATGAAGTCGAGGGCGACGAGGGCGTGGTAATCCTCATCCACCACCACGGTCATGGCGTCGTAGCGGCAGGCAAGCGGGAAGGGCACCGAGAAGCGATTTTTGGCAATGCTGCGTGCGGTCTTGTCGACGATCTCGGTTTCAAAGATCACCACATCGTTGATGAATTTGTAGAACGTCTGTAGCAAGACAAAGTCGCGGCATTGCGGGCATTGATCGACAAAGGTCGCGCTCAGCACCAGGGGTTGTCGGCTCAGGGGATAGATCAGCTTGTGGTCATTTTCCAGCACGCGACGTGGGCGTGTGCGGATGGTCGCGCGGCGTTCCCAGTCGTCGGCGAATGAGCGGTAGTCGGCAGGGTTCATGGGCTCACCTCCGGCAGGCGCAGGTGCAACCCGTCCCATAAGGCCAGGCGGCTTTCCACGGCGCTGAGGCCGGCGCTGTTGGCTTGCTGCTCGCGACTCGGGTCGGCGAACGTGAGGCGTTGCAACAATTGTGTTGCCGCCGGGCCATGCTCCTCGGCGTCGACCTCGATGTGGCGCTTGAGGTAGTAGCAGAAGGTCGGCGCCTGGTGGTGAGCGATCTCGCAGCCCTCCAGAATGCGTTTGAACATCGTCGGGATGACGCTCTCGCGGCCGTGCAGAAAGGCTGCCGCCACGCAGTGGGTGGGTGCGTGCAAGGCAACCTGCAATGTGCTGCTGACGAAGCGAGCCACGGCAGGATGGACATCGAGTTTTTGCAGGGCCGTTTCTGCATCGCTGCCGTCCCGTTGCAGGGTGATGAACCGCTCGATGGTCGTGGTGCTCGCGCCGACTTCACGCATCGCCTCCAGGTACAACTCGAAATGGCTGCCGTGTCGGTGGCCGGGATACGCGTCCGACTCTTCGCCCAACACGATCTCATTGATCAGACGTGCCGCCTGTGGGTCCGTTGGCGGCAACCAGGGCAGACGCATACCGGTCAGGTCATGTTGCAGGCGTTTGGTCAGTGTCATGAAGTCCCAAACGGCGAATACGTGGTTTTCCATAAAGTATTGCAACTTTGGGAGTGTATTTATTTGTTTGAAAAGTGGATGGCTGTGTAACTGCTGCTTTTTTTGTTTAAGCAGGTATGAGTGCTGGAACATGGTTGATGCCTATAAGTCGTTGTCTCTTCCCTGATAAAAGCGTTGTGCTTTAGCGACAAATAAACATTGGTTTTCACACAGGCGCGGGTGCCTTGATAACAGGCAGCCCTGTACAAGGCTGGCGCTGTTATTAAGCAAGCAGCATGCTGTGACAAAACACCAAGGCTTTATTTAATGGAACGCCACGCGCAGTGACGCCCGGGCATGGGCTCACGCTGTCGATTTGGGAGTGTGGGTAATAGTCTGATTAAGTATTCAGGTGTTTTTGGTTTTGTAAGTTTTTACGAATAAGAATAGTGCGGTAGTTGGATCGCTCTGCGGAGTGTGGGAAGTGTTGTTGGGGGTTAATGTTTTAATGGGCGTAAGGAGTGTGCACTGACCTCCATCGGCCAGAGTCGCTTCGCAGCGCTTTGTGGTCGGAGGAGGTGTTTCAGTTCCACGGAGAATTTACAGCGCCGCGTTCTCTTCCGTCACTTCAAGGCTGTTGAGGTAAGCCGTAATCACCTCCATGCCGCGGGTGAGGTGGTTACGCAACGTCAGAACGCTTTCGTCGACTTTCTTTTTCGCCACCAGGTCCAGCAGTTCGCGGTGGTCTTCCTGGGAGGTCTTGCCCAGGCCCATGGCTTCGAGGTTGAAGCGCAGGAAGCGCTCTTCTTCGTTCAAGCCGTGTTCCACCAATTTGAGCAGCCGTTGATTGGCCGCCTTGCCATACAGCGCCATGTGGAACAGGCGGTTGAGCCGGCCAATTTCGGTGTAGTCGCTTTCCTGCTCCAGCGCATCGATCAAGGCACTGGCCTGAGCTATGTCCTCTGGGGTGAGCAGGGGGATCGACAAGCGCAGCGCTTCAGACTCCAGAAGCATGCGCAATGCGTAGGTTTCTGCCGAATGGTCTTCAATCAGCGGCGCCACCACCGCCCCTTTGTGGGTCACCACATGCAACAGCGACTGGGCTTCCAGTTGGCGCAATGCCTCGCGTACCGGCATCCGGCTGACCCCGAACAAGCTGGCCAACTCCTGTTGGCGCATGGCGGTGCCGCAGGGCAAGCGGCCATCCAGGATGGCGTTGCGCAATGTTTCTTCAATCACGGAGCGGGCGAGATGGGCGGGGATAGGTCCGCTGATCTGGATGCTGCTCAAAGGGTTCGGCTTCTGCGTCACGACTACGCTATCCTCCTTTTCAGGGTGAGGTGGCTAATTGGATCCAATGCACACTAGAGATTGCCCACAAGCTTGTCAAACGGGCAAGGTTTCCGCTTGTAAGCGACTCAACAGCGCGTTCCACACGCTCACAGCACCCATTTATCAAGTCTTACAGGCTAAACGCCTGGGCCGGACATTTTATTCCCTGAACGTGTAGCGACAGACATTGCAGCATATGGATATTCACTAACGGTATTTAAAATGCCGTTCTTATGACTATAAAGTCACGCTCCTGACCGTCCGGGAGTGAACACATGTCTGCCACCTCTACTGTTCCAACAGCGACCGCCACCACACAAACCTTTGAGATCCGTCCATTTCCCGGCAGCGTCGGCGCCGAGATCATTGGCCTGGACCTGACCCGCCCGGTCGGCGACCGGGACTTCGCCCGCATCCACCGCGCGCACCTGGACCATCACGTCGTCGTATTCCGCGATCAACGTATCACCCCTGAACAACAGATTGCCTTCAGCCGTCGCTTCGGTGTGCTGCAAATCCACGTGCTCAAACAATTCCTGCTGGCCGACCACCCGGAAATCCTGATCGTCTCCAACATCATCGAAAACGGCCAATCCATCGGCCTGGGAGACGCCGGCAAGTTCTGGCATTCGGACCTCTCCTATAAAGAACTGCCGAGCCTGGGCTCGATGCTCCATGCCCAGGAGCTGCCGTCCGAGGGTGGCGACACGTTGTTCGCTGACATGCACAAAGCCTGGGACAGCCTGCCCGAACCCCTGCGCAAGGCCGTAGAAGGTCGCAGCGCCGCGCATTCGTACACCGCACGCTATAGCGAAACCAAATTCGAAGGCAATTGGCGCCCCACCCTCACGCCCGAGCAGCTCGCTCAAGTGGCAGAAGTGGTGCACCCCATCGTACGCACCCACCCGGAAAACGGCCGTAAGGCGCTGTTTGTTAGCGAAGGCTTTACCACCCGTATCGTCGGCCTGCCCGAGGACGAAAGCCGCGACCTGCTGGCTCAGCTCTACGCCCACAGCGTGTTGCCGGAAAACATCTATCGCCATCAGTGGCAGCCCCACGACCTCGTGTTTTGGGACAACCGCTCGCTGATCCACCTGGCGGCTGGCTGCCCGAGCCACCTGCGGCGCAAGCTGTTCCGCACCACCATTCAGGGCGACGCGCCTTTCTGATCCGGAGCATGACCATGTCCAACAAAAATCCAGGTGCGCGGTTGGCCGCCACGCTCGGCCTGCTGCAAGGGCGCTGACATGAACGCGCCCTTGCAAGGCCACACGGCCAGCAACCCGACCACCCCCTCAGCCCTGCTGTCGGTGGACCACGTCAGCCTTGAATACCGCACGCCTGAGCGAGTTGTGCGGGCCACCCACCAGGTCAGTTTCGAGATCGATCCGGCCGACCGCTTTGTGCTGCTGGGGCCTTCAGGCTGCGGCAAATCCACGCTGCTGAAATCCATCGCCGGGTTTATCACACCCTGCGAGGGCGAGATCCGTTTGCTCGGGCAAAAAATCGAGCAGCCGGGGCCGGACCGTATCGTCGTGTTCCAGGAATTCGACCAACTGCCGCCGTGGAAAACCGTCAAACAGAACGTCATGTTCCCGCTGCTCGCCTCCAAGACGCTCAAACGTCGCGAGGCTGAAGAGCGGGCCCTGTACTACCTGGAAAAAGTCGGCCTGACGGCGTTTGCCGACGCGTACCCGCACACCCTGTCCGGCGGCATGAAAGCCCGCGTGGCGATCGCCCGGGCGTTGGCCATGCAGCCGAAAATCCTGCTGATGGACGAGCCCTTCGCCGCCCTCGACGCCCTGACCCGACGCAAGATGCAGGAAGAATTATTGCTGCTCTGGGAAGAGGTGCGTTTCACCCTGCTGTTCGTCACCCACTCCATCGAAGAAGCGTTGGTGGTGGGTAACCGCATCCTGTTGTTGTCGCCACACCCGGGCCGGGTGCGGGCGGAAATCCACAGCCATCAATACGACCTCCATAGCCTCGGCGGTGTGGAATTCCAGGCATCGGCACGGCGCATCCATCGGCTGTTGTTTGATGAAGCGCCCGAGGTGGAAACCGAGCTGGGTTTCGCCGATATCCGTATCGCTTATTGAAGGGTTTGCACCATGCGCCAGGAATATGAAATCACCCTCGAACCGTTGCCCGGTGTTCGCGTAGAGCGCGAGTTGCCGTGGCGCCAGCGCCTGTGGCAACAAGGCTGGCTGCGTAAAGGCCTGATCCTGATCGTGCTCGCGATCCTCTGGGAAGCGGTCGCCCGCTATCAGAACAATGACCTGCTGCTGCCGAGCTTTCTGCAGACGCTAAGCGCGTTCTGCGACGGCATGGCCAGTGGCGAGCTGTTGAGCAAGGTCGGCATCTCGCTGGCGGTGTTGATCAAGGGCTACCTGATCGGCATTGTGCTGGCGTTTGCGCTGACGACGCTGGCGGTATCGACCCAACTGGGCCGTGACCTGCTGAGCACCCTGACCTCGATGTTCAACCCGTTGCCGGCGATTGCCCTGCTGCCGCTGGCGCTGCTGTGGTTTGGCCTGGGGCAGAACAGCCTGATCTTCGTGCTGGTGCATTCGGTGCTGTGGGCGCTGGCGCTGAACACCTATTCCGGGTTTCTCGGTGTCTCGGAAACCCTGCGCATGGCCGGTCGAAATTACGGCCTCAAGGGCCTGCGTTTCGTGTTGTTCATCCTGATCCCGGCCGCACTGCCATCAATCCTTGCCGGGCTGAAAATCGGCTGGGCGTTTGCCTGGCGCACGCTGATCGCCGCCGAGCTGGTCTTCGGCGCTACCAGCGGGAAGGGCGGGTTGGGTTGGTACATCTTCCAGAACCGCAACGAGCTGTACACCGACAAAGTATTTGCCGGCCTGGCGGTGGTGATCCTGATCGGACTGCTGGTGGAAAACCTGGTGTTCGACACCCTGGAGCGCGTCACCGTGAAACGCTGGGGCATGCAACGCTAACCACCTGCTGCTCCCTGTAGGAGCGAGCTTGCTCGCGAAAAATGCTCAGGCAACGCGTCCCTTCCGGATACCCGCATTATCGTTAACGCTCTTCGCGAGCAGGCTCGTTCCTACAGAGAAGCCTGCTACGATTGCGCCAAGTTCACTCCCAACCGATTACGAGTGCTTGGCATGCAACTACCGGACATGAACCTGCTGGTCGCCCTCGACGCCCTGCTCGACGAGGGCAGTGTGGTGGGCGCGGCGCGACGGATGAACCTGAGCCCGGCCGCCATGAGCCGCACGCTCACGCGCATCCGCGAGGCGGTGGGCGATCCGATCCTGGTACGCGCCGGGCGCGGCCTGGTGCCCACGCCCAAGGCCTTGGAGTTGCAAGGCCAGGTGCGTAACGTGGTGGAGCAGGCGGCGCTGTTGTTCCGCTCGGCGGACGAAGTGGACCTGCGCACCCTGCGCCGACGTTTCAGCGTGCGGGCCAATGACTTTTTTGTCGGGGTGTATGGCGGCCGGCTGTTCGACACCATGGAGCGCATGGCACCGCTGTGCGAGCTGCGCTTCGTGCCTGAAGGCGCCACCGATGATGAAGCCCTGCGTGAAGGCCGGCTCGACCTGCGGGTGGGCAACACCCTGCCGATCACCCCGGAGGTGAAAGTGCAGAACCTGTTCACCACCACCTTCGTCGGGCTGGCGCGGGAAGGGCACCCGTTGTTCGATGGGGAAATCACCGCCGCTCGGTTCGCCAGCTATCCCCACATCAGCACTTCCCGGCGCGGCATCGCACGCGGGCCGATCGACACTGCCCTGAATGCCCAGGGTCTGGAGCGTCGTGTTGCGGTGATCGCCCCGGGGTTTCACGGTGCGATGTTCATGTTGCCAGACTCCGACCTGATCCTGCCGATACCCAAGGAAGCGCTCTACAGCGCCAATCGCCTGAAGCTGCCGCTGCGTGCGTTCACGTTGCCCATCTCCCTGCCGACCCTGGTGCTGACCCAGGCCTGGCACCCGCGCTTCGACAAGGACCCGGCCCATAAATGGCTGCGCGAAACCATGCGCGAATGCTGCGAGGCGACGTGGCAGGAAGCGCAGCCCACGTGAGTCGGAATTGAGCTCGGTCAATGTGGGAGCTGGCTTGCCTGCGATGCGGGCGACCCGGTTTTTCAGGAATAGCGAGGTGATGCCATCGCGGGCAAGCCCGGCTCCCACAGAGATCGCATACCTTTTGATCGTTGCGTCTGGTGCACTTATAAGCTTCCTATAAGTCACTTTTTGTCATGTCTAAGCCTTATTAAACTGCTCGGGTATTTCCTATTCCGAGTTGTAGTTCATGACGTCCCTCGCTGCTCCCGCACCCCTGGCCGCAGCCAAGCCGACCGCCATCGCCCCGCCCGTTTTCGGTCCACGCATCATCATCGGCCTGGTGGGCGTATTGCTCGCGGTACTGGTGTCCGGCCTCAACGAGATGGTGACCAAGGTCGCCCTCGCTGACATTCGCGGTGCGCTGTACATCGGCTTCGACGAAGGCACCTGGCTGGTGGCCGCCTACACCGCCACCTCGGTTTCGGCCATGGCCTTTGCGCCTTGGTGTTCGGTGACCTTTTCCCTGCGCCGTTTCACCCTCTGCGCCATCGGCCTGTTCACCGTGCTCGGCGTGCTGTGCCCGTTCGCACCGAACTACGAAAGCCTGCTGATTTTGCGCACCGTGCAAGGTCTGGCCGGCGGCGCATTGCCGCCGATGCTGATGACCGTGGCCCTGCGTTTCCTGCCGGCCAACGTCAAGCTGTACGGCTTGGCCGGCTACGCCCTGACGGCAACCTTCGGCCCCAGCCTTGGTACACCCTTGGCCGCGTTATGGACCGAGTACGTCGGCTGGCAATGGGCGTTCTGGCAGATCGTCGGGCCGTGCCTGCTGGCCATGGCGGCCGTGGCCTACGGCTTGCCTCAGGACCCGCTGCGCCTTGAGCGCTTCAAGCAGTTCAACTGGCGTGGCTTGCTGCTGGGTTTTCCGGCGATCTGCATGCTGGTGATCGGCCTGTTGCAGGGCAATCGGCTGGACTGGTTTGAGTCGCCGTTGATTACCTCATTGTTGGTCGGCGGCCTGGTGCTGCTGGTGCTGTTCATGATCAACGAGTGGTCGCATCCGATGCCGTTTTTCAGATTGCAGATGCTCGGCCTCCGCAACCTGGCCTTCGCATTGATCGTACTCGCCGGGGTGCTGATCGTGTTGCTGGCGGTCACCCTCATTCCGTCCAGCTACCTGGCTCAGGTGCATGGCTACCGCCCGCTGCAAACCGCACCGGTGATGTTGATCATGGCGCTGCCGCAGTTGATCGCGCTGCCGTTGGTGGCGGCGCTGTGCAACCTGCGTTGGGTCGATTGCCGCTGGGTCTTGGGCATTGGTTTGAGCCTGTTGATCCTGTCTTGCGTGGGCGGGGCGCAATTGACGTCAGCGTGGATCCGCGACGATTTCTACGCGCTGCAGTTGCTGCAAATCTTCGGGCAACCGATGGCCGTGTTGCCGCTGCTGATGCTCTCCACCGGCAGCATCACGCCCCAGGACGGGCCGTTCGCCTCGGCCTGGTTCAATACCGTCAAAGGGCTCGCTGCCGTGATCGCCACTGGCGTGATCGACGCCTTGACCACCCACCGCCTGCATTTCCACTCGACCATGTTGGTGGACAGCCTGGGCAACTCGCCCCTGGCCGACAGCGACGCCGTCGGCCTCGCTCATCGGTTGCACGAACAGGCCGTGGTGCTCACTTCTTCGGATCTCTACTACGTCATGGCCGGTGTCGCGGCGGTGTTGATCCTGCTGATTTTCTGGATGCCGACGCGGATTTATCCGCCCCGCGCACCGACTTGATTGCTCACTGAGCCAAAGGGATTGCTATGAAACGCAAAGACAAAATCGCTGTAACCGTCATCACCGTGTTCGCCGTGGGTGTGCTGGTTTACCTGCTGGCGCCGGGCATGTTCGGCAGCAAGCGCCAGAGCACCAACGACGCCTTCGTCGCCGCCGACTACACCCTGGTGGCGCCGCGTGTGGCCGGGTTTATCAAGGAAGTGCTGGTGGAGGACAACCAGCGGGTCAAGGCCGGCCAGTTGCTGGCGCTGATCGACGACCGTGACTTTCGCGCGGCTGCCCAGGCGGCGGATGCCGACACCCTGGTGGCCCGGGCCCAGCTGAAAAATGCCACGGCGACCCTGGAGCGCCAAAGCTCGGTCATCGCCCAGGCCCAGGCCACCGTGGCGGCAGATCGCGCCGAAGTGGCGTTTGCCGAACACGAACTGAACCGCTACAACCACCTCGCGGGCGTAGGCGCCGGCACCGTGCAAAACGCCCAGCAAGCCAAGACCCGCATCGAGCAGGCCACCGCGCGCCTGGCCAATGCCACGGCGGTGCTGGCGGCCGAACGCAAGCAGGTGGAAATCCTCGGCGCCCAGCGTGATGCGGCAGACGGTGGCCTGAAGCGCGCCCAGGCCGCGCTGGAAATGGCCAGCTATCAGCTGTCGTACACCCGCATCGTCGCACCGGTGGACGGCATGGTCGGCGAACGGGCCGTGCGGGTTGGCGCTTATGTGACGCCGGGCAGCAAGATCCTCGCGGTGGTGCCACTGGCCGAGGCCTACGTGGTGGCCAATTTCCAGGAAACCCAACTGTCCCACATGCACGCCGGCCAAACGGTGGACGTGAAGGTCGACAGCCTCGACGGCGAAGTGCTCAAGGGGCACCTCGAAAGCCTCGCACCGGCCACCGGGGTGACGTTTGCCTCAGTCCGGCCGGACAACGCCACCGGCAACTTCACCAAGGTGGTACAGCGCATTCCGGTGAAAATCATCCTGGAACCTGGCCAGGCCCTGACCGAACGCCTGCGGGTCGGCATGTCGGTGGAAGCCAGCGTCGACACCCAGGCCGCCGCCCAGCCACGTGAGGTGGCGCAGCAATGAGACGCCTCGTCTGGTTTACCTTGAGCCTGCTCAGCCTGAGTGCCTGCACCGTCGGCCCGGACTTTCAGCGCCCGCAAAATCCCGTCGGTCAATGGACCGAGCCTCATGGCCAGAAAGCCGCCAGCCACGCGGTCAACGACCCGCTGGAAGAGCGCTGGTGGGAAGTGTTCCATGATCAGCAACTCACCGCGCTGACGCGGCGTGCGCTCACCGACAACCTCGACCTGAAACTCGCCAGCAGCCGCCTGCAGCAAAGCCGCGCCGCGCGCCAGGTGATCACCGCCGAGCGCTACCCGACCGTCAACGCCACCGGCGATTACCTGCGCCAGCGCAACAGCGCCGATGGCTTGAGCGACGCCTCGGGGAAGAACGGCCGCTCGGCCTACAACCAGTGGGACATGGGGTTTTCCGCCGCCTGGGAACTGGACTTCTGGGGCCGGGTAAAACGCGAAACCGAAGCCGCCGACGCCACCCTGCAAGTCGCCGAAAACGACCGCCGCGCCGTGCTGTTGTCGGTGCTGGCGGAAACCGCCCAGGACTACATCCAGCTGCGCGGCGTGCAAAACACCCGGGCCGTCACCGAGCAAAACCTCGACGTCGCCCGCCACAGCCTGAAGCTCTCGCAACTGCGCCTGGCCGATGGTGTGGCCACGGACCTCGATGTCGCGGAGGCTGCTGCTCAAGTCGCCGCTATCGAAGCGCGCCTGCCGGATCTGCAGCAACGCCAGGACCAACTGATCAACGCCCTGAGCCTGCTGATGGGCGAACCGCCCCAAGCCTTGTACGCTGAGCTGTCCAAGGACGCTGCCGTACCGCAGACCCAACGCCAGGTCGCCATCGGCCTGCCGTCGCAGTTGGCCGAGCGCCGCCCCGACATCCGCCAGGCCGAAGCGCGCTTGCATGCAGCCACCGCCTCCATCGGCGTGGCCAAGGGCGACTTCTACCCGCGCATCACCCTGTCCGGCAGCGTGGGCTCCCAGGCATTGCAGTTGGCGGATTTTGGCTCGTGGAGTTCGCGTGCCTTCGCGTTCGGCCCGCAACTGAGCCTGCCGATTTTCAACGGTGGCCGGTTGCAAGGCATGCTTGATCTGCGTGAAGCCCAGCAACAGGAAGCGGCGCTGGCCTACCAGCAAACCGTGCTGCGGGCCTGGCATGAAATCGACGACCAACTGACCCGCTACAACGCCAGCCAACTGCGCCGCGACAGCCTGGCCGAAGCCGTACGCCAGAACCAGATCGCCCTCACCACGGCGCAGCATCAATACGTCGAAGGCGTGGTGGATTTCGTCAACGTGCTGACGGTGCAAAGTGCGTTGCTGGCGACGCAGGAGCAGTGGGTGGAAAGCTCCACCGGCGTTTCATTGGCCATGGTCGGGCTTTACAAGGCGTTGGGCGGGGGCTGGGAGTCGGTGTATCCGGAACAGACGGCAGGGCGTTAACACCAGTGCCCACGGTCGAGGGACCGTGGGCACTCAAGGATTCTGCAAAAACACCACATACCCTCGAAACCACTCATTCCCCTTCAAATACCCCGGCTCCTCCCACTCTCCACCCTGAATCAACCCAATCTTGAATGGCACGCCCAGCCGATTCATCCGTGGCAAATACGCCGCGTAATCCGGGATGCTGTGGCGGCCCTGATAGGTTTGCACCACCACTTCATCAATCACGCCCTTGAGTTGCGCGATGGCCGCCGGGTCGGCATTGCTGCTCCAGTCCATCAGCCCCGTGATGCTCAGACGCAAGTCCTTGGGCAGGCGCTGGCGCAGGTCCCGCAGGAAGTCGGCGTATTCGTTGAGGTATTGGGTGCGCGCATCGAAGTCGATCTGGATACCCACCACCGGATTGCCCGCGTCCCGCCAGCGTTGCACCTGGCCGAGCATCTGGCGGTAGACCGACTCGGGCCAGTGCAGCGTATGGGCGCGGTATACCACCCAGATGTCGCCCTGGGTGATACGCGGCACGCTCATGCCCTGGGCGATGAGTTGCACGCCACGCTGGGGCGCGCGGCGGGTCGAGTTGATCTGGCCCTGGAGGATGTACAGGGTTTTGGCCTGTTTGAGCACCGGCTGGGGAGCGACGCCGCTCCACAGCCAGAACGCGTCATGGTCACGGGCGTCCACCGCGCCGAAGGCCGGGCTTGCCAGCAGGAGCAGGGCCAGCCAGATACGCTTCACGGCTTACCAGTAGTACTGCAGCGACTTGCCCCACTGGGTATCGGCAAACCCGGTTTTCAACTGGCGGAACCAGCCTTTGCGCACGGCCTTGTCGACGTCTTCGCCACCGCAGCTGTTGTAGCCCGAAGGCCCGTAGCAGTTGATGGCGCGAAACAGCGCGTAGGCCTTGTCGTTATGCGGTGCCTTGGGGTTGCCGATCACCTGCTTGTAGCCTTCGAGACGGGAGAAGGTTTCACCTTTGAAGGGCGAGGCGGTACTGCCCAGGCTGCCGGCGGAGCGCGCTTGTTCCAAGGGCATGCCGTCGAGGCCGTTACGCAGGATGAATTCACCCAGGCAGTTCAGGCCCTGGGGGTTTTTCGGGTCGGCCTGCAAGGTGCTGGCGATTTGCGCAACGCTCGGGCAGGTGTAGCCGGATTCGGCTTTGTCACCGGTCCAGCGGAACAGCTTCAACGACTGGCCGCCGCTGTAGACATAGCCCAGGCTGGTGCCGAGCTTGTCGTCGGAAAGCGAGGCGGGCAGTTGCTTCAGGTCTTCGGCAAAGGTCGCGAACTGGCCGCGCAGCAGGTCTTTGTAGAGCAGCGTGAATTGCGCGGTCTGGCGCTCTACCGGGTCGCCCGCATTGGCCAACTGCTGGCGCAGCAATTCAGGGCCGGCGACATTGCGCAGCAGGATATAGCGCACCTGCTTGGCGCTGATCGGGGAGTCGGTGGCGAACACCTTGGCCAGTTGCCCGCTGCGTTCGTAGTTCATCGCCAGGGCCAGCTCAAGCTGGTCCCGTTGCAACGGTTGCTTGGCCAGCGGCAGCAGTTGCAGCCACAGGGCTTCGGCGGCTTTCCAGTCTTCCTTGGCTTCCAGCGCCAGGCCGCGCAGGGTCTGCTGGCTGAAAGCGAAGTAGTCGAGGGTTGAGGGTACGTCCTGCGGCAGCAGCTTCAAGGCGCGGTCAGGCTGATGCTCGACGTACACGGCAAACGCCGCCTGCACATAGGCATACAGCGCCGGTTCCTGGGCAAATATCGACTTTTGCCCGTCGAGGGCTTCGCGGGTGAGTTTGGGCGGCTCGCCGGCGCGCATCCACATCAGGTCGTTGAGGGCCAGGATCAGCGGGTTGCCCACCGGTGCGGTGGTGCTGGTCAGCAGCTTGGTGTCGGCTTCCTGCACCAGTTCATCCAGGGAGACGTTGCGCTGGGCGTCGGTGGCCTGGGTCAGTTGCCAGGCAAAGTCGTCTGCCAGTTTGTCGGGGTTGGGTGCCAGCCAGTGCACCCGGCGCAGCAGGCCGCGGGCGGAGGCGGCGAATTCGCCCTGTGGATAAGTGTTCAGGTAGTCGTCGAAACCCTTCTCGGCCCGTTGCAGGGCGGACTTATCCACATGCTCAAGGGACGGCGTGCCGTGTTCGTCGAAGGCATTTTGCTGGGCGTCGTTCAACGCGGTGCGGGCGGTCATGTACAGCGCGGTTTCCTTGAGCCAGGGCAGCGTGCTGCTGGTCAGCGCCGCGAAGCCTTTTTGTGCGTCGCTGAAGCGCCCGCTGTAAAAGTCCCCGGCGGCCTTCAGGTAGGCCAGCAATGCTTGGCCGTCTGCCGATTTAACCTGGTCGGCCTCGGCTGCGGCTACGCCATCCGAGGAGCAGCTGCCGAGCATCTGTACGCGCAGTTTGGCCAGCCATTGGCGTTCGGCCTGCGGTACATCGGCTTTTACCACCTGGCTGATAAAGGCGGCGGCGCTGTCATCGGCGTTGCTGCGGCAACGGCTGCCTTCGCCGGAAAGGAAGGCTTCACCGGCGGTCTTGTCGTCATCGCGCTTGATGCCCAGCGTGCTGAGCAGTTCGTCCAGTTCGGCGGTGCGCGAGTCGTCGGGTTTGTTGTCGGGCTCATCTGCAGCCGGCGTGAGCCGATACACCGGGAAAGGCACCGGGCCAAAGCCTTCGGACGCGTCCTGCTCGCCCAAGGCATTCGGCGCCAGCGGCATTACCTGCTTGTCCGCCAGCAACAGGCGCAGGTTGACCCGGCTGTCATTGCCCGGGCTCAGGAAGGGCAGGTTGCTGCACACGTCCAGGCTGTTGCGCGACACCCGCCAATCCGGGTAGCACGAGTCATCGCCGCTGGCGTGGGCCTGAAGGGGCAGGGTGGCGAGCAATGTCAGTGCCAGGGGTGACAGAAGGCCGATGCGCATGAAGTGTCCTTGATCCTGAATCCATGGAAGGCAGCAATCATAGCCTGATCCGACCAACGCATCGGAGACACCCTGCGCAAAATTCAGATTTGTCCGATTGGCGGATGGCAGTTCAAATCGCGCAAAACAGCGGGCGAATCGAGGCCTTTTGACCTAGAGTGGCGGGTGTTTGCGCAAGCGCAGGTTTAGTAGTGGGTGAGGAAGTAGAGGTGCGACGGTCTGTGGCGGAACAAGACAACAAGGCCGGGGCATTTCCCGTGCTCAATCCTGGCCTGTGGGAGAGTGCCGGCTGGCTGGCTCGATTGTGGTGGGTGCCGCTGGTGGCGTTGGCCATGGCCGTACGCTTCTACGGTTTGACCGCCTCCGCGATCTGGGGCGATGAAGGTTCAAGCCTGCTGCTGGCCGAGTATTCCCTGGAAGACCTGTGGTTTCACGCCGCCCATGACGTTCACCCGCCGCTGTATTTCTTCATGCTGCGGGGCTGGATCGAGGTGTTTGGCGACAGTATTTTCTCCCTGCGCAGCTTGAGTGCGCTCCCCGGTGTGGCCGCCGTCGGCCTGGGCATCTGGCTGACGCGCCTGATCGCGACCCGCCGTGCGGCAGTGCTGGCGGGGGTTTTGCTGGCGTTGCTGCCCACGGCGGTGCGCTACAGCCAGGAAGTGCGGATGTACTCCCTGCTGGGTGTGTGGCTGCTGGCCGCCACCCTGGCATTGGTGTATTGGGTCCGCCAGCCTGAGCGCAAGCGGTATCTGGTGGCCTATGCGCTGTTGATGACGGCGGCCTTCTATACCCACTACTTCACGGCGTTGTGCGTGCTGGTGCACTGGGCCTGGCTGGTGCTGCTGCGTCTGCCACGGGCCGGCGGCCTGCGCCGGGTCACGCGCCCCGGCTGGTGGGTGGCCAACGTTGCCATTGTGTTGCTGTACCTGCCCTGGCTGCCGAATTTGCTGGGCCTGGTGCAGCACACCGAAGAACTCAAGGTGGGCGGTGATATTGGCTGGGAAGACCCGGTCAACCTGTACTCCGTACCGTCGATGGTGTGGCAGTTCCTCATTCAGGACCCGGGCGACCACCTGTGGCGACCCCTCTTTGTCGGGTTTCCGTTATTGCTGATAGCGCTGGTAGGTGTGACCGCGTGGCGCGATCAAAGCCGTTATCGGGTTGGCTGGTTGCTGGCGCTGTTTTTCATCCTGCCGGTGCTGCTGGTCTATGGGGTTTCGTTTATTTCCCCGGTGTTTATCGAGCGCTATCTCACCGCCTATGCGATGAGTTTGCCGATCATCGTGGCGTTGGCCGTCGACCGTCTGTCGCCACGCCTGCCGCTGGCGGGGGCGGCACTCTTTGTGCTGGTTGTCGGGGTGGAACTGGTGGGCGTGAAGAGCAACGCCACCGTCGATCAACATGATCAATTCAACGTCGCGGTGGAGTTCGTCAACCGCAACTACCAGGAAGATGACCGCATCGTCATCAGCGACATGCTGTGGTACTTGCCCTACGTCTATTACGACGAGACCGACGCCCAGCTGCAACTCTTTACGCCGCCGACCGCCGCCGGCAAGTCGACCCGGCCGAATGCCTATGGTTTTGGCACCTTGGTGGACCAGGATGGCGGGCGTATCTACCTCGATCGCCTGTCGGCATTGCCCACCGATATCCAGCGTGTCTGGCTGATCAGCGCCGCTGACGGCCCGGATGAATTTGCCCCGTTGCCGGCAGGCTGGCGCCAGCTCAGCCAGCAGGATGGCGGCGGTGCTCGCGCCCGGCTCTTCGTGCTGTGTAACGCGCCGGCGGGTGTGCACCGCGAAGGCTGCGATTAATCTTCGCAACACCTGAGAGGTTTATGTTCGCCTGGGGGCTAGACTCAGGTGAACCCTCTTTTCAGGATCACATCATGGAATCCCCGGTACACAGCTTGCCATCCTTGTTCAAACAGCTCGGCTTGCCGGATGACCCGGTCAGTATCGAGCGGTTTATCGCTGTCCACTCCCCACTCAAACCCGAACTGCATCTGGCGGATGCGTTTTTCTGGACGCCAGGCCAGCGCGCGTTTTTGCGTGAAGAGATGTTGGAGGACGCGGATTGGGCGGAGGTGGTGGATGAGTTGAATTTGCGGTTGAGAGAGGGGCGTGGGGTTTAAAACCCGCTTTACTGACCCACATCTTCGCGCCGCCACCACCCATCCCAAAATTTGTTTCAAAACTTGACGACATTGGATCCATCGACCATATTGATAGTTAGCAAACTAACTGTATGCGAATAATCCAGTGTCCCAGACCCTCGAACAACTCCAGATGAACATCAGCAGCAGCATGGTGGTAGGTGCCAGGACCTGGCGCAAAATCTGCCAGACCACGCTCGTCAGCTATGGCATCTCCGAAGCCTGCGCCGTGCCGCTGCTGATGATCGGCCGCCTCGGCGACGGTGTGCACCAGGTCAAGGTGGCCCAGGCCGCCGGGATGGAAAGCCCATCCCTGGTGCGCCTGTTGGACCAGCTGTGCAGTTCCGGCTACGTGTGCCGCACCGAAGACATCCACGACCGACGCGCCAAGGCCTTGAGCCTCACCGAGCGTGGCCGCGAGCTGGTGCAGGCGGTGGAAGAGCAACTCGTGCGCCTGCGCCGTGAAGTGCTGGCGACGATCGACCCCGATGACCTGGAGGCCGCATTGCGTGTGTTGCGGGCCTTTGAAGGCGCCAATCAACATCCTATGGTTGTGAGTTCTTGAACGGATTTTTTACCGGCATGCCGCCGGCCAGGGATTGGTTCTATGGCGTCAGGACATTCGCCGCCTCAATGATCGCGCTGTACATCGCCATGCTGATGCAGATGCCGCGTCCGTATTGGGCGATGGCCACGGTGTATATCGTGTCCAGCCCGTTTGTCGGCCCTACCAGCTCCAAAGCGCTGTACCGGGCGGTCGGCACCTTCATGGGCGCGGCCGCAGCGGTGTTTTTTGTGCCGATGTTTGTGCAGACGCCTTACCTGCTGGTGGTGGTGATCGCGCTGTGGACCGGGACGCTGCTGTTCCTGTCCCTGCACCTGCGCACCGCCAACAGCTACGCGCTGATGCTGGCCGGCTATACGTTGCCGCTGATCGCCCTGCCGGTGGTGGATAACCCGCTGGCGGTATGGGATGTGGCTGAAGCGCGTACCGAAGAAATCTTCCTCGGTATCGCCGTGGCGGCGGTGGTGGGGGCGATGTTCTGGCCGCGACGGCTGGCGCCGGTGTTTGATGATTCAGTCGCCAAGTGGTTGTCCGATGCCCAGGTCTACAGCCTGCGTTTCCTCAGCCGTAACGTACAGCCTGAAGAAATCAGCACCTTGCGCGGCGGCATGGTGGCGACCTTCAACACCCTGGAATTGATGATCGGCCAGTTGCCCCACGAGGGTGCTCGGCCGCAAACGGTGCGTAATACCAAAGAGCTGCGCGGCCGGATGATCCACCTGCTGCCGGTGATCGACGCCCTGGACGATGCGGTGTTCGCCCTGGAACACCGCGCCCCGGAACTGCTCGACCGGTTCACGCCGTTGCTGGCCGCCGCCCTCGAGTGGCTGGAGAGCACGCAAAAGGACGCGCCCCTCGAACGCTGGCGTGCCCTGCGGGACCAGATCGAAGCCCTGCAACCTGACGCCGAAGCCCTGGAGGATCGCCACACGTTGCTGTTTTCCAACGCCCTGTATCGCCTGGGCGAGTGGGTGGATCTGTGGCAAGACTGTCGCAGCCTGCAAGCTGCCATTCAATGCGAAAGCCAGGACAGCTGGCGCGCGGTGTACCGCCACTGGCGCCTGGGCCGGCTGACGCCCTTTCTTGACCGTGGCCTGATGTTCTACTCGGCGTTTTCCACCATCACCGCGATCATCGTCGCCTCGGTGCTGTGGATCCTGTTGGGCTGGACCGACGGCGGCAGCGCGGTAATCCTGGCGGCGGTGGCGTGCAGCTTTTTCGCCTCCATGGACGACCCGGCGCCGCAGATCTACCGGTTCTTTTTCTGGACGGCGATGTCGGTGCTATTCGCCAGCCTCTACCTGTTTCTGGTACTGCCCAACCTGCACGATTTCCCGATGCTGGTGCTGGCGTTTTCGGTGCCCTTTATCTGCATCGGCACCCTGACAGTACAGCCGCGCTTCTACCTCGGCATGCTGCTGACGCTGGTCAACACCTCGTCGTTCATCAGCATCCAGGGCGCCTACGATGCCGACTTCCTGGCCTTCGCCAACTCCAACCTGGCCGGCCCGGTGGGCTTGTTGTTCGCCTTCGTCTGGACCCTGATCGCCCGGCCGTTCGGTGCCGAGCTGGCGGCCAAGCGCCTGACCCGCTTCAGCTGGCGCGACATCGTCAGCCTCACCGAGCCCGCCACCCTGGCCGAACACCGCAAGATGGGCGTGCAAATGCTCGATCGCCTGATGCAACACCTGCCGCGCCTGGCGCTGACCGGCCAGGACACCGGCATCGCGCTGCGCGAAGTGCGGGTGGCGCTGAACCTGCTGGACCTGCTGGCTTACTCGCCGCGCATCCTCGGTGTGCCACGGGTGCTGCTTAACCAGGTGGTGGAAGGCGTTGGCGGTTACTTCAAGGCCTGCCTGAAAGCCGGTGAGCGTCTGCCGGCCCCCAGCGGTCTGCTGATGACCCTTGACCGTACCCGCCGTGCCCTTAACGGCCAGGGCTTGCAAGGCGAGGACGAAACCCGCCTGCACCTGCTGCACGCCCTGAGCGGCTTGCGCCTGTCGCTGTTGCCGGGCGTGGAATTTCTTGGCGGCACAGAGCGGGAAGCGCCGTTACCCGATGGAGCGCCTTTATGATCGGTGATCTGGATATCAGCGGGGTGTTCCTGCCCACGCTGCTGGTGCTGATGGGCATTACGTATGTGTTGTACCTGGTGGTGCACGGGCTGTTGACCCGCGTCCACTTCTATCGCCTGGTCTGGCACCGGGCATTGTTCAATGTGGGTCTCTACGCTCTGTTACTGGGCGCAGTGGATTCACTCAGTCGATACCTCATGACATGAAAAAACCTTTTTTGACCATCGGCCGTGTAGTCCTGACGTTATTGGTGGTGACCTTCGCCTGCGTCGTGGTGTGGCGCATGGTGATGTACTACATGTTCGCGCCCTGGACCCGTGACGGCCACATCCGTGCCGACATCGTGCAGATCGCCCCGGACGTGTCCGGGCTGATCCAGCAAGTGGACGTGCGCGACAACCAGTTGGTGGTGCGCGGCCAGGTGCTGTTCTCCGTCGACCAGGACCGCTTCAAGCTGGCGTTGCGCCAAGCCCAGGCCGCTGTGGCCGACCGCCAGGAAACCCTGGCCCAGGCCATGCGCGAGAACAAACGTAACCGTGGCCTGGGCAACCTGGTGGCGAGTGAGCAACTGGAAGAAAGCCAGTCCCGCGTCGCCCGCGCCCAATCGGCCCTGGCCGAGTCGCAAGTGGCGGTGGATGCCGCACAGCTCAACCTGGACCGCTCGGTGATCCGCAGCCCCGTGGACGGCTACATCAACGACCGCGCGCCGCGTAACCAGGAGTTCGTGACCGCCGGGCGCCCGGTATTGTCGGTGGTGGACAGCAACTCGTTCCACATTGACGGCTACTTCGAAGAGACCAAGCTCGACGGTATCCACGTCGGCCAAAGTGTCGATATCCGCGTGATCGGCGACAAGGCCCGCCTGCGCGGGCATGTGCAGAGCATCGTCGCCGGTATCGAAGACCGTGACCGCAGCAGCGGCTCCAACCTGTTGCCCAACGTCAACCCGGCGTTCAGCTGGGTGCGCCTGGCCCAACGGATTCCGGTGCGCATCGCGTTTGACGACGTGCCGGCAGACTTCCGCATGATTGCCGGGCGTACCGCCACCGTGTCGATCATCGGTGACAAACCCGAGTCGGGGGAGAAACCATGAAACGGCTCTTAGCAACCGCCGGGCTGGGGTTGTTGCTGTCGGCCTGCCAAGTGGTGGGGCCCGACTACAAGCTGCCGGACAAGGCGGCGGTGAACCGCGGCGACCTTCAGGGCCAGTTGGCCGGGGAGGGCCACAATGTGGTGTCGGCGCCGGTGCCGGCGGACTGGTGGAGGCTCTACCAGGACCCGCGCCTGGATAAGTTAGTGGAGCAGGCGATGGCCTCCAACACCGACCTGCGGGTGGCGGCGGCCAACTTGCAACGCTCGCGCTATCAGGTGCAGCAAGCCGAGTCGGCCGGCGGCTGGAGTGCCGGCGCCAAGGCTGAGGCCCAACGCCTGCAAGAGTCCGGCGAAGCCTATTTGCTGACGGAAAAAGTCCCGGTGGCCAACATCGGCAGTGCCAGCATCAGTACGTCCTACCAGTTCGATTTGTTCGGCACCTTGCAGCGCGGCATTGAAAGCTCCCAGGCCAGTGCCGATGCGGCCCAGGCGGCGGCTGATATCGCCCGTATCACCTTGGTGGCGGACGTGGTGCGCTCCTACACCCAGGTGTGCGCGGCCAACGAAGAGCTGGCGATCGCCAACGAATCCCTCGACCTGCAAGCCCAGAGCACGCACCTGACCCAGCGCCTGCGGGATGCCGGCCGGGGTGATGAAACCCAGGTCACGCGTTCGCAAACCCAATACAAATCCTTGCGCGCCGAAATGCCGCGCTATGAAGCATTGCGCCAGGCCGGCTTGTTCCGCCTGTCGATGTTGCTGGCCAAGCCGCTGAATCAACTGCCCGCCGGCACCGCTCAATGCGCCGAGCTGCCGCATATCGCGCAGTTGCTGCCGGTAGGCGACGGCGCCACGCTGCTCAAGCGTCGCCCGGATGTGCGCCAGGCTGAACGCCAACTGGCGGCGGCCACCGCACGTATCGGTGTGGCCACCGGCGCGCTGTACCCGGATATCAGCATCGGCGCCACCGTGGGCACCGTCGGTATCCTGGATGACCTGGGCACGCCGGCCACCAACCGCTGGGGCTTTGGCCCGCTGATCAGCTGGACACTGCCGACCAACGGCGCCCGTGCCCGTATCCACGAAGCCGAAGCCGCGACCCAGGGTGCCCTGGCGCACTTCGATGGCGTGGTGCTCAACGCCATCCGCGAAACCCAGACCGGCCTCGCGCAGTACACCGCCCAATTGCAACGCCGCGACGCCCTGGCCGATGCCGGCGCGTCGGCCAAAGAGGCGGCTGAGCAGACGCACCGCTTCTTCCAGGCGGGCCGCGCCTCGTTCCTGGCCGACCTGCAAGCCACCCGCACCTACACCGACGTGCGGGCGCAGTTGGCCGCAGCGAACACCCAGGTTGCCATGAGCCAGATCGATTTGTTCCTGGCCCTGGGCGGCGGCTGGGAAAGTGGACGAACGCAAGCCACACAAGCCAGCAAACCCTGAGCTGATTGCTATGCTTTGAAAGGCGAGCCTGCGTGATGGCTCGCCTGACACTGCTCGCGTTTGCTCATGGGGATTCCAATAATGAAAAACCCTTATGCTCCCGCTTTCTGGTGCGTGTTCTTCGCACTGGTGTTGCTATCGGCGACTTACTTCTACGGCATCATGCTGGCCCATCAAATCGACAAGGCCATGGTGTTCCTCGACAGCGCCAGCGCGCTGATCGCGGTGTTGTCCATCGGCGTGGTGGCCTGGGCTTCTTACCAGGGCCAGCGAATCAAGCGAAGACTGCTCGAACAAGGCAAGACCCGCGTGGCGATCTGGGACACCAAAGTCGCCCTGCGCCGGGTCGAGACGGTGTTCGACCGCTACTTCTGGGGCAGCTACTGGCAACCGGGGCGCACCTTCCAGGAAGTCATGGGTGAGCTGACCGGCACTCCCCTGGAAAAAAGCCTCGAAGCCCTGAAAAAACAATGCGTGATGCTCGATCGGCAAGTCGCCGACGGACGGCATTGGCTGAATAACGCGCGGGAATTATCCGACGTGGCCACGGCGATGGCGCGGGAGCGTTACCAGCTGGATTTTTACGATCCCAAGTCCGATACGCCGGGCAATGCGGTGATCCACCGTGAGTTTGAAGTGCTGGTGTATACGTGGACGGCGCGGCTGAAGAGCTTTGACCATCAGCTTGATGAGATTGAAACCGAGTATTCCTGAAATCTGTGGTGTCTGTACTGACGCCTTCGCGAGCAAGCCCGCTCCCACATTCGATCGAGTTCCATCTTTGGAATGCAGTCGAATGTGGGAGCGGGCTTGCTCGCGAAGGCACTTTACCGTTCAGCGCTGAAGTCTGCGCCTATTGAAAAACTGGGCTGCACACGCCAGCCAATGCTAATCTTCCCCGGATTTCGGCGGGCTTGAGCCGACACCCTTCGGGGTTCAGGGAAGACAGCCCACTTCACAGGATTTGATCAGGTCACTACATGAATAAGCCAGCAGTCGTTTTCTTGGGTATCGTCGTCGCCATTGGTGCAATCAGCGCAGGCGGTGCCTGGTACACCGGCAAGCAACTGGAGCCGGTGCTGCAAACCGCCATCCAGGACGCCAACAAGGAGCTGCAGACCTCCATGGCCGGCGTCGATGGCACGGTGACCCTCGAACTGGTCTCCCTCGACCGCCAGCTGTTCAGCAGCACCGCCCACTATCGCCTCAAGGCCCAGGGCGCGGTGTTCGGTGAAAACCACCAGGACACCGAACTGCTGTTCGTCGACCATATCGAACACGGCCCGCTGCCGTTCTCGCGCCTGGTGTCGCTGAAGTGGCTGCCGGTCATGGCCACCAGTCACTACGAGCTTGAGAAAAACCCCACCACCGAAAAATGGTTCGCCGCCAGCAAAGACGTGTCGCCGCTCAAAGGCGTGGCCAACATTGGCTATGACCGCTCGGTGACCGGCAACGTCGAACTGCTGCCCCTGGAACTCAAGGACGACAAGTCGGCCGTGAGCTTCTCCGGCGCCAACCTGGACTTCAACTCCACTGCCGAAGGCAAGAAGGTCAAGGCCAGCGGCTACATGGACAGCCTCAAGGTCTCGGTCGTCGACGCCAACAACGCCAAGCTGGATGCCGAGCTGAGCGGCCTGACCATCGCCAGCAACCTGGAAAAAACCACCTTCGGTTTCTACACCGGGCAGAACACCGTCGAGCTGACCAACACCAAGGTCACCTTCGGCCCGCAGCAAGCGGTGCTGACCCTCAAGAACTTTGAGCAGAAAGACAGCAGCGAAACCAAGGACAACAACTTGGCCGGCCGTGTCGACTACAAAATCGACGAGATCGGTTACCAGGGCAAGCCAGTGGGTTCGGCGGCCATGGCGGTCAGCATGAAGAACGTCGACATCCCGTCGATGCTGGTCCTGACCAAGCTCTACCAGGAAAAGGTCCAGCCGGCCCAAGCCGCTGCCGCCGCCGGCCAGCCCGTGCCTGAGTTGCAACTGACTGACGCCGAGCAAGCCCTGGCCCAGGCCAACGTCGACCAACTGCTGGCTGCCAAGCCGCAAGTGGCGGTCGAAAACCTGTCGCTGAAAACCACCAATGGCGAAAGCCGCTTCAACCTGGTGGTGGACCTGGCCAAGCCGTCGAGCATGGACCTGCCGCCGGTTGAGCTGGGCAAGCAGATCGTTGCCCTGCTGGACGCCAACCTGACCCTGTCCAAGCCGATGATCCAGGACGTGGCCGGCCTGCAGGCGCAGATCGGTGGTGTGACCGACCCGAAAGCCATCGAGCAGCAATCCCAGATGGCCAGCGAGATGATCAGCGGCATGGCCGTGGGCACTCAACTGGCGACCCTGGTGGGCACCGATGTCGTGTCCAAGCTGCACTACGCCAACAATGAAGTGACCTTCAACGGCCAGAAAATGACCGTCGAGCAATTCATTGGGTTTGTGCTGGGCAAGATCGGTGCGGTCAGCGGCGCTCAATAAGAATCGTCTGAAAGTTATGTAGGCCAATTCTGAATAATTGTTCGGAATTGGCCTTTTTTGTGCCCCTCTCAAGGATATTGCGCCCCAGGAAAGCTTGGCCGGGTCATTAGATGCCGGTCGCCTGGTGTGCCCTACAGGTGAATTTATCGCTACAGCTTTCCGTGGAAGGAAGCTGACGATATGTCGCGTAATGTTCATCCCTTTATTCGCCTGGCCCTGTGCAGCCAACTGCTGTGGCCCGTCGTGGCGTCGGCCGATGCAGCCTATGATTCGCTGATCAACCAGGCCCGCAGCGGCAACTATGGTCCGGCCCTCAACCTGTTGCGCCAATTGCCCGCCGAGCGCCAGACGCCGGGGCAGGTCAGCGATCACCTGCTGATTGCCAGTTGGGCGCGCCAGGACGCCGAAGTGCTGACGGTCTACGAGGCCCAAGGCCGCACTCGCACCCTCACTACCCAGGCACTGGCCACCGTCGCCCGCACTTACCGCAACCAACAGCGTTGGGCGCAGGCGATTGCCGTGTATCGCCAGGCGCTGCTGCGCGAGCCGAATAACCCCGACCTGCAACTGGGCCTGGCCTTGACCCAGGCAGACGCCGGGCAGACAGCCGAAGCCGTGCAGCGGACCCGCGCCCTGGTGGCCGCCAAGCCCGACGACGCCGACCGCCGCATGGCCTTGGGTTACGCCCTGACCCGCGCAGGTTTTACCTATGACGCGCTGTTCGAATTCGACCAGGCGTTCATCCATGCTGGCAACAAACCTGAAGTCGCCCGCGAATACATCATCGCCCTGCAACGCGCACGCCTGCCGGAACCGGCCTTGCGCCTGGCCGCCCGGCGCCCGGGCCTGCTGGACCCGGTCACCCAACGCCGCCTCGAAGGCGACCTGGCCGCCGAGCGCGTGCGCCTGGCCGAGTTCGCCACCCGCAGTGAAAAAGAGCGCTACGTCATCGCCGACCGCGCCCTCAAGGATTACGACCAACTGCTCACCACCTGGATACCGGATACCAGCGCCCATGACGACGTGGTGCGCTGGCGCATCGACCGCCTGGGCGCGCTGAAAGCCCGGGCGCGCACCGCCGAGGTGGTGCGCGATTACGAAGGGCTGAAGGGCGAAGGCGTGCAACTGCCGACCTACGCCCTGCGCTGGGTCGCTGCCGCCTACCTCGACCAGCGCCAGCCGGAAAAGGCCGCGCCCCTGTATCGCCAGGCCCTGGCGGCGAGCGACGCGGACGCGGGCGATCACGTCGAAGACAGCACCGCGCTGTTCTACGCCCTGCTGGAAAACGATCAAGTGGTGCAAGCCCGCGAAGTCGCCGACAACCTGGCGAGCACCCAGCAACCTCGGGTCGAACTCAAGGGCTTGCCCATCGGCAACCCCAACGACGCATGGATGGACGCCCAACAATTAGCGGCCCAGGCCGGTACCTATGGCGCCGACTTGCCCGCCAGCGAAAAAGGCCTGGAAGCCCTGGTGCAACAGGCCCCCGGCAATATCGGCCTGCGCCTGGCCCAGGCCGACATGTACCGTGCCCGCGACTGGCCTCGGCGCGCCGAAAACACCCTCAAGGAAACCGAAGCCCAGGCCCCGCGCGACATCGGCCTGGAGGTTTCTCAAGGCCACACTGCCCTGGATTTGCAGGAGTGGCGTCAGCTCGATGCCCTCACCGACGACGTGGTCGACCGCGCCCCGGACAACCGCCAGGTGCAGCGCCTCAGCCGCCTGCGGGATGTGCACGACATGGCCGAATTGCGCGTCGAGGCCTACACCGGCAAAAGCAACGGCGGCGGCGATAACGGCGCGGGCGCGGTGTCCGGCAGCCGCGACTTTGGCATCGAAACCTTGCTCTACAGCCCGCCTATCGATGAAGACTGGCGCGTGTTCGGCGGGGCCGGCTACGCCACCGCCGATTTTGAAGAAGGCACCGGCCAACACCGTTGGCAGCGCCTCGGGGTAGAGCGGCGCACCCGTGACATGACCCTCGAAGCCGAGGTCTCCAACCACTCCTACGGCTTTGGCGACAAGCAGGGCGCGCGGGTCGCGATTGCCCGGGACATCAATGACCAATGGCAGTACGGCGGCAGCCTCGACTACCTCTCCGCCAACACCCCGTTGCGGGCGCTGAACGCCGACATCACCGCCAACGGCGGCAGCGGTTTTATCCGCTGGCGCGCCAACGAAAGCCGCGAATGGAAACTGGCCCTGAGCCCATCCCACTTCAGCGACGGCAACAACCGCCTCGAAGCACTGCTCACCGGTCGCCAGGGCGTGTACAGCTCGCCGGGGGTGCAAGTCGATCTGGGCCTGGAAGTCGGCACCAGCCGCAACACCAAGGAAGACACGCCGTATTTCAACCCGCGCTCGGACTTCAGCGTGCTGCCCACGGCCACCGTCAACCACGTGCTCTACCACCGCTACGAGACCCAGTGGAGCCAGCAGTTCCAGGTGGGGGCGGGCACCTACAGCCAGCGCGATTACGGCACCGGCGGCGTTGCATTGGTGGGCTACGGCCAGCGTTTTCGCTGGAACGACGTGCTCGAAACCGGCGCCAACCTCAGCTGGATCAGCCGACCTTATGACGGTGAGCGCGAAAGCGATCTGCGCCTGATCGTCGACCTCACCTACCGCTTCTAGAAGAGTCCGATCATGCCCGTTTTGTCCCGTTGCCTGTTGGCCCTGGGGTTAATGCTGAGCAGCGCTTGCGCCCAGCAACCCGCGCCCTTCACTCCACCCGCCGAGCGGCTCAAGCCTGCCAATGAAGCGCCGTGGCCGAAGAACCATTTTCTCGGTATCGCCTACCACGACATCGAGGATCGCGATCCCGATCAGGCAGTGGTGGCGGTGCGCACCGAACGCTTGATCGAGCAACTGGCGTGGTTGCGGGAGAACGGCTACCAGCCGGTCACCGTTGACCAAATCCTGGCGGCCCGCAGCGGTGGCCCGCAGCTTCCGGCCAAGGCGATCATGCTCAGTTTCGATGATGGCTACGCGAGCTTCTATACCCGCGTGATGCCGATCCTGCGCAGCTATAACTGGCACGCGCTGTTGGCGCCGGTAGGTGCATGGGTGGACACGCCGCTGAACCAGCCGGTGGATTTCGCCGGCACGCCACGGCCGCGTTCAGACTTCCTGACCTGGCAGCAGGTGCGCGAAATTGCCCAGTCCGGCCTGGTGGAAATCGCCGCCCACACCGACGCCAATCACAAGGGCGTGCTGGCCAACCCCCAGGGCAACCTGCAACCGGCCGCCACCACCCGGCGTTTTGATCCGAAGACCAACCGCTACGAAACCGAAGCCCAGTTCCAGGCGCGGATGCGCACCGACGTCACGGCGATCTCCAACAAGATCCGCGCCGTCACCGGCAAGGCCCCGCGTGTGTGGGTGTGGCCGTACGGCGCCGCCGACGGTACCTCATTGGCCGTGGTGGGCGAGCAGGGTTACCAGATGGCCCTGACCCTGGAAGACGGTCTCGACAGCCTCGGCAACCTGATGAGCAGCCCGCGGTTCCTGGTGGCGTCTGACCCGGACGGCGAGCACTACGCCAACGCCATCGTCGCGACCCAGGCCGAAGCACCGCTGCGGGTACTGCATGTAGACCTGGACAACGTCTACGACCCGGACCCGGAACAGCAGGTGCGCAACCTCGACAAGTTGATCCAGCGTGTGGTCGACATGGGCGCCAGCACCGTGTTCCTGCAAGCCTTCGCCGACCCCAAGGGCGATGGCCTGGTGCATTCGCTGTACTTCCCCAACCGTCATCTGCCGGTGCGCGCCGACTTGTTCAATCGCGTCACCTGGCAACTGCGTACCCGGGCCCATGTGAATGTGTTTGCCTGGATGCCGGTGCTCAGTTTCGCCCTGGATGCCAAGCTGCCCCGCGTCACCCGCTGGGACCCGCAAACCGGCAAGGTCGCCATCGACCCGGACCAGTACCAGCGCCTGTCGCCGTTTGACCCGAAGGTGCGGCAGATCATTGGTGAGATCTACGAAGACCTGGCCCGCACCAGTGCCATCGACGGTGTGCTGTTCCACGACGACGCGGTGCTGTCGGACTTTGAAGACGCCAGCCCATTGGCCCTCAAGGCCTATGCCGCCAACGGCCTGCCAGGCAGCATCGAAGCCCTGCGCGCCGACCCGGCAGTAATGCAGCGCTGGACCCGTTTCAAGAGCCGCTACCTCATCGACTTCACCCACGAACTGACCGCCAAGGTCCGCACGCTGCGCGGCCCGCAAGTGCAGACCGCGCGCAATATCTTCGCCGAGCCGATGCTCAACCCGGGCAGCGAAGCCTGGTTCGCGCAGAACCTCGACGACTTCCTCACCAGCTACGACTGGACCGCGCCGATGGCCATGCCGTTGATGGAAGGCCAGGACCTCAAGGGCTCCAACGCCTGGCTGGAAAAACTCGTGGCCACCGTCAAGGCCCGCCCCGGCGCACTGCACCGCACCGTGTTCGAGTTGCAAGCCAAGGACTGGCGCACCCCGGCCGCCCCGGACCTTTCCGGCGCACAAATGGCCGAGTGGATGGGCGTGCTCAAGCGCCAGGGCGTGACCAGTTTTGGCTACTACCCCGACAACTTCCTGGAGAATTCGCCGGATCTGAAAATCGTGCGTCCGGCCCTTTCCAACCAGTGGAATCCTTGACTCATGTTCGACAGAATCCTCGCGTTAATCGTCTTGTCGCTGGTGTTGGGTGTGCCCCTGGGGCTGATCTTTCTGGTCACCGGGCAGTTCCTGATGGACTTCGTGTTCTTCTATCCGCTGTTCATGTCCGGCCTGTGGATCGCCGGCGGCCTGTACTTCTGGCTGCACTGGGAGCGCCACTGGCCATGGGCTGACGATACCCCGGCGCCGGTATTGGCCGGTGAGCCGCTGATCTCGATCCTGATCCCTTGCTACAACGAAGGCGACAACGCCGCCGAGACCATCGGCGCCGCGTTGGCCCAGCAGTACCGCAACATCGAAGTGATCGCGATCAATGACGGCTCCAGCGACAACACCGCCGCCGTGCTCGATGCATTGGCCCTGAAAGAACCGCGCCTGCGGGTGCTGCACCTGGCGCAGAACCAGGGCAAGGCCGTGGCCCTGCGCATGGGCGCGGTGGCGGCGCGCAGTGAATACCTGGTGTGCATTGACGGCGATGCGTTGCTCTCACCGAACACCGCTGCTTATTTGGTGGCGCCGATGCTCGACAACCCGCGCCTGGGTGCCGTCACCGGCAACCCACGGATCCGCACACGCTCGACCTTGATCGGCCGGGTGCAGGTGGGCGAGTTCTCGTCGATCATCGGTTTGATCAAGCGTACCCAGCGCGTGTTCGGGCGGATCTTCACCGTCTCCGGCGTGGTGGTGGCGTTCCGGCGGGCGGCCCTGGACCGGGTCGACTACTGGAGCACCGACATGATCACCGAAGACATCGACGTGAGCTGGAAGCTGCAACTGGACCACTGGAGCATCTTCTACGAGCCCCGCGCGCTGTGCTGGATCCTGATGCCGGAAACCCTCGGCGGCCTGTGGAAGCAGCGCCTGCGCTGGGCCCAGGGCGGCGCCGAAGTGCTGTTCAAGAACATTCGGGGCATCTGGCAATGGCGCCATCGCTACCTGTGGCCGCTGCTGTTCGAGTACTGCCTGTCCACCGGCTGGGCCTTCACCTTTTTGCTCTCGGTGATCTTCTGGGCCGTGGGCAAAGTCGTGACGCTGCCCGCCGCCATCGCCGTCGACTCGCTGATGCCGCCGGCCTTTACCGGCCTGCTGCTGGCGGTGGTGTGCCTGGTGCAGTTCGCGGTGAGCATCATGATCGACCGGCGCTATGAAAAGGGCCTGTGGAAAACCCTGTTCTGGACCGTCTGGTACCCGTTGGTGTTCTGGCTGGTGAGCCTGTTCACCACCCTGGTCAGCTTCCCCAAAGTGCTGTTCCGCCAGCACCAGAAACGCGCGCGCTGGGTCAGCCCGGATCGCGGTATCAAAGCCCCCACTACGGATGTGCAACCATGAACCTGATCCGAACCCAACAACGCCCGGTGATGTGGGCGATCGACGTATTCCTGACCCTGCTGGCCTGGGCCGGGCTGATCATCCTGCTGGTGCGCGGGCTGGTGCCGATGCTCGACAGCCACGGCGGCCCCCGGGTCGAAGCACCGATTTTTGCCGCGATGGAAACCTTGCAGATCTACCTGTGGATCGCCGTGTTCAACGCGGTGGTGCTGATCAGTTGGGCACGTTACCAGCAGCGACGCGGCAAACGGTTTGCCCAGCGGCGCTCGGCGGCCAAGGCCTTGAGCGACCAACGTTTGAGCGACAGTTTCAGCCTGGGGGAAGGCGACCTGGAGCAACTGCGCCGCCCGGGCGTGCTGGTGATTCATAACGACCACGAAGGCGGGGTGCAGGAAGTGACTGCGCACGTGTCGCGGCATGTCGAGCGACCGGGATTGAAGCTGGTGCCGGGGCAGGAGCGGGCCAAGGAGGTGGGTTAACCTGAATGCCAAAAAAATGGGATTCAACTCACAAGATAGCCACGAACTGTTCTCATCTTTTGGCCACTACCCCGTCTTGAAAGGCCCGGTCCAGCGACTGGCGTTTCTCCGAACAAAGCAACGTCACCACCTGGACCGACAACGGCGGCCCATGTAAATCCGATAGTCGCTCAAGTATCGACGGTCGCCGCCGATTCTCTGTTTCTCGATACATCTTCGCCGCCGGGGTCCATGGCGGCGATGTCGTTCGTCTACGGAGTTTCAAATGAAAGGCAAGGGAATTCAGCAAACCGTGTTGGCCATGATGGTCGGTGCGGTGGCTACGCAAGTGAGTGCGGTTGATACGGATATCACGACAGGGCAGAACAGCTGGGCAGGTGAAAATCTCAGCCAGCCGTTGACGCTCACCGGCAGCCGCTCGGTGGTGGCGCAGAACCCGTTCACCTACGGTGTCACCTTCGGCGATACCAACATCCAGGGTTCGCTGGTGAACCGTGCCGATATTTCCATGAGTGGCAATGCCCGTGCCGTTGGCGCGTTTGCCGTTGATGGTGCGTTCACCCCAGGTGGCATGCCGGTGGGCGGTACCATCACCGGCGATATCATTCAGGCCGGTACACTCACAATGACAGGCCTGCCAGACGCCGAAGGGTTTGAAGTCGGCGGCACGACGGTGGGTGGCAGCATCATCAACTCGGGCAAGATCATCATTGATTCCACTGGCCAGCCTTTCGGAGCAGGCGAGGGGATCTACATCAATGGCACCACCATCGGTGGCGACCTGTCCAACACCGGGCTGGTGGACGTCACCGGCGATGAAGGCACCGGCCTGATTCTGGATCGGCACAATAATTTGTCGGTGATCATCGGCGGCAAGCTGCTCAATTCCGGCACCATTCGGGTCTCCGGTGAAGAGGCCGTGGGCATGGACCTTGAAGCCCCTACCAGTGACCTGAGCATTGAAAACAGCGGGTTGATTTCCGCCAATGGCAACCATGCCACCGCCGTGCAGGTATACGAGGGCTCTATCGATTACCTGCTGAATACCGGCACGATTGAAGCCAAGGGCAGCGATGCCACGGCCTTCAATCTGCGCGGTGCGGACTTTACCGCCAACCTGCCTTCCGGCGCGCGGGGCCTCATCAACCGCGGCACCATCAGTGCAGGCGGTACGGCGATTCTGGTCACGCCCCAGGAGCAGCTTACGGCGTTTGAAATCAACCAACAGGCCGGTGAAATTCGCAGCGAGTCCGGCACGGCCATTGACGGTGCGGGCCTGGCGAGCCTGAACTGGACGGGTGGCAAGATCACCGGCAACATCCTGAACACCACCGCTGTGAACATCGCCGGCCAGGCCGATTTTGTCGGCAACCGCATCGCCAGCCCGGTGTCGATCAATGCCGGCTCGCTGAACCTGTCGGCCCCCGGCACTACCCTCGTGGGTGACCTGAACGTTGCGTCCGGCGCGGGCATCGACATGCGCTTGAGCAACGCCTACCTGCCTTCGGCGACTTATCTGACGGTATCCGGTACAGCGAATTTCGCCCTGGGCTCCAGGCTGACCGTGAACGCCAAACCCGGAGATTTCAGCGCCCCTTCCGGCGGCACCGAATACACCCTGTTAAGTGCCAGCAGTCTGAAAAACCATGGCCTGACAGTTACCAGCAACTCGTCGTTGCTGGATGTGCTCGGCTACTCGGCCGATGCGCAGACAGTCAAGGCCGTTGTGGCGGTGAAAAGCGATCAGCAGGTGCAACAGGATTTGAGCAGCGCAGGTGCCAGCCGGTCGGCTATCACCGCGCTCAACGAGCTGAAAAATCATGTGCTTGGGCAGTTGAGCCCGAACGATCCGCTGTTCAAGGCCTCGGCCGGGAGCGGGCAGGCATTGGCGCAACTGGCTGAACAGCTTAAACCTGATGTGAGCCGCGGCGCGCTGGATGTGGCGTTGTCGGGGCAGACCGTGATCAACGGCGCGATCTTCAACCGCCTCACCGGCCAGCGTGAAAACCGCGAAGCCGCTGGCGTGTGGGTGCAAGGCCTGAGCAGCAACATGGACCAGGACGGCCGTGACGGTGACAACGGCTACTCGGCCAACAGCAGCGGCGTGGCGGTGGGCGCGGACGGTCGGTGGAGCGACACCACGACCCTCGGGGTGGCCTACAGCTACCTCAATTCCACTATCCATTCCGACCTGGGCAACAAGACTGAAGTGCAAGGCAACGCGCTGTCGCTGTACGGCAACTGGTCGCTGCAGAACTGGTTTGTCGATGGCAGCCTGAGCTACGGCCATAACGACAACGACAGCAAACGCCATGTGGCGGGCACCACCGCCAAGGGCAGTTACGGCAGCGATGTGTTGTCGGCAAGCGTGCTGGGTGGCTACACCTTCAGACTTTCGGATGCCGTATCGATTGAACCGCGGGTGGCGGCCCGTTACTCCAGCGTGCGTATGGACGGCTTCAACGAGAAGGGTTCTTCTGCGGCGTTGAGCACCGGTTCACAGCGTTATGAAGTGGGTGAATTGGGCGCGGGCCTGCGCCTGGCGGGTAACCTGCCGCTCTCCACCGGCAGCCTGCAACCGGAGGCCACCTTGATGGCCTATCACGACCTGATGGGCGACCGTGTGGCGCAGACCTCCAGCTTTGTGCTGGGCGGCTCGGCGTTCACCGTTACCGGTGCTTCCGTGGCGCGGGACAGCTACGAGGCCAGTGTGGGCCTGAACTATCAGGTGTCGGCGCTGACCGTGGGTGCCAGCTACACCCGCCAGGCGCGCAGCGGGTTTGATGCCGATGGGGTCATGCTTAAGGCGCGGTATGCGTTTTAAACCCTAACGTTGATAGAACAAATGGCGTCGGGCCACGGCTTTTGCAGGTGGCTCGACTTGCTGGTTATCTTAGGGAACATGAAATCATGAGTATTGCGCAGCCAAGCCTTGCAAAAGCCGCCTACGCTCTGGCGAGCCCCGTCAAACGATTGGCCGGCTATGTCGTGGACCTGGCCGTCGTGTTTTTTATCCTGTTTTTAAAAGGCTTCCTGATGCATTTGCCCATGCGGTTCGGGTCGGCCTTGAGCCTGAACATTTTTCAGGGGGTCGAATACTTCCTGGCCTTGCTCGCCCTGGGTTACTTCCTGTTCTGCGATGCACTCCCCAAGGGTCAAAGCCTGGGCAAGCGTCTGTTCAACATGTCGGTGGTTGGCTTTCCCTACGGGCCATCCTGCACCGTGCTTCAGTCCGCTTTGAGAAATGCGCCCAAGGGGCTTTTCAGCATCCTGGACGGGGTATTTGTGCTCTTTGGTTATCGTCGGCGCCTTGGCGACATGCTGGCCAGAACCATCGTGATCAATTCGAAGTAATACGCGCGAGCAGGAGACAGGTCGTGGTCATGACGTTGGTAATGATTGGGCTGAGCCTGGCGATTTTGATGCAGCTGGCCATTTTTTGTGTGGCCGTTAAAAACTCGCTGGCCCATGCGCTGCTGTGCCTGTTTATTCCCTGCTATGTGTATGTGTATGCCAGAAAAGATCGCCAGGCCAGGCCCTTCCTTTGGGGTTGGTACGCCGGTATCGGCTTTCTGGCTGCCGGGGCGATTGCCTCGAATTGAGGCAGGGCTCGAAAAGGCGCGGGCAATTCCGTAAAATGAAGTCAAAGTGACATCATTCAAGGAAGAACTCAGACATGCGCGTTTTTGCTTTACTCCTGGCATTCAGCTTTCTGGCGGGCTGCGCCTCCAAGCCGGCTTACTACATTTCACCCGCCCCGGTTCAGATCCCCAAGACCGCCACCTATTGGCTCGACACCTTCGACGTTGACGTGGTGGGTAAGAACGAACGCTTCCTGCCGGATGAAAAAGTCCGCGAGCAACTGGGCATCGACCTGGTCAACCGCCTGTTGAAGGCCAAGCGCTACGCCACCAGCAAGGAAAGCGCCGACTATCTGCTGGATGTGAATCTGGTCTACACACGGCATATCCAGGATTCCAAGGGCGGACTCGCCACGGTGCTCGTCGCTGACAACACCATCCTGTTGAGTGTCGACTTCAACTACCAGGTCAAGGTCAAGAAAGGCGGCGCCGAGGTGTTGCACTTTGCCAAGGACCGCACTGGCCTGGTGCCGGGTGGCGTGTTGGGGCAGTGGCAGCAATACAAGACCATGGGCGCGGTGATCAGTAACACCGGAAACGCCAGCGTCGAGCCTTTTTACACGGGCGTACTGAGCCGCTTTATCGTCGATGACTTGCGGGATATTCCGTCGCGCTAACGTGCGTTAACCCGAATCGCCAGTGCCTTGCGTCTGACCTTGTGAACGGTCATTCATTCACGAGGTTCAGCCCATGTCCCGTCCTCTTCTGCTGTTGCGCCCTGCCGCCCAAGGCTTCACCGTGACCCTGCTGGTGGCGCTTGCCGGGTGTGGGCTTTCTTCATCCCGCGACGTGGCCAAGCCGGCTGAATCGGCGCCTGTTGCGCAGATGCAAAGCGAACCGGCCCAAGCTCAGGGTGCCAGGGTCAAACGGATGGTTGCGCCGGCACCGATGGCCGCGCGGTTGGTCATGAACGACTCGATCGTCATGCAGTACCAGGCCGAGCCGCGAGAGCGCTATCAGAACCTCCCGGACAACCCGATCCGCAGCGTGGCCGAAACGCCGGTCTCCACCTTCAGCGTCGACGTCGATACCGGCAGCTATGCCAACGTAAGGCGTTTCCTCAACCAAGGCAGCCTGCCGCCCGAAGGTGCTGTGCGACTGGAGGAGATGGTCAATTACTTCCCCTACGACTACGCGTTGCCCACCGATGGCTCGCCCTTTGGCGTGACCACCGAAGTGGCCCCGTCACCGTGGAACCCGCACACCCGATTGCTGCGCATCGGTATCAAGGCCTCGGACCGCGCCGTGGCGGACCTGGCCCCGGCCAACCTGGTGTTTCTGGTGGACGTGTCCGGCTCGATGAACCGGCGCGAAGGCCTGCCGCTGGTCAAGAGCACCCTGAAATTGCTGGTGGACCAACTGCGTGACCAGGACCGGGTGTCGCTGGTGGTCTACGCGGGCGAGTCGCGGGTGGTGCTCAAGCCTACGTCGGGACGGGATAAAACCACGATCCGCAACGCCATCGACCAGTTGACGGCGGGTGGCTCCACCGCCGGCGCCTCGGGTATCGAAATGGCCTACCAGATGGCCCGCGAAGGGTTTATCGACAAAGGCATCAACCGCATCCTGCTGGCCACCGACGGCGACTTTAATGTGGGTGTCAGTGACTTCGACAGCCTCAAGCAAATGGCCGTCGACCAGCGCAAAAGCGGCGTGTCACTGACCACCCTTGGCTTTGGTGTGGATAACTACAACGAACACCTGATGGAACAACTGGCCGATGCCGGTGACGGTAACTACGCCTACATCGACAACCTGCGCGAAGCCCGCAAGGTGCTGGTGGACCAACTCAGCTCGACCCTCGCGGTGGTGGCCCGGGATGTGAAGCTGCAAGTGGAATTCAACCCGGCGCAGGTCAGCGAATACCGACTGCTGGGCTATGAAAACCGCGCCTTGAAGCGAGAGGATTTCAACAACGACAAGGTCGACGCCGGAGAGATCGGTACAGGGCACACGGTGACCGCGTTGTATGAAATTGTCCCGAAAGGCGCACAGGGCTGGCTGGAGCCACTGCGCTACGCATCGCCACCCAATGCTGACGGTAAAACCTCCGAATTGGCCATGCTGCGGGTACGCTACAAGCCGGCTGAAGGTGGCAATAGCCGACTGATCGAACACCCGATCAGCAACGAGCAGAGCGCCAAGCCCAGCGACGACCTGCGCTTCTCGGCTGCCGTGGCCGCCTTCGCCCAGCAACTCAAGGGTGATGGCCGCTACACTGGCAGCATGAGCTTCAAGGACACGGCCGCACTGGCCCGCTCCGCCCGGGGCGACGACCCCTACGGTCTGCGCGGCGAGTTTGTGCAACTGGTTGAATTGGCCCAGAGCCTCCAGGCCCCGGCCAAACACTGATCCACCTCAAAGGAGTGCACCACCTGATGGAGTCACCCAGCGACGAAGCCCTGCTGTCCCGCTACCGCAGCGGTGACGGTGCGGCATTCGAGGCCCTGTATGCGCGGCATCGACAGGGGCTTTACCGTTTTCTTGTGTCCTTGAGCAACAAGGCCGAACTGGCCGAGGAAGTGTTCCAGGACACCTGGCTCAGCCTGATCCGCAGCACCAGCGAGCCACAGGGGCGGGCGAGTTTTCGCACCTGGCTGTTCCAGATTGCCCGCAACCGCCTGATCGACCACTGGCGCAAGCACGGCGTCCACAATCCGCTGCACGACAGCTACGATGAGCAACTGCACGGCCAGCCCGACGACAGCGCCGGGCCCGAGCAACTGCTGAGCCTGAGCCGCGACCAGGCGCGCCTCGACACCGCACTGCAAGACTTGCCCGAAGATCAGCGCGAAGTATTCCTGCTGCGCCTGCACGGCGACCTGGAAGTGCCACAAATCGCCGCGCTGACCGGCGCCCCACTGGAAACGGTAAAAAGCCGCTTGCGTTACGCCCAGCAGAAACTGCGCCGACTGCTGGCCGAGGAGGTACCCGCATGACTGACTCCCGACAGACCCCGGAATCAAACGACGACGTGCTGATCGAGCATTTCCGTCAACACACCCGCGGCGAGCCGCCGGCTTCCCTGGACGCTTTCATCCTGGCCACCGCCCACCGCGAAGCGCCGGTGCGCCAGCCCAACCTGTGGCAGCGCTGGTTACAGGCCTGCCAACGGCCGCGCTGGCAGATGGCATTTGCCACCGTGGCCGGTGTGGCACTGATGATTGGAGTGGTGATGCGTTCGCCGGTGCCGCAGCCGGAGTTATCCACAGGCACTTACGCGGCCGCCCCGCAGGAACTGGCCCGCCCGGCCCCGGCAGCCGCGCCGATGGCTCGATTCTCCGTGGCTCCGCAGGCCGACAGTGCGCCGCAGGTGCAGGCAGAAGTCGCGGGTTCGCTGGCGGATGAGCCGGTGGCGAAGATGAGCAAACGCGCGGCTGTTGTGCTGCCGCCATTGGAGCAAGGGCTGCAGGAAATCCTGCGGTTGCGGCAGGCGGGTGAGGCCAAGGCGGCGGATGAGAAACTGCTGGAGTTGCACAAGCGCTTTCCCAAGGAGGATCTGCCGGCGCGGTTGGAGGCGTTGCGACAACAACACTGAAATGTCCTGTTCAAAAGCCCTGAATCTAATTTGGGACTTTTGACGGACGCTTTTTGCAACAACCTAGCCGTTCGGCTAGTACGTCAATTTAGGAGTGGAAAATACCTCGGCTTGGCGCCATTGTTTTGAGTTCGTTAACTCTACAATCGGTACGTGATGGATTACGCCACCCTTGAAAGCCTGCGAATGCATCATCCGGCATGGCGGTTGCTGTGCTCGGACCACGGTTCGCTGGTTGCAAGTTTTTTGCACCGCGTGTTTGTCGCCCCCAACGTGCGAATCATTGCCGCCGCTGACCTGGCGGAGGCGCTGGAAGACGAGTTGTTCGCCTTGCGCAGGCAACTGGACGACAACGCCTTTCCCAAGTCTGCGCTGTATTACCTCAATGATTGGGCCAGCCCGGAAAAGGGCTGGCTGCGCAAGTTTTACCGTCAAGACGACGACGAGCCACAGTTTGATTTGACGCCGTCTACCGAGAAGGCCATCGCTTGGTTGGCTTCCCTCGTTGAGCGGGGGTTTGTCGGTACCGAGTCCAGGTTGCTGACACTGTTCGAGCTGCTTAAGCAGATGAGCGAGGGCAGTGAAGCGGATCCGGCAAAGCGTGTGGCCGAGTTGCGTAAGCGCCGGGATGAACTGGATGCGGAGATCTCACAGATCCTGGGTGGTGATGTGCCTCTCCTGCACGATACAGCCCTGAAAGATCGCTTCCAGCAATTTACTCAGTTGTCACGGGAGCTGCTCGCCGATTTTCGAGAGGTCGAAGATAACTTTCGCCTGCTGGATCGACGTGTACGTGAGCGAATCGCTTTATGGGGTGGCGCCAAGGGTGAGCTGCTGGAGCAGATCATGGGCGAGCGCGATGCTATTTCAGACTCCGATCAGGGCCGTAGTTTCAGGGCGTTCTGGGGGTTCTTGATGTCGACCAGCCGTCAGGAGGAGCTGACACGGATGCTTGATCATGTGCTTGCCTTGGCGCCGGTGATGGAATTGAAGCCGGATATTCGCACTCGTCGCGTGCATTACGACTGGCTTGAGGCGGGCGAACATACCCAGCGCATGGTCGCGCAACTTTCCCAGCAGTTGCGACGCTTTCTGGATGATCAGGTATGGCTGGAAAACCGCCGAATCATGGACATCCTGCGGGCGGTAGAAGCCAAGACCCTGCGCGTTCGTGAGCATCCCCCCGCGGGCAACTTTATGCTTATGGCCGATGTGTCGGCCCGTATCGAATTGCCCATGGAACGGCCCTTGCACACACTGACCCTGAAGCCCGACTTTGCCGGCATGAGCGTGCAAGTCGGCGACGATGATCTCGACGTGAGTGCCTTGTACAACGAGCGGATGGTCGACCTTGCGAGGCTCGCTGCTCATATCGATCAGGCACTGCAGACCCGCTCGCAAATCACATTGTGTGAGTTGATCCGATTACAACCGTTGCGCCAAGGGTTGGCCGAGTTGGTGGCCTATCTTCACTTGGCCAGCGAAACATTTACCAGCGTCGTCGATGACAGCCAGAACGAGCCGATTGTGTGGACGGCTACGTCCATTGACGGCCATCCCGTACAAAAGCAGGCACGGCTGGCGCGCGTTATTTTTGTGAGGCACGGATGAGCGAAGAACAACATGCGCCGGACGTGGTTATAGACGTTGCCGCAGCAGATCTGTCGACGCTGCTGGTTTTGCTGCTTAAGGGGGTGATTTATCGTGAAGGTGATGAGCGTCTGTGGGGGACGTTACTCAACTGGCAGACCCAGGTTCGCGGTTACGTGACGGTGCTGGGTCTGGAGTTAATGTTGGATGAGGCCGAAGGCTACGCTTTCCTGCGCAGCCGTGCCGAGGCCGACGAGGATGAACCGCAGGTTCGGGTGCCACGGCTTGTTGCGCGTAGACCGCTGTCATTTCCGGTCAGTCTGCTCTTGGCCTTGCTGCGAAAAAAACTGGCAGAGTTCGACGCCTCTGGCGGTGAAACGAGGCTGGTGCTGACTCGTGATGAAATCGTCGAACTGATTCGCGTTTTTTTGCCCGACAGCAGCAACGAAGCCCGGCTTGTTGATCAGATTGATGCACACATCACCAAGATCATCGAGCTGGGTTTTTTACGCCGCCTCAAGAGTACCGCCGGACCCTTGAGCTATGAAGTGCGGCGCATCCTCAAGGCGTTTGTAGACGCTCAATGGTTGTCTGACTTCGATAAGCGGCTTGGGCAGTACCAGATGCGTCTTTCGGGAGAAAGCGAGTCAGCGCCTGATGGCGTGCAGGAGATTGAACAATGAGTGAGTCGTTGCTTGCGGAGTTGGATTTTATCGGTGATGACAGGCTCTCCGGGTTCCGCCTCAGGCGCCTTGAGGTACTCAACTGGGGGACCTTTGATCAGCGGGTCTGGACGCTGTCGCCCGATGGGAAAAATAGCCTGCTGACGGGGGATATTGGATCTGGCAAGTCTACGTTGGTGGATGCGATCACCACGTTATTGGTGCCCACTCAGCGGATTGCCTACAACAAGGCCGCCGGAGCCGAAAACAAGGAGCGAAGCCTGCGCTCGTACGTGTTGGGGCATTTCAAGTCCGAACGCAGCGAGGTCACCGGAACTGCAAAGCCGGTCGCCCTGCGCGATCACAACAGCTATTCGGTGATTCTGGGGGTATTTCACAACGCAGGCTACGATCAGACGGTGACCCTGGCCCAGGTATTCTGGATAAAGGATGGGCAGGGGCAGCCAGAGCGTTTTTACGTGGGGGCCGAACGTGAGCTTTGTATTGCCACTGACTTTGCTGACTTCGGTACCGACATTGCGCAACTGCGAAAACGGCTGCGTAACGACGGTGTCGATATTCAGGACAGTTTTCTCAAGTACGGGGCATGGTTTCGGCGGCGTCTGGGAATTGATAACGAACAAGCGCTGGAATTGTTTCATCAAACAGTTTCAATGAAGTCTGTGGGTAACCTGACCGAATTTGTTCGCAGCCATATGCTTGAACCATTCGACGCAGCTGCCCGTATCGCTGCATTGATTGCGCATTTTGATGATCTGAACCGTGCTCATGAGGCGGTGCTCAAAGCCAAGCAGCAGCGACTGCTGTTGGAGCCGCTGGTGGCTGACTGCGACAAGCACCAAGGTCTGTGCGGTGAGCAGGACAGGTTGCGCGATTGTCGTGAGGCGCTTAAACCCTGGTTTTCGGAGCTAAAGCTCGGGTTGCTGGATCGACGTTTGCAACTGTTGGTCAATGATCAACAGCGCCTGTCTTCTCAAAAGGAGCGTCAAGTCGAGCAACGTGACCGCCAACGGTTGGATGTGGACTCCCTCAAGCGGGCGGTGGCCGAGCAGGGCGGTGATCGCCTGGAGCAACTGGCGATCGAGATTCGCAAACAGGACCATGAGCGGGAGCGCCGTCAGCAGCGCGCGCAACGTCACGGGCAATTGCTTGCGGCGGCGGGTGAGTCGCCTGTTGACGATGAGGCAGGGTTTATCCAGCTGGGGCAACTACTGCAGGTTCGTCGCGAACAGTCGAGTACCGAGGAAGCTGATCTGCAAAACCAGATCACCGAGTGGGGCGTTTCATTGCGTGAAGGGCGGCGCGAGCATGATGCGCTTTCCAGCGAAATCAACAGCCTCAGGGCTCGACGCAGCAATATTCCGGAGGTCCAGATTAAGTTACGGGCAGCCATGTGTCTGGCGACTGGATTAGATGACGAACTGATGCCCTTTGTCGGAGAGCTGCTTCAGGTACGCGAAGAGTATCGTCCGTGGGAAGGAGCTATCGAGCGGGTGCTGCACAATTTTGGTCTGGCACTGCTGGTACCGGACGAACACTACGCACAGGTAGCGGCATGGGTTGATCAAACTCACTTGGCGGGGCGTCTCGTGTATTTCAGAGTACGCGCAGCCCGCCAAACCGAGACGCCAGACCTGCACCCCCAGTCGCTGGTGACAAAACTCAGCGTCAAACCCGATTCGCCGTTTTATCCCTGGTTGGCACGTGAGCTTGCTCATCGCTTTAACTACGCCTGCTGCGAGACGGCGGAACAGTTTCGCCGAGAGGTGCGCGCCTTGTCCCTGTCGGGGCAGATCAAGGGCGCGGGGGAGCGGCATGAAAAGGATGATCGGCATCGTTTGGACGACCGCAGTCGTTATGTTTTAGGGTGGAGCAACGCAGAGAAAATCTCGGCGCTTGAGGCGGTAAGAGATCGCCTGGAAATGCACGTGGCTGACATAGGCTCAAGTGTCGCCAGTGCCGAAAAACAGCGTGCTCATTTGCGCCGGCAATTGGAGTCACTCGCGGCACTTCATGAGTTTACCGATTACCGAGAAATCGACTGGGCCGAATGCGCCACCCTTGTGGCGCGGTTGCAGGATGAAAAAGCACTGTTGGAGGCCGCGAGTGACACATTGCTGCAACTGACAGCACAACTTCAATCAGTGCAGCGAGCACTTCAGGCAACGGAAGATGAAGTGTCCCGCTTGGACAAGGAGCTGGGTATCGTTGAGGCCAAACACGACGTTGCCAGCACCTTGCGTACCGAAGCTCGTTGTCTGTTGGTCGTTATCGACGAGTCTGTCCGGGTTCAACTGGAAGCCCTGCGTCTTCATGTCTTGGGTGAGCGGATGTTGTCCGTTGAGTCTTGCGACAATGCCGAGCGAGAGGTCCGCGAAGCCCTGCAAGGCAAAATGGACGCCGAGGCCAAGATAATGGAGCGTCTGCGGGACAAAATCATTCGTTCCATGGTGGCGTTCAAGGATGCCTACAAACTGGAGACCAGCGAATTCGACGCCGATCTCAATGCCGCTGATGAGTACGGCAACCTGCTGGACCAACTTAATCGTGACGATCTGCCGCGTTTTGAACAACGCTTCAAGGAGTTGCTCAACGTCAACACGATCAATGAGATCGCTAACTTCAACGGGCAATTGGCTAGGGAGCGCGAAACCATCCGGGAGCGGATTGGCCGTATCAATGAATCCCTGGGGCAGATTGACTACAACCCAGGTCGCTACATCGTGCTGGAGTCTCAACTGAGCCCGGATGTGGACATTCGAGATTTCCAGATGCAATTGCGTGCCTGTACCGAGGGCGCTTTGACGGGGTCGGAGGATGCGCAGTATTCGGAAAACAAGTTTCTGCAGGTCAAAACCATCATTGATCGCTTTCGTGGGCGGGAAGGACTATCCGAGCAAGACCGGCGGTGGACCAGCAAAGTCACCGATGTGCGCAACTGGTTCTTGTTTGCCGCCAGTGAGCGCTGGCGTGAGGATGATCGTGAGCATGAGCATTACTCGGATTCGGGCGGTAAGTCCGGCGGGCAAAAAGAAAAGTTGGCCTATACCATTTTGGCAGCGAGCCTGGCCTATCAGTTCGGGCTGGAGTGGGGCGCTGTACGTTCGCGTTCGTTTCGGTTCGTGTTAATCGATGAAGCGTTTGGACGCGGTTCCGATGAATCTGCCGAGTATGGTTTGCGGCTGTTTGAGCAGCTCAACCTGCAGTTGCTGATCGTCACTCCGCTGCAGAAAATCCACATCATCGAACCTTTTGTTTCCAGTGTGGGCTTTGTACAGAACGACGGTGGCAGGGCGTCCCGGCTGCGCAATCTATCCATCGAAGAGTATCGATTGAACCGGCCTGATTTATCGTCATGAAATGGACTTCGGCAGCGGACCTCACACAGCAGGTATTACGGCTCTGGCAGCGGGGCGATCTGCTGCGCCCGCTGGTGACGGAGGAAGCGTGGGAGCCACGACGCCTGATATTGAAGGGGCCGGATACTGCGCAAATGAGTGCTTACTTCGATAGTGTGAGGGCTTGGGTCGCGCAACTAATTACTATCGACGGCATTCGCATCCAGTGGCGGGAAGTCAATCACAGGGTTGTGGGGGCGCAACGCTTGCCCGCTTCTATCTGGGTGGATTCGCTGGAAGATGCCATTGCGTTGATTGGCAAAGAGGGTGAAGCGATGCGCTTCAAGGCCCTGCTTGAACTGACCCGACAGCGTCAGCCTTTGCTGGTCGACTGGATGGGGAGCCAGCCGTTGCAGGCCATAGAACTGGAATGGCAATGGGCCGCGCTTCTGGATGTGGTGACTTGGATGACGCAACATCCTCGGCCCGGCATCTACCTTCGGCAGGTAGACATACCTGGTATTCACAGCAAGTTCATCGAAAGACACAAGGCCGTGCTGAGTGAGCTGTTCGACCAAGTTCTGCCCGAGCTGGCTATTGGGCCGCAACATAAAGGCGCCACACGGTTTTCCGCCCGCTATGGTTTTCTCGATAAACCCGTCGGGATTCGTTTGCGGGTGTTGGATCCAAGTCTGACCCTGCTGCCGGGTCCCATGTTGCCGGATATCACACTGGATGCAGCCAGCTTCGCTCAATTGAATATTGCCGTCAGGCAGGTTTTCGTAACCGAGAATGAAACCAACTTTCTAGCCTTCCCGCTTGTGCCGGACTCCATTGTGGTATTTGGCAAGGGTTACGGCTGGGATGCGCTAGGGCAAGCGAATTGGCTATCTAATTGTACAATTTATTACTGGGGCGATATCGATACCCATGGGTTTGCGATTCTTGACCAGTTGCGCCGTCGGTTTGGGCATGTAGAGTCACTGTTGATGGATCGCGGTACCCTTGATGCCCACGCACAGTATTGGGGGCGTGAAGATCGTCAAGTCGTGTATGACTTGCCTTATCTCACGTCAGAGGAGCGTTCGGTGTTTGATGAGCTGCGGGACAATCGTCTGGGGGATGGCGTGAGGTTGGAGCAGGAATATGTGGGATATCGGTGCTTGATGGCGGCATTGAAGCAACTCTCCGGAATTTCCGGAGAGTTCGAGCCAAGCAACTGAATACATCTTCGCTTGCTGTCGCTTGCACCTAGATCACGGCGCCCGGAAGTATTCGACCAGCTCCCGAGCGCTTGGGCACTCTGGGTGTTCAGCCGCATGAGCCACACTAAATCCAAAATGTTTGATCATTTTTTTAGCAAAGGCGGGTTTGTTACCTGGCCCTGAGGTGCCCAGCTCTCGGGCGATTTCTTTGAGACGATCATAGGGCTTGTCGATTGTCCTTTCTGGCTGGGGTTCGTTGTACCCTTGCTTCAGCCATTGACTCATGGCTTGAGTATCTGCAAGAAACCACGCTTCAAGAGCCTTTACGGCTACAAAGACAGTTTCCAATTTTTGGTTCTGTATGCGATTACGGACGATATCAACTGAGTCATCGTCCTCTAAGTCGGTAAGCACATAGATTTTTTCCACGCCCTTTGCTTCAAGAACCTGAGTGAAGGCCTCGATATTTTGGGGTAGGAGGTTGCCTCCGCCTTTTGCGTCGATTACTGGTGTGACGAGCTCGTATCCAGCATCAGCCAATAATTCTTTGAATTTCGAAGATTCAACTACGATCCGTTCACAATCGCCCTCTACAATAAAACCTACCTTCACCATGGTAGACCCCCGTCAAATAAATTGGTCAGCCAGGCGGTGTCAAGGGGGATTTGTTTTTTATCGACTCTTGATTCGGCTGCACACTTGACGTTCGTCCGGCCTTCCAACTTATTGACTAGCCAGAGCTCCTCAGGGTTAAGGTTGCGCACCACAGATTCACTGTGGGTCGTAATGAAGACCGGATGATCTACAGTGGCGTTGTCGCGCATGAGCGCGACCAGCTCACCAATTGCTTTTGGGTGGATGCCCCGTTCAGGCTCCTCGATAATAGTTAAGCCGGCTTGAGAGGTCCGGCTTAACACGGCTGTCATTATGCATAAAGCGTAAATAGTGCCGTCCGAGATTAGGCGTGCAGGGAAATGAGTTCTTGTCCCTTCTTCCTTGAATGTGATGACGGTGGTGCTATCCAGTCGTTGTTTTTCAGTTGAGACATTTTCCATGCCGGGAACAATTAGTTCTATCCATTCCAGTACTTGGGTCCGGAAGTGCTTGTCGTTCTCCAGGATAGACAACATGGTTGCAACGTTTCTGCCATGGCTATCCAGCATGGTTGCATCTGCGGTCGAGTTGTCCGGCTCTTTGGCGGCGATGGGGTCAATACGGTAAACGCGAATATTGGTGAGGAACTTATACAACGCAGAGTTACTTAACAGCATAAGCGCGGTCATGTCTTGGGGGTATTCCAAGAAGGACTGAAGCGGCGAGTAATCTGTCAGCGTTACTTTTGTTTCGCCATTCTGCTTGCGGTCAATGTATTGAGTACCGTTGATTTTCAGGTTTTCGACTACCTGAGGGATTTTGTCAATCTCAACAATCTTGAGTGAATACTCAAAATTCTCATGATCAATCTGGATTTTTATCTCGAAAGAGATAGTCGTCCTTTTTTGTTTGCGATGTTTGAAACAATGGATTTGTTGAAAACCACCAAAATCACGAATGGCAGTCGAGGCACCTCGCTTTACAATGGCGCCCAAGAAAGCGAGAGCATCGGTAATGTTACTTTTTCCTGCACCGTTCGAGCCGGCCAATGCAGTGAACGGTGATAGGCGCTCTAGCGTCAGGTTCGTGACACTTTTAAATCCATTGATCGTAATCGATTCGATATTCATGGCAATTCCTTCGACCCTCACCGGCGGTCGTCAAGCGGCGCACTCTTCATCGCCTGCAAATTGATCGTCAGAAAATACTAGCCCGCGCATGGTATAGGCGATCAGCCGTCGAGTCACAATCGCAATATCTCCATCCACAAAAAAAGCCCCAGGTCTTTCGACCTGGGGCTTTTTCGTCTGTATCTGGTGCACCCGGCGGGATTCGAACCCACGACCCCTGCCTTCGGAGGGCAGTACTCTATCCAGCTGAGCTACGGATGCTTGTGCGGGCGACATCATACCCATGTCGACCTTGGGCGTCCATGCCGCTTTTTGGCCGCCTTCCCGTAGGATTACGCTGCGCTGATGCGCTGAGCCGGGCGTCTCGACGCAATGCGGTGGAACCCGCCGGAAATACGCTGATCAGAAAAAAGGGGCAAATGCGCCGTTTTCGTTCTTTTTTTCGAACAGACTATTGCCCTGCACCCCCATTGATCCTAGGATTCGTTTGAGATTTCAAACGCTCTTGTCTGGGTGCTGAACCGCACATCTGTTCATCCGTGCGCTATTTACGTGCTTCAGCCCAGTGAATGATTTCCCTGACGGCAGCCCTCAAGGCGCCTTTCAACAACTCTAATTCGCTCCGCGCGTGCGCGGTGCTGTTAAGGAAAGCCGACATGCAGCTTAAAGACACCCAGTTGTTCCGCCAGCAAGCCTTCATTGATGGCGCTTGGGTCGATGCGGACAACGGTCAAACGATCAAGGTCAATAACCCCGCTACCGGCGAAATCCTCGGTACCGTGCCAAAAATGGGCGCGGCCGAAACCCGTCGCGCTATCGAAGCGGCTGACAAGGCTCTGCCGGCCTGGCGTGCACTCACCGCCAAGGACCGCGCCAACAAGCTGCGTCGCTGGTTCGAACTGATCATCGAGAACCAGGACGACCTGGCCCGCCTGATGACCCTGGAACAAGGCAAGCCGCTGGCCGAAGCCAAGGGCGAAATCGTTTACGCCGCTTCGTTCATCGAGTGGTTCGCCGAAGAAGCCAAGCGCGTCTACGGTGACGTGATTCCCGGCCACCAGCCGGACAAGCGCCTGATCGTGATCAAGCAACCGATCGGCGTTACCGCTTCCATCACGCCGTGGAACTTCCCGGCCGCGATGATCACCCGTAAAGCCGGCCCGGCCCTGGCCGCCGGTTGCACCATGGTGCTCAAGCCTGCGTCGCAAACCCCGTTCTCGGCGTTCGCCCTGGCTGAACTGGCCCAGCGTGCCGGTATTCCGAAAGGCGTGTTCAGCGTGGTCTCCGGCAGCGCCGGCGATATCGGCAGCGAGCTGACCAGCAACCCGATCGTGCGTAAATTGTCCTTCACCGGCTCCACCGAAATCGGTCGCCAGTTGATGGCCGAATGCGCCAAGGACATCAAGAAAGTCTCCCTGGAACTGGGCGGCAACGCGCCGTTCATCGTGTTCGACGACGCCGACCTGGATAAGGCCGTCGAAGGCGCGATCATTTCCAAGTACCGCAACAACGGCCAGACCTGCGTCTGCGCCAACCGTCTGTACATTCAGGATTCGGTGTACGACGCGTTCGCCGAGAAACTGAAAGTGGCCGTGGCCAAGCTGAAGATCGGTAACGGTCTGGAAGAAGGCACCACCACCGGCCCGCTGATCGACGAGAAGGCCGTGGCCAAGGTTCAGGAGCACATCGCTGATGCCCTGAGCAAAGGCGCCACCCTGCTGGCCGGCGGCAAGGTGATGGAAGGCAACTTCTTCGAGCCGACCATTCTGGTCAACGTGCCGAAAGACGCCGCCGTGGCCAAGGAAGAAACCTTCGGCCCACTGGCGCCGCTGTTCCGCTTCAAAGACGAGGCCGAAGTGATCGCGATGTCCAACGACACCGAGTTCGGCCTGGCTTCCTACTTCTATGCCCGCGACCTGGGCCGTGTGTTCCGTGTAGCGGAAGCCCTGGAATACGGCATGGTCGGCGTCAACACCGGGTTGATCTCCAACGAAGTGGCGCCGTTCGGCGGCATCAAGGCTTCGGGCCTGGGCCGTGAAGGTTCCAAGTACGGGATCGAGGACTACCTGGAAATCAAATACCTCTGCCTGGGCATCTAAGCCCGGCAAGGCATTGCTGCAAACGCAAAGGGCACGAGAGCGCTGTCCCTTTGCGTGTTTCACACCGTTATTCGTAGTGGCCGGGAAAGCTGTGGCAGTCGATCATCGCATGCTGCCGTAGTTGCCTCCCCGCCACGTATTCCTTGGACCACGCCACCCGATGAGTGGCGAATGAGGACTTTATGAGCAAGACCAACGCATCCCTGATGAAACGCCGCGAAGCCGCTGTACCCCGCGGTGTTGGCCAGATTCACCCGATCTTCGCCGAGTCGGCGAAGAACGCCACCGTGACCGACGTTGAAGGTCGCGAGTTCATCGACTTCGCCGGCGGTATCGCCGTGCTGAACACCGGCCACGTGCACCCGAAAATCATCGCGGCCGTGACCGCGCAACTCAACAAGCTGACCCACACTTGCTTCCAGGTGCTGGCGTACGAGCCATACGTTGAGCTGTGCGAAAAAGTTAACGCCAAGGTCCCGGGTGATTTCGCCAAGAAAACCCTGCTGGTCACCACCGGTTCCGAAGCGGTAGAAAACGCCGTGAAAATTGCGCGTGCCGCCACGGGTCGTGCCGGCGTGATCGCGTTCACCGGCGCCTACCACGGCCGCACCATGATGACCCTGGGCCTCACCGGCAAAGTCGTGCCGTACTCGGCCGGCATGGGCCTGATGCCAGGCGGCGTGTTCCGTGCACTGTTTCCGAACGAACTGCACGGTGTGAGCGACGACGATTCCATCGCCAGCATCGAACGCATCTTCAAGAACGATGCCGAGCCGCGTGACATCGCTGCCATCATCATCGAGCCAGTGCAGGGCGAAGGCGGTTTCTACGTCGCGCCTAAATCCTTCATGAAGCGCCTGCGTGAACTGTGCGACAAGCACGGCATCCTGCTGATCGCCGACGAAGTGCAAACCGGCGCTGGTCGTACCGGTACCTTCTTCGCCATGGAACAGATGGGCGTTGCAGCCGACCTGACCACCTTCGCCAAATCCATCGCCGGCGGTTTCCCGCTGGCCGGTGTGTGCGGCAAGGCCGAATACATGGACGCCATCGCTCCAGGCGGCCTGGGCGGCACCTACGCCGGTAGCCCGATCGCTTGCGCCGCGGCCCTGGCCGTGATGGAAGTGTTTGAAGAAGAGCACCTGCTGGACCGCTGCAAAGCCGTCGGCGAGCGCTTGGTCACGGGCCTGAAAGCGATCCAGGCCAAGTACCCGGTGATCGGTGAAGTGCGTGCCCTGGGCGCGATGATTGCGGTGGAGCTGTTCGAAGGTGGCGACAGCCACAAGCCGAACGCCGCTGCCGTGGCTGCCGTGGTGGCCAAGGCGCGCGACAAGGGTTTGATCCTGCTGTCCTGCGGCACCTACGGCAACGTGTTGCGCGTGCTGGTACCGCTGACCTCGCCGGACGAGCAGTTGGACAAAGGCCTGGCGATCATCGAAGAGTGCTTCTCCGAGCTGTGATCAAAAGTTGACCTGATCGACAAAAAACCCGCCTCGGCGGGTTTTTTTGTGGCCGATGAACGGTATTCAGCGCTTGTTCATGTACGCAGGCGTCTCCTTTGTCTAAGGTGCAGGTATTGCCGATGGAGCGTGCTGGATGACTGCTGTTGATTTACCTGCGGTACCCCGTGTGTTGATTGCCGAGGCCGACCCCTGGTCCCGGGATCTGCTCAAGCAGGTGTTGTTGAATGTGCGCTGTGACGCACGGCTGGATGTGTGTGCCGATGGCCAGCGGGCCGCCGAGTTGCTGCGTGACAAGCCCTATGACCTGATCATCGCCGACTGGGAACTGCCCGGGGTCGATGGCCTGAGCCTGTTGCGCAGCGTGCGCCAGCAACGGCGTACGCCTTTGTTGCCGTTCATCCTGCTGAGCACCCGCAACGACAGCGCCAGCGTGCGCGAAGCGTTGCCCCTGGCGCCGACGGCGTACCTGACCAAACCCCTGAACATGGAAGGCCTGACCCAGCGCCTGCAAGACTTGCTGCTCAATGAAGGGGAGACGGTGTACTGCGAAGTCCCGGCCCTGGCGCCGGGCATGACCTTGCCGGTGTTTCTGGAGCGGCGCCGCGAAGCGTCCGACGGTGCGCCACTGCGGGTCGACGTGAAGGCCGCGGTGCAACACAGCCTGGAGCCGGAAGGCCTGGACCTCAAGCACCTGGAAGAGCAGGTACGCATCGACCCGCAAATCACTGCCGTGCTGATCGCCGCCGCCAACAGCGCCGGCCACCACGGCTCGCCGGTGCAGACCCTGGCCATGGCCCTGCACAAGCTGGCGGCCGGGCAGAGCATGAACCTGATCCTGGGGCTGGCCCTCAAGCACAACGTCGTACTGACCGACACGAGCCTGGTGGACTACGCCGAGCGCTATTGGCAGTTGTCCCAACGCACCGCCGACTACGCCCGCAGTCTGGCGCGCATGTTCGACCTTGATCACGAGCGCTGCTACAGCGCCGGCATCCTCCATCGCCTCGGCGACCTGGCCTTGCTGCGGTGCCTGCAAGACTGGCTACAGGGCGGCGGCGAACTGGATGACGAACTGATTGGCGAGTCCCTTTACACCTTCGGCGCCGCCTATGGCTCGGCGCTGCGCACACGCTGGCGTTTGCCGCTGGAGTTGCGCCAGTTGATCGCGGCGATTTATTCGCTGGAGGGCGGGGTGTATTCCCGGGAGGCGCTGGTGGTGAACCTGGCGGCCCAACTGGCACGGTTGACCGAGCATGAAGGCGTCGAAGCGCTGGCCAAAAGCAAGACGGCGCGCCTGCTCAAAGTCGGGTTGCCGGAGTTGACCCGCATGCGCAAAAACTAGCCGTCGACGCGGGCCAGTGTGGGAGCCGGGCTTGCCCGCGATGCAGGCACCTCGGTGTGTCAGTTGCACCGAGGTGATGCTATCGCAGGCAAACCAGCTCCCACAGCGAATCGTGGTGCGTCAGCCCGTGAGCACGCGGTTTTTACCCTGGCGCTTGGCCTCGTACATCGCCGCATCGGCGCGGGCGAACAGGCTGTCCAGGTTGGCATCCTCGGCGGTCAGGCTGGCCAGGCCCTGGCTGACGGTGACGGTGAAGTGCTCACCGTCATGGCTGAACCCCAGTTGCGCAATCTCGTGGCCCAGGCGTTCGGCCACTTGCATCGCCATCTCCGGCGCACAGCCAGGCAGCACGGCGGCGAATTCTTCGCCGCCAATGCGCCCGAACAGGTCGCCACGGCGCAGAACCCCTCGACCGCTCTCGGCGATACGCTGCAACACCTGATCGCCTTCCAGGTGGCCGTAGGTGTCGTTGACCACTTTGAAGTCATCGATGTCCAGCAGCAGGAACGCCAATGGCGTGCCCTGCACGCACGCACGTTCGAACTCATGGTGGGCGCACTCGAAGAAGTGCCGGCGATTGCTGCTGCGGGTCAGCACGTCGGTGGTGGCCAAGCGGTGTAACTCAAGCTCAAGCTGCTTCTTTTCCGTGATGTCTTCGGCCATGCCCACCACGATCACCGGCTGGCCGGGCTCGGCCTGCTGGTTGATGTAGCACTTGTCGCTGAGCCAGCGGATCTGCCCGTCGGCGGTGATGATGCGGTACTCGCGGTCTTCCACGGCGCCGCTGTGCAGCACCTGGGCCAGGCTGTGCTCGGCGTAGTCGAGGTCTTCGGGGTGAATGCTGTTGCGCCATTCCCGATGGTCGGTCAGCAGCATGCCCGCCGTACGTCCGAAAACCCGCTCATAGGCCGGGCTGACATACAGCACGCGGCGGGTGTCCCACTCCATGGCCCAGAGCACGGCATTCACGCTGACCAGCAGTGAACTCAGCAGTTGCTCGCGTTCACTCAAGCGCTCCACTTCGCCCTGGGCATGCAGCAGCGCCAGCAACGTTGCGGCGGCTGCCGGGCGTGCAGAGTCCTGGACGGGAGTATCGGTGAAGGTCTGTTCGGGGACCATCGGCACAACTCTCTCTGGGCGTGCCGCGGGGTTGGGCAACGGTCACAACAAGGGGCCGCCGTGATGGCGAAGTGTTGTTTGAGAGGGGGATTTTGCAGCGAAGTTCCGTTATCAGCGTCGATTTGAGGCGACCAAGAAATGGCGCCAGAAACCTGCAGGAGCGAGCTTGCTCGCGAAGGGTGTCAACGATAACGCGTGCTGTCTGGATGCGCGCGGTGTACGTGAGCTCTTCGCGAGCAAGCTCGCTCCTACAGTGATCAGACCGCGGCAGGCCGCAGCGAATAGGTTTTCAATTGGTGGGCAAAGTCCCGCAGGGATTGAATCCCGCTGGCCTCGGCCTCGTGTACCCATTCCTTGATCGCTGCCAGCATGTCATGCCCGTTGGTGCTGGTTTTCAGCCAGATCTGTTGCAGCGCCAGGCGCTTTTCGTAGATCACTTTCAGGGCCTGGCTGTGTTCCAGCATGCTTTGGATGCGCACGTGGTGGCGGTCATCCAGCAGGCTGGTTTCCCGCGACAGCAGGCGCTTGGCGCGATGGAATTGGTGGCGCACCGAGTGATCGACCTTCTCCAGTTCCTGCTTGACCAGCGGACCAATTACCAACTTGCGGTACTGGGCCATGATCTGGAAGCGGTTGTTGAGGATCGCCATGGCGGTGTCCATGTCCAGGTGGCCCTTGCCTTCGACCCGGTGGGCGATCGGCGCGACCCGTTGCACCTTGGCCAGGCGCAGGAAGCTGAACACTTTGATCCAGGCCCAGCCCAGGTCGAATTCCCACTTCTTCACCGACAGCTTGGCGGAGTTGGGGTAGGTGTGATGGTTGTTATGCAGCTCTTCGCCACCCACGATGATGCCCCAGGGAATCAGGTTGGTCGCCGCGTCGCGGCATTCGAAGTTGCGGTAGCCGATGGCATGGCCCAGGCCGTTGATCACGCCGGCGGCCCAGAACGGGATCCACATCATCTGGATGGCCCAGATGGTGATGCCGATGGTGCCGAACAGCAGCAGGTCTATCACGCCCATGATCGCCACGCCCAGCAGGGGAAAGCGGGTGTACAGGTTGCGTTCGATCCAGTCTTCCGGGCAGTTTTTGCCGTAGATCCGCAGGGTTTCCGGGTTCTCGGCTTCGGCGCGGTACAGCTCGGCGCCTGTGCGCAGCACGGTGGACAGGCCTTTGATCACCGGGCTGTGGGGATCGTCGACGGTTTCGCACTTGGCGTGGTGTTTGCGGTGGATAGCGGTCCACTCGCGGGTGTTCTGCGCCGTGGTGAGCCACAGCCAGAAGCGGAAGAAGTGTTTCAGGCCAGCATTGAGCTCCAGGGAGCGGTGGGCTGAATAGCGGTGCAGATAGACCGTGACCCCGACAATGGTCACGTGGGTCATCAACAGGGTGACCGCGACCAGTTGCCAGGCCGACAAGTCAAGAAAACCGTTGTACCACATAGGCTGTATGGCCCTCAGATAAAGAAAAAAACAGCATCCGCATTATCACTCCCTTTGCGGATAAAACCAGTGACCGTTTCAGATAAGACTTACAAGGTGTTTCCTATTCTATAATCCAGACCCTTTGTAGGGCGATTCTGGTTTTTTAGTAAGGATTACTAACCATATGCTGTTTTCATACCGAGGTGCCCTGCGGGCGGGGCTGATTTACCTGCTGGTTTCGATCGTGTGGATTCAGCTCAGCCACCAGGTATTGATCAAGTTTATCGATGAGCCCGGGGAATTAAACCGCTGGCTCCAGATGCGCGGTTACGTGTGGATCAGCTTCAGCGCGCTGCTGATTTTTTTGCTCTGCGCCCGTGTTGCCCGGATGAATCTGACCCGGCAGCCCCTGAAAGAAAACCGCGAGCGCCTGCGCCAGGCCGCCGCCGTGTTCGATTGCACCCGTGAGGGCGTGCTGGTCACCGATGCGCAGGGGCTGATCGTGCACGTCAACCGGGCCTTTATCGAAATCACCGGCTACCAGTGCGAAGACGTGCTGGGCCGCCAGCCGAGCCTGTTCAAGTCCGGACGCCATTCAGCCAGTTTCTACCAGCAGATGTTCCAGACACTTGAGCGCGACGGCGAATGGAGCGGTGAAATCTGGAACCGCCGAAAAAGCGGCGAAATCTACCCCCAGTGGCAGACCATCCGGGTGATCCGTGATGAACAGGGCCAGATCAGCCACTACGTCGCGGTGTTCTCCGACATCAGTGCCATCAAGCACTCCGAGCACGAGCTGGCGCACCTGGCCCACCACGACCCACTGACCGACCTGCCGAACCGCCTGCTGTTCACCGACCGTGCCGAACAGGCCCTGGCCTCGGCGCAGGTCCATAAACGCGGCTGCGCCTTGCTGCTGCTGGACCTCGACCACTTCAAGATCATCAACGACAGCCTGGGCCATAACGTCGGCGACCAGTTGCTCAAGGCCGTCGGTGAGCGCCTGCAAGGCCTGTTCGGGCCCGGCGTAACCCTGGCACGCCTGGGCGGCGACGAGTTCGCGGTGCTGGCGGAAAGTTGTCCACAGGTGGTCCAGGCCGCTGCCCTGGCGCAACGTATCCTCGACGCGATGAAAGAACCGTTCATCTTCGACGGTCATCAACTGTTTATCAGCGCCAGCATTGGCATCAGCCTGTTCCCCAGCGATGCCCTGAGCGCCGAACAACTGCTGCGCAACGCCGATTCCGCGCTGTTCAAGGCCAAGAGCGCCGGCCGCGAAGGCTACGCGCTGTACACCGAAGAACTCACCGCCCACGCCCAGCACCGCGTGGAAATAGCCGGCGAACTGCGCCGCGCCCTGGATCAGCAAGAACTGCGGGTTTACTACCAGCCAGTACACGACCTGCAAGACAGCCGCCTGATCGGCGTCGAAGCCCTGGTGCGCTGGCAGCACCCGGAGCGCGGGCTGGTGCCGCCGGGGGAATTCATTCCGATCGCCGAGCGCACCGGGCTGATTGCCGATATCGACGCCTGGGTCATGGACCAGGCCTGCCGGCAGATGTGCCAGTGGCTGGCGAGCGGCGCGCCGCTGACGTTCCTCGCGGTGAATGTGTCCAGCCGCCTGTTTGCCCGACGTGAGCTGTACGAGCAAGTGGCCAAGGTGCTGCACGACACGGGGCTGGATCCGGCGTTTCTGGAATTGGAAGTCACCGAAAGCGCGGTAATGGAAGACCCGGAAGTCGCCCTTGAGCAAATGCACCGCCTGCGGGAACTGGGCCTGCGCCTGGCGATTGACGACTTCGGCACCGGTTATTCATCGCTGCTGCGGCTCAAGCGGTTGCCGGTGCAGAAGCTCAAGATCGACCAAGGCTTTGTCGCCGGGTTGCCATGGGACGAAGACGACGCGGCCATCGTGCGGGTGGTGATCGCGTTGGCGCAAAGCATGGGCATGCAGGTGCATGCCGAGGGCATTGAGCAGGTGGAGCAGGCGCGGTTTCTGTTGGAGCAGCGTTGTGACCTGGGCCAGGGATACTGGTTTGGGAGGCCGATGCCGGCCAGTGAGCTGGATTGGGCGAGAGCGCCGACAATTCGTTAACCACCGCCTGGCCTGATTTGAAACAGGGCCAAAATGTGGGAGCGGGCTTGCTCGCGAAAGCGGTGGATCAGTCAACAGATGTATCGGCTGACCCACCGCTTTCGCGAGCAAGCCCGCTCCCACATTCGGATCTCCACACGGCTTTATTTCCCGGGTCGCCCCGCAAAACCCCGCGCAACCCCACGTCCCATCAGAAAATTCTTTCTGGTTATATAAACATTCTTAAATAGTCTTTTTAAGAATATCCGCGCTTATCTACTATCGCCCTCACGCCGCAAGCAGTGCCGCCACTGCGAGGCACTTCTCATTTCAGGAGCACGACCATGAGCGCATCTCTACGCAGCGTTGACGGCCAGGACGAAGCAGCCATTTTGCGCGAGATCCAGAGCGCCCTGCGCGATCTGCGGTTTGGTGCGGTGGAAATCACTGTGCACAACGCCCAGGTAGTACAGATCGAACGCAAAGAAAAATTCCGTTTGCAGAACCCGGGCAACAAACCGAGCTAAGCAAGATCGGCGATTCGATTGCAAGACCCGCAACTATAAGAAAAAGCCAACACCCCCGAATTTCAGGAGCCTTCTATGTCGTCGATTCGCCGTTATGCCCTGGCAGCACTGGCCAGTGCCGTGTTTGCCGGTTCCGCTGTTGCCAAGGATTACGAGCTGCTCAACGTGTCTTACGACCCGACCCGCGAGCTGTACCAGGACTACAACGCTGAATTCACCAGCTTCTGGAAGCAGTCGCACCCGGGTGACAACGTCAAGATCCAGCAATCCCACGGTGGCTCGGGCAAACAAGGCCGTGCGGTGATCGACGGCCTGCGTGCCGACGTCGTGACCCTGGCCCTGGCCGGCGACATCGACGAAATCGCAAAACTGGGCAAGACCCTGCCGGAGAACTGGCAAACCCGTTTGCCGGACGCCAGCACGCCGTACACCTCGACCATCGTGTTCCTGGTGCGCAAGGGCAACCCTAAAGGCATCAAGGATTGGGGCGACCTGATCAAGAAAGACGTCTCGGTCATCACCCCGAACCCGAAAACCTCCGGCGGCGCTCGCTGGAATTTCCTTGCCGCCTGGGCCTACGGTCTGAAAGCCGGTGGCAGCGAAGCCAAGGCCCAGGAATACGTGAAAGAACTGTTCAAGCACGTGCCGATCCTCGACACCGGCGCCCGTGGTTCGACCATCACCTTCGTCAACAACGGCCAGGGTGACGTGTTGCTGGCCTGGGAAAACGAAGCCTTCCTGGCCCTGAAAGAAGACGGCGGCGCCGACAAGTTCGACATCGTCGTGCCTTCGCTGTCGATCCTCGCCGAGCCACCTGTGGCCGTGGTCGACAAGAACGCCGAGAAAAAGGGCAACACCGAGATCGCCACCGAATACCTCAAGCACCTGTACAGCCCGGCTGGCCAGGAGATTGCGGCGAAGAACTTCTACCGCCCACGTGATGAGAAAGTCGCCGCCAAATATGCCCAGCAGTTCCCGAAACTGGACCTGGTGACTATCGACAAAGACTTTGGCGGCTGGAAAACTGCCCAACCGAAATTCTTCAATGACGGTGGCGTGTTCGACCAGATTTACTCGGCCCAGTAGGAGCGAGCTTGCTCGCGAAAAACTTCATGACGCCGCGTGCTTCCTGACTGCCCGCGTTATCGTTGACGTTCTTCGCGGGCAAGCCCGCTCCTACAGGGATCAGGAGCCCGCATTCGTTTGCGGGTTTTGCATGTCCGTTCCGCTAACCAAGGACTCTTATGTCGCGTCGTATTTCCCCCGTCATACCCGGCTTCGGGCTGACGCTGGGCTACACCGTGGTGTACCTCAGCCTGATCGTACTCATCCCCCTGGCGGCGATGTTTGTACATGCCGCTCAACTCACCTGGGATCAGTTCTGGAACATCATCACCGCACCCCGTGTGCTGGCGGCGTTGAAACTGAGCTTCGGCACCGCCTTTTGCGCGGCGATCATCAACGGCATTATCGGTACGTTGCTGGCCTGGGTGCTGGTGCGCTACACCTTCCCGGGCCGCAAGATCATTGATGCGATGATCGACTTGCCGTTTGCCCTGCCCACCGCCGTCGCCGGTATCGCGCTGACCGCGCTGTACACGCCCACCGGTCTGGTCGGCCAGTTCGCGGCTGACCTGGGCTTCAAGATCGCCTACACCCCGTTGGGCATCACCCTGGCACTGACCTTCGTCACGCTGCCATTCGTGGTGCGTACCGTGCAGCCGGTACTGGCCGATATCCCCCGGGAAATCGAAGAAGCCGCCGCCTGCCTGGGGGCCAAACCCTTGCAAGTGTTCCGCTATATCCTGGTGCCGGCGCTGCTGCCCGCCTGGTTGACCGGCTTTGCGTTGGCCTTCGCCCGAGGTGTGGGTGAGTACGGTTCGGTGATCTTCATTGCCGGCAACATGCCGATGAAAACCGAGATCCTGCCGTTGCTGATCATGGTCAAGCTCGACCAATACGACTACACCGGCGCCACCGCCATCGGCGTGATGATGCTGGTGGTTTCCTTTGTCCTGCTGCTGCTGATCAACTTGTTGCAGCGGCGCATCGAAACCCCATAAGGAGGCGCGGAACATGTCCCAATCGTCTATTTCCGCCGCCTCGTCGGCGAACGCTGCCCGCCGTGGCAGTGCCATGTCACGGCGCATCCTGATCAGCCTCGGCTGGCTGGTCTTCGCGCTGTTTTTGCTGCTGCCGCTGTTTATCGTGGTGTCCCAGGGCCTGAAAAATGGCCTGGGCGCGTTCTTCACCGCGATCCTTGAGCCCGACGCGCTGTCGGCGCTCAAGCTCACGGTGATCGCCGTGGTGATTTCGGTACCGCTCAACGTGGTGTTCGGTGTCAGTGCCGCCTGGTGCGTGAGCAAGTACTCGTTCCGTGGCAAGAGCATCCTGGTGACGCTGATCGACCTGCCGTTCTCGGTCTCGCCGGTGATCGCCGGCCTGGTCTATGTGTTGATGTTCGGCGCCCAGGGCTTCTTCGGCCCCTGGCTGCAAGACCATGACATCCAGATCGTGTTTGCCTTGCCGGGCATCGTGCTGGCGACGATCTTCGTCACCGTGCCGTTCGTGGCCCGTGAACTGATCCCGCTGATGCAGGAGCAGGGTACCCAGGAAGAAGAGGCCGCGCGCCTGTTGGGCGCCAACGGCTGGCAGATGTTCTGGCATGTCACCGTGCCGAACATCAAGTGGGGCCTGATCTACGGCGTGGTGCTGTGTACCGCGCGGGCCATGGGGGAGTTCGGTGCGGTGTCGGTGGTGTCCGGCCACATTCGCGGCGTGACCAACACCTTGCCGCTGCACGTCGAGATCCTCTACAACGAATACAACCATGTCGCCGCGTTTGCCGTCGCGAGCCTGTTGCTGATCCTGGCGCTCTTCATCCTGCTGCTCAAGCAGTGGAGCGAGAACCGTATCAACCGCCTGCGCAAAAGCGCCGGTGAGGAATAAGTCATGTCGATCGAAGTCCGTAATGTCAGCAAGAACTTCAACGCCTTCAAGGCCCTGAACAGCATCAACCTGGACATCCAGAGTGGCGAGTTGGTGGCGTTGCTGGGCCCGTCCGGCTGCGGCAAGACCACCTTGCTGCGCATCATCGCCGGCCTTGAAACCCCGGACGACGGCAGCATCGTGTTCCACGGTGAAGACGTTTCCGGCCATGACGTGCGTGATCGCAACGTCGGTTTTGTATTCCAGCACTACGCGTTGTTCCGCCACATGACGGTGTTCGACAACGTCGCGTTCGGCCTGCGCATGAAACCGAAAAACCAGCGCCCCACCGAAAGCCAGATCGCGGTCAAAGTTCACGAGCTGCTGAACATGGTGCAACTCGACTGGTTGTCCGATCGCTACCCGGAACAACTCTCCGGCGGCCAGCGCCAGCGTATCGCCCTGGCCCGCGCGTTGGCGGTAGAACCTAAAGTGCTGCTGCTGGATGAACCGTTCGGCGCGCTGGATGCCAAGGTCCGTAAAGAACTGCGCCGCTGGCTGGCGCGCCTGCACGAAGACATCAACCTGACCTCGGTGTTCGTGACCCACGACCAGGAAGAAGCCATGGAAGTGGCGGATCGCATCGTGGTGATGAACAAGGGCGTGATCGAGCAGATCGGCTCACCGGGCGAAGTCTACGAAAACCCGGCCAGCGATTTTGTGTATCACTTCCTCGGTGACTCCAACCGCCTGCACTTGGGTGAGGACAAGCACGTGCTGTTCCGGCCGCACGAAGTGTCGCTGTCGCGCCACGAACTGGAAGACCACCACGCCGCTGAAGTGCGTGATATCCGCCCGCTGGGTGCAACCACTCGGGTGACGTTGAAGGTCGAAGGCCAAAGCGAACTGATCGAGGCTGAAGTGGTGAAAGACCATGACAGCCTGACCGGCCTGGCGCGGGGCGAGACGTTGTTCTTCAAGCCTAAGGTCTGGCAAAAAGCCTAAGAGCGCCGCAAAACCCATGTGGGAGCGGGCTTATGTGGGAGCTGGCTTGCCTGCGATAGCATCACCTCGGTATGCCTGAGACACCGAGGTGCCGGTATCGCAGGCAAGCCAGCTCCCACAGAAAACCGGTTCCCACATTGAGTTTGTGTTGCTTGTCAGGCCGTGGCGTTCTTGTGCCGCACGGCCACCGGCCCCGCACGCTCTTCAATCTGCTGCTTGAGGTCATGCCGCAGCCCCACCAGAAACGCCAACTCCGCCACCACAAACAACGGCCCTACGATCAACCCGGACACGTCATCGACAAACGCCGGCTTTTTACCCTCGTAGTAATGCCCCACAAACTGAATTACCCAGCCCACCACAAACAGGCCGATGCCGCTGCTCAGCCACACCAGCGTGCTCTGCGCCGCCAGCACATGCCCGGCCCACACCGACAGGCCCATCAGCACCGTCATCAGTACACCGAGGGCCAGTTCCAGGCGCAGGTAGAACCACGCCGAGAGCAGCGCCACCACCACGGCCGGCGAGAGCCAGAGCCCGGCCACCGTCCATTCGGGGCGTGACAGCAGCACGGCCACCGCCACCACAATCAGCGGGATGCCAATAAAGTGGCTGGCGATATTGCGTGGGTCGCGGTGGTAGGCGGCGTATTGACTGAGGTGGTCGACGAGGCTTTTCATTGTTGTTCCTCCTGTAGGATGTTTGATCATGCCCTGTAGGCCTGCGGCACACTGTCAGCTGGCCGACAATCTTCGGAGTTCTCATGGATGCTGAGAAATGGCACCCGCGGCTGGCCACCGGTCACTGGTACAGCCATCTGCCTGCTGATTTACAGAATAGCCTGCTGGCCAACGCCCGGCTGCGGCAGCTGACGGCGGGGCAATACCTGTTCAAACGCGGCGACCCGCCGTGCGGGCTGTACGCGGTGCTGGAAGGCTCCCTGCGCATCAGCGCGGTGAACGAGCAGGGCAAGGAAGCGGTGTTGAGCCTGGCGGAATTGCCGTACTGGTTCGGCGAGATTTCCCTGTTCGACGGGTTGCCCCGTACCCACGACGCTTGCGCCGTCGGGCCGTGTACGCTGTTGCAGGTGCCGCAACCAGCCTTGCTGCAGATCCTCGAAGACGCTCCGCGCTACTGGCGCGACATGGCCCTGTTGATGAGCCAGAAACTGCGCCTGACCTTTATCAATATCGAGCAATTGAGCCTGATGCCGGCGTCGGTGCGGGTGGCGCACCGCTTGCTGATGATTGCCGAAGGTTACGGTGACATCGAACAGGCGCGGCAGGTGCTGCAACTGCCCCAGGAAGACCTGGCTGCGATGTTGAGCCTGTCGCGCCAGACCACCAACGCGTTGCTCAAGGACCTGCAGGGCCAGGGCATCGTGCGCCTGGGCTATGGCGAGATCGAAATCCTCGACCCGCAGCGTTTGCGCGAGGCGGCGCACGCCTGAGGGTGTTAGCCTGCGGTCACGATTATTCGAGGTGTGTTATGCGCGTCCTGCTAGTGGAACACGAGTCAGAAGCGGCCGAGGCGATGGGCCGCAGCCTGGAGGAGGCCAGTTACACGGTGGAGGTGGCGGCCAATGGCATGGCGGCCCTGCGCTTTGTGGAAAGCAGTGAATACGACCTGGTGATCCTGGATGTGATGCTGCCGGGGTTGAATGCCTGGAAGCTGCAACAGGCGATTCGGTTGAAAGGCGCGACGCCGATGCTGTTCTTGACCACCCCCGACGGGATTGAAGACCGGCTGCGTGGGCTGGAATTGCACGAGGATGATTATTTGCTCAAGCCGTTTGAGGCCCGGGCGTTGGTGGCGCGGGTGAAGAAGGTGTTGCGGCGGGATCGGGGGCGCTGATTGCCGCAGGTTTTTGCGGTGGCTGAACCATCGCTATCGCGGGCAAGCCCGGCTCCCACATTTGATCACTGTTGCCCAAGACCACTCGGTCAACTGTGGGAGCCGGGCTTGCCCGCGATGAGGCCCTCACAACCACCGCAATACCCACTACCTTAACCCATCCCTAAACTGCCCCGGCGTCATCCCGGTCCAGCGCTTGAACGCCCGGTTGAAGCTGCTGGTGTCGGCAAACCCCAGCAAATGACTGATTTCCGCCAGTGAACACTCGGGATCCCGCAAATGCAGGAGCGCGAGGTTCTCCCGGCACTCATTGAGCAGCGCATCGAACCGGCAACCCTCGTCCGCCAGGTGCCGCTGCAGGCTGCGCAAACTCAAATGCAACGCCTGGGCGATGCGTTCGGCGCTCGGTTCACCGTCAGGCAACTGCGCTTCGATGGCCGAACGCACCTTGCGCTCCCAGGTCAGCGGTCGCAGTTGCGCCAGGGTGCGTTTAAGCACGGTTTCATTGTGTTCGGCCAACTCCGGATTCGCATCGTCCAGGTGGCTGTCAAAGTCCCGGGCGGCGAACTCCAGGCGGTCTTCTTCTGCGGCGAAAAACACCGGTGCGCGAAACACTGTGTGCCACGGCTTGGGGTCCGCCGGTTCGGGCCGCCGCAGGTACACCGCCAGCGGCGCATAGTCGCGACCCAACCGATTGCGGCAGGTGCGCACGTAAATCGCGGCGAATGCATCAATCGCTTCAAACGCCGGCGCGGGCGTGCCGGTGGGTTGTTGCAGGCGAAAGCGGTAACGCTCGCCCTCCCGGCTAAGCTCCAGGCTCAGGGCGTCGCTGACCACCTGGTGATACCGCACGATCCGCTCGAACACTTCCCGCAGGCTGCCGCTGGCCACCAGCGCATAACCCAGGGCATGAAAGGTGGTGGGGCTGACAAACCGCGACACCCGCAAACCAATCGCCGGATCGCCACTGGCCTGCACCGCCAGTTCCCACAGGCGTGTGGTGGCCGACAACGGGTAGCGCGCGTTGGGGTCGTCCATCTGCTGCGGGTCGAGCCCGGCCTGGGCGCACAGCGCGGCGCTGTCGAGGTCCAGGGCGTCGAGCTGCTTGCGCAGGGCGCGGGTCCAGCTGGCGAGGGAGGTGGGTTCAGTCATGGTGATTGGCGCTTGCGGTCAACAGGTTGGCGTCCCGGGCTTGCGGCCCTTTACACAGCATAGGGCAGGATGGGCCCATCAATCACCAAGAGGATGGAAGCATGGACGGTACTTCTGCAAGTCCCCAGCAGATGAACGCACAGCAGCGCTCGGCGCATATCCGTGAAGTGGTGCTGGCCGAGGGCTTGTTATTGCGCCAGCGCCACCCCTGGCTGATGCATCAGGATGCGTTGGGCGCGGGCATCCTGGCCTTTGCCCTGGTGGGCATGGTGGGTTCGGCGGCGCTCTATATCACCGGGCACATGGCGTGGTGGGTGTGCCTGCTGCTCAACGCGTTCCTGGCGTCACTGACCCACGAGCTGGAGCACGACCTGATCCACAGCATGTACTTTCGCAAGCAGCGCCTGCCCCACAACCTGATGATGGGCCTGGTGTGGCTGGCGCGGCCCAGCACCATCAACCCTTGGGTGCGGCGGCATATTCACCTCAATCACCACAAGGTGTCCGGCAGCGAAACCGATATCGAAGAGCGTGCAATCACCAACGGTGAGCCGTGGGGCCTGGCGCGGTTGTTGATGGTCGGCGACAACATCATGTCGGCACTGATCCGGGTGCTGCGCGCACCGTCCTGGAAGCACAAACTGAGCATTCTCAAGCGCACGGCGCTGGTCTACGCACCGCTGGCGCTGCTGCATTGGGGCGCGTGGTATGTGTTCTTGGGCTTCCATGCCGCCAACGGCATTGCCGGCCTGTTGGGCGCACCAATCGACTGGTCAGCCAACACGTTGGCGGTGATGCACGTGATCGACATCGCCGCCGTGGTGATCATCGGCCCCAACGTGCTGCGCACCTTCTGCCTGCACTTTGTCAGCTCCAACATGCACTACTACGGTGACATCGAGCCGGGCAATGTGATCCAGCAAACCCAAGTGCTGAACCCCTGGTGGCTGTGGCCGTTGCAGGCGTTTTGCTTCAACTTCGGCAGCACCCACGGGATACATCACTTTGTGGTCAAGGAGCCGTTCTATATCCGCCAGATGACGGTGAAAGCGGCGCACAAGGTGATGGCGGAAATGGGCGTGCGTTTCAATGATTTCGGCACGTTTGCGCGGGCCAATCGGTTTGAACGCGGGTCGCAGGTGCAGGCGCCAGTGAAGCAGGCTGCACCGGTATGACGGCTATTTGCCGGTGATCAGCAAACAGAGGGGGGCGCTGCAGCCCCTGGCGTTTGAAAGCGTGACAAACCGAATTGCTGCCTCCGGGGTCTTGGTGGTGATCGTGAGGGGCGCGGTCGTGAAGCCTTCGGCCTGCAAGCGTTCCTTGGGCTGCACGACGACAGTGGTTTTGCCTTGGAAGACATTCAGCGGGTGTTCGGTGTTGTTCACGATCTCGACCGCTGCTTTCTCGGTGGCGTCGTGGGTGGGTGCAGCCTGACCGACGCTCGACAGCAGGGTGAACGCCAAAGCGAGGGTGAGGTGATAAGTCCGCTTCATAGGGGCTCCTGGGCAAAAGACAGGCCGCAATCCTGCACCTGATCGGCGAGCTCAATGGGCTGCTTATCTACCGCCACCACCAACTCAATCATCGCCTTCGCCGCCGGCGACAGACGAAACCCTGTGCGGCTGATAATCCCGCAGCGGTTGTTCAAACTGTCGAGGCTGTGGGGCACATTGCGCCAGTGCAGCATTGCCAGTTCGCCACGGGTAAAATGTTCGGTAAACGCATCCTCGGCGCCCAGGCCGATCGCATTGGACTGGCGCACGATGGCCGCCAGCGCCGCAAACTGCTCCAACTCGATAGCGGGAGAAAAGTCGATGCGCCCGCTCAGGTTGGCCAGCAGCTTGCGCACCCCCGGGGCTATCAGCGGCGTCGCCAGCGGGTAGTCAAACAAATCGTTGGTTGAGAGGCTGTCCTTGGCCAGCAACGGATGCCCGGCGCGGCAAAAAAACACAGTGCGCCGGGGTGTCAGGGCCTGGGTCTGGAAGTTCGGGTCGGCTTCGAAGTGGCGCACATCGGCGATGAAAAACTCGATCTCTTCGCGGCTCAGACTGCGCCCGAGTTTTTCCCAATTATCCACCTGCAAACCGCTGCGTACGTTGGGATGAGCGCTGACAAACCGTGCGATCGCCTCGGGTACCAGGTTGACCGCCGCCACGGCATCGCAGCCAAAGCGCAATTCGCCGGCGTCGAGCTTGGTCATACGCGTGACTTCATGGCTCAGCCGCGCCGCGCCCTGTACCAGGGATAGCGCATGTTGCAGCACCACCTGGCCTTCGGGGGTGGGGCGCAGCGCCTTGTGGGCACGGTCTACCAGCACGCAGCCGAATGCTTGTTCCAGGTTCTGGATGCTGCGGCTGAACGCCGGCTGGGTAATGCCCATGGCGTCGGCGGCGCGCACGAAACTGCGGTACTCGTTCAGAGCAATGAAGTAGCGCAGTTGGCGAAGATCCATGAGTTTCCCGGCATCCTGGAGGGAACCGGGATTTTAATAGCCTTACTTATTCCGTCAACGAAGCTTTGTTGTTTTATCTAGACTCAAATTGCATATCAATAGAGCGGGGCCGGTAGGTGGCCGGGCTGAACACGCGGGTCACGATCAGCATCGCTACCACCGTGACCGTCAGCACCATCCAGGCGCTGACGAAGCTGCCGGTCAGTTCCCGCAGCCAGCCGGTCAGCCACGGCGAAATGGCGTTGATCAAAAAGCCCACGCCCTGGACGAACGCGGCCAACTGGCCGGCTTCCCGAGGGTCGCGGCGGTGATCCAGGGTCAGCAGCAGGCTCAGGGCAAAACACGCCCCCAGGCCGAAGCCGATCAGCGCCACCCACAGGTGCGGGAATTGCAGCGGCGCCGTCAGCAAGCCGATATAGCCCACGGTCTGGGCCAGCAGGCTGATGCTCAGCAGCGGTCGACGATCGATGCCGCGTTGCGCCAATGCGGGCATCAACAGCGCGGCGATGACCTGAAAGATCGTCATGAACGCCAGCAGCGAGCCACTGGGCAATACGTCCCAACCCAGTTGCTGGTAGTAGGCCGGCAACCACGCGACCATGCTCATGTAGCCGCAATTCACCAGGCCGAAATACAGCGCCAGCAACCAGGCACGACGGTTGCGCAGGCCCTGGAAGGGCGCCGTCACCTGCGGGTTTTTCGCCGCGCCCAATGGCAGCCAGGCCCACAACAACAGCGCCCCCAAGGCGGGTAGCAGCCAGATCCCGAGCCCCGCCTGCCAATGCTGGAAGTGCCCCGCCACCAGCGGGCTGAGCAGCGCCGCCAAGCCACCGCCGCCCATCAACGACGCCGAGTAAACCCCCATCGCCAATGGCACGCGCTGGTGAAACTGGCGCTTGATCATCGCCGGCACCAATGCCTGGATCAGCGCCACCCCCGCGCCGCCGAACAGTGCCGTGGCCAGCAGCGCCGGCGCCTGGCCAAACAGCCAGCGCGCCAGGCACGCCAGCAGAATCATCATCAACCCCAGGGCAATCCCGCGTCGTTCCCCCAGCTTGGCCTCCAGGCGCACCCCCACCAATGCCACCAGGCCCATGCAGATCACCGGCAGGCTGGTGAGCAGGGCGCTGCTCTGGAAACTCAGGCCGGTGGCCAGGCGGATTTCCCCCAGCAACGGGCTGATGGAACTGAGGATGGGCCGCAGGTTCAGGCCCAGCACCACCAACAGGCCCCAGCCGGCGAGTTTGCCGGCGAGTGAATTATTCAGCGTCATGCAGGGCCTGCCATTGCGCGTAAAGGGCCTGCATCGCCGCTTGTGGCAGATGCTGTACAGGCAATTTTTGCTCCGTTAACGGCAGCGCCAGTTGCTGGTAGATCGCGGTTGTGGACAGGCCAAACGGCGCTGCCACTTCGTTGCTGGCAGCGAACACCACGCGCGACACGCCGCACAGGTACATCGCACTCAGGCACATCGGGCAGGGCTGGCCGCTGGCGTAGATCACGCAGCCGTCCAGGCGCGGGCCCAGTTGTTGGCTGGCGGCGCGGATGGCGAGCATCTCGGCGTGGGCGGTGGGGTCCTGGGTGAGGTGGATTTCGTTGACCGCTTCCACCAGCACCTCGCCGTCGCGCACCAGCACGGCGCCAAACGGGCGGCCACCGGCAGCGACGTTGGCCCTGGCCAGTTGCACCGCATGATGCAAATGCCGTTGATCGTCCGTCATGCCAAGCCCCTCGTGTGCAATGAAGCGTGAAGTATGGGCAGCCACGGGGGTATTCTTAAATTAAATATAACCATGCCAATCAGTGGCAAACGAAATGGTGAGCCCATGTTCGATCCCGTGTTATTGCGCAGTTTTGTCGCCGTGGTGTATTGCGGCAACTTCACCCGTGCGGCCGAGCGCCTGCATTTGACCCAGTCCACCGTCAGCCAACAGATCCGCCGCCTGGAAGACGCGCTTGGCAGCCAGGTGCTTGACCGCGATCAGCGCCGCGTGGTGGCCACGGTCGAGGGCGAACGCTTGCTGGCCTACGCGCGGCGCATCCTGGCACTGCACGAAGAGGCCGCCGACGTGCTGATCAATCAGCAGAGCGACGGCGTGCTGCGCCTGGCGGTGCCCGAGGATTTTGCGGCCGAGCGCCTGATGCCGCTGTTGTCGGCGTTTGTGCAGGCTTATCCCCGGGTGCGCCTGGAGGTCACCAGCGGCTTGGGGCCCGAGTTGCTGCGGGCTTATCGCAGCGGTGAGTTCGACGTGCTGCTGGTCAAGCAAATGGGCGACAGCGATGACTGCCTGGCGTCCTGGCCGGAGCCGTTGTGCTGGGTGGACAGCCGCAGTGCGCCGTCCCTGGGACGTGACCCGTTGCCGCTGGTGGCGTTTCCCGCGGGCGGTCTGTACCGCAATGAAATGCTGCATCACCTTGAAGTGGGCGGCTGGCGCTGGCGCATCGGCTATTCCAGCGCGAGCCTGGCCAGCGTGTGTTCGGCAGTGGCGGCGGGGCTGGGGATCAGCCTGCTGCCGGTGCGGGTGGTGCAGGCCGGGCATGTGGTGTTGGGCGCAGACAGCGGTTTGCCGGCGGTGCAGGGCGTGCGGCTGGCGCTGTATGGCCGCACCGGCCTGGGTGCTGCGGGGCAGGCATTGTTGAGCCAATTGCGGGATTTATGTGCCAGTAACCCGCGCTGAGCCATGCCTTCAGGGAATATTTTGCATGCCTCAAAAGCATCCGGATTTCGTACCTCGGCGCCAGCCCGCGCAGGCCGTGGCCTTGGCGTTTCCGGATGTTTCGTTTATTCAATTTAGATCTATCTATAACTTTAAAGATTACTTTAAGAGATAAGCGTCTGGCCCCGATGATTCAGCCCTCGACGGCCGCCAAGGCCCGTCGGTTTTTTTGCTTAAGACCGCAGGGGAGTGAATCAATGGGCAATGTCCAGACCGCCGCCAGTGCACAAGAGGCGCAGTGGCGCCAGGCACCGGGTGGTGAGTTGGTCGACCTTGGCCGGCCGCATCGCGCGCCGTTGGGGCAGTTGCGTACGCAGAAAACCCCCAAGGGTGTATTGAGTCGGCGTGAAGCGATCCTGTTGGGGATTCTCGCGCTGGCCCTGCATGGCGCGGTGATCTATTGGGTCAGCCAGAAGCCAACCCCGGTGCTGCCGATTGTGCCGCCGGAAATTCCGCCGATGACCATCGAATTTTCCCAGCCGGCCCCGCCGGTGGTGGAGCCACCACCGCCCGTGCCGCCGCCGCCACCGGTTGTCGAGCCACCGCCGCCGGTGGTCGATGAGTTGGCCGCCAAGCCGGCGCCGAAAAAAATTCCGAAACCCAAGCCGGTACCAAAGCCCGTGCCCAAGCCCGTGCCTGCGCCTGTGGTGGAGCAGCCGCCCGCGCCGCCAGTACCTGCGCCACCGGCTCCCGCACCGCCTGCGCCAGCGCCGGTAACGCCGGCCTCGGCCAACGCGGCGTACCTGAAGAACCCGGCGCCCGAATACCCGTCACTGGCCCAGCGCCGGGGCTGGGAAGGCACGGTGTTGTTGCGGGTGCACGTGCTGGCCACCGGCAAGCCGGGTGAGATCCAGGTCCAGAAAAGCAGTGGTCGCCAGCCACTCGACGAGGCCGCCCTGGCTGCCGTGAAACGCTGGAGTTTTGTACCGGCCAAGCAGGGCGATGTGGCTCAGGACGGCTGGGTCAGCGTACCGATCGATTTCAAGATTCATTAATTATTGGGCGGCGGTGTGTTGGACACATCGCCCTCTGCACAGAGGGAAAACATCATGGCATTAGCATCTCCAACTGAATCCATCGAAAGCGCGGTGATCTGGCTGCTGGTGGTCTTTTCGGTCGCCACCTGGGGCCTGGCCCTGCTCAAGGGCGTGCAGTTCGGCCGCCTCAAGTCTCAGGATCGCAAGTTCCACAAACAGTTCTGGGCGGCATCCAGCCTGGACTCGGCCGCAGAACTGGCCGAAACCAAACCCGGCGCTGCGGCTCGTGTGGCCCAGGCCGGTTACGCTGCGATCCAGGTCGGTGAGGCGCCGCACGCGGCTGATTTGAGCCAGGCGATCAACCACCAGGACCGCCTCGAACGGGCCTTGCGCCAACAAATCGTGCGTGAGCGTCGCTCCCTCGAAACCGGCTTGGCGGTGGTCGCGAGTATCGGCAGCACCTCGCCGTTTATCGGCCTGTTCGGTACGGTGTGGGGGATCATGGAAGCCTTGAAAGGCATCAGCGCTGCCGGTTCCGCCAGCCTCGAAACCGTGGCTGGCCCGATCGGTGCTGCATTGGTCGCCACCGGCGTGGGGATTGCCGTCGCGGTGCCGGCGGTGCTGGTCTACAACTACTTCCTGCGTCGCCTGAAACTCACCGCTGCTGACCTGGACGACTTCGCCCACGACTTCTACAGCCTGGCGCAGAAGAACTCCTTCCGCGTGCTGCTGCACCCGACGCTGAGCAAGGCGGGTGGTGCCCAGGGCGGCGCGCAAAAAGTGAAGGAGGCGTCCTGAGATGGCCTTCTCCACGCAAGACAGTGATGAGGTGCTGAGCGAGATCAACGTCACGCCGCTGGTGGACGTGATGCTGGTGCTGCTGGTGGTGTTTATCGTCACCGCGCCGCTGTTGACCAACGCGATTCCGATCAACCTGCCCAAGACGGAGGCGGTGGCCCCGGTGGAGCAGAAAGACCCGCTGGTGGTGAGCATCGATGCGGCGGGCAAACTGTTTATCAACAAGGATGAAATCCAGCCGGAGTTGCTGGAATTCAACCTGCAGTCGGCGAAGGCCAAGGACCCGGATGTGCGGGTGCAACTGCAGGCTGACGATGGAGTGAACTACGGCGAAGTGGCGCGGGCCATGGCGTCTATCGAGCGCGCGGGGATTACCAAGCTGTCGGTGATAACCGCACGTTAGTTTCAAATGCCTCGACAATTTTTTGGCCGTTTCCTTGGCAGGGTGCGGCTTTTTTTTGGTTCTTCAC
>NZ_JACARC010000069.1 GCF_013386825.1 Pseudomonas sp. IPO3778
GGGCTTCGATGATCTGAAGCAACTCGCTATCGAAACCTACATAACTCTTTGTTTACCAAGGAGTTTTCCGTTTCGACTGCGCCGGAAGTGGGGCGAATTATAGACTTCCAGAATCTGCCGTCAAGGGTTAATTCAGGATTTCTATCAATCGATCCCGACAACCACAAAATCCACCTATATAGAGAGGAGTGCCGAACAAATTGAGCAATATATTGCTCAACGCGCAACAGTTAAGCATCATAGCCACTTCTGCTTCTTTAATACGACCTCGGACGAACACCCTCAATGACCACCTCACCCCGTAGCCTGGCCTCGACATTGTTTCCAGTCGGCCTGCTACTCATTGCCATGGCCTCCATTCAATCAGGCGCCTCGCTCGCCAAAAGTATGTTCCCCATCGTTGGCGCCCAAGGCACCACCACCCTGCGCCTGATTTTCGCCAGTGTGATCATGCTGCTTCTATTACGTCCATGGCGCGCCAAGCTGACAGCCAAATCGCTTCAAACGGTCATCGTTTACGGAATGGCGTTAGGTGGAATGAACTTCCTCTTCTATATGTCTCTGCGGACCGTTCCCCTGGGCATTGCAGTCGCCCTCGAATTCACCGGCCCGCTGGCGGTGGCCATCTACGCGTCGCGACGCGCCGTGGATTTCCTCTGGATAGCCTTGGCCATCGCTGGCCTGCTGCTGCTGATCCCCATGGGAGAAGCCAGTAATGGCATTGATCTGACAGGCGCCGCCTACGCACTGGGCGCTGGCGTGTGTTGGGCACTTTATATTCTGTTTGGCCAAAAGGCCGGTGCCGACAATGGCGTACAGACCGCAGCCCTCGGCGTAATGATTGCCGCACTGTTCGTCGCGCCGATCGGGATTGTCCATGCGGGCGCAGCATTACTCACGCCCTCGCTGATCCCCATCGCCATTGGCGTCGCCGTTTTATCCACCGCCCTGCCCTACACGTTGGAAATGGTCGCGCTGACTCGCCTGCCTGCTCGTACGTTCGGCACGTTGATGAGTATCGAACCCGCTTTCGGCGCCCTGTCCGGTCTGTTTTTCCTTCAAGAACACCTGTCGCTGGCGCAATGGCTGGCCATCACCTGCATCATCCTGGCGTCGGTCGGTGCAACCCTGACCATGCGTAACGAATCAAAGCCACTGGTGCCCGCCGACTGATTCAAGATTTGACGTAGCTCTGGCATTTGCCGCTCAATTAGGCCATGTTTAGCCCGTAACCCAGTGTCACTCATGGAGAATTTCGATAAGGACATCATGAACGCTACACTCGAGAGCGAGCAAAGCCAGCTTCGTGCAGTTAAGCGAGGCGGCTATTAAGGACAGTAATGAAGCGAATTTTGATGTTGTTCCTGATTGTGGCAATCGCAGGTTGTGCCGCGACGACCAGGACCGAAGTGAAACGGGGAAAAAAAGGTCTGCATATCAACTGCTCGGGCCTGTCCTCTTCCTGGGACCAGTGCTACGCCAGTGCAGTCAATTCATGCGGCGCCAAAGGCTATAAAGTCATCGCCAAGTCGGGTGACAACGCCGAAGACCCGGGAGACTACCCGTTCGGTCTCAATCCCGCCGGTTATACCAGCCGAAGCATGATTGTAATCTGCAAATAACTGTCGACGCCCTCACAGGCTCGACAGCTGCTGGCTGAGCACTTCGTAGTTCGATGAAAGGACTTGCGCCTGCACGTGTGGGCTGACCATCATCCGCGCCACCACCAGGGCGCCGATGCATTGCGACAAAATCGCCCACGCCAGGTCATCGCTACCCAACGTTGCGGCCCATCCCGCCTGCAATCGGCAAATCCAGTCCTGCGCCTGTTGGCGCACCGCCACATCAGAACGCGCAATCTCTGCCCCCAGGCTCGGCAACGCGCAGCCCGCTTCCGATTGCTCCACATGGGCCATGCTCAGGTAGAACTTCAAACAGCGATCCAACCGTTCCCGACTCTGGACGCCGCCCCCATTCAACCGCTCAAGGCTGTGGCTCAATTCACGCTCGACAATCGCGCTGAACAGCTCGTCCTTCGAGACGAAGTGGCTATAAAACGCACCGCCACTCAAGCCAATGGCTTTCATCAAGCCATCCACACCCACACTCGAAAACCCGTCTTTCTTAGCCAGCGCCGCACTGCTGTCCAGCAGCTTCTCTCTGGTTTCCTGCTTGTGACTGGCTGAATATCGCATTGCTTCCCCCACTGGTGTGTCAGCTTGACGCCTGCCTGATCGTAGCATAACGTTCGTTTGCCAAACGATCGTTTACTAAAGGATCTTCCATGACGAACAATAAGAAAATCGTACTGGTAGTGGGTGCCGGCGATGCCACCGGTGGCGCCATCGCCAAGCGCTTCGCCCGTGAGGGCTACGTCGCATGCGTTACCCGGCGCAGCGCCGATAAACTGCAACCCTTGGTGGACAGCATCCAGGCAGCTGGCGGCGAGGCCCATGGTTTTGCCTGCGATGCCCGTAAGGAAGAGGACGTTATCGCGCTGATCGAGCAGATTGAAACCGAACTGGGGCCCATCGAAGTCTTTGTCTTCAATATCGGCGCCAATGTGCCGTGCAGCATCCTGGAAGAAACCGCCCGCAAGTACTTCAAGATCTGGGAGATGGCCTGTTTCTCAGGCTTCCTCAACGCGCGGGAAGTCGCCAAGCGCATGGTCACCCGTAATCGCGGCACCATCCTGTTTACCGGTGCAACCGCCGGCTTGCGAGGCGCCGCCGGCTTTGCTGCATTCGCAGGTGCCAAACACGGCATCCGTGCACTGGCGCAAAGCATGGCCCGTGAACTGGGCCCGCGGAACATCCACGTTGCCCATGTGGTAGTCGACGGGGCCATCGACACCGATTTCATCCGGGATAACTTCCCACAAAAGTACGCCCTCAAGGATGAAGACGGAATTCTCAACCCCGAGCACATCGCCGATAATTATTGGTACCTGCACAGCCAACCCCGGGATGCCTGGACCTTCGAACTGGATCTGCGCCCCTGGAATGAACCTTGGTAAACACGCCCATAACAATAAACAGCGAGTCCCCAGCATGAGTAAAACCGTGGAGTTTTTCTTCGATCTCGGCAGCCCTGCCACCTATCTGGCCTATACCCAACTTCCAAGCCTGTGCACGGCAACCGGCGCCCAGCTGGTTTATAAGCCAATGCTACTGGGTGGAGTATTCAAGGCCACCGGTAATGCGTCGCCGGCCACCATTCCAGCCAAAGGTCGCTACATGCTCCAGGACCTGGCGCGCTACGCCCAGCGCTACAACGTTCCGCTCAAGTTCAATGCACACTTCCCCATCAATACGCTGCTGTTGATGCGTGCCGTCACTGGCATTCAAATGCGCCAGCCCGAGCGTTTTCTGGATTTCATCGACTGCCTGTTCCACGCCCTTTGGGTAGATGGCCGCCACCTGGGTGACCCGATCGTGGTAGCCGCGGTGTTGGCTGAGCGTGGTTTTGATCCCGAAGCAGTCATGGCGTTGACGAATGACGACGCCGTCAAGGCCACCCTCAAGGACAACACCGAGCACGCCATCCAGCGCGGCGTATTCGGGGCGCCTGCGATGTTCGTCGGCGACCAGTTGTTCTTTGGCCAGGACCGCCTGGAGTTTGTCCGCGAAGCACTGAGCTAGATCTCAACCACCAAACGCCCTTGAGCGCCGCCTGCGAGTAACTCGTAAGCGGCGTTTGCCGTGCGCAGGTCGAAGTGACGCGCATCGAGGATCGGCTTGAGTTTCCCACCCTCAATCAAACGCGCCGCCCCGGCAAGAATCTGCCCGTGGTGCTCACGCCCCTTGCCCGTCAGCATCGGCAGCAGGGTAAACACCCCGGAATACGTCGCCCCGCGAAACGACAACGGCGCCAGGCTATGGGAACCCCAGCCAAGGCAGCTCAGCACATGCCCGTGATAGGTCCGGGCCGCCCGGAAGGATGCATCCAGCGTCGGCCCGCCCACCGTGTCATACACAATGTCAAAACCTTCGCCGGCCGTGTGCACGGCAACGTACTCCTCGACGGTGTGCTGTTGGTAGTCGATAAACGTAGCGCCCAGCCCCTCGATCAACGCCCGCTGCCTGGCTGAACCGGTCGCAAACACCTCGGCGCCAAACGCTTTCGCCACTTGCACGGCGACATGCCCTACACCACCGGCACCACCCTGGATCAATACTTTATGGCCCGGGCCTACATGAGCACGGTCCACCAGCCCTTCCCATGCGGTGATCAGCACCAGCGGCAATGCCGCCGCTTCGCGCATGCTCAGGGTTACAGGCTTTCTCGCCAGCAGACGCGCATCCACCACTGCAAATTCCGCCAATGAACCCTGGATGCCACCAATACCTGTTGCCAGCGCGTAAACCTCGTCACCCATGTCCCATTCACTGACATCCGGGCCAACCGCCTCAATGATCCCCGCCAAGTCCACCCCTAATACTGCCGGCAATGGCTGACGGGCATGGGCGGCCTCACCGGCACGAATTTTCCCGTCCAACGGATTGAGGCCGCTGGCCTTGATCCTTACCAGAACCTCGCCGCCCCCCGGAGTCGGCTTGGGAATGGTCGCCAGCCGTAACGGCCCGTTCGCCGTATCCACCATCAAGGCGCGCATCTGAGTGGTATCCGTCATGGTCGTCATCTCGTTTTATCAGGAAGTGAACATCATCATGCCCCCACCCACTCATGCCGATAAGACGCCAAACCGCTATAGTGACCATGCTCATTTGGCATGAATTGGTAGCCCCTTGGATAAGCTCAACGCAATGGCCATATTCGTCCGGGTGATCGAGCGCGGGAGTTTTTCCGCGGTCGCCCGGGAACTGCAGACCACTCAGCCCACCATCAGCAAAGTCCTGCGTGCACTGGAGACAGAACTGGGAGGCAAGCTGATTTCCCGCAGCACCCGCAAACTCTCCCTGACAGACGAAGGCCAGCGCTACTACAACCATTGCCGACAAATCCTCGCGGCCGTGGATGCAGCGGAACACAGCTTCCAATCCGGCAAGGAAGCCGTCGCCGGTCCGCTGCGCATCGGCTCATCAGTCAGCTTCGGCCACCTGCACATCGCCTCACGCCTGGCGGGATTTCTCGAGCGATACCCGCAGGTGCAGGTTGACCTGCAACTCAACGATCACAATCAGGACCTGATCAGCGAAGGCCTGGACGTCACCCTGCGCATTGGCGAGTTGAGCGACAGCGGCCTGATCGCCCGGCAGATCGGCACCACCCACCGGGTCACCGTCGCCAGCCCGGCCTACCTGGCCAAGCATCCTGCGCCAAAAACGCCACAAGACCTGACCCAGCACAATTGCCTGCTGTTCAACCTGCTCAGCAGCCAGAACCAATGGATTTACGAAAAGGACGGGACGCGGCACAGCGTCAAGATAAAAGGCAACGCCCAGAGCAATAACTCCGAGGCCGTTCGCGAGATGGTATTGGCGGGACTCGGCATTGCGCTGTCGCCCCTGTGGTTGTTCTTTGATGACCTGAAGGCCGGCCGGGTGGTCGCGCTGCTGCAGGACTACACCCCGCAGTCGTTGCCGATCCATGCTGTTTCGGCGCCGAATCGTCGCCAGTCTGCCCGGGTCAAAGCGTTCATCGACTACATGGCCGATGCCCTGACCCAGGCGCCCGAGCTGCAGCCCCTTAGATAGCGGCCGTACGCACCTGCAACCACTCCAGTGCCGCGCCACTGAGCAGCGGGCTCAGGCGTTCACGGACGTGCGCGTGGTAGTCGTTGAACCACTGGCGCTCCTCCATCGTCAGCAACGACGGCTCCAGGCAACGGGTGTCGATCGGGCACAGCGTCAATGTCTCGAACTTGAGGAACTCGCCAAACTCGGTCTTGCCCGCTTCACGGTTCAGCACCAGGTTCTCGATGCGCACACCCCAACGCCCCGGACGGTAAGTGCCCGGCTCGATGGAGGTAATCATGCCGGCCTGCATCGCGGTTTGCGGTGCGGCGACGGCTTGATAGGCGATCACTTGCGGGCCCTCATGCACATTGAGGAAGTAACCTACGCCATGACCGGTACCGTGGCCGTAGTCCACGCCTTCGGCCCAGATCGGCGCGCGGGCGATGGAATCCAGCAGCGGCGAAAGAATGCCCTTGGGGAAATGCGCGCGGGACAAGGCAATCACACCCTTGAGCACCCGCGTGCAGTCGCGCTTCTGCTCTTCGGTTGGCGTACCAATAGGCACCATCCGCGTGATATCGGTGGTACCACCCAGGTACTGGCCGCCCGAGTCGATCAGCAGCAAGCCATCGCCTTCGATCAACGCGTGCTCTTCTTCAGTCGCGTGGTAGTGCGGCATTGCGCCATTGGCGTTGAACGCCGCAATCGTATTGAAGCTCAACGACACATAACCCGGGCGACGGGTACGTGCGGCCGTCAGGTGTTCATCAATGGTCAGTTCGGTGATGCGCTCACGCCCCAACGCACTGTCGAGCCAGGCGAAGAACTCGCACAAGGCTGCGCCATCCTGCTCCATGGCCTGACGAATATGTTCGGCGTCCGCCAGGCTTTTACGGGACTTGGCCAAGGTGGTCGGGTTAAGCCCTTCGATCAGCTTGACGCCTTTGCCCAGGTTTTCCAGCAAGCCGGCGGTCACCCGTGCCGGATCGACCTGCACACTGGCGCCCGACGGAATGGCCTTCAATGCAGCTGCTACTTCGCTGTAATCACGCAGAGCCACGCCATCCTGCTCCAGCACGGCACGAAGCTCGGCATCGACTTTGCTCAAAGCCACAAACAATGTCGCCTGCTGCTGACCGATCAAGGCAAAGGACACAAACACCGGGTTGAACGACACATCACCGCCACGCAGGTTAAACAGCCAGGCGATGTCGTCCAGGGTCGCGATGAAATGCCAGTCGGCGCCCTTCTCCTGCAAGCTGGCGCGCAGGGCAGCGAGTTTTTCGCCACGGCTGACGGTGGCCTGAGGCGGCAGGTGTTGATAGATCGGCTGGTTCGGCAACGTCGGGCGGTCTTGCCAGACTTCATTCAGCAGGTCGATATCCGTGCGCAAGCGTGCACCCCGTGCCTCCAACTTGCTGCCCAGGGTGCGCGCCGAGGCCACGGCCATGACCGCGCCATCCACCGCCACCACGCCGCCTTCCGGCGTCTGCTCCGCCAGCCATTCCAGCGGCCCGGGCTGGCCGGGTTGCAGCTTGACCAACTCGATGCCACTGCCCTTGAGTTCTTTGGTCGCCTGTTCCCAATAGCGGCTGTCTGCCCACACACCGGCGAAATCGGCGGTGACAATCAGCGTGCCCACCGAACCGTGAAAACCCGACAACCACTGGCGCCCTTGCCAGTAACCCGGCAGGTATTCGGACAGGTGCGGGTCGGCCGACGGCACCAACAGGGCATGAATGCCCTCGCGGCTCATCAGTTCACGGGTGTGCGCCAGGCGCTGGGGAACCGATCCATGGGTCAAAGGCTGTGTGCTCATCGTGTCTCCTGCTAACCACTAATAATTGTTATGGGTTCAAACGGCCCAAAAAGCCGGTGCGCTGGCCAGTGCGGCCTTGATCAGTTGTACCGCCTGATCGATATCCTGCTCGGTGGTGAACCGCCCGAGGCTCAAGCGAATGGTGCGACCAGCACTGCGAGCATCATGGCCCAGCGCCAGAAGCACATGGGACGGTGCATTACTCGCCGAATTGCAGGCCGAGGTCGCCGAAAAGGCAATGCCCGCGCTCAGGGCGGCAGCGTTGAACTCACCCTCGCTGAACGTCAGGCTCAAGGTGTGGGGGATACGCTGGGTAAGGCTGCCATTAAGGCGCACCCCGGCAATGCTATTCAGCTGTTCCAGCAGGCGCTCGCGCAAGGCAACGATGGTCGCCTTTTCTTCAGCGAAGGACGCTGCCGCCAGGGCAAACGCCGTGCCCATGCCGGCGATCTGGTGCGTCGCCAGCGTGCCGGAACGCAAGCCGCCCTCATGGCCACCGCCGTGAATCTGCGCCAGCACTTTCTGCTGCGCACGCGGGCCGACGTACAGCGCGCCAATGCCCTTGGGGCCATAGAGTTTATGGGCGGAAAACGACATCAGGTCTACTGGCCATTCGGCCAGGTCAATCGCCACCTTGCCCGCGCCCTGCGCCGCATCCACGTGAAACAACGCCCCATGCTCACGCACGCGCGTACCAATCGCCTGGATGTCGTTGAGGGTGCCCAACTCGTTGTTCACCAGCATCAACGACACCAGGAACGTGTCCTCACGCAACGCTTCACTCACCGCCTCGGCGCTGATCAAACCCTCGGCGTCCGGCACCAGATAGGTCACGGCAACCCCCGCTTCCTGGAGCTGGCGAGCGGTGTCGAGCGTGGCCTTGTGTTCGATCTGGCTGGTGATGATGTGCCCACCGGCCACGCCTCGCGCCTGGGCGACGCCCTTGATGGCGAGGTTGTTGGATTCGGTGGCACCGGAGGTCCAGACGATCTGTGCCGGCTCGGCGCCGACCAGCGCGGCCACTTGGCACCGCGCCTGTTCAACCGTTTGCCGGGCCTGTTGGCCGAACGCATGGGAACTGGACGCCGGGTTACCGAAGTTGGCATTAAAGCCCAGACACTCCACCATCACCTGGATGACCCGCTCATCCACCGGCGTGGTGGCGGCGTAGTCGAAATACAGCGGACGTTTATTCATGACGTTAAAGACTCGCAGAGCATGTTCCTGAGAGCAGCGTCTCAGGGGCAGCGATCAGAAAGGAAGATGGTTTACCTGATCCCGTGCCGTTAAAGAAAGACCACTTTATTTAAAAGTGCGTAGGAACGCTCCTGAAATTCAGCTTAACAGGCTCAGGGAAATGGATGGCAAACAAAAAGCCCGAGGTTCCTGTGGGAAACCTCGGGCTGTTCAGACCAGGCCACTGACTCAACTGGGGCGACCGTGCAGCGTCACGCCGCGCTCGGCATTCATTTCGCCCTGGCGGTCGAAGCCAAAGGTTTTCTGTGGCTGGCCGGTCAGTTCGGCTTTCTTCTGTTGGTATTCATCAAACGACAGGCCTCGACGGCTCAGTGCCTCCAGCGCCAACTCCTTGCTCTCCTCGGCCGAGTAGCCACGCAACTCCGGCGACGACGGTGTCGCACAACCGGCAAGGACTGAGGTGACAAGCAATACGCAAATGGCGAGAAAACGGTTCATGGCGAAGGTCCTGCGAAACGGGCTGAAGTCAATGAGCACAGGCTACTCCCGCCCTTGCACGGTTAAAAATCATCAGCCGTGATAGTCGCTATCAACCTTTGCGACAGGCCTGATAGTCGCGCCATATATTCCATACAGATCTATAAATATGGAAATACGTTCATTTACGGAATAACAACAACCCTCTATAAATGGCGTCAACGCTCACGCCACTGTTCGCCTGGCAACTGTTGCCCGGGCAACAGTCATTCAACAAAACACCAGGCAGACAACACCGCCATTTTCCAACAACTGGCCCCAAGCCCGCGCCAGCCAGGGGCTGCGCAGTTTGGTACAGCTCTTGCTCAAGCCCTGCTACTGCTCTTGCCCTGAGCCACTGTTGAAAAAGGAACTGTTGATGACCCGTCCACTGAATGTCGTTGCCCTCTCCGGCGGAACCTGGCGCCCGTCCCGCACCCTGGTGTTGACCCAGGCCGTGCTGGCCGAACTGGCCAATCAATTGCCGATCCAGACCACCCTGATTGAACTGGGCGACATTGCCCGGCCCCTGGGTGGCGCGCTGTCCCGCCAGGAATTGCCCGCCGACGTCGAAGCTCAGCTGCAAGCGATCGAACAGGCCGACCTGCTGATCGTCGCTGCCCCGGTGTACCGCGGCTCATACCCAGGCCTGCTCAAGCACCTGTTCGACCTGGTGGACCTCAACGCCCTGATCAACACCCCGGTGTTGCTGGCGGCCACCGGCGGCAGCGAACGCCATGCCTTGGTACTGGATCACCAGTTGCGCCCACTGTTCAGTTTCTTCCAGGCCCTGACCTTGCCCGTGGGTGTTTACGCCACCGAGGCCGACTTCACCGATTACCACATAACCAGTGAGCCCTTGAGGGCCCGCATTCGCCTTGCTGCAGAACGCGCCGCGCCATTGTTTACCGCGCATCCCACCTCTCTGCTGAAAATCGCTTAAGGATTTGTCATGGATGTTTTCTGGTTTCTGCCTACCCACGGTGACGGTCATTACCTGGGCACCACCCAAGGCGCTCGCCCGGTCACCCTCAACTATTTGAAACAAGTCGCCCAGGCCGCCGACAACCTTGGCTACCACGGTGTGCTGATTCCCACCGGCCGCTCCTGCGAAGACTCCTGGGTGATCGCCTCGGCACTGGTGCCCCTGACCGAACGCCTGCGTTACCTGGTGGCGATTCGCCCGGGGATCATCTCGCCAACCGTCTCGGCACGCATGGCCGCGACCCTCGACCGCCTGTCCGGTGGGCGCCTGTTGATCAACGTGGTGACCGGCGGCGATCCCGACGAAAACCGCGGCGACGGCAGCTTCCTCGATCACAGCGAACGCTACGAAGTGACCGATGAATTCCTCAAGATCTGGCGCCGCGTGTTGCAGGGCGAATCGGTGGACTTCGAAGGCAAACACCTGCGCGTGCAGAACGCCAAGGCACTTTACCCACCGGTGCAGAAGCCATATCCACCGCTGTACTTCGGCGGTTCCTCGGACGCTGCCCACGACCTCGCCGCCGAACAAGTGGATGTGTACCTGACCTGGGGCGAACCACCGGCCGCCGTTGCCGAAAAACTCGCCGACGTGCGTGAGCGCGCCGCCCGCCATGGCCGTACCGTCAAGTTCGGGATTCGCCTGCATGTGATCGTGCGCGAAACCGAAGAAGACGCCTGGAAAGCCGCCGCCAAATTGATCGAACACATCAGCGACGACACCATCGCCGCCGCACAAAAATCCTTCTCGCGCTTTGACTCCGAAGGCCAGCGGCGCATGGCCGCCCTGCACGACGGGCGTCGCGACAACCTGGAAATCGCCCCCAACCTGTGGGCCGGTGTCGGCCTGGTGCGGGGCGGCGCGGGCACGGCCCTGGTGGGCAACCCTGAGCAAGTCGCCGAGCGGATCAAGGAATACGCGGACCTGGGCATCGAAAGCTTCATCTTCTCCGGCTACCCGCACCTGGAAGAGGCGTATCGCTTTGCCGAGTTGGTGTTCCCGCTGCTGCCGGAACCCTACGCCAGCCTGGCCGGGCGCGGCGTTACTAACCTCACCGGACCGTTCGGCGAAATGATTGCCAACGACGTGCTGCCGGCAAAAGCCAAGGCCTGAGGCCACTGAGATCTGCTTTATGTGGGAGCGGGCTTGCTCGCGAACGCGGTGGCTCAGAAACAAATTCGGTGACTGACACACCGCATTCGCGGGCAAGCTCGCTCCCACATTGGATCTCGTTGTTGCTTACACAGCACTCGGCTTTTGCCCCCACTTGAGGAACACCGCGTGACAGCCAAACCCAACAGCGTCCTGCCCTCACCGTTGCAGACCGCCAAACTGCTGGCCGCCCAATTCGCCCTCACCGCCGTCGAACGGGACGAGCGTGGCGGCACCCCCAAGACCGAACGTGACGCCCTGCGCCAAAGCGGCCTGCTGGCCCTGAGCATTCCCACCCAATACGGCGGCCTCGGCGCCCGCTGGAGCGAGACCCTGGAGATCGTGCGCGAATTCGCCAAGGTCGACAGTTCCATCGCCCACGTCTTCGGGTTTCATCACCTGATGCTCGCCACCGTGCGGCTGTTCTCCCGCCCGGAACAATGGCAACCCTGGTTCGAACAAACCGCGCGTAAAAGCTGGTTCTGGGGCAACGCCCTCAACCCGCTGGACACCCGTACGGTGGTCAAGTCCTTTGGCGGCTGGCGCGAGTTTTCCGGCAAGAAAAGTTTTTGCTCCGGCGCCAGCGACTCGGAAATGCTGATCGCCTCGGCGGTGGATGAAAGCGCCGGCGGCAAACTGCTGATCGCGGCCATCCCCAGCGGGCGCAGCGGCATTACCTTGCACAACGACTGGAACAACATCGGCCAGCGCCAGACCGACAGCGGCAGCGCCACCTTCGAACGGGTACGCGTCGAAGAGTCGGAGCTGCTCCTCGATCCCGGCCCGCTGAGCACGCCTTTCGCCTGCCTGCGCCCGCTGATCGCCCAACTGACCTTCACCCACATGTTCCTCGGCATCGCCGAAGGCGCGTTTGCCGAAGCGCGCACCTACACCCTGACCGAAACCCGCCCGTGGCATAAATCCACGGTGCAGGACATCCGCCAGGACCCGTACGTACTCAACCACTACGGCGAATTCTGGGTTGCGCTGGAAGGCGTGCGTCTGTTGGTGGAGCGCGCCACCGAACTGCTGGACCAGGCCTGGGCGAAAGGCCCGAGCCTCAACGAAAGCGAGCGCGGCGAGCTGGCCATCGCCATCGCCACCGCCAAGGTCGCCGCCACCCGCAACGGCCTGGAGCTGTGCAGCCGCCTGTTCGAAGTCACCGGCGCGCGCTCCACCCACGCCTCCCTGCGCCTGGACCGGCACTGGCGCAACCTGCGCACACAAACCCTACACGACCCGGTGGACTACAAACTCCACGAACTGGGGGACTGGGCCTTGAACCAGTCCCTGCCGACTCCCACGTTCTACTCCTAGAAGAGGTGCCCATGCAGCTTTTAACCTTACCGCCCTCGCCCGCTCTTGCGACCTCGATCCGCGCCACGGCCCAGGTCTTCGAAGACCCGAAATCCCAGGCGCTGCTGGCGCACATCCAGCAAGTCGCGCCGAGCGAAGCCAGCGTGTTGATCATCGGCGAAACCGGCACCGGTAAAGAGCTGGTGGCGCGCCATATCCACAACCTCAGCGCGCGGCGCAACCGGCCGTTCGTGGCGGTCAACTGCGGCGCGTTTTCCGAATCCCTGGTGGAAGCCGAGCTGTTTGGCCATGAAAAAGGCGCCTTCACCGGCGCCCTCAGCGCCAAGGCCGGCTGGTTCGAAGAGGCCGACGGCGGCACCCTGTTCCTCGACGAAATCGGTGACTTGCCGATGGCAATTCAGGTCAAGCTGCTGCGGGTACTGCAGGAACGCGAAGTGGTGCGCCTGGGCTCACGCAAAAGCATTCCCATCGACGTGCGGGTGTTGGCCGCCACCAACGTCCAGCTGGAAAAAGCCATCAACGCCGGGCATTTCCGCGAGGACTTGTACTACCGCCTGGATGTGGTCAGCCTGGAGCTGAGCCCGCTGCGGGACCGCCCCGGTGACATCCTGCCGCTGACCCGGCACTTCATCGAAGCCTACAGCCAGCGCCTGGGCTACGGCCCGATCACCATCAGCCGCGAGGCCGAGCAGAAACTCAAAAGCTACAGCTGGCCGGGCAACATCCGCGAGCTGGAAAACGTGATCCACCACACCCTGCTGATCTGCCGCAACGGCGTGATCGAACGCGACGACTTGCGCCTGTCGAACATGCGCATCGAGCGCCAGGACGACAGCCAGCACGGCATCGACAACAGCGCCGAAGCCTTGCTGGAACGGGCCTTTCAAAAACTCTTCGAGGAACAGGCCGGCGCCCTGCATGAAAAGGTCGAGGATGCGCTGTTGCGCGCCGCGTACCGCTTCAGCCATTACAACCAGGTGCACACCGCCAACCTGCTGGGCCTGAGCCGCAACGTGACCCGTACCCGCTTGATCAAGATCGGTGAGCTGGCGGTGAACAAGCGACGCCCCGGCGAAAACGTGCAGGGTGAGCGCATGCTGCACTTGTCAATTTAGGCGGCAGTGCAAGGCGTTGTCATGGCTGCGCTCGATGCTGCGCAGCACCTGGAACGAACCGAAGGTCACCGCCGTGGCCTGGTGGGCGCGGATCAGCGTCCAGAAATCTTCCTCACCGTGCTCAAAACACTTGAAGGCCGCCTCGCCGTCTTCGCGGGAGCGCCATTGCAGGTAGCTGAGCACCCGGCGTCCATCATCGCTGACCTGCACGCTGGCATTGATAAAGCCGCCATGGCCCTGGGCCAAACGCTCGCTTTGGGATGACAGGGCCGCCACCAAAGCCGATTGCTGCTGAGGTTCGATCTGGAACTCGACCATCTGGGTAAAACTCAGTTTCTTCTCTGATACCTGCATGAACATTCCCCTCTCACTGTAGGCACAATCTTGCGATTCGATGCCACGCAGGGTAAAACCTCTAGTTAAGTCAAGGTCAAGGGCTTTTTCATGGTCACCAAAGAACTCACCGTCGGCCAGTTGGCCGCCCGCAGCGGCGTGGCCGTCACCGCGCTGCACTTCTACGAAACCAAGGGGTTGATCAAGAGCAACCGCAACGCCGGCAACCAGCGGCGCTACCCGCGGGACGTGTTGCGCCGGGTGGTGGTGATCAAGATTGCCCAGCGCTTGGGCATTCCCCTGGCGACCATCCACGAGGCGCTGCAAACCCTGCCCGATGGGCGCACGCCCACTGCCGCCGACTGGGAGCGCCTGTCTGCCCTGTGGCGTGAAGACCTGGACCAGCGCATCGACAAGCTGATGCTGCTGCGGGACAAACTCAGTGGCTGCATCGGCTGCGGGTGTCTGTCGCTGGAGGCGTGCCCGTTGCGCAATCACGACGACGTACTGGGTGAGCGCGGGCCCGGCGCGCAGTTGCTGGAGCCGTCTACATAATTGCGGGGTAACACTCGATCAATGTGGGAGCGGGCTTGCTCGCGAAAGCGGGGTGTCAGTCGCCAGATGCAGTGGCTGACCCACCGCCTTCGTGAGCAAGCCCGCTCCCACATTTCGATCTCCATCGAGCTTAGAAACCCGGGGCAATCTGGCCCTTGTAGCGGGTCAGGATGAACTGGCGCACTTCGTCGGAATTCAACGCCTTGGCCAGCTTCTGGATGCCCGGGTCGTTGATGTTGTCCGGGCGTGCCACCAGGTACTCGACGTACAGGCTCTTGCCCTTCTCGACGATCAACGCGCTGTTGGTGTCGATCCCCGCTTCCAGGGCGTAGTTGGCAAACACGAACGCCAGGTCCACCTGGCTCACCGAACGGGCCAGCAACGCGCCTTCCAGCTCACGGATTTTCAGGTGCTTGGGGTTTTCCACGATGTCCCGCGGGGTGGCCAGGGTGTTGCTCGGGTCCTTGAGTTTGATCAGGCCGGCTTCGTCCAGCAGCACCAACGCGCGGCCGGTGTTGACCGGGTCGTTGGGGATCGACACCGTGGCGCCGTCTTTCAACTCCGAGATATTTTTAATCTTGGTCGAATAAGCACCGAACGGCTCGATGTGCACGCCCACCACCGGCACCAGGTCGGTGTGCCGGGTCTTGTTGTAGTCATCCAGGAATGGCCGGTACTGGTAGTAGTTGGCGTCGATGTTCTTCAGCGCCAGTTGCTGGTTGGGCTGGATGAAATCGGTGAAGACCTTGATTTGCAGGTCTACGCCTTCCTTGGCCAGCACGGGTTTGACGAACTCCAGGATCTCGGCGTGAGGCACCGGCGTGGCCCCCACCACCAACGTCTCGTTGGCGACGGCATTCAGGGAGAAGACAGCAGCCAAAATGGCCAGGGATTTTTTCATGATTGCTCCGAAAGCAGTCGTTATAGGAATAGGGTTTAACGGCGGCTGTAACGCGCCACCAAACGGTCGCCGGTCATTTGCAGGGCCTGCACCAGCACCAACAGCAGCAACACGGTGACCACCATCACGTCGGTCTGGAAACGCTGATAGCCGTAGCGGATCGCCAGGTCGCCCAGGCCCCCGCCGCCAATCACCCCGGCCATGGCGGTGTAGTCCACCAGCACAATCGCGGTGACGGTGACCGCCGCCAGCAGCCCGCCCCGGGCTTCCGGCAGCAGGGTGTGGCGGATCACCTGCCAGGTGCTGGCGCCCATGGACTGGGTGGCTTCCACCACGCCACGGTCGACTTCACGCAAGGCGGTTTCCACCAGCCGCGCGAAGAACGGCGTACAGCCCACCACCAACGGCGGAATCGTGCCGGGCACGCCGAGGGAGGTGCCCACCAGCAAGGTGGTCAGCGGGATCAGCACAATCAGCAGGATGATGAACGGCAGCGAACGCAGCACGTTCACCACCACTGACAACGCCCGGTACACCACCAGGGTTTCGTGCAACTGGCGCTTGCCGGTGAGGAACAACACCACCCCCAGCGGCAACCCCAACAGCACGGTAAAACCCAGGGCCGCAGTGAGCATGCTCAGGGTTTCCAGGCACGCTTGGCCGATGTCGGCCCAATAGATGTGTTTAAACAGCTCGGCCATGGTTCAAGACCAGTCGTGACGCGGGGGCTTGGCGCCGTTGAGCAACCAGTTGCCCACCACGTGGTACTTCCAGCGCACGGGGTCATGCAGGGTATGCACCCGGGCATTGCGCCAGTGCCGGTCGAAGTTGTGCTTTTTCAAGGTGGACCGGGTGCCGCCGAGTTCGAAAAGCTTGTTGCTGGCGTCGATGGCGATTTCGGTGGTCAGCACCTTGGCCCGGGCCACGGCCAGGGAAGCGTGGGCGACGTTGTCTTCATCGGGAGCCGGGCGCGCGGCGTCCAGGGCTCTTCCGGCGCGGTCCAGCAAGGCTTCCGCCGCCTCCAGGCGAATATCCAGCGCACCCACCTGGATGATGGTCAGCGGGTCTTCACTGGCTTTTTCCACCCTGGCATCGATCCACGGGCGGGCGAAGTGCTGGACGAACTGCACGGTGTCACGCAATGCAGCGCGGGCGATGCCGGCGTCGATGGCGGCGGTGGTCAGTTGGGCGAACGGGCCGGCCAGGGTGGGTGAATCGTAGGAGCGATGGGTAGGAAACAGATTGAACGCTGGCACCCGCAGGTGCTCGGCCAGCACCGTGCCGCTGGAGGTGGTGCGTTGGCCCATGCTGTCCCAGTCGTCGACCACCACCAGGCCTTCAGTGCCGCGCGGTACGAACGCCAATTGGGCATTTTGCTGCTCATCCAGCGCCAGCACCGCCAGCCAGTGGGCGTACAGCGAACCGGTGCAGTAGCCCTTGCGACCGTTGATCACATAGCCATCGCCATGCGGGCGAATGGTCGCCTGGATATCCTGGACGGTCTTGCCGCCGGTTTCCGACAGCGCATTGGCAAACCGATGCCCCTCCAGCGCCAGGCCAAAAAAATACGCCTGCTGCTCGGGCGTGCCTTGCAGGCGGATGTCTTCCAGCAGGCAGTAATGGTTCTGCGGAATTTGCCCCAGCGACGGGTCGGCCGCCGAGATAATCGCTATCACCTGGGCCAGCACCGCGTAGGACACCTGGGCGCCGCCAAATTCGCGGGGCACGCTGATGCCCCACAGGCCGCTGTTGGAATACAGGTCGACCACGTCCGCCGGCACCTGGCGGGTGCGGTCGCGTTCGGCGTCGTGTTCCAGCAACACGGCGGCGACCCGGTGGGCAACGGCCAGGGCGTGGGCCTCGTCGCGGATCAGCTCGGCGTGGGGCGTGTGAATCGGGTAATCGGCAGATACAGGCAGTACAGACATACAACGCTCTCGGGCGAATGGTTTCCCTGAGGCATTGCAGCTTCTGTGCCTGAGGCGCCCGGCCGCCAAACACAAGGGTTTGCGCCCGATGTGCGCACAGTAGAGCACCCATGGCGCAGCAAACTGCCGGTTTGCTGTTGCGTGGCCAACACCTCGTCGGCTGCCCGCAGGCCACGGCGCACGTGGCCTATAGTGAAAAAGCCGTCCCTCCAAAACCCCACTCTGAGGAGAACGAAATGAGCGTTAAACCCATTCCCGAGGGCTATCACAGCATCACGCCGTACCTGGGCATCGATAAAGCCGCTGAAGCCATCGAGTTCTACAAACAAGCCTTTGGCGCCACCGAAGTCATGCGCCTGGACATGCCCGACGGCAAGATCGGCCATGCTGAACTGCGTATCGGGGATTCAGCAATCATGATGGCCTCGCCTTGTGGCGAAATGTCGTTCGGCAGCCCGGGCAAAGAACACCCCAGTGTGTGCCTGCATCTCTACGTGCAGGATGTCGACCAGCAGTTCGCCCAGGCCATCAAGGCCGGCGGCACCGCGATTTCAGCGCCCAAGGACCAGTTTTACGGTGACCGCTCCGGCACGCTGAAAGACCCGTTCGGCCACGTGTGGTTCCTGGCCACGCGCAAGGAGGATTTGACCGAGGCGCAAGTTCGCCAGCGGGCCGAGGCGATGTTCAAGCAAGGATGAAATCGCCTGGGCGACACAACCCAACTGTGGGAGCTGGCTTGCCTGCGATGGCATCACCTCGGTGCAACTGATACACCGAGTTGCCTGCATCGCAGGCAAGCCAGCTCCCACAGTTGACGTGCACGGCCTGAAAGATCGGGCTTCAACACACTTCATGAACAACCCCTCCACGTTTTCCCCCTTGCCCCAGGCGCCGTGTGATTTCAGGATGCAAGCAATCATCACAAGGAGTCATTCCATGTTCGCCGGATTCCAAAAAGACCAGCGCCACGTCAACGGTGTGGACATCAGCTACCGCAAAGGCGGCGCGGGTCCCGGCCTGCTCCTGCTGCACGGGCACCCGCAGACCCACGTCATCTGGCACAAGGTCGCCGAGCAACTGGCCGAACACTTCACCGTGGTCGCCGCCGACCTGCGCGGCTATGGCGACAGCAGCAAGCCCGCCGCCATTGACCATCACACCAATTATTCCAAGCGCGAAATGGCCCGCGACGGCGTCGAGCTGATGAAGGCCCTGGGCTTTGATGAATTCTCGGTGCTGGCCCACGACCGTGGCGCCCGCGTCGCCCATCGCCTGGCCCTGGACCACCCCAAGGCCGTGCAGCGCATGGTGCTGCTGGACATCGCGCCAACGCTGTCGATGTACGCCCAGACCGACGAAGCCTTCGCCCGCGCCTACTGGCACTGGTTCTTCCTGATCCGCCCGGCGCCGTTGCCCGAAAGCCTGATCGAAGGCAACCCGGAACTCTACCTGCGCAGCGTCATGGGCAGCCGCAGTGCCGGCCTCAAGCCGTTCACCGATGAAGCCTTCGCCGAATACCTGCGTTGCCTGAAACTGCCGGGCACCGCCACCGGCATCTGCGAAGACTACCGCGCCGCCGCCGGCATCGACCTTGAGCACGACCGCGCCGATATCGACGCAGGCAACCACCTGAACCTGCCGTTGCTGGTGATGTGGGGCGCCGAAGGCACCGTCGGGCGCTGCTTCGAACCCCTCAAGGAATGGCAGAAAGTGGCGACTGACGTACGTGGCAAGGCCCTGCCGGCCGGCCACTACATCGCTGAAGAAGCCCCTGAACTGTTGCTCGGCGAAGTCCTGACCTTCCTTCGCTGAGCCTTTAGTCAACCGCTGATCTGATCGATCCCGCCCCGCCGGCTTGAAAAAGCCTGCGACGGGACCGGCTTGCCCAAAAAACGTCTCGAGATAATAACAATGACAATCAGAAAACTGCTGGGAACCCTGTATGTGCAGGTGATCATCGCCATTGTGCTGGGCGTGTTGATCGGCAACCACTGGCCCCAAGTGGGCATTGACCTGAAGCCCTTGGGCGACGGTTTTATCAAGCTGATCAAGATGATCATCGGCCCGATCATCTTCTGCACCGTGGTCTCCGGCATTACCAGCATGCACGACGTGAAGCAGGTGGGACGCGTGGGCGGCAAGGCGTTGCTGTACTTTGAGATCGTCTCCAGCATCGCCCTGGTGATCGGCATCGTCGCCGCACACCTGCTGCACCCGGGCGTCGGTTTCAACATTGACGTGAAGACCCTCGACACCTCGGCCATCGCCGGTTTTGTCGGCCAGGCCGAACACGGCGAAGGCGTCACCGGGTTCCTGATGCACGTGATCCCGACCACCTTCTTCGACGCCTTCTCCAAGGGCGAAATCCTGCCAGTGCTGTTCGTATCGGTGCTGTTTGGTCTCGGGCTGGTGATGATCGGCGAGAAGGGCCGGCCCTTGGTGGGCGTAATCAACCAGGCCAGCGAAGTGTTCTTCCGCATCGTTGGCATGATCAGCCGCGTCGCGCCCATCGGCGCCTTTGGGGCGATCGCCTTCACCATCGGCAAATACGGCCTGGGTTCACTGCTGCCGCTGCTGAAACTGGTGGGCACGTTCTACGTCACCGCGTTTTTCTTCGTGGCCGTGGTGCTGGGCAGCATTGCCCGCTATGTCGGCTTCAGCATCTTCAAGCTGCTGGCTTACATCAAGGCCGAGCTGTTGATCGTGCTGGGCACCAGTTCGTCCGAATCGGCCCTGCCGCAACTGATCCAGAAGCTTGAAAGCCTGGGCGCCTCCAAAGGCGTGGTGGGCATCGTGGTGCCCACCGGCTACACCTTCAACCTGGACGGCACCAACATCTATATGACCCTGGCGGTGCTGTTCCTGGCCCAGGCCACCAATATCGACCTGACGCTGGAGCAACAACTGACCCTGCTGGCGGTGGCGATGCTCACTTCCAAAGGCGCCGGTGCGGTGGTGGGCGCAGGCTTTGTCGCGCTGGCCGCCAGCCTGGCGGTGGTGCCGACGGTGCCGGTGGCCGCGATGGTGCTGATCCTCGGCGTCGACCGCTTCATGGCCGAGTGCCGTTCGCTGACCAATATCATTGGCAATGCCGTGGCCGCCCTGGTGGTGGCCGCCTGGGAAGGTGAGCTGGACCGCGAAAAAATGGCCCCCATCGCCCTCAAGCATGGCCGTCGCGCACGGGCCGCCGCGCAGGCGAAGATCACCGCTGAGTAGACCTTAAGTACCAATCCCCTGTGGCAAGGGAGCTTGCTGTGGCGAGGGAGCTTGCTCCCGCTGGGCTGCGCAGCGGCCCCAAAATCATGGGAGCGCTGCGCACTCCAGCGGGAGCAAGCTCCCTCGCCACAGCAAGCTCCCTTCCCACAGCAAGCTCCCTCGCCACACCGGTGCTATTCTGGCGGCTCATGCCGCCACGCCTGTTTCTGATGACTAACAAGAAAGATACCGTGCCCCTACCTGAAGACCTGCGGGTATTCCTGACCGTGATCCGCAAGGCCGGCTTTGCTGCGGCGGCCGACGAGCTGGGTTTGTCCCCGGCCTACGTCAGCAAGCGTATCCAGATTCTCGAAACCACCCTTGCCACCCGCCTGCTGCACCGCACCAGCCGCCGTATTGCCCTGACCGAAGACGGTGAGCGGGTGCAGCGTTGGGCCGTGCGCATTCTCGAAGACTTTCAGCAACTGTCCGACGAGCTCTCCGACGCCCACGACAGCCCTCGCGGCCACCTGCATTTGTGCAGCAGCTTTGGTTTTGGCCGTAACCATGTGGCGCCGGCCCTGTCGCTGCTGGCGGAGCAATACCCCGACCTGGAGATTCGCCTGGACCTGTTTGACCGGGTGGTGGACATTGTCAGCGAGGGTTTCGACCTGGAGATCCGCGTGGGCGACGACATCCCCGGGCAACACATCGGCCGCCGGCTGGTGAGCAACCGCCGGGTGTTGTGTGCGGCGCCCGCTTACCTAGAACGCCGAGGCACGCCGCAGCACTTGAGCGACTTGGAACAGCACGACTGCCTGGTGCTCAAGGAGCGCGACAACGCCTTTGGCATCTGGCACCTGGAACGGGATGGCGTGCAGGACAGCGTGCGTGTGCGCGGGCCGTTGTCATCCAACAATGGCGAGATTGTTTTGCAATGGGCCCTCGATGGGCGCGGGGTGTTGTTGCGGTCGATGTGGGATGTGAAGCCGCTGCTGGAGCAGGGGAAACTGGTGCAGGTGCTGCACGACTACACCCAGAGTGCCAACGTGTGGGCGGTGTACCCGACTCGGCTGGCCTACTCCGGGAAGCTGCGGGCGTGTGTGGAGTTTTTGCAGGAGCATTTCAAGGGGTTGTCGATCTGATGTTGCGGCCTTGGGTACATATCCGTTGCTGCGGTAGCGGCGGTTTTGGCTGTGTACATATCCATTCCTGCGGTAACGGCCACTATTGGTTCCGCCCTTACG
>NZ_JACARC010000007.1:0-36860 GCF_013386825.1 Pseudomonas sp. IPO3778
CAAATCCTGGCCCCACCACACTGCTAATGTGGGAGCTGGCTTGCCTGCGATGCAGCCACCTCGGTGTATCGGCTACACCGAGGTGATCCCTTCGCAGCCTCGCTGAAGCTCGACAGCTCCCACAGTGCGCGCCCCGGCAAGCGCACATGCTGGCCCAGCTGGTCAAATAACGTCACCACCGAGCGCAACGCCCGGCAATCGGGGCGCGTCAGCAGCCATAACGCCGTGTCGTGCCCCACCAGCGGCGGGCTTAACGGTTGCAGGCCCGCCCCCAGCAAGTAATCCGGCAACGCCGCCACGCCGAGCCCCGCCCGTACCAGTTCGGTCACCGAAACCATGCTGTTGCAGCGATAGGCGGGCATCACCCCCGGCAACTGTTGGCGCCGCCAAGTGACGGTGGGGTGGTCCGGCAGGAAGTCGTCCGGCGCGATCCAGTTCAGGGCAGCCAGGTCCGCGCCCGTATGCTGACAGGCATAGTCGGCACTGGCACACACCCGATACGACACCGTGCCCAGGCAACGTCCTACCAGATGCTCGGGCGGCGCCTTGGTCAGGCGCACGGCGATATCCGCATCGCGTCGGCTGAGGTTGGCAAAGTCATTGGACGTGCTCAGCTCCAGGGTCAGTGCCGGGTAGCCGGGCATGAACTGCGCCAGGGCCGGCAGCACCAAGGCTTGCAGCACCGAATCGGTACAGGTCAGGCGCACCGTGCCGCTGATCACTTCACCGCCCTGCTCCACCCCCACACGCGCGGCCTCCAGCGCCTGCTCGGCACGTTCGGCCTGCTCGGCGAGGGTGGTGGCCAAGGTGGTGGGCAGGTAGCCGGCGCGGCTTTTTTCGAACAGGGTCTGGCCCAGCGCCGCCTCCAGCCGTCGCACCGCGCGAAACACCGTGGACACATCCACCCGCAGCAGCGCCGCCGCCCGTGCCAGCGTACCGCCACGCACCAGGGCCAGGATCAGGGAAAGGTCGGGGTAGTCGATTTGATAGTGCGTGGCTGCATTGAGCATGTGGGCTGACGCCAATATTGATTGCGTGAACGCCAATCTATAGTGAGCACCAGGACTCAACAAGCCACGGAATAACCTCAATGACTCAAACCTCCCTGCACCTGGCCCTGATCGGCGACTACGATGCACAAGTCACCGCGCACCAGGCCATTCCTGTGGCGCTGCAACGGGCCGGTGAGGCCTTGGGCCTCACGGTGCGATTCGACTGGCTGGCCACCGACACGATCAAATCCACCGAACAATTACAGCACTACGACGGCTTCTGGTGCGTCCCCGCCAGCCCCTACCGCGACCTCGACGGCGCCCTGCTGGCGATCCGTTATGCCCGCGAACAGCGGCGTCCTTTCCTCGGCACCTGCGGCGGTTTTCAACACGCGGTGCTGGAATATGCCCGCAACGTGCTGGGCTGGGCCGACGCCGAGCATGGCGAACTGGCCCCCGACTCGCCGCGCGCGGTGCTCACCCCCCTGACCTGTGCCCTGGTGGAGGCGACTGACAGCATCCGCCTGATGGCCTTTACCCGCATCGCCGAGGCCTACGGCACCCTCGATATCCATGAAGGCTACCGCTGCCGTTATGGCATCAACCCCGACTTCGAAAGCGCACTGCTGGAGGCTGACCTGATTGCCAGCGGCCATGACTCGACGGGCGACCTGCGGGCGGTGGAGTTGCTGGATCATCCGTTCTTTGTCGCCACCCTGTTCCAGCCGGAGCGTGCGGCCCTTAAAGGCATCACCCCACCGCTGGCCATTGCGCTGCTGAAGGCCTGCGTATGATCGCCAAGACACCCAAGCCGCCGTACTACGCCGTGGTGTTCAGTTCGTTACGCACAGAGGGCGACAACGGCTACGGGCAGGCCGCCGACCGCATGCTGGAACTGGCCCGGCAACAACCCGGGTTTCTCGGCGTGGAGTCGGCGCGCGGGGACGATGGGCTGGGCATCACCGTGTCCTACTGGAGCAGCGAAGCCGCGATCCTGGCCTGGAAGCAGCACGCCGAACACACCGAAGTGCGTGAACAGGGGCGCTCCAGCTGGTACGCGGCGTGCCATACGCGGGTGTGCAAGGTGGAGCGGGCTTACGCGTTTGAACGCTGAAACATCAGCCTGTGTAAAACACTCAATGTGGGCAAGGGGCTTCTGTGGCGAGGGAGCTTGCTCCCGCTGGAGTGCGCAGCGCTCCCAAGCTTTTGGGTCTGCTGCGCAGCCCAGCGGGAGCAAGCGCCCTCGCCACAAAAAGCGCTCTCGCCGCAGGGGCAATGTGGCGCTCAACTGACCAAATGACGTACCGCACTGATCTGCGCAATTTCCACCCGGCGCATGTACACCCGCAGCGGTTCGGTGATGTGGATGCGGTCGTCGATATTCTGGTCGAGCAACAACTGGATCCGCTCGCGGGACAAGGTCATGGCCTGCCCGCCCGCCGGCTGCCAGACAAATTCTGCGGTGGGGATGATGCCGTCATCGGCCACGTCCATGCCGAAGGCGTCTTCGCTGAAACGTACGATGTACTGGCCGGTCTTGCGGTTCAGGCCGACAAACCCGTGGAGTTGGTCGGCGGCCTGGCAGATAAGCTCGGAGGTGATGCGCATGGTAAACCTCACTGAAAAGTCCTATGTGGACTGGAAAGATGGTTTACACGCGTGGCAGAAAAATCTGCCCTCTGATGGGGCAGCTGAGGCCAAGAGTACTGCATAGCACAGCACAAAAGCGCAGAAAAATGGCCCGTGAACACGTTAATGTCGGTTTGGTGATAGCGCCTTTCGCATTCAATTGTTAAAAAGGAACCCTTCTCAAAGTTACCTCCACGAAAGGACTTCGCATATGCCTGTCACGTTTACCAAGAGTGCCCTGCTGCTGGCCCTGATGCTGGGCCTTGGCCACGCACAGGCGGCAAGCCCGATCAGCCCTGCCGAACTCGCCGCCAACGAAGGCATTCCACACCCGGCGGTCATCGCCCACCGTGGCGCGTCCTTCGATGCACCGGAATCCACCGCCGCCGCCTACAAAGTGGCGCGCGACCTGGGTGCCGACTACCTGGAAATGGACCTGCAACGCAGCAAGGACGGCGTGCTGTTCGCCCTCCATGACAACAACCTGCAACGCACCACCGACGTCGCCACCAAGTTTCCCGAGCGCAAAGACAGCCCGGCCAACGAATTCACCTGGGCCGAGCTGAAAACCCTGGACGCCGGCAGCTGGTTCAACGCCGCCTACCCGGACCGTGCGCGCCCTGGCTTCGTCGGCCTGAAAATCCAGAGCCTGGACGAAATCATCAAGATTGCCGAAGGCAACCCGCAGCACAAACCCGGCCTGTACATTGAAACCAAAGAGCCAAAGCAATTCCCGGGGATCGAAGCCGACCTGAAGAACAAGCTGCTGGATAAAGGCTGGCTGAGCTCCACCGGCTCCAACCAGGCCCAGAAAAACATCGGCGTCGGCCAGGGCAAGGGCCGCGTGGTGCTGCAGACCTTTGAGAAAGACAGCCTGAAAGAACTGCAAAAAGAGATGCCCAACACCCCGAAAATCCTGCTGTTGTGGGTCGGTGAAGGCAGCATCGAACCGAAATCCAAGGTGACCTTCGCCGAGTCCGGCGAGCCGAGCAAAGCCGCCTACTACGCCAAGCAAGAACCCAAGGACCCCGCCGAGTTCGAAAAATGGCTCGACGAGGCCAAGAGCCTGGGCGCCATCGGTACCGGACCTTCGGCACAGCTGACCAACCTGGGCGACCAGAGCTATTCCGACCTGGTCAAACCCGAGATGAACCAGTTGACTCACGACAAGGGCATGCTGGTGCACGTCTACACCGTGGATGAGCCGGTGGACTTCGACAAGGTGATGAAAGCCGGCGTCGATGGCATCTTCACCAACCGCGCCGCCGAATTGCTGAAGTACTACAAGCGCTGGCCGTCCTCGAGTGTGGCCGACCTGCTGCAGGACAACGGTTACTGAGTGAAGCCCGAATGGTCAGGCCGCCTGTGGCTGGGGCCTGACTACGGGCTGATCCAGGGCATACCGGGGCACACCGCGCCCCATGCGCACTATGCCCATCAGCTGATGTTCTCCCCGGGCGGGCCGATCACGGCCAGCCTCGATGGCCGTGTCACCACGGCCCATCGCCTGTTTATCCCCTCAAGAATGCCCCACGCCATCCTCCACACCGAAGGTGAGGTATTGATGGTGTATGCCGAACCCGGCGCGTTTGATCCCGACCTGTTGCAGGCCGCCCTGGCCGATCGCCAACTGTCCCTTGAGGCACTCGACCGCACGCTTCGGCAGTTGCCGCGACGCGCACTGGAAGACACCCGTGTGGAGCGCGCGCTGATGGCGCTGGATCAGCAACTGAGTGGCAAAATCTCGGCCCACGCCCTGGCCCAGGCGGCGCATGTGTCGTTGAGCCAGTTGGAGCGGTTGTTCGCCAACCAGTTGGGCGTGCCGGTGCGCCGCCTGGTGCTGTGGCGGCGCTTGCGGGTGGCGCTGGGGCTGGCGCTCGGCGGCAACACCTTGACCGAAGCGGCCCATGGCGCCGGGTTCGCCGATTCGGCGCACTTTTCCCGGACCATGAAGCAGCTATTTGGCGTGACGGCCGGGGCGTCGCTGCGCCACCTGCAACTGACACTGCTCCCACTGTAGGAGCGAGCTTGCTCGCGAAGGTTGTTAACGATGACGCGAGCATCCTGAATGAACGCGGTGCCCTCAGGTTTTTCGCGAGCAAGCTCGCTCCTACAGTAAATCGGCCGGAATCGGCGGTTCCTTGCTCAACCGCACTGTTGTGAACGGATCGCGTAACTGCGCCATATAGTCCAGCGGAAAGTCCGGCCGGCTGCCGATCCCCAAATCGCCCGGCCCCATTCGATAGTCCTGGCGGTAAAACGCCGTGCCCAACAGCCAATCCCACAGATTGAAAAACAACCCGAAATTCACATCCCCCGCCCGGCCATATTTCATGTGATGAAACCGATGTACCGGCGCCCAGGCAAACACCCAGCGCAGCGGCCCCAGGCGCATGTCGACATTGGAATGCTGCAATAACAGTTGTATGGCAATCGCCAGCGCCAGCAGCAGCGCCACATCCGTGGGAATGCCCAGCAGGATCAACGGTAGCAGGCCGGCCGTTGCTTCCAGCATCTGGTGCAACGGGTGCTTCATCAAGCCATTGAAACCGTACAGCCGCTGCACGCTGTGATGGACCGCATGCAGGCGCCACAACGCCCCGACCCGGTGACTGGCGTAATGCATCAGGGTGATGCCCGCATCGGCAATGAAAATCGCCAGCAGCAATTGCTCCCAGAGCGGCCACGCCCGCGGCCATAGACCGTCGATGGCCAGCAGTGCGGTCAACCCCGGCAGGATCAACAAGCCCAATGCGTTGAGGCCTTCATTGACCAACGCATGAAGAATGTCCCGCCTGCGATCGCCCTGGTTTCGATTCCATTGGGGCTCGTAAGGCAACCACGCCTCAGCGATAAACGACACCGCCACCGCCGTTACAAACACCAGCCCCAGCCAGTGCAGCGCACCCACCTCGACCAGCCACAACGCCCAACCGATAAATCCCGCCCAGAACACGGGCGCATAGACCCAGGTCATCAACCGTTTCATCTGTGTCTCCCATAAGTGAGACGCCAGCATGAAACCCCACACTCGTCGCCGATTGAACAAACGGCGCAATTTTAAGGGTGAGTTAAGTTGCGCTGGTTAACCTGATCCCACTTAAACAGCTCACCCCAAAGGATCACACCATGAAAAACCTGACTGCCCTGTTCGCCGCTGCCGCCCTGACCGTCACCGCCGGTTTCGCCCAGGCCGATGTTCGCCCGGACCAGATCCCGAGCCTGCTCAAGTCCGGTGCCGTGATGGATTTTGAAAAACTCAACGCCAAGGCCCTGGCCCAGCACCAGGGTGCGACCATCGTCGACACCGAGCTGGAAGACAAAGCCGGCCGTCTGGTCTACGAGACCGAACTGCGTGACACCAGCAACGTGAAGTGGGACGTGAAGCTGGACGCCAAGACCGGCGAAGTCCTGGAAAACAAGCAAGACACCTGAGTTGAACCACAAAAACGCCGCGCCGCCTTCGGGCCGCGCGGCTTTTTTATGCACGCTCGTCGCCTTTAAGAGTAAATAGTCTAATTCCCTTGCACGAAGTTGTACCTTCAACCTTCAAGGCCGCTAGAATCCCAATTATCAGCCAAGGCACAACGCCATCAGCATCAGGATCGAGACCGTTCGACATGGGGCAAAGAGCCGCCGACATTGCCACCATTGGCCGAATCAGTGCTGTACCCGCCATTCTCCAGGTGGTCAGCGAAATGACCGGCCTGCGGTTTGCAGCCGTGGCTCGGGTTACCGATGATTCATGGACGGCCTGCGCGGTGCTCGACCGCCTGGACTTCGGCCTGCCCGTCGGCGGCGAACTGGACCTGACCACCACTCTGTGCCACGAAATCCGGGGCTCCCACGTCTCGATCGTGATCGACAAAGCCAGCGAAGACCCGCTGTACCGCGACCACCACACACCGCGCATCTACCACTTTGAAAGCTACATCTCGGTGCCGGTGTTCCGCACCGACGGGCGCTTCTTCGGCACCATCTGCGCCCTGGACCCGAACCCGGCCCAACTGCGCAACAGCACCATCCAGTCGACCATGGAGTCGTTTGCCCGGGTGCTGTCCCTGCAAATCGAAGCCGAAGAAAGCCTGCAGCAAACCGAGGCCGACTTGCAGCAAGAACGGGAAACCGCCGAACTGCGGGAACAGTTCATCGCCGTGCTCGGCCATGACCTGCGCAACCCGCTGTTCGCGATCAACGTCGGCGCCGAGCGCCTGTTGCGCAAACACCCGGACCCGGCCACCGACACCCTGGTGCGGCACATGCTCGCCAGCGGGCGCCGCGCCTCGCAGTTGGTGGAAGACGTGCTGGACTTTGCCCGCGGGCGCATGGGCAGCGGCATTCCGGTGCACATCGCTGAATGCCCGGGGCTGGAAGACTCCCTGCAACATGTGGTGGAAGAGGTGCAGCACGTGCATCCGACGCGGCGGATCCACGCCCACATCGGCAACCTCAGCGGCGTGCGCGGCGACCGCGAACGGCTGGCGCAATTGCTCTCCAACCTGGTGGCCAACGCCATCAGCCACGGCAACCCCGAAGGGCCGGTGGAAGTCAGTGCCCAGGTTAACGCCGGCACCTTCGAATTGACGGTGAAAAACCGTGGGCTGATCAGTGATCAAGCCATGCCGCTGCTGTTCCAGCCCTACTCCCGACCGACGGGCGCCTTGCCCCAGGCCGGGCTGGGCCTGGGTTTGTACATCGTCAAACAGATTGCCGATGCCCATGGCGGGCGGCTGGAAGTGTCGTCCCACGAACAGGACGGCACGGTATTCAGCTTCAGTTTGCCCGCCGACCATTGACGCCCACCTCAAACTGTCACAAAACCGTCAAATCCAGTTGCCATGATGCGCTCAAGTGAACCTGTGAAATCTCCTACAGGCACTTTCCCTGCGAGCCTCCATGAACCACAGCATCGACCACAGCCACCAGGACTCCGACCTGTTTGGCTTGCTTTACGGTTTTCGTTTTCGCCCCGGTGAAAAGGGCGAACAGATTGACTCAGCCACCGCCCTGGCGGCCTTGCAGCAACCCGGTGACCCTGAGGAGTTTCTCTGGCTGCACCTGAACCTGGCCCACGCCGCCTGCGAGCGCTGGATGCAGGCGCACCTGAACCTGCCGGAAGAGTTCTTCGAGGCCTTGCACGAAGGCTCACGCTCCACCCGTATCGAACACGTGGACGCGGCCTTGCTGGCGGTGGTCAACGACGTGGTGTTCAACTTCAGCAGCATGGTGTCTTCAGACATTTCCACGCTGTGGGTGTGTGCCCGCAGCCGGCTGCTGGTCAGTGCACGCCTGCAACCGCTGCACTCGGTGGACAAGCTGCGCTCGTCGGTGAAGGCCGGCGAGCACTTTCGCTCACCGCTGGAGCTGCTGGTGCATTTGCTGCGGGACCAGGGCGAGGTGCTGACGCAGATCGTGCGCAAGACCAGCCTCAGCGTCGATCAGATCGAAGACCAATTGCTGTCGTCACGCCTGTCCACCAACCGCGCCGAACTGGGCGCGGCGCGCCGGGTGCTGGTGCGCCTGCAACGGCTGCTGGCACTGGAGCCCGGCTCATTGCTGCGGCTGCTGAACCGCCCGCCGCAATGGTTGCAGAAGGAAGACGTGAAGGAGCTGCGCAAATCCACCGAGGAGTTTGCGCTGATCATCAACGACCTGATGGCCCTGGGGGAGCGGATCAAGCTGCTGCAGGAAGAGATCGCCGCCAACCTCAACGAGCAGAGCAACCGCACGCTGTTTACCCTGACCGTGGTCACGGTGCTGGCGTTGCCGATCAACATCATCGCCGGTTTTTTTGGCATGAACGTCGGGGGCGTGCCGCTTTCCACGGACCCTGAAGGTTTCTGGATTCTGGTGGCGCTGGTGGCCACGTTCACCCTGATTGCCGGGCGCTGGGCGTTTCGCAAGCGCAAGGATTACTGAAACTGGAGTGCGATCAATGTGGGAGCTGGCTTGCCTGCGATAGCGGTGGTGACTGATACACCGCTATCGCAGGCAAGCCAGCTCCCACAGTTGATTGACGGTGTTTTGTAGACCAGCGGCCATCCCAAATCTCGAAACACTGATTTGCCGCAGCATCTCTGTAACATTCTGCAACGATCATGACCGACATCCTCCCCACACTGGATGCTCCGGCATGGCCACCCCTTCCCTGACTGCCTCCGCACACGCTTCCACCACCGACCCCAAACCACGCCTGGACAAGAAACCCGGCCTGCTCACGGTGATCATTTTCTTCGCCGTGCTTGCCATGGGCCTGTTGTTCACCGCCTACAGCCTGATGCACGACATGCACGAGCTGGGCACGGTGGTCACCACCTGGACCCCGTTCCTGCTGCTGGGTGTGGCGCTGTTGATCGCCCTGGGCTTTGAGTTCGTCAACGGCTTCCATGACACCGCCAACGCGGTGGCCACGGTGATCTACACCAACTCGCTGCCGCCGCATTTCGCGGTGGTGTGGTCGGGCTTTTTCAACTTCCTCGGCGTGTTGCTCTCCAGCGGCGCGGTGGCGTTCGGCATCATCGCCCTGCTGCCGGTGGAGTTGATTCTGCAGGTGGGCTCATCGGCGGGCTTTGCGATGATCTTCGCGCTGTTGATCGCGGCCATCCTGTGGAACCTCGGCACCTGGTGGCTGGGTTTGCCGGCGTCGTCGTCCCACACCCTGATCGGCTCGATCATCGGCGTGGGCGTGGCCAACGCACTGATGCATGGCCGTGACGGCACCAGCGGTGTGGATTGGGGCCAGGCGATCAAAATCGGCTACGCGCTGCTGCTGTCGCCGTTGATCGGCTTCGCCTTCGCCGCCCTGCTGTTGCTGGCCCTGCGGGCGTTCGTGAAAAACCGTTCGCTGTACAAGGCCCCCAAAGGCGACACCCCGCCGCCATGGTGGATTCGCGGCATGCTGATCGCCACCTGCACCGGCGTGTCGTTCGCCCACGGTTCCAACGATGGCCAGAAAGGCATGGGCCTGATCATGTTGATCCTGGTGGGCACCCTGCCGATGGCCTACGCGTTGAACCGCACCATGCCGGCCGGTGAGTCATTGCAGTTTGCCGCCGTGGCCGAAGTGACCCAGGCCGCCCTGGTAAAAGCGGCGCCACAACTGGCACCTGCCGACTCCCGCGCCACCTTGTCGACCTATGTGCGCACCAAGGAAGCAGTACCGGAACTGGTGCCCGCCCTCGCCGCCATCACCGGGCATATCGGTGAGGAAGTGAAGAGCTACGGCTCCCTCGCCGCCGTTCCGGCCGAAGCCGTGGGCAACGTGCGTAACGACATGTACCTGACCAGCGAAACCATCCGCCTGATGGACAAGGGCAAGGTCGGCAACTTCGACGCGGATACCCAGAACAAGCTGCAACTGTTCAAGCAACAGATCGACAACGCCACGCGGTTTATCCCGCTGTGGGTCAAGATCGCGGTGGCCATCGCGCTGGGCCTGGGGACCATGGTCGGCTGGAAACGCATCGTGGTGACGGTGGGCGAGAAGATCGGCAAGACTCACCTGACCTACGCCCAGGGCGCCTCGGCCGAGATGGTGGCGATGCTGACCATCGGCGCAGCAGACATGTATGGCTTGCCGGTGTCCACCACCCATGTGTTGTCATCGGGGGTGGCCGGCACCATGGTGGCGAATGGGGGTGGTTTGCAGATGAAGACCATCCGTAATTTGCTGATGGCCTGGGTGCTGACGTTGCCGGCGGCGATTTTGTTGTCGGGTAGCTTGTACTGGTTGTTTACCAAGTTGTTCTGACACAACCCGGATCAAAATGTGGGAGCTGGCTTGCCTGCGATAGCGGTGGTGACTGATACACCGCTATCGCAGGCAAGCCAGCTCCCACAGGGGTTCCGCGGCGTTCTCAGGTATTAAACAACCCGCCCATCACCTTCAACCGCTTCTTGTACACCCGCCGCGCCTCCAGCGCTTCCTCCAGGGTCACCGCCACAAACCCCGCCCGCTGGTTCGGTTGCATCTGCCCGATCAGATCCAGGTCGGCACTGATCACCGTGCCAATCATCGCGTAGCCCCCACCCGATACCGCGTCCCGGTGCAACACGATCGGCTCCAGCCCCGCCGGGACCTGGATCGAGCCGATGGGGTAGCAGCTGTCGACGATGTTCGACGGATCCGACCCGGCACCAAATGGCTGTTCCCGCGGCTGAAAGCTCAATGCACTGCCGCCCTTGAAGCGATAACCGATGCGGTCGGCCTCTGAACCGACCGTCCAGGGCTCGGCGAAAAAGCTGCTTTTTGCCGCCGGGGTCAGTCGCTCGTAATACAACCCCGGCACCACCCGCAGGGTCACTTCGCCGCCCACCGATTGGCGCAATGCCATGGGCAAACTGTGACCCGCCCGGCCTTTGCCACTGGCCTCGCCGACCGGCAGCTCATCACCTTCTACCAGTCGCCGCCCATGAAACCCGCCCAAGGCTCCGAGGGTGTAAGTGGAACGGCTGCCGAGTACCAGCGGCACATCGATGCCACCGGCCACCGCCAGGTAAGTCCGCGCACCGGCCTTGGGAAACTCAAAGCTCAGCACTTGCCCGGCGCGCACCTGAAACGCGGTGTCCTGATGCACCACCACACCGTCCAGGCGCGGCGACATCAGCGCGCCGCACAGCGCCACCAGGGCGTCCTGCTGAAACTCCAGTTCCGGCCCGATCAACGTGCATTCCAGCCCGGCCGCACCGATGGGGTTGCCCACCAGGTGGTTGGCCGCACTCAACGCGTATTGGTCCAGGGCGCCCGACGGCGGAATGCCCAAGTGGTAATAACCTTCCCGGCCCAGGTCCTGCACCGAGGTGGCGAGGCCGGGTTTGAGTACCTTGATCATGCCAGCGCCTCCTGCAGGGTTTTCGGGTAACCGGTGGGGTCGGCGAGAAAGGCGTCGAGGGAAAATTCCACCGGGCGGATGCGCAGGTCGAAACGCCCGGCATCCACTTCAGCCACGGCCAGGTCATAGGCGTCGCGGTCCATGGGTTTGAACTGGACGATGTCGCCGGGGCGGAAGAACACCATGTGCTCTTTCAGGTAAGCCAGTTGCTGTTGCGGGTCGTAGATTGGGGCTGGGGTGACGCCGAACATCTGGTAACCGCCAGCGCCGCGTACCGAGTAGATACAGCCGAAGCAGCCACCGTGACCGAGGGTCAACTTCGGCGTGTCGGTGCGTGGGCGCAAATACTTGGGCACCTGCAACTGCCGCTCGCGCTCGACCATCTGGAACATGAACGGCAAGCCGGCCACAAACCCCACCATCGAGACAAACCACGGCGCGCCACTGTGGGCCGCGATAAACGCTTCCACATCCGCCAGGCCGTTGATCCGCGCGGCGTACTCCAGGTCGGTGCCGGTCGGGTCCTGATGGCGGTCGCGAAAGCGCATCAAGGTTTCATGGGTCCAGGGGTCGTTGTACAGCACCGGGATCTCGATGATGCGGGTGTGCAAGGTGCGCTCGGCCACCGCCTGGGCTTCGGCGCTTTGCACCGCGTCCAGCAGCACGTGGGGCGCGATGCGGTCCGGGTCGAAGCGGATCTGGAACGAGGCATTCGCCAGGCAGACGTCCAGCACACCGTCCAGGGCCAGGCGTTCCACCGCACGGGTGACGGCCATGCCCTTGAAGAAAGCCTCCAGGGACATGCTCTCGCTGACCTCGGCAAACAGGTGTTCATCACCGCCAAAGCTGTAGCGGATCGGGGAAGATTCAGCCATGTCTGTTCCTCTTGGAATCATTGTAGAAAGGCAGGCAAAAAATCATGCGTGTTGGCAGAGGTAATCATTGTGGCGAGGGGGCTTGCCCTGTGGCGAGGGGGCTTGTCCCCCGTTGGGCTGCGTAGCAGCCCTAAAACCCGATAGCGCGTTCTATCTGAAAACACGCAGCGGTCTTAGTGGGGCTGCTCCGCAGCCCAACGGGGGACAAGCCCCCTCGCCACAGAACTCAGCTCACCAAAGAAAGCCCGCTCGCCACAATAATCCCTGCCTGGTCCAGCGCTTCACGGGTGGCTTCCACCAGTTCAAGGGCGCCGGGGGTGTCGCTGTGCAGGCAGATGGAATCGAATTCGATAAACAGGTCTTCCCCTTCAACGGTACGCACCAGCCCGGTCTGACACGCCCGCAGGACTCGCGCCGCCACCGTCGCCGGATCCAGCGCCCGCACATTGCGGGTAAACACGATGGAGCCCGTGAGATCGTACTCACGGTCGGCGTAAAACTCCCGCACCACCGGCTGGCCCAGCTCCTTGGCAATACGCCAGATCACCGAGTTGGGCATGCAGTACAGCAACAGCGTAGGCTCCAGGCGTTGCAGGTTTTCCACCAGCAACCGCGCCGCCTCTTCGTCCCGCGCCAGGTGCATGTACAGCGCGCCGTGGGGCTTGATGTGCTGCAGCGTCAAGCCCTGGGCGCGGGCGATTTCCCGCAGGGCGCCGAGTTGGTAGAGGATGTCGTCCACCAGTTCCTGGGCCGGGGCGTTGATATGGCGACGGCCAAAACCCACCAGGTCACGAAAGCCCGGGTGCGCACCAATCGCCACCCCCAGTTGCTTGGCGCGCTCGACGGTGCGGCGCATGGTGCCCGGGTCGCCCGCATGAAAGCCGGTGGCGATGTTGGCCGAGCTGATGTAGGCCATCAGTTCACTGTCGACGCCGTCGCCGATGGTCCAGGGGCCAAAGCCTTCGCCCATGTCCGAGTTGAGATCCACTGCCTGCATCGGGGTCGCTCCGTTGAAGTTCATGCCATGGAAATTAGGCTGCGGCTTGACCCCTTGGGAAGATCTATTATCAGATGGGTCATCTTCTGAAAATCAGATACATCGATCGTTCCCGCGCTCTGCGTGGGAATGCCGCCCTGGACGCTCTGCGTCCGCTTTTAAAATTGTGACGCGGAGCGTCACAGGATGCGTTGCCCACTCAGAGCGTGGGAACGAGCGGAGAACCCAATGTCCCTGACCCTGCGCCAAATCCGCTATTTCGTCGCCACCGCCGAAATCGGCCAGATCTCCCAGGCGGCGATTCACCTGAACATCTCCCAGTCCGCGGTGACCACCGCGATCAAGGAGCTGGAAGCGATGCTCGGCGCCCAGTTGTTTGTGCGTTCGGCCCAGGGCATGAGCCTGACCGACGCCGGGCGGCATTTTCTCAACCGGGCCTACGTGATTGTGCGCAGCGTCGACGATGCCCTGAACAGCCCTTTGCCGGACTACCGCGCCAGCGGCGTATTGCGGTTAGCGGCCAGCTACACCGTGCTCGGTTACTTCCTGCCGCACCACTTGCAGCGTATGGAACACTGGCACCCGGACGTGACCATCGAGGTGTTCGAACAGGAACGCCAGGCGATCGAACACGGCCTGCTCAACGGCCAGTTCGACATGGCCGTGGTGCTCACCGCCAACCTCACCCACCCGGATATCGTCTCGGAAATCCTCTTCAACTCCGAGCGCCGCCTGTGGCTGCCCAGCCATCACCCATTGTGCGAACGCCCGGCCGTGAGCCTCGCGGACGTGGCCAGGGAGCCGTACATTTTCCTCACCGTCGACGAAGCCGAACAAAGCGCCATGCGCTACTGGGAACAAGCCGGGCAAACGCCCAAGGTGCGGCTGCGCACCAGTTCGGTGGAGGCGGTGCGCAGCATGGTTGCCAATGGCAGCGGCGTGGCGATTTTGTCAGACCTGGTGCATCGCCCGTGGTCACTGGAAGGCAAGCGCATCGAGACCGTGAGCGTGACGGACAAGGTCACGCCCATGAGTGTCGGTTTGGCCTGGCACCGCGAGCGAGACTTCACCCCGGCGATGCAGGCGTTTCGTGATTACTTCCACGATGCGTTCCTGGCGCCGCAGCAGTTGTCGGCCCGGCGTTAAAGCTGGGACTGCAACGTCGCGGCCAGCCAGTCCATGAACACCCGCACCCGCTGCGGCAAATGCCGTTGGCCGGCGTACAGCAGGGACACGTCCAGTGCCGGCGCCGGGTAGTCCGGCAGCACCGCCACCAACTCGCCGCTGGCCAACAGATCGCGTATGCCCAGTTCTGGCACTTGGGTGAGACCGAACCCACCGATGCACGCGGCCTTGTAGGCGTCGGTGCTGTTGACCGTGACCCGGCCAGCCATGGGAACACGGTGCACCTTGTTGCCGATTTGGTATTCGAACCCCGCAGAACGCGAGCCTAACGGACGTACGTAATGCACCAGTTGATGGTCGGCCAAATCGTCCAGCGTCAGGGGCACGCCATGGCGTTGCAGGTAGGTAGCGCTGGCACAGTTGATCATCGGCATGCTGCACAACAACCGCGCCACCACTGACTGGTCGGGCTGTGCACCCACACGCAACACGCAGTCGAAGCCTTCCGCCAGCAGGTCGACCTGGCGGTCGGTGCTGCTGATTTCCAGCTCGATCAGCGGATGCAGGTCCATGAATTCCGGCAGGCGCGGCAGGATCAGTTCCCGGGCCATGACATTCGGCATGTCCACGCGGATTCTTCCCGCCAACTGCGCTTCATCCTGACGAAACAAGCCTTCCAACTCTTCCATGTGGGACAGCAGATCCTTGCTGCGCTCGTACAACACGCGGCCATCCTGGGTCGCCTGGACCTTGCGCGTGGTGCGTTGCAACAGGCGCGCGCCCAGCAGTTCTTCCAGCGCCTGCACGTGTTCGGAAACCGTCGAGCGCGGCAGACCCAGGCTCTCGCCCGCCTGGGTGAAACTCGACAGTTCGGTGACGCGCACGAAGGTGCGCAGCAGCTCAAGTTTGTTCATGGGATTGTTCGCCTTATCCGGCCAGTGATTCCGGTATCGCTCTATTTATCACGTTATGGACGGACAAATACACTCAGTCCCACGAACATTCACACGCTCCGAGGACTTCACCATGACCCGTAAAATCGCACTGATCACCGGCGCCAGCCGCGGCCTGGGCAAAAGCGCTGCGCTGCACCTGGCGGCACAAGGCGTCGACATTATCGGCACCTACAACCGTTCGGAGGACGAAGCCCAGGCCGTGGTCGCACAAGTCGAGGCACTGGGCGGCAAGGCGGCCATGCTGCAACTGGATGTCAGCCAGAGTTCGACCTTTGATGCATTCACCGCCCAGGTCGGCTCGGTGTTGCAGGACGTGTTCGGCCAGACGCACTTCAACTTCCTGATCAACAACGCCGGGATCGGCGCCCACGCCAGCTTCGCTGAAACCACCGAAGCACAGTTCGACCAACTGGTGGCGATCCACTTCAAGGGTCCGTTTTTCCTGACCCAGAAATTGCTGCCGCTGATCAGCGACGGCGGCCGCATCATCAACATCTCCAGCGGCCTGGCGCGCTTCAGCCTGCCGGGTTACTCGGCCTATGCCTCGATGAAGGGCGCGGTGGAAGTGCTGACCCGCTACCAGGCCAAGGAACTGGGCGCCCGTGGCATCACCGTCAACACCCTGGCCCCCGGCGCGATTGCCACCGACTTCAGCGGCGGCGCAGTACGGGACAACCCGGCCGTGAACGCCATGGTTGCCAACAACACGGCCTTGGGTCGCGCAGGCCTGCCGGATGACATTGGCGGGGCAATCTCCACCCTGCTGGCGGACGGCAGCAACTGGATCACCGGGCAGCGGGTCGAGGCGTCGGGCGGGATGTTTCTGTAACACCGTCGGATTCTCCGCTAGCATCAATGCTTTCGGATAACTGACAGGCAATCACCCATGAGTTTTGATCCAGGACTGGCCGGTGGCATGGGCGTACTGGCCGCCGTGGTCGACAGCGGCAGTTTTGCCCGCGCTGCCGACAGCCTGGAGATGACGCCTTCGGGGGTCAGCCGGGCCATTTCCCGGTTGGAAAAACGCCTGGGGATTCGCCTGTTCGACCGCACCACCCGCTCGGTGCAATTGACCGACGAGGGCCGGCGTTTCTACCAGGAAATCGCTCCGCTGCTGGCCGGCCTGGAAGAGGCCGCCAGCTCGGCGGCCGACAGCGCCCTGACGGTGCGCGGGCGGTTGCGGGTGAATATCGACCCGTACTTCTCGCGCCTGGTGCTGGGGCCGGTGCTCGGTGAGTTCATGAGCCACTACCCGCAGTTGCAGCTGGACCTGCACACCCGGGATCAACTCGGGGATCTGGTGGCGGATGGCTTTGACCTGGCCATCCGTTTTGGCATTCCCCAATCCTCCTCGTTGATCGCCCGCAAGCTGATGGAAGTGCGGGTGCTTACCGTGGCCTCGCCGGCTTATCTTGAACGGCACGGGCGCCCTTCCCACCCGCTGGACCTGGAAGACGGCCAGCACGTGTGCATCGACTTTCGCGACTCCCAGACCGGCCGGCCGTTTGGCTGGGAATTCCACCGGCCGGGTGAGCACGTCAACGTCGCCACCAGTGGGCGGCTGGTGGTCAACGACGCCGGAACCTTGTACAGCGTGTGCGAACACGGCCATGCGGTGGCGCAGATGCTCGACCTCGGGCTGGTGCCGGCGCTGGCGTCGGGCGCGTTGGTGGAGCTGTTTCCCGACTGGCCCGATGAACGTTTCCCGTTGTATGCCTTCTACCCCTCCCGGCATTTGCCGGCGGCCAAGGTGCGGGCATTCCTCGATTTTGTGGCTTCTGTAGGCGCGAGCGTGCTCGCGAAAAACTAACGTGCGCTGCGTTACGCCTGAAACCCCGCGTTATCGTTAACGTCCATCGCGAGCAAGCTCACTCCTACAAATAAACTTTTCCCGCACCGCGTCATACGCCCAGTGATACACATAGGTGTACGGCAGGAAAAACAGCAGCACGCCGATGTCGAGGATAAACGCCTGCATCAGGCTGATATTCAGCCACCAGGCAATCAACGGCACGCAGATCGCCACCAGGCCGCCTTCAAACATCACCGCATGCAGCACGCGAGTCCACACACCGCCGGACAGTTGCAGGCGCACCTTGAGACGGTCGAACAGGCCGTTGAACATCACGTTCCAAACCAGCGCCATAAGGCTGATGGCCAAGGTCACCATGCCCATCTCCAGGGCCGGCTTATCCATGATCCACGTCAGCAGCGGCGTACAGATCAACAAGGCCAGGCCCTCAAAACCAATGGCCTGCCAAACGCGTTCAGTAATCGACTTGGTGGGTGTCATGACCCGTTCTCCGTGAGTGACGATGGTTGCCATCATTACCCTTTAACTCGATACTTCATAACCAATAACCATCGATCAAGGCGATAGTCATGGCCTCCCATGAAGTGCTTCAGGCGTTTGTGCAGGCAGCGACCCAAGGTTCGTTTTCAGCGGCGGCGCGCAAGTTGGGCAAAAGCCAGTCCACCGTCAGCGCGGCGGTGGCGAGCCTGGAGATTGACCTGGACGTGGTGCTGTTTGATCGCAGCAGCCGCAAGCCCACGCTGACCCCGGCCGGGCATGTGCTGCTGCAACGTGCCGAGCAGGTGCTGGAAGCCAGCAGCCGCCTGGAGTTGGCGGCCAGCCAGTTGTCCCAGGGGCTGGAGCCGAAGCTGAGTATCGCGATGTCCGACACCTATCAATCGGACCGTTTCGAAACCGCCCTCAGCGCCTTCGAGCAACGCTACCCGGACCTGGAACTGGAATGCCTGATCGCCGAATGCGAAGACTTGATCGCCCTGGTGCAAAGCGGCCGGGCGCAGATTGCGTTTATCGAAATGCAGGCCGTTTACCCGCCGGACCTCACCAGCACCGCCGTGGAAGAACGTACGGAAATCGCCCTGTTTGTTTCGCCTGAACATCCGCTGGCGAACCATGCGGACATCAACCAGCAAACCCTGGAGCAGCACCGTGAACTTCGGTTGGCGAGCATTATCAACCCGAATGAAACCCGGGGCCTGGGCCGGGTGTGGTCGGCGCCCAGTTACCTGATGCTGATGGAAATGGCGCAATTGGGTTTCGGCTGGGCGCCGCTGCCGCGCTGGCTGGTGGAGCGGTTTGGCGGTGGTCACCTGCGTGAAATCAAAGCCCGGGGCTGGCCGCGCTCGGTGGCCGTGGATGCGTTGTGGTCACGCCAGCATCCTCCCGGCCCGGCAGGCAGTTGGCTGCTGGGCAAGATGCTGGAGTGATGCAGGAACACAATATTCGGAACAATGAAGATCAAATGTGGGAGCTGGCTTGCCTGCGATAGCGGTGTATCAGCCAACATCTTCGGCACTGACACTCCGCTATCGCAGGCAAGCCAGCTCCCACATTGGATTGGCGGTGACGTCTGCGGTTTTATCAGGCCACTTCAATCTGCGGCGGGCGGTTGTTCTGGAAGTATTCATGCAGCGCCCGCAACGCCGGCAATTCCAGGGCCTGGGCGGCAAAGCACAACCCCACCCGGCGCGTCGGCGCCGGCAGGTGCCAGGGGCGAATCACGACCCCGGCCCGCTCCGCCGCCAGGGACTGCGGCAACATCGCCACCCCCACACCGGCCGCCACCATGTGCAACGCTTGGGTCAACGAACCGGCATGCCCGGCCACCGCCTGGGGCGAACGCCCGTACAAGGCCATCAGCCGCTGGTGGGAATCATGCTGCGGGCAGGTGATCCAGTCTTCGATCGGCGCCCAGGCCTGTTCCTTTCCACCCGCCGCCATCGGGTGCGCAGCTGGCAGTGCCATCACGTAGGACTCTTCCCAAAGCGGCAGGAACAATTCGTCCTCGCAGCACATTTCCTCCACCGCCAGGCGCCCTTCTCCTTCGCAGCCTTCCTGCAAGGTCAGCAGCAGACCCGGCAGGCCCTGGTGCGCCATGCGCAGGAAGGTTTCGATCTGGCTGTCGGCAATGTCGCCTTCCACTCCCAGTTCCAGGGCGATACGGTTTTCGCGGCCGCGAAACAGCCGGCTCAACGCGTCGGCCTCGGCCACCATGCGCCGCGCCTGCGGGTACAGCACCCGCGCCTCATCACTGACCTCAACCCCACGGGGCTGGCGCAGAAACAACGCCACGCCCAACTCTTCTTCCAGTTGCTTGATGGTCACCGACAACGTCGGCTGGCTGATGAACAGGCGCTGGGCGGCGGCCGTGATATTGCGCTCTTCGAACACCGCGAGAAACGCCTTGAGATGACGCACATCCATAGTTAATACCGATGACAGACAGAGGAATAAGGCATTTTTCAGCCACCCGAGGGCTAAATATACTGCGCGCCACGTTTAGTTATTTGTTTTTCTTATTTCAGGAGTTCCACCATGAGCAAGCCATTGATCATCATCACCGGCGCCAGTTCGGGCATTGGCGAAGCCACCGCGCGCTTGCTGTCGGCTGCCGGCCACCCGCTGCTGCTGTTGGCCCGCCGCATCGACCGGCTGAATGCCCTCGAGCTGCCAAACACCTTGAGCCGCGGTGTCGACATCACCGACCGCGCCGCCCTGGTGGCCGCCGTGAAAGAAGCCGAAGCCCAGTTCGGCCCGGCCGACGCGCTGATCAACAATGCCGGTGTGATGCTGCTGGGCAGCATCAGTGAACAAGACCCGGCGCAGTGGGAACAGATGCTCGACGTCAACGTGAAAGGTCTGCTCAACGGCATTCATGCCGTGGCCGGCAGCATGGTCGAGCGTAAGGGCGGCACCATTATCAACGTCAGCTCGGTGGCCGGGCGCAAGACCTTCCCGAACCATGTTGCGTATGTGGGCACCAAGTTCGCCGTGCACGGGATTTCGGAAAACCTGCGGGAGGAATTGTCGCCGCACAATGTGCGCGTGATCACCATTGCGCCGGGCGCGGTAGAAACCGAACTGCTCAGCCACACCACCGATGAAGCCATCAAGACCGGCTACCAGGCGTGGAAACAGGACATGGGCGGCACCGTGCTGAGCGCGGATGATGTAGCGTCGGCGATTGCCTATGCCTACCAGCAGCCGCAGCATGTGTGCATTCGCGAAATTGTGTTGGCGGCGACGCGTCAGCAGCCGTAAGAAGCCAAGGCAGACAACACAAATCCAATGTGGGAGCTGGCTTGCCTGCGATAGCGGTGGGTCAGCCATGCATCTGTTGCTGATACACCGCTATCGCAGGCAAGCCAGCTCCCACAGTGGATCGCACTCCAGTCTCACTGGCTATTTGAGTTCGGCCAACCGCCGCTCGATAAAGCGCTTTTCGGGCACTTGCCGGGTCAATGCCAGCGCCCGTTCAAACGCTCGCCGCGCGTCCTCCACTCGCCCCAATCGCCGACAAAACTCACCCCGCGCCGAGTGTGCCAGGTGATAGTCCACCAACTCCCCCCGCGCCAGAATCCCGTCCACCCATTCCAATCCCGCCAGCGCCCCATCGCGCATCCCAACGGCCACCGCGCGATTGAGCTCGATCACCGGCGACGGCATCGCCCTGTGCAACACGTCATACAGCCCGACGATCTGCGGCCAGTCGGTCTCATCGGCGCTCACGGCTTCAGCGTGTACCGCCGCAATCGCTGCTTGCAGGCTGTAGGGCCCAAAGCGCGGCATGGTCAGGGCTTTCTCCACCAGCGCGCATCCTTCAGCAATCAACGACGCATCCCACAGCGAACGGTCCTGCTCATCCAACAGCACCAGCTCACCGCCGGCCGAGGTGCGTGCCGGGCGCCGGGATTCGTGGAGCAGCATCAGCGCCAGCAAGCCCATCACTTCCGGCTCGGGCAACAATTCCATCAGCAAACGGCCCAGTCGAATGGCTTCGCGGGTCAGGTCTTCACGGGTCAAATCGGCGCCCATGGACGCCGAATACCCTTCGTTGAACACCAGGTAAATCACCCGCAGCACACTGTCCAGACGCTCGGGCAGCTCCACCAGGGACGGCACTTGATAGGGGATTTTCGCTTCGCGGATCTTGCCCTTGGCCCGCACGATGCGTTGGGCGATGGTGGCCGGCGTGGCGAGAAACGCCCGGGCGATTTCCTCGGTGGTGAGGTCGCAGATCTCACGCAAGGTCAGCGCCGCCTGGGCATCCGCCGCCAGCGCCGGGTGACAACAGGTAAAGATCAGGCGCAGGCGGTCGTCTTCCACGTCTTCGGCGCTCCAGTCGGCGTCTTCCAGTTCATCGGCCTGAGCCAGCCACTGGTTCTGGTGCGCGGCAAAACGGGCCTGGCGGCGCAGGCGGTCGATGGCCTTGAAGCGCCCGGTCGACACCAGCCAGGCCCGGGGATTGTCGGGCACACCGTCCTGCTCCCAGCGTTCCACCGCGACGAAGAACGCCTCGTGCAAGGCCTCTTCAGCCAGGTCGAAATCGCCGAGCAGGCGAATCAGGGTCGCCAGGATGCGCCGCGATTCGCTGCGATAAACCGCTTCTACCCGGGCTTGCACCGTCAATCGCGCAGCCCTTCGGTGACCAGCGTCACCAAGCGGTCGAGGCTCTGGCCCCAACCCTCGTGAAAGCCCATGGCTTCGTGGGCCTGCTTGGTTTCAGCGCTCCAGTGCATGGCGCGGGCGGTGTAGAGGGTTTTGCCGTCGACGTCTTCAAAGGTGACTTCGGCGGTCATGAACGGCTGGCCCGAAGGGATCCAGCCGGGGGTGAAGGCATCGGTAAACACCAGCCGGCTGGGGGCGGTAATTTCCAGGAATACGCCTTGGGTCGGGTACTCGCTGCCGTCGGGGGCACGCATCAGCGTGCGAAACTGCCCACCTACCCACAGGTCCATTTCGCACTCGGGGGTGGTCATGCCGTGTGGGCCCCACCATTGCTGCAATAGTGCCGGCTCGGTCCAGGCGCGGAATACACGGCTGCGAGGGGCATCGATCAAGCGACTGATGGACAGTTCAAATTCGGCGGGTTTGGGTTGATGAGTCATGGGAAAACCTCCTGAGTTTTATTGTTGTGATCAGAGATTCAATTCACGCACCGGGCGCACTTCCACACTGCCGACCCGGGCCGCCGGAATGCCGCCGGCCACCTGGATCGCTTCATTCAGGTCCCGGGCCTCGATCAGGTAAAACCCGGCGAGCTGCTCCTTGGTTTCAGCAAACGGCCCGTCGGTGATCGACAGCTTGCCGTTGCGCATGCGCACGGTGGTGGCGGTGGTGACCGACTCCAGCGGTTCGGCCGCAAGCAAGCGCCCGCTGGCCTGCACGGCGGCGCCATAGGCAAAGCATTCCGGGTCCTTGGGGCTGTCGGGCGAGTCGTGCAGCACCTGTTCATTGCTATAGATCAGGCAGAGGTATTTCATGGGATTCTCCGTTTTCGGACATCTGACTATAGTTCGCGGCGTTCAAGGTTTCAGGTCGAACAGACCGGCGCCGGTTTCCATGTCGAAGGGTGCCGACCAATGTTCATGCACCACTTTCCACTCCCCGCCAATGCGCTGGTAACCCGCGGTGACGCGCATCCAGCAGGTCTTGAGCACACCGTCGGGCCCGGTGCCGCCACAGTGCGCGAGCCAGTGGGCAAAGGCGCTGTTATCGGCGGCGACGATATGCAACTCGTGGAAGTCAAAGACCCCGGGGCCCGGACAGAACTCCATGCACGCCTGCCAGTGCGCCTGGTAGGCCGCCTTACCCTTGAACTGCAGGGCGTTAACGGCGTCGAACGCGACGATATCGTCGGCGTAAAAGCTGACAATCTTCCCGACGTCCTTGGCGATGACTGCCTGTTTCCATTGTTCGATCAAGCGGATGATTGCAGTGCTCATGGCGATACTCCTTGCGGGAAAAATCACTGAAGACACCCTTAGTCGACTGGGATATCAGCTAATCGACAGTCCCGCGAAAAATAATTGCGAATACCGCAAACCCGCTAGAATCCGCGCTTCTTTGTAGGATTTCGGATGCTACGCCGATGGAAACCCGCCTCGTTCCCTATGAGACGTTGACTGCCCTGCAACAACAGCAACTCAACGCCCTGGAAGTGCATCCCGAACAACTGGCGTTTTCCGGCGATATCTACTGTGCGCTGAACACCCTGCTGGTCAATCCGAGCCCCGGCGTGGCGGGCTTTGCGCTACTGGCAGACGAGATCCCCGTGGCGTTCCTGCTGCTCAAACGCCCGCCGTGCCTGCCCCATTGGGCCGATGAACACAGCGCCACCCTGCATGCATTGCAAGTCGACCGCCATCAACAGGGCCTGGGGTTTGGCAAGGCCTGCCTGCACGCCCTGCCCGCCGCCGCACGTCTGGTCTGGCCACAGATCAAGGCCCTGGAACTGTCGGTGGACACGGACAATGTGGCGGCGATGGGGCTGTATTTGCAGCAGGGCTGGGTGGACAGCGGGGAGGCGTATAAGGGAAGGATTGGGTATGAGCGCCGGTTGGCGTGGGTGTTTGATGCCGAGGCACCTTGACAATGCCGAAATGTAACGTATACATGACTTATCAATATAAATGTAATGGTTACGCGACATGGACTCTTCTGTCATCACCCAGAGAATCGGCAGCCAAGTGCGCACCATGCGGCTCAACCGAGGCTATAAACAAGCAGAATTGGCGCGTTTGGCGGGCGTAACTCGGCAAAAAATGATTGAAATCGAGCAAGGCAGCCCAACGGTCTCCATGAATGCCTACGCTCGAGTGATTGCCGCCTTGGGCAGTGAAATAAAATTGGTACCTGCCACCATGCCAACGCTGGAAGAAGTGGAGGACTTGTTCAATGAATAGCCCGAAGCTTCATGTTCATACCCCTCAAGGCGCCAGCGGCAGCGTATTCACCAGTGCAGGCGACTATCTTTTCCGCTACGGCGATAACGCACTACCACCCAGCGCACTCAGCCTGGTAATGCCCGTTCGCGCAGATGAATACCGCCGACGAGAGCTACATCCGATATTCCAGATGAACCTGCCAGAAGGGTTTGTGCTGGAGCAGCTTCGCAATCGCCTTGCCAAGACAGTGAAGGTAGACCCGATGTTGCTGCTGGCATTGTCTGGTAGCAGTGCGCCTATCGGTCGCGTCTTCGTTTCCTCGGACCAAGTCAATGAGCTGATTCAGCGCAACGGCGCTCCGTCGACGGGAGAAAACCTGGACGAAATTCTCGCCTGGGACGGGGCGGAAGATCTTTTTGCTGACCTGGTAGATCGCTACATCCTGCGAGCAGGAATTTCCGGTGTTCAGCCCAAGGTGCTGGTGCCGGAAAAGCCACAAACCCCAGAGCAGAAATTCACTTCAAAAACCAATGATCTGATCATCAAAAGTGGGCGCGACGAATTTCCGGGATTGGCCATCAACGAATACCTGTGCATGTCCATTGCCAGAGATGCAGGCATACCCGTGCCGCCGTTTTACCTGTCGCAGAATCATAAGCTTTTCATCATGCGGCGCTTTGATCGGGATGAGCAGGCCAACCCCTTGGGCTTCGAAGACATGACCGCGCTGATGGGCCTGTCTGCAGAACAGAAATACGGCAAGAGCTACAACATGATCGCCAAAGCGGTACGCGTTTACTGTTCGATTGAGCATGAACGCAGTTCTCTCGACCAACTGTTCGACAGCGTGGCCTTGAGTTGCATAGTGGGCAATGGCGATGCCCATCTGAAAAATTTCGGCCTGCTGTATAGCGACCCGATCAAGAGCGATGCCAGGCTTGCACCGGCTTACGACATTGCCAATACCACCGCCTACATTCCCGAGGACGCTCTGGCTCTCGACCTGGCCGGCAACAAATCTTTTTTTGCCTCGCGCTTGGGTATCCTTGAGTTTGCTGGAACCTGTCAGGTGGAAAACCCCGAGGACCGTATCCGTGCACTGCTCCAAACTCTTGAAGTTGTTCTTAAGCGCGAAGACGATTACTGCCGACAAGCCCCTAATGTTGCACAAGCCATACGGCAATCAGCGCAAGGCTATCAGCGCAGCTTCGGCGGCTGAACACATCACCTGACCGATCGATAAGGAGGCCCAATGCTGACCACGCTGGAACAACTTGAATCCCTCTACGGCCTCCCCCACGAGCGGGCCGTGCGCAAGGAAATTCCGTTTCTCAACGAGGATTACCAGGCCATGGTCCGCGCCTCGCCCTTGGTGGTGGTGAGTTCGTCCGGCCCGGACGGTATCGACGGTTCGCCCCGTGGCGACGTGCCAGGTTTTGTACGAATCATCGACGAGCGCACGTTGGCGATTCCGGATCGGCCAGGGAATAACCGCCTCGACACCCTGCGCAATCTGGTGGTGGACCCGCGTATTGCGTTGCTGTTCATCATCCCGGGCATTGGCGAGACCTTGCGGGTCAATGGCCGCGCGCAGATTTCCATCGAGCCTGAGTTGCTGGAGAGCTTTGCGGTGAATGGCAAAGCCGCCCGCTCGGTGATCCTGGTACAGGTGGAAGCGTCGTATTTCCATTGTTCCAAAGCCTTCGTGCGCTCCGATTGCTGGAACCCGGAAAAGCATCTGGAGCGCTCGGCACTGCCGAGCGCCGGGGCGTTTCACAAGCGGCTGAACGACGGGGCATTTGACGCCGAAGCCTATGACCGGGAAATGCCGGAGCGGGTCAAGGCGACGTTGTATTGAGAGGCGGTTGCAAACGCCTTCGGCCCCCTGGCCAAATCCATGGGCCGGCACGCACTACCTGTTATTTCTAACAGCTATCCACCCGATGATTTGTGAGGTGTACTGCTGTTCCCACGTTGTCGCTTCGTGATGTCGAACAAGCAGGTATGGAGGATTTCCCCACACAAGGAGCCCTATCATGGCCAACTCACAAGACGATGCCGGCAGTTTTGATACAAGCTTTGGCACAGACCGCAACGGCACCGTTCGTCTGGAATTGCTGGCCGGGTTCACCCGGTTGCTCAAAGACCAGACACTGCTCACCGTAGGCAACAAGCGAAAATCCCAGACCGAATATGTCGTTGAGGCGGTCAAACACCATGCCGACGGGTATTACGATAAAGCCCTGGCCGAAACGTCCATAAACGGTTTTAACTTGTTCGCGGCCCTGACAGTTCAGGAAGACGATAAGTACCTGGTGTTATGGGGCCTGCTCAATGGGGCCCACTATGATGCCCACCTCACGCGCTTCACCAAAGAAGGCGATCCCGACCCGCAGTTCAACCCTGGCAACAATGGGACCGTACGGCTTGATGTCGCTGTCGAGGACGATCTGCTGGGAAAACGAGGCTTGAAGGTTCGCGACAACGACGGCGCCATCTATGTGGCGTTCGAAATTCACGAACACGACAGCATCATTATCAAGATCGATAAAGACGGAGGTACCGACCCGCTTTTTGGTGGCGGAAACGGACGGGTATACGTTCCCGACACACAACTGCGCGCCCTGGCATTTTCAGGCGACGATGATCTGTTGGTCGCAGGCAACACCAGAGACAAAGCCATTATCAGTCGCTACGACAACAAGGGTTCGCTGGTGACCGGCTTTGGCAGTGGCGGCCATGTTGAGCTGGGCTCCGCAGATACCGGCAACCCGCTCAGCGTCTTCAGTATTGTGGTGGACGATCAACATCGGATCACTGTGGCCGGGTCCAACGCAAAGCTGCGACAAACCCATAACTTCGTCGCCAGTTTCACCGCCAGCGGGCAACCCGACCCCACGTTCAACGAGGGCGCTCCCGTGCACACCACTGTTGAAGATGGCTCATATGTGAGCCACGTGGTCCAGCACGACGGAAAAATCGTGGTATTGGCCCGGGAACAAGCAACAGGTTTAACCACAAAACTGGTGAGATACACCCGGGCCGCTCACAAGGACCCCGCGTTTGGTAATGCCGGTGTTGCGCTGGTCTATACGAGGCAGGACAGTCCATTGCGGTCTTATGTCGACACCGTCGAGCTGCAGCAACCAGGGGAAAAATTTCTGGTATCCGGCCCCAACGCAACCTACTACACCTTCATGGCACGCCTGCTTAACGATCCTGAGTGACGGGCACCCGGGTGGGGAATTCTCCCACCCGGAACCTCAAGTCATCAGAGCTTTTCTATCGGAATCCAGATTTCCACGGACCCCGTGCCCTTGCCCACATCGAAGTCGGCGCTATAACGCTCAAAATCGGCCCCGATCACCTTGTAGCCGGAACCCGGCAGCCACTCGAACATGATGCGTTCATAGGTCTGCGCCAGCGCCTGCACCGGACCAAAGTGCGGGAACACCGCATAACGACGGGCGGGAATTTCAATCGACTGGAAGTTGCTCGGCACATCGCCCTTGGTCGGGACTTCAACACCGGCCAGGTAGTCGAATTCATCGTGCTTGGCGTTGGCGCACACGCCGTAGGTCACGCCGCCCACGCGCTTCTTGATCTCTTTGAAGCAGCTGTCGAACAACTCCCACAACTTGGGAATATCCCCAATCGTGGCTTTCGAATAACGCCCTTGCACCCCCGCAATCACCAGGGCCTTGCCCTCTTCCATGTGCGGCTGTAACGGCAGTTTTGTCTGTTGATCCATCTGAACAGTCTCCTTCTTATGAGGGAACAAACCCGCGTCGAGTATAGGGGCATATCCCCGCCGTACTCCAAGCAGAAATTTTTCCCGCAGCATCTGGACAATTGGCCATCATCGACCGTATTGTCTGCCCCGCAGGCCACCGCAGTGGCCGACGTCGCTCGGACGGTTCCGGGCGCTTACGTATTTCGAGGCAACAATGGCCGACCAAGGTTCGCCGCGCCGCTTTGCGCGCATAGATCGACTCCCCCCTTACGTGTTCAATATCACTGCCGAGCTGAAGATGGCTGCGCGTCGGCGCGGCGAAGACATCATCGACTTGAGCATGGGCAACCCTGACGGCCCCACGCCACCGCACATCGTGGAAAAACTGGTGACCGTCGCCCAGCGTGAAGACACCCACGGTTACTCCACGTCCAAAGGTATTCCGCGGCTGCGCCGGGCGATTTCCCACTGGTACAAAGACCGCTACGCAGTGGACATCGACCCGGAAACCGAAGCCATCGTGACCATCGGTTCCAAAGAAGGCCTGGCGCACTTGATGCTGGCCACCCTGGACCAGGGCGACACGGTGTTGGTGCCCAACCCCAGCTACCCGATTCACATCTACGGTGCCGTGATTGCCGGCGCCCAGGTGCGTTCGGTGCCGCTGATTCCGGGAGTGGATTTCTTCGCGGAACTGGAACGCGCGATTCGTGGCTCGATCCCCAAGCCGAAGATGATGATCCTCGGCTTCCCGTCCAACCCCACCGCACAGTGCGTGGAGTTGGACTTCTTTGAACGGGTGATCGCCCTGGCCAAGCAGTACGACGTGCTGGTGGTGCATGACCTGGCCTACGCCGACATCGTCTACGACGGCTGGAAAGCCCCTTCGATCATGCAGGTGCCGGGGGCCAAGGACATTGCGGTGGAGTTTTTCACCCTGTCCAAGAGCTACAACATGGCCGGCTGGCGCATTGGTTTCATGGTGGGTAACGCGGAACTGGTCAACGCCCTGGCGCGGATCAAGAGCTACCACGACTATGGCACCTTCACCCCGCTGCAAGTGGCGGCGATTGCGGCACTGGAAGGCGATCAGCAGTGCGTGAAAGACATTGCCGACCAATACCGCCAGCGCCGTAACGTGCTGGTCAAAGGCCTGCATGAGCTGGGCTGGATGGTCGAGAATCCGAAGGCGTCGATGTATGTATGGGCGAAAATCCCCGAAGCGTATGCCGCGATGGGTTCCCTGGAGTTTGCCAAGAAGCTGCTGCTGGAAGCCAAGGTGTGTGTATCGCCGGGGATTGGCTTTGGTGAGTATGGCGACGATCACGTGCGCTTTGCGCTGATCGAAAACCAGGACCGGATTCGCCAGGCGGTGCGGGGCATCCGGGCGATGTTCCGGGCAGATGGGCTGGTCAAGAAAGCTGACGCCTGACCCGATCTAACTGCCGGAACCCAATCAATGTGGGAGCTGGCTTGCCTGCGATAGCGGTGTTGAATTCACCATCGCCATCGCAGGCAAGCCAGCTCCCACATTTTGTTTTGCGGTGTGCCTGTCAGACCACCAGCGACAGCAGCATGATAAAGCCCAACGCCACCACCGACAGGATGGTCTCCATCGCGGTCCAGGTCTTGAACGTCTCGGCCACGGTCATATTGAAGTACTGCTTCACCAGCCAGAACCCCGCATCGTTGACGTGAGACAACACCAGCGAGCCCGCCCCCGTCGCCAATACGAGCAACTCGCGGTTCACCCCCGGAATCATCCCCACCACCGGCACCACAATGCCGGCGCCGGTAATGGTCGCCACGGTGGCAGAACCGGTGGCCACACGAATCACCGCCGCCACCAGCCAGGCCAGCAGGATCGGGTTGATCTGCGCGGTCACCGCCATATGGCCGATCACATCACCCACGCCGCTGGTCACCAGCATCTGCTTGAAACCACCACCGGCACCGATGATCAGGATGATCGCTGCGGTCGGCGCCAGGCTGGCGTCGAGCAGCTTGAGGATTTGCTTGGAACCGATGCCCTGGCGATGGCCAAAGGTGTACAGCGACAGCAGCAAGGCCAGCAGCAACGCGGTGATCGGGTGACCGATCATGTCCATCCAGTTGCGGATCACGTGGCCGTCCGGCAGGGCGACGTCAGCGAAGGTTTTCAGCAGCATCAGGAACACCGGCAGCAGCACGGTGATCAGGGTGATGCTGAAGCTCGGCAGGGTCTTGGATTCCGGTTGCTCACTGGCCAGTTGGTCCACCAGCTCCTGGGACGGATTGCCCGGGATGTACTTGGCGATAAACGAACCGTAGAGCGGGCCGGCGATGATCGCTGTAGGCAGCGCGACGATCAGGCCGTAGAGAATGGTCTTGCCGATGTCGGCACCAAACACGCCGATCGCCAGCAACGGGCCCGGGTGCGGCGGCACCAGGCCATGCACCGCCGAGAGGCCGGCCAGCAGCGGGATGCCGATCTTGATCAGCGACACGCCGGTGCGGCGCGCAACGATAAACACCAGCGGGATCAGCAATACAAAACCGATCTCGAAGAACAGCGGAATGCCCACCAGGAATGCGGCGAACATCATTGCCCACTGCACCCTCTCCTTGCCGAAGGCCCGCACCAGGGTTTGGGCGATCTGATCGGCACCGCCGGAATCGGCCATCATCTTGCCGAGCATCGTACCCAGCGCGAGGATAATCCCGACAAAGCCGAGCACCCCGCCGAAGCCGTCCTGGAAGGCCTTGATGATCTTGTCCACGGGCATGCCCGAGGTCAGGCCGAGGAAGCCTGCGGCGATGATCAGCGCAATGAACGGGTGGACTTTGAACCGGGTGATCAACACGATCAGGCCGATGATGGTGACCACTGCATCGAGTAGCAGATAGGTATCGTGGGACAAGCCAAACATGGGGGTCTCTCCTGTTTGTTGTTGTTATTAAAGCCGGTAAAAAATTCAGTGCAGGCGGACAGCGCTATCTTGTCCGGCAAACAATTATTTGTTTGGTTCAAAACCGTGTTCGAGCCACCAGGCATTGGTTTGCTCGGCCAAGTCTTCAACGCTGTCGACGCTGGCGTTCAAGGCCAGGGTCAACGGCTCGCCCACCGGCGATTCAAGGGTGGCGAACTGGCTGTCTATGAGGCTGGCCGGCATGAAATGGCCGGGGCGATGGGACACACGGTCGGCGGCGACTTCGCGAGTCAGCTCCAGAAACACAAAGCCCAGGCCCGGCGCGGCTTCGCGCAGGTGGTCGCGGTATTTCTTTTTCAGGGCCGAACAGGTGAGCACCGGATGCTCGCCGGCTTTGAGCGAGCGGCGCAGTTCATCACACAGGATGTCGAGCCAGCCGGCGCGGTCGTCGTCGTTAAGGGGATGGCCGGCACTCATCTTCTCGATGTTCGCGGCGGGGTGAAAGCTGTCGCCTTCGATGGCGGTGGCGCCGTTCAGCTGGCACAAGGCCTCGCTGACGCTGGACTTGCCACAGCCGGAAACACCCATGATCACGAGGGCAGTAACAGGTTGACTCATGAAACACCTCAAGACGCAGATAGCGCTACCTTTGCACGCTGTAAGGCTAGTGCAAAAACAGGCTTTTCCCGCGCCGTCTTGTCATTTTTATGGAGTGACGCGTGCATCTGCTCCAAAGGTTTGAACGGGAACAGGCATCCCGACGTTCAAGAATTTGCAGGGTCTTGGAGACAGCGCTACCTTAGTGCCTCGATTTTTGTTTGGCAAGCCGCCTGATGACTCCCAAGAACGATAAAAATACCCGCACCACGGGCCGCCCTACCCTGAATGAAGTAGCCCGCCTGGCCGGCGTAAGCCCGATTACCGCCTCCCGGGCCTTGCGCGGCATCAGCACCGTGGCCACTGAACTGGTGGAAAAAGTACAGAAAGCGGCGGCCGAACTGAGCTACGTGGTCAACCCCGCCGCCCGCGCCCTGGCGTCCGCCCAGAGCCAGTCGGTGGTGGTGCTGGTGCCGTCGCTGTCCAACCTGTTGTTTATCGAAACCCTGGAAGCCATCCACCAGGTACTGAGGCCCAAGGGCTTCGAAGTGCTGATCGGCAACACCCACTATTCCCGCGACGAAGAAGAAGACCTGCTGCGCAACTACATGGCCTACCAGCCACGGGGGTTGCTGCTGACCGGGTTTGACCGTACGGAAAGTGCCCGGCGCATGGTGGAATCGAGCAACGTGCCGTGTGTGTACATGATGGACCTGGACCCGGGCGCCGGACTCAACTGCGTAGGATTTTCGCAGCTGAACGCCGGGGAAACGGCGGCCGCGCATTTGATCTCACGGGGCCGCAAGCGGTTGGCCTACATCGGCGCCCAATTGGACCAGCGCACATTGTTGCGCGGCGAAGGCTTTCGCCGGGCGCTGCAGCAGGCGGGGTTGTACGACCCGGCGCTGGAATTGCTGACCCCACGGCCATCGTCAGTGGGCCTGGGCGGCGAGCTGTTCCTGCAACTGCTGGCCAGCCATCCGGATGTGGACGCGATCTTCTTTGGTAACGATGACCTGGCTCAGGGCGCGTTGCTGGAAGCACTGCGCCATGGCATCAAAATACCGCAGCAGATCTCGGTGCTGGGCTTCAACGACCTGCCCTCCTCCTCGTTCATGGTGCCGCGTTTGAGCAGCATCAGTACGCCCCGCGAAGCCATTGGCCGGCGCGCGGCAGAGCATTTGCTGACGGTGATGGCCGGTAACAAGATCGCCCGGCCGGTGGTGGACATGGGGTTTGAGTTGAAGGTGCGCGAGAGTACCTAGGCGGTAGCTGTAGGAAGCGACTGATGTTGATGGCAGCGCCTTGCTCCGTTGCCTACAGGTACGTCAGAATCCGCCGGCTTGTGCGCCTGGGTAGGGCTCTCTAAGGTTGCCCGGTCGCTGAATTTCTCGGTGATCGGGTTTAGTAGCCTGAGCAGTCATACAGAATGAGCATGAGCTTCATCTATCAGACTTACGTGTCTGTGCTTGATGGTGGCTGTGCGCAGGGCGCCCTTGTGGCGCGCCGGATTTTTGTGTGACTTTGCCGGTCTACTAACCTGCGTGCAGCCGCCACCCTTTCGTTTAGTAGCGATCAGGTGATGGCCCAGATAGAGGTCACGCTTATGTTCAAAGTTACTCCCAATCCTCCTTCCTTATTCACCGTCAGCACCGACGCCAGCAGCGAAAGCCTGATCGCCAACAGCTACGAGACGTTTTCTTCGGTCAGCACGTTATTGCTCGACCTGTCTGATGAACTCACCGGCAAAGACCGCGACACCGCATTGGCGATTCACCAGTTGAGTGAGTTGGGCGTATTGCTGATGGGCAAGTTGATGGACCTGGAATCACCGCGCTGCTAAGGGCCCAGACGCGGTCAATGTGGGAGCTGGCTTGCCTGCGATAGCATCACCTCGGTATGCCTGATACACCGAGGTGCCTGCATCGCAGGCAAGCCAGCTCCCACATTTTTAGTCGTCGTTGGCCCATGCCCCTGCTAAATTGCCCACCTGCCTTCTCACCCTCGCAAGGAAAGCACCATGGGCCATTCGCTGAAAATCCTCGGTCGCACTTCTTCCATCAACGTGCGAAAAGTCCTGTGGACCTGCCAGGAACTGGGCATCTCCTACGACCGCGAAGACTGGGGCATCGGCTTCGCCTCCACCCAGTCCCCCGAATTCCTGGCCCTGAACCCCAACGCCCAAATCCCGGTGATCATCGACGACAACGGCGTGCTGTGGGAATCCAACACCATCTGTCGCTACCTCGTGGGCCTGCACCAGCGCCACGATCTGCTGCCCGCCGAGCCGGCAGCCCGGGCCAGAGTCGAACAATGGATAGACTGGCAAGCCATCGAACTCAACCGTTCGTGGGGTGCTGCGTTTACCGCCCTGGTGCGCAACAACCCCGACCACCTGGACGCGCAAGCCATCGCCGTCGCGGTAAAGGCCTGGAACGACAAGATGGGCCTGCTCGAAGAGCAACTGGTAAAAACCGGTGCCTACGTCGCCGGTAAAGACTTCACACTGGCCGACATCCTCATCGGCCTGTCGGTACACCGCTGGCGGATTACGCCCATGGAGCGTCCGTCCTACCCGGCGGTCAGCACCTACTACGAAACCCTCAGCCAACGCCCCGGCTTCAAAACCTTCGCCCTCGACGGCCACAACTAACAACAAGGACGACACCATGAAAGGACTCAACGTACTACTCACCGGCGCCTGCGGCCGCATCGGCAAGACGTTTTTCGAAGCCTCGAAAGACCGCTACCGCTTCACCCTGACCGACCGCATCGAGCCGGATTTCGCCCTCGGCGAACACCGTTTCGTGCACGCCGACCTGAGCGATAAAACCGCCCTCGCCGCGCTGCTCGACGGGATTGACGTGATCGTGCACCTGTCGGGCATCCCTCACGCCAGCGCCACCTTCGACGAGTTGCTGCCCAACAACATCCTGGCCACCACGTACCTGTTCGAAGCCGCCGTGGCCGCCGGGGTAAAACGCCTGGTGTTCGCCAGCAGTGCCCAGACCATCGAAGGCTACCCGGTCGACCGCCAGATCACCCCCGGCATGCCCGTATTGCCCGCCAACCTGTACGGCGTGAGCAAATGCTACGGCGAAGCCCTCTGCGGTTTTTACGCGGCCAAAACCCCGCTCTCCACCATCGCCCTGCGCATCGGTGCGTTTGAATTCCCCGAAACCCACGACCTGAACAACGCCCGCGACCTCAGCGCCTGGCTCAGCCCGCGGGATGCCGTGCAATTACTGCAACGCTCGGTGGAAACCGAAGGTGTAAAGCACCTGATCGCCCACGGCATTTCCAACAACCGCTTCAAACGCCTGGACCTCAGCGAAACAACCCGTGTGCTGGGGTACCAACCGGTGGATGATGCGTTTCAGGAATTCGAGATCCCGATCACTTACTGAGTCTTCTGCCCATGTCTTCACCCTCTATCGCAGACGGCATCGACCCGATCCGCGCCGCCCATATCAGCGCGCGCATTGATCGGCTACCCGCCGTCGCCACCGTCTGGCGCCTGGTGGCGTTGCTGTCGATTGGCGGCTTTTTCGAGCTGTATGACCTGTTCCAGACCGCCTACATCAGCCCGGGCTTGATCAGCGACGGGATTTTCCACACCGGCAGCCAGGGCGTATTCGGCTTCTCCGACCAGGCCGCCTTTGCCTCGGCGACCTTCCTCGGCCTGTTCCTCGGCGCCAGCCTGCTCAGCCCGATTGCCGACCGCTACGGACGCCGGGCGATCTTCACCTTTGCGTTGATCTGGTACACCGTCGCCACCGTGCTGATGGGCATCCAGACTTCGGCCCTGGGGATTATCTGCATGCGTTTCCTGGTGGGCATCGGCCTGGGCATCGAACTGGTGACCATCGACGCCTACCTCTCGGAACTGGTGCCCAAGCGCATGCGCAGTTCGGCGTTTGCCTTTGCGTTTTTCATCCAGTTTCTGTCGGTGCCGGCGGTGGCCTTGATGTCATGGTGGCTGGTGCCCCAGGCGCCGTTCGGGGTGTCCGGCTGGCGCTGGGTGGTGCTGAGCAGTGCAGTGTTTGCGCTGTTTATCTGGCAACTGCGCAAGCGCCTGCCGGAGTCACCGCGCTGGCTCGCGCAAAAAGGCCGCTTCGACGAGGCCGGGCAGATCATGGACAGCCTTGAGGCACGTTGCCAAAAAGACCACGGCAAACCACTGGATGAACCCGAGCCTGAAGCTGTGAGCGTGCAAGGCCAAGGGCGGTTTGCCGATATCTGGCAACCGCCGTACCGGCGCCGGGCGTTGATGCTGATTGTGTTTCATGTGTTCCAGGCCATCGGCTTTTTCGGCTTTGGCAATTGGTTGCCGGCGCTGCTGTCGGGCCAGGGCGTGAGCGTCACCCACAGCTTGGGCTACGCCTTTATCATCACCCTCGCCTACCCACTGGGGCCGCTGCTGTTTGTGAAGGTGGCCAACCGTTTTGAAAACAAATGGCAGATTGTCGGCTCAGCCTTGGGCGCGGTGATCTTCGGCAGTTTGTTCGCCTTGCAAACCACCGCCGTGGGGCTGGTGATCTGCGGGGTGATGATCACCTTCTGCAACGCCTGGCTGAGTTTCAGTTATCACTCCTACCAGAGTGAACTGTTCCCCACCAACATCCGCGCCCGGGCGGTGGGCTTTTGCTATTCGTTCAGCCGGTTGTCGACGGTGTTCAGCAGTTTGCTGATTGGCGTGATTCTCGAACACCTCGGCACGCCCGGCGTGTTGGCGTTTATCGCCAGCAGCATGTTGATTGTGATGATCACCATCAGTTGGTTCGGCCCGCGCACCCGCAACCTGGCGCTGGAGAACATTGCCCACTAGCGGCAAACAATGGCCGTCGGCACGCCAATGCTTGCCGACGGTGGCGGCAAAAAGCCCCGTAAACACGGGGCCATACCACTGGGCACGCTAATTGCTCCACCTGTGGGACCGCTCACATCCACAGGTGTCCTGATCATGCTGATCAACAACAACCCCCAGGCTCAGTCGACGATTCAACGCACCAAACGCACAGACATGGACCCGGCCAACGCCGCGGCCAGTGCGCTGTACAGCGGTGCCGCGCAAAACGTGCAACAGGGCACCACCACCGTATCGGCCACGCAGGCTTCGGCCGACGCCACGGCGGACAACATCAACGCGGCCTTTGCCAAGACCCGCGTTCAACTGCAAGCCACCACCGCTGCCACGTCGACCACCGACGTACCCAAGGCCGACTCCACCTCGTCGGCCCGCAGTGAATTCACCGACTACATTAAGAAAAGCCCGGCCGAGCGCATCCGCGAGCAACTGCTCAAGGAACAGGGTTTGACCGAAGATGATGTGAAGAGCATGCCTCAGGACCAGCAGGATGCTATTTCCAAAGAAGTGGCAGAACGCCTGAAAGAGCAGCAGACGCAGCAAGTAGCGGCGAAGACGGCTGACCCGCAGGCGCAGACGGTGAAAGAGACCCTGGCGGCGATCTAAGCCCTGACAATACAACCCTTGTGGTCAGGGAGCTTGCTGTGGCGAG
>NZ_JACARC010000007.1:36897-63301 GCF_013386825.1 Pseudomonas sp. IPO3778
CTCCCTCGCCACAGGTTATTGCTCGGCCATAACGGTGTGTTACTGCAGTTGTAGCGTCGAGTTGAACTGACTGATCGCATCCACCACATGCCGTGACCCTTCCTGAATCTCCAGGATCACCTGCCCCGCCTCATTCGCCAACTCCACCCCAAGCCCCGTGCGGCTCAAGCTCGACTGCATGCTCGACACCGCGCTGATGGACAAGTCGTGGTTCTTGCGCACCACGTCCACAATCTCGATCGTCGCCTGGCTGGTACGGGCCGCCAAACTGCGCACCTCATCCGCCACCACCGCAAACCCGCGCCCATGCTCACCCGCCCGGGCGGCTTCGATCGCGGCGTTCAGCGCCAGCAGGTTGGTCTGGTCGGCGATGCCGCGAATGGTCTGGACGATGGTGCCGATGATGTCCGACTGTTTGCTCACCGCGTCAATGCTCACGGCGGCTTCGTTAAGGTCACGGGAAATTTCTTCGATGATCTGCACGGTTTGCTGCACCACTTCCGAACCCTTGCGGGCGCAGGCGTCGTTCTGCACCGAGGTGGCGTGGGCCGAGTCGGCAGCGGTGCGCAAGGTGGTGACCTGGTCAGTGATGTCGCTGGCGAACTTCACCACTTTGTACAGCCGCCCGTTGGCATCGAAGATCGGGTTGTAGGAGGCCTCCAGAAACAGCGTCTGACCGTATTTGTCTTTGCGCTCAAACCGGTGGGAGTGGTACTCGCCACGATTGAGGGAGGCCCAGAAGGCTTTATAGGCCGGCGACTCGGTCTCACCGCGATGACAGAACAGGCTGTGGTGCTGGCCGACGATTTCATTGAGGGAATACTTCACCGTCTTCAGAAAGTTATCGTTGGCATTGAGGATCTGGCCTTGCGGGGTGAATTCGATGACCGCCATGGAGCGGCCAATGGCGTCGATCAGGCTCTGGTTTTCATGCTCGCGGTGAATCCGCGCCGAGATGTCCGACGCCACCTTGATCACGCTCTGCACCTGGTTGTCGGCACCGAACACCGGCATGTAGCTGGCTTCCAGCCACACTTCCTGGCCGTGTTTGTTCAAGCGCATGAAGGTGCCGCTGAGGGCCTCGCCCCGCGCCAGGTCGCGCCAGAGCTTGGCGTAGGCCTCGGTGTGGGTGTAGGCCTCCTCGCAGAAAATCCGATGGTGCTTGCCGCGAATTTCTTCGGCGCTGTAGCCCATGGTCTTGCAGAAATTTTCATTGGCATCCAGCACGATGCCGTCGCGATCAAACTCGATCATTGCCATGGAACGGCTGATGGCGGCCAACTTGGCCTTGGCTTCGGTGAGGGCGCAGGAGAAACGTTCGATTTCCAGCAGGTCGGATTTGTGTTGGCGGTTGAACATGTCGGATCACCCTTTATTTTGCCGACGCCCGAGTGGGCGCATTCCATTCACGGTTTGAATCTTGATCACAGACCTTTATCGGGAAACCTATCCGAAACGCTTTATATGCCGAGCATCATCAACGGTTCTGGGTGAGCATAGACACGCGTTGGCGCTATGCAAGGCCACTAGTCAGCCAGCATTTTTAACAACGCATGAACGGCAGCGGACGGGGGTTGGTGGCGTGATGTCACCAAGGCAAACTCGCGGTGCACCGGTTCCGCCAGCGGCATGATGCGCAGGCCATGGCGCTGGGCCGGCACCGTCATTTCGGGCACCAGGGTTACGCCCACGCCTTCGCGCACCAGGCTGAAGGCGCTGTTCCACTCCCGCACCTCCACCCGTACCTCGCGCAACACCAGGCCGGCTTCCTGCGCCAGGCTGCGAGCATTGACGGTGCAGCCGCCGGTGGCGAGCACGAACGGTTGCTGCACCAGTTCTTCCAGCGTCACCGTGGCCTGCGCCGGACGCCGGGAAAACGCGTGCGCCATCGGCAACACCGCCACCCAGTTATCGCGCCCCAGCACCGCGGCATTGCGCTCCGACGGCGGGTTGAGCACCACACCCAGGTCGATCAGGTTCGCATCCAGCAAGGTGTTCACTTCATCGTCCGTGACTTCCAGGGCCGTGACCTCGATGCCCGGGTAAAGCTGGTTGAACCGCCGCAGCAGCGGCGGCAGAAACACCGCCAGCACCATGGGGAAGCTGGCGATGCGAATCGTCCCACGCAGCATGGGCCGCGCTTCGTCCACGGTGGTACGAATCGCCTGCAAGGCCCCCAGCATCACCCGCGCCTGCTCGATCACTTGCAGGCCCAGGGCGGTGGGCAAGGTCTGGCGCGCCTCGCGCACAAACAGTTGCGCCCCCAGGTTGGCCTCCATGGCCGCCATCGCCTGGCTGGCGGCGGACTGGGTCATGCCCACCCGCTCGGAGGCGGCGGTGATACTGCCGTTGTCCGCCACGGCCACCAACAGGCGCCAGTGCATCAGGTTCATCATGGCAGTAGCTGTCCTTATGGCAGGATTCTGAAAGATTAATTTTACCTACGGTGCCACGCCCACGAGACTGAAGGCAACTGTCCTGCGGAGTTGCCCCGATGAAGCTGTATTTTTCCCCGAATGCCTGTTCCCTCGCCTCTCATATCGTGCTGCGGGAATTGGCCCTGCCGTTTGAATTGATCCGCGTCGACAACCAGAAAAAGATCACCGCTGACGGTGACGATTTCCTGTTGATCAACCCCAAGGGCTATGTGGCGGCACTGCAACTGGACAACGGCGAGGTGCTGACCGAAAGCGCCGCCCTCCTGCAATACCTGGCCGACCAAGTGCCGGCGGCGGGCCTGGCACCGGCCAATGGCAGTTGGGAGCGGGTGCGTTTGCAGGAGTGGCTGAACTTTGTGTCCAGCGAGATTCATGGCGGGCTGGGGGTGTTGTTCAAGGACGCGATCCCCGCTGAGGTGAAGGCACTGTTCAAGGCCACATTGTTCAAGCGTTTTGCGATTCTGGTGCAGGCGCTGGAGCGTCAAGATTACCTGCTGGGCGCGCAGTACTCGGTGGCAGACGCGTACCTGTTTGTGGTGCTGCGTTGGGCGGGGTTCTTTGATATCGATTTGCAGCAGTGGCCGGCGCTGGCGAAGTTTCAACAGCGGGTCGGTGAGCGGCCGGCGGTGATTGCCGCGTTGGCGGCCGAAAATCCATGACCTGAAATGCGCTCAAAAATGTGGGAGCTGGCTTGCCTGCGATAGCGATGGTGAATCCAACACCGCTATAGCAGGCAAGCCCGCTCCCACATTTGAGCTTCATTGTTTTAGAGAATGGCGTTCAAGCCATCGTTTTCGATGAATGCACTTAACGCCAACACATCCACCGACCCCGAACGATCCTGATCCAGGTGCGCCACCTGGCTGCGCACCGCCTGGTGAATCCACCGGGTGCCCTCCCCCAGTTGAACGGTGCCCCGCAGGTCCACCGCCTGCGCCGCCACGATCAGCTCAATGCTGCCCAGCCACACCACCTGCTGCACCAGCTGCCGGGTTTTCTCTATGACCGCGAGCGCCTGCCCCGCATAGTCTTCCACGCGATCGGCCACCGGCACAGTCACCGCCGGGACCGGATTGGCCAAATGCCCGATCTGCGCCACCAACGCCGAACTGGTGCGCTGCAACGCGGCCATGCCCACGTGCCCCGGCTGGTTGATCAGAAAGCGCGGCAGTTCACTGGAGGCCGGCGACAGCAGCTTGGCAATCCGCTCGGCGCTGCACACCGCCACGCGGCTCAGCGCCAGCCCCAACCCTTCAGCCGCCAGCGCGAGGTGCGTGCTGTCGAAATTCGCCGTGGCCAGCACCAGGGCCTGTTCGCTGATCAACGCCGGATTGTCCGCACCGCTGGCCAGCTCCAGTTCGATCAGCTCGCGCAATTGCTGCGCCGCCTGTTGCGCCGCGCCCTGAACCACCGTGGCACAGCGAAAGCTCAGCGGGTCCTGCAGCCGGCGCGGGTTGTCGGCCAATTCACCGCTCGCCAGCAACCCCAATAGCGCTGCTGATTGCTCGCTTTGCCCCGGCGCCGGACGCAACCGCGAAGCCCACGGCTGGAACGGGCTGAGGTTGGCCCGATAGCCTTCACACGACAGCGCCAGCGCCGCCAGCACGGCCTGCAAGGCACGCTCAGCCTCGGCCACCAGCAAGGCGCCAAGGCCGATACTGGCGGAATTGGCGGACACCAGCGCCAGGCCATCCTTGCCCGTCAGTGGCACGCGGAGCGCAAGGCTCAAATGCGCCAGCGGTGCCAGGTCGCTCTCGCCCAACGACCCGAGCAATGGCACTTCGGGTTCAGCCCCCGAATTGAGCAAATCCAGCAGCGCCTGGGCTGCCCCCGGCGAAATCCCGGAACGCCCCTGGGCCAACCCGGCCAGACGGGCGGCGGTGATCCCGCGTATTTCCTGACGATTGGCCAGGCGCCCCACGCCCACCGCACGTCCCAGGGGAATGCTGGCTTGCACGGGCGCCACCGGCGTATCCACCGCCGCACCGAGGCCGGTGGTCACGCCGTAAATCGGGGTGCCTTGCGCCACCAGCCGTAGCAACAGTTGATGCCCTTCGTCGAGACGCTGGCGGGCGGCATCACTGAAGTCCGCCGGTGCGTCTTGCCGGGCGATCAACAGTAACGCCTCAATCGTCAAACCACGGGGATCGAAGTGAATCATGCCCAGCGCAGCCGCTGGCCGATCCCGAGGCGTTTGGATTTTTCCAGCAGCGCATGGCCCAGGGCGATATCGCTGAGGCTTAACCCACGGTGCCAGAACAGGATGGTTTCCTCAGGAGATTCCCGACCGGTTTTCAAGCCGGCCACGATCTGCCCCAACTCGGCATGCAAGGTCTCGGCGCTGAGTGTTCCGGCGTCGACATGGGCGCGCAATGCGCCAAACATGCCGCTTTTGCACTGGCCCCAATCGTCCACCACCCGCTTGTGCATGATGTCGGTCAACGACAATTCCACCGCGCTCATGGTGCCGTAGGGCACGACGAACGCGCCGGGTTTGATCCACTCGGTATGCAGCAAGGGTTGGGGCTGATCCAGGCGCGAGGCCTCGACCACGATGTCGGCGCCGCGCACTGTGGACTCCCAATCGTCGGTAACCGTCACCGGCTTGCCGAGGTCGCGGCGCAGGCGTTCGGCGAAGGCTTCGCGGCTTTCGCTGCGGCGCGAATGCACGCGGATCTCGTCGAAGTCGAACAGGTGGTCCAGCAAGCGCACGTTCCAATAGGCGGTGCCACGGGCGCCGATGTGCGCGAGGATTTTACTGTCGGGCCGGGCCAGGTATTTGGCGCCGATGGCGGTGACCGCGCCGGTGCGCATGTCGGTGATTGCCGAGGCGTCGAGGATGGCTTTGGGGATGCCGGTGGCCGGGTCCAACAGGTTGAGAATCGCCAGCTCCGAGGGCAGGCCCTTGCGGTAGTTGTCGACGAAGTCTCCCACCACCTTGACCCCGGCGTAGCCGATTGCGCCGCCCAGTACACCCCGCAGCACGTTGAAGTGACCGTTGATGTCGCCGCCGGGAATCAGGTGCATGCGCGGCTCGATCACCGCCTCGCTGCGGCCCTGGATGGCCAGGCTGGCTTCGATGGCGTTGAGGATTTCGTCGTTGGTCAGGGCCAGTTCGTCGATGTCCAGGCCGTTGAGAAAGTCGATGTAGATCGGTTGCATGGTCTGCTCACTGATGGGTTACGAAGGGACCTTGAGATTTTTCTTGTGGCCGGAAGGCTCGTTGTGGCGAGGGGGCTTGTCCCCCGTTGGGCCGCGAAGCGGCCCCAATAAGATCGCCGAACTTTTTCAGACAGAGCGGGTTGGCAGGTTGCAGGGCTGCTTCGCAGCCCAACGGGGGACAAGCCCCCTCGCCACAGAAGCTCCCTCGCCACTGGGGTACTCGCATACCCGAAAAGTTATGGGGCCTTGAACACGACTTGCTGCACATCGACCTTTTTCGGAATAAGGCCGTTGGCAAAAAACGCGTCAGCCGTGCCTTGTTGGGTGGCGATGTCTGTCGCGTTCAAGGGCCGGCTCGGCGTCGGCGAGCGGTGCTTGAAGTAGCTTTCCACCACCGCCGGCGGCAAGCCCAGGGTCTTGGCCATCAGCGCAACGCTTTCGTCATGCTGGTCCAAAGACAACCGTTGGGCCTGGGCAAACACCTTGAGAATCGCGGCAACCGCCTGCGGGTGTTGCTTGGCGAACGGCCCGCTGGCGATGAAGAAACTGCCCGCCGGGTTCAGCCCCTGGCCATCCCCCAGCACCTTCGCCGACCCGTCCACCACGGCCGCCGAGTAGTACGGGTCCCACACCACCCAGGCGTCGACCTTGCCTTGTTCAAACGCGGCGCGGCCGTCGGAAGGCGACAGGTACACCACGTTCACATCCTTCCACTGCAAGCCGGCACGCAGCAGGCTTTTGAGGAACAGGTTGTGGGCGCTGGAGCCCTTGAGCAGTGCCACGCGCTTGCCCTTGAGTTCCGCCACGCTGTTCACGGCGCTGTCCTTGGGCAGCAGGATGGCTTCGGTACGGCCGTCATTGGGCTCGACGCCGATGTACTGCATGTCGATCCCGGCGGCCTGGGCGAAGATCGGCGGGATGTCGCCGATATTGCCGATGTCGATGCTGCCGCCGTTCAAGGCTTCGATCAGCGGCGGCCCGCCGAGGAATTCGATCCACTCGACCTTGGTGCCCGGCAGCCCTTGTTCGAACAGGTGATGCTCACGGGCGAGCACCATGCTCACCGAACTTTTCTGGTAGCCGACACGCAGGGTGGCCGGCTCTGCCGCCAACAAAGGCCCGGCGCACAGCGCCAACAGTGTTGCTGCGATGAGCGTGCGCATCAGAGACTCTCCTTGACCTTGGCCGCAACGTCCGCCGGCACCCATTGCTGCCAGACCTGCGGTTGTTCTTTCAGGAACGCTTCGGCCACTTGGCGCGGCGCGGTGCGCTTCTCGGCCATTTGCGCGAGGATGCCGTTGAGCAGGTCAATCGGCAGGTCGACCTTCTCAAAGAACGTCACCAGTTGCGGGTACTGCGCCTTGAACGGCGCCGACACGCCAATCGCCAGGTGCGCCGGCATCGAACGGGTGCCGATGGGGTGCGGGTTGTTGGCGTCGGCCAGGGTCTTCCAGGCGTCGGCGTTGAACGGTGGTTCTTCCAGTTTGATCAGCTTGAAGCGTCCCAGCAGGGGCGTCGGCGACCAGTAGTAGAACAGCACCGGCTTGCCGCGACGGATCGACGAAGCCACCTCGGCATCCAGCGCCGCGCCGGAACCGGTGCGAAAGTTGACGAAGGTGTCGGTCAGGCCATAAGCCTTGAGTTTCTGGCTGTTGACGATCTCCGAGGTCCAGCCGGTGGGGCTGTTGAGAAAGCGCCCGCGGGTCGGGTCTTCGGGGTCACGGAACACGTCTTTGTAGCGGACCAGGTCAGCCACGGATTTAAGCTCCGGGGCCAAGGGTTTGATACCCCGCTCGGCGTCGCCCTTGATCACGTATTCCGGCACCCACCAACCTTCGGTGGCGCCTTTGACGGTGTCGCCCAGGCCGAACACTTTGCCTTCGCTTTCAGCCTTGACCCAGGCCGGACTGCGCCCGGCCCATTCTTCGCCGATCACCTGGATATCATCCTTGGCCAGGGCGGCCTCCAGGCTCACGGTGCTGCCGGGCAAGGTGTCGGTGGGCAGGCCGTAGCCTTTCTCGACGATCAGGCGCAGCACTTCGGTGATCAGGCTGCCGCTTTCCCAGGTGATGTCACCGAAGTGGATCGGTTTGACGGGTTCGGCGGCCGTGGCGGATTGTGCCAGGACGGTCAGTGCCAGTAGCGAGCCACCGAGCAGGTTTTTTAGTGTTCTCATGAGTAGCCTCTTGGAGATTCAAAACAGGTCCAAAGTGGGCAGCGTCAGTGTGGGAGCTGGCTTGCCTGCGATTGCATCACCTCGGTCTGCCTGAAAAACCGAGGTGTCTGCATCGCAGGCAAGCCAGCTCCCACATTTGATCTCCACACCCTTCAAGATCAGGGTTTAAAAGTCATAACTGAGCCGCGTGTAGTAAAACGCCCCTTCCGGCGCCGTCGGCGACAGGTAGCTGTATTGCTGGCCCGGGGTCTGGCGCAAACGGGTGTTGTAGTCGTCAGGTTTGCTGTCGAACAGGTTGTTCACGCCCACCGACACCCGCAGTTGTTTGGTGAAGGCGTAGTTCACGTCCAGGTCGGTGGTCCATTGCGCGCTGAAGGTTTGGTCGTACTGGGCGTTGGCTTCGCTGGACGCATATTTGCGGTACTGGCCGTAACGGGTTTCGTTGAGGGCGATGGTCCATTGGTTGAGTTTGTGGACCGCGCCAAACACCAGCTTGTCTTCCGGGTAACCGTGCTCCAGGAAGCCTCGGGATTCACGGGTCAGCACTTCGAAGCCGTTGGGGTTTTCGTGGATTTTCTCGATGGTGGTGCGGGCCTTGGTGTAGCCCGCCGACAGGTTCAGGTTGCCGAACTGTTCAAGGTCCAGGTTGTACTTGCCCACGATGTCGACGCCACGGGTGCGGGTGTCGGCGGCGTTGGTCATGAACTGCGCCCAGGAGTACTGGCCGTAGCCGGCATCCTTGAGGATCTGCTCGGCCAGCGGCCCGGAAATGCCGCCGCTGAACAGCAGGCGGTCACGAATCGAAATCTGATAGGCGTCGATGGTCAGCGAGGCCTGCTCGGTGGGGCGCAGCACCAGGCCCAGGGAGTAGTTGGTGGACTTCTCGGGTTTCAGCGGCTGGGCGCCCAGGGCGCGGGCGGCCGGGTTGTCGGCCGGCAGCATGCGGGTCAGCACCGGGTTGCCGTTGGCGTCGAGGTTGGTGGTGGTGGTCCAGGAGGTGCCGATCTGGCCCAGGCTGGGGGCGTGGTAGGCGTTGTTGACCGTGGCCCGCAGGCCGACTTTCGGGGTGAAGTCATAGCGCGCCGAGAGCTTGCCGGTGGTGGCCGACCCGAAGTCCGAGTAGTGCTCGGTACGCCCGGCAATACCGACCTGGAGCTTGTCGGTGACCTGGTTTTCCAGGCCGAAGTACACGCCGCCCACGTCACGCTTGAAGGTACCGGCGTCGTCCGGCGTCAGGCCCGAAGCCTGCACCGCGCCCACCTGCACACCATCGATGCCGCCATAGGAGTAGGAATCGTAGTCGCCCGCCTCCAGCCGATATTGTTCATGCCGGTAGGCCACGCCCGCCGACACGGTGAGCGGATGGCTCGACCAGTCGACGTCCAGATCCTTGGCGTAATCCAGGGTGATGTTGGTCTGGTCGTTGACCAGGGTGGCGACGTTGAATTTGGTCGGGCTGTTCAGGCCATAGCTCGGGTTGACGGTGTTGAAGGCCAGTTCGTCGTGCTCGTCGCGGCCATAGGTAGCGCTCAGGTCGAAGCGGCCGATGCTCTCGTCTTCGTAGCGGGTGCCGACGGTGATGGCGCCGTCCTCATAGCGATAGCGGTATTTCGGAATGGTGCCGTTGGGGTAAATCCCGGCGACGTTGTTCGGGCTGCTGGCCAATAGCGGCGGCGTGTTGTTCACCGACGTGTCCTGGCCGAACGTGGCGAAGCTGTAGAGGCGCCACTGGTCGTTCAGGCCGATTTCGGCGTTGGCCGCCAGGTTGTATTTGTCGCGCCCGGCACCGCCCCAGCGCGGGTCTTGTACCTGGCCGTCGGCGACGTATTTGTCGCCGATATCATCGGGTTTGTTGTTCAGGGTGTTGAAGCTCAGGGTCAGGAAGCCGTCCCCCGGCAAGCCGATGCCGTACCAGCCGTCGGTGGTTTTGCTGAAGCCGTCGCCCTGGGCGTATTTGCCCAGTTGGGTGTTGATGCCGCCGCCGCTGTCGCGCTCCTTGAGCACGATGTTGACCACACCGGCCACCGCGTCAGACCCGTACTGCGCCGAGGCACCATCGCGCAGCACTTCGACATGGTCGATGGCGCTGATGGGGATCATGTCCAGGTCCACCGGCTGCGCGCCAATGAACGGCACGCCACCGGAAATATTCACCACCGCCGAGGTGTGCCGGCGCTTGCCGTTGATCAGCACCAGGGTCTGGTCGGGTGACAGGCCGCGCAAGGAGGCACCTTTCGGGTCCTGGCCACGGGTGGCGCTGTTGTTCTGTGGAAAGTTGAACGACGGCAGCAACTGGAACAGCGCCTGGTTGAGGCTGGTGGCGCCGGTCTGCTTGAGTTCTTCAGCGTTGATCACATCCACCGGCGCGCTGCTGGTCAGGGCCGTGGCGTCGCTGCGACGGGTGCCGATGGCGACGACGCGGTCGAGGGTCGGCGCCTGGGCTTCGGCGGTTTGCGCCTTGATGCTGTTGCTGGCAGGCGCGACTTTGGCGCCTTCCTTGATGATGAATGCACCGTCCGGGCTGACCTGGACTTGCAGGCCGGTGCCCTTGAGCGCGGCGTCTACCGCCTGTTGCGCTGACAGCGAACCGTCGACCCGCGCCGAGGAATAGTTGCCCAGCTGCGGCGTGAACGAAATCACCTGGCCGCTCTGGCGGCTGATGTTCAGCAGCACTTCGTCCAGCGGGCCGGGCGCGATGTGGTAGACCTGCCGCGCGTCTTCGGCGCTGGCCGCGAACGCCAGGAACAGGCTGGCCAACGGCACCAGGGCAAAGGTTCGAAGCGGTGTACTGTTGAATGGGCTCACGTTGGCTCCCCCCAAGGAAACTCCTGGGCGCTGCTCCCCGCAGCGCCTACGGGAGTGATGTGGGATGGCCAGGGCAAAACTTGCAGATCGTTTGGTTATGTCGTTAGAACCGACCAGAAACGATGCAATTTCCAGGGTAAAAACCCAATCAATGTGGGAGCTGGCTTGCCTGCGATGCAAACAACTCGGTACATGAGGGATACCGAGTCGATCCCATCGCAGCCTCGCCGGGGCTCGACAGCTCCCACATTGAACGGGGCTCACACAGGATTTTTGGTGGTTTTCAGGCTGCACTGACGGTCACCCACAACCCGGTCCGGCGGATGATATGGATCGGCAGGGTGCGGGCCAGGGTGTCGAGGATCTGGTCGGGGTTGTCGAGGCGGTACAGGCCGCTGACCCGCAAACCCGCCACCGCCGGATCAAGGCGCAGCACGCCGTCGTGATACGGGCGCAGCGCATCAATCACCTCCACCAGCGGGCGATCACGCACTTGCAGGAAGCCGTCGATCCACGCCGTCGCCCCCGACGAACTGGCCAGCACCGGGCCGAAGCCGAAGCGGTCGTAAGTCACCTCGTGCCCGGCCTCCAGTTGCAGGCGCTCGCCGTTCTGGCCGTCGATCTCCAGGGCGCCATTGAGCGCTACCACATGGCCCTGCCCTTCGCGCTCGCGCAGCAACAGGCGATTGCCAAAGGCATGCAGTCGGGCCAGGTCGGTCTGGATGAAAAACGGCCGGCGGCTGTCCCCGGCAATCTTCGCTAGCAACTCGCCGTCGCGCAGGCGCACCACCCGGCGTTGCAGGTCGAATTGAATGTCGGCGGCACTGCGGGCGTTGAGCAGTAACTCGCTGCCATCGGCCAATTTCACGGTGCGCCGTTCGCCGGTGCCGGTGCGAATGTCGGCGGTCAAATCCTCCACCACCGGCCGGGCCAGCCAACCGGCGCCCAGCATCAGACCAGCGCCGACCAGGGCGCCGCGCAACACGGTGCGACGGCTGGAAGGCGCGTCCAGTGCCTGTTGCAACACCTTGCCGCTGACGCCTTGGGCCTGTGGAATCTGAAACACGCCGAGGCGGGTTTCCAGCTGTTGGCACAACGCCTCGTGGCGCGGGTCTTCGGCGCGCCATTGGTGGTAGCGCTGCCAGTCGGCGGCGCTGGCCTCGCCGGAGCGCAGCAACACCACCCAGCGGGTGGCGCTGTCGATCAGTTCGTCGCTCATTCCAGGCACAGCCGCAGGCAGCGGTTGACGGCGCGGGTCATGTAGTCGCTGACCGAGCGTTGGGAGATGCCCAGTTCCACCGCGATCTCCGGGTAGGTCAGGCCATTGAGTTGGGACAGCAGAAAGGTCGCCTTGACCTTGGCCGGCAAGCCGTCGAGCAACTGGTCGATGGCCTGCAGGGCTTCGAGCATTTGCGCCAGGTCTTCAGGGGATGGCGCGGGCGAGGTTTCGTCCTCGTCCAGGGCGTCGAGGTACGCGCGCTCCAGGTCACGGCGGCGCCACAGTTGGTACATCAGGCGCTGGGCGATGGTGGTGAGCAAGGCGCGCGGCTGGCGAATCGGTGCCACGCCCGGGGAACTCAGGAGCTGGACGAAGGTGTCGGCGGCGATGTCTTCGGCGTGGGCACGGGAATCGAGATGGCGGTGCAAACGGCTGCACAGCCAGTCGTAATGACTGCGGAATAATCCGCCCACGTAGTCGCGGTGAGAAGTGTCGGCGCCGGACATAGTGGCTCCATCTGAGTAGGTTGCACGTTATGTCCGGTGTTCCGGTGGAGCGATCCTAGCAAGGCTTCTTATTCTTTAATAATATTTAAAATGCATTTTTATATAACTTATAGTTCTTATCTTCTACGTAACAGATCATTCCCACGCTCAGCGAGGGAATGCCGCCCTGGACGCTCCGCGTCTGCGGTGAAGTCGTGACGCAGAGCGTCACAGGGTGCATTCCCACGCGGAGCGTGGGAACGATCATTGGAGCTTTGGGTAACCCAGGGCTTCGGCCTGTTGTCGGTAATCCAGCAGCAGCTGGTAATCAGCTTCGGTGGCGGGCAGCACTTCGTGTACGCCGAGGATTTCAACCACGTCGGGCAAGTCCTGCAAGGCCAGGTTCATCGTCTCACGCAGGGCTTCACTTGAGCCCAGCGCGCTGATGTAGGGCAGGGTCGGGCTCGGCGCACTGCGGGTGACGAGCCGCAACCCGGCCACTTCCTCCGGCGCAAAACGGGCGAGGTAGTCGAAGGTCACACTGTCGATGGCGGCAAGGTCGGCGCGGTCTTCCCGCAGCCAGCGCAGGCTTTCGCGATGGGCGCCACTGATGCCGACCTCGGCAAAGAACCGGCCGCCCTGCTGCAACGGCGCCAGGCGTTCGCGCAGCAGGTTCATGCCGCTGTTGGAGTCGTGGCCATTGATCACGCCACGGCTGTCGTAAAAGTCGGCCAAGCCGCTGCGTGGATTGTCATCGCGGGTCAGCAACAGGCTGCAATGCTGGCCGCCGCTGCTGTGGGGCAGTTCGTAGCGCGGGCGGCCGATCACCTGGACGTGCCCGCGCAGCTCGGTCATCAGCGGGTAGCCGCAGGTTTGCGTCAGCAGCAATTCGGGGGCGCGCCACAGGCTGCGCAGGTCGAGGTGCTCGGCAGTGCGGCGGGTCGCGCCGAGGCGCTCCAGGATGTGCGCAAGCCAACGCTCGTTGGCCTGTTGCACCGGCTGCGGCGCCACGTACATCTGCAATTCGGCGTAGCGGTCACTCATGGTCGTCTCTCAAGCAAAGGGGTGCCGTGGACTGTCGATGGCCTTGAGCCCGTGGCGGCCGATCAACTGGCCGTAACCCTGCACCAGGAACCCGCCGCTGCGCGCCACCCATTGTTCGCGGCGTGCGCGGTAGACGGTGGGCAGCAAAAACCACGGCAGCTTCGGCAAATCGTGGTGCACCAGGTGCAGGTTGTTGTTGAGGAACAGCCAGGTCCACGGCCAGGCGGCTTCGTTAAGCACCGTGCGCTGCTCCGGTTGTGGGTGCGGGCGGTGTTCATAGTAGGAACGGATCGCCGCCACCGACAAGGCCGGCACGCTGACCAGCGCCACGTAGTGCCACACCGGCAGTGCGCTGCAGTGGGCGATGAAGGTCAGCATCAGCACGGTCACGGTGCCATGGCTCAGCCACATCAACCACGCCTGGCGCTGGCCCTGGCGCAGGCGCCTGAACTCGTTGCGCGCCAGCTTCCACAGCGCCAGGGGCGAACCCAGCAGGAAGCGCCCGAGGACGGTCTTGGTCAGCCAGTGCAACGTGCGCTCGAACAGGGAACTGGCGTCCCACTGCCGCTGGTTCAAGTAGCGGCTTTCCGGGTCGACACCGGGCACCGTCAGGTCTTCATCGTTGTGGTGCACCAGGTGGCAGTTGCGATACAGGGTATAGGGATACCAGACGGCGAAAGGCGCGTAGCCGAGGACTTTGTTCAGGGCCGTGAAACGGGTGGGATGGCCGTGCAGGAGTTCGTGTTGCAGGGACATCCACAACGCCACGATCGGGATCAGCAGCGCGGTACTCAGCCACAGGCCGAGCCAATGGCTGCCAAGCATTACGGCGAACCAGCTGGCATACACCCCGATCAGCAACAGCCAGGTCGGCCACTCGGTGCGGGCGGTAAACGTGCGGGCCAGGGCTTCGATTTCGAAGCTGTGGGTTTCATCAAGGTAGTTGGACATCGGCAGCTCAGGGCAGGCGTGGCCGACGAAAAAGTCGGCTTCATCCTGCTCTGTGCGATGAGGCGGGAAAATCTTGCAGATCGTTTGGTGCTGAGCTTAGAACCTTAGTGACCGAACAGATTGCCGTCGGTTTTCTTGGCCTTTTTGTCAGCGCGTTTTTCATCGGCGGTCTTTGCCGGCTTCTTCTTGTCAGCTTTCTTGGAATTCAGACCTTTGGCCATGATGCGTGCTCCACTTACAGGGGATGTAACACTGGGTATACCACCTATTGCCCAACAGAAGGCGCTTTGCCCGACTTATAATCCGCAGCCCCAGAACCTGCGTGTTTGAAAACCATGCCCGAGTTGCACATCGATCGACTGGCAGAGCCTTTATGGCCGCTGCTGAACAAGTTTTACCGCCGCCACAACTCACCCATGAAGGCCCTCAAGGGCGGCCAGTTGTGGGTGGCCAAAGGCAGCGAGATTGTCGCCGGCCTGTGCCTGACGCCGGTGGTGGGCGGGCAATGGCTGACCGGGCTGTTTGTGGACCCGGCGTTGCGCGGCCAAGGGCAGGCAGCACGGCTTATCCGGGCCTCGGTCGCCAGCGTCGACGGCACGGTGTGGCTGCTGTGCCACCCGGAGCTGGAAGGCTTTTACCAGCGCCTCGGCTTTACCCAGGACACGCTGCTGCCGCAGTCCTTGTCCGAGCGCCTGGTGCGCTACAAACGCAACAAGCCCATGATCGCCATGGGCTTAGAACCGTTGGTGAGGTCGACCTTCAATAATGAGTGATCAGCGGTTGCGGGCCCCATGCTAGCCTCGGCGATACAGCGGCCCATTACCAGGATGATCATGAAAGCGACCCTTGCAGCCTTATCCCTTGCAGCCCTCCTCGCCCCGGCCTTGAGCCAGGCAGCCGAAGCCCCGGTTTCCGCCGAACAGTATGCAACCGTGCTCGCCGGCAGTTGGCGCCAGCCTGCGAACAGCGCGCGCGATGTTTATCGTCATCCGCAGCAGACCCTGGAGTTCTTTGGCCTGCGGCCCAACCAGACCCTGATCGAAATCACCCCGGGTGGCGGCTGGTACAGCGAAGTGCTGGCGCCGCTGCTCAAGGACAACGGCCATTACATCGCCGCCGTGCAAGCGCCGAGCAGCAGCGCCTACGCGCGTACATCAGAAGAAAACCTGAAGAAGAAATTCGCCGCAGACCCGGCGCATTACGCCAAGGCCGGCTTCGCCGAGTTCGACCCCAAGGCGCCCGTGCTGGGCAAGCCAGGCTCGGCCGACACGGTGCTGACCTTTCGCAACGTGCATAACTGGGTGATGGCGGACACCGCGCCGGCGATGTTCGAAGCGTTCTTCAAGGTGTTGAAACCGGGTGGCACCCTGGGGGTGGTAGACCACCGGGCCAAGGACGGGGCGTCGCTGGAAGACATCAAGCACAGCGGTTACCTGACCACGGCTTATGTGGTGAAACTGGCCACCGACGCTGGGTTCAAGCTTGAGGGGCAGAGCGAGGTGAATGCCAACCCGAAAGACACCAAGGACTACCCGGACGGGGTCTGGACCTTGCCGCCGGCGTTGACGTTGGGGGAGAAGGACAAGGCCAAGTATGTGGCGATTGGCGAGTCGGACCGGATGACGTTGCGGTTTGTAAAACCCGCTAAATAAGCTGAATGAACATGGCCTAAATGTGGGAGCTGGCTTGCCTGCGATGCAGGCACCTCGGTGTATCAGTTACATCGCGGTGATGCTATCGCAGGCAAGCCAGCTCCCACATTTTGATTTGTGTTTTGCTTGAGGGTTATTCGTCCGCGGTGGGATCCATGTCCGGGAACATCACTTCGATAAACCCGAACTTGCTGAAATCGGTAATCCGCGACGGGTACAGCCGGCCGATCAGGTGATCGCACTCGTGCTGTACCACCCGCGCGTGAAAGCCTTCGGCAATCCGCACAATCGGCTCGCCCTTGGGGTCGAAGCCTTCGTAGCGGATCTGCTGGTAACGATCCACCGCCCCACGCAAGCCAGGCACCGACAGGCAACCTTCATAGCCCTCTTCCAGCACCGGGCTGAGCGGCGTGATCAGCGGGTTGATCAGGATGGTCTGGGGCACGGCGGGCGCGTCCGGGTAGCGTTCGCTGCTCTCGAAACCGAAGATCACCAGTTGCAGGTCCACACCCACCTGCGGCGCAGCCAGGCCAACACCGCCCACGTGCTCCATGGTCTGGAACATGTCATCAATCAACTGCCACAGCTCGGGGCTGTCGAACATCTCCGGCGGAACCGGTGGGGCAACACGCAGCAGGCGCTCATCGCCCATTTTCAGGATTTCACGGATCATCGATCAGACTTCGTCGGTAGTGGGCTTGAGGGAAGGGTCCCGGCCAAGGCCGGAAACATGCTGTTTTTCGTCGTGCTCGCCAAAGTCTTTTTCACCTGGATCCTTGCCTTCGGCCGACATGTGTTCAATCACCGCGTTCATCTCCGCCCCCAGCAACAGCACGGCGGCCGAAATGTAGAAGTACAACAGCAACACAATGATCGCGCCGATACTGCCATACATGGCGTTGTAGTCGGCAAAGGTTTTGACGTAATAGCCAAACCCCAGGGAAGCGATGATCCAGACCACCACCGCCAGGACCGAACCCGGGGTGATAAAGCGAAACTTCTGCTTCACATCGGGCATCACGTAGTACATCAAGGCCACGGCGAACATCAACAGGATCACGATCAGCGGCCAACGCAGGATGGTCCACAAGGTCACCACGAATTCCTGCATGCCGATCTGCCCTGCCAGCCATTCCATCACCTGCGGCCCCAGCACCATCAAGGCGGCGGCGGCCAGCAGCATGCCGGCGATGCCGATGGTGTAGAACACCGACAGCGGGAAACGCTTCCAGATCGGCCGGCCTTCCACCACATCGTAGGCGGCGTTCATCGCGCTCATCATCAGGCGCACGCCCGCCGAAGCGGTGTACAGCGCAATCACGATACCCACCGACAGCAGGCCACCCTTGGATTGCTGCAACTGGTCGATCACCGGGTTGACCTGCTCCAGGGCCTGGGGCGGCAACACCAGTTCCGATTGCATGCGCAGCCAGGTGAAGAAGTCAGGCAGGTGCAGGAAACCGATCAGGGCAATCAGGAACAGCAGGAAGGGAAACAGCGAGAACAGCATCTGGTAGGCCAGTGCCGAGGCGTACGTAGGCATCTCGTCATCGACGAACTCTTTGACGGTGCGCACCAGCACTTTGTGCAGGGGCAGGCCTTGTAATACCGGAAAAATCATAGCGTCTCCTTTCGCCGCAAAAAGGTTGAGTTCGTGGGCGACTCAGGGGCCGTTTTCTACATCAAGGTAGCCCATTTGGCGACCTTGAAACAATTTCCAAACTTTAATCACTGCAGGTGACACAAAAACGGCCATCCGTGGATGGCCGTCGGGCTGCTGGGTTGCAGTCAGCCAGGTCGGGACTATTTGACCGCTTTCTTTACCGCATCTTTGGTGTCGCCGACGGCTTTTTGCACTTCGCCTTTCTTTTCCTGAACCACGCCTTCAGCCCGCAATTTGTCATTGCCGGTGACTTTGCCGACACCTTGCTTGATGTTGCCGACGGCTTCGTTCGCTAAACCTTTTGCCTTATCCGATGTGCTACTCATGGTATTTCTCCTGGGAACAATCAAGGATTTTGGTCACTACGTAATCGTTGACCCTTGGCCGTTCCGGAGAGTTTCAATTATTTTTGCCCGGCATTTCATCGCACATTTACGCACCCGCCGCAGGTTTGGCTTTATGTTTTGCGGCCAACCCACGAGAATGCCGGGCACATCCAGGCGCAAGCGCCGGATAACAGATCCCGTAGGAAGGTTATGAAACTCAATAAAGCACAGGCCATCGCCCGCAGAAACCAGGAACTGGGCGGTGCCGTACTCGGCGTCAACAACTGCCACTTCACCGACCTGGACCGCAAACGCAACATCTGGTGGTTCGACCTGCCGGTGGGGCGGATTGCCGTGGGCCAGTACGAGTGGATTCACTTGTTGATGCACAACGCTGAAAGCGACCAGTTGCTGCACTTGAAAGTGCCGACGGTGTTTTTGCGCGAGAAGCTCGAAGGTTTGGTGGTGCGCAATGCGGGCAAGCGCAAGCCGGAGATCACCCTGGAGCTGAGTGCCGACAAGGATTCGTTCCTCAAGGATGTACGCCCGGCGGGCGCCGGTGTGAGCTTTGCGCAGTTCGCACTGTAACCTGTGGGAGCTGGCTTGCCTGCGATAGCGGTGGGTCAGCTAACACTGCTTTGACTGGCCCACCGCTATCGCAGGCAAGCCAGCTCCCACATTTGGACTGCATTTCAAGTGGCGGGATCAGCGTTCAATAAAAAGCCCCGCATCTGCGGGGCTTTTTTTTAGGCCGGTTACTTCTTCAAACCCGCCTTCTTCAGCTCTTCATCCCGCAGTTCACGGCGCAGAATCTTGCCGACGTTAGTGGTGGGCAGCGCATCGCGGAATTCCACGGCCTTGGGCACCTTGTAGCCGGTGACGTTGGCGCGCATGTGCTCCATCACCTGGTCTTTGGTCAGGGTGGCACCCGGCTTGGCCACGATGAAGATCTTGATGTGCTCCCCGGACTTCTCATCCGGCACACCGATAGCCGCACATTGCAGCACGCCCGGCAGGGTCGCCAGCACGTCTTCCAGCTCGTTGGGGTAGACGTTGAAACCGGAGACCAGAATCATGTCCTTCTTGCGGTCGACAATACGCATGTAGCCATCCGGCTGGATGATCGCGATGTCACCGGTCTTCAGCCAGCCTTCGCTGTCGAGGATCTCGGCGGTGGCGTCTTCGCGCTGCCAGTAGCCCTTCATCACTTGCGGGCCCTTGACGCACAGCTCGCCCACTTCACCCAGCGCCAGTTCGACGCCGTCATCGGTGATGACCTTGCACAGGGTCGACGGCACCGGAATGCCGATGGTGCCAACCTGGATATGCTGGATAGGGTTCACAGTGGCCACCGGGCTGGTTTCGGTCATGCCGTAACCTTCGCAGATCGCGCAGCCGGTGACGTCTTTCCAGCGTTCGGCCGCCGCCAGTTGCAGGGCCATGCCGCCCGACAGGGTGACTTTCAGCGCCGAGAAATCCAGCTTGCGGAAGGCGTCGTTGTTGCACAGTGCTACAAACAGGGTGTTCAGGCCGACAAAACCGCTGAACTTCCACTTCGACAGTTCCTTGACCATCGCCGACAGGTCGCGCGGGTTGCTGATCAGGATGTTGTGGTTGCCGATCAGCATCATCGCCATGCAATGAAAGGTGAAGGCATAGATGTGGTACAGCGGCAACGGGGTGATCAGGATTTCGCAGCCTTCATTGAGGTTGGAGCCCATCAGCGCCTTGCATTGCAGCATGTTGGCGACGAGGTTGCGGTGGGTCAGCATCGCGCCCTTGGCCACGCCCGTGGTACCGCCGGTGTATTGCAGCACGGCCACGTCGTTGCTGGCGGGGCTGACTTCGTTGACCGGCTGGCCATGGCCCTTGGCCAAGACGTCGTTGAACTTGATCGCCTTGGGCAAGTGGTACGCCGGGACCATCTTCTTCACGTACTTGATGACGCTGTTGATCAGCAGGCGCTTGAGCGGTGGCAACAGGTCGGCGACTTCGGTGACGATCACGTGCTTGACGGCGGTCTTGGGCACGACTTTTTCAGCCAGGTGCGCCATGTTGGCCAGGCAGACCAGGGCCTTGGCACCGGAGTCGTTGAATTGGTGTTCCATTTCCCGCGCGGTGTACAGCGGGTTGGTGTTGACCACGATCAGGCCGGCACGGATGGCGCCGAACACAGCAACCGGGTATTGCAGGACGTTGGGCAGTTGCACGGCGATTCGATCACCGGGCTGCAAGTCGGTATGCTGTTGCAGGTACGCGGCAAACGCGCCGGACAGTTCGTACAGTTCACCGTAGGTGAGTGTCTTGCCCAGGTTGCTGAAAGCCGGTTTGTTGGCGAAGCGCTGGCAGGACTGTTTCAGTACCGCCTGAATATTCGGATACTCGTCTGGATTGATTTCTGCAGCAATCCCGGCGGGGTACTTATCCTTCCAAAAGTCTTCGATCATGGAAGCCCACTCCTCAGCGACGCGAATTCATTCATCGCATTTGATGCGATTATTATTTGTTTGTTTTTTGGGTGAGTCTGGCAGTTAAAAGCAGGCCAAGAGGTCACAAAGCGCGCCGAGAGTAGCAGCTTTGCCAAAGGCCGCCTAGAGCCAAAAGCGGCCCCTACGGTCATAAACATGACTCAAGAATATCTAATGGTCATTTTTAGAGCAAAGATTCTATAAGCCGCAGAAAGGCTCTGGAATGGGGTCTACAGGGCTAAAAAAACAATGTGGGAGCTGGCTTGCCTGCGATTGCGGTTCGTCAGCCAATACATCTGATGACTGATACACCGCAATCGCAGGCAAGCCAGCTCCCACATTTTTGAACCTATTCCAAATCAGGCGATGTCGCGAAGCTCGCGCCGCAAGATCTTGCCCACTGGCGTCATCGGCAACGACTCGCGCAACACAATGTGCTTGGGCACCTTGTAGCCGGTGAAGTTGGCCTTGCAGTAGGTCTTGAGCTCTTCAAGGCTCACGCCCTGGGCACGGGCCACCACAAACAGCTTCACCGCCTCGCCGGTGCGGTCGTCCGGCACGCCGATCACGGCGCAACTGGCCACGGCCGGGTGCGCCATCACCACGTCTTCGATCTCGTTGGGGTACACGTTGAAGCCCGAGACGATGATCAAATCCTTCTTGCGATCCACGATGCGCACAAAACCGTCCGGGTCGATCACGGCGATGTCGCCGGTCTTGAGCCAGCCTTCGGCGTCCAGGGTCTCGGCGGTCGCCACCGGCTGCTGCCAGTAGCCCTTCATCACTTGCGGGCCCTTGATGCACAGCTCGCCCCGCTCGCCCAGCGGCAACTCCGCACCGTTGTCATCAATGATCTTCATCGCGGTGCCCGGCACTGGAATGCCTACGGTGCCCAGCTTCGATTTGCCGCCATACGGGTTGGTACTGGCCACCGGTGAGGTCTCGGTCAGGCCATAGCCTTCGCCAATCGCGCAGCCGGTCAGTTGCTGCCAGCGCTCGGCCGTGGCCTTGACCAGCGCGGTGCCGCCGGAGTTGGTGAGCTTGAGGTGGGAGAAGTCCAGGCTCTTGAAATCCGGATGGTCCATCAGTGCCACAAACAGCGTGTTGAGCCCCAGCAGCCCGGTGAAGCGCCACTTTTTCAGCTCCTTGATAAAGCCGCCAATGTCCCGGGGGTTGGTGATCAGCACGTTGTGGTTGCCCGACACCATCATGCACATGCAATTCGCGGTGAAGGCATAGATGTGGTACAGCGGCAGCGGCGCGACCATCACCTCTTGCCCTTCCTTGATCAGCGGATGGCCGTCGTCCCCCAGTTGCGACATGCAGGCGCGCACCTGTTGCATGTTGGCCACCAGGTTGCCGTGGGTCAGCATCGCCCCCTTGGCCAGGCCGGTGGTGCCACCGGTGTATTGCAGCACGGCGATGTCGTCGAGGGTCACCGGGTGGCGGTTGAGCGCCTGGCCGGCGCCCATGCTCAGGGCGCGCTTGAAGGAGATGGCCCGGGGCAGGCTGTATGCCGGCACCATCTTCTTGACCTTGTCGACCACGGTGTTGATCAGCCACCCCTTGGCGGCGGGCATGAAGTCGCCCATCTTCGCTTCGATCAGGTACTCGATCTCGGTGTCCTTGCTGACTTCTTCAACCCGCGAGCCAAACAGGTTCAGGTACACCAGCGCGCGAATGCCGGCGTCCTTGAACTGGTGGCGCATTTCCCGCGGGGTGTACAACGGGTTGGTGTTGACCACGATCAGCCCGGCGCGCAGGGCACCGAACACGGCAATCGGATAATGCAGGACGTTGGGCATCTGCACCGCAATGCGGTCGCCCGGCTTGAGGTCGGTGTGCCATTGCAGGTAACCGGCGAACGCTGCGCTGCGCCGGTCCAGCTCGGCGTAGGTCAGGGTGATCCCCATGTTGCTGAACGCCGGACGATCGGCAAAGGTCTTGCAGGAACGCTCGAAGACTTCGATCACCGACTTGTAGGCGCTCAGGTCGATGTCGTTGGGAACCCCCGCCGCGCGTTTGTCATTCCAGAAATCAGGTTGCATTATTCTTGTCCTCTTACCTGAGTGGTCCGGCCGCTTTTGATACTGCGATGAAAGCGGAGCTTTGGGGACGTTAGCAGCTATGGTCAATCAGGCAAATACAACAAGATGCGTCATTGATTGTGTGAATCTCCCCGCCACGGCTTGCGCTGATCCAGCGGCTCCCGGCGGATGAGCGATACACTGCAATGACCCTGAGCAAAGGAAGCGCCATGAACCACACCACTTTCTGGCTGACCGCGAATGACCGCAGTCGGGTGTACGTCAACCAGTGGCTGCCGGACGGGCCGCCCAAGGCGTTGATCATGCTGGCCCACGGCATGGCCGAGCACAGTGGCCGTTATGCACGGCTGGCCCAGGCACTGTGTGAGGCCGGTTATGGCCTGTATGCCCCCGACCAGCGCGGCCACGGGCGTACCGCCGACGAGGGCACGCTGGGGCTGTTCGCCGAGAAAGACGGCTGGAGCAAAGTGGTGGGCGACCTGGCGAGCCTCAACCAGCACATCGGCCAGCAGGCGCCCGGGGTGCCGATCATCCTGCTGGGCCACAGCATGGGCAGCTACATTGCCCAGGCGTACCTGCTGCACCACAGCGCCAGCCTCAACGGGGTGATTCTCAGCGGTTCGAATTTCCAGCCGGTGGCGCTGTACGGCGCGGCCAAGGTGATTGCCCATGTCGAACGCCTGCGCCAGGGTTTGCGCGGGCGCAGTGCGCTGATTGATTTCTTGTCGTTTGGATCGTTTAACAAAGCGTTTAAACCCAATCGAACCGCTTTCGACTGGCTCAGCCGCGACCCGGCCGAGGTCGACAAGTATGTCAGCGACCCGCTCTGCGGCTTTCGCTGCACCAACCAGCTGTGGATCGACCTGCTCGGCGGCTTGCAGCAAATCAGCAAAGCGTCCAATCTCGCTCAGATCGATCCGGGCCTGCCGATCCTGATAATGGGCGGTGAATGTGATCCGGTCAGTGAGGGCAAGCGTCTCAAAAGTCTGGCCAACGCATTGCGTGAAGCCGGCTGCCAGAACCTGGAGCTGAGCATTTACCCCCAGGCGCGCCACGAATTATTCAACGAAACCAACCGCGACGCGGTCACAGCCGATGTGCTGGCGTGGCTGGCCCAGGCGACAGAACTGCGCCGGCCGACCCGATGCGAATGATTTTTCGTTTAAAATCAATATATTAAGACTATCGATTAGCCACAGGATGCACCATCAGATGACCCAGGTTACCAACACGCCTTACGAAGCCCTCGAAGTCGGCCAGACCGCCAGCTACAGCAAGACTGTCGAAGAGCGCGATATCCAGTTGTTCGCCGCGATGTCCGGCGACCACAACCCGGTGCACCTGGACGCCGAATTCGCCAAGGCGACCATGTTCAAGGAGCGCATTGCCCACGGCATGTTCAGCGGCGCCCTGATCAGTGCGGCAGTGGCGTGTGAGCTGCCTGGGCCCGGCACGATCTACATTGGCCAGCAAATGACCTTCCAGAAGCCGGTAAAAATCGGCGACACCCTGACCGTGCGTCTGGAAATTCTGGAGAAGCTGCCTAAATTCCGCGTGCGCATCGCCACCCGTGTCTTCAACCAGCGCGATGAGTTGGTGGTTGACGGTGAAGCCGAGATCCTGGCACCGCGCAAGCAGCAGACCGTGACCCTGACCGAGCTGCCAGCCATCAGCATCGGTTAAACCAACGCGCATAAAAAACCCCGCATCTGCGGGGTTTTCTTATTCAGGTGGGGCTCAAGACTGAGCGCGCGCCTGGTTACGCAGGGCTTTCACCTGGTCGTGGTTACGCTGTGCGCCGTGGAACTGGCGCTCTACCAGGTCACGAATGCCCAGCAGGTTGTGCTTGTTGATCTTCTCGATCGCTTCCTTATAAGCCTTCAGGGCATGGTCTTCACCGCGCTCGGCTTCATTCAGCACAGCCTCTTCGTCTTTACCGGTGACCATCGACTTCACGTCGACCCAGCCACGGTGCAAGGCACCGGCAACGCTGCCGGATTTTTCCGGATCGCCACCCAGGGCTTTAACGGCGGTCTGCAGTTCAGCAGCGGCGGTGGCGCAATCAACGGAACGTTTGGCAAACAGGGCTTTGAGTTCTGGATGCTTGATGTCTTCTGCGCAGGTCTTGAAGCCTTCCTGGCCGTCTTTGCTGGTCTCGATCAGGTCATTGAGTACGGAGATCGATTCTTTGTTGATGTCAGTCATTTTTCAATTCCTTCGCGGGTTAAGTAACGTGTCTTAGTAATTGCAGCGCCCGTGCCAGGTTTTTAAGAACAATTTAACCCTTATATTTCAATAAGTTATATTTTAAGCACAAATCTGTATCCGCTTTATTTGCATGATCTGTCATTTGGCCTCCATGCAGAATGCCTGTATTTTCCAACGTATCGACTCAACCACCTGAAGCCCATGAACCCTGAAAAACTTGAACTGCTGATCACCCGCGAAATGCCCTTCGGCAAGTACAAGGGCCGGATCATCGCCGACCTGCCTGGCCCCTACTTGAACTGGTTTGCCCGTGAAGGTTTCCCCCACGGCGAGCTGGGTGGGTTGCTGGCCCTGATGCAGGAAATCGACCACAACGGCTTATCCGAACTGCTGGAACCCCTACGCGCCAAACACGGCAAGCCCGCCCCTCGTCATTAATAGAGCACGCACATGGACAGTACCCGCGACGAACACCACTGGCACGCCATCGCCCAGCGCTACGACCTGGAGCCCGGCCCGATAAACCTGGAAAACGGTTACTTCGGGCGCATGAGCCGCGCGGTACTGGAGCAGTATCAGGACCACGTAGCCTTCATCAATCGCAGCAATTCGATCCATGTGCGCCAGCGTTTCGAGCAGGGCGAAAACCTCGAGATTCGTAACCAATTGGCACAGTTGCTGGACGCCGATCCCGAAGCCGTCGCCCTCACCCGCTGTGCCTCGGATGCGCTGCAGTCGCTGATCCGCAACTACAACCGCTTGCAGCCCGGCGACCAGGTGCTGATCAGCGACCTGGAGTACGACACCGTCAAGGGCGCCATGCGCTGGCTGGCGCAGAACCGTGGGGTGGAGGTGATTGAAATTGCCCACGAACACCCAGCCAGTTTCGACAGCCTGGTGCAGACGTATCGCGATGCGTTCGTGCGCTATCCTCGGCTGAAATTGCTGGCACTGACCTACGTGACCCACCGCACCGGGCTGGTCATGCCGGTGGAGGCGATAGCCGCCGCTGCCAAAGAACATGGTATTGATGTGATCCTGGATGGCGCCCATGCGCTGGGGCAGATCGAGTTCAACCTGGCGCAGTTGGGCATCGCGTTTGCCGGCTTCAACCTGCACAAGTGGATTGGCGCGCCGTTGACCCTGGGCTTTATCTACATCGACCCGCAGCGGTTGGCGGACATTGATCCGGACATGGGTGAGTTTCACTACCCGGCCACCGACGTACGTGCGCGTACGCCCTACAGCACGCCGAATTTCCCGGCACTGATGACCTTGCCCCTGGTGTTCGAAGAGCATCGGTTGTTGGGCGGATCGAAGGCCAAGGGTGCCCGGCTCAACTACCTGCGGGACTTATGGGTGAGCGAGGTGCGCCAGTTGCCGGGGATTGAAGTGCTGACGCCGGATGATCCACGGCTGTATTGCGCGATTACGTCATTCAAGTTCACTGATCAGGCGGATCAACAGGTGATGGCGGATCGGCTGCTCAAGGAATATGACCTGTTTACGACGACTCGCAGCGGGGCTTCGTTCGGCAGTTGCATTCGGGTGACGCCAGGCTTTCTGACTTCGGCGGCAGATATTCATGTGCTGATCAAAGCTATCACCGAGTTGAGCGCGGGCTAGAAATTGTGGGAGCTGGGTTGACTGCGATGGCGGCGGATCAGTTGCCCATGTACTGGCGGACACAGGGCTATTGCAGCTTGAGTCTCTACGCTCTGTTGGGCTGGTTGACTGAGTACATATCCGTTATTTAGGT
>NZ_JACARC010000070.1:0-5398 GCF_013386825.1 Pseudomonas sp. IPO3778
AGCCTAGGCGAGGCACCGAGTGGTGGGGCAAAGACCTTTTGGTTACTTTTGGGGCGTTTGCCAAAAGTGACCCGCTGTAAGAGCGGAACCCTAAGCCGCCGTTACCCAAATAACGGATATGTACTCCATCCCCCTGAGCAAACCACCCCCCCAGACGCCTGTCATCTAAGCGTCACCGTAACTTCATGGAGATGACACCCGCCGTACATAGCCTGAGTTGGCACAAACAAGTCGACCGGCCGCAACCCTGGCCGGCACTCGGAGACTCGCCATGACTCAGATCGCCCGCATCAGCGACACCGGCAATGAACGCCGCCTGCAAGCCGAACGCCTGATCGGCACCCAAGCTTTGCAGGAAGCCCAAGCCCTGCGGTTCAACGTGTTCAGCGGCGAATTCAACGCCAAGCTGAAAGGCGCTGAACTGGGCCTGGACATGGATGACTATGATGTTCACTGCAGCCACATCGGCGTGCGGGATTTGAACAGCGGTCGACTCGTCGCCACCACCCGTTTACTCGACCACCAGGCCGCCAGCACCCTGGGCCGCTTCTACAGTGAAGAAGAATTCAGCCTCCACGGCCTGCTGCACCTCAAAGGCCCCATCCTGGAAATCGGCCGCACCTGCGTCGACCCGGCCTACCGCAACGGTGGCACCATCGCCGTGTTGTGGGGCGAGTTGGCCGAAGTGCTCAACCAGGGCGGCTACAGCTACCTGATGGGCTGCGCAAGCATCCCGATGCACGACGGCGGCATCCAGGCCCACGCAATCATGCAGCGCCTGCGCGAACGCTACCTGTGCAACGAACACCTGCGGGCCGAACCGAAAAAGCCACTGCCGGCCTTGGACCTGCCCTCCAACGTCATCGCCGAAATGCCGCCCCTGCTCAAGGCCTACATGCGCCTGGGCGCGAAGATTTGCGGCGAGCCGTGCTGGGACGAAGACTTCCAGGTGGCCGACGTGTTTATCCTGCTCAAGCGCGACGAGTTGTGCCCGCGCTACGCCCGCCACTTCAAGGCAGCCATGTGATGAGCCGCCTTCGGGTGTACGGGCGGATCGCCCGCGTGCTGCTGGTGGTGGCCCTGGGTCTGACCATGGCCAGTGTGTTTGGGGTGTTTGAACGACTGGGGGTGGCCAACTCGATGGTGCGCCGCCAGCGCTGGTCGCGGTTTTTCATGGCGCGACTGACCAATGCCCTGCCCTTTCGCGTGACCGTTCATGGTGAATTGCCACAGCAGTCGATGCTGTGGGTCAGCAACCATGTGTCATGGACCGATATCCCGCTGCTGGGGATGGTGGCGCCGATGTCGTTCCTGTCCAAGGCCGAGGTGCGTACCTGGCCGGTGGCCGGCTGGCTGGCAGCCAAGGCCGGCAGCCTGTTTATCCGCCGGGGTTCGGGCGACAGTCAGTTGATCCGCAAGCAGATGACTCGCCACCTGGAGCAAAAACACCCGCTGTTGATGTTCCCCGAAGGCACCACCACCGATGGCCGCGCCCTGCGGACGTTCCATGGGCGGTTACTGGCCAGTGCGATTGATGCCGACGTGTCGTTGCAACCGGTGGCGATTCGTTACCTGCGCGATGGCCATATCGACCCGCTGGCACCGTTTATTGGCGATGACGATTTGCTCTCGCACCTGATGCGGTTGTTTGGCAATGACCAGGGCGATGTGGAAATCCATCTGCTCAAGCCGATTGCCTGCGCCGGGCAGGAACGTGCGGCGCTGGCGTTCCAGGCGCAGCAGGCGGTGCAGAAGGCGTTATTTGGTGAGGTGGTGCAGCCAGTAGAACCACGGCGCGCCGGAACCCTGGCCGCAGCCTGAATGCGTACCCTGTAGGAGCGAGCTTGCTCGCGAAAAACGAATAGGCGACACGGGCGACCTGACAGCGCTGCGTTATCGTTAACGATCTTCGCGAGCAAGCTCGCGCCTACAGAACGTCTGCAAGATCGGGTAAAACACCCGGAAGTCCTCACTCAACGGCTCATACAGCACCCGCAACTCCTGCATGGCATGGCCCAGTTCTTCGGGCCGTGTCAGGCGCCGGCCAATGCCCGCCAACACCTGTTCCATCACCGCAAATTCGCGGTACGAACCCAGCCAGTCATCCGCCGCCATATACGGCGCAATCTGCGCCAGCCGCCCCGGCAGCGCCGGTTCTTCGGCGAGCACCCGGTAAACCTCAGAGGTAAAGCGCTCCAGCGGCTGATCGGCATACAACGCCCAATCCCGCGCCAGGCAGTGGTCGAAAAACACATCGAGCACGATCCCGGCATAGCGGCGCCGGGTGAGGGTGAAGCGCGACAGCGCCTCCCCGATCAACGGGTGGCTATCGGTGTAGCGATCGATTGAGCGGTGCAACTGAATCGCCGACTCGATTTGCGGGCTGAACTCACCTTGCAGGCGACCTTTAACGAAGTCGCCATACAGGCTGCCGAGCAATTGAGCAGGAAGTTGGCCGCCCAGGTGCAGATGTGCGAGATAATTCATGGCGCGCAGTCTAACACTGCTGCCAACGTATCGTTATAACCCGATATACCGATTTAGCCTGGCCTAAGACCAAAATCATATTGGTGTATCGGGATATAACGATTTAAAGTTCGCCTCATCGCGATATAACGTTTTACAAACCCCGAGCATCACTGCCATGTCCATCGACCTCGACGAAATAATAAAAGCCCTGGCGCACCCAGTACGGCGAGACATCCTCAACTGGCTGAAAGACCCGAAAGTGCAATTCCCCGAGCAGATCCACAACCACGAGCACGGTATTTGCGCCGGGCAGATCGACCAACGTTGCGGCCTGTCCCAGTCCACCGTGTCGGCGCACCTGGCGAACCTGCAACGGGCGGGGCTGATCAGCAGCCAGAAGGCCGGTCAGTGGCACTTTTTCAAACGCAATGAGGACGTGATCCAAGCCTTCCTCAAAGCGCTCACCGAAGAACTCAGCCCACCGCTGTAACAAGGACCCCACAATGCCTCTCTCGCTACTCATCCTGGCCTTAAGCGCCTTCGCCATCGGCACGACCGAGTTCGTCATCATGGGGCTGTTGCCCGATGTGGCGGCCGACCTCGGCGTCTCGATTCCCGGCGCCGGCTGGCTGGTGACTGGTTACGCCCTGGGCGTGGCCATCGGTGCGCCCTTTATGGCACTGGCCACCGCCAAGCTGCCGCGCAAGGCTGCCCTGGTAGCGTTGATGGGCATTTTCATCATCGGCAACCTGCTCTGCGCCCTGGCCAGTGACTACAACGTGCTGATGTTTGCCCGAGTGGTCACCGCACTCTGCCACGGTGCTTTCTTCGGTATCGGTTCGGTGGTCGCCGCCAACCTGGTGCCGGCCAACAAACGGGCTTCGGCCGTAGCCCTGATGTTCACCGGTTTGACCCTGGCCAACGTGCTGGGTGTGCCACTGGGCACTGCGCTGGGTCAGGAAGCCGGCTGGCGCTCGACCTTCTGGGCAGTGACCGTGATTGGGGTGATCGCGCTGATCGGCCTGATCCGCTTTCTGCCGGCCAAGCGTGACGAGGAAAAACTCGACATGCGCGCCGAACTGGCCGCCCTCAAGGGTGCCGGGATCTGGTTGTCGCTGAGCATGACCGCGCTGTTCGCCGCGTCGATGTTCACCCTCTTTACTTACATAGCGCCGCTGCTGGGGGATGTCACCGGTGTTTCGCCCAAAGGCGTGACCTGGACCCTGCTGCTGATCGGCCTGGGCCTGACCGTCGGCAACATCATCGGCGGCAAGCTGGCCGACAAACGCCTGGCCGCCACCCTGATCGGCGTATTCATCAGCATGGCAGTGGTGTCCACGGTACTGACCTGGACCAGCGTCGCCGTGATCCCGACTGAAATCACCCTGTTCCTCTGGGCCACCGCCTCATTTGCCGCCGTGCCGGCGCTGCAAATCAACGTGGTGACCTTCGGCAAGGCCGCCCCCAACCTGGTGTCCACCTTGAATATCGGCGCCTTCAACATCGGCAACGCCTTGGGCGCCTGGGTCGGTGGCAGCGTGATTGCCCACGGCTTCGGCCTGACCAGCGTGCCCCTGGCCGCTGCTGCACTGGCCGTGCTCGCGTTGGTGGTGACCTTGATTACTTTCCGTCAGAGCGGCAATGCCGACCTGGCCCCCGCGACTAACTGATCAACTAAAGAGAAGGGTGTTATCCCATGACGACTATTTTCGATCCAATCAAACTGGGCGACCTGGAACTGTCGAACCGCATCATCATGGCGCCGCTGACCCGTTGCCGTGCCGACGCCGGCCGTGTGCCCAACGCATTGATGGCCGAGTACTACGTACAACGCGCTTCCGCCGGGCTGATCCTCAGCGAAGCCACCTCCGTGACGCCAATGGGCGTGGGCTACCCGGACACTCCGGGCATCTGGTCCAACGACCAGGTGCGCGGCTGGGCCAACGTGACCAAGGCCGTGCACGGCGCGGGCGGCAAGATCTTCCTGCAACTGTGGCACGTGGGCCGTATCTCCCATGAGTCGTACCTGGACGGTGAAACCCCGGTCGCGCCAAGTGCCATCCAGCCTAAAGGCCATGTCAGCCTGGTGCGCCCACTGGCCGACTACCCAACCCCGCGCGCTCTGGAAATCGCCGAGATCGCCGACATCGTCGACGCTTACCGCGTAGGCGCCGAGAACGCCAAGGCTGCCGGTTTTGACGGCGTGGAAGTGCATGGCGCCAACGGCTACCTGCTCGACCAGTTCCTGCAAAGCAGCACCAACCAGCGCACCGACAACTACGGTGGTTCCCTGGAAAACCGTGCACGCCTGATGCTCGAAGTCACTGACGCCGTGATTGAAGTGTGGGGCGCCGGCCGTGTGGGTGTGCACCTGGCACCGCGCGCCGACTCCCACGACATGGGCGACGCCAACCTGTCGGAAACCTTCACCTACGTTGCCAAGGAACTGGGCAAGCGTGGCATCGCGTTCATCTGCTCCCGTGAAAAGGAAGCCGGCGACAGCCTCGGCCCACAACTGAAAGCAGCCTTCGGTGGCCCGTACATTGCCAACGAACGCTTCACCAAGGACAGCGCCAACGCCTGGCTGGCCTCGGGCAAGGCGGACGCCGTCGCGTTCGGCGTGCCGTTCATTGCCAACCCGGACCTGCCAGCGCGCCTGAAGGCCGATGCACCGCTGAACGAAGCCCATCCAGAGACGTTCTACGCCAAAGGCCCGGTCGGCTACATCGACTACCCGACCCTGGCCCTCTGATCGGCTGAAACGAAAAAGCCCCGGCTTGCGAGAGCCGGGGCTTTTTTATGGGCCGCAGGAAACATTTTCCTGTAGGAGCGAGCTTGCTCGCGAAAAAGCCCCAGGCGACGCGTTAATGCAGCATGTCCGCGTTATCGTTGACGACCTTCGCGAGCAAGCTCGCTCCTACAGAGGGCC
>NZ_JACARC010000070.1:5561-32343 GCF_013386825.1 Pseudomonas sp. IPO3778
AGAGGGCCGCAGGAAACATTCCTTCACAGCCTTGCAACAATATCGCTACAAAATACTTAGCCGACTATCTATCAACCGTCCGCCAGCCCGTATATAAAGTCACCCCACAAAATCAGGGAAAAGTCTAATTGACCGGCCCTGGTCTTTATTGTTGACACAACTGGTCGCAATTACGCATTTTGTCTTAATTGCGCAGGCCAGGGCTCAAGCGCAGCATGTCCAACCCGATATCGACCCATCGCTCTGCATCGGGGGCCAACTGAAAACTGTCGGGCACCAGCAGCCATTGGCCGAGAATTCCGTCGATATAGGCGTGCATGCACACCGCGGCACGTACGGTGTCGAGATTCTCCGGAAGTTGCCCGCGATGGACCGCGTTACGCAGGGTCAGCCCGATGCGCAGGTTGCATTCGAGGCTGGCGGTCTGGCGCTGACGGCGCAGATCACACATTTCATCGGTGAATTCGCACTTATGAAACAAAATCTCATTGATGCGCCGGGTCTTCGGGTCCAGGGCCACTTGATGGAACAGATGAATCAGCAGTTTGCGCATGCAACCCAGCGGATCGACCTCGTCCTCGCTCTCACTGGCCCTGGCCAACTCATCCAGCGGCTCGTGCAGCGTATCGAGCATCGCCTGTACCAGGTCGGCCTTGTTGCTGAAATGCCAGTAGATGGCACCGCGCGTCACGCCTGCCAACGCGGCAATATCCGCCAGCGTGGTACGCGCAACCCCGCGCTCGTAAAAGGCTTGCTCGGCCGCTTCAAGAATCTGGCTGCGCGTTTCCTGAGCTTCCTCTTTGGTACGACGAACCATGGCAGTAAAACCTCAATCAGAACACTTGGGGTGGCCGCAAACGACCATCTGAATAATTGTGGGACGACGCCTTCAAGGGCGCCGAACGTACTAAAATCGAGGCTTTGCACGCTGCTTTGTCAACATTCCGCGAAGCCTGTCAAGAGTTTACAAACAACCATGAACGTAAGTATATTGCGTAGCAAGCTACTTATCCACTCAGTGCCTGTTTTTTACCCTTCCACACTTCTTGTGCGCACTCTGCGCGCCTGACCCGAGGATCTTCATGCAACTTAAGCCAGCTGTTACCGCCCTGGTTACTGCCGTCGCCCTGGCATCGCTGCTCAGCGGATGTAAAAAGGAAGAAGCGGCTCCGCCCGCTCAAACCCCTCAGGTCGGCGTGGTCACTATTCAACCTCAAGCCTTTACCCTGACATCCGAGCTGCCAGGCCGCACCACGGCCTACCGCATTGCCGAGGTTCGCCCTCAGGTCAACGGCATCATTCTCAAGCGCCTGTTCAAGGAAGGCGGCGACGTTAAGGAAGGCCAGCAGCTCTATCAGATCGATCCGTCGGTGTATGACGCCTCTCTGAAAAGCGCCCAGGCCAACCTGGCCCAGACCAAGTCGATTGCCGATCGCTACAAGCAATTGGTCGACGAGCAAGCGGTCAGCCGTCAGGAATACGACACCGCCGTGTCCAACCGCATGACCTCTGAAGCCAACGTGCAAACGGCCCAGATCAACGTGCGCTACACCAAGGTCTTCGCCCCGATCTCCGGGCGTATCGGCCGTTCTTCGGTGACCGAAGGCGCGCTGGTCAGCAACGGCCAGACCGACGCCATGGCGGTGATCCAGCAACTGGACCCGATCTACGTCGACGTCACGCAGTCCTCCGCCGAGATGCTGAAACTGCGTCGCGACCTGGAAAGCGGCCAGCTGGAAAAAGCCGGCGACAACGCGGCCAAGGTCAAGCTGACCCTGGAAGACGGCAGCGCCTATGGCGTGGAAGGCAAGCTGGAATTCTCCGAAGTCTCGGTCGACGAAACCACCGGTTCCGTCACCCTGCGTGCCGTGTTCCCGAACCCTGACCACACCCTGCTGCCAGGCATGTTCGTGCACGCGCAGTTGCAAGCCGGTGTGAACAGCAAGGCCATCCTGGCACCCCAGCAAGGCGTGACCCGCGACCTGAAGGGCATCCCGACCGCACTGGTGGTGAACAAGGACAACAAGGTCGAGCAGCGTGTGCTGGTGGCCAACCGTACGACCGGCGCCTACTGGCTGGTGGAAAAAGGCTTGAATGCCGGTGACCGCGTGATCACCGAAGGCTTGCAATTCATCAAGCCGGGCATCGAGGTCAAGGTCACGGACGCTAAAAACGCCACGGCCGCCGGTACTGCTCCTGCTGCTCCTGCTGCTCCTGCCGCTGCTGGTCAAGGGGAGTAATTCATGTCGAAATTTTTTATCGACCGTCCCATTTTCGCCTGGGTAATTGCCCTGGTGATCATGCTGGTCGGGGCACTGTCGATCCTGAAGTTGCCCATCAACCAGTACCCGGCCATTGCGCCAACCGCCATTGATATCCAGGTGACCTACCCGGGCGCGTCCGCACAAACCGTGCAGGACACCGTGGTGCAGGTTATCGAGCAACAGCTCAACGGCATCGACAACCTGCGTTATGTCGCCTCGGACAGTAACTCCGACGGCAGCATGACCATCACCGCGACGTTCAACCAGGGTACCAACCCGGACATCGCCCAGGTTCAGGTGCAGAACAAGCTCAACCTGGCAACGCCGCTGCTGCCACAAGAAGTACAGCAGCAAGGTATCCGCGTTACCAAGTCGGTGAAGAACTTCCTGATGGTGATCGGTCTGGTGTCGGAAGACGGCAGCATGACCAAGGATGACCTGTCCAACTACATCGTTTCCAACATCCAGGACCCGATTTCCCGGACCGCCGGTGTGGGTGACTTCCAGGTGTTCGGTTCCCAGTACGCCATGCGTATCTGGCTCGACCCGGCCAAGCTGAACAACTACCAACTGACGCCCGTGGATGTCAGCAACGCCATCCAGGCGCAGAACGTCCAGGTGGCCACCGGCCAATTGGGCGGCCTGCCTGCCCTGCCCGGCACTCAGTTGAACGCCACCATCATCGGCAAGACGCGTCTGCAAACCACTGAAGCGTTCGGCAATATCCTGATGAAGGTCAACGCCGACGGCTCCCAGGTTCGCTTGGGTGACGTTGCACGTATCGAACTGGGCGGCCAGAACTACAGCATCAGTGCACAGTTCAACGGCAAGCCGGCTTCCGGTATGGCGATCAAGCTGGCAGCCGGTGCCAACGCACTGGACACCGCCAAGGCGATTCGCGAAACGGTTGCGTCCCTCGAACCGTTCTTCCCGCCTGGCATGAAGGCTGTGGTGCCGTATGACACCACCCCGGTGGTGACCGAGTCGATCTCCGGTGTGGTGCACACCCTGGTCGAAGCAATCGTGCTGGTGTTCCTGGTGATGTTCCTGTTCCTGCAGAACTTCCGCGCCACCATCATCACCACCATGACCGTACCGGTGGTATTGCTGGGTACCTTCGGGATCCTCGCCGCATTCGGTTTCACCATCAACACCCTGACCATGTTCGGCATGATCCTGGCCATCGGCTTGCTGGTGGACGATGCGATCGTGGTGGTGGAGAACGTCGAACGGGTAATGGCCGAGGAGCACTTGTCGCCCAAGGAGGCGACGATCAAGTCCATGGGCCAGATCCAGGGTGCCCTGGTGGGTATTGCCCTGGTGCTGTCGGCGGTACTGCTGCCCATGGCGTTCTTTGGGGGGTCCACCGGTGTGATCTACCGCCAGTTCTCCATCACCATTGTTTCGGCGATGGCGTTGTCGGTACTGGTTGCGCTGATCTTCACCCCGGCCTTGTGCGCCACCATGCTCAAGCCGATTGACCCGGAAAAACACGGCCAACCCAAGCGCGGTTTCTTTGGCTGGTTCAACCGTACCTTCGACCGTGGCGTACTAAGTTACGAGCGCGGCGTCGGTAACATGATCAAGCACAAGTTCCCGGCTTTCGTGGTCTATGCACTGATCCTCGCCGGCATGATCTGGATGTTCACCCGTATTCCAAGCGCGTTCCTCCCAGAGGAAGACCAGGGTGTGATCTTTGCCCAGGTACAAACGCCGGTGGGTTCTTCGGCTGAACGTACGCAGAAAGTCATCGACGATATGCGTGCCTACCTGTTGAACGACAAGGAAGGTGAGCCCGGCGAAGGCAAGGCCGTTAAGTCGGTGTTTACCGTAAACGGCTTCAACTTCGCAGGTCGTGGCCAGAGTTCGGGCCTCGCGTTCGTAATGCTCAAGACGTGGGATGAGCGTGATGCATCCCAGTCGGTATTTGAAGTCGCCAAACGGGCCCAGGGTTATTTCTTCAAGACCTTCAAGGACGCCATGGTGTTTGCCGTGGTACCACCGTCGGTACTGGAACTGGGTAACGCCACGGGCTTCGACGTGTTCCTGCAAGACCAGGGCGGCGTTGGCCACCAGAAATTGATGGATGCGCGTAACCAGTTCCTGGGTGCCGCAGCACAAAGCAAGATCCTGGCGGGCGTGCGCCCCAACGGCGTGAACGATGAGCCGCAGTACGAGCTGACCGTTGACGACGAGAAGGCCAGTGCCCAGGGCATCAGCCTGGCGGACATCCAGCAGACCCTGGCAATCGCCTTGGGGGGCAGCTACATCAACGACTTTATCGACCGTGGTCGTGTGAAGAAGGTGTATGTACAGGGTGACGCGGCCAGCCGGATGTCTCCGGAAGACCTGAACAAATGGTACGTGCGCAGCACGTCCGGGAAGATGGTGCCCCTGTCGGCCATCTCTTCGGGCAAGTGGATCTTCGGTTCACCGAAACTCTCGCGCTATAACGGTGTAGCGGCGATGGAAATCCTCGGTACCCCGGCTCCTGGCTACAGTACCGGTGATGCGATGGCGGAAGTCGAACGCATTGCCAAGGACCTGCCAGCCGGTGTCGGTTACTCGTGGACCGGCCTGTCGTACGAAGAACGCCTGTCGGGCTCCCAGGCACCTGCGCTGTACGCCCTGTCGCTGCTGGTAGTATTCCTCTGCCTGGCGGCACTGTACGAAAGCTGGTCGATCCCGATTGCGGTGATTCTGGTTGTACCGCTGGGTGTGATCGGTGCCCTGATCGCCACCAGCCTGCGGGGACTGTCCAACGACGTGTTCTTCCAGGTGGGCCTGTTGGTGACGGTGGGGCTGGCGGCGAAAAACGCCATCCTGATCGTGGAGTTCGCCAAAGAGCTCCACGAACAGGGCAAAGGCATCGTCGAATCGGCCATCGAGGCGTCTCGTATGCGTCTGCGACCGATCATCATGACGTCCATGGCGTTCATGCTCGGCGTACTGCCCCTGGCGATTTCCACCGGTGCAGGCTCAGGTAGCCAGCACGCCATCGGTACGGGCGTCATTGGCGGTATGATCACCGCCACGGTGCTCGCGATTTTCTGGGTACCTCTGTTCTTCGCAACCGTGTCCTCCGCTGGCGAGCGTAAAAAGACTGAAACCAAGCAAACTCCTAAAGAGGCTGGCCAATGAGCAAGTCGCTACTTTCCTTAGCCGTCACGGCATTCGTGCTCAGTGGCTGCTCGCTGATCCCGGACTACCAGCGCCCTGAAGCGCCGGTCGCCGCGCAGTTCCCGCAGGGGCCGGCGTATTCGTCGGCCCAGGCACCGGGCCAGGCCGCTGCCGAGCAAGGCTGGAAGCAGTTTTTCCATGACCCTGCCCTGCAACAGCTGATCCAGACCGCTCTGGTGAACAACCGCGACCTGCGTGTCGCGGCCCTGAACATCGACGCCTATGCCGCGCAGTACCAGATCCAGCGTGCCGACCTGTTCCCTGCCGTTTCGGCCACGGGCAGCGGCAGCCGTTCGCGCACCCCGGCCAAACTGTCGCAGACCGGCGAAGCGGGCATCACCAGCCAGTACTCCGCAGGTCTCGGGATCAGCTCTTATGAGCTGGACCTGTTCGGCCGGGTTCGCAGCCTGAGCGAGCAAGCGCTGCAACAGTACTTCGCCACCGAAGAAGCCCGTCGCACCACCCAGATCAGCCTGGTGGCCAGCGTGGCCAATGCCTACCTGACCTGGCAGGCCGACAAGGAGCTGCTCAAGCTCACCCAGGACACCCTGGGCGCGTACGAGCAGAGCTTCAAGCTCACCTCCCGCAGCAATGAAGTGGGTGTGGCCTCGGCCCTGGACCTGAGCCAGGCCCGTACCTCGGTGGAAAACGCCCGGGTTGCACTGGCGCGTTATACCCGCCAGGTGGCCCAGGACGAAAACAGCCTGACCCTGCTGCTGGGCACCGGCCTGCCGGCGAACATCGTCAGCAAGCCATTGGCGGATGACCTGTTGAGCGAAGTGCCGGCCGGCCTGCCGTCGGACCTGCTGCAACGTCGTCCCGACATCCTGCAGGCCGAGTACAACCTCAAGGCGGCCAACGCCAACATCGGCGCGGCGCGGGCGGCGTTCTTCCCGAGCATCACCCTGACCGCCAGCGCCGGTACCGCAAGCCCGACCCTGGGCGGCCTGTTCAAGGGCGGTTCGGGTACCTGGTCGTTCGCACCGCAGATCAACATCCCGATCTTCAACGCCGGCAGCCTGCGCGCCAGCCTGGATTACTCGAAAATCCAGAAAGAGATCAACGTCGCCAACTACGAAAAAGCGATCCAGACCGGCTTCCAGGAAGTCTCCGACGGCCTCGCCGCCCGCGAGACCTACAAGCAGCAACTGGACGCCCAACGTGGCTTCGTCGCGGCCAACCAGGATTACTACCGCCTGGCTGAGCGTCGCTACCGCATCGGTGTCGACAGCAACCTGACGTTCCTCGACGCCCAGCGCCAACTGTTCAGTGCCCAGCAATCGCTGATCACCGACCGCCTGGCGCAGCTCAACAGCGAGGTCAACCTGTACAAGGCCCTCGGTGGTGGCTGGAACGAGCAAACCGCGAAGAACGAGCCGTTGAAAGAAGAAGCACCGGCGCTGAAGTTGTTCTGATAGTGGCGCCGTAAACAAAAACCGCTTCCCTCACAGGAAGCGGTTTTTTTATGGCCATGACTTTACGTTCGATCATCGCCCAGAACCCGCTTCCCCCCAATTGAATCGCCCCTGCACCGCCCCGCACCATGGCCCGCACCTGCATAACCCCAATAACAACAGGTCTAACACCATGAGCACCCGTCACCCGCGCCAGCTATTGCTGGCGACCGCTGTTGCCATTCTCACCCTTCCCGTTCTCGCCGAAGAACACGGCTTTCTCGAAGACGCCAGCGCCAACCTCAACCTGCGCAATTTCTTCTTCAACCGCAACTTCACCAACCCGACCAAAGCCCAGGGCGGCGCCCAGGAGTGGACTCAAAGTTTCATTCTTGATGCCAGGTCCGGCTTCACCCAGGGCACCGTCGGGTTCGGCATGGATGTGCTGGGCTTGTACTCGGAAAAGCTCGATGGCGGACGCGGCACCGGCGGCACTCAACTGCTGCCACTGGACCACGACGGACGGCCCGCCGATAACTTCGGGCGCCTGGGCGTTGCGTTCAAGGCCCGGATCTCGAAGACCGAAGTGAAGGTCGGCGAGTGGATGCCGGTGCTGCCGATCCTGCGCGCCGACGATGGCCGCTCACTCCCGCAAACCCTGCGCGGCGGGCAGATCACCTCCAAGGAAATCGACGGCCTGACCCTGTACGGCGGTCAGTTTCGCGCAAACAGCCCGCGGGACGACAGCAGCATGACCGACCTGTCGATGTTCGGAAAAACCGCCTTCACCTCCGACCGCTTCAACTTCCAGGGCGGCGAATATGCCTTCAACGACAAACACACCCAGATCGGTGTGTGGAATGCCCAGCTCAAAGACATCTACCGCCAGCAGTACCTCAACCTGATCCACAGCCAGCCCGTGGGCGACTGGACCCTGGGCGCCAACCTCGGGTTCTTCTACGGCAAGGACGACGGCAGCGCCCGCGCCGGCGACCTCGACAACAAGACCTGGTCCGGCCTGTTCTCGGCCCGATACGGCGGCAACACCTTCTACGTCGGCCTGCAAAAACTCACCGGCAACAGCGCCTGGATGCGGGTCAACGGCACCAGCGGCGGCACCCTGGCCAACGACAGCTACAACGCCAGCTACGACAACGCCCAGGAAAAATCCTGGCAGGTGCGCCATGACTACAACTTCGCCGCCCTGGGCGTGCCGGGGCTGACGCTGATGAATCGCTATATCAGTGGCAGCAACGTACACAGCGGCACGGTCACCGACGGCCGGGAATGGGGGCGGGAAAGTGAAGTGGGCTATACGGTGCAAAGCGGAACGTTGAAGGACCTCAATGTACGCTGGCGCAATTCCAGCATGCGCAGGGACTACAACAACAATGAGTTTGATGAAAACCGGCTGATCATCAGTTACCCAGTCTCGTTGCTCTGATTTTGGCAGGCGAATAGGTGGAAAACGTTCATCTATTCGCCGCTCTCTTCCTCTACGAATGTAGGAAATCGAAACAACCCCAGATGAACCAAAGTCATCGTTGCACCAATAACAAGCCGTTCTAACTACACCTTTACTTAATCACTCACGGCATGGAGCAACGTCATGACTACAGCAATTTCTGGTAACCCAAGCACGTCTTCCTGGCATCACTGGCAACAAAAAACAGACGAAAAGAACAACAATGCCACCTCACACCAACCGGGTACCCATCAGGTATCGACCCACAACAGGGAAGCAGGCCGGAGCCGACAGGAACGGTCTCAGGCTTCCAGCCACTTAACCCAACACAAGTACAACGCGGCCCCCCAAACCCCAAACCCAACTGACACGGCATCTGCTGCCCCATACAAACCCGGTGAATTCATTTCGACCGGCCTTACCTCCGTGCCAAGGGCCCCAAGTGAAGCCCCCGTCACCAAAGAATATGACAATGGCAATGTCAAAATAACCTCGTCGCCCCTGCATCAAGGAGCGTTCAACGGCGTTCCTACCACGAGAAATAAAGTCACCATCGAAACCGGCAATCAAGACGATCACGTTGAGATAAAGACCCTTCAGTCCGGGGGTGTTGTGGCCGAAATCAATGGAAAAGCCTACGAGCTCCCCATCGAAAATGTCGGTGGAAAGACTGAACTACTTGAAGTAAAAACCAATGGCGGTAAAGACCAGGTAAACGTCGCCGACAATATATGGTTCGAAACGACGATCAGCCTCAACGACGATCATCATGTATCAGGCATGAATGGCTACACATCCGCACCAGAATCCTCAGGCAAGAAAACATTTTCGGAGTCTGATGCCATTCCAGTAGAGTCTCAGATGAAACAAGAGGGTGATAGCCGGGTCTTCCAGAAGGGCGACGTAACCATTACCTACAATCAAAATAAAAGTTCCAACCATCCCGGCGATGGCGTCACCATCATCAAGACCGGCGACGACCCGGACGCCGTCCGCATAATGGCTGCGGAAGATGGTTCCCTGGCAGCCGAAATCAATGGAGAAACATTTTTACTGCCGGTTAAAAATGATGCAACCGGACGCTCAAGGCTGTTCATTGCCACACAAGGTGGTGAAGACAAAATCGTCATTGACTCCAATGTCAAAAACTATGCGTTCATCCTTCCGGGCGAAGACAAAAATGGTTCATTGCACTCCGGTGGCGGTTTTGTATCCGGAGCAGAAGAACCTCGCCTTGCGCAACGATACAGGGCTCAGAACTACAACACGGCGCCACAAAACGTATAGTAGAAATCCCACGAAGCCTGCCACATAGCAACGGAGCGCCTCTCATCAGGGTGGCGCTCATTCCATTCCGAGGTCACTCGAATTCGCTGCACAACAGTTGTCCATTCCCCGGGGCTACCGCCGATCCAGATCCAGGCGCTGGAAGGGCAACACTTGCTGTATCGTGCGCTGCACTTCTGAGTCCGCCCTTGAATGAAATACATCACCCTCGTTTTATCAGCGCTTGCCTTGCTGAGTAGCCTCAGCGGCTGCATTGGCCCGCCTGTGGCACTGACACAGCAGACCGAACAGAAACTGCAAACCGAGGCGCCAATCCGCTTCTTGCTGACGTTCGATGACGGCCCCAGCGCCTCGGGTTTTATGAACCCGAGCCGTTCGGTGATGGCTGACCTGGCGAATAACCCGATACAGCCCGGGATCAAGGCGGTGTTCTTCCTGCAGACCGAAGCGCCCCGCTCCGGCGGCAACCCTCGGGGCCGCAAGACCATGGAGCGCGAATACGCGGCCGGCCATATCCTGGCCTTCCACACAGCAACCCCGTGGCACAGCAACCATCGCTCGCAGAACCCGGTCGAACTGGAGCACTACCTCAGCCTCGGCTCATCGACCCTCGAATCGATCACCGGCCAGCCGCCCACGCTGGTACGCCCACCGTTCTGGAATTACGACAAACGCACCTTCGTTGCCTACCAGCAGCATGGCATGCACGTACTGCTGACGGACCTGAGTGCGAATGACGGGGTGATCTGGGTGTTCAACGGCAGCCCGCGCCGACGGGAAAACCTGATACGCCAGCTGTCGGTGGTGCGTGAGCGCATCGCCCGGGGTGAATTGCCAACGGTGGACGGCGTGATCCCGGTGGTGGTGACCTTTCACGACATCAACCGCTACACCGCCTGGCACCTCAAGGAATACCTGCAAATCCTGATGGACAGCGCCCATATCAACGGCGTGCCCCTCGCCAGGCAGCCGTTCTATACCGATCGGGCCGCCTTGCAGCGAGCCGCCATGGCCCGCACGGTGAAAGACAGCGACGAAGTGGTGCACCTGCCGGGCGTATGGAATTGGGTGTGGGACGCAGATTCGCACTGACCTGCAAAACAGCGCTCGGGCTACGTCGAGTGGCCCGCAAATTTCTGGATCAGGTGGGTCGGCCCGGACACGATCAGCAGATCACCCGGCAGCACCAGGGTACTCGGCGTGGCATGCTGGAAGTCTTGACTGGCCCGTTTCAACCCCACGACCGTCACGCCAAATTTTTCGCGAATCTGCCCGTCTGCCAGGGTGCTGTTGTGGCTCGATACCGGCGAATGAATCTTGGCGATGGCAAAACCGTCGTCGAACTCGATGAAGTCGATCATCCGCCCGGTGATGAGGTGGGCGACACGTTCGCCCATTTCTTTCTCCGGATAGACCACGTGATGGGCGCCAATGCGCTGGGCTATCTGCCCGTGCTCGGCGGTGCGGGCCTTGACCCAGATATCCGGGATACCCAGTTCGGTCAGCGTCATGATGGTCAATAAGCTCGCGGCCAGGTCGGTGCCGATGCCCACAATGGCGTGGGCGAAGTCGGCAACCCCCAATTGGCGCAGCACCTGCAGGTTGGTGGAATCGGCCTGGGCCGCATGGGTCAACAGATCGGCCCATTCGTGGACAGGCACGGGGTCGCTGTCGATGCCCATGACATCGTGGCCAAGGCGCATCAGTGATTGCGCCACCGAGCCGCCGAAGCGTCCCAGGCCAATCACCACCACGCTGTCGCCCTTGGAAAAGGCAAATCGATCGGAAAACAGAAAGTTACCCAACAATTGGATGTTCCTCCGGGTAGCGGTAAGGCATGCGGTGTTCGCCCAACGCCAGTGACGCCGCCAGTGTGATGGTGCCTACCTTTCCGGCGTACATCAGCAGCGTCAACACCAGTTGGGCCGAGGTGGGTAAATCGGCGGTGATGCCGGTGGACAAGCCAACGGTGCCAAACGCCGAGATGACTTCGAAGATAACCTGGTCGGTGGGCAACGCTGTTTCACGCAGGATAAAGAGCGTCGCCAGTACGATCAGGGCGCTGCTCAGCACAAGCACGGTGATGGCTTGACGCTGGGCCGCCGCGCCGACTCGCCGGCCAAAGGCCTCGCAATCACTGTGGCCACGAATCTCGGCAATCACCAGTAAGGCCAGGATCGCGACCGTACCGACTTTAACCCCACCCGCAGTGCCTGCACTGCCGCCGCCGACGAACATCAGAAAGTAATGCACCGCCCAGCTTTCAGGGGTGAGCGCGCCAATGTCGATCGAGTTGAACCCGGCGGTACGCGCGGAAACCGATGCAAAAGCTGCCGACAGCACCTTATCAGCCAGGCCCATCGGGCCGAGGGTGGTGGAGTTGTCCCACTCGAACAGCAGCAGCGCGAAAAAACCGACCACCAAGAGGATCGCCGTACCCGACAAGGTGAGCTTGGTGTGCAGCGACCAGCGACGGGGCTGGGTGAACCGGCTGCGCAGGTCATACAGCACGGGAAAGCCAATGCCGCCGATAATGATTGCGGCCATGACGGGCGACAGCATCCAGCCGTCGGTGGCGTAGCGCATCAGGCTGTCGGGATAAATCGAGAACCCTGCGTTATTGAACGCCGATACGGCATGAAACAGGCCGCTCCATGCCGCATCGCCCCATGACTGGCCGTAGGCCCCATGCAACCTGAGGGTGAGCCACACGGCGATGATGAGTTCCAGGGTAAACGTCACCACCAGCACCAGCTTGGCCACGCTGGCGATGTCGCCGACCCCCAATGAGCGCGACTCCAATTGTGCGACCATTTTGGTACGCAGGCGCAACCCGCTGTTGACCATCAAGCCGAGCAAGGTCGCCACCGTCATGATGCCAAAGCCGCCGAGCTGGAACAGCAGCAGAATCACCGACTGGCCGAAGGTCGACCAGTACGTGCCGGTGTCCACCACCACCAACCCGGTCACGCAGACGGCCGATACCGCCGTAAAGAACGCCGTCACCCAAGGGGCCGCGACACCCTCGGCCTGGGAGATCGGCTGCATCAGCATGAAGGTTCCGGCCAGGATCGCGGCCAGGAACACCAGGGCAACGACCCTGGCGGGATGCAGCAGTAATTTCATGGGGCATCAGGACTCGGGTCGTAACAGGGAAAGCCGCACCGTAACATAAACAGGCAGCCCCACTGGTGGGGGCTACGCTACTCTCCTGCCAGCATAGCTGACGCATTCAGTATCAATCCTTACGGCCCCCGGCTGCGTTGCACAGCCGGTGTGACGACTTCAGCCCTGCTCCCGCGACTCAACCCCCAACTCATCCCACACCGACTCGGCCAAATGGAAGGTCGCATTGGCCGCCGGAATCCCGCAGTAGATCGCGCTCTGCATCAGCACTTCCTTGATCTCGGCGCGGGTCACGCCGTTGCTCGCGGCGGCCCGCAGGTGCAGCTTCAGCTCTTCACTGCGGTTCATGCCGATCAGCATGGCGATGGTGATCAGGCTGCGGGTGTGCCGCGCCAGGCCAGGGCGGGTCCAGATATCACCCCAGGCGTGGCGGGTGATCATTTCCTGGAACTCGCTGTTGAACTCGGTCAGGGCGTTGAGGCTACGGTCGACATGGGCATCGCCCAGTACTTCGCGGCGCACCTGAAGGCCGTCGGCATAACGTTGTTTCTCGTCCACAAAACGCTCCTCATGCAATTTTTGACAACAGGCACATAACCTGTGGCGAGGGAGCTTGCTCCCGTTGGGTCGCGCAGCGGCCCCCATAAGGTCACCGCCTACTTGCTGAAAGGTCTCTATTGCGGTTTTCAGGGCTGCTTCGCAGCCCAACGGGAGCAAGCTCCCTCGCCACAGGGTTTAGCGATACTCAGCGGGCTAGCAGAAATTCCAGTACGCGGTCGCTGAACGCCGCTCCGGCTTGCACGTTGGACAGGTGCGCGGCGTAGAACTCGGCGTATTCGGCGCCCTTCACGTGTTCCTGGATAAAGTGCCCACCGGCCGGCGGCGTAACCGCATCTTCACTGCCCGCAATCACCAGGGTGGGTACCTTGATCGACACCACTTGCTCACGGAAATCCGCATCACGCACGGCCGCGCAATTGGCGGCATAACCCTGGGGATCGGTCGCGGCCAGCATGTCGGTAATCAGCGTGGCTTGATCAGGGTGAGCCTCGGCGAAGTCGGCGGTGAACCAGCGCGCGATCGAGGCGTCACGCAGGGCAATCATCGCGGCCGGGCCGTCCCGCAGCACCATCTCGATACGTGGGTTCCAGATCTCCGGGGTGCCGATTTTCGCCGCGGTGTTGCACACCACCAGCCGGCGCAAACGCTCACCCGCATGAATGCCCAGCCACTGGCCGATCAGGCCGCCCATGGACAAGCCGCAAAAATGCGCGCGGTCGATCTGCAACGCATCCAGCAACGCCAGCACGTCCTGGCCCAACTGCTCGATGCTGTAGGGGCCTTCGGTGACCAGGGATTGGCCGTGGCCGCGGGTGTCAAAACGCAGTACCCGAAAGTATTTCGTGAACGCCTCGATCTGGACGTCCCACATGTGCAGGTCGGTGCCCAGGGAGTTGGACAGCACCAGCACCGGTGCGTCTTCGGGGCCATCGAGTTGGTAATTCAGTTCGCCATCGGCGAGTTGTACAAATCCCACAGCAGCCTCCTCAGGCAGTCAATGCAAAATGTTCGGCCACGGCCCGGGTGACCCAGGTCTGTGCCTGGCCCAGGTAATGCGCCGGGTCCAGCAAGCGGTCGAGTTCAGCGGCCGAAAGCTCGGCCGTCACCTTGGGTTCATCCCCCAGCACCGCCCGCAGGTGGCGTCCGTCGGCGACGGCGCGTTTGCAGCATTGTTCCAGCAGGTGGTGCGCGGTTTCGCGGCCCAGGCGCTGGGCGAGGACGATGCTGACCGCTTCGGCCAGCACCAGGCCCTGGGTCAGGTCCAGATTTTTCGCCATGCGCCCGGGGTCGACTTCCAGGCCTTCGCTCACCAGCAGCGCCTGATGCAACGCACCGGACACCAGCCGGCAAATCTGCGGCAAGGTTTCCCATTCGGCGTGCCACAGGCCCAGGCTGCGTTCGTGTTCCTGGGGCATGGCGCTGAACATCGTCGCCACCAGGCCCGGCACCCGGGTTGCGGCGCTGATCAATACGGCGGCACCCACCGGGTTGCGTTTGTGGGGCATGGTCGACGAGCCGCCCTTGCCGGGGGCCGACGGCTCGAACACTTCTGCCGCTTCGGTCTGCATCAGCAGGCTGATGTCGCGGCCCAGTTTGCCGAGGCTGCCGGCGATCAAACCGAGCACTGAGGCCAACTCCACCAAGCGGTCGCGCTGGGTATGCCAAGGCTGCTCCGGCAGGCCCAGCTGCAACTCGGCGGCCAGTGCTTGCGCCACCGGCATCGCCTGTTCGCCGAGGGCCGCCAGGGTGCCGGAAGCCCCGCCGAATTGCAGCACCAGCAAGCGTGGTTTCAGTTCGCTGAGGCGTTGTCGGCTGCGGGTGACTGCACCGAGCCAACCGGCGACTTTCATGCCCAGCGTGACCGGCGTTGCATGCTGCAGCCAGGTCCGGCCAGCCATGGGGGTGGTTGCATAACGTTGCGCCTGTGCAGCCAGAATGTCGCCCAACCGCGCCAGGTCATGTTCGATCAGCTCGACGGCGCTGCGCAGTTGCAGCACCAGGCCGGTGTCCATCACATCCTGGCTGGTAGCGCCCAGATGCACATAACGTTCAGCGCCGGCGTCTTCGCTGGCGATCAACTTGCCGAGGGCCTTGACCAGCGGAATCGCGGAGTTGCCCGCGGTGGCAATGGCCTCGCCGAGGGCATCAACGTCGTAAAGAGAAGCCAGGCAGGCCTGGGCAATGGGCGCAACGGCCGCTTGGGGAATCAACCCCACCTGGGCCTCGGCCCGGGCCAGCGCCGCTTCGAAATCCAGCATGCCCTGCAAGCGCCCCTGGTCGCAGAACACTTCGGCCATGCTGTTGGCGGTGAAGTAGGCGTCGAACAGTTGATTGCTCGTGCGCATGGTCATAAAAAACATCCCTAGGTGGCGCATACCCGGCAGCGGGCATGCGCCAGCCGGTTACAGATCGTGGTGCAAGTACGCCGCCTCTTTGGGCAGGCGCAAGCTGAACAGGAACGCCACCGCCATCATCGCCGTGACGTACCAGTAGAAGGTGTTTTCCATGCCCATGGATTTGAGTCCCAGGGCCACGTATTCCGCCGAACCGCCGAAGATCGCGTTCGCCACCGCATACGCCAGGCCCACGCCCAATGCACGCACCTGTGGCGGGAACATTTCGGCTTTCACCAGGCCGCTGATGGAGGTGTAGAAGCTCACGATGGCAAGGGCCAGGGTGATCAACACAAAGGCCAGGAACGGGCTGCTGACGGTTTTCAGGGTCAGCAGGATCGGCACGGTGCACAACGTGCCCAGGGCGCCGAACCACAGCATCGAATTGCGGCGGCCAATCTTGTCCGCGAGCATGCCGAACACCGGCTGCATGCACATGTAGAAGAACAGCGCGCCGGTCATGATGTAGCTGGCCGTCTTGGCGTGCATCCCGGCGGTGTTCACCAGGTACTTCTGCATGTAGGTGGTGAACGTGTAGAAAATCAGCGAGCCGCCGGCGGTGTAGCCGAGCACGGTGATAAATGCGGCTTTGTGATCGCGGAACAGCGCGGCAATGCTGCCGGCGTCCTTGTCTTGACGCATTTCCTTGCTGGTGGTTTCTTTCAGGGTGCGACGCAGCAACAGCGAGATCACCGCCGCGATGGCGCCGATCACAAACGGAATCCGCCAGCCCCAGGCCCGCAGTTCGTCCTCGCTGAGGACCTGTTGCAGGATCACCACCACCAACACCGCCAGCAGTTGCCCGCCGATCAGGGTCACGTACTGGAACGAGGCGAAGAAGCCGCGCTGGCCCTTGAGCGCCACTTCACTCATGTAGGTGGCGGTGGTGCCGTATTCGCCGCCTACCGACAGGCCCTGGAACAGCCGGGCGACCAGCAGCAAGGCCGGGGCCCAGGCGCCGATGTCTTTGTAGGTGGGCAAAAAGGCGATGACCAGGGAGCCGGCGCACATCATCAGCACCGAGATCATCATGGAATTCTTGCGACCGTGTTTATCCGCCACCCGGCCGAACAGCCAGCCGCCGATGGGGCGCATCAGGAAACCGGCGGCGAACACACCGGCGGTGTTCAGGAGTTGGACGGTGGGGTCGTCGGACGGGAAAAACGCTGGCGCAAAATAGATGGCGCAGAAGGCATAGACGTAGAAGTCGAACCATTCGACGAGGTTGCCGGAAGAAGCACCGACAATCGCAAAAATCCTTTTGCTGCGTTCTTCTCCGGTGTAGTGACTCGTTGTTGTTGTCATGTTTTTTTCACTCAGTGGGAACGGTTATAGCCTAGACATACTTTGCAACAACCATGTTCCGCAAGCAGACTTTTGGATGATCGTTCCCACGCTCTGCGTGGGAATGCATCTTGTGACGCTCTGCGTCACCTGCAACAGCGGGACGCGGAGCGTCCCAGGCGGCGTTCCCACGCGGAGCGTGGGAACGATCGTCGGCTCAGTAATCGAAGAACACCGTCTCTTCGTCTGTGCCCTGCAAAATCACATTCCACTGATACACACCCGCCGCATCCACCTTGGCGATCAAGGTACGCCGCCGCTCCTGGGGCACACACGCCAGCAGTGCGTCGTCCCCGTTCAACGCCTCACCGTCAAAGTAAATCCGCGTCAGCAGGTGCTTCACCAACCCACGGGCAAACACCAGCACCACCAGGTGCGGCGCCTGGGTCGTGCCCTTCAAGCCCGGCACGCTACCGGGCTTGATGGTGGTAAAGCGAAAACGCCCTTCCGCATCCACCGGCACCCGGCCAAAGCCTTCAAAGTTCGGATCAACCGCCTTGTCCTGCTCATCCTCGGGATGGTCATACTTGCCAGCCGCATTGGCCTGCCAGACTTCCAGCATGGCGTCGTTGACCACATCGCCGTTGCCATCCAGCACCTGCCCGCTGATCGCCACGCGCTCGCCGAGGGTGGCGGCGACGGTCAGGTCTTCGCGGTTCAGCCAGGTCAAACCGATGTGGTAATACGGCCCGACGGTGTGGGAAGTAGTCGCGTTGAGGCTCATCTTATTTCTCCATCGGCGTGGCGTCGCGGCCGCGCAGGACGATGTCCCAGCGGTAGCCGAGGGCATAGTGCGGAATGGTTTTTTCCAGGTCGAAGCTGGCGATCAGGCGTTCCTTGGCAGAGGTGTCCGGGACGCAGTTGTAGATCGGGTCATAGGCCAGCAGCGGGTCACCGGGGAAGTACATCTGCGTCACCAGCCGCGTCAGCACACTCGGGCCGAACAACGAAAAGTGGATGTGCGCCGGGCGCCAGGCGTTGTGGTGGTTGCCCCACGGGTAGGCGCCAGGCTTGATGGTCTGGAACTGGTACCAGCCATCGGCATCGGTGACAGCACGCCCGGTGCCGGTGAAGTTCGGGTCCAACGGCGCGTCGTGCTGGTCGCGCGGGTGGTTGTAGCGGCCGGCGGCATTGGCCTGCCAGATTTCCACGAGGATGCCGGGCACGGGCAAGCCGTTTTCATCCAGCACTCGGCCGTGAATGATGATGCGTTCGCCCTGAGGCTCGCCGTCGTGCTGGGCGGTCAGGTCGTTGTCCTGCTCGCTGACCCGCTCGGCGCCGATAGTCGGGCCGGTGATTTCCGACAGGGAATGGGGCAGGAACACCAATGGCTTGGACGGCGAACGCAGGTTCGTCGACTGGTAGGCCGGGTGCAGGTAATCCGGCTGAGTACCCGCTTGCGGGCGCCGGTATCCGGGCTTGTCACTCATGGAGCAATCCTCTTTATTCTTGTGGGGCTCAAACGCGTTCGATCGCCAGGGCCAACCCTTGGCCAACGCCGACGCACATGGTCGCCAGGCCTTTGCTGCCGCCGGTTTTTTCCAGCTGATGCAGTGCGGTCAGTACCAGGCGCGCGCCGCTCATGCCCAACGGATGGCCGAGGGCAATGGCGCCGCCGTTCGGGTTGACCTGGGGTGCGTCGTCGGCAATCCCCAGTTCCCGCAGCACGGCCAGGCCTTGGCTGGCGAAGGCTTCGTTGAGTTCGATCACATCAAAATCGGTGACGGCCAGGCCCAGGCGTTCCACCAGCTTGCGCACGGCCGGCACCGGACCGATACCCATCACACGCGGCGCCACACCGGCACTGGCCATGCCCAGCACGCGAGCGCGGGCGGTCAGGCCGTGTTTTTTGATGGCTTCAGCCGAGGCCAGAATCAGCGCGGCGGCGCCGTCGTTCACACCCGAGGCGTTGCCCGCGGTGACGGTCTTGTCCGGGCCGTTGACCGGCTTGAGTTTGGCCAGGGCTTCCAGCGTGGTATCCGCCCGTGGGTGTTCATCGTGCTCGACCACGGTTTCGCCTTTTTTATGGGCGACGCGCACCGGCACGATTTCTTCGGCGAAGAAGCCAGCAGCGTGTGCAGCCGCAGTACGTTGCTGGCTGCGCAGGGCGAAGGCGTCCTGGTCGGCGCGGGAGACGTTGTAGTCATCGGCCACGTTGTCAGCGGTTTGCGGCATCGGGTCGACGCCGTACTGGGCCTTCATCAACGGGTTGATGAAACGCCAGCCGATGGTGGTGTCTTCCAGCTTCATGTTGCGCGAGAACGCCGCATCCGCCTTGCCCATCACGAACGGCGCACGGGACATCGACTCCACGCCGCCGGCAATCGCCAGTTCCATCTCGCCGCTGGCGATGGCACGAAACGCCGTGCCGATCGCGTCCATGCCCGAGGCGCACAGGCGGTTCAGGGTGACGCCGGGGATGCTGTCCGGCAGGCCGGCCAGCAGCGCGGCCATGCGCGCCACGTTGCGGTTGTCTTCGCCGGCCTGGTTGGCGCAACCAAGGAAGACTTCGTCCACCGCGTTCCAGTCCACCGACGGGTTGCGTTCCATCAAGGCCTTGATCGGCAGTGCCGCCAGGTCATCGGCGCGCACGGTGGACAGGCCACCGCCAAAACGGCCGATGGGGGTACGAATGGCGTCACAGATAAATACGTCGCGCATCAGGCTTCTCCGGGGGCTTGGCCGTGGGCGGCAGCGGTGCGTGCTTCAAGGTCGCGCAGGGCGGTCAGTTCAATGTCGGTCGGTTCGGCGCTGGTGGTGAGCTGGTCGGCAAAACGAATCGCCCAACCGGTGGCGGCCACCACTTGCTCACGGGTCACGCCGGGGTGCAGGGCGGTGACGACAAACTCGTGGCTGCCCTCCTCCGGTTCCATGATGCACAGGTCGGTAATGATGCCGACGGGACCGGCGCCTGGCAGCCCCAGGCGTTTACGCGAGTCACCGCCTTCGCCATGGCCGACAGAGGTGATGAAGTCCAGCTTGTCGACAAACGAGCGGGCCGACTGCTTAAGGATGATCAATACGCTCTTGGCGGAGCCGGCGATCTCCGGCGCACCACCGGCACCCGGCAGGCGCACTTTGGGATGGTGGTAATCACCGACCACGGTGGTGTTGATATTGCCGAAACGGTCGACCTGGGCCGCACCGAGAAAGCCAACGTCAATACGCCCGCCCTGCAGCCAGTAGCGAAAAATCTCACCGGTCGGCACTACGGTGTCAGCGGTTTCCGCCAGCTCGCCATCACCGATGGACAGCGGCAATACCGACGGCTTGGCGCCAATCGGGCCCGACTCATAGATCAGCACCACGTCGGGCGACGACGTCAGGCGCGCCAGGTTGGCGGCCTTGGAAGGCAGGCCGATGCCGACGAAGCACACCGAACCGTTCTTCAGGCGGCGCGCGGCGGCGACGGTCATCATTTCATTGGTGGAGTAAGCCATTATTTGGCCTCCTGCGCGGTGGCCAGCTTGGCCTGGAATTCACTGAAATTGGCGGTGCCGTGGATGTATTCGTTGATCCAGGCGGTAAACGTCTCACGGTCACGGGCGATCGGGTCCCAGGCCTGGTAGAAACGGTTGTCACGCTCGGTGTAACCGTGGGCGTAGGACGGATGCGCGCCGCCTGGCACGTGGCATACGGCGGTCAGGGCCCAGGTCGGCAGCACGCAGGCGTTCATCGGGGCGTTGAGGTCGTCGACGATTTCTTCGACGGTGACGATGCAACGCTTGGCCGCCAGGGCCGCTTCCTTCTGCACGCCGAGGATGCCCCACAGCAGCACGTTGCCCTTGCGGTCAGCCTTTTGGGCGTGGATCACGGTGATGTCCGGGCGCACCGACGGCACGGCCGCCAGCACTTCGCCGGTGAAGGGGCAGGTTACGGTCTTGATCAGCGGGTTGACCTTGGGCAGGTCGGAACCGGCGTAGGCACGCAGCACCGCGAACGGCAGGCCGGAGGCACCGGCGACGTAGGCGTTGGCCAGATCGGCGTGGCTGTGCTCTTCGATCTCCAGCGGCTGCGGCCATTGTTTTTCAACCGCGTCACGCAGGCGATGCAGGGAACCCACTCCCGGGTTGCCACCCCAGGAGAAAATCAGCTTGCGTGCACAGCCGGCGCCGATCAACTGGTCGTAGATCAGGTCGGGCGTCATGCGCACCAGCGTCAGGTCTTTCTTGCCCTGACGAATGATTTCATGACCTGCCGCCGTAGGAATCAGGTGAGTAAAGCCTTCGAGTGCAACGGTGTCGCCGTCATTCACGAATTGCTTTACCGCATCAGCCAGCGAAAGGATTTCAGCCATGGGGTTGGGCTCCCGGTATCGATCGAAAAAGGCGCTGGAGGCAGCGCCGAAGTGCTTGAAGATTAAGCCCGGGGTTGAGGCCAAACAATCCGATAATCGACTGAGTGTTCGATTATCGAACAGATTGTTTGCAAGCTATCTTTCCCTGCAGGAGCGAGCTTGCTCGCGAAAAACTTGAAGACGCCGCGTTCATTCAGAATGCCAACGTCATCGTTAACGACCTTCGCGAGCGAGCTCGCGCCTACAAAAAATCGTTTCAGGTGGCGTCCGCATGGCTGACCATGCCCTTGATCACCACCGCCGTGGTGGCCAAGGCCGCCGGAATCACCAGCGCCGTCAGCACCTGCTCGAAGTTCCAGCCCAGGCCCAGCAAGGTCGCACCCATCCATGCGCCGAGGATCGCGCCGAAACGGCCGATGCCCAGCATCCACGACACACCGGTGGCGCGGCCCTGGGTCGGGTAGAAACGCGCGGCCAACGATGGCATCGCCGACTGCGCCCCGTTGACGCACATCCCGGCGATCAGCACCAGGGTCGCCAGTAGCGTGATGTTGCCCAGGCTCTGCCCCACCGCGTAGGCAAACACTCCAGCCAGCAGGTAGAAAGTGCCGATGACCTTGTGGGGATTGAACCGGTCCATCGCCCAGCCCACGCCGACGGCGCTCAGCACGCCGCCAAACTGGAACAACGCACCGATAAACGCGGCCTGTTCCATGCTGGCACCGCTGTCGCGCATCAGGGTCGGCAGCCAACTGGTCAGCAGGTAAACAATCACCAGGCCCATGAAGTAGGTCAGCCACAGCAGCAAGGTACCGGCGCTGTAGGTGCCAGAGAAGATCACCGCGAACACGTTGCGCGCCTTGACGGTTTTTTGCTCGGGCACGCTGAAGCTTGAGGCCTGGGCGACAATACTCGGCTCGATGGGCGCGAGGGTCTTGCGCACCTTGTCGGTGCCACGGTTGCGCACCACCAGGTAACGCGCCGACTCCGGCAGCCACACCAGCAGCACCACGGCGAGGATCAACGGCAAAATCCCGCCGATCATCAGCAAGCTGTGCCAGCCAAACGCCGGGATCAATTTGGCCGAGATAAACCCGCCACCGGCCATGCCCAGGTTGAAGCCGCAGAACATGCTGGTCACCAGCAGCGACTTATGGCGTTCCGGGGTGTATTCGGAGAGCAGCGTCGTGGCGTTTGGCATGCCGGCGCCCAGGCCCAGCCCCGTGAGGAAGCGCAGGATCAGCAGTTGATCGACGTTGCTGCTATAGGCCGACGCCAGGCTGAAGGCCCCAAACACCAGCACGGCCCCCACCAGCACCACCTTGCGCCCGAAACGGTCAGCCAGCGGGCCGGAACCGAGGGCGCCGAACACCATGCCAATCAGCGCGGCACTCATCACCGGGCCGAGGCTGGCGCGGTCGATGCCCCAATCCTGGGACAGTGCCGGGGCGATAAAGCCCATGGCGGCCGTGTCGAGGCCGTCGAGGAAAACGATGAGAAAACACAGAATCACCACCCGCCACTGATACCGCGACAGCGGTTGGGCGTTGATGAAGGACTGAACGTCCAGGCAAGTACCGACAGCAGGTGAAGGCTGATTCATTATTTTTATTTCCACACCGATGGGCGGGCGAACGACGTTGGGTCGTCATTATTATTGGGCGGCGCCGTGAAGCGCTGCCGCACATTAATAAGCCTTGGGAAACACCGTCAATTCATCCAGCCGGGATCTGTGCGGTCACCGAACAGCTTACGCAAACAGCTGGGCACTCAGCTCCTGGCTGGCACTGAGCATGCTCGGCAGGAAACGCTGCTCCAGCTCACTGCGGCTGACCCTTGCGGCATGGGTGCTGACGTTCAACGCGGCCAGCACCTGGCCGGAAGCGTCGTACACCGGCACGGCGATGGAACGCAGGCCCTGCTCCAGTTCCTGGTCGACAATGCACCAGCCCTGCTGCCGCACTTCCTGCAGGCATTCGAGCAAAGCCTGCGGGGTGGTGAGGGTGCGACTGGTCTTGGTTTGCAGGTCAGCGTGGTCGAGGTAGTCCTGCAGCGAGGCGTCATCCAGCGCCGCGAGCAGGATGCGGCCCATGGAGGTGCAATAGGCTGGCAAACGGCCGCCCACCGACAGGTCGACGGAAATCAGGCGCTGGGTAGTGGCCGAGCGGGCAATGTAGAGGATGTCATCACCTTCCAGGGTGGCCATGTTGCAGGCCTCGTGGAGTTGCTCGCTCATGCGGTCCAGGTACGGCTGGGCCGAAACCGCCAGGGGCGTGGACGACAAGTACGCGTGGCCGAGGGTCAGCACCTTGGGCAGCAGCGAATAGGTACGCCCGTCGGTGGTGGCGTAGCCGAGTTTGATCAGGGTATGCAGGCAACGGCGTACGGCGGCGCGGGGGATTTCCGTGCGGTGGCTGATCTGGGCGATGGTCAGGTGGCGCTTGCGCTCCTGGAATGCCTGCACCACGGCCAGACCGCGGGCCAGGGAGGTCATGAAGTCCGGGTCACCGGTAAACGCCTGGATACGCTTGGCCGGCGAAGCAACGATCGGCGGCGCCACTGATGCGAAGGAGTTGCGCAATTGATCGTTCATTTGGGGTCCTTTCTCTTATTTTTAACCGCTGCGGGGGGTACCGCTATTACAAGCCGCGATGCAATTGATACACAAGGCAGGGCGGGCAACATTGGGCGATTATCGGACGGTCATTCGATTATCGCAATTTGTCACCGCTGGCCGGTGCAGGCCCTACAGCGGCGTCCCACTTGACCGACTTTCGGAATCGACTGATGTACGAGAGAAGTTGCAGGTTATTTACCGCCGGTAAACGCCGCCCCCTTTATGGCGCCAATAGTTCATCAAGTACCCCACATGCCCGCGTAACAAAACCCTCACACAAAGTTGACGATTTTTAACTTGATGACGATAGTGTTATTCAAACGCATCGCTATAATGCATCCTGTGTAGAGGCCAGCCTCGTCTAGCCCCCGAGGACGAACCTCACCCAGCTGTGCATGGGCTTTGTGCACGCTGTGCCGCAAGTACCTGACACTCATTTCAAATGCCTGCCAACTGCTTGTGGCTGTGAACAAGAAAACTGTTGCTACGACAGCTGTTCTTCTCCGGTATCGTGGCCGCGTGCATTAACGAAGTGGTTTTTCCTTTCTGCCAACGCGCTTCACCGGAATCAAACTCAACTCAATTAGGTAACAATGTGACGAAAGACGAACTGCGCGCGGAACTTGAGCGCCAGGAACAACGTTACAAGGATGTTTACGGCGGGGAAGTCACCACCTACGCCGCCCAGCCAGAACCTGAACGCAAGCCATGGCGCAAACGAGCCAGTCTGCTCGACCAGGCCTTTGCCCAGGAAATCCAAAAGATTGAACAGGACCTCAAAGCCGAAGAGCCATAAGCGATTCGGGTTGAGCCTCCAGAGTGCCATCTCTCTGCCAGTACCGCGCTGGCGGGGGGAGTGCCCTTAATGCCGTCTTAGCGAAATTTCATACAATTCTTTCAGATATCCCCTTCCGTCGGTTTAACCCCCGTATTTTTGCCATCTCCTTTATAAATCAAACACTTGCCAAGCCCCCGAAAACGCAGGGATAGCCCCCTCTCCCCGATTTTTTTTCATTGAAGAATGTTACCGATGAGCAGCTAGTGCATTGATTACCGATGTTTTCTGGCATAATCGCGCCCCCTTACGACCGGGTCAGAAAACCTTCATGATCGATTTATTCAGCGGACTGGATGCTTGGGTTCTCGTGAGCCTGTTGCTCGCCCTGGCCTTTGTCCTCGCCTTCGAGTTCATCAATGGCTTTCATGACACCGCTAACGCGGTTGCCACAGTCATCTATACCAAAGCCATGCCGCCGCATCTGGCCGTGTTCTTCTCCGGGGTGTTCAATTTCCTCGGCGTATTGCTCGGTGGCGTCGGTGTTGCGTATGCCATCGTGCACTTGCTGCCGGTGGAACTGCTGATCAATGTGAACACCGGCCACGGCCTGGCCATGGTCTTCTCATTATTGGCAGCGGCGATTACCTGGAACCTCGGCACCTGGTATTTCGGGATCCCGGCGTCCAGCTCCCACACCCTGATCGGTTCGATCCTCGGTGTCGGCCTGGCCAATGCCCTGATCAACGACATTCCCCTGGCGGACGGCGTCAACTGGCAGAAAGCGATCGATATCGGCGCCTCGCTGGTGTTCTCGCCGATGGCCGGTTTCGTGGTGGCAGCCCTGGTGCTGCTGGGCCTGAAATGGTGGCGCCCGCTGTCGAAGATGCACAAGACACCGGACCAGCGCCGCAAGCTCGACGACAAGAAGCACCCGCCCTTCTGGAACCGCCTGGTCCTGGTGATTTCGGCGATGGCCGTGAGCTTCGTGCACGGTTCCAACGATGGTCAGAAAGGTATCGGCCTGATCATGCTGGTGTTGATTGGTATTGTGCCGGCGCAGTTCGTACTGGACCTGGGCAGCACCACTTACCAGATCGAGCGTACCCGCGACGCGACGCTGCACCTGAATCAGTTCTACCAGCGTAATCACGAAACCCTGGGTGAGTTCCTGGCCTTGGGCAAAAGCGTGAAAGACGATTTGCCGGGCAAGTTCCAGTGCAATCCGCAGCAGACGGAACCGACGATCAACGCCCTGCTGGGTACATTGAAAGGGGTCTCTGACTACCATTCGCTGACCGCCGAGCACCGGATTGAAGTGCGTCGTTATCTGTTGTGCCTGGATGACACTGCGAAGAAAGTCGGCAAGTTGCCGGGCCTGGATGCGCGTGAGAAGTCGGACCTGGACAAGTTGCGCAAGGATCTGACGGCGACGACCGAATACGCACCGTTCTGGGTGATCCTGGCGGTGGCGCTGGCCTTGGGCCTGGGCACGATGGTGGGCTGGAAGCGTGTGGTGCTGACCATTGGCGAGAAGATCGGCAAGCAAGGCATGACGTATGCCCAGGGCATGTCGGCGCAGATCACCACGGCCAGCATGATTGGCCTGGCGAACATCTTCAGCCTGCCGGTTTCCACGACCCATGTGTTGTCTTCGGGTGTGGCGGGGACCATGGTGGCGAACAAGAGTGGGCTGCAAGGCGGCACCGTGAAGACCATTCTGATGGCTTGGGTATTGACCTTGCCGGCGACTGTGGGCCTTTCGGCCGGGTTGTTCTGGTTGGCTTCCAAGGCTTTGGGTAGCTGACAGCTCTGCGGTTGATAAAGAAGGCGTGACCTGTGAGGGTTGCGCCTTTTTTTATGGCGGGTGTTTGGGTGTATATCCGTTTTTTGGGTGATGGCTTCGATTGGTTCCGCTCTTACAGCGGGTCACTTTTGAAAGGAGCCCAAAAGTAACCAAAAGGCTCTTGCCCCACCACTCGGCACCTCGCTTAGGCTCGGTGTGCCCGCACTCCGGCATTGCTCCGCGGGCCGCCGCGACGGGGCGTCCCTGCCCCGTCGCGGCTAAACCGGCGTCCT
>NZ_JACARC010000071.1 GCF_013386825.1 Pseudomonas sp. IPO3778
CACGCGGTCCAAAATGTGGGAGCGGGCTTGCTCGCGAATGCAGTCTTTCAGTTGATGCATTCGGTGACTGGCACACCGCATTCGCGAGCAAGCCCGCTCCCACATTTAGACCGAGTTCGCTTTGGCCTTTCCTCTGCCTGAAAGCCGACTCCAGTGGTAGAAGCCAAGACAAAAGGCCAGCGTGAAATCCAAATCTGATGCAGCTCTGCTTTTCTGTGGGAGCTGGCTTGCCTGCGATGCAGGCACCTCGGTCTTTCAGGTACACCCAGTCGATGCCATCGCAGGCAAGCCAGCTCCTACAGGTGACCGTGCCCGCTTTAGCTTTTGATTTCGCTTTTGCTTCACCACACTCAAGCCGGCCGGTAGGCCGCTGTGCTCTGGCTTTTGATCTTGATCTTAGGCGCC
>NZ_JACARC010000072.1 GCF_013386825.1 Pseudomonas sp. IPO3778
CAGCAACGGATATGTACACAATCAAACCGCCAGTTACCGCAACAACGAATATGCCCCACCCAACAAAGCGATACAAAACCCAATACCGACACGATATTTTGTGTTTGATATTAATTTCCGTATCGCTTATAAAGTTCTCCATGCCTAAGACAAAACCCAAGGCGGGAGACCCCCCATGTACGCACAGCTTGTAGAAACCGGAGTAAAGCGCATCAAGGACCTCTCGGAGATGTCCGACCAGGAACGCGCCTTCCAGGAAAAGATCGACGCCGAAATCAAAATCGAAGCCAAGAACTGGATGCCCGACGCCTACCGTCAAACCCTGATCCGCCAAATCTCCCAACACGCCCACTCAGAAATCGTCGGCATGCTGCCCGAAGGCAACTGGGTCACCCGCGCCCCCTCCCTCAAACGCAAACTGCAACTGATGGCCAAGATCCAGGACGAAGCCGGCCACGGCCTGTACCTGTACAGCGCCATGGAAACCCTGGGCGCCGACCGCGACGAAGAAATCGCCAAGCTCCACAGCGGCAAGGCCAAATACTCCAGCATCTTCAACTACCCCACCCTGAACTGGGCCGACATGGGCGCCGTGGGCTGGCTGGTAGACGGCGCCGCCATCGTCAACCAGGTGGTGCTGCAGCGCACCTCCTACGGCCCCTACTCCCGGGCCATGGTGCGCATCTGCAAGGAAGAAAGCTTCCACCAACGCCAGGGCTATGAACTGCTGCTGACCATGATGCGCCAGGGCACCCAGGCGCAAAAAGACATGGTCCAGGACGCGATCAACCGCCTGTGGTGGCCGTCGCTGATGATGTTCGGCCCCAGCGACGAACACTCCCCCAACAGCGCCCAATCCATGGCCTGGAAGATCAAACGCCAGAGCAACGACGAACTGCGCCAGCGCTTTATCGACCAGACCATCCCGCAGTTGGAGTTGCTGGGCTGCACCTGCCCCGACCCGGACCTGAAGTGGAACGCCGAGCGCGGCCATTACGATTTCGGCGAGATCCAGTGGAGCGAGTTCTACGAGGTGCTCAAGGGCAATGGCCCGTGCAACCAGGAACGCGTCGCCACCCGCCGCAAGGCCATTGAAGACGGTGCCTGGGTGCGCGAAGCCGCCGTCGCCCACGCCCGCAAAAAACAGAACAAGAACGCCGCCTGATCGGCCACCTGATGTGGAGTCACCGTTATGTCTGAATGGACCCTGTTTGAAGTTTTCGTGCGCAGCAAGCACGGCCTGAATCACAAGCATGTGGGCAGCGTGCACGCCGCCGACACCACCATGGCCATCGAGAACGCCCGGGAGTTGTACACCCGCCGCAGCGAGGGTGTGAGCCTGTGGGTGGTGCCTTCGGCACTGATCACCGCCTCGTCACCGGACGAGAAAGACCCACTGTTCGACCCCGCCGACGACAAGGTCTACCGCCACGCCAGCTTCTATGAGTTGCCGGCCGAAGTCGGGCACATGTGAGGTCGACCATGAACACTAAAACCGATCTGATCGAATACCTGCTGCGCCTCGGCGACAGCGCCCTGATCCAGGGCCAGCGCCTGTGCCAGTGGTGCGGCCATGCACCGGCGCTGGAAGAAGAGTTGGCGCTGATGAACGTCGGCCTCGACCTGGTGGGCCAGGCGCGCAATTGGCTGGAGTACGCCGCCGAGTTGCTGGATGACGGGCGCGACGCCGATCACCTGGCCTTCCGCCGGGATGAGCGGGCCTATCGCAACCTGCTGCTGGTGGAGCAACCCAACGGCGACTACGCGGTGACCATCCTCAAGCAATTCCTGTATGACGCCTGGCACTTGCCGGTGTTGAGCGGCCTGGCCCAGTCCAGTGACGAACGCATCGCCGGCATCGCCGCCAAGGCCGTCAAGGAAGTCACCTATCACCTGCGCCGTTCCGGCGAATGGGTGGAGCGCCTGGGGGACGGCACCGACGAAAGCCACACGCGCATGCTCGCGGCAATCCCCGAGCTGTGGCGTTTTACCGTGGAACTGACCAGCGCCGACGACAGCGAACAGCGCCTGCACGCCGCCGGTATCACCCCGGACGCAGCCCAAGTCGCCGCAGCGTGGCAAGCCAAGGTCAGCGAGATCTTCACCAGCGCCACCCTGCCCCTGCCGGCTGCCGCGAGCTACTTCTACCTGGATGCACGCCGCGGTTTGCACAGCGAGCACCTGGGGATTCTGCTGGCGGAAATGCAGTTCCTGCCCCGAGCGTACCCCGATGCAACCTGGTGAGCTGATCGCCAGCGACCAGGGCGCACGGTCGGCGCAACCCACCGACCTGGCCGCCGCGTGGGCAACGCTTGCTCAGGTCATGGACCCGGAAGTGCCGGTGGTGAGCGTGGTCGACCTGGGGATAGTCCGCGACCTGGACTGGCAGGCCGGCCATCTGCACGTGGTGGTCACGCCGACCTACTCCGGCTGCCCGGCCACTGAGGTGATCGAGGGCGATATCCGCGATGCCCTGGAGCAAGCGGGTTTTCGTGCGCCGCAACTGGAACGCAAGTTGACCCCGGCCTGGACCACCGACTGGATCACCCACAGTGGCCGCGAACGCTTGCGGGCCTACGGCATCGCACCGCCCCAAGGCAGTAGCAGCAAGCGCAGCCTGCTGGGAGAAAGCCCTGTGATTGCCTGCCCGCAATGCGGCAGCAGCCACACCGAAGTGCTCAGCGAATTCGGCTCCACCGCCTGCAAGGCCCTGCACCGCTGCCGCGATTGCCTGGAGCCGTTCGACTATTTCAAGTGCATCTGAGGGGCCAGCGGCCCGCTTGGTTGGAGAACAATAATGAGCAAATTCCATAGCCTGACCATCAAGGATGTGCGCAACGAGACCCGTGACGCGGTGTCCATCGCCTTCGAGATCCCGCAGCACCTGCAAGACAGTTTCCACTTCACCCAGGGCCAGCACCTGGTGATGCGCACCCAACTGGATGGCGAGGAAGTACGCCGCTCCTATTCGATCTGCACCGGGGTCAATGACGGTGAACTGCGCATCGCCATCAAGCGCGTGGCGGGCGGGCGGTTTTCGGCGTTTGCCAATGAGCAGCTCAAGGCCGGGCACAGCCTGGACGTGATGCCCCCCGCCGGGCATTTCCATGTGGACCTTGACCCCGCTCGCCACGGCCATTACCTGGCGGTGGCCGCCGGCAGCGGCATCACGCCGATCCTGTCGATCATCAAGACCACCCTGCAAACCGAGCCCCATAGCCGCGTGACGCTGCTGTACGGCAACCGTTCCAGCTCCGGCGCGCTGTTTCGCGAACAGCTCGAAGACCTGAAAAACCGCTACCTGCAGCGCCTGAACCTGATCTTCGTGTTCAGCCGCGAGCAGCAGGATGTGGACCTCTACAACGGCCGCATCAACGCCGACAAATGCGCGCAACTGTTCTCCCGCTGGCTCGACGTAAAAGCCCTCGACGCGGCCTTTATCTGCGGGCCCCAAGAGATGACCGAAACCGTGCGCGACAGCCTCAAGGCCAAGGGCATGGCGCCGGAGCGCATTCACTTCGAACTGTTCGCCGCCGCCGGCAGCCAGCACAAGCGCGAAGCCCGTGAGGCCGCCCGGCAAGTGGACGCGGCGGTCAGCCAGATCACCGTGATCAGCGATGGGCGCGCCCTGGCGTTCGACCTGCCGCGCAACAGCCAAAGCATTCTTGATGCGGGCAACGCCCAGGGTGCCGAACTGCCGTATTCGTGCAAGGCCGGCGTGTGCTCCACCTGCAAATGCAAGGTGATCGAAGGCGAAGTGGAGATGGACAGCAACCACGCCCTGGAAGACTACGAAGTGGCCGCCGGCTATGTGCTGTCGTGCCAGGCGTTCCCGGTCAGCGACAAGGTGGTACTGGATTTCGATCAGCTTTAAGGACACACCGCTCCCCTGTAGGAGCGAGCGTGCTCGCGAAGGTCGTTAACGATGACGCGGGTAGCCTGAATCAACGCGGCGCCCTCGGGTTATTCGCGAGCAAGCTCGCTCCTACAGGGCGCAGGTTTAACCACAACAACAATAAAAAGGAGCACACCACCATGACCCCCGACGCTATCGAACACATCCGTCGACATCCCGATTTCATCCAGTTGGTACGCCGCAAACAGCACCTGTACTGGTCGCTGTCGCTGATCATGCTGGTGATCTATTTCGGGTTTGTGCTGTTGGTGGCGTTCTCCCCGGCCACCCTCGGGCAGTCGTTGAGCGGCGGTGTGACCACCGTGGGCATGCTGGTGGGTGTGGTGATTGTGCTGCTGGCGTTCGCGCTGACCGGCTTTTATGTGTACCGCGCCAACCATGTGATCGACCCGCTGAACGACAAACTCAAGCAGGAGTGCGCAGCATGAGCCGGCTTGTGGCGTGGTTTCTCCTGCCTTTGGCGTTGGCCACGGACTTGGCGGTGGCCGCCGATGGCGCGTCCCGGCCATTGAACTGGAACGCCATCGGCATGTTCCTGGTGTTCGTGCTGTTCACCCTTGGCGTCACCCGCTGGGCCGCCCTGCGCACCCGCTCGGCCAGCGACTTCTATACCGCCGGCGGTGGCATGAGCGGTTTCCAGAATGGCCTGGCGATTGCTGGCGACATGATCTCCGCCGCGTCGTTCCTCGGCATCTCGGCGATGATGTTCCTCAACGGCTATGACGGCCTGCTCTACGCCCTGGGCGTGCTGGCCGGCTGGCCGATCATCCTGTTCCTGATCGCCGAGCGCCTTCGCAATCTGGGCAAATACACCTTTGCCGATGTGGTGTCCTACCGGCTGGAGCAAACCCCGGTGCGCCTGACCTCGGCCTTCGGCACCCTGACTGTGGCACTGATGTACCTGGTGGCGCAGATGGTCGGCGCCGGCAAGCTGATCGAGCTGCTGTTCGGCATCGACTACCTGTATGCGGTAATGCTGGTGGGCGTACTGATGGTGTTCTACGTGACCTTCGGCGGCATGCTCGCCACCACGTGGGTGCAGATCATCAAGGCGGTGATGCTGCTGTTCGGCACCACCTTCATGGCGTTCATGGTGCTCAAGCACTTTGGCTTCAGCACCGAAGCGATGTTCGCCGGGGCCACCGCCGTGCACGCCAAGGGCAACGCGATCATGGCGCCGGGCGGCTTACTGTCGAACCCGATTGATGCGATTTCCCTGGGGCTGGGCATGATGTTTGGCACCGCCGGATTGCCCCATATCCTGATGCGTTTCTTTACCGTCAGCGACGCCAAGGAAGCGCGCAAAAGCGTGTTCTATGCCACCGGTTTCATTGGCTACTTCTATCTGCTGCTGATCATCGTCGGCTTTGGTGCCATCGTGATGGTGGGTACCGACCCGAGCTTTCGCGACGCCAATGGCGCAATCATCGGCGGCGGCAACATGATCGCCGTGCACCTGGCCCAGGCCGTGGGCGGCAACCTGTTCCTCGGGTTCATTTCGGCGGTGGCCTTCGCGACCATCCTGGCGGTGGTGGCCGGGCTGGCGTTGTCCGGCGCATCGGCGGTGTCCCACGACCTGTATGCCTGCGTGATCCGCAAGGGCCAGGCCAGCGAGCAGCAGGAAATCCGCGTGTCGCGCATCGCCACCCTGTGCATCGGCGTGTTGGCGATCATCCTCGGCCTGTTGTTTGAGTCGCAGAACATTGCGTTCCTGTCCGGCCTGGTACTGGCAATCGCCGCCTCGGTGAATTTCCCGGTGCTGTTCCTCTCGATGTACTGGAAGGGCCTGACCACCCGTGGCGCGGTGACCGGCAGCCTGGCCGGACTGGTCTCGGCCATTGTGCTGCTGGTGCTGAGCCCGGCGGTGTGGGTCAACGTGCTGCACTACGAAAAGGCGCTGTTCCCGTACTCCAACCCGGCCCTGTTTTCCATGAGCCTGGCGTTTTTCAGCGCCTGGGTGTTTTCCGTCACCGACCGTTCGCCCCGCGCCGCCATTGAGCGCGGCCGCTACCTGGCGCAGTTCATCCGCTCCATGACCGGCATTGGTGCCGCAGGCGCCAGCAAACACTAACTCTCTTTACCCAACCCGGAGGAATCGTGATGCCTCACGCCCCTACCCTGCAAAGTTTTATCGCTGGCCGCTGGATCGGCCAACACGGCGCCCAGGTGCTGCGCAGCGCCATCGACGGCCACGAGCTGGCACGCACCCATGAAGAGCGTCCGGACTTCGCCGAAGCCATCGAACACGGGCGGCGCCAGGGTGTCAGCGGCTTGATGGCCCTGGACTTCCAGCAACGGGCCCAGCGTCTCAAGGCCATCGCGCTGTACCTGAGCGAGCGCAAAGAGCAGCTCTACGCCCTCTCCCACCACAGCGGTGCGACCCGTGCCGACAGCTGGATCGATATCGAAGGCGGCAACAGCACCCTGTTCACTTACGCCAGCCTCGGCTCGCGGGAATTGCCATCGGGCAACATCGTCCACGAAGGCCCGGCGATGCCGTTGAGCAAGCTCGGCAGTTTCGCCGGCACCCACATCCTGGTGCCCCGTGGCGGCCTGGTGGTACACATCAACGCGTTCAACTTCCCGATCTGGGGCATGCTGGAAAAATTCGCCCCGAGTTTCCTGGCGGGCATGCCGTGCATCGTCAAGCCGGCCAGCGCTACCAGCTACCTGACCGAAGCCGTGGTGCGCCTGATGGACGAATCCGGCCTGCTGCCACCCGGCAGCCTGCAACTGGTGATCGGCAGCACCGGCGACCTGCTCGACCGCCTGCAAGGCCAGGACGTGGTGACCTTTACCGGCTCCGCCGACACCGCGGCCAAACTGCGGGTCAACCCGAACCTGATCCGCAACTCGGTGCCGTTCAACGCCGAGGCCGACTCGCTGAACTGCGCGATCCTCGCCCCGGACGTGACCCCGGACGATGAAGAGTTCGAGCTGTTCATCAAGGAAGTCGCCCGGGAAATGACCACCAAGGCCGGGCAGAAATGCACCGCCATTCGCCGCGCCATCGTGCCGGCCAAACACATCGATGCGGTTGCCACCCGCCTGCGGGACCGCCTGAAAAAAGTCGTGGTGGGCGACCCGTCGGTGGAAGGCGTACGCATGGGCGCGCTGGCCTCCCACGACCAGCAGAAAGACGTGGCCGAGCGCCTGGAAAGCCTGTTGCAGAGCAGCGACATGCTGTTCGGCGCCCGCGACGGGTTTGAGCCGCGCGGTGAAAACGTCAGCCAGGGCGCGTTCTTCGCCCCGACCCTGCTGCAAGCACGGGACCCGCACGCTGAGGGTGGCGCCCACGACATCGAGGCCTTCGGCCCGGTCAGCACCTTGATGGCCTACGACGACCTGGACGAAGCCCTCACCCTGGCCGCACGGGGCAAAGGCAGCCTCGTCGCCAGCCTGATCACCAAAGACCCGCAGATCGCCGCCAAAGCCATCCCGGTGGCAGCTGCCTGGCACGGCCGCCTGCTGGTGCTCGACCGCGAATCCGCCGCCGAATCCACCGGCCACGGTTCGCCCCTGCCCCAACTCAAACACGGCGGCCCGGGCCGCGCCGGTGGCGGCGAAGAACTCGGCGGCCTGCGCGCGGTGAAACACTACCTGCAACGCGCAGCAGTACAGGGCTCGCCAAGCATGCTGGCGGCGGTCACCGGCGAATACGTGCGCGGCGCCAAGGTCATCGAGACCGAAGTGCACCCGTTCCGCCGGTTCTTCCAGGACCTGCAGATTGGCGAATCGTTGCTCACCCACCGCCGCACCGTCACCGAGGCCGACCTGGTGAACTTCGGCTGCCTGTCGGGCGACCACTTCTACATGCACTTCGACGACATCGCGGCCAAGGAATCGCAGTTCGGCAAGCGCATCGCCCACGGTTACTTTGTGCTGTCGGCGGCGGCCGGGCTGTTTGTGTCCCCGGCACCGGGGCCGGTATTGGCGAACTACGGGCTGGACACCCTGCGGTTTATCAACCCGGTGGGCATTGGCGACACCATCCAGGCGCGACTGACCTGCAAGCGCAAGATCGACCAGGGCAAGAAGAGCCCGCAGGGCATTCCCCAGGGCGTGGTGGCGTGGGATGTGGAGGTGACTAACCAGTTGGGTGAGTTGGTGGCCAGTTATGACATCTTGACGTTGGTGGTGAAACGCGAGGAGTGAACCTGAACGGACCGGCTTGATTTTTTCGCCACCGGCAACAAGACTGGCCTCCTCGATCGCACGCCCTGAGCTTACGGGGCGTACGATTTTTTGCATTCAATGGAGGGTTCTATCCATGCAAGTGCGTGCCGCCACAGCCAACGACACTCAAGCTATCAGCACGATTGCCAGCCAGACGTTTGCCCTGGCTTGCCCGCCGGATACGCCGCAGGAAGAGCTGGATCGCTACACTCGCGAAAACCTTCTGCCTGACCATTTCAAGTCGACCTTGCTGATACCCACCAAGGATGTTCTGGTTCTGGAAAAGGCCGGTGCCGTCATCGGCTTCAGCGTGGTCGACCACCAGCCAGACACGCTGGACATCGCCCAGGCTGACGGCATACCCGAGCTGACGCGCTGCTATGTGCTTGCAGCGTTTCACGGGACCGGGGCCGCACAACACCTGATGAGTGCGACGCTCGCCGCCGTCGACACACCTGTTCGGTTGACCGTAAATGACCAAAATGCACGGGCCATCGGGTTCTACCAGCGCAATGGCTTCCAGGCGGTTGGGGAAACCAGTTTCCAGTGCGGCAGTGATATTCATCGGGATTTGGTGATGGTGAGGCCTCCCGCCTGATGCCTGATTTCCCGATCATCCAGACCAAACGCCTGCGGCTCAGGGAACTGACACCGCAGGACGCAGCGGTGCTGTTTGCGATTCATGGCGATGCGGAGGCGATGAAGTGGTTCGGCACCGATCCGCTGACCGAGCCTCGGCAAGCGGAGCAATTGATCGAGCTGTTTGCCAGTTGGCGCACCTCGGCCAATCCGGGGGTTCGCTGGGGGATTGAGGACACAGCCACGGCAGCGCTGATCGGCACCTGTGGATTCTTCAAATGGAATCGTGGGTGGCGCAGTTGCGCCATCGGGTTTGAGCTGGCGCAATCGGCACAAGGCCGCGGGCTCATGAAGGAGGCGGTTTACGCCGCCGTTCAATGGGCGTTCCAGCACATGGCGCTCAACAGGATCGAAGCATTGGTCCACCCCGACAACACCCCGTCGCTGAACCTGCTTGAAAAAGCCGGGTTCGTGCGTGAAGGCACATTGAGGCAGGCCGGTTACTGGAACGGAAGTCACCAAGACCTGGTACAGCTTTCGCTGCTGCGTGGGGAGTGTGAGTACCGTTAATAAAGGGGTCAGCGTGCGACCCGGCGGTAAACCAGCGTATCGCGCACTCCGAAGTACTCGCAGCGACGCGCGCCTTCAAGGGTTTCCACCCATTCAAATCCCGCAGCCTCAGCCAGTCGTTGGCTGGATAGGTTCGCCGAGGAAGTGGTCAGACGCAGTGTGTGCCCGGTCAACTGCGAAACCAGAGCAGCCAAAGCCTCCCTCATCAGCCCCAGGCCGGCGTGAGCCTGATTGCCCCAATAGCCAACTTCGAAGCTGTGAACCTCATCGGCCAGCGGCAGCAGGCCGATACAGCCCACCAATATCTGCGGATCGTCGCGAGATAACAGAAAATACCTTTTCTCCCCGGCAGGTTCATCGAAGTATTTTTTCGCCCGCTGCAAGCTTTCCTGCGCGTCCTCCAGCGTCCAGTGCGGCTTGCTCCATACGAGAAACTGGCGGTGCAGTGCGTAGCTGGCGTTCAACGCATCGGCGAGTTTTTCAGCGAGCGCCACATCAGGCGCAACCAGGGTCATCCGGTCAGTTTGCAGGGTTGTGGGCAGCGGAGCTTGTTGTTCAATGGTTTGCACCCATACGAATCCTTCGTCTTCACTAGGCGTCTCAAGCATATTGAACACGCTTTTCAACGCCTCCTCCGGCACCCTCTTGTCAGCGCTGCGTTGTGCGTTTCGCGCTAACGCCAGCTCCAAGGGTGCGCTCACCAGGATGCCCGTTACCGGGATTGCATATTCCCTGACGATGGAAAGCAGCTCCTCCCGATGACGCCGCACCGGCAAGGCCGCATCAAAGACGATCGCCCCACGACCCAACCGCTCCAGGTTTTCCGACACCCACCGCGACTTGCCAGCCCCTTGCACGCCCATGACCACGTACACATGAGCGCCCGCTTCGGCTTCTGCCAGTACGTGCCTCAACCGTGCATACGCCAGCTGCCATGCCCGCCGATTTCGCTCAGGCGTGAATTCCCTGCCGAACTCGGTTTCCAGATAGTCGTCCGGGTTGATCACCAAGGGCAGGTCCATCGACTGATCCTCCATCAAAAAGGCACGTCACCCAAAATCGTCGCGCGGTGCATCACCCGCCTTTGCGGCCGGTAATCATCAATCGCGTAATGCTGGGTAATGCGGTTATCCCAGAACGCTACATCATTCGCCTTCCACCGCCAACGCACGGTAAATTCCGGGCGGCTCACGTGGCTGAACAACAGCCGCAGCATCGCCTCACTTTCTGCCGCCTCAAGCTCGTTGATTCGCGTGGTGAAGCCTTCATTCACAAACAATGCCTTGCGACCCGTAGCAGGATGGGTCCTGACCACCGGGTGTGACAGCGGCGGGTGATCCTTCCTGGCTTTTTCGTAGCGTTCCAATGCTTCGGGCGTGCTGCCGAAACGTTCGGTGGGAAAGGACTTGGTCAACTCGTGGGTAGCGGTCAGGCCATCAAGCAGGTGCAGGAGGGGGGCCGATAACGCTTCGAACGCCGCCACGCCATTGGCCCACAACGTATCCCCGCCGAAGGCCGGCACTTGCCTGGCCGCCAATACGGAGCCCATCGCCGGCGCCGCGAGGAAGGTCACGTCGGTGTGCCAGATGGCGTTGTCGCGCACATCGGTTACGGCGGTGTCGATCAGCAGCAGTTCCGGATGCTGGTCAACATGCGGATAAATCGGATGCCGGTGCAAATCACCAAACCGCGCGGCAAACGCTACGTGCTGCGCGGGGGTAATGGCCTGGTTACGGAAGAACAACACCTGATGCTGCAGCAGTGCTTGCTCCACCCAGTCGCGCTGTTGGTCAGTCAGAGCCCGGGACATATCCAGCCCCTCAACCTCGGCGCCGATGGCAGGGCCAAGGGGATGAAGCGTCAGGCCCATGATTACTCTCCGATGAACTTGTCGCTGACAAAGGCTGAATAGTCCGGCAGGACCTGTTCGATTTTCCCTTGTTCCTTCAGAAATTCGGCGGTCTTGGCGATTTCCTTGGCGGTGCCGCCTGCGAGGTATTGCGCGCTTTTTTGTTCGGCAGCCGTCGGGAACGAAGAGCCGTCGAGCAGCTCGGGAATGTCCGCGGCGTTGGCCCCGGTGAGCCGGGCGATGCTCTTCACCGGTGCAGAGTCGGCGGTCCAGTCTTTTTTATGCGCCGCATAATCAGCAATCGCCGCCAGGCTGACCTTGGCAAAGTCAGCCACGACCTTCGGGTTCTTTTCGGCGAAATCCTTGCGTGCGACCCACACTTCAAAGGTCGGCGCACCCCAGCTTGAAACCTCACCGGCGTCGGTGAGGACCTTGCCGGTCTTGCGGATTTCACCCAGGGCAGGCGACCAGGTAAACGCCCCGTCGATATCACCACGGGCCCAGGCAGCGGTGATCTGCGCCGGTGTCAGGTTGACGATGTTGACCTTGCGCGGGTCCAGGTTCCAGTGCTTCAGCGCACCCAGCAGGCTGTAATGGGAGGTCGAGACAAAGGGCACGGCGATGGTTTTGCCGATCAGGTCGTCAGGGTTCTTGATCCCGCTGCCGTCGCGCACCACCAGGGCTTCGGAGCTGCGAATCTGTGCGCTGACAATAAACGCCACCAGCGGCATGTTGCGCGACGCCGCTGCGGCCAACGGGCTGGAACCCAGATTGCCGATCTGTACATCGCCGGAGGCCATGGCCGCGAGGACGGCCGGCCCCGCATCGAATGCGCGCCAGTCGATTTTCTGGCCGATACCTTTTTCATATTCGCCATCGGCAATCGCGCGTTTGATCGGGTCGATGCCGTTGATGTAGCCAAAGGTCAGGTCAGCGGCTTGAGCGCTTAGGGAAAGGACAGCGAGGCCCACGGCCGAGAAGAGATTCCGGGCCCGTTTCAGCGTTTTCATTGTTATGGATTCCTGAGCGGATAAGACTTGAGCAGCGCGGTTCACGGCCACTCGAGGGTCAACTCAGATAGATGATATTGATCTATTAAAATTAAAATAAATAATTTTATGGAATTAGCTTAGATGGGATGTGGATGCGAAGGCGCGGTGAAAACCACCGCGCAAACGTTTGTGTTCAGGCGATCGCCATTACTCTTGAACGTCCATGAACTCTTTGGCCCAATTCACGTAGGTGTCGGGGAACGTGTAGGTATGGGTCAATTCGCTGGCCGTCAGGTTTGACGTGCTGCGCGTGAGGTTGCGCTGTTCGCGAAGGCTGTCGTAGGTCGCCTTGATCGAGGCGAAGTAGGCGCCGTGGCCGGCCACTACGATCCGCACGCCCAGTTTGGCCAGGCGTTCATTGTCGTTGAGGTTCGGGTTGGCGTAGGTCACCAGCATCAGGGGAACCGTCAGGCCTTCGGCGATCTGTTCAAGGTGGTCGAAGTCACGAATACCCACCATGCAGATGCCGTCGGCGCCGGCCTCTTGATACGCCTTGGTGCGATGGATAACGTCTTCCACCGGAAGCACCGCGGCGTTGGTCCGCGCGATGATCGAAAGCTGCGGATCGACCCGTGCCTCCAGGGCCGCCTTGACCTTGCCCACGCCCTCTTCCGTGCTGATGAGGTCGGTGGATTTACGCCCGAACTGCGCCGGGAGCAAGGTGTCTTCGATGGTCAGCGCCGAAACGCCCGCACGCTCCAGTTCCTGGACAGTGCGCATCACGTTGAGTGCATTGCCGTAGCCGTGGTCGGCGTCAGCGATCACCGGCAGTTGCGCCACCCGACCGATCCGGGTGGCCTGCTCGACGAATTCACTCAGGGTAATCAGCGCGAAGTCCGGCGCAGCCAGTACCTGCAGCGATGCTACCGAACCGCCCAGGATACCGACTTCGAAGCCCAGGTCCGAGGCGATCCTGGCCGACATCGGGTCAAAGACCGAGGCGGTGTGAAAGCAGTGTTGGGAGGCCAGCAGCTCGCGAAACGAGCGCCGTAGATCCTGGTGGGAAATTTTCGACATGTTCACTCCTCACTGTCGCCGTATACGCGGGAACGACCAGTGCCAATTCAAAAGTAACGCTAGCGTATCACGCCGAAAAAAAATGGTTGATGACGTTTGAGAAACTTAGGCTTCACGTTTGGCACCGGCGTTTTAGACCCACCCGCCGTCCACAATGAAATTTTGCGCCGAACACATCGCCGACACATCAGATGCCAGGAACAGCGCCATATTGGCGATATGTTCCGGCTGCACGCTTCCCGGCAGGCACTGGCTGCGGCTGATCAGTTCCCGGGCGGCGTCATCCACCCACATCGCCAGTTGCTTTTCGGTCATCACCCACCCCGGCACCAGGGTATTGACCCGGATCCGGCTGGGCCCCAGCTCCCGCGCCAGGGCCCGGGTCATGCCGTGGGCCGCGGCTTTGCTGGCGGCATACACCGGATAGCCGCTGGAAGCCATCATCCAGCCGATGGAACCCAGGTTAATGATCGAGCCTTCTCCCGCGGCCTTCATCATCGGCACCACGGCCTTGGCGGCAAAGAAGGCGTGTTTCAGGTTGACTGAGATCAGTTGGTCGAACGTCTCTGAGTCGATTTCATCGAGGGTGTGCCGAACGTCGTTGGCGGCGTTGTTCACCAGCACGTTGATCGGCCCCAGGGAATGCGCAAAGCGTTCGATCGCGGCCTTGTAGGCGATCTCGTCGGTGATGTCGCAATGGGCGAATTCGACGGTGTGGCCCTCGGCCGACAAGATTGCCGCCAACCGGTCGCCCTGCCCTTGCGCCCGGTCCACGAAGGCGACCCTGGCACCCTGGCGGGCAAAGGCACGCACCATGGACTCGCCAATCCCTGAAGCACCGCCGGAAATCAACACGGTTTTATCCCGCAGGTCCGGGTACATGGCCTGGGCGACGGGCTGTTTTTCAGTGTTCATGTGACGGTCACTCCGCTGTATTTAGTCTTATTTTATATTGCAAATTTCGGGATTATGTCTATATATCAGCACTGCATCTGAACAAAACACAATAAATAGTCCAACTATTTATTCAACAACAATAAAAGGTAGCTCAGTCATGCGGCACACTCGATTCCTGCTTTCCGGCCTCGGCCTCTCCCTGGCGATGGCCAGCCTCGGCGCTCATGCGGCGGGCCTGTCCAGCGAACACAAACCCTTCGGCAAAACCAACGACGGCACCGCTGTCGAGCAGTACGTGTTGCGTAACAGCCATGGCATGCAAGCCACGGTGATCACCTACGGCGCTGTCTTGCAGTCGTTGAAGGTACCGGACAAACACGGCCAGGTCGCCGACGTGGTGCTGGGCTTCGATGATGTGCAGGGCTATCAGGCCGGCACCGCGTTCTTTGGCGCGACCATCGGCCGTTTCGGCAATCGCCTGGCCAAGGGCGCATTCGAACTGGACGGCAAACACTTCCAGGTGCCCCTCAACGACGGGCCGAACTCGTTGCATGGCGGCGCGCAAGGCTTTGACAAGCAGGTGTGGAAAGCCCAGCCGGTCAAGCAAAAGGACGCAGTGGGCGTGACCTTGAGCTACCTGTCCAAGGACGGCGAGATGGGTTTTCCCGGCAACCTGAAAGTCGACGTCACCTATAGCCTCAACGACAAAAACGTGCTGCACATCGACTACAAGGCCACCACCGACAAACCCACGGTGCTGAACCTCACCAACCACAGCTACTTTAACCTCGCCGGCGCCGGTCACGGTGACGTCCTCAAGCAGCTCGCCACCCTGCATGCCAGCCATTACACCCCGGTCAACAGCACCTTGATTCCCACCGGCGAACTGGCCCCGGTGGCCGGTACGCCGATGGACTTCCTCAAACCCACACCCATCGGCCAACACATCAAGGACGATCATCCCCAGCTGAAATTCGCCGAACCGAAACAAGGTGGCTTTGACTTCAACTGGGTGCTGGATACCCAAGGCGATGTGGGCAAAGTGGCCGTGGAGGTCAGTGACCCGCAGTCCGGTCGCCGCTTGCAGCTCTATACCAGCGAGCCGGGCGTGCAGTTCTATACCAGCAACTTCCTTGACGGATCGATCAAGGGCAAGGGTGGCAAACCCTACGCCCACTGGAGCGCGTTTACCCTGGAAACCCAGCACTTCCCCGATGCGCCCAACCAGCCGAACTTCCCGACCACCCGCCTCGACCCTGGCCAGACCTACACCCATAACACCGTGCTGAAATTCTCTGCCAACTAAACCTGTGGGAGCCGTCGAGCTTCAGCGAGGCCGCGATAGCGGTGGGTCAGGCACCCTCACTGTCGATTGTGCCGACGCCATCGCAGCCTCGCTAAAGCTCGACAGCTCCCACAGGGAACCTGCTGTGCCTTCAGACCGCGCGCTTCCAGCAATCGGTTTGGCCTTGTGGCTGGTGGATGGGGCACCCTGCCATTCAACGGCTGACAAAGACCAAATGTGGGAGCCGTCGAGCNNGTCAGGCACCCTCACTGTCGATTGTGCCGACGCCATCGCAGCCTCGCTAAGGCTCGACAGCTCCCACAGGGAACCTGCTGTGCCTTCAGACCGCGCGCTTCCGGCAATCGGTTTGGCCTTGTAGCCGGTGGATGGCCACCCTGCAATTCGACAGCCGACCAAGATCAAATGTGGGAGCCGTCGAGCTTTAGCGAGGCCGCGATAGCGGTGGTTCAGGCAACATCAATGTCGACTGTGCCGACGCCATCGCAGCCTCGCTAAAGCTCGACAGCTCCCACAGGGAACCTGCTGTGCCTTCAGACCGCGCGCT
>NZ_JACARC010000073.1 GCF_013386825.1 Pseudomonas sp. IPO3778
CAGCAACGGATATGTACACAACCAAAGCCCCCGTCACCGCAGCACCGGATATGCACACAACCAAAGCCCCCGCTACCGCAGCACCGGATATGTACTCAATCACCCCCCAAACACATCCCTGAGAAACCCCGGCGCGATATACCGCTGATAATGCGCCTCGGACAAAATAAAAAACTCCCGGTCAATCGCATCCCGCAGCTCAGGCAACCCCCACTCCCGAAACTCCGGCATCAACACCATGCCATACGCTTCCAGATGGGTAATAACCCGCGCCCCCCGGGCAATCAACTGATAGGCCCAGCAGTACTCCGACTGATGCGGCACAAACCGAATCTTGCGCTGCTCCAGCTGCCCACGCAGCATTTTGGGGTCAAACACCTCAAGCTTCCCCGCCATCACCTGCACCAACAACTGCTCCAGCCTCAGCCAAACCGCACGTTTTTCCTCCTCGTTGTAACCGTTCCACTGAATCACCTCATGGTGAAACCGCTTACACCCCCGGCACACAAGATCGCCGTAAACCGTGGAGCACAGCCCGACGCAAGGGGTCTTGATGGTTTGGTTAGACATGGTCGACAACGCACAAATCAGCGAAACAGTTGCACATGTTAGCCCTTTGTCTAACGTTCATCACCCCGCAAACTTGGCGAGGCAACTTACGTTTAGAAATTTTTTGCCGTAGAATCACCCGGCCTTGTAAGGCGCCAATAATCCGTTGGAAGCTGTTTTCAAAGCGTCACGAGCACAGTCGTTCCTAAAGAACGGTGTTGGCGATGGTTATTTACCCGGTAAATAGCCAGCGCCAACCCTCATCAGCTCCGTTCTGCAGGCGTAAAACTTTGAAAGCAGCTTCTGTGAGGATTGCCGGCAGCGCTGGCTCTACGGCTCAAAAAGCCCCCGAGCGCATGCGTGCCGTGCATTTCTGGATGAGCGTCCCGTGGGACCACTGATGAGGGTAATAACTGTGCTTGAAGCCTACCGCAAACATATCGAAGAGCGTGCAGCCCTGGGTATCGTTCCCCAGCCGCTTAATGCCGAACAAACCGCAGGCCTGGTCGAGCTGCTGAAAAATCCCCCGGCTGGCGAAGAAGAATTCCTCGTTGACCTGATCACCAACCGCATTCCACCAGGCGTTGACGAAGCTGCCTACGTCAAGGCCGGTTTCCTGTCTGCCCTGGCCAAGGGCGAAGCCACTTCTCCCCTGATCGACAAGAAACGCGCTGTTGAACTGCTCGGCACCATGCAAGGCGGCTACAACATCGTGACCCTGGTCGACCTGCTGGACGACGCCACCCTGGCCCCCGTCGCTGCCGCCCAACTCAAGCACACCCTGTTGATGTTCGATGCGTTCCACGACGTCGCCGAGAAAGCCAAGAACGGCAACGAACACGCCAAAGCCGTGATCCAGTCCTGGGCCGACGGCGAGTGGTTCAAGAACCGTCCGACCCTGGCCGACAAGATCAGCCTGCGCGTGTTCAAGGTCACCGGCGAAACCAACACCGACGACCTGTCCCCTGCCCCGGACGCCTGGTCCCGTCCTGACATCCCGCTGCACGCCCTGGCCATGCTGAAAATGGCCCGTGAAGGCATCGTGCCGGATGAGCAAGGCAAGACCGGCCCGATGAAGCAGATTGAAGAAATGCGCGGCCAAGGCTTCCCGATCGCCTACGTCGGTGACGTGGTCGGTACCGGTTCGTCGCGTAAATCGGCCACCAACTCGGTGCTGTGGTTCTTCGGCGACGACGTTCCGTTTGTTCCGAACAAGCGTGCTGGCGGTTTCTGCTTCGGCAGCAAGATCGCTCCGATCTTCTACAACACCATGGAAGATGCCGGCGCACTGCCCATCGAGTTCGACGTCACCAACATGAACATGGGCGACGTGATCGACCTGTACCCGCATGCTGGCAAAGTCACCAAGCACAACAGCGATGAAGTCCTGACCACCTTCGAAATGAAGACCCCGGTCCTGTTGGACGAAGTCCGTGCCGGCGGTCGTATCCCGCTGATCATCGGCCGTGGCCTGACCGAGAAGGCTCGCGTTGAGCTGGGTCTGCCACCTTCGACCCTGTTCAAACTGCCGGAAGCCCCGGCTGAAAGCGACAAGGGCTACACCCTGGCGCAGAAAATGGTCGGCAAGGCGTGCGGCGTGACTGGCGTTCGTCCAGGCACCTACTGCGAACCGAAGATGACCACCGTCGGCTCCCAGGACACCACCGGTCCTATGACCCGTGACGAACTGAAAGACCTGGCGTGCCTGGGCTTCTCCACCGATCTGGTCATGCAGTCGTTCTGCCACACCGCGGCTTACCCTAAGCCGATCGACGTGACCACCCACCACACCCTGCCTGACTTCATCATGACCCGTGGCGGTGTATCGCTGCGTCCAGGCGACGGCATCATCCACAGCTGGCTGAACCGCATGCTGCTGCCGGACACCGTCGGTACCGGTGGTGACTCCCACACCCGTTTCCCAATGGGCATTTCGTTCCCGGCCGGTTCCGGCCTGGTAGCGTTCGCCGCAGCCACTGGCGTTATGCCGCTGGACATGCCGGAATCGATCCTGGTGCGCTTCAAAGGCGAAATGCAACCGGGCATCACCCTGCGTGACCTGGTTCACGCCATTCCTTACTACGCGATCCAGGCTGGCCTGCTGACCGTAGAAAAGAAAGGCAAGAAGAACGCCTTCTCCGGCCGCATCCTGGAAATCGAAGGCCTGGACAACCTGAGCATCGAACAAGCCTTCGAGCTGTCCGACGCCTCGGCTGAACGTTCGGCTGCCGGTTGCACCATCAAGCTGTCGAAAGAATCCATCACCGAGTACCTGAACTCCAACATCACCCTGCTGCGCTGGATGATCGGTGAAGGCTACGGCGATGCACGTACCCTGGAACGTCGTGCCCAAGCGATGGAAGCCTGGGTTGCCAACCCTGAGCTGATGGTTGCCGATGCTGACGCCGAATACGCCGAAATCATCGAGATCGACCTGGCCGACATCAAAGAGCCTGTGCTCTGCGCGCCAAACGATCCGGATGACGCCCGTCTGCTGTCGTCGGTACAAGGCGAGAAGATCGACGAAGTGTTCATCGGTTCGTGCATGACCAACATCGGTCACTTCCGCGCTGCCGGTAAGCTGCTGGATCAGGTCAAGGGTCAGCTGCCAACCCGTCTGTGGCTGTCGCCGCCGACCAAGATGGACGCTCACCAACTGACCGAAGAAGGCTACTACGGCATCTACGGCAAAGCTGGCGCGCGCATGGAAATGCCGGGCTGCTCGCTGTGCATGGGTAACCAGGCACGTGTAGAGCCGAACTCGACAGTAGTGTCGACGTCGACCCGTAACTTCCCGAACCGTCTGGGTGACGGCGCGAACGTCTACCTGGCTTCGGCCGAGCTGGCGTCGGTGGCCTCGATCCTGGGTCGCCTGCCGACCGTCGAGGAGTACATGGAGTACGCCGCGAAGATCAACACCATGGCCAGCGACGTGTATCGCTACCTGAGTTTTGACCAGATCGCCGAGTTCCGTGAAGCCGCTGCAAACGCCAACATCCCGGTCATTCAAGCCTAAGGCTTAATTTCCGGTCAGAAAAACGCCGCGTATCGTCAGATGCGCGGCGTTTTTTTATGCGCCTCGATTGAGGCCCACACCTTGTCCTGTGCCTGAGTGCACGGCGCGCCTTGCGGGTGCGACTGGATCGTAGCGATTACCGCGCGCAACTCGGCTTTGCTTTGGTCCATACGGGCCTGAAGCGCTTCGATCTGCGCAATTCTGCCTTCAAGCTTCAAGACGATATCGGCGCGTTTGGCTGCGTTCGGTGAATCATCCGGCATCAGCGCCTTCAATTCCTGCAAGCTGAAACCCGCCCGCTGAGCGCCCTGGATCAACTGCAGCGTCTGCAATGTCTGCGTGGGATACCGGCGATAGCCATTACCTTGGCGTTCAACCTGGATCAGCCCCTGCGCCTCATAGAACCGAATCTTCGAAGCCGCCAACCCGCTGCGTTCTGCCAACTCACCGATATTCATAGCCAACCCCCTTGACCTTAAAGTGACCTTTAAGCTTAGCCTGAGCGCTCCCCTTGTGAGGAGTCAAGCATGTCGCCCTTTGAAGCGTTGCAATTGCCCAACGGCCAGGTCATCGGTAACCGCATCGCCAAAGCGGCGATGGAAGAGAACATGGCGGATGTGAACCAGGCGCCTTCCGAAGCCCTGATGCGCCTGTACCAAGCCTGGGCCGAAGGCGAACCCGGCCTGATCCTGACCGGCAACGTGATGATCGACCGCCGCGCCATGACCGGCCCCGGCGGCGTGGTGCTGGAAGACGAACGCCACCTGGACACGTTTCGCCAGTGGGCCTCGATTGGGCGGGCCAAGGGCGCGCAGCTCTGGGTGCAGCTCAACCATCCGGGCCGCCAGACCATGGCCAACCTCGGCCAGCAAGCATTGGCGCCTTCGGCGGTGTCCCTTGACCTGGGTGGTTTTTCGAAGATGTTCGCCCAGCCCAAAGCGATGACCGAAGAGGATATCCAGGACATCATCACGCGCTTCGCCACCAGCGCACGCCTGGCGGAAAAGGCCGGCTTCAGCGGGGCGCAGGTTCACGCCGCCCACGGCTACCTGCTCAGCCAGTTTCTCTCCCCCTTGAGCAACCAGCGCACAGACCGCTGGGGCGGCGCCGTGGAAAACCGTGCCCGGCTGCTGCTGGAAGTGATCAAGGCCGTGCGCGCCGCCGTGAGCACGGACTTCTGCGTGGCGGTAAAACTCAACTCTGCGGACTTCCAGCGCGGCGGCTTTGATGCCGACGACGCCCGCGCCGTGGTCGAGTTGCTCAACCCACTGGCCATCGACCTGCTGGAGCTGTCGGGCGGCAGCTACGAAGCCCCGGCCATGCAAGGCGAGGCCCGGGATGGGCGCACCCTGGCCCGCGAAGCCTATTTCATCGAGATGGCCAGCGACCTGGCGAAAGTCGCCCGCATGCCGGTGATGGTCACCGGCGGCATCCGGCGCTTGCCGATCGTGCAGCAAGTACTGGACAGCGGCATCGCCATGGCCGGGATCGCCACCGCCCTGACCCTGGAGCCGCACCTGATCAAGCAATGGCGCGCCGGCCGTGACCTCAACCCGCAATTGCCGCCGATCCGCTGGAAGCGCAAAACCCTCGCCAGCCTCGCGAGCATGGCCGTGGTGCGTTACCAGTTGCGCCGCCTGAGCCATGGCCGCCAGCCGAACCCCGGGGTTGCGCCGCTGCTGGCCTTGATCAAGGACCAACTGTTTATCGCCCGGCGCACCCGCCAATATCGAGCGGCAATGACCAAATCTTCACATTGACCGGGGAGCATTCACCGTCATGGAACTGTCCTCTACTGATCAGCAGCTTTTTACCCTCACTGACGATTGGAGTTCTTCATGGCGAAAATCACCCTGGCCCAGCAATTGGCGACCACCCTTGAACAGGCGGGCATCAAGCGCATCTGGGGCCTGACCGGCGACAGCCTCAACGGCCTGACCGACGCCCTGCGCACCATGGACAGCATCGAGTGGATGCACGTGCGCCACGAAGAAGTGGCCGCGTTCGCCGCCGGTGCCGAAGCCGCCGCCACCGGCGAACTCACGGTGTGCGCCGGCAGTTGCGGCCCCGGCAACCTGCATTTGATCAACGGCCTGTTCGACTGCCATCGCAACCATGTGCCGGTGCTGGCCATCGCGGCGCAGATCCCCTCCTCCGAGATCGGCCTGAACTACTTTCAGGAAACCCATCCCCAGGAACTGTTCAAAGAGTGCAGCCACTTTATCGAACTGGTGACCAACCCCGCGCAGATGCCCCAGGTGCTGCACCGGGCCATGCGCTCGGCGATCCTCAATCGCGGCGTGGCGGTGGTGGTGATTCCCGGCGATGTGTCGCTGCTGGAAGTCGAAGACACGTTCAAACCGTGGCCGGCCCTCCTGGCCCCGCGCACGCTGCCGGCGGAACAGGACCTGCAACGCCTCACCGAGATCCTCCAACACAGCGGCAAAGTCACCCTGCTGTGCGGCAGTGGCTGTGCCGGCGCCCACGATGACGTGGTGGCCCTGGCCGACGCCCTCGGCGCGCCCGTGGTGCATGCCCTGCGCGGCAAGGAACACGTGGAGTGGGACAACCCCTTCGACGTCGGCATGACCGGCCTGATCGGCTTCAGCTCCGGCTACCACGCCATGCTCAACTGCGACACGCTGATCATGCTCGGCACCGACTTCCCGTATCGCCAGTTCTACCCCACCGACGCGAAGATCATCCAGGTCGACCGCAACCCACAGGCCCTGGGCCGCCGTGCCACCCTGGACCTGGGGATTGCTGCAGACGTCAGCGAAACCATCCAGGCGCTGCTGCCGCGCCTGACCCGCAAGACCGACCGCAGCTTCCTCGAAACCTCCCTCAAGCATTACGAGAAAGCGCGCCAGGGCCTGGATGACCTGGCTGAGCCGTCAAAGGCCGGCCGCCCAATCCACCCGCAATACGTTGCGCGCCTGCTCAGCGAACTGGCGGACGACGACGCAATCTTCACCGCTGACGTTGGCTCGCCTACGGTATGGGCGGCGCGCTACCTGAAAATGAATGGCAAGCGCCGGCTGATCGGCTCGTTCAACCACGGCTCGATGGCCAACGCCATGCCCCAGGCCATCGGCGCCCAAGCGGCGTTTCCGGGGCGCCAGGTGATTTCCATGTCCGGCGACGGCGGCTTCACCATGCTGATGGGTGACTTCATTACCCTGGCCCAGCTGAACCTGCCGGTGAAACTGGTGGTGTTCAACAACTCGTCCCTGGGCTTTGTGGCCATGGAGATGAAAGCCGCCGGCTACCTGGACACCGGCACCGAGCTGAAAAACCCGGACTTTGCCGCCATGTCCAACGCCATGGGCATCCTCGGCATTCGCGTCGAACAGTCCGAAGACCTCGAACCGGCCCTGCGCCGCGCCTTGGCCCACGACGGCCCGGTACTGGTGGACGTGGTCACCGCCACCCAGGAACTGGTGATGCCGCCGAGCATCAAGCTGGAGCAGGCCAAGGGCTTCAGCCTGTACATGCTCAAGGCCGTGATGAGTGGGCGCGGTGATGAAGTGATCGAACTGGCGCGGACCAACTGGTTGCGTTAATAGCGCCGTAGCGGCTGACCGTAGGCAAAAAAAGACCCCGCGTAAAAAGCGGGGTCTTTTTTCGTGCGGCCTATCAACCGTGCTGTTTTTCCACCCACTTGGCGTAGGCATCGATAAACGCCTGCAAAAACGGCTGGGTCTTTTCCGAGACCTTGCCTGACTCGTCGAACACACTGCCCGCGCCGCCCAGGTAGGCCTCCGGTTGCTGCATGCACGGCACATCGAGGAACACCAGGGACTGGCGCAAATGGTGGTTGGCCCCAAAACCGCCGATGGCACCCGGCGATACGCTGATCACTGCACCCGGCTTGCCGCTCCAGACACTTTGGCCATAAGGGCGCGAACCGACGTCAATCGCATTCTTCAATGCACCCGGTACGGAGCGGTTGTATTCGGGGGTCACAAACAGCACCGCGTCGGATGAACGCACGTGTTGGCGAAAAGTACTGTAGGCTGCCGGCGGTGCAGCACCGTCGATGTCCTCGTTGTAGAGCGGTAAATCGCCAATTTCGACAATGTTCAACGTGAGGTTGGCGGGCGCCAACTCGGCCAATGCCAGGGCAACCTTGCGGTTGATCGACTCTTTTCTCAAGCTGCCGACCAGTACGGCAATCGTGTAGACCTTGCTCATTGGGGTTTCCCGGTTTCTGACTTAAGGAGTTTGTAGTTATAGAGCCTGCACGGCGCGATCACCAGCCTGTTTTTGCAATCCCCATGGACGTTCACACCGCAGATGGACTTGTAGGTAATGTCTGAAAAAGTCAACGAATAGTATTTTTTTTCCATAGGTAAACTACCCCGCTCTCCTACGGTCTACAGAACCGCAAATCGAGTGTTTATCTCCAGAGGTTCTAAACAGATGGCAGCAGTACTTGTCGGACAGTTCCATGCCAGAGACGCGGAAGGCCGCGTTTATTCCGTGCATGAGTTCCAGGAATCCAACCCGCCCCTCGACGGCCTGGCTGGCTCGGCGCCCACCACGACCTACAAGCTGGCCATTGGCGACCGCGTAGAAAAACTGGATGGCGATGAGTTCAGATTGATCCAGTCGGGCACCATCATCACCCGCGAATCCGCAACGACCCACGCTTCATAAGACTTCATTCCCCATAGGCGATATCCACATTATCGCCGACGCCTCCCAGTGTCCGGTCCTTGCCGAACGAGAACAGATCAAAGTGGGTTTTGGCCTGGCTGGGAGGAGAGTGGTACTGATAGGCCACGCCCCAAGGGTCAGTCAGCAGGTCGTCACTCTGCAGGTACGGCCCTCGCCACCTTGCTTCGCCCTCAGGCTTGACCCTCAACACAGCCAAACCTTCGTCGTCCGACGGATACCGCCCCACATCCTGATGAAACTGCTCCACCGCCTTGCCCAGTTCTTTCAACTGGACCTTGGCCGTGGCGATTTCCGACTGGGTCACGTCGCCAAAGATCCGCGGCCCTACCGCAATCGCCAGCACGCCGATCACCAACACCACCACCAGCACGTCCCATAACGAAAACCCGCGCGTGTCTGTTTTACCGAGCATCGATAAGGCTCCCCCATGGATCCCTTGGTTGATACGCCCTTTGTATGACCTGCTGATGGCAGGTGCCAGGGGGCTTGATCGTGCAAGTCTAGTTGGGCCGTTCCCGCGTCGGGTCTTTTTTCCACACCCGGGCCCAAGCCATTGAATCCACGTCGCACTGAACATAGACTCCGGCCATGCGTTTACGTCATATCGAAGTCATTCAAGCGATTTTGCAGACCGGACACCTCGGCACCGCCGCCGAATGGTTGCAACTCCCCGTGGCCGAGGTGGACGCGACCCTCAAGGATGCCGAGCTGCAACTGGGTTTCATGCTGTTCGCCAGTGTGCGCGGACGCTTGCAGGCCACCCGGGAAACCCTTGAGCTGCAGGGCGAAATCGCCCGCCTCTACGCCGCCCTTGAACCGGTGCAACGCCTGGCCAGCAGCCTCAAGCACCATCATGCCCCGCCGCTGCGCGCGCTGTGCACCCCGCCGCTGGCCAATCAACTGCTGCCCCAGGCGATCGCCGTGCTGCGCCGACGTTTTCAAGACACACCATGCAACCTCTCCAGCCACTCCACCCGGGACATCGTCAAAAGCCTGCTGCTGCACGAAGCGGACCTGGGCCTGAGCCTGCATGACCCGGAGCACCCGCAAATCCACAGCACCCCACTGGCCCACGGCAAGTTGCAATTGCTCGCGCCCCACGGCTGGCTGAAGCCACGGCAGAAGTACATTGCGCTGCAGGAGCTGGCCGGGCAGTCGATGATCGGTCTGGAAGGCCAGGACCCGCTGAGCCGCCTGCTGGACAGCAAGCTGCAAGCCCTGCGCCCGCTGCCGGTGGTGCAGACGCGCGTGCAGACCTACCAGATGATGCGCAGCATGGTGGAAGCCGGGGAAGGTCTGGCGATTGTCGATCCGTTTACCGCCACCGGTGCACGGGAGGCCGGGCTGGATGCTTGCCCGTTGTCACCACCGATTCCGGTGACCTTGTATGCGTTGACGCTGAAAGGCAGCGAGGCGTCGCCCGCCTTGAATGCGTTGCTGGAGATTGTCACCGAGAAGGCCGAAAGCCTGCTGACAAACACACTCTCCTGACCAACAGAGATAAAAATGTGGGAGCTGGCTTGCCTGCGATGCAGACACTGCGGTGTATCAGTAACACTGAGGTGAAGCTATCGCAGGCAAGCCAGCTCCCACACTGAATCAGCGCCCGGCTTCAGACCGCCTCCAATTCCGATTTGAACAACCGATACCAGAAAATCGCCACCTCGCGGGTCTGCGGATCGATCCCGCGATAGCGCAGGTGGTCGATCCCGCCCATCACATACCCGCAACGCTCATACAACCGGCAGGCGCCGAGGTTGTTGTTCTGGGTCTCCAGCATCATCCCCGGCAGGTTCTTCTTGCGGCTCCAGAACTGCGCCACGTCGAGCAACGCCTTGGCCACCCCGTGGCGCCGCGCGGGCAGTACCACCGCCAGCTCATCCACATGGGCAAAGCCATTCCAGTTGGTGCTGACCACAATGTGCCCCACGGGCCGGTCATCCAGGTACGCCATGAACACCGCACTGTCGGCGGCGCCACGGAAGCTGGCGAACTCTTCGGGGTCGATGCCGTAGCATTTGCGGTACGGCACGATACCTTCGACCGCCCACTGATCGACACGCTTGCCCATTTCCGGCACGCCATAGGCGCTGACTTCAAAGCTGAAGTCGTTCCCCCACACGTAGGCGTCAAATCCTTCGTCAGCCACCCGGACACTCAAGCCCGGGTACTTCGGGTTCATTACAGCTTGCATAAACATTCTTAACCCTTGATGCAGTCGACGGTGTAACAACGACCCTTGCCGTCATCTTCGTGTTGCAGTCCATGCACATCCGCGACAAAGCCGGGGAAACTGCTATCGAACGTCCTGGCAAATGCCAGGTAATCAATGATCGAGCGCGTCGATTCGGTGAAACGCTCACCGGGCATGATCAATGGAATGCCCGGCGGATAAGGCACCAGCATGACCGCTGCGACGCGTCCTGGCAAAGCGTCGATGGACACCGCCTCGACGTCGCCCTTGACCAACAGGTCGTAGGCATCAGCCGGTTTCATGGCGATTTCCGGCAACACGGTGTACATCCGCTTCAGGTGTTTGGCCGTGGCATTGCTGCGGTAGCAGCCGTGCAACTGGTCGCACAAGTCCTTCAAGCCCAGGCCCTGATACCGCACCGGCCCCTGCGCAAATACCGAGGGCAAACAGCTGGCGAGGCTTACGTTGGCGTCATAACTGCGCTTGAATTCCAGCAGTTCGGTCAGCAGGGTACTCCACTTGCCTTTGGTGATGCCCATGGAAAACAGTACCAGGAACGAATACAAGCCGGTCTTTTCCACCACCAGCCCGCGTTCCCAGAGGAATTTGCTGACCACCGCCGCCGGGATTCCGCAGTCGCTCAGGGCCCCGCCGGCGTTCAGGCCGGGCATCACCAGGGTGACCTTGATGGGGTCCAGCAGCACGTAGTCTTCGGCAATGTCGCCAAAGCCATGCCAGTCGGCCTGGGGTTGCAGCAGCCAGTCCGCCGTCACCACCCGGTCAATGCCCGCCACCGACGGCGGCTGCCAGATGGAAAACCACCAGTCTTCGGCGGCAATGTGCTGGCGCAGGTTGGCCAGGGCACGCCGGAAGCTCAGGGCCTCGTCAAACATCTCTTGCAGCAACGAACGCCCCGCCGGGCCTTCCATCATGGCGGAGGCCACGTCCAGGGAGGCAATGATGCTGTACTGCGGCGACGTGGAAATATGCATCATGAACGCTTCGTTGAAGCGGTCACGGTCGAGCTTGCGCACACCGCCATCCTGCACGTGGATCATCGAGGCTTGGCTGAACGCCGCCAGCAGCTTGTGGGTGGAGTGGGTGGTGAACACCAGCGGGCTGTCGGGCGTGCGCGAGGTGCCCATGCCATAGCGACCGGCGAAGAACTCGTGAAACGCCGCGTAGGCGTACCAGGCTTCGTCAAAGTGCAGCACCTCGACGCTGTTGCCCAGTTGCTGCTTGATCAGCTCGGCGTTGTAGCACAGGCCGTCGTAGGTGGAATTGGTCACCACGGCCAGCTTGACCTTGGCGGGTCGGCCTCGGGTCAGCGGGCTGGCGTCGATCTTGGCGCGGATCGACTCGGGGCTGAACTCGCTCAGGGGAATCGGGCCGATGATCCCCAGTTCGTTGCGCTCCGGGCACAGGTACAGCGGGATGGCCCCGGTCATGATGATCGAATGCAACACCGACTTGTGGCAGTTGCGGTCAACCAGCACCAGGTCGTCGCGGCCCACCATGGAGTGCCAGACGATCTTGTTCGCGGTAGAGGTGCCGTTGATCACGAAGTAGGTGTGGTCGGCGCCGAAGTTACGCGCTGCACGGGCTTCGGCCTCGGCCAGCGGCCCGGTGTGGTCCAGCAGCGAGCCCAGTTCCGGCACCGACACCGACAAGTCCGAACGCAGGGTGTTTTCCCCGAAGAACTGATGAAACGCCTGCCCCACCGGGCTCTTGCGATAGGCCACGCCACCGCCGTGGCCGGGGGTGTGCCAGGAATAATTGGAGTCCGCCGTGTGCTGTACCAGGGCCTTGAAGAAGGGCGGCAACAGGCCATCGAGGTAAGCCCGCGCCGCCCGGGCCACTTGCCGGGCGAGAAACGGCACGGTGTCTTCAAACAGGTAAAGAATGCCCCGCAGCTGGTTGAGCTCGCTCATGGCGTCGGCCGGGGCATTTTCCAGGGTGACTTGCTCACCAAGGGCGAAGATCGGCAGGTTCGGCGCCCGTACCCGTGCCAGGCGGATCAGCTCCACCATGTTTTGCATCAGGTGGGTATTTTCCCCGGCGCCTTCGGCGGCGATCAGCATGCAGGCCAAGCCATGATGGGTCGAAGCCACCAGGCGACCCTCGGCATAGTCCACCGCCGAAAAAATACTGAAGCCCTCCTGTTCCAGCTCCCGGGCGATGCCCCGGACGCGGTCGCCGGCAACGGTGTCGGCCTTGATGTCGCGGTGTACGATCAGAACCGGGAACTTCAGGTCTTTGTACATGAGCGCTGGGCGTCCTGAGGGCTATGCCTTCAGGGTAGAAGCTTGGGGCCGATGTGGCGAATGAAGATATTCAAGCGGCCGTCATAACGCGCCATCAATGACCTCCCGCAGCACTCGCGCCGCCTCCATGGCCTGCTGGCGAGTCGCCAGATTGGTGAAGCCCATCAACAGGCCTTGCTGGCCCCCCGTCTCGATGCTCCAGCCCGACAGCGCCTGAATCCCCAGGCCCGCCTGGGCGGCTGCCACCGCAACCACCTGATCAGCGACGTCCACCCGCAACCGCGCCAACAAGTTGATTCCGCCTGACTGCTCGTCCACCTGCAACAACGCCCCGCACTGGCTGGCCAGTGCATCCACCAGAAACCCGCGGCGCTGGGTGTAGAGCTGGCGCATCTTTTTCAGGTGACGGGTGAAATGCCCCTGGTCGAGAAAATCGGCGGTGGTGGCTTGCAGCAACTCGGCACTGCGGTTTTGCAAGACGCGGGCACTGGCTTCAAAGGTGGGGAGCAACCCTTGGGGCACCACCAGGTAGCCCAGGCGCAACCCCGGGAACAGCATTTTGCTGAAGCTGCCCGAGTAGATCACCCGATCGCCGCGGTCCTGACTCTTGAGCGCCGCCAGGGGCTGGCCTTTGTAACGGAACTCGCTGTCGTAGTCGTCTTCCACCACCCAGCCGCCATGGGCCTGTGCCCAGTCGAGCAAGCCCGCACGCCGGCTGGCGCTGAGGGCCACACCCAGCGGGCTTTGGTGGGCCGGGGTGACAATCGCCAACCTGGCACCGGGTGCGCGCCGTGCGCCCTCCTCCACATCCATCCCGTCACGGTCCACCGGAACCGGTACCAACCTCACCCCCAGGTGCAACAGCAGGTGTCGCGCATGCAAATAGCCGGGGTCTTCGAACCAGCACGCCTGGCCTGCCATCTGCAGCGCATCACACACCAGGGCGAGGCACGCCGAGTAACCGGCACACACGAACACCTGCTCCGGCGAGCACTCCACGCCCCGGTACAGCGCGAGGTAGTGCGCAATCGCCACACGCAGCACCCGGGCGCCACGCACGTCGCCCATGGCCAGGCTGTTCACGTCGACACGGCGCACCTGCCGGGTCACCAGGCGTGCCCACAACTTGCGCGGAAAGCTATCGAGGGCCGGCAAGCCCAGCTGCAACAGGCGCGGCGCGGACGTTGGCGCCGTCACTTCAGGTTCTACCGGCGGTGATTTGATCTGCCGCTGCGCCAGCGCATCGGCCACCACGGTCCCCGCTTGCCCGCGCGCCCGGAAAAACCCTTCGCTGATCAACAACTGATAAGCCGTCTCCACCGTACCCCGGGCCACTTTCAGTTCCTGGGCCAGGCTGCGCACCGACGGCACCCGTTCGCCGGGGCGCAGTTGGCCCTGGTCGATGGCCTGGCGAAAGCGCCGGTAGATCTCCTGGTATTTGGGCAGTGACGACATGGGTATCCGGCTCGCAGTGAATCAGCCCCGGAGTCTGATCTTGTCCCAACCCGCTTGTCCATTCTTGGCCCTATTGACCCGGTGCCCCGGCCGCCACACTGGCGCCATCACTTCACCTCAGTAAGGAGCACCCCATGCAACACCATCTCGACTACGCCCAAGCAGCACCCGCCGGCTACAAGGCCCTTGGCTCGGTGCACAGCTACATCCACGGTTGCGGCCTGGAGAAGGAATTGATTGACCTGGTGTACCTGCGGGTTTCCCAGCTTAACGGCTGTGCCTACTGCCTGGACTCACATTCCCGGGACCTGCTCAAACAGGGCGTAAGCCTGGAAAAACTGATGCTGCTGGCCGCCTGGCGCGAAGCCTTGCCGTTGTTCACCCCACGGGAACGCGCCGCCCTGGCCTGGGCCGAATCGGTCACCCAGGTCGCCCAAACCGAGGTGCCAGACGCGGATTACGCCGAGGCCACGGCCCTTTTCGATACCAAGGAAATCGCCGACCTGACCCTGGCCGTCGCCCTGATGAACGCCCTGAACCGCGTCGCCATCAGCTTTCGCAAAGTGCCGGCAGCGGTGAAAGCGCACGTGGAGCATGGCCACCATGAATGACTCCGTAGAGTTCGTGCACATCGAAACCGACGCCGATGGCCTGGCCTGCTTTGCCGTGATGCAGCAACTGCGGCCAAAGCTCGACGACCCGCAGGCCTTTCTCCGGCAGATCCAGCGCCAGCGGGAAAACGGCTACCGCCTGTTGGCCGCCCGGGAAAACGGCCAGGTGCTCGGCCTGGCCGGTTACCGCCTGACAGAAAACCTGCTGTATGGCCGCTTCATCTACGTCGATGACCTGGTGGTGGATGCCACCCTGCAACGTCGGCGCCTGGGCGAACGCCTGCTGGATCAGGTCCGCCAGCACACCCGCAGCCTGGGTTATCGCTACCTGGTGCTGGACACCGGCATGCACATGGCCCTGGCCCAACGCTTCTATTTCCGCCAGGGCCTGCTGCCACTGGGGATGCATTTTTCCCAGGACCTGAGCCAATGACCCGCGCCCTGCTGCTGAGCTTCAGCCCCCACGGCAAGGCCGCCCAGACCTTCCGCCTGGCCCGCGCCCTGCTCCATGAACAGGCGCCGCACGCCGAAGTGACCGAACGCGACTACGGCGGCCGGGCCCTGCCACCCCTGAGCCGCGAATACGCCAACGCCCTGACCACCCCAGGCGGGCTCAGTGGCCCGGCAACGGCGCTGTCCGAGCAACTGATCGTTGAGCTGGAAGCCTGCGACCTGTTGATGATCTGCACCCCGGTGCACAACTTCGCCGTACCGGCGGCGCTCAAGGGCTGGATCGATCATGTGGTGCGCATCCACCGCAGTTTTACGGTGAACCCGCAGTTTGAAAAAGTCGGCTTGCTCAAGGACCGGCCCACCTTTGTGCTGGTGAGTTCCGCAAGCTCACGGAAAAACCGTGAGCCCGACTTCCTCACGCCCTACCTGCAGACGATCCTCGGCACCGTGGGCATTCACTCCGTGGAGTTTGCCTACCTGGGCGCCATGGTCCGTGGTGAAGCGGCCGTGCAGCGCAGTCTGGAACAGGCCCATGAGCAGTTGTCCGGGGCTTTTTACCGGCAGGCGGGCGGCCAAGTGCCAATCAGCTCTGGCGCGTAAGATGAATGGCGCTAGAATCAGCGCCATTTCCTCGCCCGCCTCCCTGACACGAGCCCCCCATGAGCTTTGATTTCGACACGATCCACTCCCGCCTCGGCACCGGCAGCACCAAGTGGAGTCGTTACCCGCAAGACGTCCTGCCGATGTGGATTGCCGACATGGACATTGCCGCACCGCCGGCCGTGCTTGAGGCGCTGCACCAGCGTCTCGACCAGCAGATCCTCGGCTACAGCGTGGCCTGCGAGGGCGTGCGTGAAGCGATCGTCGCCGACCTGTGGGCCAAGTACGCCTGGCGCGTACAGCCCGATGAGCTGCTGTTCCTGCCAGGGGTCGAACCGGGTTTCAACATGGCGCTGCATGGGTTTGTGCAGCCCGGCCAACCGGTGGTGTTGCAAACCCCCAACTATCGGCCGATCCGCCTGGCCCCCGGCCACTGGAACCTGCCAAAGATCGAAGTGCCGTTTGAGCTGAGCGCCGAGGGCGAGTACCTCACGCCAATGCCGGCAATGCGTGAGGCACTTAAAGGCGCGGGTGCGCTGCTGTTGAGCAACCCCCACAACCCGATGGGCAAGGTGTTCCCCCGTGAAGAACTGCTGGCCGTGGCCAGCGCCTGCCTCGACCACGGCGCGCTGATCGTCTCCGACGAGATCCACGCCGAGCTGTGCTTTGACGGCCGCCGGCATATCCCCACCGCCAGCCTCAGCCCCGAGATCGCCCAGCGCACCATCACCCTGATGTCGGCGAGCAAGGCGTATAACGTCGCCGGGCTGAAGACCTGCTTTGCGGTGATCCAGAACCCCGAGATTCGCGAACGTTTCAACCTCGCCCGTTGCGGCATGGTCGACAGCGTCAGCCCCCTGGGCCTGGAAGCCACCCGTGCCGCCTACAGCCAGTGCGGCGACTGGCTCGACGCGCTGGTGGCGTACCTGCAAGCCAACCGTGATTACCTGCTGAACGCCGTGCAAACCCGCCTGCCCGGCGTGGTGATGCAGGCGCCCCAAGGCACTTACCTGGCCTGGCTCGATTGCAGTGCCCTGGGCCTGGACGACCCGCAACGGTTCTTCCTGGAGCAGGCCAAGGTCGGCTTGAGCGCCGGGATTGAATTCGGCGACGACAGCCAGCAGTTCGTACGCCTGAACTTCGGCTGCCCACGGGCCATGCTGGAGGAAGGCATTGCCCGCCTGGAACGCAGCCTGCGTCACCGTTAAGGCTCAATTCACAACTTTTCGCAACGACCGCCGAACCCCTGCTGTTACTGTTTTTATTGATGCGTCCCACCCGTAACAACAGGAGTTCCATGGCATGACGACCCAGCCGCTCAACCGCTCGTCCGACCCCAAAGCCCTTCCCGTTGCGCCGCCCAAGTCTGGCGCGGCGTTCCATGTGCTGCTCAAGAACAGCGCCAACAACAAGAAGGTGGAGGCCGGCGATAAAACCGCGCAAGGGCTGGCTGCCAGCAAGGAACAAGGTTATGAACTGGCCGCCAAGGACGCCGCACCGCCGACGAGCCTGGGTGACTACAAGGCCATCGGCCCGGCGGACGAAGTCGGCCCCGGCCTGATTCGGTATGAAACCCAGGACGGCAAGAAAGTCATCGTCAGCGAGAAAGACAGCCCCGACCTGTTCAAGCAGGTCAGCGCCGACTTCAAGGCATTGTCCGGCGTCAACGCCAGCGAAGCCGCCGGCTACCAGCGCCTGGGCGGCGACGCCACGGCCCCGGAAAAGCTCGGCGACTACAAATCCCTCGGCCCGCCCGACGAAACCGGCCCGGGTGTGATTCGCTACGAAACCCAGGACGGCAACAAGTTCGTCATCAGCCAGCGGGACAACCCCGAAGCGTTCCAGAAAGCCAAGGAAGCCTACGAGAGCTTCACGGGCCTGGCCACCAGCGAAGACGCCGGCTACAAACGCGCCGGCGACAACGAAGTGTGGCCGCCCTATGCCGGCACCACGGTCGGCCCCGAAGGTGAAGTCGGCCCGGGCCTGATCCGCTTTGAAAGCAATGGCCAGAAAATGGTCGTGGCCCGGGACGACAACCCCAAGCTGTTCGACTACCTGGCGGGCCTGCACGAGGTCTACACCCACCCGGACAAAAAGGCCGCCGTAGAGTCAGCCCTCAACGACGGCTCCACCCTGGCCGACGCCAACACCCAGGCACCCGAACTCAACGACTACAAGGGCTTCGGCTGGATCGAAGGCCAGCAAGGCAATGTGCTGACCTATGAGACCCACGACGGCACCAAGGTCGTGGTGTCGGCCGATGTCAGCCCGGAACTGTTCAAAAGCGTGGCCACCGCCCAGGACACCTGGAGCAAGATCCACTCCAGCGAAGACGCCGGCTACAAGCTGGCCGGGCCGGATGATTTCCTGAAAAACACCGACATCACCTTCGGCTCCCCCGATGAACTGGGGGACGGCCTCATCCGCTATGAAACCAGCGAAGGCAAGGTGATCGTCTCCAAGGAACTCAGCCCGCAGCTGTATGACGAGGTGGTGGCGAAATGGGAAGCCTCGAGCGCCGCCAGCGTCGACGAAACCCGCGCCAAGTACAACCTGCCGAGCAACGACGAACTGGACGTGCTCAACCTCGACACCGGGGTGCACGCCGACAAGGACGACGATAAATCGCCGACCCAGAGCGTCAGTGAACTGGCCACCACCGAACTGATCGACACCTACCGCGCCGGCGTCAAGGACGGCTCGATTCCCAAGGACGACCCGCGCGCCAAACTGGTCCGTGCCCTGGAAGCCCAGGCCGCCTACCAGAACGGCCACGGCATCACCGGCTACGAAGAAGCCAAGCGTCCGTTCAACACCACCTGGCGCGAGTTCGATGACAAGCAAACCGAACTCACCTCCGCCGACATGCACGACATCATCGACGGCAAGGCCGTGCAGCAGCAGATCGGCGAACTGTTCCAGGACCCGACCGTGCAGGCCGACTACAAAACCAAGATGGACGACGCCATCAGTCACCTGTCCAACAAGGACGAGATCAAACAGAAGCTCCTCGACCTGACCAACAACCCGGACTACGTGCTCTACCTCAAGGACCTGCAAAACCAGGGCAAGAGCCACGAAGCCCAGCAAGACCTGAGCAACACCCTCACCTCGCTGTCGCTGTTCGACCCGGAAGCCGCCACCAAGGCCGCGCAAAATATCCAGGCCGACGGCCTCACCACCGACCTCAACCAGATCCTCTCGGACCCGAGCAAAATCTCCGACGAGAACAAGGAACTGGCCACCAAAGACCTGTTCGGCCTGCTCAAGGGCGTGCTCAAGGGCAACCTGCTGGACCTGCCGCGGCGCAGCCAGGAAGTGCTGGAGAAATTCCTCAACGAAGGCCTGGAGGGCAAGGAGAAATCCTCGGCCGTGACCAAGGCCCTGGAAGAGCTCGGCGACGTCTACAAGAACAGCGGCACCATCAGCGAAGCCGACGTGAAAACCGCCCTGAGCAAACCGTATATCCCGGTGGCGGACCGCGGCATGCTCGGCGAGGTGTTCAACACCCTCAACAGCAAAGGCATTCTCGGTTCGATGGGCGCCGGTGTCAGCCTGTTCTCGGGGATTTACCAACTGGTGGGCAAAGGCGGCAAGCTTGGCGAGACCCCGGCCCAACGCATGACCATCGCCAAGGATTTCATGAGCTTTGCCGGCGGCGCGAGCCACTTCGTCAGGCTCGGCGACAAGATCGGCGAGGCCCTGGGCAAGGGCGGCCTGGTGAATTTCCTCGGCCTGGACAAAACCCTGCCGGAAATCTGGGGCAAGGAAGGTGCGGCCGGCAAAGTCATCGACTTCAGCAAGCCCACCGAGATCGACTCAAAGGTCAGCAAGGAGATCTCCGCAGCCCTGGACGCAGTGCCCGACAGCCAGTACGACGGCGTCGCCAAGCTGTTTGGCGAAGGTGACAAAGCCGTCACCGAAGCCACTGAAGGCCTCGCCACCCACCTGGACGACGGCCTTGCCGCCGCAGGGGCCGCCAAGTTGGGCGCCTCCCAATCGGCAAAAATCGCCGGTTCCGTGATCAAGGTGCTGGGCCCGGCCACGGATATTGCCGGTGGTTTTGCCGATATCGTGCTGGGCGCCCTGGCGATCAAAAGTGGCGTGGCCAGCAAAGACCCCTTGGCCCAGGCCGCGGGTGGTTTGCAAGTGGCAGGCGGTGCGTTCGGCGCGTCGGCCGGGGTATTGGGGGCGGCGGCGCTGTTTGGCGCAGGCACGGCGGCAGCGCTGACCGGGCCATTGTTTCTGGTGGGTGTGGTGTTGGCGGTGGTGGGCGGGATCATCGGTTACTTCGTCGACCACAACAAAAAACAGAAGGCCACCGAGAAAGAAAACGACTGGTACCGCGACCTGGCCGGCGACGGCTTATTGCAGGACAACTGGGCAGACAAAGTCGAATACGCCCACTACGAAATTCACCACTACCACGGCCGCGACACGCCGACCGATGACAGCCTGTTCCGCTTCCAGCAATCGGAGTGGGAGCACTTCGACTCCACCCCCCAAAGCGGCGGCTCGTCGAGCAACCGGCTGGATGGGGATTTGCACAAGGACTACAAAGACCCGAGTGAAAAGCCCAAGGAACTGCCGGATGCGTCGGGTGAGAAGCCTGGGTCACGTCCGTCTGGAGGCGGCCCTCGGCTCAACTAAATCGACACAAATCAGTGTGGGAGCTGGCTTGCCTGCGATAGCGATGTATCAGTCGACAAATAGGTCGACTGACACTCCGTCATCGCAGGCAAGCCAGCTCCCACATTTGGATTGGGTTCACAACTGGATTGCAGTTACAGCTTGGCGATCGACACTTCGGTCGACTTCACAAAGGCAATCACTTCACTGCCCACCTTCAATTCCAGATCGCGCACCGAGCGCGTGGTGATCACTGACGTCACGATCCCCGACGCGGTTTGCACGTCGATCTCGGACACCACTTCGCCGATCAGGATTTCCTTGATCACGCCCTTGAACTGGTTGCGCACGTTGATCGCTTTAATGGTCATGTCGGCTTTCCTTTGGTCTGTTGGGTCAATCCGCACGAATGCGCAGGCCCTCAAAGTGCCCCATTCGCCAGAACAACAAAAGGAATATATAACTCTTTATTTATTCCATAAAGACATATGAAGACTGTTGCCCAGCCAACAGTGATTCAACAAAGTGCCCGCCTCCCCACTTCCCCAAACGCCTCGTAGCCGCTGTCGAGCCTAAGCGAGGCTGCGTCAGCGGTCTGTCTGAGACACCGCGAACGCAGCCTCGCCCGGGCTCGACGGCTGCTGCGCAGAGCATTGTCCAACAGCGCGAAAGACGACTGGCACAGAGGCTGCATATTCCTATAACGCATGATGGAACATGCCATATGAATTTTCTGAATATAAGAAAAGCCTTCTCTTTCCCGCCTTGTCCGGAGCTGTTCCATGAAACCCTTCGTCAACACCCTGTTGGGCGCCTGCGCCCTTGCCCTCGGCCTGCAACCTCTGGCCCATGCAGCAGAAACCGACCCTGCGCAGGTCAACCTGGACTACGCCTATTACTCCCCGGTGAGCCTGGTGCTCAAGCACTTCGGCTGGCTCGAAGAAGCACTGCCCCACACCAAGGTCGGCTGGGTCTTGAGCCAGGGCAGCAACCGCTCGCTGGAATACCTCAACAGCGGCGGCGTGGATTTCGCCTCGTCCGCCAGCCTCTCGGCGGTATTGAGCCGGGCCAATGGCAGCCCGATCAAGTCGGTGTACGTCTACAGCCGCGCCGAGTGGACCGCGCTGGTGGTGCGCAAGGATTCAACCTTCACAAGCGTCAGCGACCTCAAGGGCAAGAAAATCGCCGCCACCAAAGGCACCGACCCGTACCTGTTCACCCTGCGTAGCCTGCAGAAGGCCGGCCTGACCAAGGACGACGTGGAGTTGGTGCACCTGCAACACCCGGACGGCCGTACTGCCCTGGAGAAAGGGGATGTGGACGCCTGGGCCGGTCTCGACCCGCACATGGCCGCCAGCGAAATCCAGGCCGGTTCCCGTCTGCTGTACCGCAACAAGGACTTCAACAGCTACGGCGTAATCAGCGTGACCGACCAGTACGCCAAGGAACATCCACAGACCATCGCCAAGGTGCTGGGCGCCTATGAAAAAGCCCGTGGCTGGGCAGTCAAGCACCCCGACGAGTTCGCCAAACTGCTGGCTGACGAATCCGGCCTGCCCCTGGACGTGGCCAAGCTGCAACTGTCGCGGACTGACTTGAGCAGCCCGTTGCTGACGGCGCAGGACGTGGTGTCATCCAAGGCCGCCGCGCCGATCCTGGTGTCTGAAGAACTGGTGCGCCGTGGCGTGAATGTGGATCAGGTCATCGACCAGTTGATCGACCCCCGCTTCGGCCAGGCCTTGCCTCGTCCATAAGGGGAGCGTCATGAGCAGCAAAAGCGAAGCCCTGCCGGTCCCACGGGCACCCACGGTCACTGTCCAGCGCAGCGCCTGGCCACGGCGGCTCAAGGGCCTGGCGTTGCCGGTGCTGATCCTGGTGATCCTCGAAGGGGTGGTGCGCCTCGGCTGGCTGCCGTCCTACCAGATGCCGGCGCCCAGCGAGATCGCCGTCACCCTCACCGACCTCGCCGAAGGCGCGCTGTGGAAACACATCAGCGCGAGCTTGCTGCGGGTGCTGCTGGGGTTCGCCATCGGCGCCAGCCTGGCCCTGGTGTTTGCCGCCTGGGTTGGTTTGAGCCGCGAGGCCGAGGCGTACCTGGAACCGACCTTCGCCGGCCTGCGCTCGATCCCGAGCCTGGCCTGGGTGCCGCTGTTGTTGCTGTGGCTGGGCATTGATGAAACCTCGAAGATCGTGCTGATTGCCATCGGTGCGTTCTTTCCGGTGTACCTCAATGGCGTCGCGGCGATTCGCGACATCGACCGCAAGCTGGTGGAAGTCGGCCAGATGTATGGCTTCAGCCGCACGCGCCTGGTGCGCCGCATCCTGTTGCCTGCCGCCCTGCCCGGCTTGTTCACCGGTTTGCGCAGCGGTTTGAGCCTGGCCTGGATGTTCCTGGTGGCGGCCGAATTGATCGCCGCCACCAAGGGCCTGGGCTACCTGCTCAGCGATGGCCGGGAAACCTCGCGGCCCGATATCGTGCTGGCGGCGATCATCGTGCTGGCCCTGCTGGGCAAGATCAGCGACGGCCTGTTGGCCGCCCTGGAAAAACGCTGCCTGGCCTGGCGCGACACCTTCAACGGCCAAGGCCCGGAGAATTGAGCATGAGCGAACCGCTGCTGGATATTCGCGTCGAGCGTAAAAGCTTTGGCGCAACCACCGTGCTGACCCACGTCCACCTGGCCTTGCAACCCCGGGAAGCGGTGAGTTTGCTGGGCCCCAGCGGCTGCGGCAAAAGCACCTTGCTGCGGATCGTTGCCGGGCTGGAAAACGACTATCAGGGCGAGCTGTTGCAAGGCGCTGGGGAGGTCGCGTTTGTGTTCCAGGAACCGCGCCTGATGCCCTGGCTGACGGTGGAGCAAAACATCGGCTTCAGCGATGACGGCGGCTATGACCGGGCCTGGGTGGCGCAGTTGATCGATGAGGTGGGCCTTAGCGGCTTTGGCCAGGCGTTGCCCAAAGCGTTGTCGGGCGGGATGGCGCAACGGGTGGCCATCGCCCGTGGGCTGTATTCGCGGCCGCAGGTGTTGCTGCTGGACGAACCGTTCAGCGCGGTGGATGCGTTTACCCGCATGAAGCTGCAGGACCTGCTGCTGCAATTGGCTGAACACCACGGGATCGCCCTGTTGCTGGTGACCCACGATGTGGACGAGGCGCTGTACCTGAGCGACCGGGTGCTGGTGATGGACAACCGGCCCAGCAGTATTCGCCAGGAACTGGCGGTGGGGCTGGCGCATCCGCGGGACCGGCGGGATCCGCTGTTGGCAAGGCTCAAGGCATTGGCGTTGACCGAGTTGCAGCGGGCGCATGTGATCTGAAAAGCACGTGTTGGGGGTTAAGTCAGGCTGGGGGCATATCCGTTATTTAGGTAACGGCGGCTATGGGTTCCGCCCTTACGGCGGGTCACTTTTGGAAAAGAGCCCCAAAAGTAACCAAAAGGGCTCTTGCCCCACCCC
>NZ_JACARC010000074.1 GCF_013386825.1 Pseudomonas sp. IPO3778
AGCCAGCTCCTACAGTGGACCATGCCCGCTTTCGCTTTTGATTCTGCCTTTGCTTCTACACACTCACCGGCCGGCTTGAGTGGTAAAAGCCAGAGCAAGAGCACACGCGGTCCAAGATGTGGGAGCGAGCTTGCTCGCGAATGCAGTCTTCCAGTTGATGCATTCGGTGACTGACACACCGCATTCGCGAGCAAGCCCGCTCCCACATTTGGACCGAGTTCGCTTTGGCCTTTGCTCTGCCTGAAAGCCGACCCCAGTGGTAGAAGCCAAGACAAAGGCCCGCGCG
>NZ_JACARC010000075.1 GCF_013386825.1 Pseudomonas sp. IPO3778
GCGGGCACGGTCCAAATGTGGGAGCGGGCTTGCTCGCGAAGAACCTGAGGGCGCCGCGTTGAATCAGGATACCCGCGTCATCGTTAACGACCTTCGCGAGCAAGCCCGCTCCCACATTTGGAACGAGTTCGCTTTGGCATTTGCTCCGTCTGAAAGCCAACCCCAGTGGTAGAAGCCAAGACAAGGGCCAGGGAGAAATCCAAATTTGAAGCTGATGCCGCTCTGCTTTTCTGTAGGAGCTGGCTTGCCTGCGATGCAGGCAACTCGGTCTTCCAGACACACCGAGGCGATGCCATCGCAGGCAAGCCAGCTCCCACAGTTGACCGTGCCGCTTTGGCTTTTGATTTCGCTTTTGCTTTTGCTGTTGCTTCACCA
>NZ_JACARC010000076.1:0-31909 GCF_013386825.1 Pseudomonas sp. IPO3778
GATACCGGTCAATCCGATGGCGGAGCTCAAGTTCATCCACTTCACCACGGCACGCATTCTGCCCAAGCCGGCGCGGTTGCGGGACGTGCAGCTGCAGGACCTGGTGCGCCTGCTGGCCGAGCGCTTCGACAGCGCGCCGGGTGACGCCATGTTGGCCTTGATGATGCTGTGCCACGGCACCCGTATTGGCGAGACCCGGCAATCCCGCTGGGCCGACATTGCGCTGCCAGAGCGCGAGTGGTTCCTGCCGGCCGACCACACCAAAACCAAGACCGAGCTGCGGGTGCCGCTGACCGACCAAGTCGTTGCACTGCTGCGCCGCTACCGTGACCGCCAGACCGCTCAAGGATATGAGGGTGCCTTCCTGTTCCCGTCACGCCGTGGCAAGCCGCTGAGCGACAACCAGGCGAGCGCCGTGTTTACCCGGCTGGGGCAGGGCGCCTGGACCAGTCACGACCTGCGCAAAGTGGCACGTACAGCCTGGACCGACCTTGGCGTAGACGGGCACATCGGCGAGATGCTGCTCAATCACTCGCTGGGCAAGATCGCCTCCACCTACATCAACACCCAGGCCAAAGAGCAGCGCAGCCTGGCGTTGGTGAAGTGGCACAACTGGTTAGATGAGCGTGGCTTAAAGGCGATTCACGGGCAGACAGGCGTTAGATATGAAGATTCGCAAAACATCGTAGACGCCTTGAACGGTGGGGCCTGTGAGCCGGAACCACAATTTGTTAAGGGCGAGGTTTAAAAATGATGAAAAAGAGCAGTGGCCCCGCCTTAGTGCGCAGCTTGATACCGCTCACGGACTGCCCGTCATGCGCCGGCATAGGGATGATCAAGGGCGTCTTTCACGAGCTCGACTGCATCGGATGTCACTCGTCCGGCTTCGTCCATGCCCAGACGCTGGAGCCGCTGATGATCGAGGACCTGGTGGTTCAGCTCGGTCGGATGGTCAGGCGGGAGCGCAGTAGGTTGATGATCACCGTCAGCCCGTCGCGCCGAATGGCTGATGACTACCAACAGAACAACAGCCGCGGCCCAGGCCGCTCGTCTTACAAAGGGGATTGAGCCATGGCCTTCACACCGACATTTAAAGAGCGTACCGCCGAGGATTTGCTGGAGCACTGGGGCCGCTGGGTTGTCCTGGGTTCCGGCGTGTCCTGCTGCGCTTCTCGCGAGAACACCATCCTGTCGCCGATCATCACTGATGACGACGCGCTGCTGATCGATGGGCTGATGGGGCGCCTGCTGAAGCGATACCCCGAATGCGGCCAGGTCCTGATGAAGTACTACACCAGTCGCGACACCTCGCTAATGGAGGTAGGCAAGAAAATGAAGTTCGGCGAGGAGAAGACGCGCGGGCTCTGGAAGGCCGGAATTGCCTGGATTGATGGGGCTTTAGATATTCGTCGTCAGGCTGCTTGACAGGACCGGGGATGATATATAGATTTCAGTTACTTTGCGGTTTTTCCGCGAGCAAAGCCCGACCCTAGAGTTGGGCTTTTTGCTATACTGGGTTTGTACCCGGCTCCAGACTGGATCGTTTGATATCAAGGAAGTAGATGAACGGCAAAACGATCCGCTGGATTACCAATCTATTGTTGTGTATCGGCACCGGTTTTATGATCACGGGTTTCACGACACTGATTATCGGTGAAGCCATTGACGCTGATACGATCAGGACCGGCGCGACGATGTCGGTTGTTAGCTTTTTTGTAATCATCGCATCGTATGTCGTGGCAATGCTTGAGGAGGAAGTATGACTCTGACCATCATGGCTCTATGGGTTGTGGGTATCGCGCTCCTCATAGGCGTTGCTGTTAAGCGTGGGCGTGCCACTGCCAAGAAACCGCATCAGTTCTCTCCTCTTAATACTGCTGAAGCTTCAGCGGTCATTACTCGGGCTATTGCTGCCTCAGCGTTGACACAAAATGAAAGCAAGGCGCATGCCCATAAAGGCTTTAAAGGTATTTGGGCGAGGGTCGACGTGACAGGTGAGCGATCCTCTAGTGGGCAGCCCGTGTCTAGATCAATTGCAACCGGTGCGCTGTCTCAGACTAAGCCTGGAAAACCTTCAGGTCCCGCCAAGGGAAAAAAGGTTTTATAACGCGCAAGACTAAATTTCTTATCAAGCCCCGCCATTGTGCGGGGCTTTTTCGTTTCTGGAGTATCGGATGGATCCAAACGACCTCGGTCCTGGCGCCTTTGCTTGGCTGGGCGGCAGCGGCACCATCCTGCTCGGCGTCTTTCTCTGGCTGAGGAAGTTCCTCTCCAGGGATGCCACAGAGCGCGTCATGGACAATGCAGACATCGGCACCGTTCGGCGCCTAAACGAGCTGCTTGATTCGGAGCGTGTCGCTCGCAAAGAGGCCGAGGCCCGAGCCGATCAGTTCGCCAAAGAACGCAATGAACTGGCCGCAGCTGTAGGTCGAATGGAAGGGCGCATTGATGCGCTGACCAGTCAGGTCGCTCAACTCACTGACAAGGTGACTTCGCAGAGCCAGGAGATCTCCCGGTTGCGCACTCAGCTTGGAGGTAACAACTGATGGAAAGATGCGCAATCAACTTTATCGCGCGCCATTGGTGGCGACGCTTCGAGGTCTGGGTCATCGCACTCGCTCTCGTTGGTGGCGGCGCCATCTTCGGCTACCAGGCCGCGTACTGGTCTCTCGCCGAGAAGCAGAGCAATCAGGTCACCGACATCCGCAAGGCCTATGACGCCGCCATGGACGAACGTGACAAGCGACTTGAAGAGCTGACCCGCAAGACTGGCACCGCTGCTGACAAGGCGTCGAGGGCAGCGACTACAGCGGCCCAGGCAGCGGACAAGGCGGATGAAGCACTCAACCGCGTCGGGCAGTGAGCTGGAGGTGGTGATGGCTAAGGTAAGCGTAACGATCAAGGTTGTTCGGCGTTGGTGGGTGACTGATGTTCTCAGCCTTGCCATCTGCTACTGCTGGCTGACCGGCCGCGATGAGATGCCCGAGGCATTCATTGATTGGCTGGTGACTCACGGTTTCAAAATGGAGGCTGGTACGTAATGCCTCTGAGGCCAAAGAAGACCTGCAACGCCCAGGGTTGCAATGTACTGACTCGCAACCCGCGCTACTGCGATGCCCACACGGACATCGGCAAGAGCGCCGAAGCCAAGCGACATGAGCGCAAGCGCGAGACCAGCAGCCAGCGTGGGTACAGCTACAAGTGGCAGCAAGCTCGCAAGGCGTACTTGGCCAAGTATCCCTTATGCGTCGAGTGCGAGCGGCAAGGGCTGGTCGTGGCTGCAAACCACGTCGACCACATCCGGCCTCACAAGGGTGACTGGACGATCTTCTGGGACAGCTCGAACTGGCAGCCCTTGTGTCACCCATGCCACAGCCGGAAGACGGCAACGGAGGATGGCGGCTGGGGCAATCCAGCGAGTAATGCTGCGAAATGACCGAAAGCATCGCTTTAATGATGTTGATTCTCAATAACGGAGGGGGAGGGTCAAAACCTGGGGATTTTCGTCAACTAGACCGTCCCCTTGGCCTTTCTCTTACACCCGCGAAATTAAAAATTCAGGAGTTGCGCGATGGGAGGCACCGCCACGGTCGCCGGCCGTGGTCGCAAACCCAAGCCGACGGCCCAGAAAAAACTTGCTGGGAACCCCGGAAAGCGGGCACTCAATCATGATGAGCCCCAGTTCACCGCCGTCACAAACATCGACCCGCCGGACTGGTTGAGCGAGCGCGCGGCCACCATGTGGAAGATGCTTATTCCTGAATTACTCCGGGAAAAAGTTGTTGCGCTTACCGATTTGCACAACGTTGAGGCGTTCTGTTCCGCCTATGACAAGTGGCGCATGTCCGAAGAGGCTGTCCAGAAATTCGGGATCGTCGTGGCGTCTGCCCAGGGCAGCCCTATGAAGAACCCCGCACTTACTGCGGCGAACGAATCGATGCGCCAATTGGTCACGTTCGGCTCACTGCTCGGCCTCGATCCGGCGAGCCGGACGCGGATCATCGGCGGCAACAAGAAAACCTCAACCAATGAGTTCGCTCAACTACTGAGTTCCTGATGACCAAAGCCCTGCACGCCAATGTCGACAAGGCAATGGCTTGGGGTCGCTCCGTTCTCCGTGGGAAGGTGCCGGCATGCCGCTACATTCACCAGGCCGTGCAGCGCCACTTCGACGATGTGGCGGCCAGCCGCAAGCGTGGGTTTCGCTTCAAGTTTGACCCGGCCAAGGCCGAGAAGAAGCTGAAGCTCATTCAGCTGCTGCCCCATACAAAGGGCGAGTGGGCATTCAAGCGACAGCTGATTACCCTCGAGGGTTGGCAGTTGTTCGGCCTGGCAGTGACGTTCGGATGGGTCAAGAAGAAGGGTGGCCACCGAAGGTTCCGCGAAAGCTACTGGGAAGTGCCGCGCAAGAATGGCAAGTCCGTTGTTGCCGGTGGAGTGGGCATTAGCATGTTCGTGGCTGACGGTGAGTTCGGCGCCGAGGTGTACTCGGGTGCTACCACCGAGAAGCAAGCCTGGGAAGTGTTCAGACCGGCGAAGCTGATGGTCACCAAATCGCCAATGCTGGTGCAGGCTGCCGGGATTGAGGTGAACGCCTCGAACATGAATATCCCGTCGGACTTCAGCCGCTTCGAGCCGCTGATTGGCAACCCAGGCGACGGCGCTTCACCGAGCTGCGCCATCGTCGACGAATACCACGAACACCCTACGTCGGCCCAGTACGACACCATGCTCACGGGCATGGGCGCCCGCCGACAACCGCTGATGTTCATCATCACCACCGCCGGGGCCGACATCGAGGGGCCGTGCTACGACAAGCGGCGCCAGGTGATCGAGATGCTCGAAGGCACCGTGCCTGACGAGGAACTTTTCGGATGGATCTGGACGCTCGATGAAGGCGATGACTGGACCGATCCGAAGATGTTGGCCAAGGCTAACCCGAACCATGGGGTCTCAGTGTTCCAGGAGTACCTGGAGAGCCAGCAAGCCCGTGCAATTCGCTCGGCCCGATTCACCAACACCTTCAAGACAAAGCACCTCAACCTCTGGGTGAGCGCGAAGTCCGGCTTCTTCAACATGGAAAGCTGGAAGGCCTGCGAGGACACCTCGCTGACCCTGGAGCAGTTCGAGGGACAAGAATGGATCGCTGGCTTCGACCTGGCACGCAAGCTCGACATGAACTCGAGGGCCAGGCTGTTCTGGCGCGTTATCGATGGCAAGGTCCACTACTACAGCGTTGCGCCGAAGTTTTGGGTTCCGTACGACACCGCATTCGATACCGATAACAAGAGGATGTCCGAGCGGTTTCAGGCGTGGATTCACTCAAAGCATCTGGCTGTGACCGACGGTGCCGAGGTCGACTACCGCGAGATCCTTGAGGACACCAAGGAAGCGAATCATCTCGCCCCGATTCGCGAGTGCCCTATTGATCCGCACGGGGCGACAGGTCTCAGCCATGACCTTGATGACGAAGGTTTTGAGCCGGTCACCATCACGCAGAACTACACCAACATGTCCGACCCGATGAAGGAATTGGAGGCCGCTATTGAGGCTGGCCGGTTCCACCACGACGGCAATCCAATCATGACCTGGTGCATCGGAAACGTGATCGGCAAAAACTTGCCAGGCAACGACGATGTTGTGCGCCCGATCAAGCAGGGGGACGACAACAAAATCGACGGCGCGGTTGCGTTGATCATGACTATCGGTCGAGTTCTGGCAAACCTTCACCCCGATGACACCCTCTCTGACCACATCACTAAACACGGAATTCGAACCCTATGACCGACGAAATCAAGTCGCCAAAGCTGGAGGCGCTGAAAGAGGCTTTCCCCGATCTCGTCGGCGTCCTTGGTTTGGCTTTGCTGACGCGCGGCCTTTGGGCATGGATGGGTGAGCCACTCGCGTTAACCGTCTGCGGCGCGCTGCTGGTCACCTTGTCCGTGTACTCGATTGTGCGAGGTGGCCGCTGATGCTCCGCGCACTCCTTGGAAGGAAAGGCGGCACCCAGATCATTGATACGCCGGAGAAGCTGGCCCAGGCATTGGGCGCAGGCTATGAAAGCAATGCTGGCCAGCGCGTAACCACCACTAGTGCCATGCAGCAACTGGTTGTATTCAACTGCGTGCGGGTGCTGGCCGAGTCAATGGGAATGCTGCCTTGCCGGCTGCTAAAGCAAACCGGTCGGGTCCGACTGCCGGCGACGGCTCACCGGCTCTATCCGCTGATTACCATGGCCCCCAACAGCTACATGACCGCCCAGGAGTTCTGGGAAATGCTGGTGGCGTGCCTATGTCTTCGTGGCAACTTCTTCGCCTACAAGGTGAAGGCCTTGGGCAATGTGGTTGAGCTCCTACCGCTCAACCCGGACATCGTCACGCCAAAGCTCAAGGACGACTGGACAGTTGAGTACACCGTCAATTTCAAATCGGGTACGAAAACGCTAACCCAGGATGAAATATGGCATGTGCGGTTATTCACGCTGGACGGGCTCAACGGGCTAAACCCCATCGCTTACGCTCGCCAGGCGCTGGGTCTGGGCCAAGCGATGGACGCTCACGCCGCCAAGCTTTTTACGAATGGCGCTGTGACTAGCGGTGTTTTGCGGACTGAACAGCAGCTTACCGACGAAGCCTTTGGCCGGCTCAAGACGGAGTTTCAAGGCGAACACATGGGCGTGGCCAATGCCTACAAACCCATGATTCTGGAGATGGGCCTGGACTGGAAACCGATCAGCCTGAACGCCCAAGACACCCAGTTCATCGAATCCAAAAAACTGACCGAGTCGCAAATCTGCGGTTTGTTCCGTGTGCCGCCACATCTGGTGGCCAGCATGGAAAAGATGACGCTAAACAACATCGAACACATGGGTATGAGCTTCGTGAACTACTCACTGGTTCCGATCATGACCCGCATCGAGCACCGCATTCAGGTTGGGCTGCTCAACGAGAAAGACCGCCTTACTCACTACGCCAAGTTCAACGCTGGCGCGCTGATGCGCGGCGACCTGAAAGGGCGTTATGAATCCTATGGTAGGGGCATTCAGTGGGGGATCTTGAGCCCCAACGACTGTCGCGAACTGGAAGACGAAAATCCCCGCGAAGGCGGCGACATCTACCTCACCCCAATGAACATGACCACCAATCCAGAGGCTGCCGACGATGCAGACAAAACAGCGCCTTGACGTGCCGCTGACCATTAAGTCGGTCAGCGACAGCGGCGAGTTCGAAGGCTACGGCTCAGTGTTCGGCGTCGTGGACAGCTACAGCGATGTAGTTGTCCGCGGTGCATTTGCGGCAAGCCTCGCCAGGTGGAAGGAAAAAGGGCGCCTGCCGGCAATGCTCTGGCAGCACCAAATGAGCGAGCCGATCGGCGTTTACACCGAGATGCGCGAGGACGACGTTGGGCTGTACGTAAAGGGCCGCCTCCTGGTTGAGGCGGATCCACTCGCCAAGCGTGCGCACGGACACATGAAAGCAGGAAGTCTCACCGGGCTGTCCATCGGCTACATGCTCGAGGACGGCGGTTACGACTACGACAAGGAAAAGGGAATCTGGCTACTGAAGGCAATCGACCTGTGGGAAGTATCCCCGGTCACCTTCCCGGCCAACGACGAGGCCCGGATCACTGATGTGAAATCTCTGCTGGCCCGCGGCGAAACACCGCCGCCCAGCAAAGTGGAGCGAGCCCTTCGAGAGGTTGGGTTTTCTGGCTCCCAGGCCAAGGCCTTTATGGCCAAGGGCTACGGCGCAGTTTCACCGCGAGAGGCGGATGCCGACGAAGCAATGCAATCACTCAAATCACTGTTGACCCGCATTTAAGGAGCCTCTCATGGCTGTTGAAAAGAAAGATATCGAAGACGTCGCCGAAGCCCTGGGCAAGAAGTTCGACGAATTCAAAAAGACCAATGACAAGCGCATTGATGGCCTGGAAGAAGAAAAGGGCAAGCTGTCCGGCCAGGTCGATACCCTCAACGAAAAGCTGAGCGAGCTTGATGAGCTGAAAAGCAATCTGGAAAAGGAGCTGTTGTCCCTCAAGCGCCCAGACGGCACCGGCACCAAGGCCGCCAGTGAGCACAAGACCGCATTCATGCAGTTCGTGCGCAAGGGTATCGAGACCGGCCTGGGCGAACTGCAGGCGAAGGCATTGCAGGTCGGCGTTGATGCAGATGGCGGCTTCGCCGTTCCCGAAGAGCTTGACCGCAGCATCATCGAACTGCTGCGCGACACCTCGCCTATGCGTCAGGTCTGCAACCAGATCACCGTTGGCAGTCCGGACTACAAGCGTCTGGTGAACCTCGGCGGTAACGGCGCGGGCTGGGTGGGTGAAACCGATCCTCGTCCGGCAACCAACACTCCCAAACTCGGCAACATCTCTGCGTTTATGGGTGAGCTGTACGCCAACCCACAAGCCACTCAGACCAGCCTTGACGACATCTTCTTTGATGCTGAGGGCTGGCTGAATGGTGAGGTTGCTCGCGACTTCGCCGAGAAGGAAGGCAATGCTTTCCTGAAAGGTGATGGCGTCAACAAGCCAAAAGGTCTGCTGGCTTACGGCTTCGACCTAAAGAGCGACGACGACCGAGCGTTCGGCGTTCTGCAAAAGCTCGTTTCTGGCACCGCCGGTGCGATCACTGGCGACAGCCTGATCAGCCTCATCCATGCGCTTAAGGCGGGCTACCGCGCCAATGGCACCTGGATGATGGGCAACCTGACTGTTGCCTACGTCCGCAAGCTGAAGGACAGCGAGGGCAACTACCTGTGGCGCCCAGGCTTGGAAGCGGGCGCACCCTCGGTCCTGCTGGGTTATGGCATCACCGAAAACGAAGACATGCCAGATGTTGCGGCTGACGCCAATGCCATCGCATTCGGCGACTTCAAGCGCGCCTACACCGTGGTGGATCGCATCGGTACCCGCGTGCTGCGTGACCCGTACACCAACAAGCCGTTCGTTGGCTTCTACACCACCAAGCGCGTCGGCGGCATGCTGGTCGACTCCCAGGCGGTGAAGATTCTCACCCTGAGCGCCGCTGCCTGAATGGGTGGGCGCCTGCGGGCGCCCTGCCTACCGGAGGATTTATGCCGATCATTATTGTGAAAAAACCGTTCCCATTCTCTGCGGATGGTAACCATGTAGTTGAGGTTGCAGCCGGCGAGCAGGATGTCTCGGAGCGCTGTGCGCTGGTGGCGGTCGAGCACCTGGGTGTGGCTTCCTACGCCAATCAACTGGACGCAAATGGTCTGAAGATGGATGGTCCGACCATTGCTGAGTTCGTAGCAGGCGGCTATCTGGCGCTGAATTACCCGCCTGAGGGGTATGCGTCGCGCAGCTCGCAGGAAGAAATCGACGCAGCGATTGATGCGCAGAAAGAAACCGATCCGCTCAAGATGAAGGTTCTCGATCTGAAGGCCTGGCTCGCTGGCAAAGGGATCGAGTTCGATCCGTCCGCCAACAAAGAAGCCCTTCAGGCGCTGGTGCCGAAGGTTGATTGATCTCCCCATCGTCAAGGCTCACTTACGGGTCGACCATGACGACGAGAATGCGCTGATTCAAGGCTACACGGATGCAGCCCTCAGCGCGTTTGAGACCTGGACCAATCGCACGCTAGTTGATCCTGAGACGGCTTTGCCTGATCCAGTCGGCAATGCCCTGCTGATGACCAAGGCGATTAAGCAAGGAGCGCTGTTGCTGATCGGGCACTGGTATAGCAGCCGCGAGACGGTGGTGATCGGAACGATCACTGCGGAACTGCCTATGGCAACAAATGCTCTGTGGAAGCCTCACCGCTGGGTGAATGTATGAGGGCCGGACCGCTGCGCCACCGGGGCACGATGTTCAAGCCAGTGCTCACCAAGAACAAAACAGGCGGTTTTGATATCGCGTGGGTCGAAGTGGGCAAGCTCTGGTCGGAGATTACATTGCCGACGGGGCGGGTATCACCCGTGGCCGAGCAACTGAAAGCGGTGGTAACAGCAGAGATTCGCATGCATCCCCGCCCTGATGCGGTCGCAGGCAATCGCCTGGTCTACCAGGCGAATGGAATCGCCACCACCTACCTGATCGAAGCCGCGCTGCCCAACAACGAGCGCGACATGCTTCGATTGCTCTGTTCAAACGTACCCAATCCTTAGAGGTGAAATATGAAAGTAGTTGCCCTGGGCACTCTTTCCGGCGCTACCGGCGACCGAGAAAAGGGTGAAGAATTCACGGTGGACGCCAAGCTTGGTGCGGACCTAGTGGCGCGCGGTCTGGTAGAGCCTGCTCCCGAGTCTGCGCCTGTCACTGAAAAGGCTTCCAAGGCCAAGGAGTAGGACATGGCCAGTCGTCGCTCGCGCATGTCTGGTGACTTCAAGCTGCGCCGGACGCTGCGCACGCTCCACCAATCCATGGATAACGAGTTGGCACCGGTGATGCGTGACAGTGCCGAGCGCATTCTTTCGACGATGAAGAACCTGATCCCGAAAGACACTGGTGCCGCTGCTGCCGCGCTGACGGTATTTGTGTCTCAAAGCGGCCTGGACGCCCAGATCGGTATCCGTGGCAAGAAGAACAAGCAACGGTTCTTCTACCTGCGGTTTGTCGAGTACGGGACGAAGGGCTACACCGGCAACAAGCGCGCCGGGGGGCGTGCCCGCCGGCCGACGAACAAGGCTGACGGTACGCACTTTTTCGGCAAGTACCCGGACATTCCGGCACGGCCCGCGCACCCATGGCTTCGCCCAGCGAAGGACGTGAACCGGGAATATGTCGTGGCCAACATCAAGGCCGCCATCGGTCGAACGCTGAGCAAGGCAAGCAGGGGGATATCCAATGGCTGATCCGTCCGTTGCGTTGCAGGAGGCGCTGCTCGCCAGGTTGGAGGCCGAGGTGTCATGTCCGGTCTATGACGGCGCCCCGATGGATTCGGATATGCCGTATGTCTCGTTTGATCGGGAGATATCCACCAACATCTCGCCTATTGCCGGCAGGAAGCGTCAGCAGCGCCTGACCTACCTGTCGGTCTGGTCGGACGCTCATGGCCAGGCCGAGGTGAAGCGCATCCTCGGAGAGGTTGTGGCGGCCCTGGATGAGCGCCGGTTGCCGCTGGACGTTGGCCGGGCAGTGTCGGTCCGGGTCGAGCAAGCCGACGCCCAGCGCGATGCTGACGGCGTCACGTACCAGGGATCGATCACGGTCCGCATCATCACCACTCACTAAACCCAACACCCGGCCGCACCGCGGCTTTATCCAATGTGCCCTTGGAGGAACCCCCATGGCCGAAGACAACCTCAACACAGCCGCCGGCTGCCGGATCGGTATCGGTAGCAAGAACGGCGCGGACACTGAAGCGCTCTACAAAGCAGACACCTACGTCGGTATCGGCGAAGTGGAGGACCTGGGCGAGTTCGGCGACACGTTCAGCTCTGTGACCTTCACTTCGCTGCGCGATGGCCGGGTACGCAAGTACAAGGGCACCGCTGATGCTGGTGACCTGACTCTGGCTGTCGGCCTCGACAACGGCGACCTGGGCCAGGCCAAGCTGAAGATCGCTCACAAGGATCGCAGCAAGGGCGACTACAACATCAAGATCACGCTGAACGATGGCGATCCTGATGCCACCCCGGCGCTGCTGCCGACCACCTTCTACCTGCGTGGCAAGGTGATGAACAACACCGTCGCCGCCGGCGCCGCTGACAACGTGGTTCGCCGCAACGTCACCATCGGCATCAACTCCGACATCCTGGAAATTCTCCCGGCTGCAGCGGCTTAACCCGAGGGGCTTCGGCCCCGAACCCAAAGGATTCGACGCATGAGCAAGACCCTTTTCGGTACCGTCGACATCAGTCTCGACGGCGAGACGTACACCCTCAAGCCCACGCTCGGCGCGGTGCGGGCCATTGAGGCCCACTTCGGCGGGCTGCGCGGCGCGTCCCAGGCAATCAACGCGCTGAGCGTCGGCGGTTGCGCGGTGATCATCGCCGGCGGCGCCGGGCTGACCGGCAAGGATGCTGAGGCCATCGCTGAGCAGGTTTGGCAGGCGGGCGTCGTTGACGTCAGTATTCAGCTCAATGCCTACCTGGCAGCGCTGTACAACCCGAAGGGCCCTGACGCGGGAAAGGAAAAGCCGGCGGCGGCGTAAGTGCTGTCGAGAACGGCAGCTACGTCGACCGGCTCTACGCGGTAGCCACTGGCTGGTTGGGCTGGTCGCCCGAACTGGCCTGGGCCACACCGATCCCTGAACTGTTCCTGGCCATGGACGCCAAGATCGAATGGGCGCAGATGACGAACCCCTTCGGCGGAGGAAAGGCGAAAGCCAAGGCTGATAAGCCATCTGCGTCAACTGTGGCCGATAAGCTGCGGCAGGCGCTCACGGGGCGGCAGGCTCAGTAGTATGGGAGTAGCAATAAGTGCTTTTTGAGATCAGGCAGTGGTAAATTCCCTGGAAATACAGGGAGTGAAGCGATGCGTGTTTCTATTTTGATTGCTGCATTGGCAGTGTTGTACGGGTGCTCAGGTCCTCAGCCTGCTGTGCGGCCTTCTGCGGGCAGCGCCCAGGTTGCGCCTGCTCAAAAAGAGGTGTTCATAACATTCGATCCCGCTGGAAAAAACGTTCAAGCCAAGAGCTTTGCATCCGCTAAGGACCTACTCGGGGAACTCAAAAGGCTTGGCGGGCCGAGAGGGGAGTATGAGACCGATGCTGCGTTCGCGAGCAGGATGGCTTCCTTCGGAAACTTTTCTGTAAACGGAGTCGTTCTGCCATCATCGATCAAGTTTGATCGGGTTACCGGTGAGTTTTCGTTGCGAGTCTCAATGCATGACGCTCAAGGGCGGGGATTTAAGAGTGGGCTGGATCCCCTGAAGGCGGTCAACACCGACTATCCGGCGTTCGATCTTGGGGAGGATACTTATTCTAGAGGGACTTACTCTGGACAGAACTCTTTTGGGGCTACAGCTCTGATTGAGAAGCAGAAGATTGACCGATATTTTCTCGTTTTCAGCCCTGTCCCTAAAGCACCCGGGACAGTATTTTTCTACAACGTTTCGGGTAAGTTGAAAATATCGGCAAAAGAGATGGAGAGCCAGCGAGAGAATATTCGAGTCAATTTTACCGTAATGCCGGTACCAGACTTTGTTCAGGCCGCGAAGGATTATCACGCGCCAACGATCAGCAGCCCGCACGAGTCAGAGATTGATAGTTACTTTTTCCAAGCAAAGGTGTTTTGGATTAAGGTCGTAAATATCAAAACCGGTCAGATATACGACGACGAAGCAAAAATGAGCATAGAGACGCTCTGAGTTAATTCATTCATCAAGAAAGCCCACTTCGGTGGGTTTTTTATTGCCCGGAGAAAAGCATGGCTGATACCGACGTACAGGGGATGCTCGTCCGCATCGAGGCGACCACTGCCCAGTTGCGTCAGGAAATGGCGCGTGCCGATTCCAGTGTTGCTCAAGCCTCGGGGAAGATCGATAAAAGCCTGGGCCGTGTAGATTCTGCCTTCGATCGTACCGGTGAGCGCGCCCAGCACGCTTCCGGATTGATTAAGGGGGCTCTCGCTGCAGCGATTGGTGCTGCTGGTATTGGCAAGATCATCGAGACGGCTGACTCCTACGGCCAGATGTCCGATCGTATCGGCATGGCGACCGTGAGTGTGGGTGAATACGATCTGGTGCAGCAGCGCCTGCTCGATACCGCAAAGCGCACCTACCGACCTTTGGCCGAAGCTCAAGAGCTGTACATCCGCACATCGGACAGTCTCAAGTCCATGGGCTATAACACCAGCCAGGCGCTGGATGTGATGGATAGTTTTAGCTTTTTGCTGGTGACTAACTCTGCTTCAGCAGATAAAGCCAGTTCTGCCATCGATGCTTATTCGAAGGCGCTTCAGACTGGAAAGGTTGAGGCTGACGGTTGGCAATCAATTCTGGCGGCGATGCCCACGGTTGTGGACACCATTGCCAAATCGACGGGTAAGACAGCTGAGGAAATCCGCAGTCTCGGCGCGCAGGGGAAGCTTGGCCTAGACATCCTGACTTCAGGATTGCAGAAGGCCTCGGAAGCCAATGGTATTCTCGCTGACAGCATGAGTGTTGCAGTACGTGATGCGCTGCAGAACCTGTCCAATGCATTTAGCGTTTACATTGGCCAGTTGGACGAGACCGCCGACTTCACTGGCAAACTTGGCAGCGGCATCGCGGTGCTCGGTGACAATTTTTCCACCCTGGCTGATATCGCCATCTTCGCGGCCATCACTGCTTTAACTCGGTACGGTGTAACCTCGGCAAACTCTGCCGCAATAGCAACGTACTCTGCCTACAAGGACGCGGCTGCGCGCAAAGCGCAGGCAACCGCCGTTCTCCTCGCCGCCCAGGCCGAGCAGCAAAAAGCGCAGACAACGGTGTTCCTTGCCCAGAAAGAGGCGGTGGCTGCGCGCGGTACCGCCGTACAAACTCAAATGTCTCTGCAGCTTGCGGAAGCGCGCATGGCAGAGGCAAGGGCGACCACCGCCGTCTCGTCTGCACAGGCAGGCCTTGGGCGTGCAAGTAGTGGCTTGCTTGGCCTTCTTGGCGGGCCTGTTGGTGTCGCGGCTCTCGCTATTGGTGCCGCGACCGCATTCATCACACTGCGTGACAACACCAGCGTGCTTGAGAAGAAGCTGGGTGATCTCAGTGACCCGATCGATAAGCTCGTTGAGCGATTCAACAAGCTCAACCGGGCAACGCAGTCTGTCACTCTCCGGGAGCTGAAGGCCTCCATTGAGGATGCTGAGAGCGACCTGACCACTGCGGCGGGCTCGATCGCCTTCGAGTTTCAGAGCAGCCTGACGAATGCCGGCCTTGCTGGCGCGTCCGGTTTCATGGGTGGCATCGCTCCGTTACCGGCTGAGTTCCAGTCGGCAATGGACATCATCAAGAAAGCGTCGTCCGATCAGTCTTCTGGAATGGTTGTTGACTGGAAGGCCGTGGCAGACCAGGTGCGGGAGGTCCCAGGTGTCACTGATGAGATGGCCAACGCCCTCGAAAAGAGCGGCGGCGCTGCAGCCGAGAAGGCTGAGATCATCGCCAAGCTCAGGACTGCATTGGCAGAGCTAACCGGGGAGACGGATGCCAATACCCGGGCAGAGCGTGACAATGCTGCTGCCCGCGCGGGAGCTGCTCAGGCTGGCCAGAAGTACCTTGATCAGCTTCTGAAGCAGTTGGCCACTGCCCAAGACAAAACCAGCCTTGAGGCGGCGAACAGATTCATCCGTGAGAACACATTGCTCACCGAAGAGCAGATCGTTGCTATTCGCTCTGCTGCCGCCGCGAAAGACGCCCAGAAAGCCGCTGACGATGCGGCTGCCAAGGCGACTAGAAAGAACGCTACCGAGACTACCTCTGCCGCCAAGCAACAGCTCAAGTCGTTTGATACTGCCGAGGAGGGCTACAAGCGCCAGATCGAACTGATCAACACCACCGGCAACAAGCAGAACGAAGCCACGGAGGTGATGAAGCTTTCCTTCGAACTTCAGGAAGGGAAGCTTGGCAAGCTGAGCGAGGCGCAAAAGAAAAAACTCCAGGGCATGGCCGCCGAACTGGATGCCCTGAACAAGCTGAAGAAGGCCAACGAAGACGATCTGAAGCTGACCGCCTTCAAGAATGCCCAAGCGTTGACCACCCAAACCACGAAGGATGGTTTCGCGCAGGAACTGACCGGCGTTGGCATGGGCGACAAAGCCAGAGACCGGATGCGCGCCGATCTGGTCATGCGGCAGAAGTACGCCGCTGATGTGAATGAGCTTGTGAAGCAGGTCAACAGTGGGGAGATCACCCCGCAGCTGTATGCAAGCGAAACGGCAACGCTCAAGAGCGAGTACGACAAGCGATTGCAGTATCAGCAGGACTTCTACGCTGCCACGGACGAGCAGCAAACCAACTGGATGAATGGAGTCAACGAGGCGTGGGCGAACTATGCCGATGCCGCTCGTGACTATTCCGCCCAGGCTGCGGACATAACCAACACAGCGCTGCAAGAAGGCACCAGCGGTCTTGGCACTTTCTTCTCGGATGTGGCCAGCGGCGCCGAGGATGCCGGTGACGCCCTGGGCGACATGATTGGCAACTTCGCCAAGTCGATGCTCAAGGCGCTGGGTGACATGGCGGCTCAGTGGTTGATCTACCAGGGCGTGCAACTGCTCGTGGGCAAAACCACTCAGGCGAGCGCCGCCGGCACGCTGGGGGCAAACGCGCAAGCCATGTCGCTGACGGCTGGCCTGAACGCCTTCGCGTCCACCGCGGCGATTCCGATCATTGGCCCAGCAGCAGCGCCGGCGGCGATGGCCACCGCCATGGCTGTAACCGGGCCGCTGGCTTCGGCTGTCGGCATGACTGCTCTGGCGGGTATGGCGCACGACGGTATAGATGCGGTTCCAAAGGATGGCACCTGGTTCCTGCAAGAGGGCGAGCGCGTAACTACCGCTCAAACGAGCGCCAAGCTTGACGCCGTGCTGTCGAGGATCGATAGGGGGCTGGGCAGCGAGCAGCCGTATGCGCAGATCGGCGTCGGTAGCCTGGAGTCAGCTGGTGACGGGCGGACCGCAATGGTTGGCGCTGGCGCCCAGTCGGCACCAAGCGGGCCGACACAGATTGTCTTCAACGCACCAATCACCGTGCAGGCACAGCCCGGCATGACAGACCAGGATGCAGCACGCCAAGGACAGGCGATGTCGGCCGGGCTGGAGACGCAGTTCGGCAAATTCCTTGATCGTGAAATGGGCCAGGGTGGCCGGCTGTGGAGGCGTTGATGGCTGAGACATTTACTTTTGATGTTGAGGTCGGCCTTGACGGTGATATCAGCCAGCGAACATGGGAAAACGAGTTTGGCGACGGCATGGTCCAGGCCGGGGGCATTGGCATCAACACCAAGAGTCAGGTATGGAATCTGGTGCACACCGGCGAGGATCTACCGGGCGAGGAGTTGCCCGAGTTGCTGGCGTTCCTTGATCGGCATGAGGGCTATAAGGCTTTTCGCTATTCGCCGCCTGGTGAGCCCCAAGGCTGGTACCGGGCCAATGGGTACAAGAAGAAAGCCCTCGGCATGAACATCTACACCGTCACGTTCACCGTGAAGCAGGTGTTCAACCCCCGACCTTAAACCTCACCAAACCCCGCCAAGTGCGGGGTTTCTTGTTTCTGGGGCCCTATGAATTACAACACCGATCTTCAAAAGCTTGAGCCAGGTAACCAGATCCGGCTGTACGAGCTGGACGCTACGCGCCTGGGTGCAACGATTGGGCGCTTCCACGGCCATGCCCACGAGGGCGACATCATCTGGCAGGGGCAGCTGTATTCGCCGCTCCAGATCGAGGCAAAGGGTTTCGACATCCGTGGGGATGGGCGCCCGGCTTCTCCGACGCTGCAGGTGGACGACGAGCTCGGCGGCGTGCGCGGGGCGATCACTGCCCTGTGCTTCCAGTTCCGCGACTTGGCCGGCGCCCGGGTCAAGGTGATCGAAACGTTCCGCCACTTCCTGGACGCCGCCAACTTCCCCGACGGCAACCCTGACGCCAGTGACCAGGCAAAGACGAACCTCTGGTTTATCGAGCAGAAGACCGAGGCGCTGCCCAGCATCTCGGTCACGTTCTCACTGTCGAGCCCTACGGACATGGAAGGCCAGATGCTGCCGGCGCAGCAGATCACCAAGCTTTGCCGGTGGGCCTGCCGTGGCGGGTACCGGCAGGAGGCCTGCGCCTATACCGGCACGGCGATGTTCGACAAGAAGAATCAGCCCACCGACAACCCCGCACTGGACCGCTGCGGCGGCTGGTGGAGCAGCTGCAAGCTCCGGGGCAACACCCGCCGGTTTGGCGGATCCATGGGCGCGAGCCTGATAGCAAGTTCGAGGTAGCGATGCGCATCAATCAAAAATTGCAGGGCGAGATCCGCGCTCACGCCGAACGTGCCTATCCGGCAGAGGCCTGTGGGGTGGTGATCAAATCCGCCTCCGGCCGTGAGTACGTGCCTTGCGGCAACCTGGCCACCACTCCGCGTGAACATTTCCAAATCGATCACAAGGACATGGCCCGGGCGGAAGATCGGGGCGAGGTGCTGGCGATCATCCACAGCCATCCCGACAAGGCGCCGGCGCCGAGCATGGCCGACCGCGTCAGTTGCGAGTTGCACGAATTGCCTTGGGGCATTGTCGGCTGGCCCGGCGGTGACTTCGAGTGGTTTAAGCCTTCGGGCTTCCAGGCGCCGCTGCTGGGCCGGGACTTCTCCCATGGCCTGCTGGACTGCTGGGCAGCGTGCCGCGACTGGTACGCCCGGGAGGCGGGGTTGCAGCTGCCGAACTTTGAGCGCTCCGATCTTTGGTGGGAGCAGAAAGACGGGCCGAGCCTCTACGAGGACAACTTCGCGGCCACCGGTTTCTACCAGGTCAACGAGGCACGGCGCGGCGACATGCTGGTGTTGCAGATCCCAACGCCCGGCCGGGAGTGCTACTTCCCGAATCACGCCGTGATCTACCTTGGCGATGAGCCGGCGCTCATCAGCGAGCCGGCGCCGAAGCTTGGCGGGTCTGGCCCGTTCATTTACCACCACATGCCCGGGCGCCTGGCGGCCCGTGAAATCTACGGTTGGTCGATGGCCAACCGGGTGAAGTTGATTCTCCGGCACAAGGACTACCGCCCATGACTATGCGCACCATCAAGCTCGGCGGCGTGCTGGGCAAGAAGTTTGGCAAGCAGTACACCCTGGACGTCCACAGCTTCCGCGATGCCATGGCCGCGCTGTGCATGATGAAGCCCGGCTTTGAGAAGTACCTGCGCACCGCCGAGGAGCGGGGCCTGGTGTTCGCCGTGTTCGTCGATGAGCGCAACTTGGGCGAGCAGGAGCTTGACCTGGTGGGCCGCGCCGAGGGCGACATCCGCATTCAGCCGATTGTCCAAGGCAGCAAGCAGGCGGGCATGTTCCAGACGCTTTTAGGCGTGGTGCTGATTGTGGCCGGCATGTTCACCGGCGGGACCACCACCGGGCTGGGCCTGGGGCTGCTTGCCGCCGGTGCCGCTGTCGGCCTGGGCGGAGTGGTGCAGATGCTTTCCCCGGCCACAAATGCGACTGCCGAGGGCAAGAACGACGACGGCAATAACCCGAGCTACGGCTTCGGCGGTGCAGTCACGACCATCGCCCAGGGCAACCCCTACCCATTGCTGTATGGCGAGCGCGAGATCGGCGGCGCCGTCGAGTCTGGCGGGGTCTACACCCAAGACAACATCTGATTCAGTCACCACCACAAACCCGCTCCGGCGGGTTTTTGCATTCTGGAGGGCGCATGAGCGCAGCAGCAAAGAAGGCGCGCCGCGTCACGCCACGCAAGCGCCGCGCCATCGTTGGCAGCAAGGGCGGCCAATCCAAGCCGAAGCAGCCCAGCATCGCCCTGAACGGCGTGCCGTCGATCTCTACAGCGCGAATCGTCTACATGTGGAGCTGGGGGCCGATCGTTGGCCCTGTCGATGGTTTGCGCTCGCTCAAGTTGAACGGCACCCCGGCCCAAGCACCTGACGGCACGATCAATTACCCGGGCCTGAAGTGGCAATTTCGTTCAGGCGAACTGAACCAGGATCGACTTGAGGGCATCTCGGAATCCAGCAACGAGATCGACGTCAAAAAAGAACTGCTCTACGGCACGCCCTGGCTACACACGATCACCAATCCGGTTATCGATGCCGTTCGCCTGCGGCTCAGCTGGCCGACTCTGCGCAGCCAGGACGCATCGGGCAACATCAACGGCGTCCGCATTGACTACGCCGTGGACATTTCGACCGACAACGGCCCCTACGTCGAGGTCTTGGTTACCGCGGTTGATCGCAAGAACGTCACTGAGTACGAGCGTGCGCACCGGCTGGAGCTGCCCACCGGCAGCCGATGGACGATCCGGGTACGCCGCCTGACCCCGAACGCCAACTCCGACCTGGTCGTTGATCAGATGATCGTCAAGGCCATCGCAGAGGTGGTGGACAGCGATCAGGAATACCCGCTGACATCCGTTGGTTGTGTCGAGTACGACGCCCAGACATTCGGCGGTGATTTCGCCAAGATTGCCGTGCTGATGCGTGGCCGCATCATTCGCGTACCCGCCAACTACGATGCCGCTACCCGCACCTACGCAACGTCTGGCACCGGCACGAGCAATGGCATTTGGGACGGCACCTTCAAGGAGGCTTACACCAACAACCCAGCGTTCATTTTCTACGACCTGGTGCTCGATCCCTATTACGGTCTCGGCAATCGGATCGACGCGACCATGGTTGATCGCTGGTCGCTGTACCGCATTGCGCAGTACTGCGATCAAATGGTGCCGGATGGGAAGGGCGGTCAAGAGCCGCGCTTCACCTGCAACCTGTATCTGCAGAAGCAGGCCGAGGCTTACGCGGTGCTGCAGGACCTGGCCTCGATCTTCCACGGCCTTGCCTACTGGGACGGCAGCCAGATCGTGGTCAACGCGGATATGCCCGGCGACCCGGTATACACGTACAACCAAACGCAGATCCTCAACAACGGTGCCATCAAGTACGAAGGCACCCGGGCACGTGACCGGCACAGCCTCTACACGGTGTCCTGGGACAATCCTGACCAGGGTTTTGAAACTGACAAGGAGCCGGTGTTTGACGACGAGGCGATGGTGGAACTGGGTGGGATCGTGCGCGAAACCGATGTTGGTGCGATCGCCTGCACATCCCTGGGCCAGGCGCAGCGCGCTGGGCAGTGGGCTGCACTGACCGAGAAGCTTCAGACACAGGGCGGCGTGTTCCGCGTCGGCCTGGACGGTGGCATTCCAAAGCCTGGCCAGGTCATTGCCGTGGCTGACCCGATGCTGGTTGGCCGCAACAACGGCGGGCGTATTGCTGCGGCAGCCGGCCGGGTGGTCACGCTTGACCGTGACACAGTGGTGCCGGTCGGGGCTCGCCTGATGGTTAACCTGCCCAGCGGGAAGTCCGAGGGCCGGGTGGTGAAGTCTGTTGCCGGCCGTAACGTCACGCTGATGGCCGATTACAGCGAGCAACCCCAGGCCGAGTGCGGCTGGATTCTCGACTATGAGGACCTGAAGCTGATGCAATTCTACGTCCGCAACGTAACGCGGCCAGAGTGGCACCAGTTCCAGCTCGAGGTGATTCAGCATGATCCGAGCAAGTTCGATGTAATTGACCACGGTGCTGTTGTAGATCCCCGGCCTATCACCGGCATTCCGGTGGGGAGTCAGGAAGCCCCGGCGCGAGTAATGCTCAGCCAGAACGTCGTGATTGAGCAGGGCATTGCCGTCACCGTCATGTCCATTGCCTGGGATGCTGCGCCGGGCGCGGTGGGTTATGACGTGGAGTGGAAGTGGGGCGCCAGGGAGTGGGTGCCAATTCCGCGCACGGGTGAGCTCATGGCTGACGTGCGCGGCATCTACTCCGGCCAGTACATGGCTCGGGCGCGCGCAGTGAATGCGCTCAACGTGTCATCGATCCCGACCACCTCGATCCTGACCAACCTGGAAGGAAAGGTCGGTCTGCCGCCGGCGGTGGCGTTCCTGACCATCACCAGCGAACTGTTCGGCATCGGCATCAAGTGGGCTTTCCCACCTGGCGCGGAGGATACCCAGCGCACCGAGCTGTGGTACGGCCCTGCAAACGATCTGGGGGCGGCGACCAAGCTGGCCGACCTGGCTTATCCGCAGGCTGATTACCGCATGCAGCAGCTGTTGGCGGGCGCAACCCTGTTTTTCTGGGCTCGCCTGGTAGACCGCACCGGCAATGTCGGCCCGTTCTATCCGGTCGGCAATGGTGTGATGGGGCAGGCTAGTTCGGATGCTGGTCCGGTGCTTGAGCTGATCACCGGCAAGGTCACGAAAACTGAATTGGGCAAGGATGTCTTGGATGAGCTTGACGGCCTGCAGGATCAGATCGATTTGCTGGATGGCTTGAAGGGGTATGACCATGAGGCGACCTACCTGAAAGGCCAGATGGTGGTGGAGGACGGCCGGATCTACCAGGCGAAGCAAGAGGTGCCTGTAGATCACCCGCCACCGAACGCCACGTACTGGCTGGATGTCGGTCAGTCCGTAGAAACAGCAAATGGTCTGGCCCAACAGGTTTCCACGAACACCGCTGATATCACGGAACTCGATGGCGTGGTTACGGCACAAGCCAGCACCACCAATGCATTGCGGGCTTCTGCTCGCGATGACAGCGGTAGTGGGGCAAAAGCTGATGCACTGAAGGGATGGGCCAGCACGGCGGCGATTGTGCAGGAGAGCAAGGTCAGGGCGACGGCGATCGAGGCCGAGGCGACCAAGACGACGAAGCTGGAAGCGACGGTCGGTCAGAACACCTCCGCCATTCAGGAAACGTCCTCGGCATTGGCCAACACTAACGGCCAATTGTCGACGCTCTGGTCGGTGAAGATGGAGACCACCGCCGGTGGGCAGAAGTACGCCGCGTCATTCGGATTGGGCCTTCAGGTCGATCCGTCCGGAGTGTCGTCGCAGTTCGTGGTCAGGGCTGACACGTTCATGCTGCTGAACTTGGCCAACGGCACGCCAGTTTCTCCGTTCGCTGTTGTCGGCGGGCAGACGTTCATAAAGTCGCTATTTGTTGAAGATGGAAGCATTACCAACCAGAAGATAGGCGAGTACATCAGTTCCACCAACTACATCGCCGGTCAGCAGGGGTGGATTCTCAAGAAGGATGGAACGTTCGAAATCAACGGGCTTGTCCCTGGTCAAGGACGATCCATGATGACGAACCGATCTATGCGGTTTTGGGACGTGAACAACGTTAAGCGCGTTCAAATTGGAGATCTAACCGAATGAGTGCCGGCATGAGGATTTGGGGGCCGACGGGCGCGCTAGAGCTGGATGAGACGTCTTTTACCGTGCGCGTAATACTTTCGGTGCTAGTGACACGGCCGGCTCTTGCCGAATATCTCGATGTAAGTGCGCCTGGCACGGATCCAGCGACATGCAATGCAGTAGTTATACCTATTGGATCATATACTGATCCCAATAATAATTCTCAGGATGCATACAGTCGTCAGTTTGAGCCGCAGGTCTTCAATAATGTAGTTAGAGTCTGGTTTAGAAATCGAGCCCTATCATCTGCTGATGTTCCGGCAATTGCCTTGGGTACGCAGCGGTTGTTGGTCATGAGGTATAAGTGAATGTCATATGGCTTGAAGTTTGTAAATAACAGTGACGTTGTAACCCTTGACTCTGAATTTTCAAGGCTTGTCGTTCTGAGTCGGGGTCGGTGGTCCGCTGCTGGTGGTCAGGCCGCAGTGAGCTTCGCGGTTACGATCAACTCTGTGGAGCCACCACTCGTATTTTTGAGGCCGGACTCAACTACTACAATAAGTTTTTGCCGAATCATTGGTTCGGCAGGTGCTTGGACAGGATTTTATACGAGGGTTTCAGGTGCCGGCAGTTATTTCTGCGCGGCATTCAAGGCCAGCCCAGCCTCCGATTATGGACTTAGGCTGTGGGGCGCAGATGCGACAATATTGTTTGATAATGGCAATCCCTGCGCTCAATTCACAAGAACAATATCTTCATGGACATATATAGGTAACGGAACAGGAGGGCAGGGCGATCAGATAAGGTATTTCAGTGCACCTTCGGGCCTAGACTCTGGCGACTATATACTAATTAATAACATAGCCATGAATGTCGGGCAGGCACAATCAAGAGATGCGAAGTTGTACTGCTCGTGGGAATACAATAACAACAGAATCGTTATGTATACAGTTGGCGTTACGCCTGTAGCGTCAATGTTTATTCCGGTAGTTTTCGCCAAGCCCATTTCTTAGTGATGAATTTCTTGCCCAATAGTTACTCCCGCCCCATGCGGGATTTTTAATGCTCGGAGAAAATTATGGTTTGGCAAAGATCAGGAACAGTGTCCGTTCAGACTGGTAGCACCACGGTAACAGGCGCCAACGTCGACTTCGCTGCAAGCTCGCGCGTGGGAGATTCATTTGTCGGTCCAGATGGCGTGAATTATGAGGTGGCAAACGTCGCCAGTTCCACGGTGATTTCGATCTTGCCGGCGTACAAAGGCCCGACGGTTAGCGGCGCTGCCTACGCGATCATGCCGGTGCAGGGCTACGACAAGATGTTGTCTGACGCCTTTAACGCATTGAGCAATCAGTTCGGGCCGAAGCTGGCTGCCCTTGGCACAACGGGCAATTACGAGATCCTTCCGGTTGAGAAAGGCGGTACGGGGGCAGACACCCTGGGTACGGCGGCGAGAGCGAATATCGGTACCTCACCGGGAAATGTGATGCCTGTTGGGGCGGGCGGCTGGCTTGGCCCCTCCGTCGTTGACAGCACAAATGCCAATAACGCGAGGGCGACCGGATTTTATAGTCTAAGTGGCACCCTTAACTCCCCTCAGGCCTCAGCTCAAATGCTGAGCTCGGATTGGGGGGCTAACCCGCAATGGCAATCCCAGCTAGTTTTAGGGATAACCGAAAACAAGATGTTCATGCGCTCAATTCTCAAGACGCAGACTTCGGCAACACCTTGGGTTGAGTTCTATCACACCGGCAATACCACCCGTGCTGCTGACGGCACCTTGAAGGCGATCTGATCATGACAAGAGCAGCAATCAACATACTGGGCGCTACCGGTGCAACGTACGACTTTGTCACTCAAGGCAGCACAGTTGTCGCCTCGGATCGGATTGCAGTAGGCACCTACCAGATCACCGGATGCCTGGGCATGGTGCCATTCCCTCCAGTGGATGAGGGGTGGGGGTATACCGTCAACCAGGTGGATAGCCGGGCTGACGTAGAAACAGAGTTTGCCGACGGGGTGCTGACGGTGACCGTGACCAAGGATGGCCAACCCTACGATCTGAAACACATGATCACCTTGCACATCCTGGTTCCAGATTCGCCGCCAATGACCATGCGTGGAGTCGAGGTTCTGCCGGCCCCTGCCACCGAAAGCTAATCACCGCCCGAACGTCAGCACCCGCCATGAGCGGGTTTTTTTTCGCCTGGAGAAATGTAATGGCACGACTTTCCGAATCACTCGCCGGTGGCCGTAACGCGTTGGCATTCCTGGACATGCTCGCCTGGTCCGAGGGCACCAGCACATCTCCGGCCACTGCCATGGATGGTTACGACGTGATCGTCACTGGCGCCGATCGTAAGCCCGAGATCTTCAAGGATTTCACCGATCACCCGTTCGCTAAAGGTCGCGTGTCGAAGGTCATCAACAGCAAGGGGCTGACGTCCAATGCTTCCGGCAGGTACCAGCAGATGCTGAAGCACTGGCCGCACTACAAGGCGCTGCTCAAGCTGCCGGACTTCAGCCCGATTAGCCAAGATCTTCTGGCACTTCAGCACATCCGCGAGTGCCGGGCTTTGCCCGACGTGGTAGCCGGGCGGATCGAAACAGCTATCGCGAAGTGCCGGAACATCTGGGCCAGCCTGCCCGGGGCGGGATACGGGCAGCGCGAACACCGCCTGGAGGATCTGCTGAAGCAGTACCGGCTGGCGGGCGGGGTGATGTCGTGACGCCCGCGCAGATCCTGGCCGCGATCCTGCTGGCGATAGCGGTCAGCGCTGCCGGCACCTGGCAGGTGCAGGACTGGCGGTATGACGGGAAGCTGGCAAAGCAGGCGGCGCAGTTCCAGACGGACCTCACCGCGATCGGCAATGCCGCCGCCGCCCAGGCCCGCGCCGAGCAGGACAAGCGCCTGGTCACCGAGCAGCAGCTGGCCGCCTCCGACCAACAACACTCCCTGGAGCTTTCCAATGCTCAACGTAGCCAAGCAACTCTGCGTGATCGCCTTGCCACTTCTGATCTGCGGCTGTCAGTCCTTCGCGACGCCACGGATTCAGCCGGTGGTTGCAACGTGCCTTCCGCCCCCGGCGCCGTCGGCGTGGTTCATGCAGCCCGTCGAGCCCAACTTGACCCAGCGCATGCTCAACGAATTATCGGTATCACCGACGCCGGCGACCAAGGATTGATCGCGCTGCGGGCATGCCAGGCGTACGTCAGGGCTATTGCGCGTTGACAGGCTGGATGAGGTCAGGCCCCTTGTTGCGCACGTTGCCCACGGCGGTGTCGACCTTGAACCACTCGAAGGCATCGGCCGGCTCGCCCTGGAGCAGAACCATCTGTTCGGCGCGTTCCTTCGGCGTGGCCGGGTCCAGCCATTCCCGGGCCAGGTCCGGCGTCAGCACCACCGGCCGCCGGTCGTGGATGTCCACCATGCCGCCGGCGCTGTCGGCGGTGATGATCACGAACCCGTCATGCTCGCCCGGGCCTTCGTTGCTGTCGGGGAGTTGCCCAATGGCGGCGCACAGGACCGGCGCGCCATCCCTCCGGCGGATCAGGTAGGGCTGCTTCTTCGGCCCGCCTTCGTCTACCCACTCAAACCAGTTGTTGATCGGCGTGATTGCCCGATGCGGCCAAATCGCCCAGAAGAATGGGCCGTGGGCCACCTTCTCGACGCGGGCGTTGATCGGCGGCGCGCGATCCTTGGCCCAGTGCGGCCTCCATCCCCAGCGAACCAGGTCTGCATGCAGCAGATCGCCCTGCAGGTGGAGCAGGGCGACCTGGGTGGACGGTGCCACGTTGTAGCGCTCCAGCGGCAGATCGCCGACGGAATTCGCCAGGGCATTGGGCATGCTCAGCGCTGCAACGAAGTCGTGGATGCCGGTGTACTGGGAAAGTCTTCCGCACATGGCTGATTCCTCGATGTGAGCCTTGAGCTTAGACAATCGTTCGGGTCTGCGGCATCAGGCCGGCAAGCATCCCGCGCAGTGTCTCTGCCTCGCGTGCGGTCGCCCCGGCCCTCGTCGTGAGGGCGCTTATTTCCTTACGCATAGCCGCTGCTTCGGCGCCTCTCTGCTTGAGATACCCCGAGAATTCTTCTTTCTTTGCCTGCGCTTCCGCCAGCATCTCGACCAGGCCGAAGATGTCCGCCCGCGCCTTGCGGAGCTGCAAGTTCAGCTCCTGAATCTCGTTCTCTAGCAGCCGGGCATGCTGTTTGTGCATTTCGAGAGGCGTGGGAATGCCAAGCCACCCGCAGGTGTCTTCGTCGATGTTCATGGATAGGTATTCCGAATGCTGTATGTGCATACAGTAATCGAGGTTTGCTGATTGTGGGATTCGAGGCGACGAGAGGTGTTCAGTCAGGCGCCATGAGCACGGCCAGGGTGAGCTTTATGAACTCTTCGTTCTCGTCGATGGCGTGCAGGGCGCCGCGCACGTTTTCCGCCACATCAGCGGAGCCACGCTGCTCGACCCAGTTCGAGATCTCCATGATGGACGCCTCAAGGGCCAGCTGGTTTTCGTAGAGCTTGGAGAGCAGGGAAGGGAGCAGGTCGGAGTTGGGCATCGGCGTTCCTCTTGTGGAGTGAACAGCGTAGCAGCAGGCGCTTGGGAGCCGGCTCTAAAGTAATGAATGTTCGCTCTTGCCTAAAGCAAACATTTCAGCAACACAACTAACCCGAGAGAGGTATGACTAAGGATAACCAGGTGTTCCAGCCCTCTGGCCGATTCTCTGCATCAAACTCGTAGTAGCCTTTTAGGTTGACGTACCAGAGGTCTTTGCCGACTTTGAAGAAATGCCCGGCTTGGGGGCCTACGGCGCTGACTTTTGATTTGAAGTCGCCCAAGGTGGCACCGCTACCGCTATCCCCTGTGATCTGATTGTAGAAGTAACCAACCACGCCCAACTGAGTCTGGCTAGTGATGAAGTGCGAGGCACTCCAGTCCACGTGAGCATCGACGCCATTTTTATAATGGGTATCTGGGTTCTCCCAGTTGTAGGTCATGCCCGCTACGACGGAAAACTCGTTGGTTTTGTCGAAATAGGTGTATCCACCGCCGGCGTCAAGCGATGCATGGCCAAGTCCGATGTTCACCAGTCGATCCGGGTCATACGCGCCGACTGGCAGGTTACCCATGCTGTAAGCCATGAAGTTGTGAACACCATAGTTCCATTTCAGAGTGCCCAACAAGTAGACGTCGCTTGCACCCTTCAAACTGTCGTTCGTTCCACCGGAAAAGCTTCTGCCGCGGGGGCCAGTCAATGTCGCATCAACGGTGGCTTCGGATCTCCCAACGGCGGCTACCATCGAGATTGCTGCTTGAGCCCCTAGCAACGGTTCGGTGAATGTGTAGGTTGGGCTGGCAAACAGCAGGTCAGCCTTTGCATCCAATCCAAGTGTGGTTCTGCCACCCCTAGGAAATGGCTTGCTGCCGCCGTCGCTAGCGTTAACGTGGTAATAGACAATCGGAAGACTCCAGCCGGGCGCAGTTGGCGCCGCCGCCAGCGTACCGAATTGGCCTGGTAGCCAAAAACTAATCCCGCCGTCATCAGCGTGCGCGGTGAAAGCAGTAATTAAGGCAAAAAAGCCAATCAGTCTTCTTGTTGTCATCGGGGGCTCTTTTAGGCGAACGATGATGATTTTTACGATTGTGGAAATCGAGTTAAGAACGCACTGAGAAGTAGCTTAGGCGAATTTACGTTTTTCGCCGGTAGCTGCCGCGGAGGGCCGTAATTGGCCAAAAGCGGCTATACGATGTGTCTCATGAGTCATGGGCTATTGGTGATTTGTGTTCGGTCGGCAGGACGCCGGGGGAGGGGCAAAAACAGTTCCCAAACCAAAACCGCACCCCTTGTAGAATGCGGCCTGTAGCTTGGTTGGTAGCTGCGAGTAAAGGAACGCCGAAGACCTCCAAGGTACCAGCCCGCTTGAGTTTGCATAGCGGTCTTGAAAACCGGCGAACGTTAATAGCGTTCCCAGGGTTCGAATCCCTGGTTTCCCGCCAAGATTCACTCAAGAGCCCCGCTATTGCGGGGCTTTTGCGTTTCTGGGGTTCGGGAATGCTGATAGTGAAACATCTAATCGTTTCCGCATCATTTCAGGCAGTTTCCGCAACCTCGAAAAACTGGGGAGTCAGCGGGTCGGTTTCCCGATTTCACCCACACGCCTATAAACCGTCTCGGTTATCCGTTTGTCGGTGTGCCCCAGCAGGCGACTCGCATCTCACAGGTCGAGGATCTCGCTTGCGGCTTTCGGGCGGATGTCGCGGAACTGAAACTGTCGGATGCTCGCTGCAAGCAACCCGTCCCCCTGTTCTTTGGCGATAGCGATAGCCCAGTCCCTGGCGTCGTCAAAGCGCAGCCATAGCATCGGCTTGGTCACCTGTCTGCCGTCCTCGGTGATAATCAGGTATGCGCGGGCACGCCTCTGCGCTATCAACCGTTCCACCTGCGCGCCCAGGTCATTCAGGACGCCCGCGGCAGTCAGTCGGATTCGTAGCTTTTTAAACGTCTTGCCCTGGGACACCTGCAGGAACTCGTTAACCGCATCCGCTTCCCGCATCGACAGCACGTCTGCTGGGCGCTGCCCGGTCAAATAAGCCAGGTCCATGGCGTCGCGCAGCTCCGAGGCAGCGACCGCATACACGGCGCCCCAGATTTCCTCGGTTGCGTAAAAGTCCCGCAGGACCTCCTTGTTTTTCCGGACGCCTGCGGCAGGCTCGGGTATGACGGCCGTCCAGACGCCGGCCGCGCTGATCGCCCTGAACGCTTGCCAGGCGTATGTCAGGGCTATTAATCAGGGTTAGGCCCAATGATCCGCCGCTCCTTGATCAACACCACGTGATCGATTTCCGGAAAGATCTCGTCAACGCGGTGGGTGTTTCGGCCGATACGGTCGGCCAGCCGCTCATGCAGATCGAGGAAACCTCCCAGGCCAAGAATGGCTTTGACGGTATTTTCGGAAATTTCCCTACCTTACGCAAGAAAACGGCTTTCGTAATTTACCTGGAAAGCCAGCAGTATCGTAGCTACGGAAGCCGGGCCTCTACCAACATGATTTCTTTACGAGTTCTCGTACTTGAGGATCTGACTGTGGGCAACGTTGTGACCTCAATGTGCGAGGCAGATCCTGGAGCAGCCCATTGCGTTCTTCCCACGTAAAAAAGTTATATCCCAGATCAGTGAGCCAGGTGGCTGTATCGGCTTGCCGAGAGCCTGACGGGCTGTATTTTTCCCAGCAAAAAGGAAATCTTCCATGCGAGTCCGCCCTTCGTCCTTCTGTCCTGCACTTCAGGTAGTCACACAGGGCCCGCAAACAGTTTTGCCACACGGCAGCCATCTTTCCCTGCTCGTGGTGAGCCTGATGCTGGCCTTTCCCAGTGTCAGCTACGCCGGTGGCGCTGCGGGAGGGAGCACCTCAATCGTCGCGGCCAACGTCCATGGCGGCGCTGGCGCCGGCTATAACGCCAGCAACGGCGTTATCACTTTCCAAGGTGCAAGTGGTGCTGATGCCAATGGTAATCCTGTCCTTGGTGGTGGGGCAGGCCTGCCCGGTACGGCCAGCGTTCTATCGCCAACCGGTGGCGGTGGGGGTGGCGGCATAGGGAGTATCCAAACATCGCCGAGTGGTCTCACATCTGCGGTGACGGGTGGTGCAGGCGGTAGCAGCCCTGGCGGTGGTGGCGCCGGGGGCGGTGGCGACGGTGTGGTTTTGAGCAGCGGTGGCACCCTCAGCGTCGCCGTCACCGGGGGTGCTGGTGGTCAGGTCACCTCCAACGCTGGTGGCGGTGGTGGTGGCGCCGGCGTTGTCGATACATCAACTGATACCTTGACGATCACGAAGGCCGTAACGGGCGGCGCCGGCGGCCAGGCCGTTCATTACGCCGGGGGGGGCGGTAGCGGTGTTTGGGTAACCTCGGCCGGCAACGTGGCGGTAACGACTGGAAGCGTCACGGGCGGTACTGGTGGCCTAGGCTCCGCCACCGCCGCCGTTATCGGTGGCAACGACAATGGAGGCGGCGGGGCTGGCGTCGTTTTCAGCGCTGCCGGCGCTACACTGGACGTCAGCGGACAAGTTGCCGGCGGCAATATTAGCGCTAACACTTTGGGCATGGGTGGTATTGGAGGCGCCGGCGTCAACATCCTTTCCGGTGGCGTCAAGGTGACGGTTGAAAGCGGTGGGTCCATTGTCGGGGGCACGGGAGGACGCCAGCCCGGAGGAGCGGGGATTAACTCTCTCGGCGCCAGCGGCACCGGCAGCGGGGGCGCCCTGGGTGGGGGGAGTTTCGTAGGTAGCGCAGGCGGCGTGGGCATCGCTGGGGCAGGCGGCGGCAATACGATCGTCACCGGCGGCGTCATCAAGGGTGGAATGGCCGGGGCAACACAAGCCAACGCCATCACCTTCAGCGGCCTTGTCGGCAACAATACCCTGGAGCTTCTGTCGGGCTACAGCTTTACCGGCGATGTGGTGGCGGCGGGGGTGCTAAACCCCAACCATCTGGTCCTGGGCGGCGATACCAGTCCGGCGGCGAGCTTCGACGTCTCCCGCATCGGGGCGGCGCTCGGTAGCAACACCACTGCATATACGGGATTCAGCAGTTTCCAGAAGGCCGGGGCCAGCACCTGGACGCTGGCAGGGACCACGACCGCAGTGACGCCCTGGACGGTTTCGGGCGGCACGCTGTCGGTCTCAAGCGACGGCGCGTTGGGTGCCACATCCGGCGATTTGACGCTGGACGGCGGTACCTTGCAGAACACCGCCGCTTTCACGAGTGCACGTGCTGTCGATCTGACCGCCAACGGTGGAACGCTGGATACCGCCGGTGCCGACCTGACACTGTCGGGTGTGATTGCGGGGCATGGTCTATTGACCAAGGAGGGGGACGGCAGTCTCATTTTGACCGGATTCGTCCTGCCCAGCGGTATCTCTATCGCCCAGGGCACCGTGCAAGTGGGCAATGGTGGCACGGTCGGCACCATTGGGGTCGACGTTGACGTTGCGACGAGCACCGGCACCACGCTGGCTTTTGATCATAGCGATACCTACACATTCAGCGGCGCGATGTCGGGCGCTGGTGCACTGAGCCAGATGGGCACCGGCACGTTGGTCTTGACCGGCGAGAACA
>NZ_JACARC010000076.1:32081-32325 GCF_013386825.1 Pseudomonas sp. IPO3778
ACCTCCATCACCGGTGGCACCCTGCAAGTGGGCGATGGTGGTACGACCGGCAGCATCACAGGCGACGTTGCGACGAGCACTGGCACCACGCTGGCGTTCGATCACAGCGATTCCTACGCATTCGGCGGTGTGATCTCGGGCGCTGGTGCACTGAATCAGATGGGCACCGGCACGCTGGTCTTGACCGGCGAGAACACCTACACCGGCGGCACCTCCATCACCGGTGGCACCCTGCAAGTGGGAG
>NZ_JACARC010000077.1 GCF_013386825.1 Pseudomonas sp. IPO3778
AAATAACGGATATGTACACCGCCCCCCCTGCCAATCGAAGTTAAACCTTTCCCCCACCGCACAGGTCTCTGAAATACCCCCCCAGAGCCCCGAGCATGGCCAAATCCAGCGACTACGCCAAACACTGGTTCACCGCAAAGGGCTGGAAACCGTTCGCCTTCCAGAAAGACGTATGGAAGGCAGTCAAGGATGGCCAGTCGGGCCTGCTCCACGCCAGCACCGGCGCCGGGAAAACCTACGCACTGTGGTTCGCCGCCCTCAACCGCCTTGCCATCACCAAAGACACTCCCCGCAAACCCAAAGCCCCCGCCGAACCGCTGACGGTCCTGTGGATCATCCCGATGCGCGCCCTGGCCGCCGACACGGCACGTGCCCTTGAAGCCCCGCTTGCCCCCCTGAACATCCCCTGGACCGTCGGCCTGCGCACCGGCGACACCAGCAGCAGCGAACGCGCTCGCCAAAGCCGCCGCCTGCCCACCACCCTGATCACCACCCCGGAAAGCCTCACGCTGATGCTCGCCCGCGCCGACAGCCAAACCAGCCTGTCCCATCTGCGCATGGTGGTCGTGGACGAATGGCACGAACTGATTGGCAATAAACGCGGCGTGCAACTACAGCTGGCCCTCGCCCGCCTGCGGCAATGGCACCCAGAGCTGATGGTGTGGGGCATTTCCGCAACCTTGGGTAATCAGGCCCACGCGCTGGAGGTGTTGATCCCACAAGGCGGCGGGATCAACGTACAAGGGCAAACCACCAAGCGGTTGCAGGTCGATACGCTGTTGCCACCCGTTATCGAACGTTTTCCATGGGCCGGCCATATCGGCCTGAAGATGCTGCCGCAAGTGGTGGCCGAGGTCGATGCCAGCCGCAGTTGCCTGGTGTTTACCAACACCCGCGCACAATCGGAAATCTGGTACCAGGCCTTGCTCGACGCCCGCCCCGACTGGGCCGGAGTGATTGCCCTGCACCACGGCTCGCTGTCCCGGGAAACCCGGGATTGGGTGGAGCGCGCCTTAAAGGACGGCCAACTGAAAGCGGTGGTGTGCACGTCCAGCCTGGACCTGGGGGTCGATTTTCTGCCCGTGGAACGGGTGCTGCAGATCGGTTCGGCCAAGGGCGTGGCGCGCCTGATGCAGCGCGCCGGACGTTCCGGCCATGCCCCGGGCCGGCCGTCGCGGGTCACGCTGGTACCGACCCACAGCCTGGAGCTGGTGGAAGCCGCTGCCGCCCAGGACGCCATCGCTGAGCGGCGTATCGAAGCCCGTCAGTCGCCCCACAAGCCATTGGACGTGCTGGTGCAGCATCTGGTGAGCATGGCCCTGGGCGGCGGCTTTGTGCCGGACGCGCTGCTGGAGGAAGTGCGCAGTGCCTGGGCCTATCGCGACCTGAGCGACGCGGAGTGGGCCTGGGCTCTGGGTTTCGTACGCCATGGCGGGCTGTCGCTGACGGCCTACCCGGATTACCGGCGGGTCGAGCCGGACGAACACGGCATCTGGCGTGTCCCCGATGCCCGGCTGGCGCGGCGCCATCGCATGAGCGTGGGCACGATCGTCAGCGACGCCAGCATCCAGCTGAAATTCTGGAGCAAGGGCGGCGGCGGCAAGACCCTGGGCAGTGTCGAGGAGGGCTTTATTGCACGATTGAAGCCGGGGGATGGCTTCTTGTTCGCCGGGCGCTTGCTGGAATTGGTGCGGGTGGAAAATATGACGGCTTATGTGAAGCGCAGCACCGCGAAAAAAGCCGCCGTACCACGCTGGAACGGCGGGCGCATGCCCCTTTCCAACGAGCTGGCCCAGGCGGTGGTCGAGCGCTTTGATGCGGCCGCCCACGGGCATTTCCTCGGCCCGGAAATGCAGGCGGTGCAACCGTTACTGGAAACTCAGTTGCGCTGGTCCGGGCTGCCGACCCGTGAACATTTGCTGGCCGAGGCGCTCAAGTCCCGCGAGGGCTGGCACCTGTTCCTGTATCCGTTTGCCGGGCGCCAGGTGCACCTGGGGCTGGCGAGCCTGCTGGCCTGGCGTGTCAGCCGCCTACAGGCGGTGACATTTTCGATTGCGGTGAATGACTACGGGCTGGAGCTACTGAGTGCAACCGAGGTGGATTGGCCGGCGCTATTGAGCGGGGAATTGCTGACGGCAGATCACCTGCTGGATGACGTGGCAGCCAGCCTGAATGCCGGTGAACTGGCCCTGCGACGCTTTCGCGAGATCGCACGGATCGCCGGGCTGGTGTTCGCCGGCTACCCGGGGGCACCGAAAAGTACGCGCCAGGTTCAGGCTTCCAGCGGTTTATTCTTTGAAGTGTTCAAGCAATATGACCCGCAGAATCTGTTACTGACCCAGGCCGGGGAAGAAGTCCTGCGGGAAGAGCTGGATATTCGCCGGCTGGAAGAGACGTTGCGTCACTTGTCAGGGTTGAAACTGGACCTCCATCAGGTCAAACGGCCTACTCCACTGGCCTTTCCGCTGCTGGTGGAGCGTTTTCGGGAAAGCCTGAGCTCGGAAAAGCTCTCGGAGCGAATTGCGCGGATGGTCAAGGATCTGGAAAAAGTCGCCGATAACAGGAAACACTGATGCCCGCTCATTACCCGATACATCTGGCGGGAGAAGCGCTGTGGTTGCTGGCGGACAAGGCGGTGTACTGGCCCGCGAGAAAGTGCCTGCTGATCGCCGATGCGCATTTTGGCAAGGCGTCGGCCTATCGCAGCCTGGGCCAGCCGGTGCCCCAGGGCACGACGACGGAGAATCTGCAGCGCCTGGATCGGCTGTTGACGGCCTGTCCGTGCGAGCAGGTCGTCTTTCTTGGCGACTTTCTCCATGGGCCCGGCTCTCACGCCAGCGGCACCCTGAACGCACTGAGAGCCTGGCGTAAGCGTCATTCGGGTGTGGCGCTGACGCTGATTCGCGGCAACCACGACAAGCGCGCAGGCGACCCGCCGCACGACCTGAACATCGAAGTGGTGACCGAACCGCTCTTGATGGGCCCGTTTGCCTTGCAGCACGAACCTGACGCCCATGCCAGCCATCATGTACTGGCCGGGCATGTGCACCCCGTCTATCGCCTGCGGGGCAAGGGCCGGCAAAGCTTGCGCCTGCCCTGTTTCCGGCTTGGGACCAAGGTGAGCCTGCTGCCGGCGTTCGGCGCGTTTACAGGGGGTTATTCAGTGACGCTGGAGGCAGAGAGCCGGATCTATGTGATCGGAGACCATGAAATATGGCCAGTGCGTTGAGCAACTGACCATTGGACGACAGCGGCGAGCAATCAGGCCACGGGGGCGGGAGGTGGTTCGTCCGGGAGCGTCGGCTCACCCGGTTCTTCCGGCTGGTTGGGCCAGGGATCATCGGGACCGGGTTGGCCGGGAATGCCGCCTGCGGCGGGATCGGCCATCAAGGACCAGGCCATGACACCGATCTGATTGGGTTCAAGCCGGGCAAGTTCAGCGCTGATTCGCGGATCGAGCTTCATAGGGGACTCCTCAAGCGTGGCCCGCCGCGTTGTGCACGCGTCGGGGCAGTACACCCAATAGAGTGTCTGCCCGCTGACAAATTCCCTTAGCCTGTAAGACGATTCGATCAGGTGCGTGGGAGAGTGACGCCGCGCTGGCCCTGATACTTGCCGCCACGGTCCTTATAGGACACTTCGCACTCTTCGTCGGATTCGAAGAACAGCATTTGTGCCACGCCTTCATTGGCGTAGATTTTTGCTGGCAAGGTGGTGGTATTGGAAAATTCCAGGGTCACGTGCCCTTCCCATTCCGGCTCCAGCGGCGTCACGTTGACGATGATGCCGCAGCGCGCGTAGGTGCTTTTACCCAGGCAGATCGTCAGGACGTTGCGCGGGATACGGAAGAACTCGACGGTGCGCGCCAGGGCAAAAGAGTTTGGCGGGATGATGCACACGTCACTCTTGACGTCGACGAAGCTTTTTTCGTCGAAGTTTTTCGGATCGACGGTCGCCGAGTTGATGTTGGTGAACACCTTGAACTCATCGGCGCAGCGTACATCGTAGCCGTAGCTGGAAACCCCGAACGAGATCAGCCGCTCAGCGCCTTCGCCGCGCATCTGGCGCTCCACGAAGGGCTCGATCATGCCGTGCTCTTGCGCCATGCGGCGAATCCACTTGTCCGATTTGATGCTCATGGCGGGTGTCCTGAATAGCGAGGTGAAAAAATTCTGTTGGGCATCTTACCGGGGCTGGCCCCGTGGTTCAAAGGGGCGGCTGTTTTTCTTGGTGCCGCGCAGCCCCTGCTGGGCGGGGCGCGCCTTCAATTGTGGGGGATGGGTGCGGTATCAGGCTGCCGCCAGTCACGAAAATAGAGAAACCTTCGGAAATACCATTGGCACGTTCCGGAAAAAGGGTTAAGGTGGCGCCACTGTGCTGCTTGTGTCACTGAGAATCTCTACACGATATGTTGAATTTCGATCCAACCATCTCCAAGAATTTTTCCTGCTCTTTGCACTCAGTCTCGGCCAGGGCTTTTCCTGAGTCGCAGTTAACTTTGTCCAAGGAGATACACCATGTCTAATCGCCAAACTGGTACCGTTAAGTGGTTCAACGATGAAAAAGGCTTCGGCTTCATCACTCCACAATCCGGTGACGACCTGTTCGTTCACTTCAAAGCTATCCAATCCGACGGCTTCAAAAGCCTGAAAGAAGGCCAACAGGTTTCTTTCATCGCTACCCGCGGTCAGAAAGGCATGCAAGCTGAAGAAGTTCAAGTTATCTAACTTGTACTGATTTAGTCGAAAAGCCCCGCCCTTAAAAGCGGGGCTTTTTTGTGCCTGCTCGTTTCCACGCACCCCATGGGAATGATCGCCATGCACAAAAAAATGTGGGAGCGGGCTTGCTCGCGAATGCGCTGATCAGTCAGTACGTCTGTCGACTGACACTGCACATTCGCGAGCAAGCCCGCTCCCACATTCCGTCTTGCGTCGTTTACTGGAACAACGACTCACTCGACAGGCCATTCTTCTCTAGGATCTCGCGCAAGCGCTTGAGGCCCTCTACCTGGATCTGCCGCACCCGTTCACGGGTCAAGCCAATCTCCAGGCCAACATCTTCCAGGGTGCTGCTCTCGTGGCCACGCAGCCCGAAGCGGCGAATCACCACCTCGCGCTGTTTGTCCGTCAGCTCCGAAAGCCACTGGTCGATGCTTTGCGACAGATCGTCGTCCTGCAGCAACTCACAAGGGTCCGTAGGACGATCATCGGTCAAGGTGTCCAGCAGGGTTTTATCCGAGTCCGGACCCAGCGAGACATCGACTGAAGACACCCGCTCATTGAGGCCGAGCATACGCTTGACCTCCCCTACCGGTTTTTCCAGCAGGTTGGCGATTTCTTCAGGCGAAGGTTCATGATCGAGTTTTTGTGTCAGCTCACGCGCCGCCCGAAGGTAGACGTTGAGCTCCTTGACCACATGGATCGGCAGCCGGATCGTACGGGTCTGATTCATGATCGCCCGTTCGATGGTCTGACGAATCCACCAGGTGGCATAGGTCGAAAAGCGGAAGCCCCGCTCAGGGTCAAACTTTTCCACCGCCCGGATCAGGCCGAGATTGCCTTCCTCGATCAGGTCCAACAGGGACAGCCCACGATTGACGTAGCGTCGGGCGATTTTCACCACCAGTCGCAGGTTGCTCTCAATCATGCGCTTGCGCCCAGCCGGATCGCCCTTTTGCGACAAGCGCGCAAAAAAGACTTCTTCTTCGGGAGTGAGCAGAGGGGAAAAGCCGATTTCATTGAGGTACAACTGGGTCGCGTCGAGCGCCCGCGTGTAATCAATGTATTTGTGTTGCTTTAACGCGGTGGAGTTTTTGGACTTGGTGCGAACTGAAGGTACAGCAGGTCCCTCATTCGACATCGATTCCGTATCGATGACCGTCTCCATAAGGAGAACCTCATCGTCGATGTCAAACTCCGGCGCTTCTTTACTGAGAGCCATTGTTATAGTCCTTTGGTGAGTTCGACCTCAAGCTCAAGCGACGCCTTTATCCTTGGCAACGCTGGAGCCTGTTCCTTCTACGTGAGGGAACAGGCTGGTAACAACACATCAACGACGGGGAAGGAATTGCAACGGATCAACAGGCTTCCCTTGGCGGCGAATCTCAAAGTGCAGTTTCACCCGGTCTGTACCAGTTGACCCCATTTCGGCAATTGTCTGTCCGACTTTGACCTGTTGCCCCTCCCGAACCAACAGCCTGCGGTTATGACCGTAGGCACTGACGTAGGTATCGCTGTGTTTGATGATGATCAGCTCGCCGTAGCCCCGTAAACCACTCCCGGCGTACACCACTGTCCCATCAGACGCAGCTAAAACAGGCTGTCCCAAATCCCCGGCGATATCAATGCCTTTATTCAAACTACCGTTTGAAGAGAATTTTCCAATAAGGATGCCATTTGAGGGCCATCCCCAGCCGGACGGTGCCGGCCCGGCCGGAGGCAAAGGCGCAGGTGCCGGTTTGCTCGCAACACTAGGCGCGGCGGTGCCTGCAGGCCGGGTGATGATCGTGGTTTTGCTCGACGACGACGGCGAAGAGGCCGTATTGGTGACAACGGCAGTGGGTGCCGAACCGGTGCGTCCATCGAAACGGATAGTTTGCCCCGGGTGTATCGTATAGGGCACAGGGATGTTGTTACGGGCGGCCAGCGCCTTGTAATCCCATCCATAACGGAAGGCGATCGAGAACATCGTATCGCCCTTGCGCACCACATATTGCCCGGTGGTAACGGTAGGTTTTTGTGGTACCGCATTATTGCGGTCAACCACCCGCGCACCGGATGGCGTGCTTGAACAAGCCGCCAACAAGGAACTCAAGACAAGGCCAATCACCAGTCGCTGAAAGCTTGTTTGACTCATACGCTGTGCAATGACCGTGAGACTCACCCGCCGCTCCCTTTGTGGTGGCTGACTATGAACGCCTGTATCAGGCTTGAAATATGACGCAAGTATAACTGGCCGTTGGAGTTTTACCGGAAACACGATTCTAAAGAAAACTTCATCATGTTTAATTCCCACGACTGATGACGTGGACTCAATAGACCCCGCTGTAAGACACATACCCGGCAATAGAATTCAGTACGCTGAAATAATTGATCAGGCCAGCGGACCGTTAAGCAACGGGACAAAACGCACGGCGCCGAGCACATGCCGGGAAAAGCCTTCTTCCTCGCGAATGATCAACATTAATTGTTGCACTTCGCCGGAGCCCACCGGGATCACCAGACGCCCGCCGGGCGCCAGTTGATCGAGCAAGGCCTGGGGTACGTCGGTCGCCACGGCGGTGACGATGATGCCGTTGTACGGCGCCAGCGCCGGCCAACCTTCCCAGCCATCGCCCCAGCGGAAGACCACGTTGCGCAGGTTCAGCTCCACCAGGCGCTCCTTGGCCCGGTCCTGCAGGACCTTGATGCGCTCGACCGAAAACACCCGTTCCACCAGCTGCGACAACACGGCCGTCTGATAGCCGGAGCCGGTGCCGATTTCCAGCACCTTGTCCAGCGGGCCCGCCGCCAGCAGCAGCTCACTCATCCGCGCCACCATATAGGGCTGGGAGATGGTCTGGTTGTGGCCGATCGGCAGCGCCGTGTCTTCATAGGCGCGGTGCGCCAGGGCCTCATCGACAAACAGATGGCGCGGGGTACGCCGGATGACTTCCAGCACCTGGGCGTTGGACAACCCTTCTTCATACAGGCGCTGGATCAATCGCTCGCGGGTGCGCTGGGAGGTCATCCCGATGCCCCGGCGCAGCAGGTCGTCTTGTTCACGAGCCATCAGCGCAACCCCTCCAGCCAGCCATCGAGGCGACTGAAGGCATCACTGAAGGTGCGATCGAGTTGCAACGGGGTAATCGAGACATAACCTTGCATCACCGCATGAAAGTCCGTGCCCTCGCCACCGTCCTCGGCATCGCCGGCGGCGGCGATCCAATAACCTTCCTTGCCACGCGGGTCGACCACCTTCAGCGGCGCTGCCGCACGGGCACGATGGCCGAGGCGGGTCAGCTGAATGCCGCGAATATGGTCCAGGGGCAGATTGGGGATATTGACGTTGAGCACCGTGCGCGGCGGCAAGACCAATGTGTCATGGGCTTGCACCAGCTTACGGGCGAAATGCGCCGCGGTCGCCAGGTTGTCCAATTGACGGGAAGCGAACGAAAAAGCGAACGAGGTCCGGCCGAGGAAACGCCCTTCAAGGGCCGCTGCCACGGTGCCGGAATACAGCACGTCATCTCCCAGGTTCGCACCCAGGTTGATCCCGGAAACCACCAGATCGGGCTCGCGGTCCAGCAGGCTGTTGATTGCCAGGTGCACGCAATCCGTCGGCGTGCCGTTCACGCTGATAAAGCCGTTGGGCAACGTCTGTATGTGCAACGGACGGTCGAGCGTCAGCGAGCTGCTGGCGCCGCTTTTGTCCTGGTCCGGGGCAACCACCACGCACTCGGCGTAATCCGCCAGCGCAGCATGAAGCGCGGCAAGGCCGGGTGCGGTGACCCCGTCGTCGTTAGATATCAGAATACGCATGGGCTGTCCGTCTGCCCCACCGGCACCAGATCAACAAGCTCGCGCACCAAGACAGTGGCGAAGCATCCAGCCGGCAGGACGAATTCCAATTGCAGAATGTCAGGTTCGGGATAATGCCACGTCAACCCGCCAATGGGCAGCCGAAGAATGCGACGTTCCTGGCTCATGCCGGCATTCACCAGCCAATCCCGCAGGTCGGCTTCACCGTCGGCGACCGCCTGTTCCAGCGCGTGCGTAGCACCGGCGGCAGGCGAATCGCCCTCCCCCCATTGCGGCCCGGTGGGATGCAGGTCGAGGATCGCCAGGCGCGGGTCGCTGCATTCAGCCTCCCCCGCCGGGAAAAAGCTGCGGCTGTCGGTAAACGCCAGCAAATCGCCGACCTGGGCGCGCTGCCAGGAGCCATCGGCCACCCGGGCGGCCAACACTTTGTTGAACAGGAAGCTGCGGGCCGTGGAAAGCAGGCGCGAACGCACATTGCGCTGTTCCGGCAACGCCTTGCGCGCAGCCCAGTCACGGGCATCGACGACGTTGCCGCCGTTATGACCGAAACGCTGGGCGCCGAAATAGTTGGGGATGCCTTGCCTGGCGATCAGTTGCAGGCGCGCGTCGATGGCCGCGGCATCGCCGGCAAACTGGGTCAGGCGCAAGGTGAAGCCGTTGGCCGAGTGGGCACCGCGCTGCAGCTTGCGCTTGTGGCGGGCGATCTTGAGGATCTTCAGGGTGTCATTTTCCGCCCCGCTCAAGTCCGGATCCGCCTTGCCCGGCAACTGCACGCTGAACCACTGGCGGGTCAGCGCCTGGCGATCCTTCAACCCGGCGTAGCTGACGGTGCGCAAGGGCACCCCCGCCGCCTTGGCAATCCGCCGCGCCGCTTCTTCGGTGTTCAGGCCGCGCTTTTCCACCCACAACCACAGGTGTTCACCCTCGCCGGTCAGCGGGATATCCAGCACTTCATCCACTTGGAAGTCTTCAGCGGTAGCCTTTAGAACCGCGCTGCCCAAGGCTTCGCCATAGGCACGCGGGCCCAGCAGTTGCAGATCATTCATGCGCGCAGCAACAAGGCAACGGCGTGCACGGCAATGCCCTCTTCGCGACCGGTAAACCCGAGTTTTTCGGTGGTGGTGGCTTTTACGTTCACTTGATCCAACTCAACTTGAAGATCCGCGGCAATCAGCGCGCGCATCGATTCGATATGCGGGGCCATCTTGGGCGCCTGGGCGACGATGGTGTTGTCGACATTACCGACCTTCCAGCCCTTGGCATGGATCAGACCGACCACATGACGCAGCAGCACACGGCTGTCCGCACCCTTGAACGTGGGGTCGGTGTCCGGAAAGTGCTTGCCGATGTCACCCAACGCCGCCGCGCCGAGCAAGGCATCGCTCAAGGCATGCAGCACAACGTCGCCGTCGGAATGAGCCAGCAACCCGTGGTGGTGCGCGATCCGCACGCCGCCCAGGGTGATGAAATCGCCTTCGGCGAAACGGTGCACATCATAGCCGTGGCCAATACGCATAAAAAAACGCCCCGATTTAATTCAGGGCGTGATTCTACCTACTTTTGCCTCACATTAACCGAGCAAAGCACGTGCGTGATGGCGTAAATGGTCTTCGATAAAGCTGGCGATAAAGAAGTAGCTGTGGTCATAGCCCGGCTGCAGGCGCAGCTCCAGCGGATGGTTGGCCGCCTTGGCCGCTTGCTGCAAGGCTTGCGGCTTGAGCTGCACCGCGAGGAAATCGTCGCGATCGCCCTGGTCCACCAGCAACGGCAGCTTTTCCGAAGCTTCGCTGATCAGCACGCAGGCATCCCATTCACGCCACTTCGAGCGCTCCTCACCCAGGTAGCGGGAGAACGCCTTCTGCCCCCAAGGGCAATCCATCGGGTTGTTGATCGGCGAGAACGCCGACACCGACTGGTAACGCCCCGGGTTGCGCAAGGCACACACCAGCGCGCCGTGACCGCCCATGGAGTGGCCGCTGATCCCGCGCCGGGTCGAAGCCGGGAAATGCGCCTCCACCAATGCCGGCAATTCCTGCACCACGTAGTCATGCATCCGATAGTGCTGGGCCCAGGGTTCCTGGGTGGCGTTCAGGTAGAAGCCCGCCCCGAGGCCAAAGTCCCAGGCCTTGTCCGGGTCACCCGGCACGCCCGGCCCGCGGGGGCTGGTGTCGGGCGCAACGATGATCACCCCCAACTCGGCTGCCATGCGCTGGGCGCCGGCCTTCTGCATGAAGTTCTCATCGGTGCAGGTCAGCCCCGACAGCCAGTACAGCACCGGCAGTTTTCCGCCCTGCTCCGCTTGCGGCGGCAGGTACACGGCGAAGGTCATGTCACAGCCGAGCACATTGGAGTGGTGCTTGTAGCGTTTGTGCCAGCCGCCGAAGCTTTTCTGGCACGACAGGTTTTCCAGACTCATGGCCGACCTCAGAAGTGAATGACGGTGCGAATGCTCTTGCCTTCATGCATCAGGTCAAACGCCTTGTTGATATCTTCCAGGCCCATGGTGTGGGTGATGAAGGTATCCAGCGGGATTTCGCCGGTCTGGGCCATTTCCACGTAGCTTGGCAATTCGCTGCGACCACGCACGCCACCAAATGCCGAACCGCGCCAGACGCGACCGGTCACCAGTTGGAACGGACGGGTAGCGATTTCCTGGCCAGCACCGGCCACGCCAATGATCACCGACTCGCCCCAGCCTTTGTGGCAGCACTCAAGGGCCGCACGCATCAGTTGGACGTTGCCGATGCACTCGAAGGAAAAGTCGACGCCGCCATCGGTCAGATCGACGATCACGTCCTGGATCGGGCGGTCGTAGTCTTTCGGGTTGATGCAGTCGGTGGCGCCCAATTGCTTGGCGATTTCAAACTTGGCCGGGTTGATGTCGATGGCAATGATGCGGCCAGCCTTGGCCTTCACCGCACCGATCACCGCTGACAGGCCGATACCGCCCAGGCCGAAGATGGCCACGGTGTCGCCTGGCTTGACCTTGGCCGTGTTGATCACCGCACCGATGCCGGTGGTGACGCCACAGCCCAGCAGGCAAACTTTTTCCAGGGGCGCGTCTTTAGGAATCTTGGCCACGGAGATTTCCGGCAACACGGTGTATTCGGAGAACGTCGAGGTGCCCATGTAGTGGAAAATCGGCTGGCCCTTGTAGGAAAAGCGCGAAGTGCCGTCTGGCATCAGGCCTTTGCCCTGGGTGGCGCGAATCGCCTGGCAGAGGTTGGTCTTGCCCGACAGGCAGAATTTGCACTGGCCGCATTCCGGGGTGTACAGCGGGATCACGTGGTCGCCCACGGCCACCGACGTCACACCTTCACCGATGGCTTCCACGACCGCGCCGCCTTCGTGGCCGAGGATCGACGGGAAGATGCCTTCCGGATCAGCGCCCGACAGGGTGTAGGCATCGGTATGGCAGACACCGGACGCCACTACCCGCAACAGCACTTCGCCGGCCTTGGGCATGGCCACATCCACTTCAACGATCTCGAGAGGTTTCTTGGCTTCGAAGGCTACGGCCGCGCGGGACTTGATCATCCGGTTTCTCCATGGGATTAAAAACGTAAGACCGGCAGTGTAAAACAGGCTCAACTGATTAATAATCCAACCAAAAGCAAAACATTATTGCCGTACAGGGATAATAAGCATGTTGGAAAACCGCTGGGAAGGCATCGACGAATTCGTCGCCGTGGCGGAGTGCTGCCAATTTACGGCGGCCGCCGAGCGCCTCGGGGTGTCGTCCTCCCATATCAGCCGCCAGGTCGCGCGCCTCGAAGAGCGCCTGCAAACCCGCTTGCTGTACCGCAGCACACGCCGGGTGACATTGACCGAGGCGGGCCAGACGTTCCTGCAACATTGCCAGCGCTTGCAGGATGGCCGCGAGGAAGCCCTGCGCGCGGTGGGCGACTTGGCCAGTGAGCCAAAAGGCATGTTGCGCATGACCTGCGCCGTGGCTTACGGCGAACGGTTTATCGTGCCCCTGGTGACGCGATTCATGGGCCTTTACCCCCAATTGCGGGTGGACGTCGAGCTGAGCAATCGCCAACTGGACCTGGTTCACGAAGGCCTCGATCTGGCGATTCGCCTGGGCCGGCTTTCCGATTCACGGATGGTCGCCAGCCGCCTGGCGCCACGACGCATGTACCTCTGCGCGTCGCCTTCCTACCTTGAACGGTATGGCCGCCCACACAGCTTGTCGGAACTGAGCCGGCACAACTGCCTGATCGGCAGTTCCGACATCTGGCAGCTGGAACAGGACGGGCGGGAATTCTCCCAAAGGGTGCAGGGAAATTGGCGCTGCAACAGTGGGCAGGCCGTGCTGGACGCCGTGCTGCAAGGCGTTGGCCTGTGTCAGCTACCCGACTACTACGTACTGGAACATTTGAAAAGCGGTGCCCTGGTGTCACTGCTTGAGGCTCACCAGCCGCCGAACACTGCCGTTTGGGCGCTTTACCCGCAACAACGTCATCTCTCGCCAAAAGTCCGCAAGCTGGTGGACTTTCTCAAAGAGGGGCTGGCCCAACATGCCGTCTACACCGCCATATAAGTAACGCCCGGCCATCGGTCGCTTGCCTGCAAATACACGCAGTTTCCACTGCGACAAGGCAAGCAGATGACCACCCATACCCCACAGATTCATCGCACCAACCACTTTATCCGCAAGGTACTGGCCGATTTTCCGGTACCGAGCGAGATCGCTGCCCGGTTGATTCGCGTCCACCTCCAGCCGTTTTGCAATGAAGAGCTGGACCCCGACACCACGCTGCTGACCACGCTCGAATACAACATCGACAAGCCGGACGCGCCTTTCACCGGGGCCATTATCCAGCAGATGAGCCTGACCGAAGCGATGATCGCCAACGCCCCGCAGGCCCCTGGCGGCCTGGTCAATATCACGGGTTTTTCCACGACCGCGCCGTATTTCAATGTCGTGTCCGAGTTGCCGCGCCTGGTGGATAACCGCATCCCGGCGATGTTCAATGAAGAGTTCATCGCCGCCAGCTGGATACCCCCACAGCGTTATGAAGCGCTTTACCTGCAGAGTCAGCCACAGGTTTACGGGCCAGGCACCCAGCTGGACATATCACCCCAGACCTTTCGCAAGGCGGTGCAATCGAGCAACTTCGAAGAGGTTTACGACAAGGCGATCCTGCATTTCTGGAACAAACACCAGGAGAACTATAAAACCCTGATGCGCATGGCGTTTATAGAGGGCTACCTGAATCAGTTCGAGGAGTTCACCCTGACTGCCGGAGAACGGGATCTGGCAGCACGGGCGGCCGGTATCGCCGTCGACAAAGATTTCGGCAACCTGTCTCTCGAGGACTTGCAGGCACCCTACCAACTGGATAAAACCCTGACGCTTCGCGTGCTGCGCATCTACAACAGCGAAGCCACTGACATCCTCACGATTACCGACAACCAGAGTCAGGTCACTCTGCTCTACATTCCGGGTAACTCGTCGCCGTTCCATGGCTTCGTCAACCCGGCCTCAATGCGCACATGGCTGGTAGACACGGCCAAGAACGCCACCCGCCGAAAAGCCCTGACCAACCATTTCGAGCCCGATACCGTCGACACCGGCTTGATCTTCAGTGGCGTCGAAGAAGCCTTGGTGGGCATGACGGCATTTCCGAACCCCGTCCCGACGTCCGGCTTTTTCAACGCCCTGCTGCCCAACGTCTATTGGGACCCCGAGCAATACATCAACAACGCCATGTACCCGGCAATGAGTGGCGACCCGTTTGACTACATCACCCGCCAGGTGAAAGCGCGGATCAGTAAGCTGATGGCCAAAACCATCGTTTCCCCGCTGGACACCCGTAAGGCAAACACCCTCGACACACTGGAAAAAGGCTGCCTGCTGGCCATCCCCCTGGCACTCGCCATGCGGTCGGCGCTGCTGGCGGAGTTTTGCTTCCTGACACAAGGCGTCAGCGAGATGGTGATCGGCGCCGACGATGTGCTCAAAGACAAACCCAAAGGCCTTGAGCGCATTATCTTCGGCGCGCTGAATGCCGTGCCGGTGATGGTTCACGGCCTCGGCACCCAGGCCGCCACGCTCAAGAGCGTGCGCAGCACGCTGGGCAAGGCTTCCCGGGGAGCGGACGGCCGTATCCGCGTCGACATCGTGTCCGCAAGCCCGGCGTTGCTAGCCAGCAAAGGCCGTTCACTGGTCGCGACGGGGCATCCCAGTGGGTTGCAAATCGTGCAACTCGACGGCGAGTCGTTCATGACCTACAAGACCCCCAATGAAGGGGGTTTGTTTGAATTGTTCATGAGCGATCCCGCGGCCCCTGGAAAAGTCCAGGCGACCGGGCTGTATGCCATACAAAGCGCCGACCTGAAGTGGCGGCGCGCCGGGCTGAGCGGCGGCGGCGCTTTTCGCAACGCCTGGCAACGCGTCTATCAGCTTTTTGGCGGCGCAACCCACTCGACCTTTTTCAACACCTACGAAATGCCAGATCCGATGCGCAACACCCTCTCGGCAATGATGAGCGACAGCGGTTCGTTTTCTGAAAACCTCGAACCCCTGGGCACTCATCAGCAACCGCTGCGGGATACGCGCAACCTGTTCTTCGAAAAACGAAACAAACTGGCTGCCGACTCGACAGCGTTCTTCAACACCCGCCCGTTCTCCCCCATGCGCCCCGTGCTGCCCACCTTCAGCCTGGAGGAACCCCAAGCCAGCATTGTCCAGAAGCTGCTAAGTGCCAGCGACGGCCTGGTAATCGGTGAAAGCCACAGCGCGCTGTCGAGCAAGGCATTTCTCATCAACAACATGCAGGAACTGGCGCGACAAGGGGTCAAGCGAATCTATTTCGAACACCTGCTGACGGACGTTCACACCCCGCTGCTCAAGGCGTTCTACCGATCCGCAACGGCGCACATGTCCGACGAGCTGAAAAACTACCTGAAAGGCATTTACCCGCCGCTGCACGACACCTATTACTCGTTTCAAAATATCGTGGTCAAGGCCAAGGCCGCCGGCATCAAGATCCAGCCTATCGACTGCACGGCCAGCTACATGATCCGGGACATGCCGGACGCCACCGGCACCCTGCGCCAGCGCATGATGAACTTCTACGCAACGGAAGTGATTCAGTGGGTCCAGACCACCAAGCGCCTTCCGGGCAAATGGGTGGCGCTGGTGGGTGACAGCCATACCAATAATTACCGGGGCATCCCGGGCCTGGCGGAGTTGACGGGCAGCCTCAGCCTGCGAATAGAGGACGCCCGTGCCGGGCAACGCCTGGGCATTGAAGCGGACACGGGGCACACGTCGAGCATGGGAATTGGTCGGGGGGATAGCAGGGTCAACGCCCATTTTGTGTTGCGCGTCGATACCGCGACCTTGCCCAGGCCGGCGGCGGAACTCCCCGGGCCATCCCACAGCCAGGTGGCGAGCACGCCCCACACCCTACTGGTCAAGCCCGGGCAGTTCCTGCTGGCGCCCGCCACCCCCACCACACCCGCACAGATTCTCTATCGTTCACGGCGAGGTGATATTCAAACCATCAACGTCACTCAGGCAGGGGCGCTGTTTTCCATCCGCATGCCGGGCTGGTCGATCGGTCAGACGTCTTTTGACAGCCAGCAGGCCCTGGTCGACGCGATAAAAACCCGACCAGGCATGGAGCAGGTATACAGCTGATTCAAACTGACCGACTGGCTCGGCGCTGGCGCAGCCATTCAAGGTCTTCCGGGCGGGTGACCTTGATGTTGTCGCTGCGGCCTTCGATCAGGCGCGGCGCGTGCCCGGCCCACTCCATCGCCGACGCTTCATCGGTGATGGGTACGTCCGACACCAGGCTGTCGGCCAGGGCGCGGTGCAATGCGCCCAGGCGAAACATCTGCGGCGTGTAGGCCTGCCAGATCTCGCTGCGGTCAACGGTTTCCAGCACCCGGCCGTGCTTGTCGGCACGCTTGAGGGTATCGCGCGCGGGCACGGCCAGCAGCCCGCCGACCGGATCGTGGGCCAGTTCACCGAGCAGTTTGTCGAGATCATCACGATGAAGATTGGGCCGGGCTGCATCGTGCACCAGCACCCAGTCGTCATCGCTGGCGCCCTGGCCATGCAGGTACAACAAGGCGTTGAGTACCGAACCCGAGCGCTCCGCACCGCCGTCTACACGTACGATGCGCGGGTCAGCGGCGCAGGCCAGGGTTGGCCAATAAGGGTCGTCCACCGCAACGCTGACCACCAGCCCCTTCAGGTCCGGATGGTCGAGGAAACAGCCCAGGCTGTGTTCGAGAATAGTGCGCCCGCCCAGATGCAGATATTGCTTGGGACGGTCCGCAGCCATACGGGCACCCACGCCCGCGGCAGGAATCACGGCCCAGAAGGCCGGTGACGGAATGCTCATTGGGCCAACTGGTAGAGGGTTTCACCCTCCTTGACCATGCCCAATTCATGACGAGCCCGTTCTTCAACGGTCTCCATACCTTTTTTCAGTTCAAGTACTTCGGCATCGAGCACGCGATTACGCTCCAGCAACACCTCGTTTTCGGCGTGCTGTGCGGCAATTTGCTGGGTCAGTTCGGTGACCTGCGCCAAGCTGCCGTTCCCCACCCAAAGGCGGTACTGCAGGCCAGCCAGCAGCAAGAGCAAGACGAGGAACAACCAATTGGGACTGCGCATCGAATATCGGGTATCCAGTGAAAAAAGACAGCCATGCAAAACTTTTACTGCAACTGATAGCACGAAGCCTGGAATAACCAGGCTTGTGCTTGTTAGTCATGAGATTAGCGTCGAAATTCACGCTGTCGTGATTTTTCCGACGTAATCCGCTGACCTTTTACCATTTAACAATCAGCCGCGAAACTCGGCACGACCGTTGTACTTGGCTTTGCCGCCCAGTTGCTCTTCGATACGCAGCAATTGGTTGTACTTGGAAACGCGGTCGGAACGGCACAGGGAACCGGTCTTGATCTGCCCGGCCGAAGTGCCCACGGCCAGGTCGGCAATGGTCGAATCTTCGGTTTCGCCGGAGCGGTGGGAGATCACGGCGGTGTAGCCCGCAGCCTTGGCCATCTGGATGGCTTCCAGGGTTTCGGTCAGGGTGCCGATCTGGTTGAACTTGATCAGGATCGAGTTGGCGATCTTCTTGTCGATGCCTTCTTTCAGGATCTTGGTGTTGGTCACGAACAGGTCATCACCGACCAGTTGGATTTTCTCGCCGATCTTGTCGGTGAGGACTTTCCAGCCAGCCCAGTCGGACTCGTCCAGGCCATCTTCAACGGAGATGATCGGGTAGCGCTCGCACAGGCCCTTCAGGTAGTCGGCAAAACCTTCGGAGGTGAAGACGTGGCCTTCACCGGACAGGTTGTACTTGCCGTCTTCGTAGAATTCGCTGGCCGCGCAGTCCAGGGCCAGGGTCACGTCGGTGCCCAGTTTGTAGCCAGCGTTGGCCACTGCTTCCGAGATCACTTTCAGTGCATCTTCGTTGGACGCCAGGTTCGGCGCGAAACCACCTTCGTCACCCACGGCAGTGCTCAGGCCACGGGCCTTCAGTACAGCCTTGAGGTGGTGGAAAATCTCGGTGCCCATGCGCAGGCCTTCGGAGAAGGTCTTGGCGCCAACCGGCTGCACCATGAATTCCTGGATGTCGACGTTGTTATCAGCGTGCTCGCCACCGTTGATGATGTTCATCATCGGCACCGGCATCGAGTAGACACCCGGAGTGCCGTTCAGGTTGGCGATGTGGGCGTACAGCGGCAGGTCCTGGTCCTGTGCCGCGGCCTTGGCAGCCGCCAGGGAGACGGCGAGGATGGCGTTGGCGCCCAGGCTGCCTTTGTTTTCGGTGCCGTCGAGCTTGATCATCGCGTGATCGAGGGCTTTCTGGTCAACAGGATCCTTGCCCAGCAGCAGGTCGCGGATCGGGCCATTGATGTTGGCCACGGCCTTGAGTACACCTTTGCCCAGGTAACGGCTCTTGTCGCCATCACGCAGTTCCAGCGCTTCGCGGGAACCTGTGGAAGCACCGGACGGCGCGCAGGCGCTGCCGATGATGCCGTTATCGAGAAGCACGTCGGCTTCGACGGTAGGGTTGCCACGGGAGTCGAGAACTTCACGACCTTTGATGTCGACGATTTTTGCCATTGTTGTAAACACTCCAAAGTTGACGAAAACGACGCAGCTGAAGGAAATCTTTTGACCGACCGCAAGGGTGGAACAACGGGGCAGGCTTGCAGGCGACAAGGCTCAGGCCCGGGGGCCTGAGCGTTTAGCGTGGGATACTTTACCGGAGAAACGACGCTTACGCGGTCTCTACCGTCGGAAAACTCTTGACCAGGTCGTCCAACTGCTTCAACTGGGCCAGGAATGGCTCCAGCTTGTCCAGGCGCAGGGCGCATGGGCCGTCGCACTTGGCGTTGTCCGGGTCCGGGTGGGCTTCGAGGAACAGGCCCGCCAGGGACTGGCTGATGCCGGCCTTGGCCAGGTCCAGTACCTGGGCACGGCGCCCGCCAGCGGAATCGGCACGACCACCGGGCATTTGCAGCGCGTGGGTCACGTCGAAGAACACCGGGTATTCGAACTGTTTCATGATGCCGAAACCGAGCATGTCCACCACGAGGTTGTTGTAGCCGAAGCTCGAACCGCGCTCGCAGAGGATCAACTGGTCGTTACCCGCTTCCACGCACTTGTTCAGGATGTGTTTCATTTCCTGAGGCGCGAGGAACTGGGCTTTCTTGATATTGATCACAGCGCCGGTCTTGGCCATGGCGACCACGAGGTCGGTCTGGCGTGACAGGAAGGCCGGCAACTGGATGATGTCGCACACCTCGGCGACCACGGCAGCCTGTTCCGGCTCGTGGACGTCGGTGATGATCGGCACGCCGAAGGCTTGCTTGATGTCCTGGAAGATCCGCATGCCTTCTTCAAGGCCCGGGCCGCGATAGGAGGTCACGGACGAACGGTTGGCCTTGTCGAAGCTGGCCTTGAACACGTAAGGGATACCGAGTTTCTCGGTCACCTTCACGTACTCTTCACAGACCTGCATCGCCATGTCGCGGCTTTCCAGCACGTTCATGCCGCCGAACAGCACCATGGGCTTGTCGTTGGCAATCTCGATGTCGCCTACGCGAATGATCTTCTGGGCCATCAGGTTTACGCCTTCTTCTGATGTTGCGTCAGTGCTGCTTTAACGAAGCCGCTGAACAACGGGTGACCGTCGCGCGGGGTCGACGTGAACTCCGGGTGGAACTGGCACGCCACGAACCATGGATGATCCGGCGCTTCAACCACTTCAACCAGGGCGCCGTCACCGGAACGACCGGAGATTTTCAGGCCGGCTTCCATGATTTTCGGCAGCAGGTTGTTGTTCACTTCGTAGCGGTGACGGTGACGCTCGACGATCACGTCCTTGCCGTAGCAATCGTGAACCAGCGAACCCGGCTCCAGCAGGCAATCCTGCGCGCCGAGGCGCATGGTGCCGCCCAGGTCGGAGGTTTCGGTACGGGTTTCAACGGCGCCGGTGGCATCTTCCCACTCGGTGATCAGGCCCACGACCGGGTGGCCGCTGGTGCGATCGAACTCGGTGGAGTTGGCGTCTTTCCAGCCCATCACGTTACGGGCGAACTCGATGACCGCCACTTGCATGCCCAGGCAGATGCCCAGGTACGGCACTTTGTTTTCACGGGCGTACTGGACGGCAGTGATCTTGCCTTCCACGCCACGCAGACCGAAGCCGCCCGGAACCAGAATGGCGTCAACGCCTTCCAGCAGCGCAGTGCCCTGGTTCTCGATGTCTTCGGAGTCGATGTAGCGCAGGTTGACCTTGGTACGGTTGCTGATGCCCGCGTGGCTCATCGCTTCGATCAGCGACTTGTAGGCGTCCAGCAACTCCATGTACTTGCCGACCATGGCGATGGTGACTTCATGCTCAGGGTTGAGCTTGGCGTCGACCACGGCTTCCCACTCGGACAGATCGGCGCCGCCACACTGCAGGCCGAAACGTTCGACGACAAAATCATCCAGGCCCTGGGAATGCAGGATGCCCGGGATCTTGTAGATGGTGTCGGCGTCTTCCAGAGCGATTACCGCACGTTCTTCAACGTTGGTGAACTGGGCGATCTTGCGACGTGACGCGATGTCGATCGCGTGGTCGGAGCGGCAGACCAGCACGTCCGGCTGCAGGCCGATGGAACGCAGTTCCTTGACCGAGTGCTGGGTAGGCTTGGTTTTGGTTTCGCCGGCGGTGGCGATGTACGGCACCAGTGTCAGGTGCATCAGCATCGCGCGCTTGGCGCCGACTTCGAAACGCAGCTGGCGGATAGCTTCGAGGAACGGCTGGGACTCGATGTCACCGACGGTGCCACCGATCTCGACCATCGCCACGTCGGCATCGCCTGCACCCTTGATGATGCGGCGCTTGATTTCGTCAGTGATGTGCGGGATCACCTGGATGGTTGCACCCAGGTAGTCACCACGGCGCTCCTTGCGCAGCACGTGCTCGTAGACACGGCCGGTGGTGAAGTTGTTGTTCTGGGTCATGGTCGTGCGGATGAACCGCTCGTAGTGGCCCAGGTCCAGGTCGGTCTCGGCGCCGTCGTGGGTGACGAACACTTCACCGTGCTGGAACGGGCTCATGGTGCCCGGGTCAACGTTGATGTACGGGTCCAGCTTGAGCATGGTGACCTTAAGTCCCCGCGCCTCCAGGATGGCCGCCAATGAAGCGGAGGCAATGCCTTTCCCCAATGAAGAAACAACACCGCCCGTGACGAATATGTAGCGCGTCATGAAAAACCCTAGAAGTCTGCGTTAAAGCGGTCCGAGCCGCCGGGGAAAGCGAAGGAAGGCCGAAGCCCCCGATCACCTGCATTAATCACAGTGCACCTTTCAAAAAAACCGCCGCGTTGTGACAGACCAGCAATGAAACACCGGTACGTTGATCGCTACACATTTTTTGGAATCGCCCAGCAAAGACTGCTTGGTAATCGGCAACTGCTGCGATTCAGGCGAATCCACAGAAGTTGTATCAAGAAGGGAGCGTAGTCTACCGGAAAGGCTCTATCAGCTCAAACCTTGATCGCAGGTTGGTGGCATCCAATGTAATTGCCAGGGTGCATGGCCAACTGCCGCAAGCCCCGGCAGGTTGGCCACAGCCAGCAATTGTTGGCCCTGATACAGCAGCGGCAATCTGCCACGGATGAAGCCTGGCACTGCACTTTCGTTAAGCAACCGCTTCAGGTCACGCCGGCCCCGGCCTGGCAATTCCATGATTTCGCCGCCTTGGCGATAACGGATGCTCAGTGGACCATCAGGGCCGTTGCCGCTGAACTGCAGGTGGCCGTTACCGGGTAACTGTAGTGGGTTTTGCGGGTGTGACCAGCTGACCGGCGCATCAGAAAATTCCGACCAACTGGCGGGTAACCACCAGAGGTGCCCGGCGCAGCGGTGCAATTGACCGTCGGCCAGGCGCCACAGAGGCTGTGCGTCTTCCTTGGCGTCGCGCAGGGTGGACCAGCCGACCCAGTGCTCGCTGTCGGGCAAGCGTGTCAGCGGTGCGAGCCAATGCCTTAGCGCGTTGCGCTGGCGAGCCTCGGACAGCGTAGCCAGTGGCTCAAGGGCCAGCGACGGTAAAGGCAGCCAGGCAACCGCCGGGGCCTGGCTGGCAGCCAGCAGGTCCATTTGCGCCAGTTCGTCGAGCAGGCCTTGGGCTTCGTGCAAATGTTCGGCACTGCGGGCCATGGTGGTGACGGCTTGGGGCCAGCGCTGGGCCAGCAGCGGGAAAACGTGGTGGCGCAGGTAATTGCGGGAGAAACGCGGGTCAGCGTTGGACGGGTCTTCGATCCAGGTTAATGGCTGTTCGCGGGCGTAGGTTTCCAGCTCGGCTCGGGACACATCCAGCAAGGGTCGCACCAGATAGCCATCTGCCAAAGGACGTTGCGCAGGCATTGCCCCCAGCCCGCGCACACCAGCCCCACGCAACAGCCGAAACAGTAGGGTTTCAGCCTGATCGTCACGGTGCTGGCCCGTAATCAGCAACTCCCCTGCCCCGGTGACCTCGGCAAACGCCTGATACCGCGCCTCACGGGCCGCGCGCTCCAGGCTTGCGCCTGGTTGCACCTGCACACGGATCACTTGCAGGGGCACGCTCAGGGCGTCGCACACAGCCTGGCAATGCGCCGGCCACGCATCAGCCGCCGCTTGCAACCCATGGTGGACATGGAGCGCACGGAGGGGCGGGAGTTTGTCAGATTTGGCCAGCGTGGCCAGAAGGTGCAGCAGGACCGTGGAGTCGAGACCGCCGGAAAAGGCGACATGCCAGGCCGGAGCGTTGCGCCAGGGCGCGAGGGTTTGCAGGAGCTTGGCGGTCAGGGTGGGCTTCATAGCAAAGGATGCCATCAATCTGGAATGCGATAACCCAGCATACACAAAGCAAATGTGGGAGCGGGCTTGTGTGGGAGCCGGGCTTGCCCGCGATGCAAACAACTCGGTTATCTATTGCACCGAGTTGATGCTATCGCAGGCAAGCCAGCTCCCACACAAGCCCGCTCCCACATTGAGTAAGGCGTCAGCTTAGAGGCCGTAGCTCATCAGTCGCTCGTAACGACGCGCCAGCAGCGCCTCGTTGTCGAACTTCTTGAGCATCGCCAGTTGCGAGCTGAGTTCGGCACGAATGCTCGCGGCCGCGCCAGCCGGGTCACGGTGAGCGCCGCCCAATGGCTCGGCGATCACTTTATCCACGATACCCAGGCCTTTCAGGCGATCCGCGGTGATGCCCATGGCTTCGGCAGCGTCCGGCGCTTTCTCGGCGGTTTTCCACAGGATCGAGGCGCAACCTTCCGGCGAGATCACCGCGTAGGTCGAATATTGAAGCATGTTCAGTTGGTCGCAGACGCCAATGGCCAATGCCCCGCCGGAACCGCCTTCACCAATCACGGTAGCGATGATCGGCGTCTTCAGGCGCGCCATCACCCGCAGGTTCCAGGCAATCGCTTCGCTCTGGTTACGCTCTTCAGCGTCGATGCCTGGGTAGGCGCCCGGTGTGTCGATAAAGGTCAGGATCGGCATCTTGAAGCGCTCGGCCATTTCCATCAGGCGGCACGCCTTGCGGTAGCCTTCCGGACGCGGCATGCCGAAGTTGCGGCGAACCTTCTCGCGCACTTCACGGCCTTTCTGGTGACCGATCACCATCACTGGCTGGTCGTCCAGGCGGGCGATACCGCCCACGATGGCCGCGTCGTCGGAGAAGTGACGGTCGCCGTGCAGCTCATCGAACTCGGTGAAGATGTGTTCGATGTAGTCCAGGGTGTACGGACGGCGCGGGTGGCGGGCCAGGCGCGCGATCTGCCAGCTGGTCAGCTTGCCGAAGATGTCTTCGGTGAGCGTGCTGCTCTTGTCTTGCAGGCGAGAGATTTCATCGCCGATATTCAGCGAATTGTCATTGCCGACCAGGCGCAGCTCTTCGATCTTGGCTTGCAGGTCAGCGATCGGCTGTTCGAAATCAAGAAAATTCGGGTTCATAAGCGTCCGTCTTGGGTCGACGGCCAAGGAGTGCCTGGCCAGCCGGTTGTCTATTCGCGCCCTACCTTAAGGGAGAGGCGCGGTTAGGTCGAGATTAAATGTTCGGTCGAGATCAGGCGTTCTTTGTACTGCCAGACCGTCAACGGTATTGGAGGAAGACGTTGTCACGCCCGAACTGGTCACGCAATGCTTGAATCAAGCCATCCGCCGGGTCGATTCTCCAGGTCTCGCCGAACTGCAGCATGGCCTTGGCATCGTTGCCGGTGTACTCCATGGTCACCGGGCATGCGCCGCGGTGACGCTTGAGCAGGTCACCCAACCAGCGTAGCTGATCGCCTTTGAGCGCCTCGGTGCGCACTTTCAGGCGCAGGCTTTCGGCCAGGTTGGTGCGGGCATCTTCCATGCTCATCACGCGTTTGATCCGCAGGCGCAGGCCGCCGGAGAAGTCGTCGTTGCTGACCTCGCCTTCCACCACTACCATGGCATCGGTCTGCAACAGCGACTGGGCAGAATGGAACGCATCGGCAAACAGCGAGGCTTCGATCCGGCCCGAGCGGTCGTCGAGGGTGATGAACCCCATCTTGTCGCCCTTTTTGTTCTTCATCACCCGCAGGGCGATGATCATGCCCGCAACGGTCTGGGTGTCCCGTGCCGGTTTCAGGTCGATGATGCGCTGACGGGCAAAACGCCGGATTTCGCCTTCGTATTCGTCAATCGGGTGACCGGTGAGGTACAGGCCCAGGGTGTCTTTCTCACCCTTGAGGCGTTCCTTGAGGGTCAGGTCCTTGGCCTTGCGGTGGTTGGCGTAGACGTCGGCGTCTGCTTCGACGAACAATCCGCCAAACAGGTCGGCGTGGCCGCTGTCATGGGTACGGGCGGTCTGCTCGGCGGCCTTGATCGCCTCTTCCATGGCAGTCAGCAGCACCGCGCGGTTACGGTCGATGTTGGCCTGGTAAGCCTTCGGCTCATCATGGAAGTACGGGCCCAGACGATCCAGGGCGCCGCTGCGGATCAAGCCATCAAGGGTACGTTTGTTGATGCGCTTGAGGTCGACCCGGGCACAGAAGTCGAACAGGTCCTTGAACGGCCCGTCCTGGCGCGCTTCGGTAATCGCCTCCACCGGGCCTTCGCCCACCCCCTTGATCGCGCCGAGGCCATAAATGATGCGGCCTTCATCGTTCACCGTGAACTTGAACTCGGAAGTGTTCACGTCCGGCGCGTCGAGGCGCAGCTTCATGGTCCGCACTTCTTCGATCAAGGTCACGACCTTGTCGGTGTTGTGCATATCCGCAGACAGAACCGCGGCCATGAACGGTGCCGGGTAGTGGGCCTTCAGCCAGGCAGTCTGGTACGACACCAGGCCGTAGGCGGCGGAGTGGGATTTGTTGAAGCCGTAACCGGCGAACTTCTCCACCAGGTCAAAGATGTTACCGGCCAGGTCCGCGTCAATGTTGTTGGTGGCGCAACCTTCAATGAAACCGCCGCGCTGCTTGGCCATTTCCTCGGGTTTTTTCTTACCCATGGCCCGACGCAGCATGTCCGCGCCACCGAGGGTGTAACCGGCCATGACCTGGGCAATCTGCATCACCTGTTCTTGGTACAGGATGATGCCGTAGGTCGGTGCCAGTACTGGCTTGAGGCCTTCGTACTGGTAATCGGAGTGCGGGTAAGCCAGTTCGGCACGCCCGTGCTTACGGTTGATGAAGTCATCCACCATGCCCGATTGCAGCGGGCCCGGACGGAACAGGGCTACCAGTGCGATCAAGTCTTCCAGGCAGTCGGGCTTGAGCTTTTTGATCAGCTCTTTCATGCCGCGGGATTCAAGCTGGAACACGGCCGTGGTTTCGGCTTTTTGCAGCAACTGGTACGTCGGTTTGTCGTCCAGCGGGATAAAGGCGATGTCCAGCGGCGGCTCGTCGATCTTCGCGCGCTCGCGGTTGATGGTCTTCAGCGCCCAGTCGATGATCGTCAGGGTACGCAGGCCGAGGAAGTCGAACTTCACCAGGCCGGCCGCCTCCACGTCATCCTTGTCGAACTGGGTTACCAGGCCGTCGCCTTCTTCGTCGCAATAGATCGGCGAAAAGTCGGTCAGCTTGGTGGGCGCGATAACCACACCACCGGCGTGTTTACCGACGTTACGCACCACGCCTTCGAGCTTGCGCGCCATGTCCCAGATTTCGGCCGCTTCTTCATCGACCTTGATGAAGTCCCGCAGGATTTCTTCCTGCTCGTAGGCTTTTTCCAGGGTCATGCCGACTTCGAACGGAATCATCTTCGATAGGCGGTCAGCCAGGCCGTAGGACTTGCCCTGCACCCGGGCCACGTCGCGGATGACCGCTTTCGCCGCCATGGAACCGAAAGTGATGATCTGGCTTACGGCGTTGCGGCCGTATTTTTCGGCCACGTATTCAATGACCCGGTCGCGACCGTCCATGCAGAAGTCGACGTCGAAGTCGGGCATCGATACCCGTTCCGGGTTAAGGAACCGCTCGAACAGCAGGTCATATTCCAGCGGGTCGAGGTCGGTGATCTTCTGCACATAGGCCACCAGCGACCCGGCACCCGATCCACGGCCCGGGCCCACCGGCACGCCGTTGCTTTTGGCCCACTGGATAAAGTCCATTACGATCAGGAAGTAACCGGGGAACCCCATCTGGATAATGATATCCAGCTCGAAATTCAGCCGGTCGACGTAGACCTGGCGCTTGGCGTCGTAATCTTCAGTGGTGTCCTTGGGCAGCAGGACGCTCAAACGCTCTTCCAGGCCGTCGAACGAGACCTTGCGGAAATACTCATCGATGGTCATGCCATCGGGAATCGGGAAGTTGGGCAGGAAGTGCTTGCCCAGCTTCACTTCAATGTTGCAGCGCTTGGCGATCTCGACGGAGTTTTCCAGGGCCTCGGGCAGGTCGCTGAACAACTCGGCCATTTCATCGGCGCTTTTGAGGTACTGCTCTTCGCTGTAGTTTTTCGAGCGGCGCGGATCGTCCAGCGCCCGGCCTTCACCGATGCACACGCGGGTTTCGTGGGCCTCGAAGTCTTCCTTCTTGATAAAGCGCACATCATTGGTCGCCACCAGCGGCGCGCCGAGCTTTTCAGCCAGGGCCACGGCGGCGTGCAACTGCTCTTCATCGTTGGGGCGGTTGGTGCGCTGGATTTCCAGGTAGAAACGGTTGGGGAACACGTCCATCCATTCACGGGCGAGAATTTCTGCCTCGTGGGGATTGCCACCCAACAGCGCGATACCGATTTCACCCTCTTTGGCCGCCGAGAGCATGATCAGCCCGTCGCTGGCCTCGGCTACCCACTCACGCTCGATGATGATTGAGCCATTGCGCTGACCGTCGATAAAGCCACGGGAAATCAGTTCGGTGAGGTTGCGATAACCCACGCCGTTCATCGCCAACAGGCTGATGCGGCTCAGGGGGTTATCCGGGTCTTTGTTGGACAGCCACAGGTCGGCGCCGCAGATCGGCTTGATGCCGGCGCCCATGGCGGCCTTGTAGAACTTGACCAGGGAACACATGTTGTTCTGGTCGGTCACCGCCACGGCAGGCATGTTCATGCCCACGAGGGTTTTGACCAGCGGTTTGATCCGTACCAGGCCGTCGACCAGGGAGTATTCAGTGTGCAGGCGCAGGTGAACGAATGAAGCCGGCATAGTGATCCTGTCTAAAACGTGAAAACAACAAGGCCCGGAAATCCGGCATTTAAAGCTACTGCGCTTGGTAAGACTGCTTTGAACAGCAACTCGAAATGCTCATTGGCTAAAGCCAACTGCGCTTTCTCGCTGCTGCTCGCCTTGCCTTACCTTACCTGCGCTCGCTACGCTTTAAAGGCCGGATTGTACCGGGCCTTGGCAAAAACATCAGCCTTGCTGCTAAATCTCGATCAGGCTTTCACGAGCCTCGTAGGCCTGGCGAACCGGGGCGAACGAGCGGCGGTGGATCGGGGTCGGGCCCAGGCGAGCCAGAGCTTCCAGATGAACGGGCGTCGGATAGCCTTTGTGGCCGCCGATGCCGTAGCCAGGGTAAATCAATTCGAAAGCCGCCATTTCACGGTCACGGCTGACCTTGGCCAGGATCGATGCAGCGGCAATTGCCGGCACCTTGCTGTCGCCCTTGACCACCGCTTCCGCCGGCATCGTCAGCTTGGGGCAGCGGTTGCCGTCGATCATCGCCATTTTTGGCGTGATGTGCAGGCCTTCGATGGCGCGCTGCATGGCCAGCATGGTGGCGTGCAGGATGTTCAGTTTGTCGATTTCCTCGACTTCAGCCCGGGCGATGTGCCAGCTCAGGGCCTTCTCACAGATCTCATCGAAGAGTTTTTCGCGACGGGCTTCGGTGAGTTTCTTCGAATCGTTGAGGCCGAGGATGGGGCGGTTCGGGTCGAGAATTACAGCGGCGGTAACGACCGCGCCACACAGCGGGCCACGGCCCACTTCGTCAACACCGGCTACCAGATCAAGGGCATCAGCGACCAGGCTGAAATCCAGGCCCATTTGCGTCTTCATAGGGCTTCCTGTTTTTGGCCGATCAAGGTCAGCACCGCATCCGCCGCCTGGTTCGACGCATCACGGCGCAAGGTGCGGTGAATTTCGTCAAAACCACGGGTCTGCTCTTCGCCACCGTCGATCAGCGGCAGCAGGGTTTGCGCCAAGGCTTCAGGCGTCGCATCGTCCTGCAACAGCTCGGGCACCAGCAGACGCTGGGCCAGCAAATTGGGCAGGGAGATGTAGGGGCTTTTGACCATCCGCTTGAGAATCCAGTAGGTGAGCGGCGCCAGACGATAAGCCACGACCATCGGGCGCTTGTAGAGCAAGGCTTCGAGGGTCGCGGTGCCGGAGGCGATCAGCACCGCGTCGCACGCGGCCAGGGCCAGGTGCGAGCCGCCGTCGAGCAGGGTCAATGGCAAGTCGCGCCCTATCAGCAATTCATCAATTTGCGCACGGCGCTGAGGGCTGGCGCACGGCAATACGAAGCGCACACCGGGTTTCAGGGCTAGCAAGCGTTCGGCGGCATCAAAAAACAACGCACCAAGACGACCCACTTCACCGCCCCGACTGCCCGGCATCAAGGCGACCAATGGCCCCTCAGGCAAGCCCAGTTCGGCGCGAGCCGCCGCACGGTCCGCCTGGAGTGGGATGGCGTCGGCAAGGGTATGGCCAACAAACCGCACCGGTACGCCCTTCTCTTCATAGAACCGGGCCTCGAACGGCAGCAAGGTCAACATCAGGTCGCAGCCTTCGCGGATCTTCAGCACGCGCTTTTGCCGCCACGCCCACACGGACGGGCTGACGTAATGCACGGTCTTGATCCCGGCCTGACGCAACTTGAGTTCAATATTGAGGGTGAAGTCCGGGGCGTCGATTCCGATGAAGACGTCGGGCTTTTCTTCGATCAGGGTCTGGATCAGCTTTTTGCGGCGGGCCAGCAGCTCGCGCAAACGGCCCAGCACCTCCACCAGCCCCATCACCGACAGGCGTTCCATGGGAAAGTAGGACGTCAAGCCTTCAGCCTGCATCAGCGGGCCGCCGACACCGATGAATTCAACCGCCGGATGCTGGGCCTTGAGGGCCCGCATCAGGCCTGCACCGAGAATATCGCCGGAAGCTTCTCCGGCCACCAACGCTATACGCAGCTTGGCCATGATCAGCGGGTGATGCCGCGAGTCGACGACTGGATCGAGTCACGGAATATGGCAACTTCGGGAAACAATGCAGCGGGTTCCTTCAGCTCAGTCAACGCCTGGTCGACCGTCAACCCCTGGCGATAAACCACCTTATAGGCACGACGCAGAGCGTGGATCGCGTCTTCGCTGAAACCACGACGGCGCATGCCTTCGAAGTTCATGCTACGGGCTTCGGCCGGGTTGCCGAATACGGTGACGAATGCAGGAACGTCCTTGCCGATGGCGGTACCCATGCCGGAAAAACTGTGGGCACCGATATGGCAGTACTGATGAACCAGGGTAAAGCCGGACAGGATTGCCCAATCGTCAACGTGCACGTGGCCGGCCAACGCGGTGTTGTTGACCAGGATACAGTGGTTGCCGATCACGCTGTCGTGGCCGATGTGCGCATAGGCCATCACCAGGTTGTGATCACCCAGGGTGGTCTCGGCGCGGTCCTGAACGGTACCGCGGTGAATGGTCACACCTTCACGGATGATGTTGTGATCACCGATTACCAGGCGTGTTTCTTCACCCTTGTACTTCATGTCCGGGGTGTCTTCGCCTATCGATGAAAACTGATAGATGCGGTTGTGTTTACCAATCCGCGTCGGGCCTTTGAGGATCACGTGCGGCCCGATGACTGTCCCCTCGCCGATTTCCACACCTGCGCCGACGATCGACCATGGGCCGACCTCAACGTCGGCGGCCAGTACGGCCGTCGGATCGATGATTGCGCGAGGGTCAATCAAACTCATAGTTTGCGTTCCGCACAGATGATTTCAGCCGAGCAGACCGGCTTGCCGTCGACCGAGGCCTGGCATTCGAACTTCCAGATCTGGCGCTTGCAGCTGATGAACTTGGCTTCCAGGATCAACTGATCGCCCGGAGTGACCGGGTTGCGGAAGCGCAGTTTGTCGGAGCCCACGAAATAGTAGAGCGTGCCATCGGCAGGCTTCAGGTCGAGCATTTTGAAACCAAGGATACCGGCAGCCTGGGCCATCGCTTCGATGATCAATACGCCTGGCATGATTGGGTGCGCAGGGAAGTGACCATTGAAGAACGGTTCGTTGATGCTGACATTCTTGTAGGCACGAATGCGCTTTTCCTCAACATTGAGGTCCGTGACCCGGTCCACCAGCAGGAACGGATAACGGTGAGGCAGGTATTCGCGAATCTCGTTGATGTCCATCATTTCGGGGGGAAGCCTGTAATAAAGATTGGGAGCGTGCGGACTAAGGCACGCCCCTCTAGCAAATCAAGGAGGCAGTCTAGCGGCTGTGCACACTTGATATGGAAATGGTATCAGCCATCTGATGAAGCATTACCGCCAGGGGTCACGTCCCCAACACGCTTTTCCAGATGTTTCAGGCGCCGAGCGATATCGTCGAGCTGCCTCAGACGGGCCGCACTCTTGCGCCATTCGGCCGCAGGCTGCATGGCCGTACCGGAAGAATAGGACCCAGGCTCGGTAATCGAATGGGTCACCATGGTCATACCGGTGATGAATACGTTGTCGCACACTTCGATATGGCCTACCAGGCCAACACCGCCAGCGAGCATGCAATGCTTGCCAATCTTGGTGCTGCCGGAAATCCCCACACACGCGGCCATGGCAGTGTGATCGCCAATCTGCACGTTGTGGGCGATCTGAATCTGGTTATCCAGTTTCACACCGTTACCAATGATGGTATCGGCCAACGCCCCTCGATCCACAGCGGTATTGACGCCAATTTCAACGTCATCGCCGATCAGCACACCGCCCACCTGGGCAATCTTGTGCCATACGCCTTTGGAGTTGGCGAAGCCGAAGCCCTCGCCGCCGATCACGGCGCCCGACTGAATCACCACGCGTTCGCCAATACGCACGTCGTGGTACAGGGTCACGCGCGGAGCCAGCCAGCCACCGGCACCAATTTCACAGCGTGCGCCGATAAAGCACTGAGCACCTACCGTTACATCCGCGCCGATACGTGCGCCACTTTCGATCACCGCAAATGCACCGATGCTTGCAGCAGGATCAACCTGCGCGTCATCGGCGATCACTGCCGTTGGATGGATCCCGGCAACAGCCTTGGGTTTTGGATCGAACAGGTGCGACGCCCGGGCATACGCCAGGTACGGGTCGGCAACCACCAACGAATCCCCGGTAAACCCTTCGGCATCAGCGGCCTTCAGCAACACGGCTGCTGCACGGCTGTCGCCCAGGTATTTACGGTATTGGGGATTTGCCAGGAAGCTCAACTGAGCTGGGCCAGCCTCCTGCAAGGTGGCTAGCCCAGTGATTTCCTTCTCCGGGGAACCACGCAAGGTGGCTCCCAGGAACTCGGCCAATTGGCCGAGCTTGATAGTCGCGGTCATGGCTTACTTCAGCTGATTCATGCGCTCGATCACCTGACGGGTGATGTCGTACTGAGGTTTAACGTCGATGACTGCACCGCGTTCGAACACCAGGTCAAAGGCGCCTTTCTTGATGACTTCTTCTACAGCGCTGTCGAGTTTCGGCTTGAGCTGCTTGAGCATTTCGCGGTCGGCAACAGCCTTGGCTTCGTTCAGCTCCTTGGACTGGAACTGGTAGTCACGGGCCTTTTGCTTGAACTCAAGCTCCAGACGCTCACGCTCGCCTTGCTGCATCTTGTCGCCACCGGCTACCAGACGATCCTGGATACCCTTGGCGCTGCTTTCCAGCGTCTTGAGCTTGGTCAGTTGAGGACCGAACTTCTTCTCGGCATCCACGGCGTATTTCTTGGCCGCATCGGATTCCAGCAGCGCCATCTGATAGTTCAGAACAGCGATTTTCATTTCGGCAAAGGCCGGGGTCGCTACCAGGACAGTCGCCAGGAGAACCAATTGAGTCAACTTACGCACGATGCACTCCTACAGAATCCGTTGTCGTTATCTTGGGTCAGACGCTTAGAACGTCTGGCCGAGGGAGAATTGGAAAATCTGGGTTTCAGCGTTATCCGGTTTCTTGACCGGCATGGCCAGAGCAAAGCTCAATGGGCCCAGCGCCGTCACCCAGGTCACACCTACACCTACAGAGCTTGCCAGGTTGCTGAAGCTCACGTCGTTACACTGGGTATTGGACTTCGAACCGTTAGGGTTGGTGACCTGCTCGCACTTGGAGTCGAACACGTTACCCACATCCCAGAAGACCGAAGTACGCAGGGAACGTTGATCCTTGACGAACGGCAGCGGGAACAGAATCTCCGCACCACCCTGGATCAGCACGTTACCACCGAATGGCAGCGGGTCGTTGTCCGAGTCAGCCACAGTACCCTGGTTGCCGGTCACACCCACGCCACGGCTCGGAGTACCACGAGGACCCAGCGTGCTGTCCTTGAAACCACGTACCGAGTTGAAACCACCAGCATAGTAGTTTTCATAGAACGGCAAGCCGCTCGTCGAACCGTAACCATCGCCATAACCCAATTCGGTGTGCAGGCGCATGGTGTAGTTTTCGCTCAATGGCTGGAACAACTGGCCACGGTAGTCGAGCTTGAAGAACGACAGGTCGCTGCCCGGCGTGGTGGCTTCCAGAGTCAGGCTCTGGGAGTGGCCACGGGTCGCCAGCACACCTTTGTTAAGGGTCGATTCCGACCAGCCGGCCGAAGCCTTGAAGTTCAGGAACTGGTCACCTTCTTTACGCACGAAGTTGAAGATCTCATCCACGGTGTACACACCGGTCTTGATCTTGTCCTGTTGCGCGGTCAGGCCGAAGGTCAGACGCGAGGTCTCACTGATCGGGTAACCAATGTTGGCGCCAACACCCAGGCTGTCGATGGCATAGCTTGCAACGTCAACATCGAGGTCTTTGTAATCGGTTGTACGGTAGAAGGCGTTGTAGCCCAGGCTCACACCGTCAGCAGTCCAGTAGGGGTCGACATAACCGAAGTTATACCGGCTCTGGTATTCGCTTCGGGTCAGACCGATGGAAACCTTGTTACCGGTACCGAGGAAGTTGTTCTGGGTGATCGAACCACCGAGGATCAGACCGGCACTCTGGGCGAAACCGACACTGGCGGTAATCGAACCGGAGGCTTGCTCTTCCACGGCATAGTTCACGTCAACCTGGTCATCCACACCCGGTACAGCCGGGGTTTCGACGTTCACTTCTTTAAAGAAGCCCAGACGCTCAAGGCGGACCTTGGACTGGTCGATCAGGTACGTCGACGCCCAGCCACCTTCCATCTGGCGCATTTCACGGCGCAGCACTTCGTCAGCCGACTTGGTGTTGCCACGGAAGTTAATGCGGTTGACGTAGGCACGCTTGCCCGGGTCTACGACGAAGGTGATGTCTACCGTGTGGTCTTCATCGTGCGGGGTCGGCACGCCGTTGACGTTGGCGAAGGTGTAGCCCTCGTTACCCAGGCGGCGGGTGATCAGTTCGGACGTGGTGGTCATCAGCTTGCGCGAGAACACCTGGTCTTTCTGCACCAGCAGCAGGGACTTGACCTGGTCTTCAGGCACTTTCAAGTCGCCGCTGAGCTTGACGTCGCGAACCTTGTACTTCTCGCCTTCGTTCACGTTGACAGTGATATAGACGTGCTTCTTGTCCGGGGTGATGGACACCTGGGTCGAAGCGATATCCATGTTGATATAGCCACGGTCCAGGTAGTAGGAACGCAGACGCTCCAGGTCACCGGACAGTTTTTCGCGGGCGTACTTGTCATCGTTCTTGAAGAACGACAGCCAGTTGGTGGTCTTGAGTTCAAACAGATCGGTCAGGTCATCATCGGAGAACTTGGTGTTACCCACCACGTTGATGTGCTGGATGGCCGCCACGGTGCCTTCGTTGATATTGACCTTCAGGCCGACGCGGTTGCGCGGCTGGGGAACCACTTCGGTCTCGACGGTAGCCGAGTAGCGGCCCTGGGCAACGTACTGGCGTTGCAGTTCGTTACGCACACCTTCGAGGGTGGCACGCTGGAAGATCTCGCCTTCAGCAAGGCCCGATTGCTTGAGGCCTTTCATCAAGTCTTCAGTGGAGATCGCCTTGTTGCCTTCGATCTCGATACTGGCGACAGAAGGTCGCTCCACGACAGTGATGACAAGGACGTTGCCTTCGCGACCCAGTTGGATATCTTGAAAGAACCCGGTTTTGAACAGCGCACGAGTGGATTCCACCAGGCGACGGTCATCAGCCTGTTCCCCGACGTTCAACGGCAAGGCACCAAAGACGCTACCCGCGGAAACCCGCTGGAGGCCGTTGACGCGAATATCGGAGATGGTGAAGGACTCGGCGTGAACTTCGGCGATCATCAATACGGTGAGAACCGCAGTTAGCAGCAGACGTTTCATGAAGTCCTTTCTTATTCCAACTGGCAATAAACAAACTGCCGCAAAATGCGGCAGATTCGCAATTCAGCGAAGCGTTACAGTCGTCCCAGATCGTTGACCAGGGCTAACAACATCACCCCGACCACCAAACTGATACCGATCTGTATCCCCCAACCCTGCACCCGATCCGACAAGGGGCGACCACGCGCCCACTCGACCAGATAAAACAACAGATGCCCCCCATCCAATACTGGAATGGGCAACAAATTCAGAACCCCAAGGCTAATACTCAGATAAGCCAGGAAATTCAGGAAATCTACAACGCCCGACTGGGCAGAAGCGCCCGCCACTTTAGCAATGGTTATCGGTCCACTCAAGTTTTTTACCGAGAGCTCGCCGAACAACATTTTCTTGAGTGAATCGAGGGTCAGCACACTCATGGTCCAGGTGCGTCTCGCACCCTCGCCAATTGCCGCCAACGGCCCGAAACTCACCTCTCGCACCATCGAGGGTGGCCACTCGACACCTTTGACGCCCGCACCCAGGTAACCCCCGGCCGCCTTGGCTTCCCCGCGAACCGCCAGGGTCACAGGGACGTCGATTTGAGCACCATCGCGCTCAACTTTCAGCACAATTTTGGTATCAGGGCGTACACGCACCAGGTCGACCACTTGCTGCCAGTCACTCAGCGCCTGGCCATCAAGGGCCAACAGGCGGTCGCCGGTTTTCAGACCTGCGGCCTGGGCCGGCCCCTTCGGATCGAGCTCTGCCAGTACCGGCGGCAAGGCCGGACGCCACGGGTGAATGCCCAGGGACTTGATCGGATCAGGCTCCTCGGAACCCTGCAGCCAGTGGCTCAGGGTCAGCTCGCGCGGGGTTTCAGTGGTGGAATCCGGCTCACGCACCACCAGCTTCACGACGCCGCTTTCACCCATACGCCGCACCAACTGCAAATTGACCGCGCCCCAACCGACGGTCGGCTCGCCATCAACTGCAACAATTTCCTGCCCGGCAGCCAGGCCAGCCTTGGCTGCCATGCTATCCGCTTCGACCGCACCAATGACCGGACGCACCTGCTGACTGCCCAGCATGGCCAGTACCCAGAAGAACACAATGGCCAGCAGGAAGTTGGCGATCGGCCCTGCCGCAACGATGGCGATACGCTGACGAACGGTCTTGCGGTTGAAGGATTGGTCCAACTGGTCGGCCGGCACTTCGCCTTCACGCTCATCGAGCATCTTGACGTAGCCACCCAACGGAATGGCCGCAATCACAAACTCGGTTCCGCGACGGTCGTGCCAGCGCAGTAACGGCATGCCGAACCCTACGGAGAAGCGCAGTACCTTGACGCCGCAACGACGCGCGACCCAGAAATGGCCGAACTCGTGGAAGGTGACCAGCACACCCAGAGCAACCAGGGTGCCGACAATCATGTAGAGCGCACTCATCTAATTTCTCCGCCTTTCAATCCAGTGCCTGAAGGCTCAAACACACCCAAAGGCTAACGCGTATTGCGGTTCAACCATTGCTCGGTCAAGGCCCGAGCCTTTGCATCCGCCTCAAACACGGCGCCCAGATCATTCACGGCGACTACGGGTTCAAGGTTCAAAACGTCCTCAATGATACCCGCGATCTGCGGAAAGCGGATGCGCCGGTCAAGAAACGCCGCCACCGCAACTTCGTTGGCCGCATTCAGCATCGCCGGCGCACTGTTGCCCGCCTCGGCAGCTTGCCGCGCAAGACGCAGGCAAGGGAAGCGCTGCTCGTCAGGCGCCTCGAAATCCAGACGGGCAATGGCAAACAGGTCCAACGGCGCAACCCCTGAATCAATCCGCTCCGGCCAGGCCAGGGCGTTGGCGATCGGCGTGCGCATGTCCGGATTGCCCAACTGAGCCAACACCGAGCCATCCACGTAATCAACCAGGGAATGAATCACACTTTGCGGGTGGATCACCACCTCGACCTGATCCGGCCGGGCGTCAAACAACCAGCACGCCTCAATCAGCTCCAGGCCCTTGTTCATCATGCTCGCCGAATCTACCGAGATCTTGCGACCCATGGACCAGTTCGGGTGAGCACAGGCCTGATCAGGGGAAACATGCTCCAGATCGGCCAGCGGCGTCTGCCGGAATGGACCGCCGGAGGCTGTCAGAAGAATCCGACGCACGCCGACCTGACTCAACCCACGGGCGAAATCACCGGGCATGCACTGGAAAATCGCGTTGTGTTCGCTGTCCAGCGGCAGCAGCACGGCCCCGCTCTTGCGCACCGCCTGCATAAAGAGCGCGCCGGACATCACCAGGGCTTCTTTGTTGGCCAGCAGAATTTTCTTGCCGGCATCAACGGCGGCCAGGGTCGGACGCAAACCGGCCGCACCGACAATCGCCGCAACGACGGTGTCGACAGCAGGGTCTGCCGAAACCTGGCACAACCCCTCCTCCCCCACCAGCACTTGAGTCGCCAGGCCCGCGGCGCGCAGATCGTCCTGCAAACCACGCGCGGCAAGCGCTTGCGGCACGACGGCGTATTGCGGCGAGTGGCGCACGCACAATGCCAGCAATTCGCTCAGACGGCTGAAACCGGTCAATGCGAACACTTGATAACGCTCGGGATGACGGGCAATGACATCCAGTGTGCTCAACCCCACCGAGCCGGTAGCACCCAACACGGTGACCTGTTGCAGGCGGCTCACGAAGCGGCCATCCACAGCAGTACGGCAAAGATCGGGATCGCGGCCGTCAGGCTGTCGATGCGGTCCAGCACGCCACCGTGACCCGGCAGCAGGTTGCTGCTGTCCTTGATCCCGGCCTGGCGCTTGAACATGCTTTCAGTCAGGTCACCGACCACCGAGATGAACACGACCACGGCCGCCCCCACCAGGGACAGAAGCATTTCCTTGACGGTCCAGCCTCGCACCACACCCACTACAAGGGTAATCGCCAGGGTCAACGCCAGGCCGCCATACACGCCTTCCCAGCTTTTACCCGGGCTGACAGCCGGCGCCAGCTTGCGCTTGCCGAAAGCACGACCGGAGAAATAGGCACCGATATCGGCGCCCCACACCAGCACCATCACCGCCATGATCAGCCAGTTACCCAACTGCATGTGCTTGATGTAGACCAGGCCTTGCCAGGCAGGCAACAGAATCAACAGACCGATCACCAGCTTGCAGGCGACACTGGACCAATGGCTGCTGGTACCCGGAAACGTCAGCACCAGATAGGTCGCCAACGCCCACCACAACACCGCCGCACCCAGCACCCAAGGTGCCACGTCCGGAAGGATGTACATCAGGAACATCAACAGCGCCACGGCAGCCGCATACACCACACGAGGCAACTGCGCAGCAAAACCGGCCAGGCGCGCCCATTCCCACGCACCCAGTGTCACCACCAGGCCGATGAACAGCGCAAAATTTGCGCCCTCAAGCAGGAAGAAGCCGCACAGGGCGATAGGCAGCAGGATCAGTGCCGTGATGATTCGTTGTTTAAGCATTAAACCCGGGCTCCAGCTTCGATCTGCTCGCTCGTTTTACCGAAGCGACGCTGACGGGAAGCGAAATCGGCCAGCGCGTTGCGCATGGCATCGTGTTTGAAGTCCGGCCAGAACAGGTCGGAGAAGTACAATTCGGTATAGGCCAACTGCCACAACAGGAAGTTGCTGATGCGGTGGTCGCCACCGGTACGAATGCACAGGTCGGGCAACGGCAGGTCGCCGGTCACCAGACAGGTTTGCAACAGTTCGGGCGTGATGTCTTCCGGTCGCAGATGACCGGCCTGCACTTCCCGGGCGAGGCGTTGCGCTGCCTGGGCGATATCCCACTGGCCGCCGTAGTTGGCTGCAATTTGCAGCACAAAACGGTTACTGCCGGCAGTGATCGCCTCGGCTTCACGCATGGCCGCTTGCAGCTCGGGATGGAACCGCGAGCGGTCACCGATGATGCGCAGGCTGATGTTGTTCTCGTTCAGGCGCTTGGCCTCACGACGCAGAGCCTTGAAGAACAGGTCCATCAAGGCACTGACCTCCTCGGCCGGACGTTGCCAGTTTTCACTGGAGAACGCGAACAGGGTCAGCACTTCGACCTTGGCCTCGGCGCACACCTCAATCACCGCACGCACTGCGTCGACACCCGCTTTATGCCCGGCAACACCCGGCATAAAGCGTTTTTTCGCCCAGCGATTATTCCCGTCCATGATGATCGCGACATGGCGCGGCACCACAGAGGGTACAGTCTGCTTGGTCTTTTCCATGAAGGCGTCCTGACCCCTTATACGGCCATCAGGTCCTTTTCTTTGTCTTCCGTGGCCTTGGTGATCTGGGCCTCGGCGTCTTTAGTCAGCTTATCGATATCAGCAACGGCACGACGCTCTTCGTCTTCGCTGATTTCCTTGTCCTTGACCAGCTTTTTCAGGTCACCCAGGGCATCACGACGGATGTTGCGCACGGCAACACGCGCATCTTCAGCCGCGCTGCGGGCCTGCTTGGTGAAGCCCTTGCGGGTCTCTTCAGTCAGGGCAGGCATGGAGATCAGCAGCAATTCGCCCAGGTTGGTCGGATTGAGGTTCAAACCGGCGCTCTGGATGGCCTTGTCGACGGCACCGAGCATGTTGCGCTCAAAAGCCACGACCTGCAGGGTGCGGGAGTCTTTTACAGTGATGTTGGCCACTTGGGTGATGGAGGTATCAGCGCCGTAGTACGGCACCATCACACTGCCCAGAATGCTTGGGTGGGCCTTGCCGGTACGAATCTGGCCAAATGCATGGTTCAGAGAGTCCAGGGATTTCTGCATGCGCTCTTGAGCGTCTTTTTTGATTTCGTTGATCATTGTTCGATTTCCTCGATCAGAGTCCCTTCCGCGCCGCCGTGTACGATGTTCAGCAGGGCGCCGGGCTTGTTCATGTTAAATACGCGCAGCGGCATCTTGTGATCGCGGCACAAGCAAATAGCCGTCAGGTCCATCACGCCCAGCTTGCGATCCAGTACTTCATCATAAGTCAGATGATCGAACTTCTCGGCATGCGGGTCTTTGAATGGGTCTGCAGTGTAAACACCGTCAACCTTGGTGGCCTTGAGCACCACGTCCGCGTTGATCTCGATACCGCGCAGGCAGGCTGCCGAGTCGGTGGTGAAGAACGGGTTACCGGTACCGGCAGCAAAAATCACTACTTCCTTGGCATCCAGGTGGCGCATGGCTTTGCGACGATCATAGTGATCCGTTACGCCGACCATGGAAATAGCCGACATGACGATAGCGGTGATGTTGGCACGCTCCAGGGCGTCGCGCATGGCCAGGGCGTTCATCACAGTGGCCAGCATGCCCATGTGGTCGCCAGTCACCCGATCCATGCCAGCAGCGCTCAGCGCCGCACCGCGGAACAGGTTGCCACCGCCGATCACCAGACCGACCTGAACACCGATACCGACCAGTTGGCCGACTTCCAGCGCCATGCGGTCGAGCACCTTCGGATCGATCCCGAACTCTTCCGAGCCCATCAGGGCCTCGCCGCTAAGTTTGAGTAGAATGCGTTTATAGCGAGCCTGATAACCACTGCCCTGCTGAGCCATTGCGAATCTCTCCTGCGGCGTTTTTTTGAAAATTCTTGGCAAGCCGTTTACGGCCTGCGTTCACTCTAGCTGGACGCTGTCACAGCGCCATCGGAACACGGCTTTGTAAGCCAGTTCCAAAGGGAAACCAATAAAATTGATCACCCCATTTGAAAAGAGGCTGCGCGCGTAAGCGGGCAGCCTCTTTTGGGCGACAGTTGAAAACTGTCTTACTGCTTGGCGGCAGCCAGCTGGGCAGCAACTTCTTCAGCGAAGTTGTCGACCGGCTTCTCGATACCGTCGCCTACTTTGTAGTAGGTGAAGGAAACGATTTCAGCACCGGCTTTCTTGGCCAGTTCGCCAACCTTGATTTCAGGGTTCTTGACGAACGCCTGCTCAACCAGGGAAGCCTCAGCCAGGAACTTGCTGATACGGCCTTTGATCATGTTTTCAACGATGTTTTCCGGCTTGCCGGCGATCTTGTCAGCGTTGAGGCTCAGGAACACGGCTTTTTCGCGTTCGATGGCTTCAGCGGACACTTCCGATGGCAGCAGGAATTCAGGGTTGCTGGCGGCTACGTGCATAGCGATGTCTTTGGCCAGTTCAACGTTGCCGCCTTTGAGGGCAACCACAACGCCGATCTTGTTACCGTGCAGGTAACCACCGACAACATCGCCTTCAACGCGAGCCAGGCGACGGATGTTGACGTTTTCGCCAACCTTGCCGACCAGTACCAGGCGAGCAGCTTCTTGAGCTTCGATCAGCGGAGCAACATCAGTCAGCTTGTCGGCGAACGCTTTTTCAACGCTTGCAGCAACAAATGCCTTGAAGTCGTCCTGCAGAGCCAGGAAGTCAGTCTGGGAGTTCACTTCCAGCAGAACGGCAGTTTTACCGTCTTCTTTAAGCGCGATTGCGCCTTCAGCAGCGACGTTGCCTGCTTTCTTGGCAGCCTTGATGGCGCCCGAGGCACGCATGTCATCAATGGCTTTTTCGATGTCGCCGCCGGCCTTGGTCAAGGCCTTTTTGCAATCCATCATGCCTTCGCCGGTACGCTCACGCAGTTCTTTAACCAACGCTGCAGTAATCTCTGCCATTTTCAAAATCCTCTTGGATAGGTTTTCAACCATTCCACCCGATTGAACGGGCGATCAATTCTTCCCGAACCACCCTTGTAGGCCGCTGCACGTTACAAGTGATGTAGCTGCGCTGCCGACAAATGGTTTTCGAGGTGGCAAAAAGGGGGCCAAGCCCCCTTTTTGCTTACTGAGTCAACGCCAAGGCGTCAGTTACTCAGCTGCTGCTACCGGAGCTTCTTCAACGAACTGCTCGGTGCCGCCAGCAACGTGGTTGCGGCCACGGATTACAGCGTCAGCCATCGAACCCATGTACAGCTGGATAGCGCGGATTGCGTCATCGTTGCCTGGGATGATGTAGTCAACGCCTTCCGGGCTGCTGTTGGTATCGACTACGCCGATAACCGGGATGCCCAGCTTGTTGGCTTCGGTGATCGCGATGCGCTCGTGATCAACGTCGATAACGAACAGTGCGTCAGGCAGACCGCCCATGTCCTTGATACCACCCAGGGAACGATCGAGCTTTTCCAGGTCGCGAGTGCGCATCAGCGCCTCTTTCTTGGTCAGCTTGGCGAAAGTACCGTCTTCGGCTTGCACTTCAAGGTCACGCAGACGCTTGATGGAAGCACGGATGGTTTTGAAGTTGGTCAGCATGCCGCCCAACCAGCGGTGATCGACGTACGGCGAACCGCAACGTGCTGCTTCTTCAGCAACGATCTTGCCAGCGGAACGCTTGGTGCCGACGAACAGAATCTTGTTTTTGCCCTGGGCCAGACGCTCTACGAAAGTCAGAGCTTCGTTGAACATTGGCAGGGTTTTTTCAAGGTTGATAATGTGGATCTTGTTACGCGCGCCGAAAATGTACTTACCCATTTTCGGGTTCCAGTAACGGGTCTGGTGACCGAAGTGCACACCGGCCTTCAGCATATCGCGCATGTTGACTTGGGACATGATAGTTCCTTAATAAGTCGGGTTTGGCCTCCACGTATCCCAATGACCAACCAGCGGCATTCGCCTCCGGCACCCAGGTCATCGTGTCGACACGTGTGTGGATTTAAGCTTTGCGGGGTATCCCCGGAAAGCGGCGCATTTTATACCACAGAGCTTGCAAAAACGAAACCCGCAATCACATTTGCCGTCAGTCGCTTTTGCCTAAGCCTTTGAATAGAGCCAGAATGACCCCATCTTCATAGACAGAAGCGATCGCCAGACGCTCATGGTTTCACCCCCGCGTCTGCTAGAATCGCGTTTTTTGGGCTTGTGCGAATTCTGCAACCCTTTGTCGCGCACCCGTAAACCGTATTGATTTCAGCGCGTCGCGCTAGAGAGAGCCTGTATGACCGTCACCCTCAAAACCGCCGAAGACATCGCTGGCATGCGCGTTGCCGGCAAACTGGCTGCCGACGTGCTGGAAATGATTGCCGAACACGTCAAGCCCGGCGTCACCACCGAAGCGCTGGACCGCATCTGCCACGACTATATTGTCGACGTGCAAAAGGCCATCCCTGCGCCGCTGAACTACAAAGGCTTCCCCAAGTCGATCTGCACCTCGATCAACCACGTGGTGTGCCACGGGATTCCCGGCGACAAGCCGCTGAAAGACGGCGATACCCTGAACATCGACGTCACCGTGATCAAGGACGGCTACCACGGCGACACCAGCCGCATGTTCCACGTCGGCAGCGTGCCAGTGTGGGCCGAGCGTCTGTCCCAGGTCACCCAGGAATGCATGTACAAGGCCATCGAGATCGTCAAGCCCGGCTGCCGCCTGGGTGACATCGGTGAGATCATCCAGAAGCACGCCGAAAAGAACGGCTTCTCGGTGGTCCGTGAGTTCTGCGGCCACGGCATCGGCAAGGTGTTCCACGAAGAGCCACAGATCCTGCACTACGGCCGCGCCGGCACCGGCATGGAACTCAAGGCAGGCATGACCTTCACCATCGAGCCGATGATCAACCAGGGCAAGGCCGACACCAAGGTGCTGGGCGACGGCTGGACCGCCATCACCAAGGACCGCAAGCTCTCGGCCCAATGGGAACACACCCTGCTGGTAACCGACACCGGCTACGAGATCTTCACCCTGCGCGCCGATGACACGATTCCTCGCGTTTCGGCGTAATGGTTGCACCGGTTTTCTAATAGCGACGCTGTGACCCATAGATAGAAAGGAAAACCGATCGATGCCCCAGGTGGATCCCGAACTCTTTGACCGTGGCCAGTTCCAGGCGGAGCTGGCATTGAAGGCAAGTCCCATCGCCGCCTTCAAGAAGGCCATCCGTCAGGCCCGCGAGGTGCTCGACGAGCGCTTTCGCACCGGCCGGGACATCCGCCGGCTGATCGAGGACCGTGCCTGGTTCGTCGATAACATCCTGCAAAAGGCCTGGGAACAGTTCAGCTGGAGTGAAGACGCCGACATCGCCCTGGTGGCGGTCGGCGGCTACGGCCGTGGTGAGCTTCACCCTTACTCCGACATCGACCTGCTGATTTTGCTGGACAGCGCCGACCACGAGATCTTTCGCGATTCCATCGAGCGTTTTCTGACGCTACTGTGGGATATCGGCCTGGAAGTCGGCCAAAGCGTGCGCTCGGTGGACGAATGTGCCCAGGAAGCCCGCGCCGACCTGACGGTGATCACCAACCTGATGGAAAGCCGCACCATTGCCGGCCCCGAGCGCTTGCGCCAGCGCATGCTGGAAGTCACCAGCACTGCACATATGTGGCCGAGCAAGGACTTCTTCCTGGCCAAGCGCGCCGAGCAGAAAGCCCGGCACCACAAATACAACGACACCGAATACAACCTGGAGCCCAACGTCAAAGGCTCCCCGGGCGGCCTGCGGGACATCCAGACCATCCTGTGGGTTGCGCGGCGCCAGTACGGCACCCTGAACCTGCGGGCCCTGGCCGGGGAAGGCTTTCTGGTGGAGAGCGAAAACGCCCTGCTGGCCTCCTCCCAGGAATTCCTGTGGAAAGTACGCTACGCCTTGCACATGCTCGCCGGACGCTCCGAAGACCGCCTGCTGTTCGACCACCAGCGCTCCATCGCCACCCTGCTGGGGTTTGAAGGCGAAGACGCGAAGACCAGCATCGAAAGCTTCATGCAGCAGTATTACCGGGTGGTGATGAGCATTGCCCAGCTCAGCGACCTGATCATCCAGCACTTCGAAGAAGTGATCCTGGCCCCGGAAGACGAAGCACCACCGCAGCCGATCAACTCGCGCTTCCAGTTGCACGATGGCTATATCGAGGCACGCAACGACAACGTGTTCAAACGCACGCCGTTTGCCATGCTGGAAATCTTCGTACTGATGGCTCAGCAGCCGGAAATCAAAGGCGTGCGCGCCGACACCATTCGTTTGCTGCGGGAAAACCGTCACCTGATCGACGACGATTTCCGCAACGACATCCGCAACACCAGCCTGTTTATCGAGCTGTTCAAGTGCAAGATCGGCATCCACCGCAACCTGCGGCGCATGAACCGTTACGGGATCCTGGGGCGCTACCTGCCAGAGTTCGGTTTTATCGTCGGGCAGATGCAGCATGACCTGTTCCACATCTATACCGTGGACGCCCACACCCTGAACCTGATCAAACACCTGCGTAAGCTGCAGTACACCCAGGTGTCAGAAAAATTCCCGCTGGCCAGCAAGCTCATGGCGCGCCTGCCCAAGCCCGAATTGATCTACCTGGCCGGCCTTTACCACGACATCGGCAAGGGCCGTCATGGCGATCACTCGGAAATTGGTGCAGTGGACGCCGAAGCGTTCTGCCAGCGTCACCAACTGCCGTTGTGGGACAGCCGCCTGATTGTGTGGCTGGTGCAAAACCACCTGGTGATGTCCACCACCGCCCAGCGCAAGGACTTGTCCGACCCGCAGGTGATCCACGATTTCGCCCAGGCCGTCGGCGACGAAACCCGCCTCGACTACCTGTACGTGCTCACCGTCTCCGACATCAACGCCACCAACCCGACGCTGTGGAACTCCTGGCGCGCCAGCCTGTTGCGCCAGCTCTACACCGAGACCAAGCGCGCGCTGCGTCGCGGCCTGGAGAACCCGGTGGATCGCGAAGAGCAGATCCGTCGCACCCAAAGCGCGGCCCTGGATATCCTGGTGCGCGGCGGCAACGACCCGGACGACGTCGAGCAACTCTGGTCCCAACTGGGGGATGACTACTTCCTGCGCCACACCGCCGGCGACGTGGCCTGGCACAGCGACGCGATCCTGCAGCAGCCGGCGGACGGCGGCCCCCTGGTGCTGATCAAGGAAACCACCCAGCGCGAGTTCGAGGGCGGCACCCAGATTTTCATCTACGCGCCGGACCAGCACGACTTTTTCGCCGTGACCGTGGCCGCGATGGACCAGCTCAACCTGAACATTCACGACGCTCGGGTTATCACCTCCAGCAGCCAGTTCACCCTCGACACCTACATTGTGCTCGACACTGAAGGCGAGTCCATCGGCGACAACCCGGAGCGGGTAAAAAAAATCCGCACAGGCCTTACCGACGCCCTGCGCAACCCCGACGACTACCCGACCATCATCCAGCGTCGGGTACCGCGCCAGCTCAAGCACTTCGCGTTTGCCCCCGAGGTCACCATCCACAACGACGCCCAGCGCCCGGTGACCGTACTGGAACTCAGTGCCCCGGACCGCCCCGGTCTGTTGGCGCGGATCGGCACGATCTTCCTGGAGTTCGACCTGTCGCTGCAAAACGCCAAGATTGCGACCCTGGGCGAACGGGTAGAAGACGTGTTCTTTATTACCGATGCCGACAACCAGCCGCTTTCCGACCCTGAACTGTGCCGACGCTTGCAGGAAGCCATCGTCCAGCAGTTGAGCGTCAACCAGGGGACCGGCGTCGAGATGTCCAGACTAACGATTTGATTTTTAACTGTGTGAATGGGACTCAGGTGGGAGCTGGCTTGCCTGCGAGACGGGCACCTCGGTGTATGTGGTACACCGAGGAGATGCCATCGCAAGCAAGCGAGCTCCCACAGGGTCCGTGCTCACCCTGATAGAGGCCCTCATGAACAACGCCCTGAACCAGCTGCAGCCCTACCCGTTCGAGAAACTGCGCCTCCTGCTGGGCAGCGTCACGCCGAACCCGGACAAACGCCCGATCGCCCTGTCCATCGGCGAGCCGAAGCATAAATCCCCGCAGTTCGTCGCCGATGCGCTGGCCAACAGCCTGGACCAGATGGCGGTCTACCCGACCACCCTCGGCATCCCCGCCCTGCGCGAGGCCATTGGCGCCTGGTGCGAACGTCGTTTCAGCGTGCCCAAGGGCTGGCTCGACCCGGCGCGCAACATCCTGCCGGTGAACGGCACCCGTGAAGCGCTGTTCGCCTTCACCCAGACCGTGGTCAACCGTGGCGACGACGCGCTGGTGGTCAGCCCGAACCCGTTCTACCAGATCTACGAAGGCGCGGCCTTCCTCGCCGGCGCCAAGCCGCACTACCTGCCATGCCTGGATGAAAACGGCTTCAACCCGGATTTCGACGCAGTGTCGCCGGACATCTGGAAACGCTGCCAGATCCTGTTCCTGTGCTCCCCTGGCAACCCGACCGGTGCATTGATCCCCGTCGACACCCTGAAAAAGCTGATCGCCCTGGCCGACGAATACGACTTCGTGATCGCCGCCGACGAGTGCTACAGCGAACTGTACTTCGACGAACAGACCCCGCCGCCGGGCCTGCTCAGCGCCTGCGTGGAACTGGGTCGCCAGGACTTCAAGCGTTGCGTGGTGTTCCACAGCCTGTCCAAGCGCTCCAACCTGCCGGGCCTGCGTTCGGGTTTTGTAGCCGGTGATGCCGAGATCCTCAAGGGTTTCCTGCTGTACCGCACCTACCACGGCTGCGCGATGCCGGTGCAAACCCAGCTGGCGAGCATTGCCGCCTGGCAGGACGAGGCCCACGTGCAGGCGAACCGTGATCTGTACCGCGAGAAATTCGATGCCGTGCTGGCCATTCTCAAGCCAGTGCTGGATGTGCAAGCGCCGGACGGCGGCTTCTACCTGTGGCCGAATGTGAATGGCGACGATGCCGCCTTCTGCCGCGACTTGTTCGTGGAAGAACATGTGACCGTGGTGCCGGGTTCATACCTGTCGCGGGAAGTGAACGGTTTCAACCCGGGCGCCGGGCGTGTGCGCCTGGCGCTGGTTGCGCCGCTGGCGGAATGTGTGGAAGCGGCCGAGCGGATTCGCGACTTCATCACTCGCAATAAATAATTGCTCTAAATAGGTGGCGAGGGCGCTTGCTCCCGCTCGGCTGCGCAGCAGTCGTAAACTGGCTGATGGGGTTTTCCTGCATGAATGGAGTCGCCAGCGTTGGGGCGACTTCGTCACCCAGCAGGAGCAAGCTCCCTCTCTAGAATAAGCAGCGCGGTATCATTTGATGTGTCCCAGATTCGCCTCACTCATATCCAGATCTGCCAACACCTCCCGCAGCACGTCATCACCAATCTGGTGGTGACGGCTCAGGCTATACAACTCCAGGCGCTGCGCCCGCAGGGCCTTGAGCCGTAGCTTGCGCTCCAGTTGATCCATCTGAAACGCCAGCGCCTGGGCTTCAGCCGAATCATTGAACACTTCCAACTGATGACGATATTCCGACATCAACCGCGCCTTGAGTTCGGTGGCCAACGCCGCCTGGGCGGCATCCTGGGGTGCCGCGTCAGCGGGCTCTTCGACCTCCAGGGCATGGATCGCTGCTTCCGCGGTTTTCTTCCAGGCGTCGCGCACCTCCCGGCGGCGCTTGTCGTCCGGGCTTTTTTCAATGCCCCGCAGTAGAAGTGGCAAGGCGATGCAGGCAGCGACCAGTGACAGCAGGATCACGCCGGCGGCGATGAAGATCAGCAGGTCACGCTCAGGAAAATCCTGGCCCGGCGCCAACAGCAATGGCACCGACATCACACCCGCCAACGTCACCGCACCGCGCACCCCGCCTACCGTCAACAGCCAGCAGGAGCGGGCGGTCGGCACCAGCGTCAGCTCACTTTTCCCACGCAAGCGTCGGAGCAATCCCGACAGGCGCCAGATGCTCTGCACCCAGACAAACCGCAACACCACCAACACCAGGAAAATCGCGATCACATCCAGGCAGCGGTACAGCAATGTGGGCCACAACGTCGGCTCATGGCTGACTACCGCCTTGATGATGTCCGGCAATTGCAGGCCCAGCAGCAGGAAGATCAGGCCGTTAAAGGCAAACTCCAACAGCGACCACACGCTTCGGTTGAGCAGCCGGGTGCTGGTCTGGCGCGGCAGCAGGTCGAGCCAGCTTTGCATCATCCCCGCGGCCACCGCCGACAGGATGCCCGACGCGCCAAGGCGTTCCGCCAGCACGTAGGCGGCAAACGGCAGCAGTAACATGAAGACTACGTGGGTCGCCGGGTCGTCCCAGCCCCGGGCGATCATCCAGGACCTGAGCCGGCCCACCAGCCAGCTCAGGGCCACACCAATGGCCAGGCCCCCGACGGCGACGAGCACAAATGTCAGGCTGGCATTGGCCAGGGAAAACACCCCGGTCACTGCCGCCACCAGGGCGAACTTAAAGGTCACCAAGCCCGACGCGTCGTTCATCAACGCCTCGCCCTGCAGCATATGCATCAACGGCGTCGGCAAACGGTTCTGGGAAATGGCCGACACCGCCACGGCATCCGTCGGCGACAACACGGCCGCCAGGGCAAACGCCACCGGCAGGGGAATACTCGGCAATAGCCAATGAATGAAATAACCCGCACCCACCACGGTAAACAGCACCAACCCCACCGCCAGCGTCAGGATCGGCCCGCGCAGGCGCCACAATTCCCGCTTGGGCATGCGCCAGCCATCGGAAAACAGCAGCGGCGGCAGGAACAGAAACAGAAACAACTCCGGGTCCAGGGCAACATGCAGCCCCAGGGTCGGCCACGCCAGCAAGGCACCGGCGGCGATCTGCACCAGTGGTAACGGCAGTGGGATAACACGCCCGACCAGGCGCGAAACGCTGACCAGCATCAGCAGGATGAGTACGGTGTAGGCGGTTTGCATAAAACGGGATTCCCGGACAATCAACTTGCAACAACACACATCAGGCAACAACTCGCCGTTGAAGTGCCATATTAGCCGCCCATGCTGCGCGATGGCCTTTGCACAAAAGTCGCACCCTGCAGCACGCAGGTGTGACGAGCGGCGCCGAAAGCCGCTGGCCATGGCATAATCCGTGACCTTTCATCTGTGTCAGCCCAAAGGGGGGCAATTCCTTGACCGATTCAAGCAAAACGTTGCACCTTTTCGGCATCAAAGCATGCGACACCATGAAAAAGGCGCGCACCTGGCTCGATGAACACGCCGTCAGCTATGAGTTTCATGACTACAAAACGGCCGGTATCGACCGCGAACACTTGACCCAATGGTGCAATGAGCACGGTTGGCAGGTGGTTTTGAACCGTGCGGGCACCACCTTTCGCAAACTCGAAGACGAACGCAAAGCCGATCTCGACCAAGCGAAAGCCATTGAATTGATGCTCGCGCAACCCTCGATGATCAAGCGCCCCGTGCTTGATCTCGGTGACAAAACCCTGATTGGCTTCAAGCCAGATAGTTATTCGGCGGCCCTCAAGTAGGCCAGCCCACTCCATTTTTGTAGAGGTAACAGCATGTCCAATTCCCTGTTCAGCCTGGGCTTCGGCGTCGGCACACAGAACCGCCAAGGTGCTTGGCTGGAAGTGTTTTACGCACAACCGCTGCTCAACCCTTCGGCTGAAATCATCGCAGCCATCGCACCGATCCTCGGTTACACCGAAGGCAACCAGGCCATTACCTTCACCGTGGCCCAGGCTTCGCAACTGGCTGACGCGCTCAAAGGTGTCGATTCGACCCAAGCCGCCCTGCTGACCCGCCTGGCCGAAAGCCACAAGCCGCTGGTGGCCACGCTGCTGGCCGAAGACGCCGCGCTGACCTCCACGCCTGAGGCCTACCTCAAGCTGCACCTGCTGTCCCATCGCCTGGTCAAGCCACATGGCCTGAGCCTGGCCGGTGTGTTCCCGCAGTTGCCGAACGTGGCCTGGACCAGCCAGGGCGCAATCGACATCGCCGAACTGGCCGAGCGCCAACTGGAAGCCCGCCTGCGTGGCGAGTTGCTGGAAGTGTTCTCGGTGGACAAGTTCCCGAAAATGACCGACTACGTGGTGCCGAGCGGTGTGCGTATCGCTGATGCCGCGCGGATCCGCCTGGGCGCCTACGTGGGCGAAGGCACCACCGTGATGCACGAAGGTTTCGTCAACTTCAACGCCGGCACCGAAGGCCCGGGCATGATCGAAGGCCGCGTGTCGGCCGGCGTGTTCGTCGGCAAGGGTTCGGACCTGGGCGGCGGTTGCTCCACCATGGGCACCCTGTCGGGCGGCGGCAACATCGTGATTAAAGTGGGCGAAGGCTGCCTGATCGGCGCCAACGCCGGTATCGGCATCCCGTTGGGCGACCGTAACACTGTGGAATCGGGCCTGTACGTCACTGCCGGCACCAAGGTGGCGCTGCTGGACGAGGCCAACCAGTTGGTCAAAGTGGTCAAGGCCCGTGAGCTGGCCGGCCAACCGGACCTGCTGTTCCGCCGCAACTCCGAGACCGGTGCCGTGGAGTGCAAAACCCACAAATCGGCCATCGAACTGAACGCAGCGCTGCACGCTCACAACTAAGCAGCGACTCGATGCCACTGACGGCCCACACCTGACCGGTGCGGGCCGTTTATACGAGCCTTGATCACCATGCTTGTGCCCTCTCCCTGGCGCGCCGACTTTCCGGCCATCGCCACCCTGCAACGGCAAGACCAGACCTATCTGGACAACGCCGCCACCACGCAAAAACCTCAAGCCCTGCTGGACGCCATCAGCCATTACTACGCCAACGGCGCAGCCAATGTGCACCGTGCCCAGCATCTGCCGGGCGCCCATGCGACCCAGGCTTTCGAGAACAGTCGCAGCAAGGTGGCGCAGTGGCTGAACGTCGGCGACGACGGGCAAATCATCTTTACCCACGGCGCCACTTCGGCGCTGAATCTCCTGGCTTATGGCCTGGAGCACCTCTTCAACCCGGGCGATGAGATTGTCATCAGCGCCCTGGAGCACCACGCCAACCTGCTGCCCTGGCAGCAGTTGGCCAAACGTCGCGGGGTCGAGTTGGTGGTTCTGCCGCTCACCGATGATGGCTTGATCGACCTGCAAGCCGCCGCCGAATTGATCGGCCCGCGTACCCGACTGCTGGCGGTGAGCCAACTGTCCAATGTACTGGGTGCCTGGCAGCCCTTGCTGCCGTTGTTGGCGCTGGCCAAAGCCCACGACGCCCTGACGGTGGTGGATGGCGCCCAAGGCATCGTCCATGGTCGCCACGACATGCAAGCGCTGGGCTGCGACTTCTACGTGTTTTCCAGCCACAAGCTCTATGGCCCGGATGGCGTCGGCGTGCTGTATGGCCGCACTGAAGCCCTGCATCACCTGCGCCACTGGCAGTTTGGTGGCGAGATGGTGCAGCAGGCTGATTATCAAAGTGCCAGCTTCCGCCCCGCGCCCCTTGGCTTCGAAGCCGGGACACCGCCCATCGCCAGTGTGATCGGCCTGGGGGCAACCCTGGATTACCTGGGTTCCCTGGATCAACAGGCAGTGACGGCCCACGAAGCCGCCCTGCACGACTACCTGCTGCGTGGCTTGCAAGCACGCAAGGGTGTGCGCCTGCTGGGCTCGCCGCAGGTGGCCTTGGCCAGCTTTGTGGTAGAAGGCGTGCACAACGCCGACCTCGCCCACCTGCTGACCGAACAAGGGATTGCCGTGCGCGCCGGCCATCATTGCGCAATGCCGCTGCTCAAGCAGATGGGGTTGTCGGGGGCGATTCGGGTGTCGCTGGCGCTGTACAACGATTCCGATGACCTGGAGCGCTTTTTTGAAGCCCTGGATCAGGCCCTGGATATGTTGCGATGAATTTGCCGACCGAGGCAGTCCTCGCGCTGGAAGCGTTTCAAGCGGTTGGCAGCTGGGAACAACGGGCCCGCATGCTGATGCAATGGGGCGAGCGCTTGCCCGTCTTGCCGGATGAGGACAAGGTCGATGCCAACCTGGTGCAAGGCTGTGAAAGCCTGGTGTGGCTGGTGGGGCACTTGCACGACGGCCACTGGCAGTTTGCCGCCAGCAGCGATGCACGGCTGATTCGCGGCCTGGTGGCGTTGTTGCTGGCGCGGGTTAACGGCTTGGCGGCCGCCGAATTGCAGGCGGTCGACCTGCCCGGCTGGTTTGAACAACTGGGCCTGTCGCGGCAGTTATCACCGTCGCGCAGCAATGGGTTGAATGCCGTGCTTCAGCGCATGCGGGCGTTGAGCCTTACACAACACTAAATGTGGGAGCGGGCTTGCTCGCGAATGCGGTGTATCAGTCGACATTTCCGGTGACTGACACTCCGCTTTCGCGAGCAAGCCCGCTCCCACATTTTGATCTTCGCTCAGCGCGCAGAGTTACGTGGCCTTCACTCGATCCGAAGGCCGGCGCACCCCGGCCACAATTTTGTCCACCGCCTTGGTCGCCGCCACCATGCCGAACGTCGCGGTGACCATCATCACCGCGCCAAACCCGCCGGCGCAGTCCAGCTTCACACCGTCACCGACAAAGCTCTTCTGCAAACAGATGCTGCCGTCCGGCTTCGGATACCGCAGCTGCTCGGTGGAGAACACGCAGGGCACGCTGTAATGGCGGGTCACGGTGCGGGAGAAGCCGTAGTCACGGCGCAGGGTGGAGCGCACTTTCGACGCCAACGGATCATTGAACGTACGGTTCAAATCACACACCTGAATCAGCGTCGGATCAATCTGCCCGCCCGCGCCGCCGGTGGTGATGATCTGGATCTTGCGGCGCTTGCACCAGGCAATCAGCGCCGCCTTGGCGTTCACGCTGTCGATGCAGTCGATCACGCAATCAATGTTGGGCGTGATGTACTCCGCCATGGTCTCGCGGGTCACGAAGTCCGCCACCGCGTGTACGGTGCAGTCCGGGTTGATGCCTTTCAGGCGCTCGGCCATGACTTCGACCTTGGCCTTGCCCACGGTGCTGTCCAGCGCATGCAACTGACGGTTGCTGTTGCTGACACACACATCATCCAGGTCAAACAGCGAAATCTCGCCCACGCCGCACCGGGCAATGGCTTCCGCCGCCCACGAGCCCACACCGCCCACGCCGACAATGGCCACATGGGCCGCCTTCAAGCGTTCCAGGCCTTCAATGCCGTACAAGCGGGCGACGCCGGCAAACCGTGGATCTTCTGTACTCATGACCATTACCCCAAAAACCGGCGCGCATTATAGGGCGTTGCCGCGACAAGTTCGACGCATCCAGCTACAAGTAAAGAACTTAGATGAACTTTCGCTGCCCAATGACCGGTTTTTCTCGGCTTGCTGTACGGTCAGTGAAAGGCCGGTGTAGGATGCGCGCCGTTCGGCGTCGGCCGACACCTCTTTTCGTTCCACACCCTTTGGAACCCGAAATAGCCATGTCATCGCGTAAATTTGGACTCAACCTGGTGGTGGTGCTGGCAATTGCCGCGCTGTTCACCGGCTTCTGGGCGCTGATCAACCGCCCGGTCACTGCCCCTAACTGGCCTGAACAGATCTCCGGTTTTTCCTACTCGCCGTTCCAACAAGGCCAGTTCCCACAGAAAGACCAGTACCCGACTGACGATCAAATGCGTCAGGACCTGGCGATCATGAGCAAGCTGACGGACAACATCCGTACCTACTCGGTCGACGGCACCCTGGGGGATATCCCCAAGCTGGCGGAAGAGTTCGGCCTGCGGGTGACCCTGGGGATCTGGATCAGCCCGGACCTGGAGCGCAACGAGCGTGAAATCCAGCGAGCCATCGAAATCGCCAACAGCTCCCGCAGCGTCGTGCGGGTAGTGGTGGGTAACGAAGCCCTGTTCCGTGAAGAAATCACCCCGGAAGCGCTGATCGTGCTGCTGGACCGGGTGCGCGCTGCGGTAAAAGTACCGGTGACGACTTCCGAGCAATGGCACATCTGGGAAAAGAACCCGCAACTGGCCAAGCACGTCGACCTGATCGCCGCGCACATCCTGCCGTTCTGGGAATTTATCCCGATGGACAAGGCCGGCCAGTACGTACTCGACCGCGCCCGGGACCTGAAAAAACTGTTCCCGAAAAAGCCGCTGCTGCTGTCGGAGGTTGGCTGGCCGAGTAACGGACGCATGCGCGGTGGCAATGAAACGTCCCCCGCCGACCAGGCGATTTACCTGCGCACACTGGTGAATAAACTCAATCGCCAGGGCTACAACTACTTCGTGATCGAGGCCTTCGACCAGCCGTGGAAAGTCAGCGATGAAGGCTCGGCCGGCGCCTACTGGGGCGTGTTCAACGCCGCACGCCAGCAGAAATTCAACTTTGACGGCCCAGTGGTCGCGATTCCGCAATGGCGCGTGCTGGCCATCGGCTCGGTGGTGCTTGCGCTGCTGTCCCTGACCTTGCTGATGATCGACGGCTCGGCCCTGCGCCAGCGTGGCCGGACCTTCCTGACCTTTATCGCGTTCCTGTGCGGTTCGGTACTGGTGTGGATCGGCTATGACTACAGCCAGCAATACAGCACCTGGTTCAGTTTGACGGTGGGCTTCCTGCTGGCACTCGGCGCCCTGGGCGTGTTTATCGTGCTGCTGACCGAGGCCCACGAACTGGCGGAAGCGGTCTGGACCCACAAACGTCGGCGCGAATTCCTGCCGGTTGAAGGGGATTCAGACTACCGCCCGAAAGTCTCGATCCACGTGCCTTGCTATAACGAGCCACCGGAGATGGTCAAACAGACCCTCGACGCCCTGGCGGCCCTCGACTATCCGGACTACGAAGTCCTGATCATCGACAACAACACCAAGGACCCTGCGGTGTGGGAACCGGTGCGCGACTACTGCGAAACCCTGGGCCCGCGCTTCAAGTTCTTCCACGTCTCGCCCCTGGCCGGTTTCAAGGGCGGCGCGCTGAACTACCTGATCCCGCACACCGCCAAGGATGCCGAAGTGATCGCGGTGATCGACTCCGATTACTGCGTGTCGCCCAACTGGCTCAAGCACATGGTGCCGCACTTCGCCGACCCGAAAATCGCCGTGGTGCAGTCGCCACAGGATTATCGCGACCAGAACGAAAGCACCTTCAAGAAGCTCTGCTACGCCGAATACAAGGGCTTCTTCCATATCGGCATGGTCACCCGTAACGACCGTGACGCGATCATCCAGCACGGCACCATGACCATGACCCGCCGCTCGGTCCTGGAAGAGTTGGGCTGGGCCGACTGGTGCATCTGTGAAGATGCGGAGCTGGGCCTGCGGGTCTTCGAGAAAGGCCTGTCGGCCGCGTACTACCACGACAGCTACGGCAAGGGCCTGATGCCCGATACCTTTATCGACTTCAAGAAACAGCGCTTCCGCTGGGCCTACGGTGCGATTCAGATCATCAAGCGTCACACCGCAAGCCTGTTGCGCGGCAAGGACACCGAGCTGACCCGTGGCCAGCGCTACCACTTCCTCGCGGGCTGGTTGCCGTGGGTGGCCGACGGCATGAACATCTTCTTCACCGTGGGCGCCCTGTTGTGGTCGGCGGCGATGATTATCGTGCCGACGCGGGTTGACCCGCCGCTGCTGATTTTCGCGATCCCGCCGTTGGCGTTGTTCGTGTTCAAGGTGGGCAAGATCATCTTCCTCTACCGTCGTGCGGTGGGTGTGAACCTCAAAGATGCGTTCTGCGCGGCACTGGCCGGGTTGGCGTTGTCCCACACCATCGCCAAGGCGGTGCTGTACGGCTTCTTCACCACCAGCATTCCGTTCTTTCGTACACCGAAGAACGCCGATAACCACGGTTTCTGGGTCGCGATTTCCGAAGCCCGGGAAGAGATGTTCATCATGCTGCTGCTGTGGGGCGCGGCACTGGGGATTTACCTGGTGCAGGGCCTGCCAAGCAATGACATGCGCTTCTGGGTGGTGATGCTGCTGGTGCAGTCGCTGCCGTATGTGGCCGCGCTGATCATGGCGTTCCTGTCGTCGCTGCCGAAACCGGCGCCGGCGCAAGAGCCCGTAACAGCCGCTTAAAATCCTGCGCAATGCACTAAACGGCGGCCTCTGGCCGCCGTTTTGCTATAAGATAACGGCCATTTTGTGAGACTTGGCCCAGGCCGATGCTTGATGTGGGAGCGGGCTTGCTCGCGAATGCGGGGTGTCAGTCACTGGATAAGTCGGCTGACCCACCGCATTCGCGAGCAAGCCCGCTCCCACATGAGCCATGCGCCGTTTCAAGTACCGTATTCCACACTCGTCTTGCGCCCTGACACGCTTCCGGAGTTTTTACATGACGGCCCACGCCGACCTTTCGCCGACCCTCCAACTCGCTATCGACCTGATCCGTCGCCCGTCGGTGACGCCGATCGACGCCGATTGCCAGAAGCTGATGATGCAGCGCCTGGGCGACGCCGGTTTTGCGCTTGAGCCAATGCGCATCGAGGATGTGGATAACTTCTGGGCCACCCACGGCAAACACGAAGGCCCGGTCTTGTGCTTCGCCGGCCACACCGACGTGGTACCGACCGGCCCGGTCAAGGCCTGGCAGAACGACCCGTTCGACGCGTTGATCGACGACAACGGCATGCTCTGCGGCCGTGGCGCAGCAGACATGAAAGGCAGCCTGGCGGCGATGCTGGTGGCGGCCGAGCGCTTCGTCACCGACTACCCGGACCACAAGGGTTCAGTGGCTTTCCTGATCACCAGCGATGAAGAAGGCCCGGCGCACCACGGTACCAAGGCTGTGATCGAACGCCTGGCGGCCCGTAAAGAGCGCCTGGACTGGTGCATCGTCGGCGAACCGTCCAGCACCACCCTGGTGGGCGACGTGGTCAAGAATGGCCGTCGCGGCTCCCTCGGCGCGACCTTGACCGTGCGCGGCGTGCAAGGCCACGTGGCCTACCCGCACCTGGCGAAGAACCCGATCCACCTGGCCGCCCCGGCGCTGGCCGAACTGGCCGCCGAGCACTGGGACGATGGCAATACCTTCTTCCCGCCTACCAGCTTCCAGATCTCCAACCTCAATTCCGGCACCGGCGCCACCAACGTGATTCCGGGTGACCTGACAGCGGTGTTTAACTTCCGTTTCTCCACCGAGTCCACCGTCGAAGGCCTGCAGCAGCGGGTCGCAGCGATTCTCGACAAGCATGGCCTGGACTGGCATGTGGAGTGGGCGCTGTCGGGCCTGCCGTTCCTCACCGAACCGGGCGCGTTGCTGGATGCCGTTTCCGCCAGCATCAAGGCCGTCACCGGCCGCGAGACCCAGGCGTCCACCAGCGGTGGCACTTCCGACGGGCGCTTCATTGCCACCCTCGGCACCCAGGTGGTGGAGCTGGGCCCGGTCAATGCGACCATCCATCAGGTCAACGAACGCATTCTCGCCAGCGACCTCGATGTGCTGACTGAAATCTACTACCAGACCCTGATCAAGTTGCTCGCCTGATGCTTGCTTGCCCCATTTGCAGCGCACCGCTCCATGAAGTGGACAACGGCGTGGCCTGCCCGGTCGGGCACCGTTTCGACCGCGCGCGCCAGGGTTACCTGAACCTGTTGCCGGTACAGCACAAGAACAGCCGCGACCCGGGCGATAACCTGGCGATGGTGGAAGCGCGTCGCAACTTCCTCAACGCCGGGCACTATGCCCCGGTGGCCAAACGCCTGGCCGAACTGGCCGCTGAGCGCAAACCCCAGCGCTGGCTGGACATCGGTTGTGGCGAGGGTTACTACACCGCGCAAATCGCCGATGCCCTGCTGCGTGCCGACGGGTATGCCCTGGATATTTCCAAGGAAGCGGTCAAGCGCGCCTGCAAGCGCAACCCCACCGTAACCTGGTTGATCGCCAGCATGGCCCGGGTGCCATTGGCCGACGCCAGTTGCCAGTTCCTCGCCAGCGTGTTCAGCCCGCTGGACTGGCTGGAGGCCAAGCGCCTGCTCAGCCCGGGCGGCGGCTTGATGAAGGTCGGCCCCACCCGCGGCCACCTGATGGAGCTGCGTGAGCGCTTGTACGACGAAGTGCGTGAGTACACCGACGACAAGCACCTGGCGCTGGTGCCGGAAGGCATGAGCCTGCAGCACAGCGAAACCCTTGAGTTCACCCTGAGCCTGGCCGACCCCAAGGACCGCGCCAACCTGCTGGCGATGACCCCCCACGGCTGGCGCGCCAGTGCCGAGCGCCGCGCCCAGGTGATCGAGGCGGCCGAACCGCTGCTGGTCACCGTGTCGATGCGCTACGACTATTTCGTGCTTCAATAACCCATTATTTTGTGGGCCTCTTGGGGCCTGCGCTGAACCCGCGAATGGATTTTCATAATCCCGCAATGAGGAACATCCATGCGCCAGCCTGATATCGAGATTTACCTCAAGGACGCCGACGTCGACCACAAGGCCATCGCTGCCTGGCTGGGCGCCGCCCTGGGCCCGTGCACCGATTGGGTCCAGCGCGGCCAGACCTACAAGTGCACCGCCGGCAGCGTGCCGGTCACCTGGCTGCCGAAAGCCGTAGGCAAATGGAACAGCCTGTACCTGGAAAGCGACCAGACCCCGTGGGAAGACGACATCGCTTGCGCCCGTGCGGCGTTTGCCGCGCTGAACGTCGAAGTGCGTTGCGCGCCGGGCAGCTGGGTTGAGGAAGAAGGTGAAGAAAGCGCGGATACCTGGATTCGTATCAGCGAAGACGGTGAAGAGCAGATCACCTGGAAAACGGCATAAAGCCAGGCTGACAAGGCCTCAATGTGCAAACCCAATCAAATGTGGGAGCTGGCTTGCCTGCGATGGGCCCACCTCGGTCATTCAGCCAAACCGCGGCGATGCTATCGCGGGCAAGCCCGGCTCCCACATTCGACCGGGTTCCCACATTTAAAGGTGTGTTGTGCCTACCGGGTTACAGGCCCACCACATCCTCAGCCTGCAAGCCCTTCTCGCCCGTCACCACGGCGTATTCCACCTGCTGGCCTTCAGCCAATGAACGGTGCCCGTCACCGCGAATGGCGCGGTAGTGCACAAACACGTCCTTGCCGTCTTCCCGCTGGATAAAGCCGTAGCCCTTGGCGTCGTTGAACCACTTCACATTGCCGGTTTCGCGCGTTGCCATCTGTTTTGCTCCCACATGCTTTTTATAAGTACGTTTATTGTTGAGTCGTCGCAGTTGAACTGCCGAGTATAAGACAGGCTCAAAAAGCTTCAACTCAAGATTACTTCGCCGCTTTTTTGCCGATTTTCGCCTAATACTGCACACTAGCGTCCCGAGCATCTGCTCGGTTTTTCCCACTAAAGCAGAAGCCGTATGACCCGTTCTCCCTTTCGCCGTCTGGTATTTGGCACCTTGCGCCGGCTGTTGTACCTCTGGGTTCGCTCAGAGACGATCAACCAGTCGTCCCTTACCCTGAACCTCGACCGCAGCCGTCCGGTGTTTTACGTCCTGCAATCCCCGTCCCTCACCGAGTTGGCGGTGGTTGATACCGAATGTACCAAGGCCGGCCTGCCGCGCCCGGTGCTGCCGGTATCCGTGGGCCCGTTGATGGAACCTGCGGCCTTCTTCTACCTGACGCCCGACCCCGACTGGCTAGGGCGCCAGGACAAGCGTGGCGCACCGCCCACCCTGACCCGCCTGGTGGACGTACTCACCGAACACGCCGAAGAGAATGCACAGATCATTCCAGTCAGCGTGTTCTGGGGCCAGTCGCCCGACAGCGAGTCCAGCCCGTGGAAACTGCTGTTCGCCGACAGCTGGGCCGTCACCGGCCGCCTGCGCCGACTGCTGAGTATCCTGATCCTGGGCCGCAAGACCCGGGTGCAATTCTCCGCGCCCATCAACCTGCGTGAATTGATCGAGCACAATAAAGGCCACGAACGCACGGTGCGCATGGCCCAACGCATCCTGCGGGTGCACTTTCGTAACCTGAAAACCGCGGTGATCGGCCCCGACCTGTCCCACCGGCGCAACCTGGTCAAAGGCCTGGTCAACATGCCGCTGGTGCGCCAGGCGATCCTCGACGAAGCCGAACGCGAGAAAATCACCCCCGAGAAAGCCAAGGCCCAGGCCCTGCGCTACGGCAACGAGATCGCCTCGGACTACACCTACACCGCCATCCGTTTCCTGGAAGTGGTGTTGAGCTGGTTCTGGAACAAGATTTACGACGGCATCAAGGTCAACAACATCGAAGGTGTGCAAAAGGTCGCCCAGGGTTACGAAGTGATCTATGTGCCGTGCCATCGCAGCCACATCGACTACCTGCTGCTGTCCTACCTGCTGTTCAAGAACGGCCTGACCCCGCCGCACATCGCCGCCGGGATCAACCTGAACATGCCGGTGATCGGCAGCCTGCTGCGCCGTGGCGGGGCGTTTTTCATGCGCCGCACCTTCAAGGGCAACCCGCTGTACACCTCGGTGTTCAACGAATACCTGCACACCCTGTTCACCAAGGGCTTCCCGGTGGAGTACTTCGTCGAAGGCGGACGCTCACGCACCGGGCGCATGCTGCAACCGAAGACCGGGATGCTGGCGATCACACTGCGCAGCTTCCTGCGCTCCTCGCGCATGCCCATCGTGTTTGTACCGGTGTACATCGGCTATGAGCGGGTGCTGGAAGGCCGTACTTACCTCGGCGAACTGCGCGGTGCGAGCAAGAAGAAAGAGTCGATTTTCGATATTTTCAAAGTGGTCGGCGCCCTTAAGCAGCGCTTTGGCCAGGTCGCGGTCAACTTCGGCGAACCGATCAAGCTGGCTGAGTTCCTCGACACCGAGCAGCCCGACTGGCGCACCCAGGAACTGGGTCCGAACTACAAACCGGCCTGGCTCAACGAAACCACCAACCGTCTCGGCGAGCGGGTGGCGCAACACTTGAACGAAGCGGCGGCGATCAACCCGGTGAACCTGGTGGCCCTGGCGCTGCTGTCCACCACCCGCCTGGCCCTGGACGAGCAGGCCATGGCACGCCAACTTGATCTGTACCTGGCGTTGTTGCGCAAGGTGCCCTACTCGCCCCACACCACGCTGCCCGAAGGGAATGGCCTGGCGCTGATCAAGCACGTCAAGGACATGGACCTGCTGTCGGAACAGAGCGATGCCCTGGGCAAGATCCTCTATCTGGACGAGCAAAACGCTGTCCTGATGACCTACTACCGCAACAACGTGCTGCACATCTTCGCCCTGCCGGCGCTGCTGGCGAGTTTCTTCCAGAGCAGCTCGCGCATGAGCCGCGAACAGATCCTGCGCTACACCCGCGCGCTCTACCCGTACCTGCAATCGGAGCTGTTTATCCGCTGGTCCCTGGACGAGCTGGACGCGGTGGTGGATCAGTGGCTGGAAGCCTTTGTCGAACAAGACCTGCTGCGCTTCGAGAACGAGGTATACCTGCGCCCGGCCCCGAGTTCACGACACTTTGTGCTGCTGACACTGCTGTCCAAGAGCATCGCCCAGACCCTGCAACGCTTCTACATGGCCATCTCGCTGCTGCTCAACAGCGGCCAGAACAGCATCAGTGCCGAAGAGCTGGAAGACCTGTGCACCGTCATGGCCCAGCGCCTGTCGATCCTGCACGGCCTGAATGCTCCAGAGTTTTTCGACAAGAGCCTTTTCCGACATTTTATCCAGACGTTACTGGAGCAAGATGTGCTGCGCCGCGATGAAGCCGGCAAGCTAAGCTACCACCCGCTGCTGGGTGAACTGGCCGAAGGCGCGGCCAAGCGCGTATTGCCGGCGGAGATTCGTTTGTCGATCCGCCAGGTGGCCCTGCATCGCAGTGAGGATGCGGCGGACAAGCCCGCCGTACCTGAAGAGACACACTAGAGTGACCGAGGCGCCAGGGTGTTTCTGGCGCCGTTGACAAGGAGCTGCACCATGAAAAAAATCATCCTCCTGGGCCTGACCGCCCTGCTGGGAGCCTGCCAGACCATGAGCCCCGCCCCCAAAGCCAGCCTCGATGGCGAAGTGTTCTACCTGCAACGCATCGCCCTGCCGCCCGCCGCCACCTTGAGTGTGACCCTGCAAGACGTGTCCTTGATGGACGCCCCGGCCGTGACCCTGGCCGAGCAGAAAGGCCCGGTAAAAGGCCAGGTGCCGCTGCCGTTTCACCTGAGCTACGACCCGGCCCAGATCAAGCCCGGCCACAGTTATTCGGTCAGCGCTCGCATCGAACTGGATCGCAAGCTACTGTTTATCACCACCGAACGGCACGCCGTGCAGTTGAATGGTACGGACCCACAACCGTTGCGCCTGCGCGTGGATGCGGTTGCACACTGATTAAAAATCGAACATAAGGAAGCGCCCATGCTCCGTAACTCCCTTCGCCTCACTGCCCTGTGCGCCGGCTTGCTGCTCGGCGCCAACGCCATGGCGTTGTCCCTCGGCAGCCTGTCCCAGGGCGACGCCACCGGCGGCCTGAAAGACGCACTGACCCAAGGCGCGCAGGTTGCCGTCAAACAACTGGGGGTTCCCGGTGGTTTCAGCAACAACCCCGAGGTGAAAATCGGCCTGCCGGGCAAGTTGGGCAAAGTTGCCGACAAGTTGAAAATGTTCGGCATGGGTGACCAGGTCAACCAACTGGAAGCCAGCATGAACAAGGCGGCTGAGTCTGCCGTGACCCAGGCCCAGCCGATCCTGGTCAACGCCGTGAAAAACATGAGCGTGACCGACGCCAAGGGCATCCTCACCGGTGGCCAGGACTCGGCCACCCAGTACCTGAACAAAAGCAGCCGTGACGAGATCCGGGCCAAGTTCCTGCCGATCGTCAAGGCCGCCACCGACAAGGTCGGCGTGGCCCAGCAGTACAATGCACTGGCAGGCAAAGCCGCCACCTTTGGCGCGATTGATGCCAAGAGTGCCAACGTCGAAAGCTACGTGACGGAGCAGGCACTGGACGGGCTGTTCAAGATGATCGCCCAGCAGGAAGAGACGATTCGCAAGAACCCGGCAGCGGCGGCTACCAGCTTGGCGAAGAAGGTCTTCGGGGCCCTGTAACTCATAGGCTGTGATTTATCCTGAATATACAAACGCCCCGCACGTGTCGGGGCGTTTGTATTAACTGAACATGAAAACAGGCATGCCCCCAATCAAGGCAATCAACGGCTGATGAGGGTGTTGCTGTTGTTGATCGTGATACTACTTTGCGGCTGCGCGTGACTGTATCGAACAGCCCCGTCCTCATCGCGCGGGCGTGCAGCCTCACCGTCATGTTTTTTGCAGGCATGATGGGGTTGAGGTCGGTTCAAACCACCCCCCAACATCAAACCCACCCCCATGTACAGGTTACCTAACGCTTGTAAAAGCATCGTCTGCCGCCTCTATGAATTGTCTGGAAACTTTCTTCCTGAGGGTCACCCGAGAAAGAAATCACCTGCCTATCAGGTAACCCTATGTGGCAATTTGGCCGTAGCAGTTCCTTCAATTGATACGCGCGTGTCCGGGCGAGTGCCTGTAAGGCTGATAGGCCTCATTCACCGAGGCCGGGTGGTAAGGCTTGGGCCGGGCCGGCAGGACAGGCCCCAGGGTGGGCCGGGAGGGATGACCGTGATTGAAGCCCGGCCGGCCATGGCCAGGCATCTGTGGTCGCACCGTCTCAGCTTCTTTAGGGTTGGCAGGAAATAAATTGCCCAGCAGCGACCCCAGCATCGCACCTTTAAAAGCAGCCAGGGCAGACAAAATAAACATATGACACTCCATCAACTCATTGTTGAAATGCCAGCACGACCGCGCTGCTGACATCCTCGCCTGTCAATCAGGCAAATCTGAGTGGAGTGGTGCCTGCAAACGTTCCCAATGGGCGGGAACCGTTTGCATCCACATGTTAAGCGGCGTCCTTCCTGACCCTGAACCACGCCGCATACAACGCCGGCAGGAACAACAGCGTCAACGCCGTCGCCACGATCAACCCGCCCATGATCGCCACGGCCATTGGCCCGAAGAACACGCTGCGTGACAGCGGGATCATCGCCAATACCGCCGCCAGTGCCGTCAGCACGATCGGCCGGAAGCGTCGCACCGTCGCCTCGATAATCGCCTGCCACGGCGCCAGCCCGGCCTTGATGTCCTGTTCGATCTGGTCCACCAGGATCACTGAGTTGCGCATGATCATCCCCGACAACGCGATGGTTCCCAGCATCGCCACAAACCCAAAGGGCTGGCGGAACACCAGCAGGAACAGCGTCACCCCGATCAACCCCAGCGGCGCTGTCAAAAAGACCATCGCCGTGCGTGAGAAACTGCGCAGTTGCAGCATCAGCAAGGTCAGCACCACCACGATAAACAGCGGCACACCGGCGTTGACCGAGTTCTGGCCACGGGCGGAATCCTCCACCGTGCCGCCGACTTCCAGCAGGTAACCGTCCGGCAACTCGGCACGCACGCCTTCCAGGGTGGGCAGAATCTGCTGCACCAGGGTTGCCGGTTGTTCCTTGCCGTAGATATCGGCGCGAATCGTTACCGTCGGCAGGCGGTTGCGGTGCCAGATGATGCCTTCTTCAAAGCCATACTCGAGGGTCGCGATCTGCGACAGCGCTACGCTTTTGCCGTTGTCGGTGGGCACCGCCAGGCTTGGCAGCAACGACAGTTCGGTACGTTCGTGAACGGTGCCGCGCAGCAGGATTTCGATCAACTCATTGTCCTCGCGGTACTGGCTGACGCTGGAACCGGTGAGAGAACTCTGGAGAAATTTCGACAGGTTGGCGGTGCTCACACCGAGGGCGCGGGCACGGTCCTGGTCAACGTTGAGGTAGACGACCTTGCTCGGCTCCTCCCAGTCCAGGTGCACGTTGACCACGTGGGTATTTTCGCGAACCTTAGCAGCCACTTTCCGCGCCAGGGCCCGGACTTCTTCGATGTGCTCGCCCGTCACCCGGAACTGCACGGGGTAGCCCACCGGCGGCCCGTTTTCAAGCCGCGTGACCCGCGAGCGCAGCTCCGGAAACTGTTCGTTGAGGGTCTCGATCAGCCAGGTGCGCAGGCTTTCGCGCTCCTCGATGGTCTTGGCCAACACTACAAACTGGGCGAAGCTGGCGGCGGGCAATTGCTGGTCCAGGGGCAGGTAGAAACGGGGCGAACCCGTGCCCACATACGCCACGTAGTTCTCGATGCCGGCATGTTCCTTGAGCAGGCCCTCGAGGCGTTTGACCTGGTCCGTCGTGTTACTCAGGGACGCGCCTTCAGCCAGTTTCAGGTCGACCATCAGCTCCAGTCGCCCGGAAGCCGGAAAGAACTGCTGGGGCACAAAGCGGAACAGCGCCAACGAGCCGATAAACAGCAGCAGGGTCAGGACGATCACCGTCTTGCGCCGGCGCACGCACCACTCCACCAGCCGCCTGACGCGCTGATAGAACGGCGTGCCGTAGGGATCCGGACCATTGGCGCCATGCTTGGCTGCATGAATCTTCGCCAGGTCCGGCAGGAGTTTTTCCCCCAGATACGGCACGAACATCACCGCCGCGACCCAGGAGGCCAGCAGCGCGATGGTCACCACCTGGAAGATCGAACGGGTGTATTCGCCGGTGCTCGATTGCGCCGTGGCAATCGGCAGGAAGCCTGCCGCCGTGATCAGCGTGCCGGTGAGCATCGGGAAGGCGGTGCTGGTCCAGGCGAAACTGGCGGCCTTGAGCCGGTCGTAACCCTGCTCCATTTTGATCGCCATCATTTCCACGGCAATGATCGCGTCGTCCACCAGCAACCCCAATGCAAGCACCAATGCCCCGAGGGAGATTTTGTGCAGGCCGATGCCCAGGTAATACATGGTGGCAAAGGTCATGGCCAACACCAGCGGAATCGCCAGGGCCACCACCATGCCGGTGCGCACGCCGAGTGAGAAGAAGCTCACCAACAACACAATCCCCAAGGCTTCCGCCAGCACCTGGACGAATTCACCCACACTGGTTTTCACCGCTGCCGGTTGGTCCGACACTTTGCGCAGCTCCATGCCGGCAGGCAGGTTCTTCTGCAAGCGTGCGAATTCGCTTTCCAGGGCTTTGCCCAACACCAGAATGTCGCCACCCTCGCGCATGGCTACGGCCAGGCCGATGGCATCGTCGCCCATGTAGCGCATGCGTGGCGCCGGAGGATCATTGAATCCGCGATGAATCTCGGCCACATCGCCGATACGGAAGGTGCGATCACCGACGCGGATCGGGAAATCGCGAATTTCTTTAACCGTCTTGAAGTTGCCGGACACCCTTAACTGCACACGCTCGCTCGGGGTTTCAAAAAAGCCGGCCGTCGACACCGCATTCTGTTCCTGCAGCGCCTGCTGCACTGCCGCCAGCGGCAGACCGAGTGTGGCGAGCTTGAGGTTGGACAGCTCGATCCAGATCTTCTCGTCCTGCAAGCCCAATAATTCAACCTTGCCCACATCCGGTACCCGTTGCAGCTGGATCTGGATACGGTCGGCGTAGTCCTTGAGCACGGCGTAGTCGAAGCCATCACCGGTCAGCGCGTAGATATTGCCGAAGGTGGTGCCGAACTCATCGTTGAAAAACGGGCCCTGGATATCCGGCGGCAAGGTCTGGCGAATGTCGCTGATCTTCTTGCGCACCTGGTACCAGAGGTCAGGAATCTCCTGGGAGTGCATGGAGTCCCGGGCCATGAAGGTGACCTGGGATTCACCAGGACGGGAGAAGGACACAATGCGCTCGTAGTCGCCGGTCTCCATCAGTTTCTTTTCAATACGCTCAGTAACCTGGCGCGAGACTTCCTGGGCGGTCGCCCCTGGCCAGTTGGTCTTGATGACCATGGCCTTGAAGGTAAACGGCGGGTCTTCGCTTTGTCCCAGCTTGGTGTAGGACAAGGTGCCAACCACGGCCAGCAGGATCATCAGGAACAGTACGATCTGGCGATTACGCAACGCCCATTCGGAAAGATTGAAACCCATCGGGGACTACTCCTTGGCCGCCAGACTTACCGCTCGGTTGGCGCGATCCACCGGGCGCACTTGCTGGCCCTCATGGAGTACATGCACGCCGGCGGCGATCACCCAATCGGTGGCGTTCAAGCCTTCGAGTACCGGCACACTTTTCTCGCCAAAGGCACCGATGCGTACCGGTGTGCGCTTGAGGGTGTTGTCGGGCTGCACCACCCAGACGTAGGACGCACCGTTCTCTGCACTCAGGGCCGACAGCGGTACCGACAGGGGAATCAGACCGTCAGCCTGTATGAATACGCGGGCACTCTGCCCCAGTTCTGCGGGCACCTTGCCACCGGCGAAGGCGACACGGGCAGCGAAGGTTCGCGACTTTGGATCAGCGGCGGGAGACAGTTCGCGGATGCGGCCGTTAAAGCGCTGATCGGGCTGGCTCCACAGTTCCACGGACACCGGCTGGCCAATCTTGAAGCGCCCGAAGCTTTGTTCCGGGAGGCTGATCAGCACCTCCCGCTCACCGTCGGTGGCGAGGGTAAACACGGTCTGGCCGGCAGACACCACCTGGCCCACTTCCACCGCACGCTTGGCGACCACGCCATCCTGGGGCGCTCGCAGCACGGCATAACCGGCCTGGTTGTTGGCCACGTCGAATTCGGCCTTGATCTGCTTGAGGCGCGCTTCACCGGAACGGTAGAGGTTCTCGGAATTGTCGTACTGGGAACGGCTGACCATCTGACGGTCCATCAGGGTCTTGTAGCGGTCACGCTCGGCGCGCACCAGGCTCAGGTTGGCTTCAGCGGCGGCCACTTGAGCGCGTGTGGCTTCCAGTTGCAGGCGCACGTCCTGGGGGTCGAGTTCTGCCAGCGGCTGGTTGGCCTTGACCCGCTCGCCCTCCTCGACCAGTCGTCGGCTGACTTTACCGCCAATGCGAAAGGCCAGGTCGGGCTCATAACGGGCACGCACCTCGCCAGGGTAGCTGTCCGAAGCCTGCGCCGAAGGCTCTGGCTGAACCACCATGGCCGGGCGGACGATGGTTTGCGCGGCTTCTTCATGGCCACACGCAGCCAACAGGAATAGCAAGCTGGCAGGCAAGGCGAGTGGCAGGAAATAGCTGCGCATGCTGAAGGACCTTTCGCTAATGGTGCTAGGAATAATTATACTGGCCGGTATGTTATTAATACAAAACTCACCAGTCCAGTAATAAAGTGAAAATGTCCGACAATCCTGTAAGCACCAATAGCCCCGGGCGTCCCAAGGACATGGCAAAACGCCAGGCCATCCTCGATGCGGCGAAAATCCTGTTCTTGAGTAATGGGTATGCCAGCACCAGCATGGATGCCGTGGCCGTGGAGGCCGGGGTGTCGAAGCTGACCGTGTACAGCCATTTCACCGACAAAGAGACGCTGTTCTCGGCGGCGGTGGTCGCCAAGTGCGAAGAGCAGTTACCGGTGATGTATTTCGAGCTGCCGGCGGGCGTGCCGGTGGAGAAGGTGCTGCTCACCATCGCGCGTGGGTTTCATGTGCTGATCAACAGTGAGGAGTCGGTGAACCTGCATCGCCTGATGATGACCTCCGGGAGTCAGGACCCGAAGTTGTCGCAGATCTTTTTCGAGGCAGGCCCCTTGCGCATGTTGCAGGGGATGGAGCGGCTGCTGGGCAAGATTGACCAGAGTGGCGCACTGAGTATTCCCAAGCCGCTCACCGCTGCGGAGCACTTTTTCTGCCTGCTCAAGGGCACGGCGAATTTTTGCTTGTTGTATGGCTGTGGGGGGCAGTTGAGTGCCGAGGCGGCCGAGGAACATGTGCAGGAGGTGGTGGGGTTGTTTATGCGGGCTTATCGGGTTTGATGGGTGTTTTCGGTTTTTTTGAACCGGGTACATATCCGTTATTTAGGTAACGGCGGCTTAGGGTTCCGCTCTTACAGCGGGTCACTTTTGGAAAAGAGCCCCAAAAGTAACCAAAAGGGCTCTTGCCCCACCACTCGGT
>NZ_JACARC010000078.1 GCF_013386825.1 Pseudomonas sp. IPO3778
TGTAAGAGCGGAACCCTAGGCAGCCGTTACCTAAATAACGGATATGTACCCCACCTCCCCCCCCAATACGCACCAACCAACCCAGCCACCGCCAGATCGCCCCGCTGCGGACGTCGATCAAGGTGCAGCCGGCTCAGAAGGCAGCCCGCCACAACATGCCCACCGCCACCAGCACACACAGGCTGGCGAAGCCGACTTGCAACGTACGCGCCTTGATCACCGAGCACAGGCGCCGCCCCGCCAGCATCCCGACAATGCTCGAACCGATAAACACCCAGCCCATCGGCTCGATACTCACCCCGGCATGAAACGCCCCGATCACGCCAATCAGCGAGATCAGGCTGATCACCATCAGCGAGGTAGCGACGATGCCACGCATCTGCACATCAGTCAGTTGCTTGAACGCCGGCACAATCAAAAAGCCTCCACCCACACCGAGCAAACCCGACACCGCCCCCGTCACCGCACCAAGGGCCGCCAGGGTGGCGGTGCACTTGGCGGTCCAGGAAAAGCGCCCCGTCTGCTGGTCGAGCATGCAGTTCTTCTGGCCCCAGGACGCAGTGCCGTGGTCGCTCGGCCCGGCCTCACGCTTCTCACGCTGCAGCATGCGCCAGGCCACCAGCACCATCAGCGCACTGAACAGGCCCATCAGGACGTTCTCCGGCATCTGATGGGCAAAGAACACCCCCAACGGCGAAAACAGCGCGCCGAGCAGGGCAATCAGCAGCGCCGCGCGGTAACGCACCAGGCCATGGCGCAACCCATCCAGAGCACCCACCGCAGCGGCCGCACCCACCGCGAACAACGACACGGGTGCGGCCTGGGTCATGGTCAACCCCAGCCCCAACACCAGCGCCGGAACGCCCAGAATGCCGCCTCCGGCACCGGTCAAGCCCATGACCAACCCCATCAACACGCCCAGAACACTTGCCAGCAACATAGGGTTTGCCTCAATCCACCTTGGCCAGACGGGTCAGCCACTCGCGGCCCTTAAGCATCCCGTTCCAGTAGAACCACGGCAGGAAGCTCGCCTTGAGGAACCACGCCGAACGCCGCGCCACGGTCGGGTCGAGGGGAAAAGTCGGCAACAGCTTGCCGCCATAGCCGAACTCGGCCAGTACCACCTTGCCCTTCTCCACCGTCAGCGGGCAGGACCCGTAGCCGTCGTACTTGAGCGGCATCGGTGCCTGTTTGCGCAGGGCCAGCAGGTTCTCCGCGACCACCACGATTTGCTTGCGCACCGCCGCGGCGGTTTTCGCATTGGTGGTGGAGCACACATCCCCCAGGCCGAAGATGTGCGGGTAGCGCACATGTTGCAGGCTCTGAGGATTCACTTCACACCAGCCGGCAGCATCGGCCAGCGGGCTCTGGCGGATAAAGTCCGGCGAGACTTGCGGCGGGACCACGTGCAGCAGGTCAAAGGTTTTTTCTTCAACCCGCACATTGCCTTCAGCGTCCTTGATTTCGAACCAGGCCTTGCGCGCCGGGCCGTCGACCTTGACCAGGTTGGAGTTGAACGCCAGTTGCGCCGAGTACTTTTCGACGTACTTCATCAGCGGCGGCACGAAGGTCGCCACGCCAAACAGCGCGGCGCCGGCCAGGTTGAACTCAACGTTGATGTTTTTCAGGTCACCCTGCCTGAGCCAGTGATCGCAGGACAGGTACATGGCCTTTTGCGGGGCGCCGGCGCATTTGATCGGCATGGCCGGCTGGGTAAAGAGCGCCTTGCCATTTTTGAGTTGCTGCACCAATTGCCAGGTGTAGGCGGCGTGTTGGTAGCTGTAGTTGGAGGTCACGCCATGCTGGCCAAGGGTCTCTGGCAGGCCTTCGATCTTTTCCCAGGCCAGGCGCAGGCCCGGGCACACGATGAGGTTTTTCCAGGTGACGCGCTGCCCGCTGTCGAGTACCAGGGTGTGCTCATCGGGCAGTAATTCACTGACGGCCGCCTGGATCCAGGTGACGCCATTGGGCAGCACGTCGGCCATGGGGCGCATGGTCTTTTTCACGTCATACGCACCGCCGCCCACCAGAGTCCAGGCCGGCTGGTAATAGTGGTGGTCGCCGGGTTCGATCAGGATGATGTTCAGGTGCGGGTCACGCTTGAGCAGGCTGGCCAGCAGGCCGATGCCTGCCGAACCGCCACCGATGACAACGATATCGCCACTGATGGTTGGGCCCCAGTGTTGGTCGTTCATGGTCTATGGCCTTTGTTTTAAAAGTGCACACAAGGGTCGCTGCCGTACGGCGTCACGCCCAGCTTTTTATCACTGCGCCGCAGTACAGGCCGGACAGCGTCTTCATCACTTGAATCACTTCGTGGCTGGCCAGCCCGTAGAAAATGTATTTGCCTTCCCGACGGGTGGCCACCAACCCTTCGTCCCGCAGGATGCCCAACTGTTGCGACAGCGTTGGCTGGCGCACGCCGGTCATGGTTTCCAGCTCGCCGACGTTGCGCTCGCCCTGGGTCAACTGGCACAGAATCAACAGCCGGTCTTCATTGGCCAGGGCCTTGAGCAAGGCGCAGGCCTTGGACGCGGAGGCACGCAATTGCGCGACTTCGCCTTCACTCAGGTTCGATTCCATTTGCGTGGGGCTCTCTCTGTCACTTAAGCTCAAAACATTATGTGTAAACATAAAGTGATTGTAACTACTTATTTGGGACAACCGTCATGCCAGCGTTGATTCAATCCTTTCTGGACGAGGCGTCGTCGACCTACACCTACGTCGTCTATGAAACGGACGGTGGCCCGTGTGCCGTCGTTGATTCGGTGCTCAACTACGACCCGGCCTCCGGACGCACCGGCACCGGCCAGGCAGACCAGGTGATCGCGTTTGTGCGCGAGCATGGCCTGCAAGTGCAGTGGTTGCTGGAAACCCATGCCCATGCGGATCACTTGTCGGCGGCGCCGTACCTGCGCCGGCAGTTGGGGGGCAAGATCGCGATTGGCGCGTCCATCAGCAAGGTGCAAGGGGTGTTCAAAAACCTGTTCAACCTGGAGCCGGCGTTTCGGGTGGATGGCTCGCAGTTCGACCATCTGTTTGCGCCCGATGAGGTGTTTCACATCGGCAACTTGAAGGCCCAGGCGTTGCATGTGCCAGGGCATACGCCGGCGGACATGGCTTACCTGATCGATGACCAGTTGATTCTGGTGGGCGACACGTTGTTCATGCCGGATGTGGGGACAGCGCGCTGCGACTTCCCCGGTGGGGATGCGCGCCAGCTCTATGGGTCGATGCGCAAGCTGTTGGCCTTCCCGCCTGACACCCGCCTTTATGTGTGCCATGACTACCCGCCTGAAGGCCGCGCCGCCAAATGCCTGACCACGGTGGCCGAGCAGCGGGCGGGCAATATTCATGTGCATGACGGGGTGGATGAGGCGGCGTTTGTAGCAATGCGCACCACGCGGGATGCCGGGTTGGGCATGCCGACGTTGTTGCTGCCGGCGATTCAGGTGAATGTGCGGGCCGGCGTGATGCCGCCGGCGGAAGACAACGGCGTGGTGTACCTGAAGATTCCGCTGAATCAACTCTGAGCCGGTACTAGTCGAAATACGAAGACGGGGTTTGCGCCAGCCCCGACCACAACTCATCGATGTTTTTAAAGCCCCATTCGTTGGCGCTTTCCCGCCCTACGATTGTGTCAGGCTGCTCCGCCAGGTTTAACACCTCCTGCACAATCGGTAATCGCGAACGCGCTGAGAAAAACACCTTGACCACGGGCTTGAGCAACGACTTCTCGTTTTGCTCAATCACCACGCCAATTCGTCCACTTTTCAGTCGAACCAAGGCGCCTACAGGATAAATGCCCACACACCGGACAAACGCCTGAAACACGCGGGCGTCAAAATGACCTTTCCACTCCGCCATCTTCTGAATCGCATCGGCCGGGTTCCATCCTTGCTTGTAGGGGCGGTGCGAAGTAATCGCATCGTAGACATCGCACACCGCGCCCATTTTCGCGAACAGGCTGATTTGCTCCTGAATCAACCCGTAGGGGTAACCGCTACCGTCGCACTTTTCGTGGTGATGCAAGCACACATCGAGGACACGCTCGCTGATGTGCGGGCACGTGCGCAAGATTTCCGCGCCCTTTACCGGGTGGCTGCGGATCGTTTCGAATTCAGCCGCGGTCAATGCTGCCGGCTTGCTCAGGATAGTTTCAGGAATGGCCATTTTCCCGACATCGTGGAGCAACCCCGCCATGCCTGCTTCCTGCACCAGGGCTGGCGACAGGTCCAACTGGCGGGCCAGAGCGATCATCAATCCACTGACCGCGACCGAGTGCATGTAGGTATATTCGTTGGCTTTTTTCAAACGAGCCAGGCTGATCAATGCATGGGGATGGCGCAGCACTGACTCGGAAATGTCTCCCACCAACTGGGTCAAATGGGTGGGCTCAAAAGCCCGCCCCATGCGTAAGTCACTGAACATCTCGGTGATACTGTGCTTGGCAAAAGCACATACTTTCAGGGCGCGAGCCATCTCACCCTGCATATCCTTACGCGTCGAAACAGCCTTGCGTTTCGACGCTACTGACTTCTTTACCGGCCCCTCCAGGCACATCGTATCCACGGGCCCCACATCACAGCCTTTAAGGGTGTCGATCCAGACCCCCTGAACCCGTGACGCCAGCAACCGTTGCAAGTCATCGCGTCGGTTCAGCAAAAAGCTGCTTTTCCAGAAAGCATGCTCAAGCCACGATCCCTCCAGCTTATGGATGTGCATCCCAAGTCTTACTTGGGATAACAAAATACATCTCAACATATGCCATACCCCCTTCGGGTTTTGAGCCAGATCAGCTCATCGAACATTTCGATACGATCTGCTTAACGTCAGCAGCCCGCCTGAAGAACTCCTGATTGATGGTTGACCGGCGTCCGAACAACTCTGGACCGACAGGCCGAACTTATAAAGGATCGAGTCTATTCTGTCGGCCAGGCGAATACCGGGCAGCCAGTTAGTTTCAATATTCATCACTGAAGAATAAATCTTATTTAGCTTTATCAGCGTCACACTTCATTTTATTAACAACAGAACGCAAATCACACCAAAGTGGGCATGAGACGCAAGTTGAACTTCAAGGACCTCACGGGCATTGTTTTCGCTCTTTACCCTGACGGTCAAACCTACGTAACTAGGGACATTTCCATCAAGACCGGCGTGTTCTCGAGCGCGAAAACAATAGACAATCGAGTCAAATTAAAATTCTGGAGCGTACGACAAATAAGCGTTTGGTCTTCCATTGCTCACCCCCCTTAAAGTTGGAGCTTATCATTACATTATGCTGTGTATACCTAATCAGCCCTGAAATAACAAAGTCCAACCAAAGAGCAGTTACATTGAGTGAAACCAAGTTGATCCACCTATCTAAACGAATAGAACCTGTACTACGTTATATAGCGATGACCCCAACGCCCCACGCAAAATCCGTCCAGTTTGCGACGTGCCACAACTTCAGACCATTAAGCCCCCAGGCGGCAACGGCAGCGCGGTCTTGTAGCGCACCTGCTTGAGGGCAAAGCTGGAGCGGATGTTGGCGACGCCCGGCACCTTGGTTAGGAAGTCCATCATGAAGCGCTCCAACGACTGGATGGTCGGCACCAGCACCCGAATCAGGTAGTCAGGGTCGCCGGCCATCAGGTAGCACTCCATCACTTCCGGGCGATCCGAAATCGCCCCTTCAAACTGCTGCAACGCCAGTTCGTTCTGTTTTTCCAGGCTGACGTGGATAAACACATTGACGTGCAGCCCCAGCAGGTCGGCGTCCAGCAGCGTCACCTGGTCGCGAATCAGTCCCAGTTCTTCCATGGCCTTCACCCGGTTGAAACACGGCGTGGGCGACAGGTTGACCGAGCGGGCCAGGTCGGCGTTGGTGATGCGGGCGTTCTCCTGAAGGGCGTTGAGAATGCCGATATCGATACGGTCCAGTTTGCGCATGAGACAAAACCACCTGTTTATTATGTTTATGCAGTTTTTTTATCCCCAAATGATCTCCAACGCAACGAAACAGAGATAAATATTCTTCTTCGCCGAGCCTATGATTGTTGTAGGACAAGATTTCTTCTACCCGGAGAAGGACTGTCAGCTACCGCGCCCACTACAAGAAATTCACAAGATAGAGCGTAGAAAGCCATGACTCAGCAGTACGAACCACTGCGCCTGCACGTTCCCGAACCCTCGGGCCGCCCAGGCTGCAAGACCGACTTTACCTACCTGCGCCTCACCGACGCAGGCACGGTGCGCAAGCCCCCCATCGACGTAGAACCTGCCGACACCGCCGACCTGGCCAAGGGCCTGATTCGCGTGCTCGACGATCAAGGCCAGGCCCTGGGCCCGTGGGCCGAAGACGTATCGGTCGAGATCAAGCGCCGTGGCATGCGCGCCATGCTCAAGACGCGCATCTTCGACAACCGCATGGTGGTCGCCCAGCGTCAGAAGAAAATGTCGTTCTATATGCAAAGCCTCGGCGAAGAAGCCATCGGCAGCGCACAGGCCCTGGCCTTGAACATCGACGACATGTGCTTCCCCACCTACCGCCAGCAAAGCATCCTGATGGCCCGGGACGTGCCGCTGGTCGACCTGATCTGCCAACTGCTGTCCAACGAGCGTGATCCGCTCAAGGGCCGCCAGTTGCCAATCATGTACTCGGTAAAAGACTTCGGTTTCTTCACCATTTCCGGCAACCTCGCCACCCAATTCGTACAGGGCGTGGGCTGGGGCATGGCTTCGGCGATCAAGGGCGATACCAAGATTGCCTCGGCCTGGATCGGCGATGGCGCCACCGCCGAATCCGACTTCCACACCGCCCTCACCTTCGCCCACGTGTACCGGGCCCCGGTGATTCTCAACGTGGTCAACAACCAGTGGGCGATCTCCACCTTCCAGGCCATCGCCGGCGGTGAAGCCACGACCTTTGCCGGACGCGGCGTGGGTTGCGGCATCGCCTCCCTGCGGGTGGACGGCAACGACTTTGTCGCGGTGTACGCCGCCTCTGCCTGGGCCGCCGAACGCGCCCGCCGCAACCTGGGGCCGACCCTGATCGAGTGGGTGACCTACCGCGCCGGCCCGCACTCCACTTCCGATGACCCGTCCAAATACCGTCCCGCCGACGACTGGAGCCACTTCCCCCTGGGCGACCCGATTGCCCGCCTCAAGCAGCACCTGATCCAGATTGGCCAGTGGTCCGAAGAGGAACACGCGGCGGTCAGTGCCGAGCTTGAAGCCGAAGTGATCAAGGCCCAGAAAGAAGCCGAACAGTACGGCACCCTGGCCGGTGGCCAGATTCCAAGCGCCGCGACCATGTTCGAAGACGTTTATAAAGAGATGCCGGAGCACTTGAAGCGCCAGCGTCAAGAGTTGGGGATCTGACATGAACGATCACAACAACACTATCCAGCTGGAAACCGCCATGACCACCACGACCATGACCATGATCCAGGCCTTGCGCTCGGCCATGGATGTGATGCTTGAGCGCGACGACAACGTGGTGGTGTTCGGCCAGGACGTCGGTTACTTCGGCGGCGTGTTCCGTTGCACCGAAGGCCTGCAGAACAAGTACGGCACCTCCCGGGTGTTCGACGCGCCGATCTCCGAAAGCGGGATCGTTGGCGTGGCCGTCGGCATGGGCGCCTATGGCCTGCGGCCGGTGGCCGAGATTCAGTTCGCCGACTACGTGTACCCCGCCACCGACCAGATTATTTCCGAAGCCGCCCGCCTGCGTTATCGCTCGGCCGGCCAGTTCACCGCACCGCTGACCATGCGCATGCCCTGCGGCGGCGGCATCTACGGCGGACAGACCCACAGCCAGAGTATTGAAGCGGTGTTCACCCAGGTCTGCGGCCTGCGCACGGTGATGCCGTCCAACCCTTACGACGCCAAGGGCCTGCTGATCGCCTCCATCGAAAACGATGACCCGGTGATCTTCCTCGAACCCAAGCGCCTGTATAACGGCCCGTTCGACGGCCACCACGACCGCCCGGTAACCCCGTGGTCCAAGCACCCCCAAGCGCAAGTGCCGGACGGTTACTACACCGTGCCCCTGGATGTGGCCGCCATCGCCCGCCCGGGCAATGACGTGACCATCCTCACCTACGGCACCACGGTGTATGTGTCGCAGGTCGCCGCCGAAGAAACCGGCATCGATGCCGAAGTCATCGACCTGCGCAGCCTGTGGCCGCTGGACCTGGAAACCATCGTCAACTCCGTGAAGAAAACCCGTCGCTGCGTGATCGTTCACGAAGCCACCCGTACCTGCGGGTTCGGCGCCGAGCTGGTGGCGCTGGTGCAGGAGCATTGCTTCCACTACCTGGAAGCGCCGATCGAGCGCGTCACCGGCTGGGATACCCCGTATCCCCACGCGCAAGAGTGGGCGTATTTCCCTGGCCCGACCCGAGTGGGCGCGGCTTTGCATCGGGTTATGGAGGTCTGAATGGGCACGCACGTTATCAAGATGCCGGACATTGGCGAAGGCATCGCAGAAGTTGAATTGTCGGTGTGGCACGTCAAGGTCGGCGACCTGGTAGTAGAAGACCAGGTGCTGGCGGATGTGATGACCGACAAGGCCATGGTGGACATTCCTTCGCCGGTGCACGGCAAGGTGATTTCCCTCGGCGGCGAGCCGGGCGAAGTCATGGCAGTGGGCAGTATTTTGATCAGCATTGAAGTGGAAGGCGCGGGCAATACCCGGGAGTCGGCGTTGTCGGCGGTGGTTGAAGAGGTCGCGCCGGCACCCGCACCGAAAGTGGAAACAAAGGCCGCGCCAGTGGTTGAGCCGAAGCCGGCCGCCAAGCCTGTGGTAGCGGCACAGGCCCCGGTAGCCCGCGAGGTCGATGAACGCCCGCTGGCCTCCCCGGCCGTGCGCAAACATGCGCTGGATGCTGGCATCCAGCTACGACTGGTCCAGGGTTCCGGCCCGGCCGGCCGGATTTTGCATGAAGATTTGGACGCTTACTTGCTCCAGGGTCCGGCGAAAAATACCGGGGCCTCCAACCCGTACGCCGAGCGCAACGACGAGCAGCAAATCCCCGTGATCGGCATGCGCCGCAAGATCGCCCAGCGCATGCAGGACGCCACCCGGCGCGCCGCGCATTTCAGCTATGTGGAAGAGATCGACGTCACTGCCCTCGACGAGTTGCGCGTGCACCTCAACGAGAAACACGGTGCTACCCGCGGCAAGCTGACCCTGCTGCCGTTCCTGGTGCGGGCCATGGTCGTCGCATTGCGCGACTATCCGCAGATCAACGCGCGTTATGACGACGAAGCCCAAGTCATCACCCGCCTCGGCGCGGTACACGTGGGCGTCGCCACCCAGAGCGACGTGGGCCTGATGGTGCCGGTGGTGCGTCACGCCGAAGCCCGCAACCTGTGGGGCACCGCCGAAGAAATCAATCGTCTGGCGAATGCGGCGCGCACGGGCAAGGCCAGCCGCGATGAACTGTCGGGTTCGAGCATTACCCTGACCAGCCTCGGTGCGTTGGGCGGGATTGTCAGCACACCGGTGCTGAACCTGCCGGAAGTGGCCATTGTCGGGGTCAACCGGATTGTCGAGCGGCCGATGGCGATCAAGGGCCAGATCGTGATCCGCAAGATGATGAACCTCTCCAGCTCCTTCGATCACCGGGTGGTCGATGGCATGGACGCGGCGCAATTCATCCAGGCCATCCGTGGCCTGCTCGAACAACCCGCCAGCCTGTTCCTGGAGTAACCCATGTCTCAAACATTGCACACCACGCTGCTGATTATCGGCGGTGGGCCTGGCGGTTACGTGGCAGCGATTCGCGCCGGCCAACTGGGCATCCCGACCATTCTCGTGGAAGGCCAGGCCCTGGGCGGCACCTGCCTGAACATCGGCTGCATTCCGTCGAAGGCGCTGATCCACGTGGCCGAACAGTTCCAGCAAACCAGGCACCACAGCCAGGGTTCACCGCTGGGTATCAAGGTCGATGTACCGACCCTCGACATCAGCAAAAGCGTGGAATGGAAAGACGGCATCGTTGACCGCCTGACCACCGGCGTTGCCGCGCTGCTGAAGAAACACAAGGTTCAGGTCATCCAGGGCTGGGCCAAGGTGGTGGATGGCAAGACCGTCGACGTCGGCGACCAGCGCATCCAGTGTGAACACCTGCTGCTGGCCACCGGTTCGAAAAGCGTCAACCTGCCGATGCTGCCGATTGGCGGGCCGATCATCTCCTCCACCGAGGCCCTGGCGCCGACACACATTCCCAAGCGCCTGATCGTGGTGGGCGGCGGCTACATCGGCCTGGAACTGGGGATTGCCTATCGCAAGCTCGGCGCCGAGGTCAGCGTGGTCGAGGCGCAGGACCGGATCCTGCCGGCCTACGACGCCGAACTGACCCAACCGGTGGCCGAATCCCTGAAGCAACTGGGGGTGAAGGTGTTCCTGAAGCACAGTGTCACCGGCTTTGAGCACAACACCCTGCAGGTGCGTGACCCTGGCGGTGAGACGCTGTCGCTGGAAACCGACCAGGTATTGGTTGCCGTTGGTCGCAAACCCAACACCCAGGGCTGGAACCTCGAAGCCTTGAACCTGGACATGAACGGCTCGGCGATCAGGATCGACAGCCGCTGCCAGACCAGCATGCGCAACGTCTGGGCGATCGGCGACCTGAGTGGCGAACCGATGCTCGCCCACCGCGCCATGGCCCAGGGCGAAATGGTGGCCGAACTGATCAGCGGTAAAACCCGCGAATTCAACCCGGCAGCGATCCCGGCGGTGTGCTTCACCGACCCGGAACTGGTGGTGGTCGGCAAAACCCCGGACGAGGCCAAGGCCGCCGGGCTGGACTGCATCGTGTCGAGCTTCCCGTTCGCCGCCAATGGCCGGGCCATGACCCTGGAGTCGAAAACCGGCTTCGTGCGGGTGGTGGCGCGCCGCGACAATCACCTGATCGTCGGCTGGCAGGCAGTGGGCGTTGGCGTCTCGGAACTGTCCACCGCCTTCGGCCTGAGCCTGGAAATGGGCTCACGCCTGGAAGACGTGGCGGGCACCATCCACGCCCACCCGACCCTCGGCGAAGCAGTACAAGAAGCGGCGCTGCGAGCCCTGGGGCATGCATTGCACATGTAACAGGCGCCCCCCCCAACTAACGGGCGACCACACCCAACTGTAGGAGCGAGCTTGCTCGCGAAAAACCCGAGAACACCGCAGGTCATCAGGTTACCAGCGTCATCGCTCACGGCCTACGCGCAAGCTCGCGCCTACAGGGGGTGCGAACGCACCGGGGAATGAAGTATTGTTGCGCCCATCCAGAAATAAACCATAAGCCTGCCTTCGACCAGGCGGTTGACAAAAGATAGAGGGTGTCATGGGTAACGAAAGCATCAATTGGGACAAGCTGGGTTTTGACTACATCAAGACCGACAAGCGTTTCCTCCAGACCTGGAAAGACGGCGAGTGGCAAAAAGGCACCCTGACCGACGACAACGTGCTGCACATCAGCGAAGGCTCCACCGCCCTGCACTACGGCCAGCAATGCTTTGAAGGCCTCAAGGCCTACCGCTGCAAGGACGGCTCGATCAACCTGTTCCGCCCGGACCAGAACGCCGCGCGCATGCAGCGCAGCTGTGGTCGCCTGCTGATGCCACAAGTGCCGACCGATGCCTTTATCGAAGCCTGCAAGGAAGTCGTCCGCGCCAACGAACGTTTCATCCCGCCGTACGGCACCGGCGGCGCGCTGTACCTGCGCCCGTTCGTGATCGGCACCGGTGACAACATCGGCGTGCGTACCGCGCCGGAGTTCATCTTCTCGATCTTCTGCATCCCGGTCGGCGCCTACTTCAAGGGCGGCCTGACCCCGCACAACTTCCTGATCTCCGGTTACGACCGTGCAGCTCCCAACGGCACCGGCGCAGCCAAGGTCGGTGGCAACTACGCCGCCAGCCTGATGCCCGGCTCCCTGGCCAAAAAAGCCAACTTCGCCGACTGCATCTACCTCGACCCGGCCACCCACTCGAAGATCGAAGAAGTAGGCTCGGCCAACTTCTTCGGGATCACCCACGACAACAAGTTCGTCACCCCGAACTCGCCGTCGGTGTTGCCAGGCATCACCCGCCTGTCGCTGATCGAGCTGGCCAAATCCCGTCTGGGCCTGGAAGTGGTTGAAGGCGACGTGCTGATCGACAAGCTGTCGGACTTCAAGGAAGCCGGCGCCTGCGGTACCGCCGCCGTGATCACCCCGATCGGCGGCATCGAGTACAAAGACAAGCTGCACGTGTTCTACAGCGAAAAAGAAGTCGGCCCGGTCACCCAGAAGCTCTACAAAGAGCTGACTGGCGTACAGTCCGGCGACGTTGAAGCGCCTGAAGGCTGGATCGTCAAAGTCTAAGCAACCGGCTGCCAGCGACACCACAAAACCAATGTGGGAGCTGGCTTGCCTGCGATAGCGGAGTATCAGTCGACACGTTTATTGACTGACCCACCGCCATCGCAGGCAAGCCAGCTCCCACATTTGGTTTCCAGCGTTTGGAAAATCGGGCTTCAGGCCTTATCCATCGGAATATTTTCCAGGATCTTCTTGCCCATGCTGATCCTCGGCTCCGCGCCATACCCCAGCGCCTCATAAAACCCCATCACCGCGTCATTGCCGCTGGTGATCTGCAGGTTGATCTTCATACAACCCAACGCCGTCAACGCCTGCTCCGCATGCCGCACCAGCGAGGCGCCCAAGCCCTGGCGGCGATAGTCGTTATGCACCGCCACCGAATACAGCCAGCCACGATGCCCGTCGTAGCCGGCGAGGATGGTGCCGATCACGACCTTCTTGTCGGTGGCCACAAAGAACAACCCATCATTGACCGCCAGCTTCTTGTCGATCGCCAGGCCCGGCGTGTTGTGCGCCGCGTCATAACCAAACGCCGCCTGCCACAGCGCCACCACCTGGGCCCGATGCGCACGGTCGCGATACACGCCGATGGGATGTCGCGAGGACAACGCCTTCTCCATCACCAGCGTGCGCTCATTGCCGTGGTAAACGTCGCGCACCGTATGGAAACCCAGCTTGGTGTAGAACGGCTCGGCGGTCAGGGAAGACGGCACATGCAGCGAGGTCACCCCGGCTTCCCGGGCGCGCAACTCGATCTCAATCATCAATAAGCGCCCGATGCCCTGCCCTTGCAGCGCCGGATTGACGAACACCGAGCGCACCACATTGGCGTCCAGCGCGGCAGTGGCAACGATCACCTCACCCTGAAGGGCCACCAGCACCGTTCGACGCGCCAGCAACCCCACCACTGCCTCCGGGGTAAAGTTGCTCGCCACCCGCGCAATCACGTCAGCCGGGTAATCCCGGGCGTTGCTGTCATGCAGGGCCGCCAGTATGACCTGGCTGATGCCCTCGGCATCGGTGGTTTGGGCGAGACGAACTTCAGTGGGCATGGGCACTCCTTAATGACGGACTCAATTCCTGCAGCGCCCCCATACTAATGTGGGAGCTGGCTTGCCTGCGATAGCGGTCTGTCAGTCGATACTTGATTGACTGTCAGACCGCTATCGCAGGCAAGCCAGCTCCCACAGTTGATCAGCTTTGTTCCTTCAACCGCACCCAGCAGCCGATTCGGCTGCCCCACCCCGCTTTTCAGCTTTCCCGGCTGAGCCACCGCCTCACTTCAGCCGGGATTCTTCCTTCACACCGCACAAAATAGCCTCACTGCCCAACTCCATGGACCCGTGCACCCATGCAAACCACCAACACCGTCCTGATGATCCGCCCGGCGCACTTCGCCTTTAACCCGGACACCGCGATCAACAACCGCTTCCAGCGCGCGCCCCTCGACCCCGTGGCCGCACAGCAGAAAGCGCTGGAAGAGTTCGACGGCTATGTCGACACCCTGCGCCACCACGGCGTGGAAGTGCTGGTGGTACAAGACACCCCCGCCCCCCATACCCCGGATTCGATTTTCCCCAACAACTGGTGGAGCAGCCACGCCGACGGCAGCCTGGTGCTGTACCCGATGGAAGGCCCGAACCGACGACTGGAACGGGACAAAGGCGTGCTGCAAGTGCTGGAGCAACGCTTCGCGATCCACACCACCATCGACTTCAGCCACCTCGAACACCAGAACATGTTCCTGGAAGGCACCGGCAGCATGGTCCTCGACCGCCAGCACCGCATCAGCTACGCCTGCCATTCCGGGCGTACCCATCAGGATGCCCTGCGCCAGTTCGCCGAACGCCTGGACTATCAGGTGTGCGTGTTCCACGCCGTCGACCGCCACCAGGCACCCATCTACCACAGCAACGTGATGATGAGCGTTGGCCGCGACCTCTCCGTGGTGTGCCTGCAAGCCCTGCCCGACGACCAGGAGCGTCAGGCCCTGGAGCGCTCCTTGCGCGACACCGGCAAAGACATCGTCGCCCTGGACTTCGACCAGTTGGAAGCCTTCGCCGGCAACATGCTGGAAGTCCATGACCGCGACGGCCAGCCGCTGCTGGTGATGTCGGCCAGCGCCTGGGGCTCACTCAAGCCGGCCCAGCGCCAGCACGTAGAGCGCCACACCCGGCCGGTGGTGGTGAACATCGACAACATCGAACGCATCGGCGGCGGCAGTGCCCGCTGCATGTTGGCGGAAGTGCACCTGCCGGCCCGCCCCTCATTTCAATAAGGAGTCTTCCCATGACCCGCTATATCGACGTCAACGACTTGAGCTACCTGGTTTCGCAAAAAGGCCTGCAAACCTGCATCGCCGAGATGGCCGAGTACATCCGCGCCGACTACCTGCGCTGGCAGGACTTTGAAAAATGCGCACGCCTGGCCAACCACTCCCCCGAGGGCGTGATCGAGCTGATGCCGGTGTCCGACGCGTCGCTGTACGCCTTCAAATACGTGAACGGCCACCCGAAAAACACCCAGAGCGGCATGCTCACCGTCATGGCCTTCGGCGCACTGGGGGATGTAGACACCGGCACACCGGTGCTGCTGGCGGAAATGACCCTGACCACCGCGATCCGCACCGCCGCCACCTCGGCCCTGGTGGCGCGCTACCTGGCCCGGGACAACAGTCGCAGCATGGCGCTGATCGGCAACGGTTCCCAGAGCGAGTTCCAGGCCCTGGCCTTCCACACGATGCTGGGCATCAATGAAATCCGCCTGTTCGACATCGACGCCAAGGCCACCGCCAAATTGGCCGCCAACCTGAAAGCCTTCCCGGCGATCAAAGTGATCCTGGCCGGCAGCGTGGCCGAAGCGGTGAAAGGCGCCGACATCGTCACCACCGTGACCGCCGACAAGGCCTACGCCACCATCCTGACGGACGAGATGATCGAACCCGGCATGCACCTGAATGCCGTGGGCGGCGACTGCCCGGGCAAGACCGAGCTGGACCGACGCATCGTCGAACGTGCGCGGGTGATCGTCGAGTACGAACCCCAAAGCCGCATTGAAGGCGAGATCCAGCACATGCCGGAAGATTCGCCGGTCACCGAGCTGTGGCAAGTGATCAACGGCCAGGCGCCTGGCCGTGAAAACCCGCGCCAGGTCACCCTGTTCGACTCGGTGGGGTTTGCCATCGAAGACTACTCCGCCCTGCGTTACGTGCTGGACGTGGCCAAGGCCCTGGACGTGGGCAGCGAACTGGAACTGGTGCCGGACCTCGCCGACCCCAAAGACCTGTTTGCCCGCCTGGCCCAAGCGCCGGCCGCACAGCAGAAAAAGCGCGCCTGAGACCGCTCTGGCCTGCTGCTTTGCGTGAGAGGCAGGCCGGAAAAAGTCGACAGACAAGCCGATTTAGCGGGTGCCGCAGCCGTTTCCGCTGTGACCCGCGTTTTAACAGCACATTCCGCGCGCCGCAGCGAGGGTAAACGACACAAAAAACGCACCATCTTGAAGCATTCTCTCTGGCAAGAAACATCCCAATGTGGCGAGGGAGCTTGCTCCCGCTGGAGTGCGTAGCGCTCCCGGGATTTTGGGGCCGCTGCGCAGCCCAGCGGGAGCAAGCTCCCTCGCCACAAAAGACAACTCACCCTAAAAAATCGCTCAGCTTCAACTTTTCTACTGCCCTGACATCAATTACAAAATATAGGGAATACACATGACTCCGCTCCGATCACTTTTCGCTGCGCTGCTCCTGCCATTGGCCGCCACGGCTGCCCAGGCTCAGGAATGGAAAGAAATCCGCTTTGGGGTCTTCCCCGAATACCCACCGTTTGAATCGGTCGCCGCCGACGGCAGCCTGCAAGGCTTCGACATCGACCTGGGCAACGCCATCTGCGCCAAGCTTGAAATCAAATGCGTGTGGGTCCACAACGAATTCGACGGCATGATCCCGGCCCTGCGCGCGCGCAAGTTCGACGCCATCATGTCCTCCATGGCCGTGACCCCGGCCCGCCAGAAAGTCATCGACTTCAGCGACCGCCTGTTCCTCAGCCCGACCTCGGTGATCACCCGCAAAAGCGCCGACTTCGGCGACACTCCCGAATCCCTCAAAGGCAAGCAGGTCGGCGTGCTGCAAGGCTCGCTGCAAGAGGCCTATGCCCGTGCGCACCTGGCAAAACTTGGCGCGCAGATCAAGGCGTACCAGTCCCAGGAACAGAACTACGCCGACCTGCAAAACGGTCGCCTCGACGCCACCCTCACCGACAAGCTCGAAGCCCAGCTCAACTTCCTGTCAAAGCCTGAAGGCGCCGACTTCAAGACCGGCCCGGCCTTCAAGGACCCGACCCTGCCGCTCGACATCGCCATGGGCCTGCGCAAGAACGACAAGGACCTGGTGGAGCTGATCAACAAAGGCATCGCCGCCGTCCAGGCCGATGGCACCTACGCACAGATCCAGAAGAAATACTTCGGCGATCAGGACATCTACAACGAGTAACGGCCACTCCGCCCCTGTGGGAGCGGGCTTGCCCGCGATGGCGGTGGTTCAGGCACACATATGCCAACTGCCCCACCGCCATCGCAGGCAAGCCAGCTCCCACAGTAAATGTCTGCGCCCCATCGAGATCTCCCCTCCATGAATGAATTCCTCAACTTGCAAGGCTTCGGCCCGCTGCTGGCTCAGGGTGCCTGGATGACGGTCAAGCTGGCGTTCCTGGCGCTGGTGCTGAGCCTATCCCTGGGCCTGATCGCCGCCGGTGCCAAACTGTCCAGCGTCAAGCTGCTGCGGGTTCCGGCCACGCTCTACACCACGCTGATTCGCAGCGTGCCGGACCTGGTGCTGATCCTGCTGATTTTCTACAGCCTGCAACTGTGGCTGAACGACCTGAGCGAAATGCTCGGCTGGGCCTACTTTGAAATCGACCCGTTCACCGCCGGTGTCATCACCCTCGGTTTTATCTACGGGGCGTATTTCACCGAGAACTTTCGCGGGGCGATTCTCAGCGTGCCGGCCGGCCAACTGGAAGCCGCCACCGCCTACGGCCTCAGCCGCTGGCAACGGTTTCGCCTGGTGCTGTTCCCGCAGCTGATGCGTTTTGCCTTGCCAGGCCTTGGCAATAACTGGCTGGTGCTGCTCAAGTCCACCGCGCTGGTGTCGATCATCGGCCTGTCAGACCTGGTCAAGGCCGCGCAAAACGCCGGCAAGACCACCAACGACCCGCTGTATTTCCTGATCCTCGCGGGCCTGGTGTACCTGGTGATCACCACCCTCTCCAACCGCATTTTCAAACGCCTGGAACGGCGCTACAACGTCGGCATCAAGGGGATGGCGCGATGATCGAACTGATCCAGCAATACGGCCTGGCTTACCTGTTCACCGACGGCAGTGGCTTCTCCGGGGTGGCGATGACCCTGTGGCTGTTCATTATCTCGGTGGTGCTGGGCTTCTTTCTGTCGATCCCGCTGGCCATCGCGCGGGTGTCGGAGCACTTCTGGATTCGCTGGCCGGTGGAGGTCTACACCTACCTGTTTCGCGGCACGCCGCTGTATATCCAGTTGCTGATTTGCTACACCGGCCTCTACGGCCTGGACGTGGTGCAGGACAACGCCCTGCTCAACCAGTTTTTCCGCAATGCGCTGAACTGCACCCTGCTGGCGTTTGTGCTGAACACCTGCGCCTACACCGTGGAAATCTTTGCCGGGGCGATCCGCAACATTCCCCACGGCGAGATTGAAGCGGCCAAGGCCTACGGCCTGCACGGCTGGCGCCTGAACTTGTTCGTCGTGGTGCCCGCCGCGCTGCGCCGTGCACTGCCGGCCTACAGCAACGAAATGATCCTGATGCTGCACGCCACGTCCCTGGCGTTTACCGCCACCATCGCCGACATCCTGAAGGTGGCCCGCGACGCGAATGCCGAAACGTTCCTGACGTTCCAGGCCTTCGGCATTGCGGCCCTGTTGTACATGCTGCTGTCCTTTGCACTGGTGGGCCTGTTTCGACTGGCCGAACGTCGCTGGATGCGTTTTCTTGTTCCGACCCGAGGCTAACCCATGAATCAGTCCGCGCAGGCCCTGGCCGCTTACCCCACCGATGTACGCCCTGGCGCCAAACCGGTGGCCGTGGCCGAAAACGCCCACGTCAAACTCCAGGTCGAAGGCCTGCACAAACGCTATGGCGAACATGAGGTGCTCAAGGGCGTCTCACTGAACGCGCGCAACGGCGACGTAATCAGCCTGATCGGCGCCAGCGGCTCCGGCAAAAGCACCCTGCTGCGTTGCATCAACTTCCTCGAACAGCCGGACGCCGGGGTCATTACCCTGGACGGCATCAGCATCGAAATGCAGCAAGGCCGCGCCGGCACCCGCGCGCCGCACCAGGCGCAATTGCAGAACCTGCGCACGCGCCTGGCCATGGTGTTCCAGCACTTCAACCTGTGGAGCCACATGACCGTGCTGGAAAACATCACCCTGGCCCCGCGCCGCGTGCTGGGGGTGAGCGCCGCCGAAGCGGAAAAACGTGCACGGATGTACCTCGACAAGGTCGGCCTGCCGGGCCGCGTGGCGGACCAATACCCCGCCTTCCTCTCCGGCGGCCAGCAACAGCGCGTGGCCATCGCCCGCGCCCTGGCAATGGAACCGGAGATCATTCTGTTCGACGAACCCACCTCGGCACTCGACCCTGAACTCGTAGGAGAAGTCCTTAAAGTCATACAGACGTTGGCTGAGGAAGGTCGTACCATGCTGATGGTCACCCACGAAATGGGCTTTGCCCGACAGGTGTCCAGCCAAGTGCTGTTTCTGCACCAGGGCCGCGTCGAGGAGCAAGGCGGAGCCGACATCCTCGACCAGCCGAACAGCGAGCGCTTGCAGCAATTTCTTTCCAACCGATTGAAGTGAACACCAGACCCCATGGATACCAAGGCCACCGGACCGAACGCTTCCCCTGTGCTGGACCGCATTGATGAAGCCATCATCGACGTGTTGCGGCACCAGGGGCGCATCACCTACGAAAAACTCTCGTCGCTGGTGCACCTGACGCCCAGGCCGTGCCTGGAACGGGTGCGCAAGCTGGAGCGCCGCGGGATCATCCGGGGGTATGGGGCAATCATCGATGTGCAGATGGTTTCGCCGGGGTTGTCACTGCTGGTGCTGGTGGCCCTCTCCAACCAGAGCGGGCGTTCGGCGCAGAAAGCGTTCGAAGCGTGTGTCAAAGCCTGCCCGCAAGTGTTCGAGTGCCAACTGATCAGCGGGCCGTTCGACTACAGCCTGCGCATGCGCTGCCGGGACATGGAGCACTACCGGGTGCTGACGGAAACCTGGTTGAACAATGATGAATTGCACATTGATAAGTTGGTGGCGCATCCGGAGTTGGCGGTCGTAAAAAACACCGCCACCGAACTGGCCTAATCCTCACTTCCCGAAACACTGAAGATCAAATGTGGGAGCTGGCTTGCCTGCGATAGCATCACCTTGGTGTAACTGAAACACCGAGTTGTCTGCATCGCAGGCAAGCCAGCTCCCACATTAACCGTGCCCGCTTGAGATTCTCTTACCCGGCCTGGCCCCAATCATCTTCGCCTGCCCATCCCGCTGCTTGCCCGTGCGCGCCTCGCTGATCAACCCCGGAATCAACTTGCCCTCCGGCAGATTCTTCCAGAACCGGCTCGGCAAATGCCCTTCCATCACCTTGGGGTTCAACCGCGCCGGGTTAAAGATATGGCTGTAATACGTCAGCCACATCGCACTGTGGGGGTCCTCGACATTCTGCGCCAACTGCTGCCATTCCACCGGGCATCGCCGCTGGTGAATCAACTGCTCACCATCGTAATAAACCCCATCCAGGGGCGTGGCGATCATCCAGCGATGGCGGCCCATGCGCCCGACAAAATGCTGGCTGGCCACCTTCAAGATATCGTGGGCCGGCTCATGCCACGCCACATATTCAGGCAACTCCGGCCCCGCCCCTGCCGGCAACGCGATAAACCGCACAAACGCATGCAGGTGATGGGCCTCCCGCTGCACCTGCTTGATCCGCCGCTGCAACTCGCTGCCCAGCTTGTCTCCCGACATCATCGCCGTGCGGTCACCATGGCTGACCCGCCATAACACCTCATACAGCAGGCTCCAACGCTGCTCACCGTGATAACACGCGGCAGATTCCAGCAGTTCCAGCAGCGCCTTGGGAATGCGCGCCTGGAACGGCCCGCACTCGGCGGGGTACTGCTCGTCCGTGGCAAACAGGTCCGCCACCTCGGCAACGCCCCAACTCACATGGCTTGGGTCAATCTGATGGCTGAGCAACCAGCGCGCCTGCTCGCGCCAGGTGCTGAACAGGTTGTCGCATTCCAGGCTGATCATCCCCACAGCCCCATTTGCTGCGGCTGCGGACGGTCTCGCAGTTGTTCACGCAGCAGCACACTGGTGCTTTCCGCTTGCTGGGGGTGGTAGTCGCTGGTGATGAAAAACGGCTTGGCCTTGGCCAGCACGCAACGCATGCGGGCCAGGTCTTCGAAACGGATCTTGCGCTGGCGACGCAGGTCCACCAGCCGCTGGGTGGTGCGCAGGCCGATCCCGGGAATGCGCGCGATCAGGGTTGGCTCGGCGCGGTTCAGGTCCAGCGGGAACACCTCGCGGTGCTCCAGGGCCCAGGCCAGTTTCGGGTCGATGTCCAGGGCCAGGTCACCCGGCCCTTCAAACAGTTCATTGGCGCTGAACCCGTAACTGCGCAACAGGAAATCCGCCTGGTACAGACGGTGCTCGCGCATCAGGGGCGGCGCGGCCAGGGGCACGCTTTTCGGGCTGTTGGGGATCGGGCTGAACGCCGAGTAATACACCCGGCGCAATTTGTAATTGCCGTACAGCGCCTCGGCACTGTGGAGGATGGTGCTGTCGTCGGTGTCATCGGCGCCGACGATCATCTGTGTGCTTTGCCCTGCCGGCGCGAAACGCGGCGCGCGGGGTTCGTTGAGCACGGTCTGCTCGCCGGTATAGATGGTGTGCATGGCCTGCTTGATCGAGACAATCTGCTTCTCGGGCGCCAGGGTTTGCAGGCTCTTGTCGGTCGGCAATTCGATATTCACGCTGAGGCGATCGGCATAGCGCCCCGCCTCGGCAATCAGCGCCGGGTCGGCTTCGGGAATGGTCTTGAGGTGGATATAGCCGCGAAAGTCATGCTCCTCCCGCAGGAGCTTGGCCACCCGCACCAACTGCTCCATGGTGTAGTCGGCCGAGCGGATGATGCCGGAGCTGAGAAACAGCCCGCTGACACAGTTGCGCCGGTAGAAGTCGAGGGTCAGGGTCACCACCTCCTCCGGGCTGAAGCGTGCGCGGGGCACGTCGCTGGAGCGGCGGTTGACGCAGTATTGGCAGTCGTAGAGGCAGAAGTTGGTCAGCAGTACCTTGAGCAAGGACACACAGCGACCGTCGGGCGTATAGCTGTGGCAGATGCCCATGCCGTCGGTGGAACCCAGCCCCGCCTTGCCTTCCGAGCTGCGCTTGGGCGCGCCGCTGCTGGCGCAGGAGGCGTCGTATTTGGCGGCGTCGGCGAGGATGCTGAGTTTTTCGATCAACTGCATGGGGCTTCTACCGATACTGGTTTTTTGTACAGTACCAGCAGCTACGCTCCAATTCCAGTGCCGTCTGTAGGAGCGAGCTTGCTCGCGAAAAACCCGAGAGCGCCGCGTTGAATCAGGATGCGAGCGTCATCGTGGGCGACCTTCGCGAGCAAGCTCGCTCCTACAGTGGGAAGTGGCCGGTCCTCAGCTAGCGGTCGCCATGTAGGAGCGAGCTTGCTCGCGAAAAACCTGAGAGCGCCGCGTTGAATCAGGATGCGAGCGTCATCGTGGGCGACCTTCGCGAGCAAGCTCGCTCCTACAGTGGGAAGTGACCGGTCCTCAGCTAGCGGTCGCCATGTAGGAGCGAGCTTGCTCGCGAAAAACCCGAGAGCGCCGCGTTGAATCAGAATGCGAGCGTCATCGTGGGCGACCTTCGCGAGCAAGCTCGCTCCTACAGTGGGAACTGGCCGGTCCTCAGCTAGCGGTCGCCATGTAGGAGCGAGCTTGCTCGCGAAAAACCCGAGAGCGCCGCGTTGAATCAGGATGCGAGCGTCATCGTGGGCGACCTTCGCGAGCAAGCTCGCTCCTACAGTGGGAAGTGGCCGGTCCTCAGCTAGCGGTCGCCAGCAACAGATCCTGCACCGAACGCCCCTTGCCGCGGCTGCGGTCGTGCTCGTACAGCGACGCGGCAATCTCGTCGGCGCGGATCGGCAGGATCGACAGCAAGGTGTCACTCAAGCCATGGCTGGCCTGGCTGAAACCCTGCATGTAGATACCGGCCTTGCAGCGCTCGTCGGTGACGATGCGGTAGTCGCGGCTGACTTCAAAGTCGCCCATATAGTCCGCCAACGGTGCCAGCAACTGACGATGCATCTGGCGCTCGTAACCGGTGGCCAGCACCACGGCGTCGTAATGGTTAAGGCTGGTTTCGCCGGTGGCGTTATTGCGCAGCGCCAATTCCACACCCAGCGCCCCGGCCGTGGCTTTTTCCACGGTGGTCAGGGTGCGGAACGCGTGACGGGCGATGCCGGAGACTTTCTGGCGGTAGAAGATCCCGTAGATGCGCTCGATCAGGTCCAGGTCCACCACCGAATAGTTGGTGTTGTGGTACTCGTTGACCAGCCGCTCGCGCTCGCTGCCGTTCTGTTGGAACACCAGGTCGGTGAATTCCGGCGAGAACACTTCGTTGACGAACGGGCTGTCGTCCGCGGGCTTGAGGGCCGAACCCCGCAGGATCATGTCCACCTGCACCGACGGGAAGCTGTCGTTAAGGTCGATGAACGCTTCGGCCGCGCTCTGGCCGCCACCGATGATCGCAATGCGCATCGGCTTGCCGTCGACACACGGCTGCTGAGCCATGCGCGCCAGGTACTGGGAGTGATGGAACACCCGCCCATCCTCCTTGAGCCCCTTGAACGAGGCCGGAATACGCGGCGTGCCACCGGCGCTGACCACCACCGAACGGGTGGTACGCACATGCTGCTCACCCTGGCCATCCCGGGAAATTACCCGCAGTGCCTCGACCTGCTGCTGATGCAGGATCGGCTCGATGGCCAGCACTTCCTCACCATACCGGCTCTGCGCCTGGAACTGCCCGGAGACCCAGCGCAGGTAGTCGTTGTACTCCATGCGGCACGGGTAAAAGGTGCCCAGGTTGATGAAATCCACCAGGCGGCCGTGGGCTTTCAGGTAATTGACGAACGAATACGGGCTGGTGGGGTTGCGCAGGGTCACCAGGTCCTTGAGGAACGAAATCTGCAATTCACTCTGGGTCACCAGGGTGTTGCCGTGCCAGCGGTAGTCGGCCTGCTTGTCGAGAAACAGCACGTCCAGCTTGCCCTGGGCTTTCTCGCGTTCCTGCAGGGCGATGGCCAGCGCCAGGTTCGAGGGCCCGAACCCGATACCGATCAGGTCGTGAACGGCGGGCGATGCAATTGCCTGTGTCATTCCAGTGTCCTCTGGATAAGCCCCGTGGCAGTGGGGCAGGAAAGCCTCAGAGACCTGAAGACTGAACAACAGGTCGTGTGTTGATAGGAGACGAGGACAATGAAATAAAATTTACCCGGCTACGGTTTGGACGACGCCCTTAGTGCGCATCCCACTCACGCATGCGTACCCGGCAATGCTTCATGGCATTGACGATGTGCTTTTCCACCACGCTGCGTGAAATGCCCAGGCGCTCGGAGATTTGCACATGTGACAGGCCTTCAAGCTTGCGCAGCAGGAAGCTGTCCCGGCACACCGCAGGCAGCTCGGCCATGGCCCGCTCGAGCATGGCCAGGCGTTGCTCGTGATCCAGGCTGCTGTGGGGTGAGGCAACCGTGAATCGTTCTTCGCTGTCGAGCACCTCCAGCGGCTCCGCATGGCGCAGGACATTGCGCCGGTGACCATCAATCACCAGGTTCAACGCCGTGCGGTACAAAAACGCGCGGGGCTGTTCGATCGGCGTATCACTGGCGCGGGCCAGCACGCGGACGTACGTGTCATGCACTACATCTTCGGCCACCTGTCGGTTGCCCAGCTTGGCGTTCAGGAAACTCACCAACTCGCGATAGTAGTTTTCCAACATGACTCCCGACCGCGTGGCGGCGGTATTAGGTCCTTGGGACGTAGATCACGGCCAGCTCGATGGTGGCAGTTTGAAGTGTGTGTAATTTATAGTAATTCTCATCTAGTTTTAAACAAGACTTGCGTCACAACCGATTATTTTTGTCTGCGGGACCTGTAACCATGTGTGTAACCGCCTAAATTGCCGCGCATTTTCCTCGTCTACCTGTCAGCTTCCCGCGCCTGCGGCCCGATCTTTCCTGGCTGGAACTCTGCATGAAACGTCCTCGACCTGCCCGACGCGCCCTGTTTGTGGTCGCATGCCTGATCCCCGTTATCGCTGTCGCCGCCTGGCAGGTCCTGCCGTCGGGCCGGGACACTCTGGCGACCGTCGTCGTGACCCGCGGCGATATAGAAAGCAGCGTTACGGCGCTGGGTACCCTGCAACCGCGACGCTATGTGGACGTGGGTGCCCAGGCCTCCGGGCAGATCCAGAAGATTTACGTCGAGCCCGGCGATCAGGTCAAGGAAGGCCAGTTACTGGTGGAGATCGACCCATCGACGCAAAAAGCCAAGCTGGACGCCAGCCGCTACGCCATTGAAAACCTGCAGGCCCAACTGCAGGAGCAACGGGCCCAACACGAGCTGGCACAACAGAAGTACCAGCGCCAGCAACGCCTGGTGGCCGGCAACGCCACCCGCGAGGAAGACGTACAAACCGCCAAAGCCGAACTGAACGCCACCCAGGCCCGGGTCAACATGTTCCAGGCGCAGATCGGCCAGGCCAGGGCCAGCTTGCGCAGCGACGAAGCGGAACTGGGCTACACCCGCATCTATGCGCCGATGAACGGTACCGTGGTTGCAGTGGATGCCCGGGAAGGCCAGACCCTCAACGCCCAGCAGCAAACCCCGCTGATCCTGCGGATCGCCAAGCTGTCGCCAATGACCGTGTGGGCCGAGGTATCGGAAGCCGACATCGGCCATGTCAAACCCGGCATGACCGCTTATTTCACCACCTTGAGCGGTGGCGCCCGACGCTGGACCAGCACCGTGCGTCAGATCCTGCCTATCCCGCCCAAGCCCCTGAACGAAACCAGCCAGGGCAGCGGCAGCCCCAGCAGCGCCAGCAAAAGCGGCACGGGCCGGGTGGTGCTGTATACCGTGCTGCTGGACGTCGACAACACCGACAACGCGTTGATGGCAGAGATGACCACCCAGGTATTTTTTGTCGCAGGCGAAGCCAGAAACACCCTGACAGCGCCCGTTGCAGCCCTGCAAAGCAGCCTCAAGGCTGACAGGCAGATCGCCCGGGTGGTGGCGAAAAACGGCAGCATTGAACAGCGCGAAATCCGCCTGGGCCTCAGCGACCGCCTTCGGGTCCAGGTGCTGGAAGGCCTGAACGAAGGTGATCACCTGTTGATCGGCCCGGCCGATGGCAGCGGGGGTTGAATGTCGACCCCACTGATCGAACTCAAGGGCATCCGCAAATCCTACGGCGGTGGTGACACGCCCCAGGTTGACGTACTGCGCGGCATCGACCTGTCGATCCATGCCGGTGAATTCGTGGCGATAGTCGGCGCCTCCGGCTCCGGCAAATCCACTTTGATGAACATCCTTGGCTGCCTCGACCGCCCCACCGAGGGCGATTACCTGTTCGCCGGGGAAAACGTCGCCCAGCTGGACAGCGACGAACTGGCCTGGCTGCGCCGCGAAGCCTTTGGTTTCGTGTTCCAGGGTTACCACCTGATTCCGTCGGGCTCGGCCCAGGAAAACGTCGAGATGCCGGCCATCTATGCCGGCACGCCGGCGGCCGAACGTCACGCCCGCGCGGCCGCCCTGCTCGATCGCCTGGGCCTGGCGTCACGCACCGGCAACCGCCCGCATCAACTCTCCGGTGGCCAGCAACAACGGGTTTCGATTGCCCGCGCCTTGATGAATGGCGGGCATATCATTCTCGCCGACGAGCCTACCGGCGCACTCGATAGCCACAGCGGCAAGGAAGTCATGGCGTTGCTCGATGAGCTGGCCAGCCAGGGCCATGTGGTGATCCTCATCACTCACGACCGGGAAGTGGCGGCCCGGGCCAAACGCATCATCGAAATTCGCGACGGGCTGATCATCAGCGACAACGCCCGGGACAACCCCGAAGCCCGGACCCGCGCCAATCCCGGCGCCCTGCAGGCGGTGGACCTGCGCAAACGCCTGAGCGAAGGGGCGCAAGCCTCCGGCGCCTGGAAAGGCGAGCTGGTCGATGCGCTGCACGCTGCGTGGCGGGTGATGTGGATCAACCGCTTCCGCACCGCTCTTACCCTGCTGGGAATCATCATCGGCGTGGCGTCGGTGGTGGTGATGCTGGCGGTGGGCGAAGGCAGCAAACGCCAGGTGATGGCGCAAATGGGGGCGTTCGGTTCGAATATCATTTACCTCAGCGGCTCGGCGCCCAACCCGCGTACGCCGCCCGGGATCGTCACCCTCGACGATGTCCACGCCCTGGCCACCCTGCCGCAGGTGCAACGGATCATGCCAGTCAATGGTTCCAACGCCGGCGTACGCTTCGGCAATGCCGATCACCTGAGCTATGTCGGCGGCAACGACACCAACTTCCCGGCGATCTTCAACTGGCCAGTGGTGCAAGGCAGCTACTTCACCGAAGCCGATGAGCGGGGCGCAGCCGCCGTCGCGGTGATCGGCCACAAAGTGCGCACCAAGCTGCTCAAGGATGTCGCCAACCCGATCGGCCAATACATCCTGATCGAGAACGTGCCCTTCCAGGTGGTGGGCGTGCTCGCGGAAAAAGGCGCCAGCTCCGGCGACTCGGACAGCGACAATCGCATTGCGGTGCCCTACTCCGCTGCCAGCGTGCGGCTGTTCGGCTCACGCAATCCGGAATACGTGGCGATCGCCGCCGCCGACGCACGCAAGGTCAAGGAAACCGAACACGCCATCGAGCAATTGATGCTGCGCCTGCACAACGGCAAGAAGGACTTCGAACTGACCAACAACGCTGCGATGATCCAGGCCGAGGCTCACACCCAGAACACCTTGTCGCTGATGCTCGGCTCGATTGCCGCGATCTCACTGCTGGTAGGCGGCATCGGCGTGATGAACATCATGCTCATGACCGTGCGCGAGCGCACCCGCGAGATCGGTATCCGCATGGCCACCGGCGCCCGCCAACGCGACATCCTGCGCCAGTTCCTCACCGAGGCGGTGATGCTCTCGGTGGTCGGCGGCATCGCCGGCATCGCCCTGGCACTGATCGTCGGCGGCGTGCTGGTGCTCAGCCAAGTCGCCGTGGCGTTTTCCTTGCTGGCTGTACTCGGGGCCTTTGGCTGCGCCCTTGTGACCGGTGTTGTCTTCGGCTTCATGCCCGCCCGCAAAGCTGCCCGGCTCGACCCGGTCACGGCCCTAACCAGTGAATGATCGACCTATGAAACCGCGCCTCAGCCTGTTGACCGTATGCCTGATCCTCAGCGCCTGCGGCAGTCCCGTTCAACGCCTGGACAGCGGCATTGCCCCGCCGGCCGCCTGGCAGTCACCCCACAGCGCCAGCACCGAACGCGATGACGTGCGCTGGTGGACACGATTCGCCAGCCCCCAACTCAATCAATTGATCGAGCAGGCCCAGGTCGGCAGCCATGACCTGGCCGCCGCCATCGCCCGTGTGCGTCAGGCCCGCGCCGATACGGTGATCGCCGGTGGCTCGCAACTGCCGGAGCTCCAGGGCACAGGCAATGCCAACCGCCAGCAACTGATGCATGGCAATGGCTATCGTCAACTGGACGCCGACAGCAGCAACAAGGCCGTCGATTACTTCGATGTGGGCCTGAGCGCCAGTTACGAGATCGATTTCTGGGGCGGCAAACGCGCCTCGCGCGACAGTGCCGGGTTCAGCCTGCAAGCCAGCGAGTTCGACCGTGCCACGGTCGAGCTGACCTTGCTCAGCGGCGTCGCCAACAGTTATGCGCAGTGGCTGTCCCTGCAGGAACAGAGTCGCATCGCCGAACTGAACCTGGCCAACGCGCAAAATGTCCTGCAACTGGTGCAGACCCGCTATAACGCCGGGTCCGCCACCGCCCTCGAACTGGCCCAGCAAAACGGCCTGGTCGCCGCCCAGCAACGGCAATTGCCAACCGTCCGGCAACAGGCCCGGGAAGCACAGATCAGCCTCGCAGCGCTGCTCGGTCGCCCGGTGCAGGCGCTGCCGTCCAGCCACGAATCCTTCGATCAATTGCAATGGCCGCAGATAGATGCAGGCCTGCCCAGTGAGTTGCTGGCTCGCCGCCCGGACATCGCCCGGGCCGAAGCCCAACTGGCGGCGGCCCAGGCGAATGTCACCGTGGCCCGTGCCGCCATGCTGCCCAAAATCACCCTGAGCGCCAGCCTCGGCTCCGGCGCCAACCAGGCTGACGACTTGCTGCGCAGCCCGTTCTACAACCTCACCGCCGGCCTGGTCGCACCGATATTCAACAATGGTCGCCTGGGCGCCGAGCGTGACAAGGCAACGGCCCGCCAGGAAGAACTGCTGCACACCTATCGTGGCGCAATCATCAACGGTTTCGCGGACGTGGAAAAAGCCCTGAACAGCATTCGCGGTCTTGATGACCAGCGTCAGTGGCAAAGCGAAGAACTGAACCAGGCGCAGACCGCCTTCACCATCGCCCAGGCTCGCTACCAGGCCGGGGCCGAGGATTTGCTCACCGTGCTTGAAACCCAGCGCACGCTGTATGCGGCGCAGGACCAAAATGTACAACTGCGACTGTCGCGGATGCAGGCGAGTATTGCCCTGTACAAGGCTATCGGCGGCGGGTGGCAGGCGCAGTAGTGGATTGACGTCTGCAGCGTGCAATCGCGGGCAGGTTCGCGATTGCACCACAACCCGGGCGTCAAGCCGGGCTGGTCTTGGCCTTCAGATTACGCGCATACCACGGCCGCTGCGGCACGCGACGGAACAGGCTGGCGAGCTTTTTCTCGTCGTTGAGGAAGGTGATGCCTAACGCCAGCTTCATGGTTTCCGGGTCCATCTCCACGGTCTTGCCCCTCTGCAATCCCGGCGTGGTGCTGCAACCGTGGGTGTCCGGTCCGAGCCACGGGTCATCGACTTCAACCCAGCGCCCTGACGCAAACCACGGTACACCGTTGACCACCAGACGGCTGACCTCACCCGGATGGAAACGCTCGTGGGCACGGAACCAGTCTTCGATACGGTCGTCGATCCAGCCATGGAAGTGCCAGAACACCGGGTTGACGTGGGACGAAAACGGATCGCCAAGGAAGTCGTTTTCCAGGCCATACCAGCGCGGGGCGAAATCCGCCGGGTCACGGGCAAAGGGCACCGGCTGACCGTTGGACGGGTCTCGCGGTACCGAGGCCCAGCGCATGTGCAGCCAGTCGTGCAAACCCAACTCGACCTCCGAGCCGAACTGGCCCAGCGTCAGGTTGGCCAGGTAGGCCGGATCGCGGTATTGCGACTCCCAGACCTGGAAATTACTTTCATAGGTCTCGGCCGTTTTCAGGTCACTGACCCAACGGCTGTACTCGTCATCACCGTCCGCGAGCCAGGGCGGCGGCAGCGCCGTGCCGTCATGGTTATCGAAGTAACGGGCGAACCCGACGCGATCGCGAATAAGCTCCGGCTGCGGTAACGGGAAGTATTCCCAGGACGGCAGGTCCTGCATCGAACGCGCCGTGCCGAGCATGTGCCGGTGCATGAAGAAAAAGTCCACGCCCGAGCCGTTGCGGTCCTTGCGCGGCCCACGGGCATCGCGCTCGTTGTCCCGGGGGCCGGGCTGCCAACCGATGCCGCGCAGGGCATCACGCTTGTCCTTGGCCAGGGTGTGCCACTTGTCTCGCGTCGCGTGCCACAACTGGTGAAACAGGCGATGTTCGGGAGCGATCAGCCAGGCCAGCAGCGTCGGATTGAGCGGGGTGCGCTCGCGGGCTTCGGGGAACAGCCGTTTGACCGCGACAAAGCCGTTGTCCTGTACGGGCAACGCCAGCGATCGGTCCAGGCGCCACGCCTTGCCACTGAGGGTGCCTTTGCCCGCATTGCCGAAGTTGGCCCAGACCTCGTCCAGAATCATCTCCAGTTCATAGCTGACGAGCCCGTCGGCACCCACCAGCCGCCAACTCAGCTTCGCCGCGTCAGCACCGGCCAGATCACCCAGAATTCGATAACGGGGTGTTTCGCCGGAACGCAAACGCTCCGCCGTATCGAGGAAGCCGCAGACCCCACGCCCCTTCTGGCCGATGTCGAGGAACACTTGCAAGCCCTGCGCCGGCAATCCTTCAAGGCCCGCGTCATGGCCTTCGAAGCGAATATCCCAGACCCCGCGCAAGGCACTGGCCAGGCGTTGCCCAGCCAGGTCCGCGACGTCGAATGACGCTTCGCCAGGGGTGATCGTCGGATCCGGCTTCGTCCATTCACGGTGCCCGAAATAAGCCGCAGGCACCGCAGCGCCGGTCACTGCCAGACCCGCCATGAACCATCGTCGAGAAATCTTCATTGCCCTACCTGTGTCAGCCGTGAAGCAGGCTTTATCCAAGCTAGAACGTTTGCTCCCGGCACAAATTTATGGCGCGGTGCAAAAGAGCAAGCCGCCGCCCACCGCAATCTTTTGGCAGCCGCCTAAATTCCCTGGCCAATCACTCGTCCCCTCCAGATAGCAAAGGCTTTGCGCCTGCACCTCGATGGCGAACCCGACTGAGATGGCAATGACAAAACCACGTTCGAAAAAGGCTCTATTCATCGGCCTGCCTTTAGCCCTGGCAATCAGTGCCGGTGCAGGCTTTGCCGTATGGCAATACTGGTTCAAGGACGACCTCGGCTATCCGGTCAAAGTCATGAAACAGGCGGATGAATTACACGAACGCATGCTCTCCTTCGACAGCCATGTCAGCCTGTTGCAGAACTTTGGCACCGACGGCCACGAAGCCGACAAGGAGGGTACGGGCCAGTTCGATCTGGCCAAGGCCAGCCGTGGACGGCTGTCGGGCGCGGCGCTGACCATTTTCGGCTGGCCCGAAATGTGGAACGGCCCCGACGCGCCGCACAAGCCCACCGCCGGCTTCATTGATGAAGCCCGCAACCAGCAGGAAATCCGCTACAGGATCATCTCCGGCATGGTGCGCGACTTCCCCAATCAAGTAGCGATCGCCTACACCCCCGACGACATGCGCCGCCTGCATGGCGAAGGCAAGTTCGCGATTTTCATCAGCATGCTCAACGCCTATCCGCTGGGCCATGACCTGAACCTGCTGGACATGTGGACGGCACGCGGCATGCGTATGTTCGCTTTCAGCTACATCGGCAACAACGACTGGGCCGATTCGTCGCGCCCGCTGCCGTTCCTGAATGATTCGCCGGACCCGCTCGACGGACTTTCGGATTTGGGCAAGCAAGCTGTCAAGCGCCTGAACGACCTGGGCGTGATCATCGACGTGTCGCAGATGTCGACCAAGGCACTGGAACAAGTCGCACAGCTGAGCCGCACGCCCCTGGTGGCCTCGCATTCGGCGCCAAGGGCGATGGTAGACATCCCGCGCAACCTCAGCGACAAGGAAATGCAGCTGATCAAGAACAGTGGGGGCGTGGTACAGATCGTAGCCTTCTCGCAATACCTGCGCCCGCTCACCCAGACCACCCAGGACCGCCTCAACGAACTGCGCAAGACGTTCGACCTGCCGCCGCTGCCGAACCTCGCGATGGCGCTGATGCCGGGCGACCCGATCATAGCGGCGTGGTCGGAACAGAAGTTCGGCCAATACGCCAGCCGTCTCTACGCGATCCTCGAAGACGAGCCGAAGGCCAGCCTCAAGGACTTGGGCGACGCTATCGAATACGCGGTGCGCAAGATCGGTATCGACCACGTGGGCATCAGTTCCGACTTCAACGAAGGGGGTGGCGTCAAAGGCTTCGAGAACGTCGGCGAGGTGCGCAACGTGACCGCCGAACTGCTGTCGCGCGGCTACTCCGAGGCTGACATCGCCAAACTCTGGGGCGGCAATTTCCTGCGGGTCTGGGACCAGGTCGAGAAAGCCGCAAAACCGGCGCTGGCCACTGCCCAGGAAACCCCCAAGCCATGAGCAATCGTCGTGAGTTCCTGAAGCAGGCCGGTGTGCTGGCGGCGGCATTGCCATTGGGCGCCAGCCTGCCTGCCCTTGCCGGAGATGCTGCGCCGCCGCCTTTAACCGGGGACAAATGGGCACCCTTGCGTCAGCTGTTCGACCAGGACCCAAACTACCTGCACTTCTCCAACTTCCTGATCACCTCCCATCCCAAACCTGTGCGCGACGCCATCGAGCGTCACCGCGCCGCCCTCGACAAGAACCCCGGCCTGGCAATGGACTGGGACCTGGGCGTGATCGAAGAACGCGAAGAAAACGTCAGGGCCTGGGCCGGTCGCTATCTGCAGGCCAATGCCAAACAGATCGCCCTGACCGGCAGCACCACCGAAGGGCTGGCGACGATTTACGGCGGGGTACATGTGCGCCCGGACCAGGAAATCCTCACCACAGCCCACGAACACTACGCCGTGCACACCCTCCTCGCCCTGCGCAAGGAACGGGATGGCACGCTGGTGCGCAAGATCCGGCTGTTCAAGGACCCGCAGAGCGCGACCAAAGCCGAAATGCTCGCCGCCATCGATACCGCCATCCGCCCGCAGACCCGGGTACTCGGCATGTGCTGGGTGCATTCGGGCAGTGGCATGAAGCTGCCGATCGCCGACATCGGCGCCCTGGTCGACAAGCACAACCAGGGCCGCAGCGATGCCGACCGGATCATCTACGTGGTGGATGGCGTGCACGGCTTTGGCGTGGACAACCTGAGCTTCCCGCAGATGAACTGCGACTTCTTCATCGCCGGCACCCACAAATGGCTGTTCGGCCCACGTGGCACGGGCATTGTCTGTAGCCGTTTCGAAGAGGTCCGGTACGTCACGCCGATCATTCCGACCTTCTCCGAAGCCACGGCGTTTTCCACCACCATGACGCCCGGTGGCTATCACTCGTTCGAACATCGCTGGGCACTGGACGAAGCCTTCAAGTTGCACCTGCAACTGGGCAAGGCCGAGGTTGAGGCGCGCATTCACGGGCTCAACAGCTACCTGAAGCAACGCCTGCTGGAACACCCGCAAATCGAACTCGTCACCCCTTTGAGCCCGGAGCTGTCTGCCGGCTTCACCTTCTTCCGGGTCAAGGGCAAGGACTGCGACAAGATCGCGGCCTACCTGATGCACAACCGGGTGATCGCCGATGCCGTCGACCGCGATGTCGGGCCGGTGGTGCGCACGGCGCCGGGCCTGCTCAACGACGAGGCGCAGATCGACCGTTTCATGGCACTGCTGGTGACCCAGCTCTGAGCCTCGGCCCCCGTGAATTCCTTTCAACCTGTTATCGAGAGAAGTGATGAACAGTGAGCTGCGTAGTTTTTCCTTGATGTCGCTGCCTGCGCTGACGCTGGCCGCCCTGCTCGCCAGCCTGCTGCCAGGATTGGCACAGGCAACCGAGCCGCCCACACCCACGCCGGGCAAAGTTTTCAAGGACTGCAGGGACTGCCCGGAAATGGTCGTGCTGCCCTCCGGCACGTTCACCATGGGCACGCCGGAGGACGAGGTCGGCCGCGAGCCGGACGAAGGCCCTCTGCACCCGGTAACGTTCGCCAAACCACTGGCCATCAGCCGCTTTCAGGTGCTCAAGAGCCAGTGGGACGCGTACCTCGCCGACACCGGTTATGTGATGCCTGACGGCGACAATCGTCCCGGGCGCGCGTGCAAGGCCGGGATTCCCGACTATTCGGGCAGCGACCCGAAAAAACAGTACACCGACCGGCATCCGGCGGTGTGCATGGACTTTGCCGAAGCCGAGGCGTATGTCGCATGGCTGTCGAAAAAAACCGGCAAGGCGTACCGGCTGGTCAGCGAGTCCCTGCGCGAATATGCGGCACGCGCCGGCAGCACTGGGCCCTTCCCCTTTGCGTTCGATGACGGCAAGGCGTACAGCATCGCCAAACACGCCAACACCTACGGCGCCGCCGATGGCTATAACTTCACCTCGCCGGCCGGCAGCTTCCCGGCCAACGCTTTCGGCGTCTACGACATGCACGGCAACGTCTATGAGTGGACAGCCGACTGCTACAGCGAAGACTACGTCGGCGCGCCCAGTGACGGCAGTGCCTGGGTGACGACTGGAAATTGCAAGCTGCGGCGCATCCGTGGCAACGACTGGGGCGAGGCACCGGTGTTCTCGCGCTCAGGCAATCGCAACGCCACCTACGCCGACACCCGCGGCGACTGGATCGGCTTTCGCGTGGCACGGGACTTGTAACCACACCCATTGCAGCGGCGCCGGCCGCTCACTCGTCGCCTGAGCTCTCGATAAACCCGCGGGCGGCTAAATCGCCGCCCGCGGGTTTCGTCTTTTAACCAGCCTAATCCTTGAAACGTTGCCGTCAGCGGCACTAGAAGTGGAACCCTCCATGACCACAAAATCCCGCGGAGCCATCAGTGAAGTCCTCGGCCTGCTCAAGCCCTACCGGGTCGTCGTGGTGCTGTCGATCTTGCTGGGCATGCTCGGTGGCGTCAGCGTCACCGCCCTGCTGGCGACCATCAACACAGCCTTGAATGGCACCGGCAGCCCGTCCACCGAAGTGCTGATCACCTTTGCCGGCCTGTGCGCATTCGCCCTGCTGACGTCGATCCTGTCCGACATCGGCACCAACCATGTCGGCCAGCACATCATTGCCGGCCTGCGCAAATCCCTCGGCGAGAAAGTCCTGCTGGCGCCCATCGAGCAGATCGAACGTTTTCGCAGCCACCGGCTGATCCCGGTGCTGACCCACGACGTCGACACCGTCAGCGACTTCGCCTTTTCCTTCGCGCCACTGGCCATCGCCTTCACCGTGACCCTGGGCTGCCTGGGCTATCTGGCGTACCTGTCGCTGCCGATGTTTGCGCTGCTGCTGGTGGCCATCGTTATCGGTACCGTCGTGCAATACATCGCCCGTGCCAAAGGCATCAGGGGTTTCGAACAGGCGCGCGAGGCCGAGGACGAACTGCAAAAGCACTACAGTGCGATTGCCGCCGGCGCCAAGGAACTGCGGATCCATCGCCCACGCCGCCAACGCATGTTCAGCCAGCGCATCGAAGGCACCGCCGACTACATCTGCAATACCCACATTCGTTCGATCAACACCTTTGTCGTGGCCAAGACCTTCGGCTCGATGCTGTTCTTCGTGGTGATCGGTCTGGCGCTGGCCCTGCAATCGCTGTGGCTGGGCACCGATAAAGCCGTGCTCAGTGGTTTTGTGCTGGTGTTGCTGTACATGAAAGGCCCGCTTGAATACCTGGTCACCACCCTGCCGGTGGTCAGCCGCGCCAACATTGCGTTCAAGCGCATCGCCGAACTGGCCGAACAGTTTTCCTCGCCCGAGCCGCACCTGTTGCTGCGCGAGGCTGCACCGGTGGATAAACCCGTGGTGCAGCAACTGCAACTGCACAACGTGCACTACGCCTTCCCGCCGGTCCAGGGCAGCGCCGCGTTCGAACTTGGCCCGGTCAACCTGAACATCGCCCAGGGCGACATCGTATTCATCGTCGGGGAAAACGGCGGCGGCAAAACCACCCTGATCAAACTACTGCTGGGGCTCTATGCACCGCAGCGCGGTGAAGTCCTGCTCAACGGCCAGGTCGTCGATGCCGCGGCCCGCGACGATTACCGTCAGCTGTTCACCACGATCTTCGCCGACTACTACCTGTTTGATGACCTGGTGCAGGGCGAACACCAGGTTTCGGCGGACACCGACCGTTATCTGGAGCGCCTGGAAATCGCCCACAAGGTGAGCATTCAGGACGGAGCCTTCAGCACCACGGACCTGTCCACCGGCCAGCGCAAACGCCTGGCACTGATCAATGCGTGGCTGGAGGAGCGTCCGGTGCTGGTCTTCGATGAATGGGCCGCCGACCAGGACCCGGCCTTCCGCCGAATCTTCTACACCGAGCTGCTGCCCGAGCTGAAGCAACTGGGCAAAACCATCATTGTGATCTCCCACGACGACCGCTACTTCGATGTGGCCGATCAACTGGTGCGCATGGAAGGCGGCCGGGTCGTCACCCATAAAAAGCCCCTCGAAACCGCCTGAGGGGTTGCGCCTTCCCCGCCGTCAGGAGAGTCGTCCTGGCGGCCTTCAACCTGAATGTTTATCGCCGTGGACCCGACTGTCGGCAACGCTGTCAGCGATCACGGTGCTGCCAACCACGAGAGCCCGATGAACGACTTACTCGATGATGAGGTACTGGCGCTGCTGATGGCAGATGCCGGCGAGCAATCCCAAGGCATCATTGCCCGCCCCCACCCAGAACGGGCGCCACTCTCATTCGCCCAGCAGCGCTTGTGGTTCGTGCAACAGCTGAATCCCGACAGTGGCGCCTATAACCTGCCGCGCGCCGTGCGCCTGACCGGCGCACTGCACGCGCAGCGTCTGGAAACGGCACTGAACGCAGTCGTTGAGCGCCACGATGTGCTGCGCAGCGCGATTGTCGAGATCGACGGCGTGGCGATGCAAGTGGTCGATGAGCACGCGATGTTGACGCTCCTGACCGAAGACCTGCGCCACCTCGACGCCGAAGCACGGGAGCAGCAGATTGCCCAACGCACGCGCGCCGAGGCCGCCAAGCCCTTCGATCTGAAGCAGGCACCGCTGATACGCGCAGCCCTTTTGCGCGTCGCGGATGAAGAGCACCTGCTGCTGTTGACGATGCATCACATTGCCTCGGATGCGTGGTCCAACGCGATTCTGATGCAAGACCTTACCCGGGCGTATGCACAAGCCGCCGTCGGCACTCACTCGCCCTTGCCACGCCCGGCTATTCAGTACGCCGACTACGCCAACTGGCAGCGCGGTGACTATCTCCACAGCCCGGCGTGCAAAGCCAGTGCCGAATACTGGCAACACTATCTGGGCCAGTCCCTTGCGCCCCTCGACTTGCCGGTGGATGTACCCCGCAACGACCAGCACCGTCATCCGGCGGGCAACCAGGATTTCAGCCTGCCCGCGCCGCTGGTCCAAGCCATCAACCGCGTTTGCCGGCAGCACGGGCTCACACCCTTCGTCGTTGCGTTAGGCGCCTGGCAACTGCTCTTGAGCCGCTACAGCGGCCAATACGATTTCACCGTGGGCGTGCCCAACGCCACGCGCAACCGCAGCGAGATCCAGGACCTGGTCGGCTTCTTTGTCAGCACCCAGGTGTATCGCGTGCGCATCGATCCGCAAATGTCGTCCACGGACTTTTTGCTGCGCCTGCGCCGTGAGTCCATGGCGGCGCTGGATCATGCCGATTATCCGCTCGAGCTGAGCTTCGACGACCTGCAGCTGCAAAGCAGCCAACAGATCAACCCGTTGTTCCAGGTGCTGTTCAACTGGCGCACCGAGGCCGCAGGTACCGGGCCGTTGGACCTGGGTGAGCTGACCCTGGATTTCCTTGATGCCGGCATCGGACAGGCCAAGTTCGACCTGTCCCTGGACGTCAGTTACACCCTGAACCGGATCGACGCCAATATCGAGTACAGCCGCGACCTGTATCACTCCGCCACCATCGGGCGACTGGCCGGGCACTGGCAAAATATGCTGCAGGCTCTCACCGAACAACCGGGCATCGCCGTCGGCGAACTGCTGTTGTTGAGCGAGGCCGAGCGCCGCCAGCAACGGCAAGAATGGAATCCACCCGCGTCCACGTTACCGGCTGAGGGTGTTCATCAGCGGTTCGAAAACCAGGCACTGGCCACCCCCCACGCCCTCGCGCTGATTTGCGACGATGTGCGCCTGAACTACGCCCAGCTCAATTCGGCCGCCAACGCGCTGGCGCACACCCTGCTCGCGTGGGGTGTCGGCCCGGAAGTGCGGGTGGGCATCGCCGTCGAGCGTTCCGCGCACATGATCGTCAGCCTGCTGGCGGTGCTGAAGGCTGGCGGCGTGTATGTGCCACTCGACCCGCAATACCCGCAGGAACGCCTGGCATGGATGATCGAAGACAGCGGCCTGAGCGTCCTGCTGAGCCAGCGCGCCTTGCTTGAGCGCCTGCCGTCGGTGCCTGCGGTCAACGTGCTGTGCGTCGATGAGCGGGCGTTGCTCGACAGCCCGCAGAGCGAGAACCCGGTCTGCCGTACCCAAGGCAATAACCTGGCGTACGTGATGTTCACCTCCGGCTCCACCGGCCGCCCCAAAGGCGTGGGGATCACCCAGGCGGCACTGGCTGGACACGCCCAAGTGGCCCTGGATTTCCTTGGCTTGACCCCACAGGATCGCTCGCTGCAATTTGCCACGTTCAACTTCGATGCGTTTGTCGAGCAACTCTATCCGGCGCTGATCTGTGGCGCTTCGGTGGTCCTGCGCGGGCCGGATATCTGGGACAGCGACACCTGGTATCGGCAACTGCTGGACAAGCAGTTCACCGTCAGTGACCTGACCACCACCTACTGGAACATGCTGGCCAAGGATTTTGCCGCAGCCGGGGTTCGCGACTACGGCCCGTTGCGCCAGGTGATCGTGGGCGGTGAAGCCATGCCGCCGGAAGGCGTCGCCGCCTGGGGCAAGGCCGGGCTGGGCCACGTACGGCTGCTCAACACCTACGGACCGACGGAAACCACGGTCAGCGCCACCGTGCTCGATTGCAGCGATTACGTCAGCGGAAAAACCCCGCTGCCGAAAACCATGCCGATCGGCCGCCCCCTTGCCGGACGCGCCATCTATCTACTCGACCCCGGCGGCCAGGCCGTGCCGGTGGGTGTCGTCGGCGAGCTGGTCATTGCCGGCGACCTGTTGGCCCGAGGCTATTTCCAGCGCCCGGAACTGACTGCCGAACGCTTCATGCCCGATCCGTTCAGCGCCGATGGCGGACGGTTGTATCGCACCGGTGATCTGGCCCGCTATCGCGCCGACGGTGTGATCGAGTATGTCGGCCGGCTTGATCATCAGGTCAAGATTCGCGGTTTCCGCATCGAACTCGGGGAGATCGAATCATGCCTGCTGCAATCCCCCGCCGTACGCGAAGCGCTGGTGGTGGCCAGGGAAGGTACGGCGGGCTTGCAACTGATCGGCTATGTGGTGCCAAGTGACCGTCAATCGTCGAGCGATCAACGCGATGAACTGCGCGATGCCCTGAAGGCTGAATTGAGAAGCCGCTTGCCCGGCTATATGGTGCCCAGCCACCTGCTGGTATTGACGGCCATGCCTGTCAGCCCTTCCGGCAAAGTGGATCGCAAGGCGCTGCCATTGCCTGACCTCAACCAGCCCCACGCCCGTTTCAAAGCCCCGCAGACGCCACTGGAACAAGCGCTGGCTGAACTCTGGCAGGAAACGCTGCACGTCGAGCGGGTAGGCCTGGATGACAATTTCTTCGAGCTGGGCGGACATTCGATCCTGGCCATCCAGTTTATCGCCGCACTCAACACACGCCTGGGCATCAAACTCGCCCTGCAGCACATGCTCGCTCACACGACGGTGGAAGCCCTCGCCCGGTTCATTGCCATGGAGCATCAACAGCAAGCGCAATGCGTGGTCGAACTGTCGACCTCTGCCAGCGGCGCCCCGCCGTTGTTCTGCCTGCACCCCAGCGGCGGTATCGTGTTTTGCTATCAACCGTTGGCCAAACGCCTGAGCCCGCACGCGCGTACGTTCGGCGTGATGCACAAGGGCTTTGCCGACAAACACGCCCACGCCCAGACCTGGCCGCAGATGATTGCCGAATACACGCGCCAGATCGTCGACCAGCAGCCCGAAGGCCCTTATCGCTTGATGGGCTGGTCACTGGGCGGCGCCATCGCCATGGACATTGCCGCCGAACTGGAGCATCAGGGGCATCAGGTGTCCTTTCTCGGCCTGGTCGACACCACATTGCCGGACAGTGCCTTGCCCGCCGATTTGCCACGCAAGCCACTGGAAGAGGACAACCCCGAGCACTTCAGCGCGCAAAACGAACTGGCGACCGCCGTGGAGATGTTCAGCCTGATGTTTGCCCACCTGGAAGAACCCGCGGCGCGTTTCGTTGCCGAGAACCCAGGCATTGACCTCAAGGGTTTCTACCACTGGGCCAGTCAGCAGGCGGCGACGAGTGAACAGGACATGGTGGCGACCCTGGACGCGATCAAACAGGAAATCATGAACGCCCAGGCGTTCGCGATCCATGATCGCCTGGTGAAATCCTTCGATGCCTTTACCCTGCCGACGCTCAAGGTCCAAGCCAGTTGCTGGTGGTCGCTGTCCCACAAGACCCTGGAGCAAGTGTTGCATTCAGAACAGGTGTTGCGTGAGCACACCGTCAGCGGTCAGTTGCAAGGCAGCGTTCATTCACCGCTGCCCCACCGCAGCATGATCTACGGCGAATCCTTGCTGGCGTCGTTCGAAAGCGTGTTCCTCGCCTGCGAGAAGGCGCTGCACGACTGAGTGATCGAACGCGGCAGCACCCAACGCAGCAGTCTTTGGCTTCTGCGTTTTTTTATGCCCGCAGGTTTATCCCAGGCAAAAGCCGAGCACAAAAAAACCGACCCACGCTCCTGGTTCAGGGGCGTGGGCCGGTTGTGTGCAACCCGTCAGTGCATCAGAACTGCGGGGTGTACTTCACGGTGAACATCAGGTTGCGCGGGTCACCGAAGTTGTTGTTGCCATCGAGCTGGTTGTAACCCGCCGCGATGTACTTCTTGTCGAACAGGTTGTTGGCATTCACCGCCAGGCCGATTTCCGGGCTTAGCTGGTAGCCGACGCGGGCATTCCACACGGTGTAACCTGGCACGTCGTAGGTGTGCTCATACCCCAGGGTATGGCTTTGGGTCGTGAAGCCCAGCCCCGTGCTGACACGGTTCCAGTCACCGGTGAACTGATAGTTGCCCCAGACGCGCAGCATGTGTTTTGGCGTCCAGGTACTGAACACCTTGCCTTCGTTGGCCGGGTCGTCGAGGTATTTGGTGGTGTTGTAGGTGTAGCCGGCGAACAACTGCAGGTTGTCGACGACTTCACCGCTGATTTCCGCATCGATACCCTGGCTGCGCACCTTGCCTGCGGCAACCGAGCAGTACCAGCCATCGCAGACCATGCCCCCGGCGAGGTCATTGAGCGCACGGTTTTCCTGGTCATAGCGGAAGATGGCAAGGGAGGTATTGACCCGACCATCCATCAACTCGCCCTTGAGGCCGATTTCGTAGTTGCTGCCGATCACCGGTTTGAGCACCGTGCCGTTCACATCCCGCGCAGTCTGCGGCTGGAACACGTCGGTGTAGCTGGCGTAGACGGCCCACTCGCGGCTCAGGTCATAGACGATACCGGCGTAAGGCGTGACTTCCCCGGTTTCGGTTGAAGTGCTTGGAGCATTCGGGGTGATGCCAGCGGCTGAGGTCTGGGTCTGGGATTTATAGCTGTAGTTGTACCAACTGACACGGGAGCCGAGGACCAGCGTCAGGTCGTCGACCGGCTTGACCCGCCAGCTGCCGTAGATGCCCTTTTGACGGATGTCGTATTTGCTCAGGGTTCCGCGACCGCCCGCCGTATTGATCAAACCGTCGTAGCTGATCGGCGCGCGATCGTGGTTGAGATCAAAGATAGTGTCGCTGCTGTTAGTGAACGTACGGGCCAGACGGTCGTCGGTTTTCAACTGCGAGTAGTTGCCACCCAGCATGACTTCCTGCTGCATCGACAAGGCTTCGAACTTGCCGGTCAGGTTCATGTCGAGACCGACCTTGGTGGAGTCGAAGTCGGTGACGAAGTTCGCATATTGCACACCGCTGCCATCCGGCTCGAGACCGTCACCGGCACTTTGTACCCGCTGGTTTTTCGACTGGTTGTCTTCCGTCATGCGCACCGCACCGACCTTGAACGACCAATCGTCGTTGAAGCGATGCTCCAGATCGGTGTACAGCGTGGTGACGTCAATGTCCGAATGGTTCCAGCGAGCGCCGGTGTACGTCGAGCGCGAGATATCGGGCATGGAACCGTCGGCGTAACGTGGCAAGCCGCGGATCATGGGGCGCGAGTCGCCATCGGAGCGGCTGACCGCAACGCCCAGGGTGGTGTCTTCGCTCAGGTCGAAGTCCAGCGCACCGTACAGCGAAAGCGTGCGGTCCCACACGTGGTCGATAAACGAATTGCTCTGGTCCTGGTCGGCAACAAGGCGGCCGCGAATCGTACCGGTCTGGTTCAACGGGCCACCGGCATCCACTTGCAGACCGTAGTGGTCCCAGGAGCCGGCCTTGCCGGTCACCGTCACGGTGGGGGCCGCCTGGCCGCGCTTGCGCACCAGGTTGATCGCGCCACCCGGGCTGCCGGTGCCTTGCAACAGGCCGGAGGCGCCACGCAGGATTTCCAGGCGGTCGAAGAAAATCAGGTCCTGGGTTGCCCAGTTGCCCAGCGCATAGGTGTTACGCGGGATCGGCACACCGTCGTATTGCCAGTCGTCGATCTGGAAACCGCGTGAAGAAATGATCAGGCCCTTGCCGACACCCTGCAGGCCGACGACGCCGGTGGTCTGGTTGAGCGCGTCCTTGAGGTCGACCAGGTCCTGGTCGTCCATCTGTTTGCGGGTCATCACGGTGACCGACTGCGGAATTTCCTTGAGGGTGTGAGTGCCCTTGCCGATCGTCACGGCGTGGGAGGTGTACGAATTGCTGCCTTCCGTTGTCGCACCGGCCTGCTGTGCGCTGATGTTGGTCGCGCCCAGTTCCAGGCCTTGCGTGACGCCCCCACGCACCAGCATCAACGTAGTGCCCTCGGTGCTGTAGCGAACGTCGGTGCCCTTGAGCAACTCTGCGATGGCCGCCTGCGGGCTCATCTTGCCGCTGACCGAATGACTCTTGAGGCCGGCCATGTCGTCAGCGTTGTAGATCACTTGGCGGTTGGCCTGCTGACCGAACGCTTGCAAGGCTTGCGGCAGCGGTTGCGCCGCAATATTGAAGCTGGCGTCTTCAGCCATTGCCTGAGCGCTGAGCGGTAACGCGCAGACCAGCCCCAAACCGGTCAACACTCGGCGCGACCGCAAGCTGCGGGACATGACGAGTGCCTTGAACAGGGGTTTCAACTCATGAATTGCTGACATCGTGCTCTCTATTATTGGTAAAAGTGGAAGTCCATTTGGCCGAAAGGCCCGCTGCTGTCAGCGCAATTGAGCCCGCACTGTCGAACCCCTTGGGGCAACGTTTAGCGTCTCGCTGGCCGCGCCCTCCCCGGTCACGGTCATCTGGCTGAACAACGACGAAATCTTTTCTGCTGAACGTGCTCGGTGCCTGGGCTGCCCTGCCCGACCGGCTTTGCTCACATGCCTTAATAAGACGCAGCACCCGCCAAAAACCGGAATGAGTTTGTTTATCATTCATGAAAACAGTTAAAAAAAAGGCCGACGCGGTTGGGCGACGGCCTTTTGTTGCTTGGGGGTATCAGCTGGTTTGCGCAGCCTTGGCGGCCTGCAACTGACGAGCCTGCTCGGCCAGACGAGCCTTTTCCTCAGGGCTCATGGCATCCATGCGCAGGCGCACCTGGGCGATTTTTTCCAACTGGCCCGGGCTGCCTTCCACCGTGCGCAAGGCCAACGCCAACGACGCCACGGTGGGATGATCAAAAACCAGCCCCGGATGAACGTCGCACTGCAACAGCTTGCGAATACCGGCCACCAACTTGATCACCAGCAGGGAATGACCGCCAGCGGCGAAAAAGTCCCGGTCGATGCCCAAACGTTCAAGCCCCAGTAACTGCGCCATGCGCGATGCGAGTAATTGCTCAAGTGCATCCCGTGGCGCAGCGCCTTCGTCATCGGCCGACGTACCCGCCAGCTGCTGCAACGCCTTGCGATCGATCTTGCCGTTGGCCAGCCGCGGGAAACGCTCGATCAGTTGCAGGTGCTGCGGCACCATCACACCCGGCAGGCGTGCGCTCAGTTCGGCACGCACGGTATCCAGCAAACCTGTAGTCACCGAAGGTTGCGCCACGACAAACGCCAGCAACCCCTGGCCAGCCGACGCTGCCGGCAACACCAGTGCCTCGGCGATCTGCGGCAAGCGCAGCAACTCGGCCTCGATCTCGGCCAGTTCAATACGGAAGCCGCGCACCTTGACTTGCTGATCACGCCGGCCGTGCAACTGGATAGCGCCGTCTGCGCGATAACGCGCCAGGTCGCCGGTGCGATACAGCCGCTGCGCCGGGTCAAACGGGCTCTCAATAAACGTCTGTGCATCGGCCTGTACGTTGAGATAACCACGGCATAACTGCGCGCCACCCAGGTACAACTCGCCCAAAACGCCCACCGGTGCCAGGCGCCGATCAGCCTCCAGCACGTAAACCTGGTTATTGCCCAGCACCTGGGTCAATGCCGAGCAATCGCTGGCCGCACCGTCCAGTACCAACGGATGAACCATCACGCCGACCGTCGCTTCAGTGGGCCCGTAGTGGTTGAACACGCGGCAGTCAGCGCGCAACCGCGCAATGCGTTCGATCAACGTGGGCGCAATCGGCTCGCCACCCAGCACCAGCGTATCCGGCAGGCTCGCCCGCTCGCTGTCGAGCAGTGCGGCGAGATGGGACGGCACAATCTTCAGGCAATCGATCCGTTGCTGTTGCAGGTACTCGGCGAACAGTGCGCCGTCCTGCATCTGCTCATCACTGGCGACATGCAGGGTCGCGCCATTGAACAACGCCCCGAACAACGTGGTGTTGCCCAGGTCCGCGGCCACCGTCGAACTGAACCCGACGTTTTTGCATGGGGCCAACCCCAGCGCCTGGCTGGCTTGAGCGGTGTAGTTGAGCAGTTGCTGATGCTCGATCACGACCCCTTTCGGCACGCCGGTAGAACCGGAGGTGAACAGCACATAAGCGATATCGTTGCCCTTGGTAGCGAGCGCCGGTAATGGCCCATCCGCCGGACGAAGTTCCGTCAGGGCCAGTGCCTTGTGCGGTTGCCCCTGCCACGCGTTCAGATGCGCAGCGTCCGTCAGCAGCAAGGCGGCACCGGCCTGCTCCAGCATCAGCGCCTGACGCGCCTGCGGCCACTGCACATCCAGTGGCAGATAGGCCGCACCGATGCGCCAACTCGCCAACATCGCGATCAGCAGATCAGCCGAGCGCGGCAACGCCAGCGCAACCAGTGAACCCTCACCCAGGCCCTGGGCCTTGAGGCCTTGGGCGACGCCGTCGACCCGGGCCTGCAACTGGCCGTAGCTCAATTGCAAACCTGCTTCGGTGAGCGCAAGGGCATCCGGGGTGCCGTTCGCCAGATCCGCGATGCGCTGCGGCAGATAACGGCCGTCGGCCAACGCCTGGGGCAGCGGATTGATTGCCAGCAGGCGCTGTTCTTCCGCGCCGCTGAGCAGGTTGAGGTGGGCCAGCGCGGTGTGCGGCGTGGCAAGGATCGAATCCAGCAGCACGCCAAACTGTTCCAGCACGACGCTGGCCGTAGCAGGCGAATATCGTGCGCCCGCGTAATGCAGCTCAACCGCTGCCAGTTGCCGGGCATCGTCCAGCCGAAGCTGTAGCCGTAACTCGAATGTGTCCGGCAGGGCAATGGCCGAATCGGCTGCCGTCCAGCGCAAGCCCCCCCTGCTACGGCTGGCGGGGCCGGCTTGGCCAAGGCTGAAACCATAAGCCGGGCGGGCCGCATCGGGCGTCAGTTCCGGCGTCCAGTACTCCTGCCAGGTGCGATGCGCTTCAAGGCGCGTCGCCAGTTGTCCCAGCCACTGGCTGAAGGGTGTTTCGGCAGCCAATGAAAGGCACAACGGCAGGGTTTTCTCGAACACACCCACGGCGCTGGCGAAGTATTCATAGTCGCTGCGGCTGTCATGCCGGGTACCGACCAGGATCTGTTCAAGTCCGCTCAGCCGCCCCAGTAATACCCACCACGCGCCTTGCAGCACGATCGCCAGTGGCTGATCGAGCTGCTCGGCCAAGCGTTGCAGGCCGTCACGCTTCGCGGCGTCCAGTGTCAGCGAAAGGTGTGCGTCAGCCGCCCCAATGACAGGACTGGCGCTGCGTGCTGCCAGCCATGGTGTAGCGATATCTGCCGGTGCGCCTTGCAGGTGTTGCTGCCAATAAGCCCGGGCGGTCGCCGCGTCTTCATCCAGCACCACCTCACTGCGCCATTCCAGATACTGAGCGAACTCACCCGGCATGTCGTCGTCCGCCGGTTGAGTCCCGTCGTAGGCGTGCTGCACGTGCTCAAGCAATAGCCGCAGCGAGGGCGTGTCGGCGTTGTAGCGAGCGATGCCCAGCAGCAACTGCCATTGCTGCGGCGCCAGACGATAAAGCACCGCCTGGACACTGGCCGATTCGCCGGCCACAAATGCACGGCTCATCGACTCGTTGATCTGCGCCTGAACGTCCTCGGCGCGTTGCTCACCCGCCTGAATGGCCAGTGGGAAGCGTCCATTATGGGTTGCAGCCTGACGCAATCCATGGAACCCGGCGACTTTGCCTAACCGCGTCAGCAGCATGGGGTGTTGCGACACCAGCGTGTCGAACGCAGCCTGCAAGCGCTGCACGTCGAGATCGCCGTCAATGACCACGCTCAGCCAGCGCAACGCTTCGCCACAGGTCGCGGTATTCGACAGCTGCTCCAGCTGCGCCTGTTGCTCGGGCGTCAGGGCGAACCCCGGATCCTGGGCGTCCATCATGAACTCGTTCATGCTCCGGTTTCCTCGGTATTCAGTGCACCCTGGGCGTTCTGCCCCTTGCCCGATGGGCGTTCAAGACGGCTGTGGTCGTACATGTCGCCCATGGCGACCACGATCTTGCGCGGCCCTTCGAACGGGTCACGGGCGTGGGCCACCAGCATGTTGTCGAGCAGGATCGCGTCGCCTTTCTGCCAGTCGAAGCGCACTGCGCATTCTTCATACAACTCGCCGATGCGCCGCATCACGTCATCCTCGATCGGTGTGCCATCGCCGTAATACACGTGGCGCGGCATGCGCTCGGGGCCGAACATCGCCAACAGGTCTTCACGCACATCCGGCTCCAGCCAATAGATATGATGCAACTGCACCTGATTGAAGAATGACTTGGCGCCGGTGATCGGGTGACGGATCACCGCCGGCCCCGGGGTGCGGGTTTGCAGCTCGTTATTGTCGAGCCAACGCCATTCAATACCGCCAGCGCGGCAGCGGGCTTCGACGTCGGCGCGGTCTTCGGTCTTGAAAAAGTGCTGCCACGACACATCGAGGTTGTCGGTGAAGGTACGCACGTAAAGCAGGCCCTTGGACTCGAATGTGTCCCGCAGGTCCGCCGGCAGTTTTTCGTACATCAAGCGGCAATCCACCACCGGTGTCGCACCGCCAACGGGGGCAGCCTGCTCGCAATAGAACATCTGCTTGCGCGGCCAGCGGTCCTGATGCGAGCTCTCGTTATGGAACAGGATCATCTTGCGTTCCGGGTAGGGCGTGGAACGGTAAGTGTTCTTGCCGCCTTCCTTCTTCGGCAGATCGCCATACTGGCCGTACAAACCCGGCTGGATCGCCTCGGCGAAGGCTTCAAAGCCCTGAATGCCGTCGAGGTCGAAGCCGCGGAACAGAATGCCGCCGTGGGTGGCGAGTTTCTCTTCGATCAGCGGGCGGTTGTTCTTGATCCACTCGACCAGGTCCAACTGCGGTTCGTTCGGCTCAACCAACAGCGGGAACGGCTCGGGCGCAGCGATCAGCGATTCGCGAACCGGTGCCGGGCGAACCTTGGCCACCGGGGTGGCGCCCCGCTTGAGAAACTTGCCCAGTTTGTCGGCCTTGGGTCCGGGGGCAGCAGGCGTGGTGGCCACTGCTGAATTGTCGACTGGCATGCTGATAGCTCCCAATTGAATGTCCTGATCAGCGACGATCTGTTCCAACAGGGCTATCCAGGCCTGAACCAGGTACTGAATGCGCTCGTGTCCGAACAAGGTTGTGGCGAATTGCCAATTACCCAGCAATTGCCCTTCTTCTTCGTCAACGAACAACGCCATGTCGAATTTAGAATGGGTCTGTAGCGCTGCCAGTGGTTCGACGCTCAAACCGCCCATGGACGGGGTGCGGCCCGGCAGGTTGTTCATCACGAACAGCACCTGCACCAGCGGGTTCATGCCCTTGTGTCGCGGCACGCCGCAGCGTTCGACGATCATGTCCAGCGGCAGGTCCTGATGCTCCAGCGCGCCGAGCAGGTTGTCCTGGGTATCGGCGAGGAACGTGGCAAACGTCGCGGCGGTGTCGAAGCGTGAACGCAGCGGCAGCACGTTGACGAAGAAGCCGATCAGTTGCTCCAGTTCCGGCTGCTCGCGGCCGGCAACGTCGGCACCGACCACCATATCGGCGCCCTCGCCAAAGCGGTGCAGCAACACCTGGAACGACGCCAGCAACGTGCTGTACAAGGTCACGCCAGCCTCGGCGGAGACCTTGCGCAACGCCTGGCTCAATTCGCTCGTCAGACGGAACTGCACGGCATCGCCGTCATACGACGCCACGGCGCCGCGCGGCTTGTCCAGCGGCAAGCCAAGCTGGCCGCTGTAGCCGTCGAGCTGCTCTTTCCAGTAAGCCGCCTGGCGCCCGAGGATGCCCTGGCGCTCCAGCGCCTGTTGCCACAAGGCGAAGTCGGAATACTGCACCTCCAGCGCCGGCAATGGCGTGGCATCGCCTGCCTTGTCCCGTTCGTAGCGCTGCACCAGTTCATTGATCAACACGCCCATCGACCAACCGTCAGAGATGATGTGATGCATCGAGAACAGCAACACATGTTCGGTCGGTGACAGATGCAGAATGCGCCCGCGCCATAACGGCGCCTGCTCCAGATCGATCGGTGTGCGCGCATTCTCCAGCGCCGCCTGGGCGACATGTTCTTCCTGGGCACTGCGCGATAACGCCGACAGATCGATCAGCGGGAAATCGACATCGACCTGCTCGGCAATCAGTGCCACCGGATCCCCGTCGTCATCCTGGGCGTACGCCGTGCGCAGCACCTCATGGCGACGCACGACTTGCGCAAAGCTGCCCATAAACCGTTCGATCGACAGCTCACCGCGCAAACGCAAGGCCAGCGGCATGCCGTACGCCGAGCTGCCACCGGACAACTGTTCGGCAACCCACAAGCGGCGCTGCACCAGCGACAACGGCGCGCTGGACTTGGGCCCCCAGGCCTTGAGCACCACGGCATGGCTGGCCGAACCGTCGAGCGGTTGCGTCTGCTCTTGCGCCATCCAGGCCGCCAGATCCTTCAGGCGCGGATGATTGAACAGGTCGCGCAGGCTCAACGGGCCGACACTCAGTTTGCGCAGGCGCGACACCGCTTGAGTGGCCAGCAACGAATGCCCGCCCAATTCGAAGAAGTGGTCCTCACGCCCGACCCGGTCGAGTTCCAGCACGTTCTGCCAGATTGTCGCGACCTGCTGCTCAAGCGCTCCGACCGGTGCCACGAACTCACCGTCCGCCACGCGGGCGTCGATTGCCGGCAGCGCCTTGCGATCGACCTTGCCGTTCGGTGTCAGCGGCAGGCTGGCGAGAAACAGCATGTGCGCCGGGATCATGTAGTCCGGCAAATGCTCATTGAGTCGCGCCTTGAGGGTTTCGCGCAGGTTGGCCTGAACCGCGGCGCCAGCGTGCGCGATGGCCGGATCGTCGAACACCACGTAGGCAACCAATTGCGCGGTCGAAGCACCCGGCTGTGCGACCACCAATGCCTGGCGCACGTCCGGCACCTGCAGCAGGCGCGCTTCGATTTCCCCCAGCTCGATACGGAAGCCACGCACCTTGACCTGATGGTCGATACGGCCGACATACTCGATCACGCCGTCCGCCCGATAACGGGCCAGGTCTCCGGTACGGTAGAGACGCTCGCCATGGGCGGCGAACGGATTGGGCACAAACTTCTCGGCGGTCATGGCGGCACGACCGAGGTAACCACGTGTGATGCCCGCGCCCGACAGATACAGTTCAGCCGCCACACCCAGCGGCGCCGGCTGCAAGTCGCCGCCCAGCAGGTAGCTGGCGGTGCCCGTCAATGGCCGCCCGATGTTCGCCGTACCACCCGCCTCGCGCCGGGTCCAGGTCGAGTAGGTGGTGTCTTCCGACGGGCCGTACAGGTCGTAGACATGCTCGATGCCCGCCTGCCGGTACAGCGTATCCACCAGGTGCTGTTTCAGCGGTTCACCGGCCAGGTTGATGATGCGCACGCCTGGCGGAATCTCGCCGGCGTCCTGCAGGGCATTGATCGCAGAGGGCACGGTGTTGATCAGGCGCACCTGATCGCGGGCCGCCAGGTTCGGCAGTTCCAGCGCGTTGCGCGCGATTATCAGCGAGCCACCGTTGGCCAGCGTGACAAACAGCTCCCACACCGACAGGTCGAAGCACACCGAGGTCGACGCCAGTACGCCTTGAATGTCGTCACGGCTGTAGACGGTTTTCGACCACTCGATCAGCGCCCGCACGTTGCGATGAGTGATCGCCACACCCTTGGGTTTGCCGGTGGACCCGGAGGTGTAGATCACGTAGGCGAGATTGTCCGCCGTAACGCCGGTAACCGGTGCGTCCGACCGATAGTCACCCAGTTGCAGGTGATCGACACACACGACTTGGGTATCGCCGCTCACCGTCAGCGTCGCTGCCACGCCGGCTTCGGTCAACAACACCCGCGCGCGGCTGTCCTCCAGCATGTAGGCCACACGGTCGGCCGGGTAGTCCGGGTCCAGCGGCACATAGGTGCCACCGGCCTTGAGTACCGCGAGCAATGCCACCAGCAAGCTGTCGGAGCGCTGCAGGGCCACACCCACCCGTGATTCCGGGCCCACGCCACACTCGATCAGCCGATGGGCCAAGCGGTTGGCGCGAATATCGATGTCGCCATAGGTGAACGCGGCAGTGCCGAAGGTCACGGCCAGCGCGTGCGGCTGGGCCGACACCTGGCGCTCGATCATCTGGTGAATGCACAGCGCCTCGACGCGTTGGGCGTCAATGCGGTTCCAGTCGTGCAACATCTGTTGCCGTTGCGTGGCTGCAAGCAGATCCAGTTCACCCAGGCACTGCTCGGCACTCACACTCATCTGTTGCAACAGTTGCTGTAACTGGCTGGCCAGGCACACCACGGTATCGGCAGCGAAACTGGCCTGTTGGTAGCCAAAATGCACGGTCATCTGCTGATCAAGATTGACCATCAGCGTCAGTGGGTAACTGGTCTGCTCGTAACGGTCGACCTCGCCAAAACGCAGGTCATCGGCTGCGGCCTGTTGCAGCGCTTCGGCGATCGGGTAGTTCTCGAACACCAGGATGTTATCGAACAACGCCTCGCCGCTCTGCCCGGCCCAGCGCTGGATATCGAACAACGGCGTATGTTCCTGCTCACGCAGCAACAGGTTTTGTGCCTGAACTTGCTGCAACCATTCGTGCAAGGGTTGCTCGGCGCGCGGGCTGGCGATGACCGGCAGGGTGTTGATGAACAGGCCGATCTGCCCTTCGACGCCCTGCAGCTGCGCCGGACGACCCGACACAGTGGCGCCGAACGCAACGGTGTGCTGCCCGGTATAACGCTGCAGAAGCAGCAGCCACGCGGCTTGCACAAGGGTGTTGACGGTGATTTTCTGCGCCCGGGCAAAGCGGTTGATCTCAGCCGTCACGGCACTGTCCAGCGTCAGCAAATACTCACCCTGACCGGCCACCGAGGTCTCCGTGCGACGCATCACCGCGTCGGCCAGCAGCGTCGGTGCCTCGAAATCAGCCAGTTGGCCCTTCCAGAAGTGCTCCGTGACCTGCGCATCTTGCTGCGCCAGCCACTCGATGTAATCGCGATAACGCCCTGCCCCCACCGCCGGTGCATGGCCGTGATAGCGCTGCAGCACATCACCCAGCAACTGCGAGTTACTCCAACCGTCCATCAGAATGTGGTGGGAGGTGTAGATCAGTTGATAACGCTCGGCCGCCACCCGCACCACCACCAGCCGCAGCAACGGCGCGGCGTGCAGGTCAAAACCCTGCAGACGTTGCGCAAGTTGCAGCTCATTCAGGGCCTGGGGCAAGTCGGCGCGATCACGCCAGTCAAGCACGCTGAACGGCACGGCCAGGCCCTTGTGTACCACTTGCAGCGGCCGTGGCAGATCACCTTCCCACATGAACCCGCTGCGCAGCACTTCATGACTGTCCATCGCCGCTTGCCAGGCATCACGGAAACGCTCGACCTGCAAGCCATCAACCGCCACGCACAGCTGGTTGATGTAGTCGCCCGACTGTTGCGCGTAGAGGGTGTGGAACAACATGCCCTGCTGCATCGGTGACAACGGATAAATGTCTTCGACCCGGTGTGGCGCGGTCGGCAAGCCGTCAAGTTGCGCCTGGGTCAGGCCCGCCAGCGGGAAGTCCGACGGCGTCAGGCCTTCGACGCCCGGGGTCAGGCAATGCTCGATCAGCGCGGTAAGCTCCCTGGCGTAATCCTGCGCCAGCGCCTCGATCACCGTGCTGTCGAAACGCTCGGTGCTGAAGGTCCAGCCCACGCGCAGCTCGCCACCATAGACCTGGCCATTAAGCGTCAGCCAGTTGCCCAGGGGCGCGTCCGGGCTCTGGTCGAGGCCGGCGTTGTCCGGCGAAGGGACAAACAACGCGCCGTCATCGCCCTCGAAACTGCCGTCGAACTGACCGAGGTAATTGAAGGTGATGCGCGGGCTCGGCAAGGCGCGCAGGCTCTCTTGCGCCTGAGCCTCACCGAAGTGGCGCAATGCACCGAAACCGATGCCTTTGTTGGGGATCGAGCGCAGCTGCTCCTTGATCTGCTTGATCGAGTCGCCGGCTGTCGCCGCCGGTGTCAGGCGGACCGGGAACAGGCTGGTGAACCAACCCAGGGTGCGGGTCAGATCGACACCGCCGAACAGCTCTTCGCGACCATGGCCTTCAAGCTGGATCAGCGTCGAGGCCTGCCCGCTCCAGCGACCGACAATCCGTGCCAGTGCCGTCAATAACAGGTCGTTGACCTGCGTGCGATAAGCCGCCGGGGCTTCCTGCAGCAGTTGCCGGGTCAGTTCGCTGCCGAGTCGGGTCTGTACCGTTTGCGCCATTCGATTTTGCTGGCCGGCGTCCACACGCTTGCAGGGAAGATCGGTGCTGACATCCCTCAGGCAGGCTTGCCAGTAAGCCAACTCTTCCTGCAACGCCGGGCTGTTGGCGTAGCGCTGCAAGTGCTCGCTCCAGTCTTTGAAGGCACTGGTCTTCGCCGGGAGGCGCATCGCCTTCCCGTTGATGAGCTGCTGATAGGCGCTTTGCAGGTCCTCAAGCAGAATCCGCCAGGACACGCCATCGACCACCAGGTGATGAATCACCAGCAACAGACGCTGACTGCCATCGGCAAGCGTCGCCAGCACCGCCCGCAATAACGGACCGTGTTGCAGGTCGAGGCTGCGTTGCGCGTGGTTGCCCAGCGCTTCAAGGGCCGCGGCATCGGCGACGTCTTCTTGCCACAACAGGTTCTGCGGCACCTCTGCGACCAGACGATGCTCGGCCTGCCACAAGCCATTGTGCTGAGTGAAGCTCAAGCGCAGGGCATCGTGATGAGCCACCAGTGCCTGCAACACCTGTTCAACCTTGGCCGCCTCCAGCGCCTGGCGAGGCCTGAGCAGCACCGACTGGTTCCAGTGATGGCGCTCGGGGATCTGATCCTCAAAGAACTGCTGTTGAATCGGCAGCAGCAACGCGGCGCCGGTCACCGGGTGTTGATCGATATTCGATTCGCCGCCCAGTTGCGCCACCAGCGCCAGACGTTGCACGGTCTGGTGCTGGAACAGGTCTTTCGGACTCAGACGGATCCCGGCCTGACGGGCGCGGCTGACCACCTGAATCGAGATGATCGAGTCACCGCCCAGTTCAAAGAAGTTGTCGTTGAGCCCCACTTGCGGCAGCTTCAGCACGTTCTGCCAGATGTCGGCCAGGCGCTGTTCCATATCGCTTTGCGGCGCCTGATAAGCCTGTTGTGCCTGGCTCGCATCCGGCGAGGGTAACGCGGCGCGGTTGAGTTTGCCGTTGGCGGTCAGCGGCAGTTGCGCGAGCAACAACAGGTGCGCCGGGACCATGTGGTCCGGCAGGTTGGCCTTGAGTTCAGCACGCACTTTGTCGCGCCATTGGGCCTGCTCCCCCGCATCGGCTTCAAGCAACGACGCTTCATCCGGCACCAGATACGCCACCAATTGCTGGCCACTCAAGCCCGGTTGCGCCAGCACCACGGCCTGGCGGATCGCCGCGTGTTCCAGCAGGTGCGCTTCGATTTCCCCCAGTTCGATACGGAAGCCACGAATCTTCACCTGATGGTCGATACGCCCGATGTACTCGATAACGCCATCAGCGCGATAACGGGCCAGGTCGCCGGTACGATAAAGACGACCACCGTCAGCCGCGAACGGGTCGGGAATAAAGCGCAAGGTCGTCAGGTCCGCTCGGTTCAGGTAACCCCGCGCCAGACCGGCGCGCCCGATATACAACTCGCCGATGCAACCCTTGGATACCGGGTTCAGATCACCGTCGAGCAAGTACCACGACAGGTCGGGAATCGGTTCGCCGATGGGGCTGCTGGCGTCACGTTGCAGGTCGGCCATCGACAAGGGGCGATACGTCACGTGCACGGTGGTTTCAGTGATGCCGTACATGTTGATCAGCCGGGGTGCCTGATCGCCGAAGCGCTCGAACCACGGGCGCAGGCGCTTGACCTCCAGCGCCTCGCCGCCGAACACCACGTAACGCAAGGCCAGTTGCAAGTTCGCGTGTTCCGGCGCGCAAGCGACCTGCATCAGTGGCCTGAACGCCGAGGGCGTCTGGTTGAGCACGGTGACCTGTTCACGGCAGAGCAACGCGAAGAAGTCTTCCGGCGAGCGGCTGACCTCGTACGGCACCACCACCAGTTTGCCGCCGTACAGCAGCGCACCGAAGATCTCCCAGACCGAAAAATCGAACGCGTAGGAATGGAACAGGCTCCAGACATCCCGGGCGCCGAAGTCGAACCACGCCTGCGTGGCGTTGAACAGGCGCAGCACGTTGTGATGCGCCAGCAAGGTGCCTTTGGGCTGGCCGGTCGAACCCGAGGTGTAGATCACGTAAGCCAGGTTGTCGGGGCTCATGGGCACGTGGGGGTTGCTGTCGCTGTAGCCTTTGAGGCCGTCACGCGGCTGATCGAGCAGCAGGCTGCGGACCGAATCCGGCAGCGGCAGACGCTCGAGCAAATGGCGTTGGGTCAACAGCAGGCCGATGCCGCTGTCGCCGATCATGTAGCTCAGGCGCTCTTGCGGGTAGCTCGGGTCCAGTGGCACATACGCGCCACCCGCCTTGAGGATGGCCAGCAGGCCGACGAGCATGTCCAGGCTGCGTTCAACCGCCAGGCCGACACGCACGTCCGGCCCTACTCCGCTGTCGATCAGCGCGTAGGCCAGTTGGTTGGCGCGGGCGTTGAGTTCGCCGTAGCTCAAGGCCTGGTCGCCATAGGTCACGGCGATCGCGTGTGGCGCGCGTGCCGCCTGGGCCTCGATCCGTTGATGCAGGCACTGCTCGCTCGCAAAGTCGGTGACCGCCGGGTTCCATTGCAACAGGGTGGCCTGGCGTTCGGCGGCGTCGTGCAGGGGCAGTTCGGCGATGCGCTGGCCGCTGTCGGCAACGATGCCTTGCAGCACGTTGATCCAGTGCTGCGACAGGCGCGCAATCGTCGGCGCGTCGAACAGATCGGTGGCGTAGGTCAGCTCGGCCCACACGTTATCGGTGGACTCGAAGGTGTTCAGGGTCAGGTCGAACTGCGCCGTGTTCGAGGCCCAGTTCAGGCCTTCGATCTCCAGGCGTGGCAAGCGTGTTGCGACCTGGGCCTGGCGGGTCTGGCTCTGGTGGTTGTGCAGCACCTGGAACAGCGGGCTGTGGCTCAGGCTGCGTTCCGGTTGCAACGCATCGACGAGTTGCTCGAACGGCAGATCCTGATGGGCCTGGGCGTCGAGCACGGTGTTTTTCACTTGCTGCAACAGGCTGCGGAACGACTGCTGGCTGTCGAACTCGGCCTTGAGCACCTGAGTGTTGACGAAGAAGCCGATCAGGCCTTCGGTTTCCACCCGGCTGCGGTTGGCCACCGGTACGCCGACACGAATATCGGCCTGGCCGCTGTAGCGGTGCAGCAGGGTCTGGAACGACGCCAATAACAGCGCAAACAGCGTGACGTTTTCGCGCTGGGCAAGCTGTTTGAGCGCCGTTGCCAGTTCGGGGCTCAGCGGGATATCACGACGGGCCCCGCGATAGCTCTGCTCCGGTGGACGCGCACGGTCCGTCGGCAACTCCAGCAACGGTTGATCACCGTTGCCCAGTTGCGCCGTCCAGTAGCTCAATTGCCGCTCGCGCTCCCCCGCATCCATCCACTGCCGTTGCCACACGGCATAGTCGGCGTATTGCACCGGCAGCGCCGGCAATGGTGCCGCCTGGCCCTGACTGTGGGCGGCATACAAGGTCACCAGCTCGTCGACCATGATGCTCATCGACCAACCATCGGAAACGATATGGTGCAGCGTGATGATCAGCGCATGGTCATCGGCGGCCAGGCGCAACAGCTTGACCCGCAGCAGCGGGCCTTGTTGCAGGTTGAACAAGTGCCGGGTTTCTTCGGCGACCAGCGCTTGCAGCGTGGCTTCATCCAGGTCTGCCGCGACGTTTTCCACGTTCAGCGCCAGGGCAACCTGGGGCTGGATCAATTGCAGGGTGCGCCCTTGCTCCTCGACGAAACACGTGCGCAACGATTCGTGACGGGCAATCAGCGCCTCGAAGCTGCGCTGCAACGCGGGCAGGTCCAGCTCCCCACGCAGGCGCAGCGCGGCAGGCACGTGATAGGCCGTGCTGGTGGGTTCCAGTTGCCAGAGAAACCATTGCCGTTCCTGGGCATAGGACAGCGCCAGTGGTTGCAGGCGTGGCAACGCGACGATTGGCGGTTGCTGATGCGCCTGCCCGACACCGAGGGCAGCGACAAAATCCTCCAGAACGCTGTGTTCGAACAGCGTGCGCAACGGCACTTGCACGTTCAGCGCCTGGCGTACCCGCGAGACCACTTGAGTGACCAGCAACGAATGGCCGCCCAGCTCGAAGAAGTGGTCGCCCAGGCCCACGCGTTCCAGCTTGAGCACCGCTTGCCAGATCTCGGCGACGCGGTGCTGGGTGGCGGTGTGTGGCGCGCGGTAAGTCGATTGCAACAGGCTGGCATCCGGAGCCGGCAGGGCTTTGCGGTCAACCTTGCCGTTGGGGGTCAGCGGCAATTGCGCGAGGAACAGCAGGTGCGCCGGAACCATGTATTCCGGCAGCTCGGCCTTGAGGCCGGCCTTGAGCGCGGCGCGCAGATGGGCTTCGCCGTCGGCATCCAGTGCCTGCGCAGCCGATGGCACCACGTAGCCCACCAGTTGCGGGCCGGTCGGGCCTTCCTGTGCGACCACCACGGTTTCGCGAACGCAATCGAGCGCCAGCAAGCGCGCTTCGATCTCGCCCAGTTCAATCCGAAAGCCACGGATCTTCACTTGATGGTCGATGCGCCCGATGTATTCGATCACGCCTTCGGCACGGTAACGGGTCAGGTCACCGGTGCGGTACAGCCGCGCGCCGGTTTTGGAGAAGGGATCCGGCACAAACCGCTCGGCCGTCAGGCTTGGGCGCTGGAAGTAACCACGGGCCAGGCCGGCGCCGCCGATCAGCAGTTCCCCGGGCGCGCCGAGCGGGTTGAGCTCAAGGTCGCTGCCGAGGATGTACAGCGCCGTGTTGTCGATCGGCGTACCGAGGAACGGACGGCTGTTGTCCGCGCTCAACGCATGTTGCGCCGACCAGATGGTGGTTTCGGTGGGGCCGTAAAGGTTCCACACCCTCGGCGTCAGCGCCAGCATGCGGTGCGCGAGTTCCTGGGACAGCGCTTCACCGCCACACAGGAACGTACGACCCTGGAGGATCGCGGCGTGTTCGTTGTCCAGCAGCATGCGCCAGGTCGATGGCGTGGCTTGCAACACAGTGACGGCGTGACGCTCGATCAGTTCGAGCACGGCTTGCGGGTCCTGATGCACATCCTTGCCGGTCAGCACCACACAGGCGCCGGCCAGCAGCGGGCCGTAGATTTCCAGGCCGAAAATATCGAACGAGAACGTGGTCAGCGACAGCACGCGATCCACCGCCGTGATCCCCGGCTGCCTGATCATGCTCGCGACAAAGTTGCTCAGTGCCCCGTGGCGCACCATCACGCCCTTGGGCTTGCCGGTGGAGCCTGAGGTGTAAATCGTATACGCCAGGTGTTCGCCGCTGACCGCAACCTGCGGCGCAACCGGTGGATACGCCGACAGCCCTTCCGGCCCTTGATCCAGCAACAGGGTTTGTACGCCCGCCGGGATCGGCAACCGGCTCTGCACGTGCGCCTGGGTCAGCAGCAATTGCAGGCCGCTGTCCTCGATCATGTAGGCCAGGCGATCCTCCGGGTACGCCGGGTCCAGCGGCACATACGCACCGCCCGCCTTGAGGATCGCCAGCAGGCCGACAATCATGTCGGCACTGCGCTCGACGGCAATGCCCACCAGCCGGTCCGGGCCGACACCGGCTTCGATCAACCGGTGCGCCAACTGATTGGCCCGGCTATCCAGCTCACTGTAGGTCAACACATCTTCACCGATGACCAGCGCGATCGCTTCTGGCGCCTGCTGCGCACGCAAGGCAACGTCCTGATGCACGCATTCGGCGTGCCCCGCGGGATCGGCGACACGCAACCAGTCCTGCAACAGCTCGCCGTGCTCGGTACGTTCCAGCAACGGCAATTCGCCTACGCGCCGGGTCGGAGCGGCGACGATGCCCTGCAGCAAGTGCTGCCAGTGACGGGCCAGACGCTCGACCGTCTCGGGCTTGAACAGGTCGGTGGCGTAGGTCAGTTCGGCGGCAAAACCGTCGCTGGACTCATAGGTGTTGAGGGTCAGGTCGAACTGGGCGGTGCGCCCTTCCCACTGCACCTCCTCGACACTCAACTGCGGCAATTGCGCCGCGCTACGGCCCGGGTCACGACTGGCCTGATGGTTGAACATCACCTGGAACACCGGGCTGTGACTCAAGCTGCGCTCCGGTTGCAGGGCCTCGATCAGTTGCTCGAACGGCAAGTCCTGATGCGCCTGGGCCGCCATCGCCGATTGCTTGACCTGGGCCAGCAAATCATTGAACGGCAGTTGCCCGTTTACGTCGGCATTGAGCACCTGGGTGTTGACGAAAAAACCGATCAGCCCTTCAGTCTCGACCCGATTACGGTTGGCGGTCGGCACGCCGACGCGAATCTGCGCCTGGCCGCTGTAGCGATGCAGCAACGCCTGGAACGAGGCCAGCAAGACCATGAACAGGCTTGCGCCTTCGCGCTGGGCCAGTTGTTTGAGGGCTTCGCCCAGGGCCGCCGGCAGGTTCAGTTCGAGCCGCGCACCGCGCAGGCTTTGTATTGCCGGGCGCGGAAAATCAAGCGGCAACCCCAGCACCGGCTGCTCGCCGCCCAGGGTGTTGACCCAATACGCCAGTTGCCGCTCACGCTCACCGGCTTCCAGCCAGTGGCGCTGCCAGATCGCGTAGTCCGCGTATTGCACCGCCAGTTCCGGCAGGCTCAGCGACTGCCCGGCGGTGTCTGCCGCGTAATGCTGGATAAGCTCGCCCACCAACACCTTGATCGACCAGCCATCGGAGATAATGTGGTGCTGGATCAGCACCAACACATGATCGTCCTGCGCCACTTCGAGCAGCGACACCCGCAGCAACGGGCCCTGTTGCAGATCGAACGGGCGCGCGGTCTCGCTGTCGACGAACGCCTTGATCGCAGCGTCCTCACCCGCCGCGTCAAGGCCTTCGGCCAGCGGTGTCAGGTGGATGCTCAACGGCAACTGCGGATGAATGACCTGGCAGAAGGTTTCACCGTGCTCGGCGAAGGTGGTGCGCAAACTGTCGTGACGCGCCGCCACCGCATTGAAACTGCGCTCCAGCGCCGCGACATCCAGCCGGCCCTTGAGGCGCAAGGCGCTGGGGATGTGATAGGCGGTGCTGTGGGGGTCCATTTGCCAAAGGAACAGTTGACGCTCCTGAGCATACGACAGAGGAATCGCCGCAAACCCGGAACGTGTTTCCGGGATCGGCAGGTTGGCCGGAGAAACCCCCTCTTCGAGCATCTTTTCCAGGTACAGCTTGCGTTTGTCCAGCGGCAGAGTGATAAAGCGCTTGGCTACCCTCAAAGCAACACTCTTGTCCATCAGACTTCCTCCATATCGTCAAGCAGGGCTTCCAGCTTGCTCAGTTTCTGTTCGTTGATTGCCCCGCCTCCCGTATCGAGTCGAGCGACAAAATCCTTCAGGACGGGGTACTGGAATAACAGTTGCGGGGTCAGCGTCAGCCCCCGTTCAAGGGCCAAGCGCGACACCACGTTGACCACCAGCAGCGAGTGCCCGCCCAGTTCGAAGAAGTGATCGTTCAGGCCGATGCGCTCCACCTCAAGCACGTGCTGCCAGATCGCCGCGACCTGCTGCTCAAGCTCGCTGTGGGGTGCGACATACACGGCCTGCATCTGGCTGGCATCCACGGCGGGCAGGGCCTTGCGGTCGAGCTTGCCGTTGGGGGTCAGTGGCAACTGCTCAAGGAACAGCAGGTGCGCAGGAATCATGTAGTCAGGTAACGAAGACTTGAGGGCAGTCTTTAGTCCGTCACGCAACCGCCGTTGCGCATCGCCGTCGTACAGGTCCAGTTGCGCGGCGGCCACGTAGGCCACCAGTTGGGCGCCATTCGCGCTGTCGACGGCCAGCACCGCCGCTTCGCGTACCGTCGGCTGGGCGAGCAATCGCCCTTCGATTTCACCCAGTTCGATACGGAATCCGCGAATTTTCACCTGATGGTCGATCCGGCCCATGTACTCCAGATCGGCCTCCTCACGCTGGCGAACCAGGTCACCGGTGCGGTACATCCGTTCGCCATTGCCGACGAACGGATTGGGCACAAAGCGCTCGGCGGTCATCGCTGCACGGCCCAGGTAACCACGAGTGATCCCCGTGCCCGACAGGTACAACTCCGCCGAAACCCCTGGCGGCACCGGTTGCAGGTCGGTGTCGAGCACATGGCTGGCGCTGTGATCGAGGACACGGCCAATCCGCGCCTGACCGCCGGCACTGCGGCGGGTCCAGGTCGAATAAGTGGTGTCTTCCGACGGGCCGTACAGGTCGTAGACGTGGGCGACCGTCGCTTGCTGATACAGCGCGTCGACCAGGCCCTGCTTGAGCGGTTCGCCCGCCAGGTTGATGATGCGCACGCTCGGCGGAATCTGCCCGGCGCGCTGCAACGCGGCAATTGCCGACGGCACGGTATTGATCAGGCGGACCTGATCGCGAGCCGGCAGTTGCGCAAGCTCCAGCGCATTACGCGCGATGATCAGTGAGCCGCCGTTGGCCAGGGTCACAAACAGCTCCCACACCGACAGGTCGAAGCACACCGAAGTCGACGCCAGTACGCCTTGAATGTCTTCGCGGCTGTAGACCCCGGCAGACCAGTCAATGAGTGCCATGACATTGCGATGGGCAATCGCCACGCCTTTTGGCTGGCCGGTGGAGCCGGAGGTGTAGATCACGTAGGCGAGGTTGTCCGGTTGCACCGCCGTGTGAGGCGCGTCCTGCGGGTAATCGTGCAGTGCAAGCAGGTCCAGCAGCAACACGTGGGTATCGCCCGGCACACTCAGGGTTGCAGCGACAGCCTGCTCGGTCAGCAGCACCCGCGCACGGCTGTCTTCCAGCATGTAGGCGACGCGATCGACCGGGTAATCCGGGTCCAACGGCACATACGCACCGCCGGCCTTGAGCACCGCCAGCAAGGCGATGAGCAACTGCCCGGAACGCGGCATCGCCACGCCCACCCGCACTTCCGGGCCGACGCCCAGTTCGATCAACTTGTGCGCCAGACGATTGGCTTGCGCGTCCAGTTCGGCGTAGCTCAGTCGCGTGTCGGCGAAGGTCACCGCCAGCGCGTCCGGGGTGGCGGCGACCTGAAGCGCGATACGCTGGTGAATGCACCGCTCGGTGACGAAACCGGGCGCGGCGCACGGGACGCTGTCGATCAGCGTCAGCTCGCTCAGCGAACGCTCACCCGCCTCCGTCATCTGGCTCAGCAGGCGCTGCAGATGCCCGCCCAACTGGGCCACGCTGGCCGCCGTAAAGCGGTGGCACTGGTAGCTGAAATGCACCGACAGTTGCGTGCCCATGTTCACCAGCAGGGTCAGCGGATAGTGGGTCTGCTCTTGATTGGCCACCGCACCGAAGCGCAGGCCTTGCGGCGCGCCACGCTCCAGCGCTTCGCCAATCGGGTAGTTCTCGAACACCATCAGGCTGTCGAACAGCACGTCACCGCCCTGCCCGGCCCAACGCTGTATGTCTGCCAGCGGCGTGTGTTCGAACTCGCGCGAGGCGAGGTTTTGCGCCTGCACAGCGTGCAGCCAACTGGCCAGGCTCTGCTGTGCTTGCGGTGCAGCCACCACGGGCAGGGTGTTGATGAACAGGCCAATCTGCGCTTCGACCCCGGGCAGGTCCGCCGGGCGCCCGGCGACAGTGGCGCCGAACGCCACACAATCCTTGCCGGTGTAGCGCTGCAACAGCAGCAGCCATGCGGCTTGCACCAGGGTGTTGACGGTGACTTTCGAGGCCCGCGCAAAGGTGTCCAGGCGTTGGGTCAGATCCGCGTCCAGCACCTGGTAATGATCGCCGTAACCGACACTCGGCGAGCCCGCATCGGAACGCGCGATGGCATCAGCCAGGCGCGTCGGCTCTTGCAGGTCATTCAGTGGCGCCAGCCAATAGCCGTGGGCAGCCGCCGCGTCTTGGCGCTGCAACCAGCCAATGTAGTCGCGATAACGACCGGCCGGGCGCACAACCGCTTCACCGCGATAATGCTGCAACACTTCGCCCAGCAACTGCGCGCTGCTCCAGCCGTCCATCAGGATGTGATGGTTGGTGTAGATCAGGTGATGCCGATCGGCGGCGGTGCGTACCAGTACCAGGCGCATCAGCGGCGCACAGGTCAGGTCCAGGCCCAGTGCCCGCTCTTCATCGGCAAGGGTTTGCAGTGCCGCATCGAGCCCGGCCTTGCCATTCCAGTCGAGCACGCTGAACGGCACGTCGACCTGACGCTGTACCACTTGCACCGGTTGCGGCAGGTCGCCCTGCCAGAAGAACCCGGTACGCAGGATGTCATGGGCATCCACCACCGCTTGCCAGGCCGCGCGGAAACGTTGCGGATCGACGCCATGGATGTCCAGGCGCAGTTGGTTGATGTAGTCGCCGTTACCGTGTTCGAGCAAGGTGTGGAACAACATGCCCTGCTGCATCGGCGACAGCGGGTAGATGTCGTCGATGCCTTGCGGTTCGAGCGCCAGCGCATCGAGTTGCGACTGCGACAGGTGCGCCAGCGGGAAATCCGACGGCGTCACGCCACGGTTGGCGTTGTCGCAGCAATGGCCGATCAGCGCCGTCAGCTCTTGCACATAGTCGTCGGCCAGGCGCTGGAGGGTTGCGGTGTCAAACATCGCGCCGCTGTAGGTCCAGCTCAGGTCCAGCTCGCCACCGAACACTTTGCTGTTGAGCGCCAACGGGTTGCCGAGCGGCCCCTGCAGGTTGACTTCTTCACCGCCGGATTCACCGGTTGGCACGAACAAGGCAGCGTCGGCAGCATCGAAGCTGGCATCGAACTGACCGAGGTAGTTGAAGGTCAGGCGCGGCACCGGCAACGCTTGCAGCGCCTCACGCGCCGGTTCATCGCCCAGGTGCGCGAGTGCGCCGAAGCCGATGCCCTTATGCGGAATCGCCCGCAGGTGTTCCTTGATTTGCTTCAGCGACGCGGCGAGATCCGCAACCGGCGACAGCCGCGCCGGGAACACGCTGGTGAACCAACCCACGGTACGGGTCAGGTCGATGTGCTCGAACAGGTCTTCGCGACCGTGGCCCTCAAGCAATACCAGCGCATGGTCGTCACCGGTCCAGCGCACCATCACCCGCGCCAACGCGGTCAGCAACACATCGTTGACCTGGGTGCGATAGGCCGCCGGGGCGTCCTGCAACAGCTGGCGGGTCAGGGCCCGGTCCAGTTTGCTGCGAATAGTCAGGACCTGATCGTGTTGCTGTCCGCCGTTCGGACGGTCATACGGCAACGCTGCCGAAGCGCCCTGCAACTGTTGCTGCCAGAACCCCAGCTCGGCCTGCAACGCAGGTGTGGTGGCATAGTCCTGCAACGCCGCCGCCCAGGCCTTGACTGCACTGGTTTTGGCCGGCAATTGCACGGCCGCACCGGCGATGATCTGCCGGTAAACGTTTTGCAGGTCCTCAAACAGAATCCGCCATGACACGCCATCCACCACCAGGTGATGGACGATCAGCAACAACCGTTGAGTGCCATCCGCCAGGTTCGCCAGCACCCCACGGATCAGCGAGCCACCGTTCAGTTGCAGGCTGCGCTGGGCCTTGTCACCCAGGGCCTCAAGGGCGGCGAGGTCCGCGACCTCCACGGGCCACAGGAGCGCCTCGTGCACTGGCGCCGCGCCTTCGCGGTAGTGGGCCGACCAGCCGCCAACCTGCTCGACAAAATCCAGGCGCAAGCTGTCGTGATGGGCCACCAACGCCTGCAGCGCTTGCTCCAGCGCGCCGGCATCCAGCGCCTGCTCCGGCTTGAGCATCACCGACTGGTTCCAGTGGTGACGGTCCGGAATGTCCTGAGCGAAGAATTGCTGATGAATCGGCAGCAACACGCTGGTGCCGGTCGCCGGTTGTTGATCGATCAACTGTACCGTCTCGCCGGCCTGTGCGACCAAGGCCAGCGCCTGAATGGTCTGGTGCTGGAACAGGTCTTTGGGGGTGAAGCGAATCCCGGCCTGCCGCGCACGGCTGACCACCTGGATCGAAATGATCGAGTCGCCGCCCAATTCGAAGAAGTTGTCGCTGATGCCCACCTGTTCAAGCTTGAGCACGTCTTGCCAGATCGTCGCCAGTTGCTGTTCCAGCACGCTCTGCGGAGCGACGTAGGCGTGTTGCAGTTGACTGACATCCGGCTTGGGCAGGTTCTTGCGGTCCAGCTTGCCGTTCGGCGTCAGCGGCATGCGCTCCAGACGCAGCACATACGCCGGAACCATATGCGCCGGCAAGCTGGCCTGGAGTTGCGCACGCAATGCGTCGGTGAAGTCCGCATGGGCTGAATCGCCGACCACGTACGCCACCAGACGCTTGCCGCTGCCGGCGCTGCCTTCCTGAGCCACCACCACCGCTTCGCGCACGCCAGCGAGGGCTTGCAGCGCCGCTTCGACTTCACCCAGCTCGATGCGGAAACCGCGGATCTTCACCTGATTGTCGATACGGTCCAGGTAGTCGAACGTGCCGTCGGCGCGCTGGCGCACCAGGTCGCCAGTGCGGTAAAGCAAGCCGCCCACGGCGCTGAACGGGTCAGCGACAAAACGTTCGGCGGTCAGCCCCGGACGATTGAGGTACCCACGGGCCAGGCCCGTGCCCCCCAGGTACAGCTCACCGGCCATGCCTTGGGGCAACAGGTTCAGGTCGGCGTCGAGCACATACGCGCTGCGGTCACCGATACGGCTGCCGATCGGCGCGTAGGCGGCACCGCACGGCACGTCGCGACCGGCCTTCCAGATCAGCGGAGTGACCACGGTTTCAGTCGGGCCGTAGCCGTTGATGATGCAGTCCGGATCGAGCGCGCGCTTGACCCGCTCGAAACTGGCGTTCGGCACCGCATCGCCGCCAAAGCAATAGATGCGCACCTTCGGCGGGTGGCCGACGCGCTCGGCATGTTCGGCCAGTTGTTGCAGGTACACCGGCGGGAACGCGACCACGGTCACGCCGTGTTCGATCATGGCGTTGTAGGTCTGCTCCGGCGTCCATAGGGTGTCGTCGCGAATCAGTAGCGAAGCGCCGTGGGTCAGGCTGGTGAGCCAGCGTTCGTGGGCGCCGTCGAAGGCGAACGACATGAAGTGGAACTCACAGTCGCTGTCGCGCATTTCGTAGCGCTGGCCGATGGCCTGGCAATGCATGGCCAAGGGGCCGTGGGCGACGCTGACGCCTTTCGGATTGCCGGTAGACCCGGAGGTGTAGATCACATACGCAAGGTTGTTCGGGTCCAGTTGCACCGCCGGCGCCTTGATCGACTGCTCCCGCAGGTCAAGACGATCCAGTTCCAGCAACGGTACCGATTCGGCAACCGGCAGTTGCGCCGACACCGACGAATCGCTGATCAGCAGCGCCAGCCCCGAATCCTCGATCAGATAGGCCAGGCGTTCGCGCGGGTAGCTGGTGTCCAGTGGCACATAAGCGCCGCCCGCCTTGAGCACCGCCAGCAAGGCGACGATCACCGACTCACTGCGCGGCAACGCCACGCCCACTCGGGTTTCCGGACCGACACCACGGGCGATCAGCGCATGGGCCAGTTGGTTGGCGCGCCGGTCGATTTCACCGTAGCTGAAGTGCTGCCCGTTGAAGATCACCGCCGTGCGTTGCGGGCGTTCGGCGGCGAGGGTGGCAATGCGCTGATGCACGCCGATGTCCACCGGGTATGGCTGCGGGTGGTTCTCGGCGCGCTGGCGGGCGTGTTCGTCGCGGCTTGCCAGGGCGATTTCACCCAGGTTGCGTTCAGCCGACTCGGCAAACTGCTCAAGCACTTGCAGCAGATTCGCACTGATGCCTTCGATGACCTCGATTGCGAAGTGGCCGCGGTCGAAGCTGTAATGCAACGCTAACTGTTGGCCGAGGGTCACCGCCACGCTCAGCGCATAGTGGGTCTGCTCCAGGTTGCCCACATCGCCGAACACCAGGCCTTGCCCGGCCTGGCCCAGCGCCTGGGCAACCGGATAGTTTTCGAACACCAGGATGTTGTCGAACAACGCTTCACCGCCCTGCCCGGCCCAACGCTGGATATCCGCCAGCGGTGTGTGTTCGAAGTCACGCAGGCTGAGGTTCTGCGCCTGCACCGCTTGCAACCATTGGCCAACGTTTTGATCGGGACGCGGTGCGCCAATCACGGGCAAGGTGTTGATGAACAGGCCGACCTGTTGCTCGATGCCGGGCAAGTCCGCCGGGCGTCCGGCCACCGTCGCACCGAACGCCACGGCTTCGTGCCCGGTATAGCGTTGCAGCAACAGCAGCCACGCGGCTTGCACCAGGGTGTTGACGGTAATTTTCTGCTGGCGGGCAAACGCTTCCAGCACCTGGGTGCGTTGCGCGTCCAGCGTCAGGTAATGGTCGCCGTGACCGCTCTGGCGCTCGCCAGCGGTGGCGGCGCGGGCCAGCCGGGTCGGCGCTTGCAGCGGGGCCAGTTGTTCGTTCCAGAAGTCCTGGCTCAGTTGGCCGTCCTGGCGTTGCAGCCAAGCGATGTAATCGCGATAGCGGCCACCGGCATTGGCCGGTGTGCGGCCGCTATAGCGCTGCAATACTTCGCCGAGCAACTGCGAGTTGCTCCAGCCGTCCATCAGGATGTGGTGGTGGGTGTAAATCAGATGCCATTGATCACTGCCGGTCTGCACCAGCACCAGGCGCAGCAGGGGCGCACACGCCAGGTCAAAACCTTGTGCACGTTCGGCATCGGCCAGCGCCGCGAGGGCCGCCGGTTGATCGTCGCGGGCACGCCAGTCCAGTGTGGCGAACGGCAATTGCACCTGTTTGTGCACCATCTGCAACGGTTGCGCCAGTTCGCCCTGCCAGACGAAACCGCTGCGCAGGATGTCCTGCGCGTCGACGGTGGCCTGCCAGGCCGCACGGAAACGCTCGGGGTCCAGGCCTTGCACGTCGATACGCAACTGGTTGATGTACTCCCCCGCCGCCTGCTCGTACAGGGTATGGAACAACAACCCTTGCTGCATGGGCGACAGTGGATAGAGGTCGTCGAGCTGACCGGCCGGCACCGGCAGCGCATCCAGTTGCGCCTGGGTCACCCGCGCCAGCGGGAAGTCCGACGGTGTGGCTTGGGCGGCCGGCAAGCTGCAGCAGTGTTCGATCAGCCCGTGCAGCTCGCTGGCGTAGTGGTCCACCAGGTGCTGCACGGTCGCGCTGTCGAACATCTCGCGGCTGAAGCCCCAGCTCATCGACAGTTCGCCGCCATAGACCTGGCCTTCAACCGTCAGCCAGTTGGCCAGGGGCGCCCCCAGGTCCTGGGCCACGCCACTGGTTTCGGCAGCCGGGACAAACAAGGCCGCCTCGTCGAACTGGCGGTCGAACTGGCCCAGGTAGTTGAAGGTGATCCGCGGTGGTGCCAGTGCGGCCAGCTCGGCGCGCACCGCGGGAGCCGCCAAGTGACGCAGCACGCCGTAGCCCAAGCCTTTGTCCGGCACCGCACGCAGTTGCTCCTTGATCGACTTGATCGAACCGTCGAGATCATCGCGGGCGGTGAGGTTGACCGGGAACAGGCTGGTGAACCAACCCACGGTGCGGCTCAGGTCGATGTCATCGAACAGGTCTTCGCGACCATGGCCCTCGAGCTCGATCAGCGTGCCCGACTGGCCGCTCCAGCGACTGATGGTGCGTGCCAACGCGGTGAGCAGCAGGTCATTGACCTGCGTGCGATACGCAGCGGGCGCCTGTTGCAGCAACTGGCGCGTGCGCTCGGCGTCGAGTCGCCATTCGATTTTTTCACCCTGCAGATTTTGCAGGCTGGCGTCAGGTCGTTCGCACGGCAGGTCCTTCCCATCCTGATGCTGGGTTTTCCAGTACGTCAGTTGCTCATCGAAGCGTTGCGCTTGCTGTTCGAGCCGCGCAGTCCAGCCCTGGAACGCACTGGTTTTCGGCGCCAGCTCGATGCCGCCGCCTGCCGCCAGCTGTTCGTAAGCCTGTTGCAGGTCTTCCAGTAATACACGCCAGGACACCCCATCGACCACCAAGTGGTGAACGATCAGCGCCAGACGCTGGCTGCCATCGGCCAGCGTGACCAGCAACGCTCGCAACAGCGGGCCGTTTTGCAGGTCAAGGCTGCGCTGCGCCTCGTTGCACAAGGCATCCAAGTGCTCAGCAGACTCAGCATCCCGCAGCCACAGATCAGCGCTTGCCACCGGCGCATCGTGGCTTTGCTGCCAGCCCTCGGTGCTTTCGGTAAACCGCAGGCGCAAGGCATCGTGGTGATTGATGATGTGCGTCAGCGCTGTAGCGAGCCACTGTGCATTCAAGGCCTCACGCGGGGCCAGCAGCAGCGATTGGTTCCAGTGTTCGCGCACCGGCATCCTGCGGCTGAAGAAATGCTGCTGGATCGGCCCGAGCACCGCTTCACCGGTTACCGGGCCCTGATCCACTGCCGAGCGATGGTCGAGGGTGGCGGCCAGCGCCAGGCTGCGCACGGTCTGGTACTGGAACAGGTCACGCGGGCTGACGCGGATGCCGGCCTGCCGCGCACGGCTGACCACCTGGATGGAGATGATCGAGTCGCCGCCCAGCTCGAAAAAGTTGTCTTCAAGGCCGACGCGCTCAAGGCCAAGCACGTCTTCCCAGATCGCCGCCAAGGCTTTTTGCAGCCCATCCTGTGGCGCCACGAATGCTTGCTGCGGCGCAGCGTCGGGCAACGGCAGGGCCTTGCGGTCGAGCTTGCCGTTGGCGGTCACTGGCAGCTTCGCCAGCGGCATGAGGTGGGTGGGCACCATGTATTCCGGCAGGCTGTTCAACAGCCACGCTTTCAACTCCGGTTGCCAAGGGGTGGCTGGCTCGTCGCCCTCCAGCACCAGGTAGGCAACCAGTTGCTTGCCGCCCTGCACCAGCACCACCGCTTCGCGCACCAGCGGGTGTTGCATCAGGCGGGTCTCAATTTCACCCAGCTCGATACGCAGGCCGCGCAGCTTGACCTGGTGGTCGAGGCGGCCGAGGTATTCGATCACACCGTCGACGCGCTGGCGCACCCGGTCGCCGGTGCGGTACAGCCGCGCGCCGTCATTGAACGGGCACGGCACAAAACGCTCGGCGGTCAACGCCGGGCGGCGGTGGTAACTGCGGGCCAGCCCGGTGCCGCCGAGATAAAGCTCACCGGCGACACCGGCGGGTACCGGGTTGAGTTGCGCGTCCAGGACATAGGTGCCCAGGTTGGCAATAGGCCGGCCAATCGGCACGCTGTCGGCACCCTCATCGATGCAGGTCCAGTGGGTGACGTCGATGGCCGCTTCAGTCGGCCCATAGAGGTTGTACAACCCGGCGCCGGGCAGTTTGGCGAACACCTGCAACTGCGCATCCAGCGCCAACGCTTCGCCGCTGCACACGATGCGCTTGAGGCTCGCGCAGGCCTGCACACCCGGCTCATGAATAAATGCCTGGAGCATCGACGGCACGAAGTGCAGCGTGGTGATGGCGTGTTCGCCAATGACCTCGATCAGGCGTGCGGGCTCGCGATGTGCGCCGGGTGCTGCGACCACCAGCCGTGCACCGCTCATCAGCGGCCAGAAGAACTCCCACACCGACACGTCAAAGCTGAACGGGGTTTTCTGCAACACCGCGTCGCTGGCGTCCAGGCCATAGGCTTGCTGCATCCAGCACAGGCGGTTGACCAACGCACGATGGCTGTTGCCGGCGCCTTTGGGTTTGCCGGTGGAGCCGGAGGTGTAGATCACATAGGCGAGGTTCAATGCGTGCACGTTGACGGCCAGCGGCTCGCGGCTGTAGCCGTCGAGCCAACCTTGAGCCTGATCGAGGGCAATCACGTTGATGCCGTCGACCGGCAAGGTGTCCAGCAGGCTTTGCTGGCTGAGCAGCAGCTCGATACCGCTGTCTTCGATCATGTAGGCCAGGCGGTCGCGGGGGTATTCCGGGTCCAGTGGCACGTAGGCGCCACCGGCCTTGAGAATCGCCAGCAAGCCGACCACCATTTCGAGGGAGCGCTCGATGCAGATCCCCACCAGCACATCGGGACCAACGCCTTTCTCGCGCAAGGCATGGGCCAACTGATTGGCACGACTGTCGAGTTGACGGTAGGTCAACTGCGTTGCACCGAACACCAGCGCAGTGGCGTGTGGCGTGCGGTGTACCTGGTCTTCGATCAGGTGGTGAATGCCACGTTCGTTCGGGTACGCCTCAAGGGTCTGGTTCCAGTCCCGCACCCGCACGCGCTGTTCATCGGCGGCAAGCATCGGCAATTCACCGATGCGCTGGCTGCCATCGGCGACCATCGCCTGCAACAGGCTGAGCCAATGCCCCGCCATGCGTTCAATGGTAACGGCATCGAACAGGTCGTTGGCGTAGGTCAGCGCGGCGTGCAGGGTGCCGGACTTTTCGAAGGTGTCCAGGCTCAGGTCGAACTGGGTAGTGCGGCCTTGCCATTGCACCAGGGACAGCTCAAGCCCGGAAGCGGTGTTGACCGCCGCAATGTCTGCTACTTGCGGCTGATGGTTGTACATCACCTGGAACAGCGGCGTGTGGCTCAGGCTGCGCTCGACTTTCAAGGCTTCTACCAAGCGCTCGAATGGCAGTTCCTGGTGAGCCTGGGCGCCCAGCGCGTGCTCCTTGATGCCCTGCAACAGTTGGTCGACGCGGGTTTGCCCGGTCAGCTCGGTGCGCAGCACCTGGGTGTTGACGAAGAAGCCGATCAGCCCTTCGACTTCGCTGCGATTACGGTTGGCAATCGGCACGCCAACCCGAATATCGCCCTGCCCGGTGTAGCGGTGCAGCAGCACATTGAAGGCACCGAGCAGCAGCATGAACAAGGTGACATTGTGTTTTTGCGCGCAACTGCGCAACTGTGCAGCCAGCGCCGGGTCAATCGCAAAATCATGCCGGGTGCCCTGGTAGCTGGGCATCGCCGGACGTGGATGGTCGATGGGCAGTTCCAGCACCGGGTGCTCATCCCCCAGGCGCGCCTGCCAGTATTCCAGCTGGCGGGCCTGCTCCCCCGCTTCCAGCCAGCGGCGCTGCCACAGGGCGTAGTCGCTGTACTGGATCGGCAGGGCCGGCAGTTGCGGCGGCTCATTGCGCTCATGGGCATCGTAGAAACGAATGAACTCATCAATCAGCACGTTCATCGACCAGCCGTCGGAGACGATGTGGTGCAAGGTCAGCAGCAGCACGTGTTCCTGCTCGGCCAGTTTGAGCAATTGCACCCTGAGCAACGGGCCATTGGCCAGGTCGAAGGGCAACAACGACTGGCGGGTGGCGGCCTGCATTACTGCCTGCTCACGCTCGGCGGGTGCCAGGGTGCTGAGGTCCGATTGCTCAATGGTCAGCGGCGACTGAGCGGCCACTTGCAACAGGCGCTCATCCGCCTGGCGCTGAAACACCGTGCGCAAGGTTTCATGACGGGCTACGAGACTGGCGAACGCCTGCTCAATCGCCGGCAGGCTCAACGCGCCCTTGAGCCGCACAGCGCCCGGCAGGTTATAGGCGCCACTGGCCGGATCCAGTTGCCACAAAAACCACATCCGCTGCTGCGCGTAAGACAGCGCCTGGCCGTCCTCGGCCTCCACCCCTGCCGGAATCGGAAACCGGGAAAAATCCACCCCTTCCTTGTGTAGCGCCTGGAGGAACATCTGGCGTTTTTCCAGGGGCAACCCGATAAACCGGCGAGCAAGTTTCAAGGAGTCTTCAGCGTTCATTTCTTGGGATCCGGGGCAATAGGCAGGAAGCACAAAGGCACGTCGTCCCTATAAAACGAATCCGGAGGGGAAAAATTAGCGGGGGATTTGGAGCGCAGGCAACGGTGTCATCAAGGGTTACATCAAACGCCGCGTGGCTCGGCGAGGCTGTCCTATCATTGACGCAACCCATCAATTGCAACTACATTTAGTTACAGGCAAGGATCGCCGTGTCGAAAAATGAAAAGCTGCTGGCCAAACTGCTCAATGAGCAATCGGCCTTTACCTGGCCCGAACTCGTCACACTGCTGCGGCGCCTGGGATACACGCAAATCGAAGGGGCGGGTAGCCGGGTCAGGTTCGACAGGGGCGACCCCAGTGCAATGATCACCCTGCACAAGCCTCACCCCGGCAACGAACTGAAACACTACATTCGGCGCCAGATCATCGAACAATTGAAATCAGGAGAACTGATTCAGTGAACAACCAGCTGAAACACAAAGGCTACATCGGCTCCATCGAAGCCAGCATCGAAGACAATTGCCTGTTCGGAAAACTGCTGTTCATCAAGGCACTGGTCAGCTACGAAGGGAAAACCGTTGCCGAACTGGACGCCGCCTTTTGCAGCGCCGTGGACGACTACATCGAGACCTGCCAGGCCCTTGGCCAAACACCGGAAAAACCCTGCAAGGGCTCGTTCAACGTCCGCGTCGGCCATGACCTCCATTTGGCCGCGGCCCTCGAGGCGACTCGGCAAAAAGTCACGCTGAACGATCTCACGCGCCAGGCGCTGAACGCGTTTCTGCAACATCGCGGCGCATTGGTAACGGGGTAATCACCCCAACCGCCGATACCCCGACACCGCCGCCCCCAGCACCACCGCCCCCGCCGCGAGCGCCACCCAGAACCCGCTGGGGGCGCCGAAATGGTCGATCATCCAGCCAGAGCTGGCAGCACCAATGGCCACGCCGATGCTCAGGCCGGTGATCAGCCAGGTCATGCCTTCGGTCAGGCGGCTCGGCGGGACGATTTGCTCCACCAGGGCCATGGACACGATCAGCGTCGGCGCGAAGAACAGGCCAGAGATGAAGATCGCCGCCGCCAACCCGGGAATGTTCGTCACCAGCAACAACGGCAGCGTAGTGATCGCCGTCGCCACGCCGCAGTACAGGAACTGGCGCGGCAACGGGGCTTTCAACTTGAGGGCACCAAACGCCAGCCCGGCCAGGCATGAACCGATGGCGTACACCGACAGCACAATGCTCGCGGCAGCCGGCTGGCCCTGATGCTGGGCGAAGGCGACGCTGACCACATCCACCACGCCGACGATGACGCCCATGGCCATCAGCAACACCATCAGGATCAACACCGAGGGCGAGGCGATCAGCCAACGGCCGTGACCGGCATGGTGTTCATGCACCGGTGGCTCGGTCTGGCGTTGCAGCACGAAAGCAGTGACCCCCACCGCCAGGAACAGCGCCGCAATCAATGGCCCCGCTTCGGGGAACAGCAGCACGCACAAGCCCACCGACACCGGCGGGCCAATAATGAACACCACCTCATCGAGCACCGACTCCAGGGCAAATGCGGTTTGCAGTTTGGGTTGGCCGCGATACAACTCGGTCCAGCGCGCCCGCACCATGGCCGACATGTTGGGCATGCAGCCGGCCAGGGCGGCAAAGACGAACAGCGTCCAGGTCGGCGCCTGCACGCGGGTGCAGAGCAACAGCAGCAACAGCGCGCCGCCGCCGATTGACGCGGCCACCGGCAACACCCGGCCCTGACCATAGCGGTCCACCAACCGCGAAACCTGAGGCGCACAAAACGCGGTGGCCAGGGCGAAGGTGGCGGTCACGGCGCCTGCCAGTCCATAGCCGCCGTGCACTTGCGACAGCATGGTGATCAAGCCGATCCCGGTCATGGAGATCGGCATGCGGGCGAGCATGCCCGCCCATACAAAAGCCCTGGAACCTGGCGCCTGGAACAGCTCGGCGTAGGGGTTTGCCATGGTGTGTAACCTCTTCCTGAGCGCCCTGGAACTTGCTATCTGGTGTTATCGGGGCAAAATACATACGGTGCGTATGTGACAAATCATGCGTAACATACGCGTCGTATGTCAATCACCTATTGTGAGCCTTACCCATGAGCCGAGCCCGCGCCGACATGATCGAAGACACCCGCGCCCGCCTGATCGCCAGCGCTCGCCAGGCCTTCGCCACACACGGCTACGCCCAGACGTCGATGGACGATTTCACCGCCCGCGCGGGCCTGACCCGGGGTGCGTTGTACCATCATTTTGGCGACAAGAAAGGCTTGCTGGCGGCGGTGGTTGCCCAGCTCGACGGTGAAATGGACGCGAGCCTGCACCGTATCTCCGAGCGGGCCGAGAATCCTTGGGATGGATTTTGCGAGCGGTGCCGGGTCTATTTGCGTATGGCTCAGGATGCCGAGATCCAGCGCATCGTGCTGCAGGATGCGCCGGCGGTGCTGGGGGCAACCGACCAGCAGCAATGTGTGGACTCGCTGGGCCGGTTGCTTGATGAGCTGATGCAAGCCGGGCTGATCGAACACGCATGCAGCCAGGCATTGGCGAGGCTGATCAATGGCAGCCTGGTGAGCGCGTCACTGTGGATCGCCCGGGACGAACACCCGGGTGAGCGACTGGAAGAAGCGTTGCAAGGGCTGGAGTTGTTGCTGCGCGGTTTGAAGCGCCATGCCGTTTGCTGAACGGGTGCGGTGGGGTTTTTTTGGGATCAGATGGGGTACATATCCGTTGCTG
>NZ_JACARC010000079.1 GCF_013386825.1 Pseudomonas sp. IPO3778
AGCCTAAGCGAGGCACCGAGTGGTGGGGCAAAGACCTTTTGGTTACTTTTGGGGCGTTTGCCAAAAGGGACCCGCTGTAAGAGCGGAACCCTAAGCCGCCGTTACCACAGCAACGGATATGTACCCAGCAAAAAACAGCCACGCACTCAACCCACACGCCCCCCCAACATATCCGCATACCCCTCAACCCCAGGCAACCCCAAACACACAAACGCCGAAGCCCCCACCAACGGCGACCCATCCGTCCAAAACAACGATCGCCCCATATCCCCCCCGCCCAGCCGCGAAGGCAACACCAACCCCCTGAGCCCCGAATCAAACCCCGCCAACGCCTCCCCTTCAGCCAACGTAGAAAGCGCCAACCGCTCCACCTCGTCATACCACCCGACATCCCGCTCCATCCGCGAAACCAGCGGCACATCCTCCCCCGCCACCGCCACGGTCAGCGGAAAATACCGCCCCACCCGATCCACACTGGGAATCATCACCCCCGCCCACCCCTGCTCACCACACACCCCAGGCGCCAAGGCAAAGCGCCACACCGGACTGCACAAATACACCTCCAGCCAACGCCCCCCCAGCCGCTCGCGACTACACTGCAACCCACCCTGCAACCACTCATCCCAAGGCCGCAAAAACGCCTCCGGCAAGCGCCGACTCACAAAATCCCCATGGCTCGGAACCTTGCCGAAAAACCCCGTCAACTGCTGGTCCATGCCAATCCTTATAACGTGGTCGGGCAGCGAAACTGCTCAATGGCATCGCGCTGAAACGGGTTGATCACGCTGCTGACCCGCAGTTGATACTCCACCCGGTGCCCCTCGACGTTGAAGGTCACCCGCAGCAAATCACCCTGCGTGCCCACCGCCGCCTTGTCCATCATGCGCAGCCACCCCCAGGGCCCATCGGCATGCAACGGGTTGGCCAGCGGCGGTGTTGCATCCAGGCGCACCAGGCCGCCCGCCTTGCCGCTGGGCAACACGATGCTGGTGAAGTCGGCCACACTGCCCGCCTCGTACACCACCGGTTGGCCATCGATCTGCAGATTGACCTTGCTCAGCGCCGGGTCAGCGCCCAGGGCTTTCAAATCAAAACGTATCGAGGGCTGGCGGGCACCTGCGACAAAGAACATGTCCCGCAATCGCGCCCCGCGCTGGAACTGGTTGAGCACGTCCTGGGAAATATTCAACGGCGTCACACCGCTGGAGCGCCAATGCCATTGGCTGCCGCTGGTATCGACATACGGCGCGAGGTTCTTGCTGAAGAAGTCATCCATCAACCCACCCGGGCCAAAGAACTTACCGAAATCATCGGCGGTGGCATCGCGGCTGGAACTGCGCACCAACGGGTAACGATCAGCAATCGCCGCCCGGCAGAATGGCGCGCCGGAGGCTTCCCACAATGCGTTCAACCGGGCTTTCTCGTTGCCCAACGTCAGTGCCGCACCACCGGTTTGCACATCCCGCAGCAAGCTCGACAACGGCGCCGGCTGGGTATCGCTGGCACGCTTCAAACGCTCCAGCACTTCACCGGTGGGCGCCGGCGCGGCACTGCGGCGGGCGGCGTCGGCGCTGTCGAAGTATTGGCCGGCGTCTTTGAGCGAGGCCAGCATTTCATCCACCGGTTGCGGGCTGGTGCCGTTGCCCACCAGACGATGCAGCGCGGCGAAGTGCAGGTCCACCGGGTTTGCGCCCGCATCCGCCGCCGGGGCCGGGGCGTCGTTGCCCAGGGCCGCCTGGAGCTTTTGCGTGGCGGCGGCGATTTTGTCGCGCACGCGCTGGTCGGTGTCTTTGCTGGTGGCCGAGGTCAACGCGCCGTCCAGGGTGGTTTCCCTGGCCACCGCCAGCAGCAATGCACGCAGCGGTGAATCGTTGGCCGCCAGCGCATTGGTCACCAGGGAGGCCTGACCCAGGCTGGTCAACGGCACCAGGTGCACGTCGGCGAGAAAAGTGTCCCATTGGCGGATGTAATCGGCGTAGTACAGCTCCAGCACCGCCGCTTGCATGGCCGCGCTGCCCCCGGCGATCTGTGCCGACTCCTGGTGGTCCAGCACCCAGCTGTCCTTGGCCATGTCGGCCACGGCCTGCGGGGTTTTGTCGGTCAGTTCACGGTAGCCGGCGATGCGGTACAGGCCGCTGACCCCACGGGACAACGGCTCGCCGCTGCCCCGGGTGAACAGCGACGATACATCGCGGCCCACTGCGCCATTCACGCTCAGCTCCGGCAAATGCTCCTGATCCACCTGGCGTTTGACCCGGTTATAGATGCGCTGGGACAGCGGCATGCTCGCCAGGGCCAGGCGCACCTTGGCAATCAGGGCGCTGTCGAGTGGCACCGGTTCCGCTTCGTCATCGGCTTCCAGCAGCGCCGACACGTGATCCGACAGCTGCTGCAACTGCGCCGGGGTGGCCTGGGGCAACTCGCGACGCCAATCCACATCGACCCACGCCTGCACCGACGCCGCATCAAAGAACTGCCGCTCCCCCAGCATCAGGTAGGCCCGCAGGGTTTCGTAGAGGAACTCCTGGTTGCTGGCATCGCCCCGGCGCAGGGCGTTTTCCATGTTTGCCACGATGTGCGGCAGCAAGGTGCTACGCAATAGCCGACGGTATAAGGTGACCGCGCCCGCCCCGAGCTTGTTGCCCTGGTACAGGCCCATGCGGCTGAGCAGCGGTACGCTGTTGTCGCCATCGGCGTAGCCACCCGGCAGCCCGCGGGCGGCATTGAGCAAAGGCAGCGTCACCAGCACGTCGCCTTCGGCCGGCAGTTCCTTGGCCAGTTGCGCGACGTTGGTCGCAGCGGTGGCCGAGTCGGCGATCAGTTGCAGGTTGCGGTTGTAACTGAGGGTCATGCCCAGCAACAGCAGGACAAACGCCGCCCCGGCGACGATCCGCCCGCCCCGCGCCCGCAGGCGGCGACGGCGCTCTTCGTGATGGTTGACCCCGGCCAGCCCGGCTTCCTTGAAGATCACTTCCCGCAGCAGGCGGGTGATGAAGTAACTGCGGCCAGTGGCGACATTCGGTGCCAGCACCTTGCGGCCCAGGCCAAAGGACGCCGCCAGTGAGGTCAGTACCCGGTCAATCGGGCTGCCTTCCTGGGTGCCGCTGGTGAAGTACACACCACGCAGCAGTGCCGGTTCCTGATAACGGTTGGCTTCGAAGACGCTGTTGAGAAACCGCGTGAGCCCGTCCCCCAGGCTGGCGAACTGTTGCGGGAAGCTGTAAAGCAAGGCCCGGCGCGACAGGTCCCGCTCTTGCTGCACCCGCTCCAGCACCCGGCCCTGAAGTTGACGCTCCAGGGCATCGAATTCGGCGGGGAACGAGGCCAGGCCGCTGTCGGCTTTCGGGTCCTGCGGCAACGGGAACGTCACGCCCCACACCTGCGCCCGTTCTTCACGGCCAAAGGTCTCGAAAAACTCCGAGAACCCGGCCAGCAAGTCGCACTTGGTGATGATCACGTACACCGGAAACCGCAGGCCCAGGCGCTCGTACAACTCGTTGATCCGCGCGCGGATCGCCAAGGCCTGGGCCTGGCGCTGGGCGTCGGTTTGCTGCAACAGGTCGCTGACACTCAGGGCCACGATCACCCCGTTGACCGGGCGCTGGCGCCGGTGTTTTTTCAGCAGGTCGAGGAAACCGCCCCAGGCGGCCTTGTCCACTTCGGTGTAACTGTCCTGGGTGGTGTAGCGCCCTGCGGTGTCCAGCAGCACGGCTTCGTCGGTAAACCACCAGTCACAATGGCGAGTGCCGCCTACCCCGCCGATGGCGCCCGAGCCCATGGCTTCACGCAGGGGAAATTGCAGGCCGGAATGGGTCAGGGCGGTGGTCTTGCCACTGCCCGGGGCGCCGACAAACATGTACCACGGCAGTTGATACAGGTACTGCCCGCTCATCTTCCAGCCGGGGTTGGCCTTGCGCAGCACCGCCATGGCCGAACGCATGCGCTCGCCCAACTCATTCACTTCAGCCTGGGACTCGCGCACACCCGGGGCCACCACCGGCGCCTCGGCGACGCCGGCCATCAGGCCCCGGTTGGCACGCCAGACCCGCCACACACGCCAGGCAAAGTAGCCGGCCCAAACCAGCACAAATACGCCGATCAAGCCCCAGCGCCGGGCTTCGGGGGCCAACGGTTCACTGCCGTTGAACGCCAGCAACGGGCCTTCGTACCACACCAGCAGCGACAGCAGCGCCACGCCGATCAGCGACAACAACCACGGTTTGAGCAGCCACAGGCAAAAGCGCTCCACCGGGGACCATAACAACGAGAAAAACGAGGACAGGTTCATGGTCTATTGCGCCTGGGAAGGGATCAGCACGGTGATGTCGACACGGCGGTTGCGTGCACGATTGGCCGCTGAGTCATTGGGCACCAGCGGTTCGGTCTCACCCCGGCCTTCGCTGCGATAGCGCTCCGCCGGGCCCGCCCGCTGTGCCAGCAAACGCGCGACCGTCTTGGCCCGGGCCTGGGACAGGTCGAAGTTGGAACCCAACCGCGACGTCGCCGACGGCCGCACGTTGTCGGTATGCCCGACCACCACCACATTCCCCGGCACCGTGGCCAGGGCATCGCCGATACGATTGAGCAAACCGTCGAAGTTGCTCGCCACCTCGGCACTGCCGGAGGCGAATACACCGTCGCCGCGCAGGGTGATCACCGAGCGGTCGGCGCTGTCTTTTACCGTGACCAGGCCTTGGGCAACTTCCGGCGCAAGGAACCCCGACAAGCGCACCGGCGCAGGCGTTGCCGGCACCGCCACCTTGAGCGGCGACGCCACGCGGATCGAGCCCAACTGCGCGAATACCGGATCGGAGGCGCGGTTAAGCAGCCAGCTGTAGGTCAACTGCACGCTCAACAGCAGCACCGCCGCCACTGCGGCCAGCACCCACAACGGCACCCGGCGCAACATCGACGCCTGGGGAGCCTCGGCACCGCGCCAGCGTGGCGACAGGTCCTGCTCGCGGTTGCCACGCTGCTGATTGATCAATTGCAGCAGGCGTTCGCGCAGCAGGCCCAGTTGATCCAGGCCCCGATCCAGTACCCGATAACGCCCTTCCAGCCCCAGGGCCATGCACAGATACATCAGTTCCAGCACGTCGATATGGGTGCGCGGGTCCTGGCTGAGGCGCTGCAGAATCATGAAGAATTTTTCGCCGCCCCAGGCTTCGTTGTGAAAGGTCACCAACAGGCTGCGGCTGCCCCACACGCCCGCGCCCCATGGCGTGCTGGAAATGGTTTCGTCCACCAGGGTGCACAGCGCGTAACGCGCCGCCGCCACGGTTTCAACGTCCACCTGGCTGGCCCGGGCTTGGGCCTCGACCGCCTGCATGGCCTGGATCAGCCGTTGGCGCAGGCTTTCCATGTCGGGCATGGCGGTCAGCATGCGCAGCGGCACCACCAGGTCGAGCAACGGGTTGGCCGCCCGCACCAGCGGGTTGAGGCCCAGGCCCTTGAGCACCACGGCGGCGCTCTGCACGTCGGCCACGGGTGTGACGCCAGGCGTCACTCGCCGCCCGCCCGGTGTGGGGATCAACAGGGTGCGATCCGGGTCCTGGGCGCTATCAAAAGTGTCATTCACGTCAGTCACCTTGCCTTAGCGCCGAATGGCCCAGAACTGCAATTCCAGCCCCGGAAAGACCCCGGCAATGTGCATGGCAAAGCCGGCCGAATTGCTCAGCTGTTGCCAGTAATCGCTGCTGCGGTCGAGTTCGAAATAGGTGAAGCCGGCGTGGAACGGCAGTTGCCGTGGCGCCACGGGCAACGGGCGCAGGCCAATGCCGGGCAGTTGCAGGTTGACCAGGTCGCGGATCTTCTCCACCGAGCCGATCTTGACCTGCGGCGGGAAGCCGTTGCGCACGCTCTCGGCAGACAGTTGCGCCTGCACCGCGAGGATGAACGTGGCCGAACGCAACAATTCCTGGTCGGGCAACACCGCCACGCGAATCCCGTATTGGCGCTCTTCCAGGGGGATCGCAATGGCGCGGGCGTCCATCACCGTCGACAGCGAGCGGCGCAGGTCGAGCATCACCGGGGCGAAGGTTTCGGCCAGGGCATCGTGGCGATACACCGGGTAGGCCGAGGCGCGTTTGTCGGCCTGGGTAAAGGTCGCCAATTCGCCGGCCAGGGTGGTCAGGTCGCGGTACAGCTGCTCCGGGTGCAGGCCGCTCATCGCCGCCAAATGCCGCACCAACGGCTGGCTGCGGTTAAGCACTTGCAGCAGCAGGAAGTCGGCGATCTCGGCCGCGCCGCTGCCGTCCGGCCGGTTCAGGCGGGCGGCCAGGGCTTCGCCGCGCTGCTGCAACAGGCCGAGCAATTCGTCGACAAACGCCCCCAGGTGGTCGGCGGCGCGGATGTCCAGGCACGGCGGGCAATAATCGCGGTCAAGTACCACGCTTTTGTCGGCGCGCTTTTCCACCACATGGGCGATGCCCAGGGTGGTGTAGGCGTCGGCCACATCGCCTTCAAACGCCAGGCGCAGGCGCAGTTTGCCGATGCTCATCAGGGCACTGCTGTCCAGGCCGTTGCTGTCCCAGGCTTCGTACTCGCTGCTGCGGTGGCGGGCGAAGTTTTCGAAGCCAGGGTTGTCGTCGACTTCGGCCACACCGGGGCGCAGGGTCGGCAGCGCCAGCACCACTTTCAGGTCGCGGGCGTCTGCGGGGATTTCCAGGGGCAGCGGCATTTCATCGTCGAATGGCTGGCCCACCGGGGTGCCGTCAGGCAGTACGCCGCTGTAAGACAGCAACGACAACTTGCCCAGGGCCAATTGCTGCGGGTCGATTTTCAGGCGCGAAAAACCATGGGCGTAGGCCCGCAAGGTGCCGACCCGGGCTTCGAGTTGGGCCTGCAGAAAACGGTCGTGTTGTTGCAGGTGCTGAGGCTGCAGCAACATGCCTTCGGACCAGACTACTTTGTTATTCCAGGACATAAATTCTTCTCATTGGCCGGTGCGCAACCGCGCGACCTGCTCTTCATAAGCCACCGAAAACAACTCACCGAACAAGCGTTGCAAGTCCTCGTCGGCATCCCGTGCCAGGTCTTCGTAACGCTCCACCAGGCGGTCCCACAAGCGTGCCTTGCGCCGGGCCGGCATCCACTTGTCGAGGGCGCCGTGGGTGGTGCGGCGTTGCTCGACCCGGGCCGGGTCAAAGCGCTGCACCACCGCGCCCAGCGCGGCTTTCATGCCGGCGATCACCGCCAGCTCGTGAGCCTTGAGGTCGTCGAATGCGGCGCCCATGGCCTTGACCGGGCGCATATACGCAGGGGAATCGGCGGTGAGCATCTGGGTCAGGGCGCTGTGGGGGTCGGGGAAAAACTTGAGCGGGTTGTTGGAGTGGGCGCCGATCATGGTCATGTCGATATGGCTTTCGCGCTTGGTCAGGGCCCGGGCCATCAGCACCGCCATGGTGCCGCCGGTGGCAGTGCGCAGCAGCTCGCCCACCAGGTGGGCCAGTTCGACCGGGGTGCGGGTGGTGTGCAGGTTTTCCAGGCCGAGGCCTTGGAGCAGGGCCTGGAAGACGGCGTCGTCCCCGGTTGGCACTGCCCGCTCTTCTGTAGGAGCGAGCTTGCTCGCGAAAGGCTCAAGCGCGACACGTTCATCCTGCAAGCCCGCGTCATCGTTAACGCCCATCGCTGGCAAGCCGGCTCCTACCTGGAGTGTGGAGACACCCAGCAACGGGTCGTAGTCCTCCGGAATCACCTGCGCTTCCACCTGCATCACCGGCATCACAAACGCCTGCATCTGTGGCGCCACGTGGTCGCTTTCGGTGCCGCGAAACAGCGGTTCCACCCGGCCCGCCAGGTTCAACCCGAGCGGGTCAGACAGGGGCACAGCCCCATCGAACAACGACTCGCCTTCCAGAATCCGTGCCCCGGCCAGGGCGTCATGCAGCACCACCGGCGCTACCACCTCAGGCTCGCGATACACCTCCAGCGGCGGTAATGGTGCGGCCACCGGCGCTGGCGGCGGCACGAACAGCGGCGGCAAAATGCGCGTGGCCAGGGCGTCGTCCGGCACCTCGACCAGTGGCTGTTCCAGGCGCACCTCCAGCCCATAATCACCGATCACCAGGCGGTCGCCCTCCTCCAGCGCCCGCTCACGGCCATTGCCCAGGGGGCGTTCGTTGACCAGGCTGGGGTTACTGCCGGTGTCGGTCAGGTAGAACTGCTCGCCGCGCCACTCGATGCGCGCGTGGGTGCGGGAAATGTATTTGCCCGGGTCGTCCAGGGTCAGGTCATTGTCCGGGCCGCGGCCTATCGAGCCACCGGCGTCGGTAAACCGGCAGATCACATCACCGGGCATGGGTTGGTCGCGGTAGCTTCTGACCAGAAGAATCAGGTTCATGGAATTATTTGCCATCGTCGGCCTCCTTCGGTGGCAGCGGCACCCCGGCCGGGCCGGTGGCTGCTGTGAGCGCAAGCGCAGTCGCCGCAGAGGCGGCTTCAGGCAGGGGAATCGGAATGGTTGAGGCGATGATCATGGCCGGCGTCAGGGTGAGGAAGGTGCTGCCGACCTTCAGGGTGATGGTCGCGTCGGCCTCGATGACCACGTTCATCCCGCCCTTCAGGTACAGGTCCATGCCCGCCGTCACGCCGGTTTTCAGGCCGCCGTTGATGATCATGTTGGTGCCGGCCGACAGCGAGACATCACCCGTGGCCTTCTCATTGCGATGACCGCCCACCGAGGAATGCCGGTCGCCGCCGACCTTCTCCCGCAGATCCTGGTCGACCTTGGAATGGCGGTCGCCGCCGACCCAGTCCAGGGAGTCCTTGAGCACCCGCTGGTCGAGGTTTTTCTGGGCATGCAGGAACACCTGCTCCGAGCCTTTCTTGTCTTCGAAGCGCAGCTCGTTATAGCCACCGCCGCCCTTGGACGAGTTGCTCTTGATGGTCGAACGGGTGGCATTCTCCGGCAGCGCATACGGCGGCATCGTCTCGGCGTTGTAGACGCTGCCGGTGACCAGCGGCTGGTCGGGATCACCTTCCAGAAAACTCACGATCACTTCCTGGCCGATACGCGGGGTGAACAGACTGCCCCAGCGCTTGCCGGCCCAACCCTGGGCGACACGAATCCAGCACGAGCTGTTTTCGTCGTTTTTGCCCTCGCGGTCCCAGTGGAACTGCACCTTGATCCGCCCGTATTTGTCGGTCCAGATTTCCTCGCCCTGCTTGCCCACCACCCTGGCGGTCTGCGGGCCCTGCATCAGCGGTTTACGACTGCTGCACGGCGCACGAAATTGCTGCTGCTTCGACAAGGCGGTGAAGTCGCAGGTCAGCACCGGTGCGGGATGGGCCGGCGGTGTCGGTTCGTAGGTGTCCGAGGACAACGCATAACGCGCCTCCAGCAACAGGAACTGGGCGTTCTGCTCGCTGCGGGGGTGTTCGGTCAGGGTCATCAGCGCCCCGGGAAACAAGCCCCGGGCACGGGTGGCGCCGGTGACCCGCTGAGTACCGGTGTGCAGGGACTCGATCAACGTGCGCGCATAGGTTTCGCCCTGTTTGCGCTCGGTGTACTTGCCCGGGTAGTCGTAGCGCTCGTGGCGCGCCTGCGGGTAGTTGCCGGCCAGGGTCGACTTGGCCAACAGGTTGGCCGACGGTTTTTCAAAATCGAAGTCCTGCAAGGTGTAGCCGCCCGGTTCCACGTCACCGCTCATGCGCCAGTCGTAGATCACTTCGCTTTCGCGCATGGTGTGATCTTCGGCGGGCATAAAGCGCACCTGGGCATACCCCGGTGCCGGAGAATGGGCGCCATAAGAGTCGGCCAGCACCAGGGTGTGGCGCCCGGCCGCGCTCTTGAAGAAGTAGTAGATGCCCTCCTGCTCCATCAGCCGGCTGACAAAGTTGAAGTCGCTTTCACGGTACTGCACGCAGTAAGTCAGCGCCGGGTAGCTGCCACTCAGGCCCGAGGTGTCGACATCGGCGATGGTGTAGGGAGCGAACACCTGCTTGAGGATGTCCGGCACGCTCAGTTCCTGGAAAATCCGGCAATCGCTGGCCAACGTGAGGAACCATAACCACGGGCGCAACACCGCCTTGTAGGTGGCGAAACGGCCCTGGCGCCCGGTAAACGAAAAGTGGCTGACGTGGCCGCTGAAGTAGCGGCTGCCGCCCTTGGGCAGGTCCACCGCGACGCTCATCTGGGTTGCCAGCAGGTCGTCGATGTTCAGGTCGGCGCGCTCGCTGTACAACTCAAGCTGATAGTCGCTGAGCTGGGACAGGCCTTCCCGGGCCTGCATGCGGCGAAACAACAGCACATCGGCGCCGAGCACGCTGGTGACCTGGATTTCGCGCCGGGTTTGGGTGGTTGCCATGGTTCTGTTCTACCTAAAGCGGGGTCGTCGGACGGGAGTTGGACACGCGGTACACCATGCCGCCATGCCCGCTGGCGACACCGGGCAGCATCACGAACCCCATCTTTTTCCAGAACGCACACGAAGCCGCATCCAGGGAGGTCAGGCGAATCTCGCAGTTGGGTTTGTTGCCGTAATCGCGAATCGCGTAGTCCATGCCAAACGCCGCCAGGGTCGAGCCCAGGCCGCTGCCCGCCACACCGGCAAACACGTCTTCGATCTTCCAGGTGGGGCCTTCCTTGAACATCACCATCAACCCCACCGCGTCATCCCCCTCATAGGCGGCGAAATACGCAACCTTGGCTTGCTCCTGCGGGGTGTCGTTGGAGCGTGCGGTGCTGATGGTGTTCATGGTCGCAATGACTTCCTGCGCGGCCGATGACTCTGCCAGCATGCCGGCCTCGCCAAGGGCTTCGCGGAAGGCTTGAAAGTCCACTTTGCGGCAGCTGAATGCGCTATTGATCCGGGGCATCGTGTGTATCCCTGAAGGTTGAGGAACGTAGACACAACAGCCGGGCGCACCGATTTATTCCGTGGCGCCGCTGATTTCCCACTCAAGCCCCCAGTTGCACCAGGTAATGCTCGTCGAACTTCATTTCCTTGCGCACACCCGCGCCCGACAGGTAATTGAGGTAGTGCTTGTAGAGCATCTTGAAAAAATCGAGCTTGCGCGTCGGGCCCACCCGGTACTCGCCGGAGTTGGGGTCGAAGAACGTCATGCAGTTGCGGTCGGCGTAGATCCCGCAGACATGGGAAGGCCCGCCGCCTTCAAAGGTGAACAGCCAGACGTAGTAGCCCGGCTGGGTGCTATCGATATGCTGGGCCAGGGTCGCCAGCCCGTCGAAGCCCTGGGCCTCCACCGACGAGCTGTCGGTCAGGCCGCAGATGTTCGGCAGGTTGGCCTTGATGCGCCGGGTGTTATCGAGGATCAGGGTGGTATTGAACGCGCTGCAATAGCTTTCGATCCGGCACCAGGTGTCGTCCCGGCTCAGGAACGCACACCGGTTGACAGCCGACTCGGCCGGGGCCTGCAGGTGCCGGTTCAACCAGGCGAAGGTCGCGCCCACACAGGCGCCGCCGGCCAGGCTGGGCATGGCTTGCAGGTAAGGATTCTTGGTCAGCTGCGAACGCTGCTTGAACTTCGCCACCCGGAACCACTTCATCGCAATCGGGGTTTTCCACGCTACATAGGGCATTGGTTCACTGCTCCTCAAACACGTAGGCGAACTCGCCGGCGTCGACACTCACCTGTACCCGTGTCGCCGGCGTGCCCGCCAGCAGGCGCTTGAGGAATTCGGTGCTGATGGCCGGCAACATCGAGTTGGTCAGGATCGCGTCGATCATCCGCCCGCCGCTTTCCAGCTCGGTGCAGCGGCTGGCGATCAGGTGCACCACCTCGTCGCTGAAGGTGAACGGGATCTTGTGGCCGTCGCTGATGCGTTTCTCGATACGCCCCAATTGCAGGCGGATGATGCTGCCGAGCATGGCGTCGCTCAGCGGGTAATACGGGATCACCACCAGGCGCCCGAGCAAGGCAGGCGGGAACACTTCCAGCAGCGGCTCGCGCAGGGCCTTGGCGATGTCATCCGGCGCCGGCATGGTCTGCGGGTCGCGGCACAGGCGGCTGATCAATGCGGTGCCGGCGTTGGTGGTGAGCAGGATCAAGGTGTTCTTGAAGTCGATGATCCGGCCTTCACCGTCCTCCATCCAGCCCTTGTCGAACACCTGGAAAAACAGCTCGTGCACGTCGGGGTGGGCCTTCTCCACCTCGTCCAGCAGCACCACGCTGTAGGGTTTGCGCCGCACCGCTTCGGTGAGCACGCCGCCTTCGCCGTACCCCACGTAACCCGGTGGCGCGCCCTTGAGGGTGGAGACGGTGTGGGCTTCCTGGTACTCGCTCATGTTGATGGTGATGACGTTCTGTTCGCCGCCATACAGCGACTCGGCCAGGGCCAGGGCGGTCTCGGTCTTGCCCACGCCGGAGGTGCCGGCGAGCATGAACACGCCCACCGGTTTACCGGGGTTGTCGAGGCCGGCGCGGGAGGTCTGGATGCGCCGGGCGATCATTTCCAGGGCGTGGTTCTGCCCGATGATGCGCTGGGACAAACGATCCGCCAGGCGCAACACGTTTTCGATTTCGTTCTTGACCATGCGGCCCACGGGAATGCCGGTCCAGTCCTGCACCACCGAGGCCACCGCCTGTTCGTCGACGCTGATCAGCACCAGCGGGGTTTCGCCCTGCTGCGCGGCCAGCTCGTCCTGCAATTGACGCAACTCCACCAGGCCGGCTTCGCCCTCGGTGGCATCTGCCAGTTGGCTGCGCAGGCGCAGAATCTGTTCCACCAGCGCCAGCTCGTTGTCCCAACGGCTTTCCAGGCCATCCAGGCGTTCACGCTCCGTCACCAACAACGCCTCGACCGACACGCGACGGCTGGCGGTGTCGACGCCAATCGCGGTTTCGCGCTCGATGATCGCCAGCTCGGTTTCCAGCGACTCAATCCGCCGGCGGCTGTCGTCCACTTCGGCCGGGGTGGCGTGCAGGCTGATGGCAACCCGGGCACAGGCGGTGTCGATCAGGCTGACGGCCTTGTCCGGCAACTGCCGCGCCGGGATGTAGCGGTTGGACAAACGCACCGCCGCTTCCAGGGCCGAATCGAGAATCTGCACCTGGTGGTGCTGCTGCATGGTCTGGGCGATGCCTCGCAGCATCAGCAACGCGCGGGCTTCGTCCGGCTCATCGACCTGCACGGTCTGGAAGCGCCGGGTCAGGGCCGGGTCTTTTTCGATGTGCTTTTTGTACTCGGCAAAGGTGGTGGCGCCGACAGTACGCAAGGTGCCACGGGCCAGCGCAGGCTTGAGCAGGTTGGCCGCATCGCCCGTCCCGGCGGCACCGCCGGCGCCCACCAGGGTGTGGGTTTCGTCGATAAACAACACCACCGGTTTGACGCTGGCCTGCACCTCGTCAATCACCGAACGCAGGCGCTGTTCGAACTCGCCTTTCATGCTCGCACCGGCCTGCAACAGGCCCACATCGAGGGCCAGTAATTGCACGTCCCGGAGGCTCGGCGGTACGTCGCCCCGGGCGATGCGCTGGGCAAAGCCTTCGACCACGGCGGTCTTGCCCACACCGGCCTCGCCCACCAGGATCGGGTTGTTCTGGCGCCGACGCATCAGGATGTCGATTACCTGGCGAATCTCTTCGTCGCGGCCCACGATCGGGTCCATCTTCGAGTCCCGCGCCTGCTGGGTGAGGTCGACGGTGAAACGCTTCAACGCTTCCTGCTTGCCCATGGCCGCCGGGGCCAGGGCGCCGGTGTCTTCACCGGGCACCTGGAAGCCATCGCTGGCGGTCATCCGGGCTTCGGGCGAGTCCTTGAGCAGTGCAGAGAATTGTTCGCTCAGGTCTTCGATGCCGATCTTGTTGAACTCCCGGGACACGCCATACAAGCCGTTGCGCAAGCCCGGGGTTTTCAGCAGCGCCAGCAGCAAATGCCCGGAGCGTACCTGGGACTCGCCGAACATCAGGGTCCCGTAGACCCATGCGCGCTCCACCGCCTCCTCCACCTGGGACGACAGGTCGGTGACCGAGGTCGAGCCACGGGGCAAGCGGTCCAGGGCGGCCGTCAGGTCTCGCGCCAGCACGGCCGGGTCGAGTTGGTAATGCTGGATCAGGCGCTGCAGGTCAGAGTCGGCCAGTTGCAGGATCTGCTGCAACCAGTGCACCAGTTCCACGTAGGGGTTGCCGCGCATCTTGCAGAACACGGTGCTGCTTTCAATCGCCCGGTAGCACAGGCTGTTGAGTTTGCCGAAGAGCGCGACGCGACTGATATCAGCCATGGGCAGGTCCTTGAGAAGTGTGAGAAATGCGCGGGTTGATCAGCAATTGCCGGTCATCCGCCAGGGGCGCCTTGCTGCTCAGCCAACTGGTCCAGCCCAATGGCGCAGACCCCAGGCGCAAGCCAGGCAGTTGTTCTTTCTTGACGATCAGGTTCACGTCCCAGTCCATGGCCAGGCCGACGTACTGGCGCACCCAGTCCTGCACGCGCTTGAGGCTGTCGCCACCGGGCAGCAGGCGCCGGGTCTGTTCAAGGTCCAGGGGGCCGATCAACAGGCGGAATTTGTGTTGGGTGTTCCAGACTTTCTTGCCCATCACCGTGGTCTGGCCCAGCACCGGCGCGTCGGGGCCGCTGCGCAGGGCGCACAGGCCATCGGCGGGCAAGGTCATCCAGTGGCCGACAAATTGCTCGACCTGTACCGGCACTTGCAGGTAGTCCGTCAGCAACGCCGCCAGGCCACCGGCATTGCGGGTCTGTGGCCCCAGGCGCCCGGCGAAGTGCAGCTTGGCCACATCCGGCACGGTGTCGCGGCCCAGCAGCGACGGCATGCCGATGCCGATCAGCGAGCCCAAATACTGCGCAAAGCGGTCCGCCTGCGGGCGATCCAGGCTCACGGCCGGCTGGGCGCTGGCCCAGGCGCGGTAAAACAGGCTGATCATGCGGTGATGGAACACGTCGCAGAACGCGGCCAGGGTCGGGTCGTTGAGGTTGCGCTGGCGGTCACGGATGTATTCGCTCAAGTGAATCGGCAACGGCCCATTCGCCCCCAGCAACCCGAAAAAATTCAGCAGCAGTTTTGGCGTGGCGCCGGGCGTGAGGCTGGCGATCATCGCCGGCTCGAACGCCAGGGACGGTTGCTGGCCGAAACGCACCGCTTCGTCCGCCGGGCGCGCTGCCTGGCCGATCCGTGGCAGTTGCGGGAAGGCACACTCGAGTTGGCGCAGGGCGCCGTGGAAATCGAACCGCGCCGGGTGCGCTTCCAGGGCGCTGAGCAGGCTCAGAGGATCTCGCATCGCCCCACCCTCGCCGGCCACTGCATGATCACCCCACGGGCGGTGCCTTTGATCACCGTCTCAGTGAAGGAATTCAGCGACACGTACTTGGCAAAAAACTGCTCCAGCACCGAGCCGAGAATAAATACGCCGCTGCCTTCAAACGCTGACTCGTCGAGGGTCACGCTGATCTGCAAGCCGCGGCCATAAGTGATCGGCCCCGGCAGCGGCAAGCGGCGCACGATGCTTTCGGCGCTCACCGAGCGCAGGCCGTCGATCTGTTTGTGGGCGGCTTCGTCGTCAATCCGGCAGTACAGGCGCAGCAGGTCCCGCAAGGCGCTGGCGCCCTGTTCCTTGTCCTGGTCCAGCAACGACAAATAGTTGAGGGACAAATGGCTGACCAGGCGCCAGGCCGTTTCACCTTCGGCAAACGACGGCGCCGGCACCGTGGGCCCGGCCACGCACCGCACGGCCTGCACCGGCGCGCCGGACTCGACGCTGAAGTCGGTCTTGCCACTGCCCACCGGCATGCTCAGCACCAGGTCGCGGTTGCTGCACAGGGTGTCGATGCCCAGTTGGCGCAGGCTGCTGCGGTGCGGCGCCTCCTGGGCGTCCACCAACGACAGGAACAATTCACTGCCGATGTAGCTGGAGCGCGGGCCCTGGCGACGTTGCTGCTCAGACAGCAGCCGCGCATCCCGGCGCACCTGGTAAAACGCCTTGGGTGGCGTGCGCGCGTGCAGGTCATTGGCGCGGTAGAACGACTCGAACGTCTGGCTCGCCTCGGCGCCGCTGCCATAACCGGTGACGCCTTCGATCTGGTAGATCTCGTAGTCCATCGGCCGGGTACGGTCGGGGATCACGTGGTATTCCGATTGTTGGTCCGACAGGTGCACGCGCTCGGTGCGCATCGGGAACAGGTTGATCGCCGGGGTGCAGTACAGGCCGAAGTTGGCGGCGTTGAGGGTTTGTTCCAGCAGTGGGTCAAGCTTCTTGAACAGCACGATCACGTCCAGCTGGTCCGCGGTGCAGCGGCTTACGCTGTTGGCCAGCCCCCCCAGCTCGGCAAACATAAAGCGCTGGGGCATGGCGAAATATTCCTGCAACAGCCGGTAGCCCTGGAACGACCGGGCTCCGGTGGGCAGCAAGGCTTCTTCATCGCTGTAGCCGATGCCGCGAATCGCGGTCCTGGGCAGGAACTGGTGCCAGTCCACATGCTCCTGCACCGGCATCACCAACACCCCGGCGGCCTGGGCCAACAGTTGTTCGAGGATGCGCGAGGGCAAGGCTTCGCCGCCACGGATGTGCAGCGGCAGCTTATCCAGGGCGAGGTCGCTGAAGGTCAGCCCGGCACCCACCCGTAAACGCAGGCGCAGCGCGGCCTTCACCGCGCCCAGGCGCGCCAGGTCGACACCCGCCACCTGGCCGCCACAGGCAAAGTAGCGCGCCTCGGCCAGCTCCACCGGCCACAGGGTTACGTCGTGGGCGCTGCGAAATTCACAGGCGGTCTGGTCGCCCTTGCCTAATTGGCTGTGCAAGGCCGTGCCCCGGGGCACCTTGAACCCGGCGGCCAGGCTGCCTTCGCTCATGTCCGGCTGCAACTGCACCACCGCCATCGACGGCGTGGGCGCGAGGTACTGCGGGTACACCAGCTCCAGCAGGTGATTGGTAAACCGCGGGAACTCGGCATCAATCTTCAGTTGCACCCGGGCGGCCAGAAAGCTGAAGCCCTCCAGCAGGCGCTCGACGTATGGGTCGGCGCAGGCGTAAGTCTCCAGTCCCAGGCGGCCGGCCACCTTGGGGTAATCGCGGGCGAATTCACCGCCGACTTCCCGCAGGTGGGCCAGTTCACGTTCGTAATAGCGCAACAGTTTGGCGTTCACCGCACGTCCCTTGTCTCGATGTCGAAGACCCTGGCTTCGCCTGCTTCCAGGTCCAGTTCGGTCTTCAGGTACAGGCGCTCGGGCAGCGGCTGGCCCCAGAGTTCGCCGTGGATTTCAAAGGCCATCTGGTTGGGGATGGCACTGGTGCCCAACGGCACCACACGCAGGCTGTCCCGCAGAATCCGGGGTTCGAAGTCCCAGATGGCCTGGCGGATGCGCCGAGCCAATTCCTCACGGTCGAGGCCGGCGGCGGTCTTGCCGGACAAATCCGGCAAGCCAAAATTGATGACCGATTGCGCGGCCAGAGGGTGACCAGCCAGTTCGCGAAAACTGCCCAGGCTGGTGCTGTTGAGCAGCCAGCCGAGGTCCCGCAGCACTGCCTTGCGCAGGCCGGTCATGGACAAGATGCGCTTGTCCCGGGACTCGACGGTGTGCTCGGTGTCGTCATCGCTCAGGCGATCGAGCAAGGACGGCTGCAGGCGTTCGCGGCTGGTGAGTTCAGCCATGGGGCTGGCCTTGAATCGGGGTCATGTGAATGTCCTTGAACGTTGTGGGAGCGGGCTTGCTCGCGAATGCGGTGGCTCAGCCACCGGATGCATTGACTGACCCACCGCATTCGCAAGCAAGCCCGCCCCCACCCAAGCCCGCTCCCACAGGGTCGGGGTGGCCGTCAGATTTTGGCGTTGGCTTCCAGGTCCCACTTCTTCGGCGTGCCGGTGATCACGGTGTCGCCGGTGAAGGAGTCGTACTCGTAGCTGATGGTGGTGAAGTTGATGGAGATGGTTTCGCTCGGGCGCTCGCCGTTACTGCTGGCGGAGTAGGAGCTGATGATGGCTTTGCCCAGAATGATCTTGAGGAACACCTGTTGCTTCTTGTCCGGGCCGCCGGTCTGGATGAAGTGGATCTCGGCGTCGCCCAGGCTCTTGCCGCACACCGCTTCCATAAACAGGTCGGCCGAGGCCAGATCGGTGGCCTTGGTCAGGGAAATTTCCGAGAACGACGGGTTGCTGGTGTCACGGTCGGCACCGCCGCCACTGGTGGAAATCGCCCGGCCGACGCCCATCTGGATCGCGTCGATGGTGATCCAGTCTTTGTGCGCGTCGACGGTGGAAGTGCCTTTGATTTGTTTGCCTTTGAAGTTGAGCAGGATCATGGTCAGTACCTTGGTTGGGGTAGGAAAGTGTTATCAGGAAGCCTTGGTCGACGGCAGTTTGGAGACCAGGCGCAGGGACACGGTCAAGCCTTCGAGCTGGTAGTGCGGGCGCAGGAAGAACTTGGCGCCGTAGTAACCCGGGTTGCCTTCGATCTCTTCCACCACCACTTCCGCGCCGGCCAGGGGCTTGCGGGCCTTGTCGGCGTCGGTGGCGGTGGCCGGGTTGTGTTCCACGTAGCGGCCGATCCAGTTGTTGAGCCACACCTGCATGTCGTTGCGCTCTTTGAACGAGCCGATCTTGTCGCGCACGATGCACTTCAAGTAGTGAGCGAAACGGCAGGTGGCAAACAGGTACGGCAGGCGCGCGGCCAGGTTGGCGTTGGCGGTGGCGTCCGGGTCGTCGTACTCGGCAGGCTTGTGCATCGACTGGGCGCCGATGAACGCCGCCAGGTCGCTGTTTTTCTTGTGCACCAGGGGCATGAAACCGTTCTTCGCCAACTCCGCCTCACGGCGGTCGCTGATGGCGATTTCAGTGGGGCAGGTCATGTCGACGCCACCGTCATCCGTGGGGAAGGTGTGCACCGGCAAGCCTTCCACCGCGCCACCGGACTCGATGCCGCGAATCTGCGAGCACCAGCCGTAGTGCTTGAACGAGCGGTTGATGTTCACGGCCATGGCGTAGGCCGCGTTGGCCCAGGTGAAATCCCGGGAGCCGGGGCTGTCGGTGGTTTCTTCGAAGTCGAAATCTTCCACCGGGTTGGTCTTGGCACCGTAGGGGGCACGGGACAGGAAGCGCGGCATCGCCAGGCCCACGTAACGCGAGTCTTCACTGGCACGGAAGCTGCGCCAGGCGGCGTGTTCCGGGGTCTGGAAGATCTTGGTCAGGTCCCGCGGGTTGGCCAGCTCCTGCCACGACTCCATCAGCATCACGCTGGGGTCGGCGGCAGTGATCAGCGGGCAGTGGGCGGCGGCGCTGACCCGGGCCATCTGGGTCAGCAACTCGACGTCGGGCGCGCTGTTGTTGAAGTAGTAGTCGGCCACGAACGCGCCGTAAGGCTCACCGCCGAACTGGCCGTATTCCTCTTCGTAGAGCTTCTTGAAGATCGGGCTCTGGTCCCAGGCCACGCCCTTGAACTTGCGCAGGGTCTTGTGCACTTCGTTCTTGGAAATATTCATCACCCGAATCTTCAGCGACTCGTCGGTCTCGGTGTTGTTGACCAGGTAATGCAGGCCACGCCAGGCGCTTTCCACGCTCTGGAATTCCTCGTGGTGCAGGATGTGGTTGACCTGCTCGGTGAGCTTCTGGTCAAGGGCGGCGATCAGCCCCTCGATAGTGCCCAGCACGTCATTGGACAGCAGGTGCGTGCCTTGCAGCGCCTGCTCGGCCAGGGTGCGCACGGCGGTTTCCACCGCTTCCTTGGCCTTGTCGGTCTTGGGCTTGAACTCTTTTTGCAGGAGGCTGGCGAAGTCGCCTGCATCAAAGGCGGTGGCGCCTTGAGGCAGTCCTGGCTGTTCCGATTGCGTAGTGGACATGACGGTATCCTTGAAATTTGGGCAAAAGCGTCCCCGTACCGGGGCAAACGAGGCACCGGCAGAGTCAGCGGGGAAATCCGTTACTCGGGTTGTTTGGGCGCGCTGCTCAGCGCTTGCATCACCGCAGGATCGCTCAGCAGCTTGGCGATCAATTCTTCAGCGCCGACCTTGCCGTCCATGTACGTCAGCAGGTTCGACAACTGGCTGCGGGCAGTCAGCAACTGGTTGAGGCTCGGCACCTTGCGGGCGATGGCGGCCGGGGTGAAGTCGTCCATGTTTTCGAAGGTGATTTCCACCGGCAGATTGCCTTCGCCGGTCAGGGTGTTAGGCACCTGGAACGCCACCCGTGGCTTCATCGACTTGAGGCGGTCGTCAAAGTTATCGATATCGACTTCCAGGAACTTGCGCTCGGCCACCGGCGGCAACGGCTCGGCGGGTTTGCCCGAGAGGTCGGAAAACACGCCCATGACGAAGGGCAACTGCACGGTCTTTTCCGCGCCGTAGATTTCCACGTCGTATTCGATCTGGACGCGTGGTGCGCGGTTGCGAGCGATGAACTTTTGACTGCTTTCTTTGGCCACGGGATAGCTCCAGTGTGAGGGTTGATTGGGGAAGGTCAGTCGTTGCCGGGGCGAATACCGCTGACCAGCGCCAGTTGTGCGAGGCCATCGGGGGCGAGGTCTTGCAGCAATTCCATGAAGTTCTTGTCGATCAGTTTCTTCGCCCGCTGCAGCAGGAACGGCACGGGGCTGGCGGGTTCGTGAGTGTTGAAATAGGTGCACAGGCGGTCGATGGCCTGGCGCGCGTCGTCGCGGCTGTTGATCTCGCCTCTGGTCGGCTGTGGGGCTGCGGCGGTTGCGGGGTGAGCGTCGACGCTGGTGGCCGGGCTTTCCCTTTCAGGCAAGCGGCGTCGTACGGCTTCGGCGGCGCGGCGCAGTACGTTGGCCAGGCCGCTGAGGTCGATGGCACGGCCTACGCCGACGTTTTCCGTGAGGCGTTGTTCGATGTGCTGGCTGCGTTGCAGGGCCTCGGTCAGGGCGGCTTCGATACTGCGCAGGGCGTCTGGGTCGGCTTCGGCGAATGCGCCGTCGATGATTGCCAGGGTGTCGCTGCTGCCCTGCTCGCCGCTGGCCTGGTCGAGGTCACGCAGGCTGAACTGGCCGAGGCTGCGGGCGCTGACCAGTGGGGTGTCGAGGAGGTCGCGCAGCAGGCCGCTGGGTTCGCACAGGGAGGCGAGGATGTTGATGCGCAGCAGGGGGTCGTGGTCGTCGTCGGGGTCGAGTTGCGGGTGCAGGCCGTCCCAGCAGTGGATCAGCAGGGCTTCGATCAGGCCCAGGCCGGCGTTGAGGCCGTGGATGCCGTGCAGGTTGAGCTCGGCGCGGGTGAGCCACATGGCCAGGCGCAGGTCGCGGCTGCGGTGCATCAGGGGTAAGGCCAGGGACGTGACGAGTTTCCAGTTGGGTTCGACGGCTTGGGTGATGGTGTCGCCGTATTGGACCTCGGGTTTGCCCAGGGCTTCTTCTTCCAGTTGGAGGAAGTCGGGGTCGTATTCGACGTTCTCGCCACAGGGGGCGGTGTCGCCCATCGGGTGGGCCAGCGCTGTGAAATCAATGGGTTGCGCTTGGGTGGAGAGGTCCATCGTACTGCCCTCGTTGAAGATGTTCTGGGGATAGAACGGGCGAGGGTTTGGGTTTATTCCCTGGGGGGTGAAAAAATCTTGGTGGGGGTTGGTGGGTTTGGGGGCATATCCGTTATTTGGGTAACGGCCGCCTAGGGTTCCGCCCTTACGGCG
>NZ_JACARC010000008.1:0-292 GCF_013386825.1 Pseudomonas sp. IPO3778
CGACTCCAGTGGTAGAAGCCAGGATGAAGGCCAGTGCGAAAGCCAAATCTGAAGCCGGTGCAGCTCTGCTTTTCTGTGGGAGCTGGCTTGCCTGCGATGCAGGCAACTCGGTCTTCCAGATACACCGAGGCGATGCCATCGCAGGCAAGCCAGCTCCCACAGGTGACCGTGCCCGCTTTAGCTTTAGCTTTAGCTTTAGCTTTTGATTCCGCTTTTGCTTCACCACACTCAAGCCGGCCGGTAGGCCGCTGTGCTCTTGCTCTTGATCTGCTTTGATTTTGATCTTAGGCGC
>NZ_JACARC010000008.1:404-68880 GCF_013386825.1 Pseudomonas sp. IPO3778
GGCTCTTTTCAAAAGTGACCCGCTGTAAGAGCGGAACCAATAGCGGCCGTTACCGCAACAACGGATATGTACACAACCCACCCCGGCGCAGGCACCGGCCAGGTCAAACGCCAACAATCCCAGCACGACCGTGTTCACCCCCCCGCTACCGATCAGCGCAATAATCCGCGCCAGAAACACATGCCGGTAGTTTCTGCTGCCGAGAACGCCGAACATGGGAAGTTGCCCCGTGCGCAAACACATCCGGAGTTGTTGCAGCATTGTTACTCCACGTTATCCACCGGGCACAGATCATTTATCAATAACGGCATGGGACACTAGAACTTCCCCGCGCTTCTGTCTGAACAAACTCTGAACCAGTAACAAATTAAGTCATTAAATGTTGACAGGCCGCAACTGCCTGAGTAGATTGCCCGTGCCTGCAACTCCGGGCCATTTTTTAACCTCACAAAAGAAGCCAATGGACACAGTATCTAGTCGCTGTCCGATCACCGTGAATGCGGCGAATCGGGCGCCAAACCCAGAGAAACATGACGGGACTCGCCTTTCCGGCCGAGTAAGCTGCGCTAGAGCCTGACGCTCCAACGTAACTGCCTCACCGGATGCCAGTCCGGTCCCGAGGTGTGTTATGACCTTTCAACTGATTGCTTTGCCTGATCTGCGTACGCTGGCTACGGCCCTGCGTGCCAAATTGTGCCGCGAGCCCGTAGGCTTTTCGCCTACCCGCAGCGCCTTTGTGACCTCCTCCCCCCGCGTGTGCCCGGCTCCCCTGGCCCACTGGCGTATCTGCCCCACCACCGGCCACCTGGTCCAGCAATGGGACCACGCCGACCCTCAAGACCCACAGAGACGGGACGTTTCCAGCCTGGTCGCGCAAGCGAGCCTGATGCTGAGCCTCTACGTGGACGCTCGCGCGGCGTAAGCCGGCTGGAAACAGCAACTTCCTGATTATTCGTTACTTGATTCGCTGGAGTTCTCTATGGACGAAGCCAGTAGTAGCCCGCTGCGCGCTAGTTAACTAACGCGCTGTTAGCGGGCCCTTGGAAAGTTACTCAACACTTTATTTAAACCGATCGCGAAGTCAGCGACTCGGCATGCTTTCGCTCGCCTGTCATCAGGTAAGTACCGGGTATGTTTTGTCGAAAAATTGGCGACAGGAGTACACACAATGAGCGCAGTAAAAAACCCGAAACTGCACAAGAAAAACGGCACCGACACCGACACCAAGCTGTCGATGCGTGCTGCCCGCGAAGCCCAGAACGGCCTCTCGGCAACCCTCGCCAATGTCCGGGCAACCAAGGATGGCCTGACCGAGCTGGACGCCTCTGCCCGCCTGCAACGTGAAGGCTACAACGAGGTGGCGCACGACAAGCCGCCTCACGCCATCGTGCAATTCCTCCAGGCCCTGAACAACCCGTTCATCTATGTGCTGCTGACCCTGGGTGGCATCAGCTTCGTCACTGATTACTGGCTGCCGCTGCAGGCCGGTGAAGAGGCCGACCTGACCAAGGTCATCATTATCATGACCATGGTCATGCTCAGCAGCCTGCTGCGGTTCTGGCAGGAACACCGCTCGGCCAAGTCCGCCGAAGCCTTGAAGGCCATGGTGCGTACCACCGCCACGGTGCTGCGCCGTGAGCAAGTGGGTTCCAAGCCGACCCTGCGGGAAGTGCCGATGCGCGACCTGGTGGCCGGCGACATCGTGCAGCTGTCTGCCGGCGACATGATCCCGGCCGATATCCGCCTGATCGAGTCCCGCGACCTGTTCATCAGCCAGGCCGTGCTGACCGGCGAAGCCTTGCCGGTGGAGAAGTACGACACCCTCGGCGATGTCACGCAAAAATCCGCCACCTCCACCGCGGCCGACCAGGGCAACCTCCTGGACTTGCCGAACATCTGCTTTATGGGCACCAACGTGGTGAGCGGCCGCGCACAAGCCGTGGTGGTTGCCACCGGCCCGCGCACTTACTTTGGCTCCCTGGCCAAGGCGATTGTCGGCTCCCGGGTGCAAACCGCGTTTGACCGTGGGGTGAACAGTGTCAGCTGGCTGTTGATCCGCTTCATGCTGGTGATGACGCCGATCGTGTTCTTCCTCAACGGTTTCTCCAAAGGTGACTGGAGCGATGCCTTGCTGTTCGCCCTGGCGGTGGCGGTGGGCCTGACCCCGGAAATGCTGCCGATGATCGTCAGCGCCAACCTGGCCAAGGGCGCTACCGCCATGGCCAAGCGCAAAGTGGTGGTCAAACGCCTCAACGCGATCCAGAACTTCGGGTCGATGGACGTGCTGTGCACCGACAAGACCGGCACCCTGACCCAGGACAAGATCATCCTCGAACACCACGTCAACGCCTTTGGCAACCGTGATGACGCGGTGCTGACCCTGGCCTGGCTCAACAGCCATCACCAAAGCGGCATGAAGAACCTGATGGACCAGGCGGTCGTACAGTTCTCGGAACAGAACCCGAAGTTCCAGGTGCCGTTCGCCTACAGCAAGGTCGATGAATTGCCGTTCGACTTTATTCGCCGTCGCCTGTCGATCGTGGTCAAGGATGCGCAAAACGATCACCTGCTGGTGTGCAAGGGCGCGGTCGAGGAGATGCTGAGCATTTCCACCCATGTGATGGAAGGTGACGTGGCCATCGAACTGGATGATCGTCGTCGCAACGAGCTGCTGAGCATTGCCCAGGATTACAACGAAGACGGCTTCCGGGTGCTGGTGCTGGCCACCCGCAACATTCCCCAGGCGCTTGCACGCAAGCAGTACACCACGGCGGATGAACGCAACCTGGTGATCCGCGGCTTCCTGACCTTCCTTGATCCACCCAAGGAAACCGCCGGCCCGGCGATCGCCGCCCTGCGCGAGATTGGTGTGGCGGTCAAAGTGCTCACCGGCGACAACGCCATCGTCACCAGCAAGATCTGCCGTCAGGTTGGCCTGGAGCCCGGCGTGCCGCTGCTGGGCGTGGAAATCGAAGCGATGGACGACGCCACCCTCAAGCTGCAGGTTGAGGAACGCACGGTGTTTGCCAAGCTGACGCCGCTGCAGAAGTCCCGGGTGCTCAAGACCTTGCAGTCCAACGGTCACACCGTGGGGTTCCTCGGCGACGGCATCAACGATGCCCCGGCCCTGCGGGATGCCGACGTGGGTATCTCGGTGGACAGCGCGACGGACATCGCCAAGGAATCCGCCGACATCATCCTGCTGGAAAAGAGCCTGATGGTGCTGGAAGAAGGCGTGCTGAAAGGCCGCGAGACCTTCGGCAATATCATGAAGTACCTGAACATGACCGCCAGTTCCAACTTCGGCAACGTGTTCTCGGTGCTGGTGGCCAGTGCGTTCATCCCGTTCCTGCCGATGCTGTCGATCCACCTGCTGCTGCAAAACCTGATGTACGACATCTCCCAGCTGGCGTTGCCGTGGGACAAGATGGACAAGGAATACCTGGCCAAGCCACGCAAGTGGGACGCGAAAAACATTGGCCGCTTCATGATCTGGATCGGGCCGACCTCGTCGATCTTCGACATGACCACCTTTGCCCTGATGTGGTACGTGTTCTCGGCCAACAGCGTGGAAATGCAGACCCTGTTCCAGTCCGGCTGGTTCATCGAGGGGCTGCTCTCGCAAACCCTGGTGGTGCATATGCTGCGCACCCGCAAGATCCCGTTCTTCCAGAGCAACGCCGCATGGCCGGTGATGATGATGACCTGCATCGTGATCGGGCTGGGCATCTACGTGCCGTTCTCGCCGCTGGGCGCGATGGTGGGCCTGGAGCCGCTGCCACTGGCGTACTTCCCATGGCTGGTGGGCACCCTGGTCGCCTACTGCTGCGTCGCACAACTGATGAAGACAATCTACATCCGCCGCTTCAAGCAGTGGTACTGACCCGCTCTCTGTAGGCGCGAGCTTGCTCGCGAAGGTCGTTAACGATAACGCGGGCATCCTGGCTGAGCGCAGTGCTCTCGGGTTTTTCGCGAGCAAGCTCGCTCCTACAGTAGCTGCAGCCTTTGATGGAGAGAGGCGATGAAAACACTCATGAGCTACCTCGACAACGCCGCACGCGCAGCGCTGGTGTTCGGCCTCGCCCACGCGGCCAAGGCGGTGATGCTGCTGGGTGTGCGGCTATACGCACGCAACGTCCTCAGCGCCGTGGAAATGCGCTTCATGCTGGGCTTTTCCAGCACCTTGAGCAGCACGTGCATCCGCTTACTGCGCCCGCGTCGATAACTGGCAATACGCAATACAAGGAAACATCACCATGCGCGTCTTGATCTGTGCAGGTCGTCATTACGCCGATACAAAAATGTCCCGCCAGGTGCTGGACGCCTACCACCGCCTGCGCCCGGTGCAGGTGTTGATCCATGGCGGCAGCCAGTTCCTGGGCAGCGACGTGGAGGACTGGGCCCGGGAAACCGGGGTGGATGTGGTGCGTTACCCACCCAACTGGCAACGCCATGGCAAGCAGGCCGAGCGTCACCGCAACCAGTTCATGCTCACCGACAGCCGCCCCGACGTGATCATCGCACTGCCCGGTGGCGACGACACCTCGGAACTGGTGAGCCAGGCCAAGGCCTGCGGCATCCATGTGCTGACGGTAGACAGCTGAATCAACCCTTATTGGAGTATCCCGACATGCAAGAAGAACCCAGTTGTAGCGGTACCCCGCTGCACATCATTTTCTATTTGAATCACGGCGCGTCCCTGCCAAATCCGGGCAGGGCACGCCGTTGGCTGTTGATCGAGGTTCACCATGTACAAGAAACACACCCCTGACGGTTTCGCCAAATACCGCAACCGCACCACCCACTTCACCTTCCATCCCCTGCCCGCCTCCAAGCGACGTGCGGTGAGACGCAACCTGATCTTCGTCGGTGTGACGGCGGGTATCGTGCTGGTGCTGAGCCTGATGTCGAATGCCTATGCGGCCGGCGGTTCCTATGTGGTCGACGATGGCGCGATCAACGCCCCGGGCGAATGCAACGTCGACGCCTGGTTCACCGCCAATCGGCACGACGGCGCAACCCACAGTGAAACCCTGGCGCCGGCCTGCACCTCCACCGCCGTTCCCTGGTTGCAGTGGACCGCCGCCGTGTCCCGGGCCAACCATGACGGCGATGGGGAAACCCAGGTGAATCCGCAACTCAAGGCGCAGTTATGGACCCGGGAAGACCTGGGCCTGGAGCTGGCCGCATCGGCTGGCGTGCATTACGCGCTGAACCGCCAGCATTCGTTTGAGGGTGCGGACTTGAATGTGCCGTTTACCTGGCAGCCCATGGAGGCCTTGCGGCTGAATTTCAATGCGGGTTGGAGCCACGCGTATAACGACGGCGACCAAACCCATCGACCGACCTGGGGCACAGGTTTTGAATACAGCGTGATGGACTCCCTGACGCTGATCGCCGAGCGTTACGGCCAGCAAGGTGGCGACCAGGCCTGGCAGGCGGGGCCGAGGGTGCATATCGGCAAGAATGTGGATGTGGACCTGGTGGTGGGGCGCAGTTTGATCGGGGACCGGCATCAATGGCTGACAACCGGGGCAACCTTGCGATTCTAACCCTGCGAAGATGATCAACCTGTGGCGAGGGAGCTTGCTCCCGCTGGGCTGCGAAGCAGCCCTAAAGCCGGCAACCGGTGTCTAGCTGAGACACACTGTCGATTGTTTTGGGTCTGCTGCGCAGCCCAGCGGGAGCAAGCTCCCTCGCCACAGGTTTGATATGGCCGTAAATAACGATTTAAACCTGTCCCTTGGCCTGCTGCTCCAGATGCACCTGCAACGCCGGATCAATCTTCAACTGCCCCGCCAGTTCATCCAGGTAGTCGCGCTCCCCGTCCTGCTGGTCATCCACCAGCATCACACTGACCAGGTACACCTCGGCTGCCACCGCCGGGTCCCCGGAAAACTCGGCGAAATCCGCTGCATTCAGCGGCTTGGCCACCTCGGCATCCAGCCACGCCTGCAATTGCGGGTCATCGGTGTGCTTGCCGATCTCGGTCGAGATCATCTGCTGTTCCCGCTGATCAATCTCGCCATCCGCCTTGGCCGCCGCGATCAATGCGCGCAGCACGGCATGGCTGTGCGCTTCGACTTGCGCACCGGACAACTGGTCAACCGTCTGCAACGCCTGCTGCGGCGCCGAGGCCTGCTGCCGCTGCCAGGCCTGATACGCCTGGAACGCCATCATCCCCAGGGACGCCAGCGCCGCGAAGTTGGTGCCGCCCGTGCGCCCTTGAGGCGCCGCACGGGTTCCACCCAACATGCCGCCCAGGCCACCGAGCAAACCACCCAGGCCGCCACCGCCGGAAGCCGAAGCACCGCCACCGCCTAGCAACCCGCCAAGCAGGCCGCCCAAGCCTCCGAGCCCGCCCTGAGACGCCGGTGCCGCGCCACCCTGCTGCCCCGCCGAGGCCTGGCCAGCTCGCAGTAATTGTTCCAGTAGATCGCCGGTATTCATGGTGTCACCCTCCCAGGGCGCAGAGTTCCAGATCAACAACAATAGCCCCGCTGTGCCAGAACACCATGACCGCCCGGCAGTCACGCTTTATCATGGCCACAAGCCCCCATCGAGGAATCCCCCGTGACCCGCACCGAGCACATAGCCTTGATGGCGACCTATAACCAGTGGATGAACCGCAAGGTGTACGAGGCTGCCGGCGGTTTGAGCGACGAGGAACTGATGGCCGACCGGGGTGCGTTCTTCAGTTCGATCCTGGGCACGCTGAACCACCTCGCCCTGGGAGACCGCGCCTGGCTCAAGCGTTTCGCCGAGCACCCAGCGGGGTTTACCGCGCTGGCGCCGCTAAGCGCATTGGAGCTGCCGCCACGCCTGGACCGGCTGGCCTTCGCCAACCTGCGCGAACTGTCGGCCCACCGCGCCTTGCTCGACCAGCTCATCATCGAGTGGGTGCACGCCATCCGTGAGCCGGACCTGGACCAGCCACTGGCGTACCGCAACATGGCAGGCACGGCCAAGAACAAGAATTTTTATGCGCTGCTGGTGCACTTCTTCAATCACCAGACCCATCACCGCGGCCAGGTGACGACGCTGCTGACCCAGGCCGGGCGCGACGTGGGCGATACCGACCTGCTGGCGCTGATCGACTAATTCAACGGGCGCTGAAGTCGGCGTATGCCTGAATCAGCGCGGGGAAATCCTCCCGCTCCGGAAGCTGCGCAAAGCTGTGCTGCGCCGGGGTCGTCGCCCACGGCAGCTTTTCGCTGGTCCAGGTTTCAATGAACGGCACGTAATCACTGACATCATCCAGCATCGTCGGCCGCAGGTTGATCAAGTCCTCCACGCCATTGGGCCGGGAAAACATCCAGCTCATGCAGTGGGGGCAGCAGTAATGGCGGTCTACGCCGTGCAGCCCGCCGATCACCGGGTTGCCCTGGGTGATGGTAAAGCCGCTGCTGGGGATCAGCGCGCTCAGGGAGAACGCGCTGGACGACATCTTCTGGCAGCCGGTGCAGTGACACGCCATGGTGATCAGCGGTTTTTCGGTCACGGTAAAACGCACCCGATCACAACGGCAGCCGCCTTCCTGGGACTCTTGATGACTCATCTTCCACTCCATTCACATTGTGTGTGTGCCCAGAGAGTAAACGAGCGGGTGCGTCACGAACAGGGATGCCGGATGGGTTAAGGCGCAGAAAAGTCCGTGGAGAAGGCCAGGTCTTTTTGCGCTTCCAATACCGCCAGGCGGTCGCTTAGCTGTTTGTGCATCACGGTGTAGGCGTCCGGCCCCAAGGCAATGCGCTTGGGTGCGGGGTGCTGGTCGACGCTGGCGATCATGATTGCGACCATCTTGGCCGGGTCACCCGAGGAGATCCGGGTACGGTCTTCGATCATCCGCCGGGCGTGGCTTGAGGGAGAGCGGTCGTAGTCTTCCAGGCGGGTCGCCAGTTGGGCGCTGCGGTAGCGAAAATCCGTGCGTGCGCTGCCCGGTTCGATCAGGGTGCAGCCGATGTTGAAACAGGCCACCTCTTCGCCCAGGGCGTCGACAAAGCCTTCAATCCCCCATTTGCTCGCGTGGTACAACGAGCCACCCGGGAACACTGCCTGCCCGCCCATGGTGGAGAGCTGGAGAATGCGCCCGCCGCCTTGGGCCCTCAGGTGCGGCAGCGCGGCGCGCAGCAGCTGGATGGAGCCCAGCAGGTTGGTATCCAGTTGATGATCGATCTGTTCGTCGGTCATCTCTTCTGCGGCGCCGAACAGGCCATAACCGGCGTTGCTGACCACCACGTCAATCGTCCCCAGCGCCTTGAATGCCTGAGCCACCACCGCGCGGATGGCGGGGGTATCGGTGACGTCCAACTGGGCCAGCCACAACGCTGCGCCATGACGGGCCTGCAAATCGGCCATGCTCGCCAAGTCCCGAACCGTGCCCGCAACGCGCTCACCCCGGGCCAATAACTGCTCGGTCATCTCGCGGCCAAAGCCGCTGTTGGCGCCGGTAATCAACCAGGTACGTGCTGTCATGATTTAAGCCTCTGTGGTTTCGTTAGAGTCCCCAGCTTATTCATCACGACTGGACGATGAATGCGCTAGACTCCAAATTTCATCAGCCAGCGTCTAAATCATGTCCGATCCGTTCTCCGAGCTGCTCACCTTTATGCAAGCCCGTTCCGTGATGTCCGGCGGCCTGGTCGCGGGCGGACGCTGGGCCATTGCCTTTCCACCGGCTACCCAGTTGAAGTTCTGGGGCGTATTGCGGGGTACGTGCTGGCTGAAGATGGAGGGCGACAGCACGCCCATTGCGGTCAACGAAGGCGATGTGTTTCTGCTGTCGGCCGAACGGCCTCATGTCATGGCCAGCGACCTGAGTGAAACCCCGGTAGACCTGCAGCAGATTCTCGACAAGCGCGTGGGTGCCCTGGCTTACCACGGCGATGGGGATGAGTTCTTCATGATTGGCGGCAAGGTGGAACTCAGCACCGACTCCGAACACCTGCTGCGTGCCGCCCTTGCGCCGTTTATCCACCTGAGCGCCAAGACCCACGCGTTGGACACGCTGCACTGGTTACTCAACCAACTGGTGCGTGAACGGGACCATGACCGGCCCGGTGCGGCGGTGGCTTCTTCCCAACTGGCGCACCTGATGTTCATTGAAATCCTGCGTTTGCATTTCGAAACCGCGCCGCCGCTGTCGGGCAGTTGGTTGCGCGCCATGACCGACAAACGCCTGGAGCCGGCGCTGCGCCTGATCCATGGCGAGCCTGGCGAAACCAGGCCGCTGGCGGTGCTGGCCAACGCCTGTGCGATGTCACGGGCCAGCTTTGCGGCGTACTTCAAGGACGTTGCGGGCATCTCGCCCATGGCTTACCTCACCCAGTGGCGCATGCGCCTGGCGGCCCGGGCACTGGCTGAGGGCAACAGCTCGCTGATCGAACTCGCACTCTCGCTGGGTTACAACTCCCAGAGCGCGTTCAGCCATGCGTTCAAGCGCGAGATCGGCAGGTCGCCGTTGCATTACCAGCAGGCGCTGAGGGGGGCGACGGGGGCGCAATACCCTCAAACGAACGCCTGGGGCAGCGAACTGTCATAAAAAAGACAGAGCGGTGAAACCAGCCAATGGCTGCCCGCGCTGCCCGCGCGCATCAATAGATTACCGGTGCGACGCATCCCCCAAGAAGGAGACGCCTACATGGTCATTCACTTCAAGGTCGCCGGGCATCTTGCCTGCGGTCATCACGGCAATAACCTCCCTTCCAGCACCGAGCTGAAGCGGGTCAAATGCCGTACCTGCCGTAATACCGAAGCCTACAAGGAAGCCCGCCGCACCCAGCGCAATGCCGCCCGGCGTGCCGCGCGCAGAGCCAAATCCGCACATACCGCCGGTGACTGGCGCAGCGCCTGGACCCAACGCCTGACCGACCTGCCCGGCCGCCAGCGCCTGCCACGCGGATTCAGCGGCCAGCCCTTCGTCTAGATCATACCGTGCTGCCAGTGTGCGGGCGCAGGCGACTCAGCGGGCGCCCGCACACGGCATAGAGAAGTGTGGGAGCCAGTCGACATTGATGGTGCCTGACACACCGCTATCGCGGCCTCGCTGAAGCTGGACGGCTCCCACATTTGGTCTTGGTCGGCTGTCGAATGCAGAGTGCCCGTGGCCAGATTGCCCCAGGCACAAGGCCAACCCGATTGCTGGACGCGCGCGATCTGAAGCCATAGCAGATTCCCTGTGGGAGCTGTCGAGCTTTAGCGAGGCTGCGATGGCGTCGGCACAGTCGACAGTGAGGGTGCCTGACCCACCGCTATCGCGGCCTCGCTAAAGCTCGACGGCTCCCACATTTGGTACTTGTCAGCCGCCAGATTGCAGGGTGCCCGTGGCCAACGGGGTGCTGGCCAGAACGCCAACCCGATTGCCGGAAGAGCGCGGTTTGAAGACATAGCAGATTCCCTGTGGGAGCTGTCGAGCTTTAGCGAGGCTGCGATGGCGTCGGCGCAATCAACATTGGTGTTGCCTGACCCACCGCTATCGCGGCCTCGCTAAAGCTCGACGGCTCCCACATTTGGTCTTGGTCGGCCGTCGAATTGCAGGGTGCCCGTGGCCAGTTGGCCACCAGGCACAAGGCCAAACCGGTTGCTGGACGCGCGCGGTCTGAAGGCATAGTAGGTTTCCTGTGGGAGCTGTCGAGCTTTAGCGAGGCTGCGATGGCGTCGGCACAGTCGACATTGATGTTGCCTGACACACCGNNTGGTCGGCTGTCGAATTGCAGAGTGCCCGTGGCCAGATTGCCCCAGCCACAAGGCCAAACCGGTTGCTGGACGCGCTCGGTCTGAAGGCATAGCAGATTCCCTGTGGGAGCTGTCGAGCTTTAGCGAGGCTGCGATGGCGTCGGCACAGTCGACATTGATGTTGCCTGACCCACCGCTATCGCGGCCTCGCTAAAGCTCGACGGCTCCCACATTTGGTCTTGGTCGGCCGTCGAATTGCAGGGTGCCCATGGCCAGTTTGGCCGCCAGCCACAAGGCCAAACCGATTGCTGGAAGCGCGCGGTCTGAAGGCATAGCAGATTCCCTGTGGGAGCTGTCGAGCTTTAGCGAGGCTGCGATGGCGTCGGCACAATCAACATCGGTGTTGCCTGACCCACCGCTTTCGCGGCCTCGCTAAAGCTCGACGGCTCCCACATTTGGTCTTGGTCGGCCGTCGAATTGCAGGGTGCCTGCGGCCAGATTGCCCCAGCCACAAGGCCAAACCGATTGCCGGAAGCGCGCGGTCCGAAGCCATAGCAGCTCCCACCTTTGTTTTTCATCGGAGGATCGACCGGGGCTGTCAGGGTTCACGCTTCATTGGCTACCGGCCTCGACCGAGCCTTGTATCCCGGCAGTGCAGCGGCGTACGCCAGTGCCTGCTCACGGGAGCCGAAGGAGGCCAGCCGATCAGCCTTGGTGCAGACCCGCCACGGGCCGCTGTTGACTTGCACGATGTCATAGCCGTTCAGATGCAGCTTGTTCAGCATGGGAGTGCTCATAGTCACCTCTCTCTCCAGAGATAATCCAGGTGTTTACCCGCTCTACCATACACCCGCAGCCAGTGAGGTAACCTACCGAACGTCGAGTCAGCGGTAGGCCGGCAGCCCCCATCCCGCCAGGTCAAACGCCTCCAGGCTGAGCAGTCGACCGTCTGCATGCCGAAACTTCTCCCGGGGCATCGCCGGGTCCGGGATGGCCAGGGCGTGCATCCCCGCCGCCTTCGCTGCCGTGATGCCGAACGGCGAATCCTCGAACACCAGGCAGTCGGCAGGCGCCACCCCCAGCCGCTCGGCGGCCACCAGGAAGATGTCGGGCGCCGGCTTGGCAGCGCCCACCTGCGGGTCATCCGCGGTGACGATGGCGTCGAACAGGGCGAACCAGTCCCGGTGCAAGGTGGTTTTGAGCTCGAAATAGTGCCGCGACGAACTGGTACCCACCGCAATCGGAATCCCATGGGCCGACAAATGCCGCACCAGCACCTGGGCCCCGGCCATGGCCGCCGCTTGGGGAAAGCGCGCATTCATCAGCGGCGTGCGTTCCTGCAAGAACGCCTCCGGGCTCATCGGCAAGCCCACGGCCTGCACGATGTAGCTGGCCAGCTCATAAGCCCCCAGGCCGATGGTGTTCTGCTTCATGCTCCAGTCAAACGTGAGGCCGTAGCGGTCGGCGATCAACTGGGTGACTTCGGTATAGATGCCCTCGGTGTCGAGCAGCAGGCCGTCCATGTCGAAGATCACCGCCTTGATCGGCGCGGGTAGCTTCCCATTCATCAAGACCTCCTCAAGTACGCCCGGCGTAATGGTCGATCAACCGGTTGAGCAAAATCGCCAGCACGATGATCACCCCGGTGATCGCCATCTGATAGAACGAGCCCAGCCCCAGCAGGTTGAAGATATTGCGCAGCACCTGCAGCAGCATCACCGCCACCGCCGTCCCCACCACACTGCCGCGCCCGCCAAACAGGCTGGTGCCGCCCAGCACCACGGCGGCAATCGCATCCAGTTCCAGGCCTTGGGCAGCGGTGGGTTGGCCGACGTGCAGGCGTGAGGTCATCAATAACCCGGCGAACGCCGCCAGGCCGCCGCAGATGGCGAACACCGCAATCGTTACCGCACGCACCGGCACCCCCGACAGCCGCGCCGCCTCCAGGTTGCCGCCGGTGGCCAGCACGTACTCGCCAAACACCGTGTAGCGCAGCACCAGCCAGGCAATAACGGTGATCACGATAAAGATCAGCCCGAGCACCGGAAACGCAATGCCGGCGCTGGGCAGGATGTCGATCATGGCCGAACCGAACGACGTGAACCCGGCCGGCAGCCCGCCAATCGGCGCACCGTCGGAGGCCAGAAACGTCGCACCGCGCAATGAGACCAGCCCGGCCAGGGTGATGATAAAACTCGGCACCTTGCCAAACACCGTCAGGCTGCCCATCACCGTGCCAATCGCCAGGCCCACCAGCAAGGTAGCCGGCACCGCCAGCCAACCACTGACCTGCTGTTGCAGCAGCACCGCCACCAGAATCCCGCCGAAGGCACACACACTGCCCACCGACAGGTCGATATTCGCCGTGAGGATGACGAAGGTCATGCCGATGGCGACGATCCCGACAATAGCGCCCTGCTGGAACAGGTTGGCGATGTTGCCGAAGGTCAGGAAGTCGTCCGACAGGAACGTCGCCACCCCCACGGCAAACAGGAAAATGAACACGAAGTTGTAGCGCATCACCCATTCCAGCACCGCACTGCGGCGACGGCTGGCGAGGGCGACGGGCTTATCGAAAACCGGGTTTGGATTGCTCGCAATAGTCATGGTTCTACACTCGTTTTACCGATAAGGATGGCCTGGTCGATCTGGTCGCGGCTGGCAATCAAGGGGTCGAAACACAGCGCATTGCGCCCCTCGTGCATCACCCAGATACGGTCGCAATTGACATACAACTCATCCAGCTCGCTGCTGGCCACCAGCACCGCCGCGCCTTCCTGCGCGAGGCTGCGGGCCAGGGCGTAGAGGTCGGCCTTGGCGCCCACATCCAGGCCGCGGCTGGGTTCGTCCAGCAACAACAGGCGCGCGCCGTCGATCACCCACTTGGCCATGACCACTTTCTGTTGATTGCCACCGGAGAGCTGGCGCACCGGTTGCTCCAGGTTGTCGAGCTTGGTCTGCAAGCGTTGCAGCACCGGGCCGGCGCGGTCCTTGGCCTGGCGATGGGAAAACCAGCTCAAGTGCCGGGTGTGTACCAGGCAGGCGTTGCGGTAGATCGGCGCGTCCAGCAGCAGGCCTTCGGTCTTGCGGTTTTCCGGCACCAACCCGACGCCTTGGCGAATGGCCTGGCGCGAGGTCTGCGGGTGATAAGGCTGGCCGAACAGCTCGACATCGCTGTCGTTGCGGCCCACGCCAAACAAGGCTTTCAGTAATGTGCTGCGCCCGGCTCCGTTAAGCCCGGCAAGCCCGACAATTTCGCCCTGACGCACCTCCAGCCCTTGCACGTCCAGGCCCTGCTCACCCTGCAAGCGGCGAATGTTCAGCGCCAGGTTGTCCCGGGGCGCCTGGCGCGGGCTGCGTTCCAGCAGGTCGCGGTGTTCGCCGACCACAGCGGCGATCAGCGCCTGGTCATCAATCTGCGCCAGGTCATGGGTTTGCAGGGTTCGCCCGGCCCGCAGCACCGTGACCCGGTCGCCGATCTCGCGGATTTCATTCAGCCGGTGGCTGACATACAGCACCGCCACCCCGTCCGCCGTGATCTCGCGAATCACCTGGAACACCCGCTTGAGCTCAGTCTCGTTCAGCGCCGCCGACGGCTCATCCATCACCACCAGCCGGGCTTCGCAGGTCAGTGCCCGGGCAATGGCCGCCAATTGCTGGTTGGCAATCGACAGGCTGCCCACCCGGTCGGTACTCGAAAAATTCGCCCCCACCCGCAGCAGCGCGGCCTTGGCCAACGCACTGCGCTTGCCTCGGGAAATAATCCCGAAGCGCTGGGGCGTGTAGCCGAGCATCAGGTTCTCTTCGACGGTCATCTGCGGGATCAGGTCGAGTTCCTGATAGATCATCGCGATCCCGGCCTGACGCGCCTGTTGCGGGTTCTTCAACTCCACGCGCTGCCCGGCCACCGACATCTCGCCGCCGTCCGGGCGATGGGCGCCGGCGACGATTTTCAGCAAGGTACTTTTGCCCGCACCGTTGGCCCCCAGCAGGCAATGCACCTCACCGGGGCGAACGTCGAGGGACGCGTCGGTCAGCGCCACCACATTGGGTGGGAAACGCTTGCTGACATGACGGATATCCAGGGCCAATTCACTCATGATCCTGCTCCAGCAAATAGCGGGCGGTGGCCGCGTCGGTGGCCAGCACATTGACGTAGCCGGCCTTGACGCTGGCGTGGACGATGCGGTGCTTCTGCGGGCCGACGCACACGGCGATGGACCAGGCCTTGTCCCGCAACGCGGCCAACGGCAGGCCCAGGGTGCGGGCGTCGAGTTCGGGCATCACCGGTTCGCCGTCCATGCCGATAAAACGGCCCATGATGTCGCCGACAGCACCCAGGCGTTCCAGCGCTTCCAGCAATGGACGGTCGATGTAGCCCGACTCCATCAACACCGAATGATCGGACAACTCCCCCAGGCTGAAACACGCCACCGGCGCCTGTTGCCCGAGGTGCAATACCTGGGCAATCACCGGGTCTTGCTCCAGCGCTTCGCGAGTGTGGGCATGCCCGAGAATCGCCGGCACCGGCAACAACGTGGCCTGGCCACGGGCGGCCTGGGCGAAGCGTTCCGCCACGTTATGGCTGGGCTCGCCCATGGAGCGGGTATTGATCGCGCCGTTCAGCAGCACCACGTTGACGCCCTCGTTCCAGCGCGGCACCAGCCACTGGGCCATTTTGGTCAGGGTGCGGCCCCACGACACGCCGATCAGCGCCGGCATCGGCTGCAAATTGCACAGGTAGCGAGCAGCGGCCTGGGTCACCACGTTCAACGCAGTGTCGGCATCCTCCACATCCAGCACCAGCGCTTCACGCAGGCCGAAGCGCCGTTGCAACGCCACTTCGAGCTGCGGCAGGCGGGCCGAGCGGGCGACGATATCGATGCGCACCACCCCGCAATCCCGCGCTTCGCGCAGCAGGCGGCTGACTTGCCAGCGGGTCAGGCCGGTTTCCCGGGAGATATCGCTTTGGGTCTTTTCCAGGTCGTAATACAGCTTGGCCACCTGGACCATCAGGTCATCGCGCTGGGAATCCGCCGTCAACCGCGTGGCAAACGCTTCTTCTGAATGGGCACTCATGCGGCCGGCCTTACGCCGAGCGTGCGGTTCGCCGGCGGTTTGCAACTGATAGGGGCGACGCTGTCGGTGGCGGCGCGGTAACGGCCCAGCAGCTCGATGTATTGCTCGTGGGCGTAAGGGTCGGGTTCGATCAGCCGGCCGATGGTGGTGAAGTCGGTGGCCGCTTCCTGCAAGGTGCCGAATTCGCCCAGGGCGCAGGCGGCAGCGGCGGCGGTGCCGATCAGGGTGAGGTTGTCGTGGGGCACCATTTCGAACGGCACGCCGGTGGCATCCACCGTGGCCTGCAGCCACAACGGGTTCTTCTGAAAGCCGCCGGCGGCGACCACGCGAGTGATCTCGATGCCTTCGGAGCGCCAGGTATGAAAGATGTTTGCCGAGCCCAGGGCTATCGCTTCCACCGAGGCGCGGTACAGGTCATGCCGGTCATGGTTCAGCGACAGGCCCATGATCGCCCCGCGCATGTCCGGCGAGCGGTACGGCGTGCGGTTGCCCATCCAGTAGTCGAGCACCAGCAAGCCGGTGGAGCCTGGTTTCAGTTCCGCAGCCTGGCGGATCAGGCGCTGATGCCCGGCATCGTCGAGGCCGAACATCTTTTGCGCCAGCCAGTTGAGGATCGAACCGGCGGAGACTTGCCCGCCTTCCATCAACCATTGACCGTCGAGCAAAGCACCGGGGTACGGCCCCCAGATGCCCGGCACGTCAATGCGCTGCGGGGTGTGCATCAGTTGCACCACCGACGTACCGCCGATGAATAACAGCTCGCCGGCGCCGGTGGTACCGGCACTGAGCATTGCCATGTGGGCATCGATGCCCCCCTGGGCCACCAGGGTGTCGCGGTTCAGGCCCAAATGGCTGGCGGCATCGGCGCTCAACGGGCCGATCCGCCCGCCCACCTTGATCACGTCCTGAGGAAGTTTTTGCGCCAGTTCCGGCACCCCCAGCTCCGCATACAGCTCCACCGGGAAACGCTGCTGCAGGGTGTCGTAGTTCCACTTGCAGCTGGCATTCAATTGAGAGGCCACCCAGCGCCCGGTCAGCTGAAAATTGATCCAGTCCACCGCTTCGCAGATGCGCTCGGCACGCTGGTACACCTGGGGCTCGTGCTCGGCCAGCCACATGGCCTTGGGCACCAGCCATTCCACCGCGTCACCGCCCTGGTTCATCATCGGGTGGCTGATATGCGCCGTGCGCGCCGACTCGGCAGCGGCGCGGCAATCCATCCATAACAGTGCCGGGGCCAGGGGTTGGCCGTCTGCCTGGGCGACCACCACCGTGGAGGCCGTGGTGGCGACGCACACTGCCGCCACCTGCGGGTGCCCGGCCTGGGCCATCAACTGCCGGCAGGCCTTGCCCAATGCCGACCACCAGTCCGCCGGCGCCTGCTCGGCCCAGCCCAATTGCGGGTATTGCGTGGCATACGACGCCTCGGCGACGTGCACCAGTTTGTGGCTGTGCAGGTCATACAGCCCGGCCCGCACCCCACCTGTTCCGAAATCCAGTCCCAACAACAAGGTCATCGGTAGTCCTCCTGCGTCTTGTCACGACGACGCTTTTTGTTTTAAGCCCGGCAACGCTCGGCGCTGTCGGGCTTGGCGACACACAGCAAACAGCCTGGCTCAGGGACGGAAAATCACCTTGGCCGCCACTTCGCTGCGATCGGCATAGCGCTTGAACATCGCCGGCAATTCATCCAGCGGCAAATCGTGGGTAATCATGAACTGCCACTGCAGTTCACCGGAAGCCAGCTTGTCGATGGAAGCCGTCCATTCGTCACCCGGGAAAGGTGCCGAGAACGAGTTCCAGGCGCCGTGCAGGGAAACTTCCTGGCGCAGGAAGTGCGAAAACGTCGCGGTGGTCAGGGCCACTTCACTGGTGGGAATACCGATAAACACCACGTGGCCGCCGGCCTTGGTCAGTTGCACGGCCTGGTTGATGGAGCTGGGGTGGCCTGCGGCTTCAATCACCAGTTGGCAACGCGGCAGCTCGGCATCTGCCGCACCGCTGAGCAGGGTGTGGGTGGCGCCGGCTTCCCGGGCCATGGCGAGTTTTTCTTCGGCGATGTCGATGGCGACGATGTCCTTGGCGCCCATGATCCGCAGCCATTGAATCGCAAACAGGCCAATCGGCCCGCAACCCACCACCGCCCCGCTCTGCCCGGCCTTGAAGTCGGCTTTCCAGATCGCATGCAGGGCAATCGCCGCCGGGTCCACCAGGGACGCGGCAATCGGGTCCATGCCTTGGGGCACCTTGATCAGGTTGCTCAGGGGCACATTGACGTACTCGGCATACGCGCCATCGCGGCGGCTGCCGAAGTAATCGTAGCGCTCCGAACGGGACGGAAAGCCACGGGCGTATTGGTCGCTGGTGACATCGGGAATCATCGGCGGCACGGTCACCAGTTCGCCAATGGCATAGCCTTCGACACCGCTGCCGATCTCTTCGATAAACCCGGCAAATTCATGGCCGCAAATCAGCGGCATCACATGGGCGCCCTTGCTCAGCATCCGCGGGATATCCGAGCCGCACACGCCGCAGGCCGCAACCCGGACCAGCGCATGGCCGGCCTTGACCGCCGGTTTTGGAACCTCTTCGACCCGGATATCGCCCGGTTGGTACATGACGGCAGCTTTCACAGTGAATTCCTCTGTTGAGTGACGAGTGCGTTCGAACAGGCACCTCCCACAAGAGGTGCCAGTAAAAATCCATAGGGTGACGGCGCAGAACCGTTAGAGCGCGCCGGGGCGGTATTCGCCGAAGGTCGCGTCATGCTTGACCTCGGCCACATTGGCCTTGGTCACCACCTGGGTGCCGGCGTCGATAAAGTTCGGCACCGATTTGCCGGCGGCCAGGGCCCGGGCCGCCTCAATGGCAACCTCGCCCAGATAGCGCGGGTCGTTGAGGGCGGTGGCCACGTATTGATCACCGCTCTGGATGGCATTCAAGGCTTCGGACAAACCGTCGATCCCGGCCACCAGCACGTCTTTCTTACCGCTTTCGGTGAGCACTTGCAGCGCGCCCATGGCCATGTCGTCGTTATGCGCGATCACCGCCTTGAGGTCGGGGTGGGCTTGCAGCAGATCCTGCATCGCGGTCACTGCGTTGGCGCGCATGTATTCGCTGTAGGGGCCGTCGATGATCTTGAAGTCGGTACCGGCCAGGGCGGTGTGGAAGCCCTTGCGGCGTTCTTTCATCACGGTGCCGCCGGCGTCGCCCTGGATCTCGATGATCTTGCCCTGGGTCACGCCGCGCTGCTTGAGGGCGGCGAGCAAGGCTTTGCCGGACAGCTCGCCCATCTCGGCGTTGTTGCGGCCGATGGTGGTGGCCACCGGCGCGTTGATGGCGCGGTCAACGGCAATCACCGGCACCTTGGCGCGCTTGGCGGCTTCGAGGGCGGCGCCCACGGCGTCGGGGTTCACGGCATTGATGATGAGGATGTCGACCTTGCGGGTCAGCAGGTCCTGGATGTCGTTGTTCTGTTTGCTGATATCACCGTTGGCGTCGAGGAAGATCAACTCGTCGCCGCCTTTGGCCGCTGCGGCCTTGGCGCCATCGCGCAGTTGTACATAGAAGGGAGATTGCAGGGTGACCTGGCTGAAACCGATCTTCAGATCCTTGGCCTGGGCGTTCAGCGCCAGCGCCGAGGCCGCGACAGCCAGTGCAAGGGCCAGCACATGAACAGGTTTACGGGCTATCTGGAGCATGGTGATTCCTATTTTTATTGTTGTCAGGACTCGGGCATGGCCTTCAGGGAGGCCACACACACAAATGTGAACCGCGATCACATTTGAAAAACTATGCCTTGCACCGGAGGGTGTCAAGGCTAATTTGTTAAATTCCAAACAAATGAAATAAAAATCACATCAGTGCTCAGATCAGCAGAATCGCCCCGCTGTCCTGGATCACCTGCTGCTGTGCCGCCTCCAGGCCAGGATCGCTGATCACCCGCTGGAAGTCCGACAGCTCGGCGAAGTGCGCGGCACGCACCTCGTCGAATTTGCTGTGGTCGGCCACCAGCACACAGGTTTGTGCCCGCGCCATGACCCGGCGTTTGACCTCTACCTCGTTGAGGTTGTAGCAGGTCACACCGTGGGCCGCGCTGACCCCGGCCGCGGAAATAAACGCCCACGCCACGCGGATGCCATCAAGGATGCCCGCCTCGGCATGGCTTTCGAAAACCATGTTGCGCCGGTGAAAGGTGCCGCCGCAAAGGATGATGGTGCAGTGGGGCTTTTGCTGGAGCTTGAGCAATACGTTGAGGGAATTGCACAGCGCGGTGAACTCCAGGTCATCCGGCAACGCCTCGATAATGAACGGCGTGGTGGTGCCGCAATCGATAAACACCGTGTCACCCGGCCGCACCAGGCTCGCGGCCAGCGCGCCAATCTGGCGCTTCTCGGCGACGTGGCGCTGGTCCTGTTCGGCCACCTGGTAATCAGGCTCCGGCGGCCCGCTGCGGGTGACGTGGCCGCCCAGCAAGCGCAGGCCCTGGGGGCTGTCTGCCAGGTCCCGGCGCAGGGTCATTTCCGATACGCCAAGCAACGCGGCCATGTCCCGCAAGTGAATCGCCGACTCGCCCTGCAAGGCCTTGTGCATGGCCCGAAATCTTTCGCTTTTCTTTGAATCCACTGCGTTCCAACCCTCGTTGACTGCGCGCCCTTGATCAGGGCGGTCACAAATTCCATTTACAATGTTATTTATTTCACATTTAATGCATCCAACTTAACACAAACCGGCTTTTCCCAGCACCTCATCCTGACAGGACACTTGCCATGCCGACTGACCCGTTGCCGCTCGCGGCCTATATCGATCACACCCTGCTGGCCGCCGATGCTTCCCGGGCGAGCATTCGCCAACTGTGCGCCGAGGCGCGCGAGCATGGCTTCAAGTCCGTGTGCGTCAACAGTGCCAACGTGCCCCTGGCCGCCGAGTGCCTGCGCGACGCCACCCCGCTGGTGTGTGCCGTGGTGGGTTTCCCCCTGGGTGCGGGCTTGAGTGCAGCCAAGGCGTATGAAGCAAAGCTGGCGATCGAGGCCGGTGCCGGCGAGATCGACATGGTGCTGAACATCGGCTGGCTGAAGGACGGCCTGCTGGATCAGGTTCGCGACGATATTGCCCAGGTACTGGCGGCCTGCGGCGCGGTGCCGCTGAAAGTCATCCTCGAAACCGGCTTGCTGGATGATCAACAGAAAACCGACGCCTGCACCGTCTGCCGCGAGCTGAACGTGGCATTCGTCAAGACCTCCACCGGCTTTGGCCATGGCGGCGCGACGTTGGCGGATGTGCGCCTGATGCGTGGCGTGGTGGGTGGGCAGATCGGCGTGAAGGCTTCAGGCGGCGTGCGCGACCTGGCGACAGCCCAGGCCATGATCGAAGCCGGCGCCACCCGGTTGGGCAGCAGTTCCGGGATCGCCATCGTCAGCGGTGCAAAGGCGGCTGCGGGCGCTTACTGAAATGAGTGCAGTGGGCGCCCTTTCACGACTCTTTCACAGTCGGGCGCTTATGGTCACCTCAGCTCCTGGTGAAAACCTTTAAGCCCGCGCTCCCCATCGCGGGCTTTTCTTTGCCTGGGATTTGCCCCTGGCGAGCGATGCTGCGTCTCAGGCGGTGGTGCTGACCATTGAGCCGCTACTGCTTCCACCCTCGGACGTGAGGGCCTGCAACAACGCGGCGGTAGCCGACTGCAAGGCCGCCGCCGTCGACGCGATCTGCGCCTGTGCCGCTGTCACCGCGGCTGCCTTGGCATCCGCGCTTTGGTGGCTGGCCTGGGCTTTTTGCATGTTTTGCTGCTGCTCTTGAAGCTGCTTTTGCAACTCCGCAATTTGCTTCTTCAGTGCCTTGACGGCATCGGAGTCCTGGGAAGTCGAGGTCGCCTGGCCCGCCCCTGCGGCAGGTGAACTTTTAGCATCGGTGCCCGGGCTGACACTGGCGGTTCCAGAGGCTTCAGTCTTGGTGCTATCAGCCGCAGGGGTGGTGCTTGGGCTGACGGGGACTGAAGCGGCACTGCTCACGTTAGTTATCATGCTGAATGTCCAATTCCGGTATTGATCTGAATACATCGGCGCTTGCGCGAATTACTTTAACGCGTTAACCGCAGTAATGCCCGGGCTGGCGGTGATCATCCCGAAAGTGGTTGGCCATGTCCCTGCTCAGCCGGGAATCACCGCAATCACGTCGATTTCCATCAACCATTGCGGCTGGCCCAACGCAGACACCACCAACCCGGTGGAGATCGGGAACACGCCCTTGAGCCATTGACCGACGACCTGGTACACCTCTTCCCGGTAGCGCGGGTCGATCAGGTAAATGGTGATTTTCACAATGTCCTGCAACTGGCTGCCCGCTTCCTCCAGCAGTTGCTTGACGTTTTTCATCGCCTGTTCGGCCTGCGCCCGGGCATCGCCCAGGCCGATCAGGTTGCCGTCGAAGTCGGTGCCCAACTGGCCCCTGACGTACACCGTATTGCCGGCGCGAACGGCCTGGCAGAGGTCGTTGTCCAGCGACTGATTGGGGTAAGTGTCCTTGGTGTTGAACATCCGGATACGCGTATGAGTGGGCATGAATGACCTGGCTTTATCGACACGAAAAATGATTGAGAGACGCCGTTTCCGGACCCGGAAACGGCTCGGTATCACAGCGGCGGCGCGTCGAAATAATCCGCGCGCACGGCGGCGCCGATCAGGTTGACGATCAACCGGCCGGCCGTGATGCAACTGATGTTATTGACGTCTGTCGTCGGGGTGATCTCGACGATGTCCATGCCCACCACCTTGCCTTTGTTGACCAATCCATGAATCAGCTTGCGCATTTGCACGTAGGTGATGCCCCCCAGTGCAGGGCCGGCGACCCCCGGCATGATCGACGGGTCGAGGCCATCGGCATCAATGGTCAGGTAGTAGTTGCCGTTGTCGGGAATGCGGTCGAGCACCGATTGCATGCCGTTGTCATGCACCTCATAAGCGGTGATCAGGTGCGCGCCGTAGTCCACCGCGGCCTGGAAATCTGTCTGCCGGCCACTGCCCTGGGCCCGCAGGCCAATCTGGAAGATTTCGCTGATGTGTTCCATCTCGGAGGCACGGCGGATCGGGCTCGACAGGCCGTCGCGCACGCCGTTGATTTCATCCCGCCAATCCAGGTGCGCGTCGATGTGGATAAGGGTGATCGGCCCCCGCCCTTCATAGGCCCGCAGGATCGGGATCGGGATGCTGTGATCGCCCCCCAGCACAATCGGCATGGCGCCCGCGCCGAGGATCTTGCGTACCGCCTGCTCGGCCCGCAGGCCATGGCTGCTGAGGTCGCTGGGGTCGGCGGGCACGTTGCCGCAGTCGACGACTTTCAACGCACGGTTGTCGTAGATCGGGCCGCCCACGTCGAAGTCGTAATGGTGCAACGCGCGGCAGATACGGTCGCTCATGGCGCGGATGGCATCCGGCGCCCGGCTTTGGTCATTGGTGATGTGCTCGGCCACGTAGGCCTTGCCGAAGGGCATGCCGATAATCGCGACGTGAGCATCAAGCTGGTCGAGGTCGGTACAGATCGGCGACCACAGGAAGCTCTGGTGTTTTTTCGAGGGCGGTACAGTCAATGGGAAATCCATGGGTGTCTCCTGAACGGGCAGTGGGAAGGCAGGACAAACGCGTGAAATCTCGGGCCGGGTGATCAACCTTCCATGGACAGGAAGCGTCGCAACTCAGCGGTTTTCGGGGCGGTGAACAGGGTCTCGGGGTCGCCGGCTTCATGAACCAGGCCTTGATGCATAAAAATCACCCGGTCGCTGACCCGCCGCGCAAAGGCCATTTCGTGGGTGACCATGATCAGCGTCATGCCCTCCCCGGCCAGCCCTTCGACGACGTTCAGCACCTCGCCCACCAGCTCAGGGTCGAGGGCCGAGGTGATCTCGTCGCAGAGCAATACGTGGGGGTTCATCGCCAGGGAACGGGCGATCGCCACGCGCTGTTGCTGGCCACCGGAAAGCTGGTCGGGGAAGGCTTCAAAACGGTCCCCCAGCCCCACCCGATCGAGCAATTTGCGCGCCTGCTGTTCGGCCCCGGCACGGGAGGCTTTCTGCACCAGGCGCGGGGCGAGCATCACGTTCTGCCCGGCAGTCAGGTGCGGGAACAGATTGAACCCCTGGAAGATCATCCCGACGTTCTGGCGCAGCTCGCGCATGGCTTGGCGGTCGTCGTGGCGGATCGGTTGGCCATCGACCACCACGCTGCCTTCCTGGAAGGCTTCAAGGCCGTTCAGGCAACGCAGCAGCGTGCTTTTGCCCGAGCCGCTCTTGCCGATGATGCAAACCACTTCCTTGCGGGCGATCTGCAGGTCGACGCCCTTGAGCACTTCGTTGCTGCCAAAGCGTTTGCGCAGGCCGCGGATATCCACCAAGGCAAACTCGGCCCTGGGGTCATGGGTGTGGGACGGATTCATATCGGCAAGCCCCTATCGGCGAAGTTTCTGTTCAAGTACGCGGCTGTACCACGACAGCGGAAAGCACAGCGCGAAGTACATCAGCGCGACCGAGCCATAGATAAGAAAGGGTTGGAACGTGGCATTGGTGATGATCTGGCCGGCGCGGGTCATTTCGACAAACCCGATGACCGAGGTCAGCGCCGTCGCCTTGACCACCTGCACCATGAAGCCGACGGTGGGCGCAATGCCGGCGCGCATCGCCTGGGGCAGAATCACGTAGCGCATCTGCTCGCTGAAGCTCAGCGCCAGGCTGGCGGAGGCTTCCCATTGGCCGAGGTGCACGGACTCGACGCTGCCCCGCCAGATCTCGGTGAGGTAGGCGCTGGCGTACAGGGTCAGGCACACCGACGCGGCCACCAACGGCGTGGTTCTGACACCGAACATGGCCAGGCCGAAATACACCAGGAACAATTGCAACAGCAGCGGCGTGCCCTGGAACAACTGCACGTACAGCATCACCAGCCCGCGCACCAGGCGGTTGCCGGTCAGGCGCATGACCACCAGCAGCGCCCCAACCAAGCCCCCGCCGATAAACGCGATCAGCGACAGGCCAATGGTCCAGCGCATGGCCAATAACAGGTTGCGGGCGATATCCCAGGCGGTGAATTCGAACATGGGTTTTCCCTCAGCGACCGAAGATAAAACGCGGGCCGACCCAGTTCAGCAGGCGGCGCAAGGCGATGGCCAGCAGCAGGTACAAGCCCGCCACCACGATGTAGGTTTCGAAATTACGGAACGAGTTGCTGGCGATCTGGTTGGCGGCGTAGGTCAGCTCTTCGGTGGAGATCTGGCTGCACACGGCCGAGCCGAGCATGATGATGACCATTTGGCCCACCAGTGCCGGCCACACCCGCTTGAGCGCCGGTGGCAGGATCACCCTGGAAAAAATCTGCCAGCGGTCCAGCGCCAGGCTTTGCGCCGCTTCGATTTGCCCATCGGGCGTGGCCTCGATGCCCGAGCGGGCAATTTCGCTGACATAGGCCGCCAGGTTGATCACGTTGGCCAGGATCGCGGCGGCCAGTGCCGTCATTTTCAGCCCCAGGGCCGGCAGCCCGAAGAAGATGAAGAACAACTGAATGATGAACGGGGTATTGCGGATCAGCTCGACGTACAGCCCCACGGTCCAGCGCGCCCAGCCGGGGCCTTTGCTGCGCACCACGCCGCAGGCGATACCCAGGGCCGTGCCGAACACCGCGGACAACAGCGTGAGGCACACCGTCAACAGCAACCCGTTGAGCAACAGCGGCCATTGGGTCAGTACCACAGAAAAATCCAGTGTCATGAGTCGCTCTGCTCCAGCGCATGTGAGTCAGGCAGAAGGTGGCGTACCCGGGGGATACGCTCCAGCTGTTCCAGGTGTTCAAGCAGTGCCTGGGCTTGCGCGGCGGGCATTGCCAGGGTGGCGCAGGCCATGAACTTGTCCCGCAGTTGCGCCTGGGACAGCGGGTTGGCCGCCGAGCCGAGGGGCCTTGCGCAGAACCGTTCGACGCAGCTGCCGTCAGTGCGCACCACCTTGACCCATGCGCCTTCAGGGGCTTGTTCCATCAGTGCGGTGTTCCAGCGTTCGCTACTGTGCATGCGCACCCGCTGCATCAGGCGCTGCATGTCCGGGCGGTTGATGGTTTGCGGCGTCAGCGCGGCGAGGGTGATGTCTCCCAGCAGGCACGTGCCGGCCATGGCGAAGGGCATGCTGAATTGCGCTTGCTGGCGCTGGGTGGGCAAGGCGTGGGTCAGGTTCTGGATCACGATGGGCGGGACGTCGCAGAGGATGTCGGCAATCTCCGTGACCGCGACCGCGCCGCTCTCGAGCATGTCCTTTAACGCATCCACCGCGGCATGGGATGACAGGCACAGCGGGAGGCGTTTTATGTCGACGCCCGGGTCCAGCAGGCTCCAGTGAACACCGGGCAGTGGCAGCGCCTTGAGCACGCCCGCGTTGAACATCGCCGCCAGGCCATTGGCATGTTCGACGAGGTCCACCGGCCCGCGACTGCCCTGCTCCGCCAGCAACGCGGCCATTACGCCGGCCTCGCTGGTACGCCCGGCCATCAGGGCCTTGGCGTCGGTGCCGAAACCGGCTTTCATGGCGGCCGTGGTGCACAGGGCAATCCCCAGCGCCGAGGCGGTACGTTCGGCATCGAGCCCGAGGGCGTGGCACGCCGCGGCGCAGGCGCCCACCACACCGAGCAACCCGGTGGTCCACCAGCGGCGCTCATAGAGCTGCCCCGTCAACGCCTTGGCCAGCGCGTATTCACACTCCGCCCCCACCACAAACGCCGTCAACAGCGCCGCGCCATCCAGGTCGCGCATCTGCGCCACGGCCAGGGCCGCCGGCAGGATCACCACCGAACCATGGACCACGCCCGGGTAGCAGTTGTCGTCAAAATCCAGCGCGTGCCCGGCCGTCGCGTTGACGAAGGCCGCTGCCGGCGCGCTGAGGCGTTGGACATGCCCCGGCAACCCTGAATGACCGGCGGCGCTGACGGCGAGGCTGATGGTTCGCGCCTGGGTCGCCACATCACTGTGACTGCCCGCCAGCGTGACCCCCAGGGTATCGATCAGGCAGCGCTTGGCCGCGTGCCGCACCGCAGGCGGCACTTGCGCAAGGCGCACGGTCGAGCTCCAGCGCGAGAGCGCAACGAGGGTTGGGGTAAGGTCGCTCATGGTTACTCTGGAAGCTCACCGGCCGGGGCGCCCAGCCATTTTTGTGAAATCGCGTCCAGCGTCCCGTCCGCCTTGGCCGCCCGAATGATCTCGTTGACCTTGGCCCGCAGCTCAGGCTGATCCTTGTTCATGCCGATGTAGTTCGGCGAGTTGGACAGCACCACCTTGAGGGCGATATCCAGGTTCGGGTTTTTCTGCTTGAGGGAGGCCGCGACGGTGGTGCCGATGGCAACCATTTGGGTCTGGCCCGACATGAACGCGGAAATGGTGCTGTTGTTGTCCTCGAAACGCTTGGCCACGGCCAGTGGCGCGGTGTCGGTCAGCTCACGGTCCTGCATCGAGCCGCGGGTCACCGACACTGACTTGCCGGCCATGTCGGCCAGGGATTTGACCGGTAACCCCGTGGCCCCAAACACCGCGTCGAAGAACGGCGAATAGGCGATGCTGTAGTCGATTACCTTCTCGCGCTCGGGGGTCTTGCCGAGGGACGAGATCGTGAAGTCGGCCTTGCCTGACTGGATGTAGGCCACCCGGTTCGGCGCCGTCACCGGCACCAGCTCAAGCTTCACCCCCAGCTTGTTCGCCATCAGGTTGGCCACGTCGATGTCCAGGCCCTGGGGCATCATGTCGGGGCCCACGTAACCGTACGGCGGGTAGTCCACCGGCACGGCCACCCGCAGCTCTTTGCTGTCAAGAATGTGCTTGAGCGCATCCCCGGCCTGCACAAACGGGCTGGAAAACACAGCGCAGAGGGCGGTCACGAGGAGGGTTGTCTTAAACGGCTGGCGCGGGTTCAGGTTCATGCGGGTGCTCCAAGGATTAAACGGCTCAGGATTCGAAAACAGCGGCAGGTTAAGGCGATCGACCGTTCACCCAAGGTCCCACCACTCGCCGAGGCTCAGCAGCTGTTCTTCGGTGTGGGTGACCGAGGCTTCGGTGTTCTGGCTGGAGCTGGCCGACATCAACGCCACCAGGATTTCGCTGACCAACATGGCCGGGACGATGGTGTCGTAGAAGGACGGGGTCTGGTTTTTCACAATGATGGTTGCCGCCGCCAACCGCGCGGTGGGCGACGTGACGCTGTCGGTGATGGCGATGACGCGCACACCCTGCTGGTGCAGGTAATTGGTCAAGGTGATCAGGCGCCGGGAATAGCGCGGCAGGCTGCACACCAGTGCGACATCCTTCGGGCTGGTCTGGTTGATGATCGACATCACGCCGCTCTCGCCGGCGCCTTCCACCAGGCGCACGTTCTTTGCGAAATACGAGGCCACGTGGGAGAACTGAAACGCCACGCCGAACGACGAGCGCATGCCCAGACAATAGACCTGGCGGGCCCCCGCCAGCAGCGCCACCGCGCGGGAAATCGATTCGAGGTTGTCCTGGCTGCACATCAGCTGGATCTGTTCGATGGCGTTGTTGGCCATGTCCTCAATCACCCGGTGCGCGCCGACGCGTTGCTTGAGTTCCACCAGGTCGTGGGCCCGGGAACCATAAGCACTGTTATGCCCGCGCAATGAATCGATGAACACTTCCCGCAGCTCGTCATAGCCGGCCATGCCCACGCGCTTGGCCAGGCGGGTCATGGTCGAAGGCGGCACATTGGCCAGGCGTGCCAGATCACGCATGGACATCACCGCGACTTCGTGCGGGTTATCCAGGATGAAACTGGCTGCCGCACGTTCCTGCCGGGGGAACGTATCGAACTGCTGTTTCAGGTGGGCGCAAAGACGGTCACGGTCCATCGGCATAACCACGAATGAAGGCGGAAGATGCAGGTGAATTTGCAACAGCTGTGCCATAAAAAAATCGACTGATTCAAATGAACCAGTATTCGCCGGGCGTGTTTCGGCACAGATGGCACGGGCTCAGTCGGCTGCCACCCGAATTCGATTGGGCTGATTCATTCTTTGATTCGCTTGGATCAGCGGGCGGCGGATGGAGGGGCTGTGACGACCGTGCAATTGACGGCAGGTGCGGGGGTTTACGCGTTCAGATGGTGCGGCGCACCGGCGTGGTGCGGTGCGCCGGCGGGTTATTTGCCAGGGTTCCAAAGCACTGCCTGCGCCACCACCACGTATTCGCCGTTGAAGGTGGCCGCTGGCGAACCGTAAAGTTCGTAACCCAACGCAAGGGCTTCAGATACCCGGTGACAGAAGGACGCGTCGTCCTTGCCGGTGAGAATGCGATAGCGGGGCAAGCCTTCGGGAGGGGAGTTTTGCATGGGAGTACCTGCTGGAAAGGTTTCAGTCGATGATGACATGAGTACCCCGCGCCTTCCTATGGGCGCGGTTGTCCTTCATCTGCTGCAGCCGTTCAGGCGACCTTACCGGGCGCTGCCGATGCCGGTCTAATTGCCTTGATAGACCGCTGGGCGCCCTTCAGCTTCGGCCTTGCGCCCTTCCTGAAAGTCCTTTGATTTATAGAGCGTGGCCCGTTGTGCATCCAACCCGGACAGCGCATCGGTTTGCACCGGGTCGATAACCCGATGGGCAGATACCAGCGTTGCCTTGATCCCTAAAGGTCCATTGGCGGCGATTTTGTTCGCCAGTTCGATCGCTTTGTCGAGGGCTGACTGTGGATCGGGAATCTCCTGGACCGTGCCCATGCGATAGGCCTCACGGGCGGTCCAATGATCCCCCGTCAGCATGTAGCGCATTGCGTTGCCCCAACCGGCTTCTCGCACGAATCGTACGGTCGAGCCACCGCCCGGGAAACGGCCATGGGTATTTTCGTCCTGGCCGAAGTTGGTGTTGTTCGCTGCGACGCGGATGTCGGCGACCAGAAACAGCTCATGCGCCATATTCCACGTGTCGCCGTGGACCGCGACGATCAGCGGTTTGCTGAGGCCCGGCATTTTCTTGCCGAGGGGGTCAATCAGCCCGTCACCGAGGGTAGCTCCGCCGGAAGCGGCAACGGCCTTGAAGCCCTCAACGTCCAGGCCTTGGGAGAAGTTGTCGCCGTGTCCGAACAACACAGCGGCACGCAGGGACGGATCATGGTCGTAATCGTAATAGGCCTTGGCGAGGGCCAGGTACGCTTCCGGATCAAGCCGGTTCTGAATATAGGGCCGGTTGATACCAATCAATACAATCTGGCCGCGACGCTCGACAGTGATCTTGTGGGCTGAACTTGTCGGAATATCGACCATGGTGACTTCGTTCGGGCGTGATGCGGTTTTGTCGTCAGATTGCGCAAGCACCGCCCCTGCGAACAGGGAAAGTGCTGAGAACAGGATGACCTTCCGGAATACTCTGTGCATCGATATGTCCTTCTGTAAATCTGGCTGTGCGAACTGGTTGGCGTCGAAGCAGGCAGATTAAAGAAGGCGGTGAGCCACCTGTAGGCGGCAGCCTGGACTAACTTTTATTCTGGATTGGAATACGGGGCGCCCCACTGTTCTTGCCCCTATACGCAAAAGGCGGTTGCCCGCCCTTCGGTTCCCTCAGTCGATGATCACATCGAGGCCCTGCGCCTTCATACGGGCGAGGTTGTCTTTCATCTGTTGCAAGCGCTCAGGCGAATGCCCTTCCCACTTCGTCACTTCGGCCACGACCCGCAACGGATCGGTGGAACGGTAAGACAGCGTGGGGTTGCCGGGAAACTTCTTATCCGTCACGTTGGGGTCATCCATGATGGGGCCCGTGGGTTCCACGACATAAATCCGTTCCCGCTCACTGCCCAGCGCCAGCTCAGCCCCCCAGATGGCGGCATCCAGCGTCCCCGTGAAATACACCCAGGACAGCGGTGTACCGGCGGTGAAGTTGGACGGGTAGCCGACGCGGATCATCTCGCCCGGCTCCAGCTGGGCGCGGGTACCGTGAAAGTACTGACGGGTAAACATGCCAGCCGTGTTTGACATGGGTTCGCTGCTCCGTGGATAAAGGTGATGTTGAATGGGCACGTCGTTGCCCGAGTGACTCTTTTACCACGACACCCAAGGAAAACGTTGTGACGAACCTGACCCTGCGACGTGCCACTGTCGACGACTTGCCTTCCATTGTTTCGCTGCTGGCAAATGACGCCTTAGGTGCGACTCGAGAGGATAGTCGCCTTCCATTGCAGAGCGCCTACCTACGAGCGTTCGAGGCCATCGACGCAGACCCCAACCAGTTTCTGGTTGTCGCCGTGGCAGATGAAGAGGTGGTTGGCACACTGCAACTGTCTTTCATACCCAATATCTCTCACCTGGGCTCATGGAGAGCTCAAATCGAGGCCGTACGCATGCACGAGCGCATGCGTGGAAGCGGATTGGGTCGGCGTCTCTTCGAATGGTCGTTTGAACAAGCACGCCGGCGCGACTGCGTGCTGATCCAGCTGACCTGTGATCGTACCCGGCCGGATGCGCACCGGTTTTATGAGTCGTTGGGATTCTTGCCGAGCCATACCGGCTTCAAGATGAAACTGTGACCCCCCTACTCTGCCAGAGTGGCGCCCCCTGATCGCAATGGAAGCATCGACTGATGGAAGACGCTGGCAATCGCCTTTATGGCGTTGATTGGCACTCAGGCCATTGCAGCCGAAAACAACAACCCGTTCCAGGGGGCACTGATGATCACCACCATCGTTCCGGCGGTGATTATCTCGGGGGCCACTGCGGCCACCTCAAGCATTCCTGACCTTTTCAAGTCAGCCAAGCGCGATGCCTTGGCCTTCATCGGTTCTGACGGGGAGATCCGCGGTGCAGAGTTTGAGCAAGCCTCGCGGCACTACCGATCGGCCTATGGCTCGCCGCTCATGTCTGACATGCAGCTCGCCCAGGTGATCGCAGCAACCGACTAGTCGAGCGCCTGGGGTCATCGAATAGAGAGCATCGCCGGCCTCTGTCGGTTAATTGCTCTCGTTTTCCAGCAACCGCTCAACATAGTCGACAAACGCGCGGGCCTTGGCGCTCGCCATGCGTCCGTTCGGGAAAATCGCCCATAGGTCCATTGGCGGCAACTCCCAATCTTGCAGCACCGCCACCACCTCGCCGCTCGCCAATTCAGGTCCGAAGACCCAGTGCGATGAGACCGTCAGGCTGCGGTTTGACAATACCGTTGCGCGCACGCCTTCGGCAGCATTCACCCGAACCCGACCGTTCAGGGTAACGGGCTGCTCAGTGGTGCCTTTCTTGAATACCCATGAAGCCCCACCTTCGCCGATCACATAAATCACCGCCTCGTGATTGACCAGGTCTGCGGGCGACTCGGGTATGCCGTACCGTTCGAAATAAGCCGGCGTCGCGACAACCCGTCGCTGGCACTTGGCGATCTTTCTGGCCGTGAAGCCCGAATCACTGAGGGTGCCCATCCGCAACGCGACATCGGTGCCTTCTTCAATGAGGTTCATTGACCGGTCATCGAGCCGCACATCCACATCAAGCAAAGGGTGCATGTCCAGGAAGCCACCCAAGTGGGGAAGAATGTACAGCCTGGCAAACGTCACCGTCGTAGAGACGCGCAAGGTTCCCGCCAACCCGGCCGCCGCTCCGCGCGTGGCGAGCTCGGCATTGTTTGAACTCTCGATGATCTTTTTGGCGTGCTCAAAGAACAGAGCGCCCGCCTCGGTGGCCGACAACCCGCGCGTCGAGCGGCTGAGCAGGCGAACACCCAGGTGTTCTTCAAGCTGAGAGATGTGCTTTGAAACAGCAGGCTGCCCGACGCTCAAACGCCTGGCCGCTGCCGAAAAAGAACCTGTCTCCAACACAGAGACAAAGGTTTCCATCGCCGCCAGCCGATCCATATTATTCCTCTTCGGAATGGTGCAAATGATTTCGATCAGTCTGCCGGTAATGGTGGGGGCGTGCAAAAAATTTCTGTTGGTTACCTGCTCGTCAAATTCATCATCTGGGCCTGTCACCAATGCCTGGCGAACACCTTTAAGCCTGCCCCCCGTCGCGGGCTTTTCTTTGCCTGGGAATTGAGCGTGTGAGGCCAGTCCGAAAGTAGTGTCAATACGCCATAATTGGTAAAGTTCGCTCTCAACTCCAGGGGGAAGCCGGTAAGTGGACATCGAGAAGTGGAAAAAAACTGCACGACTGATTGCAATCCTGTGTTGGGGTGTTTTTTTCAGTGCTATCGCACAGGCATCCAACGAGGAGGACATCCATTGTGCCGCCTACTACGAGGTGCTTTCGATATCTGGCAGCCAGCCAGATGTAAGCGAACAACAATCCTCGCTAGCCTCCTATGCCTTTGTGAGGCATATCGGAGATACGCCAGAAAACAGGCGTGTGATTTGGGAAAAAGTGGATGAGTTTCGAGCCGAAATATCAGGAGAAATGACCCCAGAGAAAATTGCGAAATTCAGAACAAAATATGACGCTCAATGCCGTGAGTCGCTGAAGATAGTCTGGTGTGAAGCCTATAAAACTGCGGGCGCTTGTGTGTTGTAGCGCTGGTCTTCTGGTTTCTGCGCTTTCGCGAACTGCTCACCGACAGGGAACCAGATGGAGGTCAGAGTGTTGACGAATACAGGTGACCCAACGAATGGAGAGAGTCATGAAAACGAAGCACTGGGGATGATGAGTTTGATCCGACTGCCTTTGACTGCGATTGGACTAATCAATGGTTGAAGAAGCAGGTGAAGGGCTGATCAGCAATTAGGGGCCCGGCGGACGCTTACGAAAGACCGGCCAAACTGCCGGAGCTGGCCATAGAGCAGAATCGTTGTCATAGGTTGATAATTGTTAGCAAGTGCCGCCATATGCTTTTTCTCCGGGCAATAAAAAGGCCCGCCGAAGCGAGCCTTAAACAGTTTGGTGCGCCGCTACAGGCAGCCTTGCAGCGCGGTAAGCCTTTTATTGGCGATCCAGTTACCGACCACCACATAGTATTTCGCCTCGGAGCCTGAGCCCTTAGGCTGGATATCAACGAAGTACTGGGAGCCCTCGGTGAACACCGTATATCCGGTGTCGCGCCCTGGCTGAAGGGTGGCCCCCGGCGTGCCGCCGAAGATTGGCTGGTTCTGCCATTCGTAATGAACGCATTTGGCCAGCGCGGCGTCGGACTTCTGCGAAGTCAGCACTCTGTACGGTCCTTCCTGGCGAGCCTTATTCATCGTCGGCGCCATGCACCCCGCCAGCGGAGCCAACAAAGAGGTAAAGACCGCAATCAGGCTTGATCTTCGTAATAAAATTAGAGCTGTCTTTTATTTCTTACCTTCACGCATAACGAAAACCACTTTTCTTTAAATTCGCTTACTGCGATTTTTTGGTCTTCTGCGGTACGGAATGCCGATGTGCTGTACGCATCTTTGGTGATCACTGCCCCTAGCTCAGCAAGGTCGGGTTCTCCTCCTGCGATGACCTTCATCATTTCGGCCATGGGCATTTCGTCCTGACGATTCTTCATGATTGATCCGGCCATTTCAGAAAGAGTTTTACAGTAGCTGAGAGTCTCATCGGATGGCGTCGCCGCCAAAGCCACATGAGTGGACAGTGTCAGCACAGCCAATGTCATCCCTGCCATCAAAATCCGCATATCGTTTCCTCTCCATTTTGGCGGGACTTTAGCATCTGGAAAAAGACGCACAAAGCCAAACGCCGACCGGGGTTCCAAGGCCATGCTGTGCTGAGGGCTCATTGGCTGAACGAACACCCAGGTTCTTGCAAAGCAACTCATCTGCCCCATTAGACGGATCGTCTCGTATGGCACCTGGGAAGTAACTATGTTGTGGGTTGTAGCCACCAATCATTTGGTAATTGCCTGATGACTGACAGGTTGGAGATTACGACCCAGACGCAACCGCTCGATAGCACGCGAACGCGGTGATCGTTGTATTCAAAGATGTTGTTATCGTGCGCAACTCTCGCTTCCCCGAGTTCCTGTCTGAAAAGAGCGGAGTATTCCCATGCGAGCTGAGCGATCTTTCCGCGATCCTCTTGGTAGAGTATTTCGGTGAGGTCTTTCGGTTCACGTCCGATGAACAGCCGTATCTCCTCAATGAAATCACCGACGATAATGGCGTTTCCAGTCATATGCTTCTTCCCGGAAAAGCTGAAGTAGCCTTGCCGAGAGGCAACCTTACGAAGGCCAACCTTGGCCGCCGCGTCCTTGAACTCTCCGGCCCTCCAGAGTTCCGGGGACTGGATAATCTGGCTGTAGAGTTGCCAGATATCCTCTGGGGTTGGGACGTCCCGTCCAAAAATCTGCATGTCGTTCCCTCTTTGGTTTGGCGGGACTGTAGCCCAGCCTAAGCTGCTGGACCAAACAGACCTAGCTGATCAGCGCTGATCGATTTCAATCTTTTGTGTGGGATCCGGGCTGTATTTTTGGCGTTTCAATTGCGGATCATCCTTGACCAGGCAAAAGAAATAAATCTCTGCCTCACCGCAGCCGCCGTGGAATGCGCACTCACTTGCCTGCATGTGATCAAGCAGGATTTCTCGGCCTTGGGATTCGCAGAATATGTTCGCTTCTTTGAGCGCCTGTGTTTCGGTGCCGTCGGTTTTGCTGAACTGCAGCATCGCCATTCGAAACCTCGACTGAACAACTAACGCCACGACAGCCTGTCATTAACTGCCCGGTTACCTGCGTGCCGAATCGCAGGCCGCATCGGGGTGTGAACTGAGTACCGCCAGCCAGTGCAAGAGCAAAGGCAGACAAAGGTCATGCAGTTCACACTCCGATGCGGACGAGACCACGATCTCTGAAAGCCTCTGATACGCCAAATCCCTGGATTCAAATCCAGAGGAACCCGCTATTCTCAGTTTCCGGCGGCTTAATGCAGCCACGAGCAGTAATTTCAGGGGAAATTCGCTCGATACTAATCACATAGGCGGCAACGCCACTTTGGGAAGAGTGCAAATGACAGTCGAAGTAACGGTAGGGTCAATCACGGAAGAGTTTGGTGCTCCGTCGTTCGTGCATTCTTTTTTCTCAACGATCAGCGTGCATTGTGAACCTAACGGTTGGGGCTCCCGTCTGCCACATCTGATGAATGAACTCTACCAGGGGCGCCTTCCTCATATGAATGCCTTGCCTGCACTGGCCGAACTAAGGCTGGCGAAAGCCACGCTGGACGACTTACCCCCCTCTTCTGTCGTCTGGGACATCGAGAATCGTCAGTCCATACCACCCTGGGGCAATGACATCTCTGCGCACATCACGAGCCTTGGCAACTACTTTGTGTCGAGCATCGGACTCGATGTCTTCCAGGTACTCGAATGTGTGCTAGCCGCCTCCGCCGAAGAGCATCAGGATGTCGTTCTACAATGACGGGTACATTCGGGTACTCGCCGAGAATGTCTCTCCAAGGCTTCACTGTCGATAGGCACAGACTACAGTTTTCGCTGCATCTGAAACCAACGGAAGCATCGAACAAATTCCCCAGCAATTAGCCTCATCGCACCCCGTATCAAAGCAAGGCAGTGCCTCAGACACAAATATCTTCATAGCCCACTACCTCAGAACTCTATCGTGCGTTTTGAACAAGCGTCATCGGCCGCTCGGTTCAGAGCCAGTCCTTTGAACTGTCCGCCCTGTCTATTAGCCCACCCCCACCTCTACCCGTCAGCACTCCTCCCCGGCGCCCATCGGTAACCAGCGGGAGGAATGAGTGTTGACGAATACAGGTGAATTACCCAAAGGCAAAGCCGGGGCGAACTAAATGCGCCGCATAGCCCGCACCCAGCAACGCAAACGACAAACCTGGCTCGCACTGCCGGCCAGCGGAGTAAAAGAGGTAGGCCATGGCTGCCGAACAGAAGGAACGCGCAGCCAAGCTTGCCGAGAAGCGGCAGGAACTGGGCGAGCAGGAAATGCGGCACACCGTCTGCCCCGCTGGAAGCTATTGAGCCCCAGCACGTTGCCCAATACTTGAGACATCTAGGAAAGACCGCACCTGTTCGTGCAAATCGCGAGAAAGCGTTGCTCAGCTCGATCTGGAACCAGCGGCTACACGTCCTTGGCCAATCCCTGCGCCGGTGTCAAAGGCAATAAGGAAAGCGGACGTGACATCTACGTCGAAGATGAAATGCTCGCGATGGTGTATTTGCACGCAGACCAGCCGCTAAACGACGCGCTTGATCTGTTCTACCTGACAGGTCAGCGTATCGCTGAAACCCTCAAAATGGATGAGCGCGATATCAGGGAAGATCGCCTGGCTGTGCAGCAAGGACAAACCAAAGCCAGCGACGAATTGAGATCGCTGGGGAGTTGAAGGTTGTTATCGACCGAATACTGGCCAGGAAAGACAGTCATAAAATCCGGTCCAGCAAACTCATCGTTATGGACAACGGGCAGCCCATGACCAGCAGTATGTTACGGGGGAGATTTGATGCTGCGAGAGAAGCTGCCGGCGTTAAAAAGACAGACTTTCAAATGAGGGACCTGCGCGCAAAGGCTGGTACCGATAAGGCGGAATCAAGCGGGGATATTCTGCAAGCCAGAAATCAGCTTGGGCACACAACCGTGGTGATGACAGAGAACTACATCCGCAAATGCATCGGCAAAAAAGTTACGCCGACGAAGTGAATTGCGGAAAGGAGAAGAATATTGCTGAAAAAAAACAAAGAGCCAGCCAAGTCCTAAAACCCCGCAAACTCTTGAATATGATGGTGCCCGAAGCCGGAATCTAATTAAGGTAAAAAATGCCAGCTTTTATTGGTCGTTTATCCGAATCGTCCGACCAAATGTACTACTCGCTGTACTATTTTCTCGCCGCTGGGGTTATCTGCTCTAGACCGCAACCGGTATTTTACCACCTCCCCGGCGTCCTGCCGACCGAACACAAGCTACCTAAAGAACATCGACTGCTAAGCTGTTCACTCCACCAGAGGAACGCCGATGCCCAACTCAGACCTGCTCCCTTCCCTGCTCTCCAAGCTGTACGAAAACCAGTTGGCCCTTGAGGCTTCCATCATGGAGCTATCGAATTGGGTCGAGCAGCGTGGCTCCGCTGATGTGGCTGAAAACGTGCGCGGTGCGCTGCACACCATCGACGAAAACGAAGAGTTCATCAAGCTGACCCTGGCCGTGCTCATGGCGCCCGACTGACCTTAGGGGGAACCCCGCAGTGCACCGCAATATTGAGCTCTTCTCTATTTTCCGACCATACTCACTATTCGACGGGCAAATACCTAAGGCATCTCCATGTCCCTCACCAAACCCAACCAGCAGCTGCGCCGTGACCTCAAGGCGATCGCCTCAAACCTTGACCAGTCCTGTGTCGACCTCGGAAAACTTGCGGAAAAGCTCAGCAATGCCGACGCCATTGCGTTGATGGGATTGGTGGGAACGCTATATGAGGAAGCGGACAGGCTGGTGGGTTACGCGGATGAGGTGAAGATCGGTCGAATAAAGCGGGCTGCGGAATAACACGGATGGCTGAGTGGCGATCGCGACTTCATTTCGAGATCGGCCTTCAACCTGCCCGCAGCGTCGGGCTTCTTGCTTCTTCCAGCGCTTAATGCACTGCCTTCAGTTTCGCCCGCGATCGGACTCGATTCTTTCTCTCCGGATTTACCAATGAAGCATCGAGACTGCCATCTTCCCCGTGCGCCGTCGGAACAAGCGTAAGCCCTGAGACCGCGACCGTTAGACCTGGCAGCGCAGCACCGTCCGCCTGCTTAACGTTGGCGCCGCTTGCCAGGAAATGAATATTCAGCCCCCAAGAGCCGGTGTGGATATTCTGATCACGCAATAGCGCTGTGATCAGATCCTTAATCGAAAATGACCGCTCCTTCGTTGGCATAAACCCCTCTCATCTACAATGCTGTTATCTGAATATGGGTAGTCGAGTTGGTAACCAGCCCGTGATGCTGCAAATCCAAAGACCCGCACGGCAGCACTGCCACCGCGCGGTAGAACATAAAGCTACCAGCCTCAAAATCGCCAATTGGTGTTGACGTTGCCCGAGTTCTGCCGGTAGCCCGCACCAAACTGGCCGCTGTAGCTGATGCCCACCGTGGTGTTTTTGCTCACGGTGACATCCGCACCCAGTTCCGTGACGCCCGCATTGCGTGCGATGGGGGCGCCCGCGACGGTAAACGGCTGGCTGCCCTCGAACGCCATCGTCGTCTCGGGCGTTACATCACCGAAGGCATGGCGCACGCCCACAGTGCCGTGCAGGTGGGCTTGCAGTTGCAGGGCGGTGAAGGCCATCTGTGCGTGCAGGCCCAGCGTGGTGGTGGTCACATCGTTGGTGTTGCGTTCGCCGTCCAGTGCAGCAAAACCACCCGATTCCGAGAAGCCGCGCAGGCGTTGGTCGCTGAACGCAGCGCCGGCAAACGGTTCGATCGTGGCGCGGGCGTTCAACGGCAATGCGTAGCCCAACTCGGTAAACACTTGGCCGGTGCTGGCGCCGGAGGTCGACTTCAACGTCTGGTCCAGCCCGGCCCCGCTGACGTCACGCCGACTGCGGATATCGCTCCAGGTATAGGCCGCGCCGGCCGTCACCTTGATCTTGCCGGGACCGGCGTCAAACGCCTTGCCGCCGTAAGCGGTGGCGCTGTAGCTATCAATATCGAATTTGGATGCGCGATCACTGACCGTGCTGTGGCTGTCGGTATAACCCAGCGCACCACCCAACTGCCAACCGTTGGCGATTGGCCGGTCCGCGCCGACGAACACGCCTCCGTCCGACTGCTCGACCTTGGCCGCGTTGCTGTTGCCGCCCAACGTATGCCAGTTGCCGAATAACTGGGCCCAGACCGGTTCCGCATTGGGCGCCTCGTTCGCCTCCAGATGGGCCCGCAGATGAGCCATGGGCAGGCTGATGACATTGTCCGTGACGCCCTGCAGCACGGAGGCCGTGCTGGCGTGCGACTCGCCCGACAAGGCGTTGAACGCCGCCTGCGGTGCACCGTTGGGCAGGTTCAGGATGTGGTTATAAAGCGCACTGTCCACCGGCAGGCTTTGCAGCGCGTTGGCCACGGCGCGCTGGTTGCGGGTGACGGCGGCGTCGGCAAAGTTTTCCTTCATTTGCAGGCGCAGCATCACGTCATGGGCGTCATAGAACAACGCAGGCGTGAGGAAGGCCAGGTTGCTCGATACCGAATCAAAAGTGCCGTTCAACTGGTCGGCTGTCAGGATGGTGTAGGTGCTGGACCCGGCGTAATTGCCGTTCTCGCCGATATGCACCACCGAGCCTGCCAGGTTGGCCGTACCGGTGACGTTTACCAGGCTGCTGGTGGTGCTGCCGGGCGGGATCTGCACCTGATAGGTCGAGCCGGGCGCGAAGGTCAGGTTGCCATTTACGTTCAGGGTGCCCACAGGCGTGGCGCTGTTGCCGGGCGCCAGAATCGCGCCGCTGGCCAGGGTGGTCGTACCGACCGTGCCGGTGCCGGCCAGGGTCGCGCCGTTTTCCACCGTCAAGCTGCCGCCCAGCTTGCCGTCGACCTCCAGGGTGCCGTTGGCCACATCGCTCGTGCCCGTGAATGCGCTGCTGTCGCCGGTCAGGCTCAGCGTACCGCTACCGATCTGGCTCAGTGCGCCAGCGCCCGAGATCACGCCGCCGAATGCGTAGGGGTTGCTGCGATCAAACGCCAGTGTGGTGCCGGCGCTGGTTTGAACGTCGCCCAGGAGGCTGCCGGTCGTTTCACCATCACCTATTTGCACAGTGCCCTGGGTAATGGAAGTGCCACCGGTGTAGGTGTTCTCGCCGGTCAAAATGAGGCTGCCGTCTCCCGCCTTGATCAATCCGCCCTGCCCCGACATCACACCCGATAGTGTCAGGTCGGCGCCGGCGGTTTCCAGGGTTCCGCCGTTGGAGGTCAGCGCGACATTTCGGGCGGTGGTGAACGTGGCGGTGTTCTGTAAAGTGCCGCCGTCCAGCGTCAATACGCCGGAGGCGTCACCCAACGCGCCGTCGCTTGAGACCGACAGCGTGCCGCCTGATACTGTCCAGGGCGTCACTGCGGTCGTGGTCCCCGCCAGCGTCCAGGTGCTGGCACCTGCTTTCTGGAAATTGCTGAATCCCGTATACGCGGTAGTGTTACTACCGAGCGCCGCCCCGATGCGGGACACGTCGAAGCTCGCCGTTGGACTGGAGTCGCCGCCCAGAACCAATTGGTTGGACAATCCAGTCGCTACCACATCCCCATTAAAGCTATAGCCTTGATGAAGTTCCAGGACATTGTTATTGCCACTAAAGTCGATTGCGTTGGCAAGACCGGTAAAGCCGTTTCCACCATTGATGGCACCGCTGCTGACGATGATATTGCCGCCGCCTGCGGCAACGATGCCAGAGCCGCCAACTCCTGCAGAAAGGCTAGCGTTCTGGTCCCCACCTGCAGCGCCCCCGCTGCCCGTGCCGCCCTTGCCCGCTAGGAACGCCCCCCCAGTGGTCGTTGTTACTGCTACCTGTCCTCCTGCGCCCCCGGAAATGAGCCCGCCGTTATCGACGGTCACCTGGACGCCGCCGGAAATGATGTTGACCCCAGCGCCCCCTGTACCACCACCGTTACTGTCAGCCGCGCCGCCGAGGACCTGTCCAGCGACCTCCAGTTGACCGTCGGCACGGCTGAAAACGACGCCAGCCCCACCTCCCCCATTGTACACGTCGGGGGTGCCGGGACTGCCGCCATTACCGCCTGTGACGACTCCAGTCGTTACGTTCACGATACCACTGGAGGTTACCCAAACACCGCTACCGCCGCCTCCGGTGCCTCCAACGACGCCTACGGCTTTAGCTATGCCCTCGCCGGCGACGCCGCCAGCGCCGCCAGTCACGGCACTCCCAATCGTCAAGGTTGAATTCGTTGGTGTATAGACAATGCCGGCGCCACCGCCACCGCCACCGGCGGTGCCGCTACCGAGTGCTCCACGACCGCTGCCACCAGCACCGCCGGTGACGGCGACGTTGACGGTGCCACTGCCTGACAGAACGGCACCGTCGCCACCGCCACCGCTACCACCAGTAGTGCCATCGCCCCCCTTGCCGCCAGTCACCGCACCTATCAGACTGGCTGGCGAGGTTGAGATAGTGCCTATACCGCCGCCGGCACCGCCAAAGATGGGGGAAGTTCCCCCGGCTCCGCCACCGGCTGTGCCACCGGCACCGTTACCGCCCGTGTAAGCGGGGATATTTGCGGCGCTGTTAGTGGTCGTGCCGGTGCTATCATCATAGCCGGCGCCTGCGGTGCCACCGGCGGTACTAAGAGCGGTTGAAGTGTTCCCTCCCGCAGCGCCACCGGCATAACTGCTACCGGGGAAGGCCAGCATCAGGCTCACCACAAGCAGAGAAAGAAGGATGCCGTGTGGCAAAACTGTTCGTATGGGCGATACGTCTGCCTGAAGTGCAGGAACGAAGGACAACGGACGGGCTCGCATGGACGATTCCTTTTTGTTGGCAAAAATAAACCTCGTCAGGCTTTCGGCAGACTGTTACAGCCGCCGGAGCACTGATCTGGGACACAACTTCTTTACTCGGGAAGAACGGAATTGCCTGTTCTAGAAGCCGCCCACGCACATTGAGATCACGACGTTGTTCACAACGTCAGATCCTCAAGCAGGAGAATTCGTAAAGGAATCATGAGTACAGGCCCCGCTTCCGTCGCCACGATGTTCCTGCTTTTATGGGGAAATTAGGAGGTCCACCTTCCTGCGTACGGCAGGGAAATTTCCGAAAATGCCGCGAAAGCCGTTCTTGGCCTGAGACGCTCCTCGATCTTCATGGGCGGCAGTCCGGCCGTATCGGCAGGAACACCCACCATGTTGACGAAGCCGTTACGGAAATCGATCACGTGGGGAGGGTCGGATCATTGAATTTAATTCTGATCAATAGCCCTGACGTGCCCGTGGCACTCCCGAAGCAAGATCACGGCACCGCCTGGAATAATTTTCGGATATTCTGCGTAGAATTTTCGTGACACATGCCGCCTTGCGATTTTGCGCAAGCTGAAAAATTAGGCGAGCTTCCACGAAGCAAGGTTGACAAAGCCCGGAATCCGCCCTGATCCACATTTCCCACATGAATTGAAGTCATGCTAATTTTTCTGATCTGAAATTAAGGATGGTGATGGGCATAGATATGGCGAATTCAGGGCATCCTTACTCAGCTATAGAGTAGATGACTATTGACACTGCAAAGACCCAGGCAGAAATAAACAACACTGCCAGCCCCAACTGGTAATAGTCCATCGCCCTCTCCTTGCGCCTCTCCAAACCCATTCAAAGCTTAGCGCAATATTTCCCTGACATATGCCTGGCACGCCCGCAGAGCGATCACGGCGTTATCCCCGTCGTCGGAGATGGCGATAATTCGTTGAGCATGCGCTGGGTCAAGTTGGGCTCTACGGGCTGCATGAACCACGCCGACGGCGCCGGGGGCGGAAGGCACGTCGCAGCCACTGGCTGAATCCGTGGCGTCGAGAAGGACTGACAGCCGCAGATCAGAAGTGGCAAGGCGATCACGCAGAGTTGCTTGGCTACGTTGAGCATTGGAAAGCTCCAGGGAGTGTTGTTGGTCGGAGGCGGCCAATTGCTGCTCGGTGGCCAGTCGTTTGTCCTGCTCGGCGCGGGCCTGGGCGGCGGCGGCATTGGTGATCGCAGTCAGGTCGTCCTGGTGCAGTTCGTCCTGCTTGGCGAGTTGCTTGCCGAAGCGCCAGTCCTGCACCTCCCAGGTCACGGCGGCGGCGCCGGCCATCAGCACGAGGGTCAGCAACACCAGCGCGGCCAGCTTATGGACGGCCGTCATACCCGAGCCCGCCGCAGGCCTTCTGCGAGCACGGCATCCGGGTAGGCGTAGTCGGCGTTCTCCTGCGCGATGATGCTGGTAATCAGAACGCCCAGCACAACAGGGTCGGTGATGCTCGGGATCTGATCATCCGGCCCCAGGCCACAGCGCTGGGCCACGGTGGCGATGTATGCAGCAGTATCATTCTCGTTCCCGGGCGCATACGGGGTGATGATGGCGCGCACCGTGGTCCGAGCGTACTTGTTGAAGTAGACCTGCAGCAGCTTGCCCAAGGCGCGAATACCATTCTCGGCGCAGTCGAAGCGACAGAAGCGCGACTCAATAGCAGGGTCGTACGGGAGCTGGCCCTGCCAGTTGTTGGCCTGGCTAAAGTCGATGTTGCCAGGATTGCAATTTCGGATACCGCGGGGAATTGGAACGGTCATTGGGCAAACTCCAGTCGTAAAAAAACCGGCACTGGGCCGGCGTTCGGGAGGATCGGCAGCAACTGCTGCTCAGTGATTGACATGGGTTTCTCCGGACATAAAAAAACCGCTCAAGGCGGCTACTGGATGAGGCACTGTTGTTGTCACTGCTAAGTAGGCGGTGCGGTTCACGCGGATGAGGTAGGAGCTTCCTCGGCGGCGGCCAGCCAGCCCGGAGCGGCCGGCTTGGTAGCGTCGGCAGGGAAATCAGTCACGGCTGGCCAGTCGCGCAAAGCCTGGCGATAAACCAATAGCGCCGAAAACTGGTCAGCGGTCAGCGTGGTGGCCGCGCCGGCCTCCACTTGGTCGCGATGTCGATCGACAAGCCACTGACTCACCGAAATTTCACCGTCTCGCCAGGCGCGCGCCGTGGCCGCTAGCTGCTCATCGCTGGGGACCGGGTCGGCATAGTCGGTGACGCTGGCCCCGGCCGCGATGTCGGCCAGGACCTGTTGATACACCTCAGGCGTGTCTTGCTCGGTGACATGGAACGGGTAGCCGTTGAGCGTGACGGTGTAGCTGTTGTCCTTCCGGCGCTGAATGTCCCCGACCTGGGCGGCTGGTGCCACCGGCTCGACGTATTCGGTTACCGCGTCTTCCTGCTTATCCATTACTGAATTCTCCAGGCAAAGCCTTGACTGTTGGAACTGCCCACCGCCATGCCTCCGGCAACAACACCCGCCGCGGCACCCAGGGCGGCGCCGCTCCCGTTGTAGTTCGTCACGTAGTACGCCCAAGTGCCGCCAGCGGGCACCACCGGACTACTGCCAGACAGCTGCACCCAGATACCGCTGGCAGGCTTGAGGAAGGTTGCCGCCGAGTGGCACAACGAACCGTTTGACGTGACGTCGCCCGCGTCGACTTTGGCGTAGTTGCCGCTAGCGTCGCGCACCGCTACGCCTGAAGTCCCCCCGACATGCACCAGGGAGGTCGCCGTGACCGTCGTTTCAAACTTGATGCCCGACACCGCGCCAGCCCCGACGGTAGGGTTGGTGATGCGCACCCCGGCCGTAGAAACGCTTTGCCCGGCGGTGTTGATCACCACAAATCCATCGATCTGGCCGCCGCTGGTGTCCAGTTTCGTCGCCAGGGCCGTATTGATTTGCGTCGCGGTGTAGGTGTCAGAAATACCGTAACCGGCGAGGGTCGTTGCCTCGTCCGCCTTCTTCTCGAGATAGGCGTCCACTTGTGAAGCTGTATAGGCATCTGTAATGCCATAACCGGCCAAAGTAGTTGCCTTGTCCGCCTTATTCTCGAGATAGGCGTCTACTTGTGAGTTTGTATAGGCATCTGTAATGCCATATCCGAAAATCGTTGTCGGCTTATTTCCAATACTCCCCCAGGATGAGTTCGACCCGGCGATTTTGGAGATTGCAAGAGCCAGTTGATTGTATTGCCCCTTCTCAGGCGTTATGCCGGCCGAGGACAAGACATTCAACGTCTCCATCATCAGCGTATTCATGAATTCGGCGGTCAAGATCGTCGCCGAAGCCCCGGTGGCCGGATTGCCGTCGGTGAAGTATCCAGGTGGCCCGGCTGGAGTAGGAGCCGGAATAGCCGACACGGCCGTTGAGTTATCGATCTGAAACATCTATGACCTCACGAATAATGGAACTGCAAAATGGTGTGCGCGGGCTTGGCCTGCGACAGCTCACACTCGAGCACTGCGTTACCCCACGAAGTGAGGGGTTCACCAGCGGCTGCCTGGCCGACCCGAAAGTGGTTGATGGTGTTGAGCTGGCTGTTGATGGCCCAGGCAAAGAACCAATCCTCACCACCCAATTGCTGCCCGCAGACGCTTTGCCCGCAACGAAACGGGGCGTATTGCGTAACGGTCACGGTGTAGCCAAGGCCCTGGGCGAACGACTGGAAGAACTGAGCGGACTGTCCACCGCTGCTGGAAAATCGCGCAACCACCTGGTTCCGGCGCCCCTGAAAGGTCGGAGACATCCCGGCACAAGGATCGGGAAGCCCAAGCGTGGCTTCCCACTCGGGTAAAAAGTTGATGGTCGATGCGGGGAACAGGTCTTCAAGCAAATTCAACGCTGAGTCGCTTATCCGTGTGAACGTCGGCGCAAAACATGACACGGCCTGCGCCTGGACACTGCTTAAGTCTTTCGGCCAAACGCGCCCGCGGGGCAACAGGCCAAGCAGCGCAGATGTGAAGTCGGCGTCGGTGAATGATGGTTTGGACATGGCAATCAGCCGTAAGTAATGGTGCCAAGCGTTGGCAGGTGGCCGAGGGTGTTGGGGATGTTTGCCACAGGGGACGTGATTACAAACCCTTGTGTCCCCGCGATCGCTGAAATGGCTGCGCCCACATCCGAGATGTCGACAGATGAGCCATCGGCCAGCGGTGCGCCTTGGTCGAACAGAACTCCCGAAACTGCGGCTGCTACAGCGGCCCGGATTGCTGTTGATGCGCCAGTGAGCCCGGTGATCGTAAAAGCGATCGGCGCAGCAATCGGCGCGCAGTGGTAGACCATGGCGGTCACCGGCTGCTGGATGTAGACGCTGTTCGCGATGATTAACTGATCGCCGGCGGCAAGATTTCCAGAAGTGGCTCGGTTGTCGCTCGAGGAGATGCCGTTTGTGCCTTGGGGAAAGCCACCATAAGCCGCGTTGGCGTCATCAAGCATCGAATACACCACCACGGTGCCGGCACCAAACCCGTTGGGCATGCACCATGCGCGAGTGACGCCTGAGACGCTCTCGGCCCAGGTCACATAGTCGCTGTGAGATCCGCCATTGGGAGTGCTCTGGTAAGCCGCCAGCATGCGCCCGAAGAATGCCTCGTCTTCCTCCTGATCTGCGCCGCCGGTGATAACGGCGGTAACCGCACCGGTGGATTGCACGCCGGTGACGGAAGTGCCCAAGGTCATCAGGCCGCCCACAGGGGTATTCCCTGCCTCTCCCGCCAAGTCCGCCACCACCGCCACCACCAGGGTTCCCCCAGGGCTGACAGTCGCTGACGCCTGCGTCGTGAACGTCTCAGAATCGCTTCGCACCACCTGAGTGCCTGCAGAAACTATAACCCCGGGCGTACCTGGGAACGTAACGGCACCCGCCGCAACCGTCGGCGGTTTCGGGTAGACATTTTTCATGGCTCCCCAGGCATAGAGGTACTCGCCAGAGGCTGTATAGGGCACGCCCTGTTTAGCAATCCAGTCGAGGTAGCCATAGTTGAGATAAGCCAGCCCGGCGACAGCCTTGCCGGTGATCTGCAGGTTGGAAAAACGCAGCAGCCCATCGGCCGTCGGCAGGCCTGAGGTGATATCGGCGGCAACATTAGCGCGCAGATCAGTGAGCGTGGGTCTGGTATACGGCATCGGCGGGAAACTCCAGGCAAAAAAATACCCGCTCAGGGCGGGTCGGCGGCCAGCAACAAATCAAACCTGGCTCCACGCCCAGTTGAATTGGAGTGGAACCACAGAACCGTCCTGACGCGTGATGGTGATAAGGCTGTTTAACTGGCTGCTACTCGCGATGGCGGTGGCCACGCTTACCCCCAGAGCCACTTGATCATCAATGAGCCACTTCAGTGCTTCCTCGATGTAAATCTTTGCGGTGTTGACCACGGCGGGAGTGAGTTTTGATCGATCCAGCAGCCACAGCCTGGAGCCAATCAGGACGTCCTCACCAGCATCCCCCCACCAGCCACGGAGGTCATTTCCGCCATCCGGAGGAACGTCGTCGTCATTGGCCTGGCGGTCGGTGAATAAACTGATCAACACAGCACTGGTCAGGTCATCACCGCTCGCCAGCGCGCCCCCACTGATCGACCAATCGCCATTGCCCGTACTCGAGATCCAGGTGGTGCTGATGTCGGTCATTGTTGAGGGCTCGGCGTGACGGTGCCAGGACCGTTGGTGTGCTGATTGAACAGCGCCCGATCGGCAGCCATGCTGCGCACGCCATCGCTGACCTGGCCGGCAACCTGAAGGTCGCCGCTGCACTTGACCAGCGGGGTCACAAAATTGATTTCATCCGCGGCGTTAATTGTGACCTGGGTGGCGTTGTTGATCGTGACCGGAGAGTTCTTGGCCTCGATGACAATCCCTCCATCCTGGGTCAGGTAAACCGACTTACCCGCCAGGTCGTAGAGCATGGACTCGCCAGCCAAAAGGTTGACCGGCCGACTCGCCTGGTGACCGGTGGCCACGACAACGCCCTTGGAACGGTCGCCGCCCAAAAACACCACGAGCACGTCGGAACCGTCGGGTGGCACGGAGGTAAAGCCAAACTCAGCGATACGCGGGGTATCGTCCCGCGTTTCTGAGTCGTTGAGCTTCACCTGCAGCAGCTGTGCCGTCTTGCCGTCATTGGCAAAGGACACCCTCGCCCACCCAGCCAGAAGCTGAATACGGCGCTGGAGCCCTTGAAGCACGCTCGGTGTATCAACTCTGCTACCCATAATGCCCCTGTGGAACGTCACCCCAGAGCGGGGTTAGGTTGAGTGGTTGCGGCGTAAAGGCGGCGGGCGCCATCAACGTGAGCTCGGCAGTTGTGCCGGAGTCGTCATTCCGCAGAAAGGTGACCTCGCTAATCAACAGCACTGCCGAAGGAAGCTTCAGCCGCGGAAGCGAAACCGGCACCAAAGTATTCGGCTCCCACAAAGAGCCCGATAAGTCTCGCCAACTATCTACAACCACCTTAACGACCCTAGATCTTCCAAATCTGCGGGCCGACTCCCACACCGCGCGTTTCTCGGCGATATCGAGTCCCATACTTCCGCTCTCGGCAATAATCACCATTCGTCGATGACGTTTGACGTTTATGTCTGCCGCAGAATACTTAAGATTCCCAGCGGCTCCGACATCCATAAACAAATCAGTAGACTGCAAATACACGTCATACGCTGAGTAGTTCAGGTCAGCTGAATAATCTATATAGGCTCGCTGAACATTCATTCCTTCAGCAATACCGCTATCCAGTTGGCGAGTTCCAACTTGGGATAAAAACAAGCTGCCATCAGGTAAATCATAGGCCAGCACTGCCGAAAATCTGGACATACGCTCGATGATATCGAACGGACTTTCTCCAAGCATAATGTTGGTCTGCGGGATGATAGGCAGCAAGAACGATGAAACGTTGGTTGCTACAGCTATCCCTTCCGGAGCTCCGTCAGGCCTTGTTGGCCCGTACACAGCAGCGAGCTTCTGTGCGACCTCCAGGACAGTCGCATTGCTAATTTGACCGCCAGCCCACTCCGCGGCGCAGTCAACGAGATCCGAGCATTTCGAGCGGCCGTTGATTTGGATGGAGTGATCACTTGGCCCGATAGAGGGCACGTAGTGGTCGATATAACCCGTGACCACAGGTTCATCGCCAAGGCTTACCAGACAAACACTGCCTGGTTCAAGGAGGATATTATCCAGCTCGCCCGGGTAGAACTCCGTCATACCAATACTGAAGTCACTAGGAAGCCTTTCAATGCCGCGCGTCACACGTACGTCGGTCCATCCGCTGATGGTCAAATCACCTGAGGTTATGGTTAGATCGTCAGACATCAACAAGCACCTCGAAGCATAAGTAAATGGAGCATTTTCTTGAAAACCTGCCTTTTAGCTGCACTCCTGATGTCCGCGTCATACTCAGGTTTTTCAGCTGCTGACGACCTTTATATGGAAAGAAAGGGCGCGCCAGCTGTGACTACCTGTAATAACGCTGATGCATTAGCTACCGTAGCAGAGATAAGACAAAACAATATGACCTCTAGGGTTGATGAACTTAGAGAAATAGAGCTCACATCTAAGTGCTACACCGGAATGATGGGTGATGCTTCGTACACAATCCTAGACATCCAAAAAATCACAAAAAACGGTAAAACCTACAATATTACACACATATCCAGAACCACCATGAAAAGTGACCGTTACATTCTCTCCGAAGACTTGACCCCTTACGTGGACCCAACAAAATTTACGCTCGATACAAGTTGCAACCCAAACTCAATCGGCGGCCAGGTCAATCGAATGGAGGCCGACAAAGACGGTCGGCTCTACCTTAAAAAGTATATGGTCACTTCCAAATGCGTTAATGGTAAGAACACAGCAGTCTGGAAACCCCTGAATTGATCCAGAGGTAACTCACAGCATCTTCCGCAATCGCTCAACTGCGGCCTGGTTGTAGTGGAACGTTTCCACCTGCTTGCTGCTGTACCGAGACTTGTCCAAGCGAAACTCGCCGTATTGCTCGGTCTTCATCTCATTCTGATTTGCCAGCTTTCCGATCCGGTTGGCCGAAACCCCAAGCAGAGCACCGACCTCTCCGGCCAGCATCAGGTGCTCTTCGACCTTTGGTAGCGGAATCAGGCGCTGACCGAAAGCGAGCTCGCTGATGTGACTCAGTAAGGCTTGCTTGCTGGTGTCCCCCAAATTTGGAAGGTGGGCCAGGGCAAGCTTGCCAAACTCTACCGCTGAATCATTGGCCGGCGGTGGCATGGCCCTCGGATTTACGGCGTGCCCGTCGTTCCAGTATTGCCAGAGGGCGTCGTCGCACTCGTCCTGGAACTCTTCAATCTTTTTCCGAGACTCGGGATTCTTCATTCTGGCCGGCTCTAAGGTGCCCAACCATCCAGGGAGCTTCCTCAGCGGGATGCAGATTGACTCCTGCTCACCTCCCGCTGAAGGGGTTGCTATGACAGCAACACCATATCGGCGTTTCGAGGCATTCAGCTTTCTGGACTGATAGGACCAGTCAATACCCATGCCCTCGACCATCGGCCGCATCGGCACATATGGCTGCCCTTCATGATCGACAAGCTGGAGGTTCACCCCATGAAACGGAACGGTCATCAGGGCGTTCATGCTGCACCTTCCATGCTCACCGAGTAACGATGAGGCTCTTCAGCAGCCCGAGTGATTCCATGGATTCTTGCCAACAGATCCCCCACCTTGTTGCGGAGCGTGCGCACCTCCCACCATGCGCCTTCAACCTCATATCCGGCACGAGACAGTTCAGAAAGAATCAATTCGCATGGAGAGCTGAAGGCTTCGCGCAGGTCGCTCAGGCTGACGTCCAGCCATGCATTACCACCACCTAGAGGCTTCAGCATGCCTTCCCTTCGGGCAGCCAACGACTCGACTGGGAAATGGATATTTAGGTGGCGATCCGGCTTCTGCTTCGGCAACCATTCGCCCTCCAAGGCGTATGCAGCGATGAAGTTGCAGGCCTGCTCGAACTGACCTGCCGGAATCAGCTCGGTGCGTGGAACATTGAAGCGCGTGTGCAGGCGGCTGTGCATGGTCAGTGCGAAGCTCTGATATTTGTCCAGCGGAATCACTTTCGCTTTATCGCGGATCAGCCCCTTGATGACGTTCAGCTCGCTCATGCCGATCAGCTCATCCATAAGAGTGGACATCTTGCCGAGGTCCTCATAGCGACCATGCTTGCGGATCGCTGGAAGGACTTCAGCGGTCACCCACTTTTTGAAACGCTTGGCTTCGGCCTTGCGGCTTTTGAAGATCAGCGCATAAAGCCCTGACTCATTCACGATCAGCATTTCCTGCGCGCCGTAGGGGGTATTGACAGTGGCAATACCCTTCTCGTCTTCGTCCAGGCCGTCAGTTTCACGGTCCGCACGACCGTTCACGGCGAGAGATACGTTGGCGATTGCGAGAGATGCGCAGAGGTCTGCGGCTACGAACCACGGCTGATCATCAATCAGCAACGTGCGCACCTGCTGTTTGCCGAAATTGAACGGGATGACATTCGAAACGGTTGTGCTAATATCGCTCATGGCGATTTCTTCTCCGAAGTTGATCTCGTTTCCAGAAGCCTCAGTGTTCCCGCACTGGGGTTTCTTCGTTTTAGGCGCTTGCCTTTTCTCCAGCATCCTCTATCTCCTTCAGCTTCTTCAGCTTATAAAGCACCTCGCCAGTGAACGAGCGCACTGCCTGCTGCGCACCAGACTCCAGCCACTCCAACACTTCTGTGGGAAATTTTATCCCTCGAACCTTACCTTCTTGCCCCTTTGGTCTAGCCATTTATACCGCTCCACGTGCCTGACTTTAAAAAAGCATACAACTCAATATAAATCATGTAAACGCATTTTTAAGCAATATTTGAAAATTACTGCTGCGCACCTCATTATTCTTTCGCAATTCCTCCAGCACATCCGTGAGTCGCACACATGAGCTTTGCCTCCAACCTCCAGTTCCATCGTATGAAATCGGGCATGAATCAAAATCAGCTCGCAGAAGCTGTGGGGATAACGGCATCTCAAATTTCACGTTATGAAAATGGACTCGCTCATCCAAGAGTCGCCATGGCTCACAAGATTTCCGAAGCGCTTGGAGTTCCATTTGAGTTACTAACAGCTCATATAGATCTCGGCGGAAAGCCGAAGAACAGAAAAAATACGGGCCGCACTAAGCTTGAAGTGAAAGTGAGGAACGACGGAGACGTATCCACCCATCTGTCGCTGATGGATGAGGCCAGTCTGAGTCAGGCGATACAGGAGTTTCTTGATGACTACGTCCAAGAGGTGCTCGAGGATGAACCCCGTCTGCAGGAAGCCATTCGTACCTACAGGCTTGCTGAGGTCAAACTCCTGTTTGTCGGCAACCCAGAGGATGGCCCCGACAACTGATCCCAGATAGGGCTCGTGCCCGATAATTTAGGGTCCTTTGAATTCCCGGCCCGCCAGGCTTTTTCGTGCCTGCGTAAATCCTCTTAATACCCACCCATATCAACTACTGGACGCTGTCAGTCCGGTCACTTCGCCAGCGCCTTCACCGTGGTCGGCATAAACGCTGGATGAATCGGGTCGGCCTGTTGGATCAACTCGTCGGCCCTGGTGGAGTCGCGATAGAGCCGATTGGCCATGCTCAAGGCATTCATCGGCGTCCGGAAGGAAAACGTCTCCAGTCGCGGCAGAGTCGCACCGGTGGTGGTTAGAGCTTTGACCACCGCCTGGCGCAGAGCGACCAGGGCGCTGTAGCTTTCGTCATCACCGTTGTCGCCAGCTACCAACAACTCCGCATCAATAAACCCCGTTACCACCCCCATCGTGGTCATAGCCTCGTCGTAGGAGGTGGGCACATAGGTCGCTACAACCTGGCCGATAGCTGCCAGGGCTGCACGGCGTAGCAAGGCGCTGGTGGCGGCCTGGGCGACCTGGCGGGCGGCGCCAATGGCACCGGGACCACCAAAGGTGGCCGGGGTGTAGCTGGCCAGCGGCCCGAGCAAGGAAATGGCGCTACCCGGGTCGGCAATGCTGGCTACCAGCGCGCCCATGACACCTTGAACCGCATCGGTGAATACCTGCCCACTGCTCGCGTCCAGGTTTGTCGAAGCGTCAACGAGCGCATCCATCGCCGCGTCAACCGCCGCACGATTGGCCGTGTTATTGGCGATCAGATCGGCCATGGTCGCACTGCTGTTTTTGGCTTTTTTGCTCGTGATGAGCACGCTGCTGACGTTGCCGTTGGCGTATCGCCCAAAGTCACCGGTCATCAGGCTGGCCAAGCTGGTGATGCTGCGCACGTCGTGGGTGATACTCCCTACCAGCACCTGAAAATCCGCAATCACCCCCACCACCATCCCGACAATGGCTTTTCCGAACTTGATGACGCCCTCGACCACGTTAATCACGGCCGTGACCCCGCCGATTATCTTGCGGATGAAATCCAGCGCCGATGACACGCCTAGGGCATCAGCGAGCTTATCCAGCAAGGACCCGCTCGAGGTGGTGATTGAGGGGAACACCCGATCACCGGACTCAATGAAGACAATGCTGATCTCAAAATAGCGCCCCATGTCCCAGCGCTCGGTGACACTCAGGCCCTCAGCCGGCACGCTCACCTTGAGCGCACCCAGGGTCGGGTGGATTAAAGCCCCCGGCCCCGCAGCTTCAACCGCGGCAACCAGCGCGTCACGCTGCGCCAGAACGCTAACTGTCGCTCCCTTTGGGTGGTTCAGGGGTGTCAGGCTTATCGCCTTTAACGGCCGGTGGCTTTACTTCCACTACCGGCACCGGTTTCGGTGGTGTGAGCGTCACGTCATTACAGCGGAGCCGGCGAAGCCAGTAGAGGTCGTTGTCTGCGACCTCTCGACCTTCTTCCGGCAGGGCGTCACGTTTGACCGGGTCACGGACCAACAACCCAGGAAATGGATAAATGCGCATGATTACTCCTGCGGAAATTCGAACGAAAGACCGCCCTCTGCCCGACCATCAGGGCCAACAGTGCGCGGAGCCGGTGTAACTGCGCCAGGGAACGGCGAATCAGGATAGGTACCCGTGGGGTCGACGACGTTAATCAGGTCGCCAGTGACGTTGAACCCGGTCAGCGGCCCGATAGCCTGAACACCGGAGGCCGCCACTGGATCAAACGGAGGTTCATCTGTAGCACCTTCCCGCGGATAAAAATCCTCGGGGCCCTGGTAGAACTCCATGCCGACATCCATGACCAACTCGCCAATGTTTTGCTCGCCCTCGCCGTCCTCGCGCATATGGGAACGAATAAAGGGGAACTGCTGCAGCCTGCTCATCAGCGGAGGAAAGTTGATCACCGCCATTTCAATCTGACGCTTCATGTCCTCCAGCGCCAAGATCATTGCAGCGGCCGAGGCATTATCAGGGAGCGCCTTCACCTGTAGTCGAGCGCTGATCCGGATTGTCGCCGTCACGGTGAATTGCGGCCCACCTTGACGACCCAACGAGTCCTTGTCCTCCTCGGGCGCGTGCAACCAGATAATGGGGTAGCTGCCGCTCCATGTTGGCCAGGTCCTGGCTGCAAAAACATTGTTGCCGGCGGATGTCCCCGTTTTGAGGGCCTCTGCCGTGATTTGCCGTAGCTCGGAGGTGGTCGTCATCACATTTCACTCAGCATGAGCTTGGCCCACCCGTGGCTATCAGGACGAACATCCGTCACCACAAAGCGCTTGCCCACGCTTGGGATGTACACCTGATCATTTTGAGTGGGGGGAGGCTTAAAAAGGGCATCGAAAAGAGCGAGACGGACCCCCAGGACAGGCTTAGCCGAGTTGGCCCCGGTCAGCGGGTCAGAGAAATCAACGTCGCGATAAGCCGCATCAAAAACACCGTCGATGGGATATTTCGCGCCAAAGGCCGGATAAAACATCGGCTGCTTATCAGGGCCTTTTCCTTCGCCGAACACTTTCTCGATCGGTGCCAGCACGGCGCGATCCCAATCGACGGCCATGCTTATTTCAACTTCGCAGACATCAGAACTTCAGGGCGAGTGCAGATGTGCAGCGGGTAGCTGTACGCCTCGACCTTCCACCACATTTTGCGCTGAGTATCGAAGATCGGCAGGATGTAGACCGGCTTGCCCGGGGTATTCACCCACTCAAAGGTCTCGCCTGGCGCATAGGCAACCTCGAAGATACCTGGGGCACCTTTGGGGAAGAACTTCGCCTCGTTCGGCTTGACGCTGATGGTGGTTGCGTCATCGGAGCCGCGATAGTTGAACCAGTTGATACCGCCGAAGCGCATCGCCTGAAACGCATTGCCCTGACGCAGCTCTTCCGCCGCAGCCCAGTTGTAGTAGGTCCGAATCACGTCGGGGTGATTGGTCAACTGATCCCAGAAATCATCACCGACCAGTGCATAAACTTCTGTGGTCGGCAAAAACGCGCCCTGGGATTTGCGGGCCATGGTGCGCACGATGTTGTTGCACATCGGGCGGATGGAGTTCGGCTTGGTTGCCGAGCCATCGGCATTGAGAGTCAGGTCAAAGACGATGTCCTTCGGCTTATCGATGCCGAACTCCTGAAACCAGTCGAATTTCACTTCGCCGTCTGCGTCCAGGCACAAGCCCTGAATCGCCGCCAAGCGCTGGAACTCCCAGGTGTATTCGATGTTGCTGGTCAAACCGGTAGGGCCGTTGACCCGACGCGCGACCTCGGTCTCGATTTGCATCAGCTCCGTTTCACTGCCGAACGTACGGATGTTCTGGATTTCTTGAGCAGTGATGGTGTCGGAGTGCATCAGCCGCGGCACATCGAAGTAACGTGCTTGGCGCTTTTCAGTGGTGCGCTGAGTGCCCTCTTCGCCGCGATCCGAGAACGGGATCAGAACAAGCTTGCCCTGGCGCTGCTCAACAGCAAGAGCCGTAGTACGGATCGGGTTTGGCTCGAAAATTTCAAGATCGCCGATCCCGGTCGGCTTGAACGGGTATTTCTCGACAGCGGTGGTCAGGGCGATTTCGGAAAAAATGTCCTGCTGAAACACGTCCAATGAGGCCATGAAGGCAACTCCTAAAAACGAAAAAGCCCGCAGAAGCGGGCTTAGAAAAATGAGAAGGCAAGCGGATCAGCGCTGAACAACGCCCTGGCTTTTCAGCGCCACAATAGCCGCATCCTGCTGAGCGGCAGTCAATGAGGGGTCCCACACCAGCTCCGAGCCATTGACCTCGGCGTTACGGACAACCGCCGCTGCGGTTGCCGGGCCGTTGGTGGTGTCGGTCACGCGGTAAAGCAGCCCGTACGCAGCCACATCAGCCGACGCGCTGTTGAGCGGAGTCCAGCCACCACCGGTCTCAGCTACGACAATATTGAAACTGTCGCCGCTGACAAAAGCCGCCGAACCGGCGGCAACCAGGAAGCCAATACCCTGGGAGTTGAACACCGCCCCAACGGCACCGGGACTATCAGCCACGCCCTCCGCGCTGAGGTCAATCGTCCCGCCCTGAGCTGGGACCGGTTCACCATTGGGGTTCACGACCAAGAACTCAGTTTCCGAGGTCAAGGTGACGATGTAAGTGCCTGTGAGCGCCGGCGCCTGGGCAACTACGCCGGACATTGTGCCGTTACCGGTATTACCCGCTGTGGCCGTCCCGGTCGCGGTGTACGCCGAGGCGACATCAGCCAAGACAGTGCCCGCCTCGACCCGGCCAAAACCTTGATTGATTAGCACCTGATCAATCGATTGATGTCCGTTTGCGAGGGAAACGATGAAGCCGCCCGCGTGCCGCTGTTCAACCAGCGGCGTCTGTGGAACATAAGACATGGTCTATCTCCTGAAAATAAGTACGGGCGGGCCGATCAGCGACCGCGAACCTTGGACATGGCGCGATCCCAGTCGGCCTCAATCTCAGCCTTACGGCTAAGCGTTCGCCCACCTCCGGCACCCAGACTTGGATTCTTTGCCGATCGGGAATGGTTGGCAGTGCTTTCAGCCGGCGCATCACGCAGGGCAGCCAGCACCTGCTTGCGGGTCATGTTGGAACCGAACGCCAGGTTGGCCGCGAGCACTGGGTTGCGTGCGGCATAACGGGAACCGAAGATGGCGGCGCAGCGCGCACGCTCGCGACGACGAGCACTGGCAGCAGCGCTTTTGCCGTGCATTTCATCTTCGTCATCATCGTCTTCGGCGTCCGCATCATCGTCGTCAGCAGCCGCTTTGCCTTGGGCGCGTCGAGACGATTTCTTGTCATCTTCGTCTTCAGCATCGCCGTCATCAGCTCGGTCCTTCTCGTCAGATTCGTCGTCATCATCGCCAGTGTCTTCGCCGGCTTTAGCCTTCTTGGCTTTGCGTGATTTCTTGCTGTCGCCGTTATCACGATCCTGCTCGTCGCCGTCGTCCGGCTCGTCGTCATCTGCTCGAGCGTCCTTGCGCTCATCTTCATCGTCGTCAGCACGAGCCTTTTTGCCACGCATTGATCCAATACCGGCCAAATGGGCGAACGAAAGCGCGCTCGCCACGCTGCGGGAAAGCTTGGACATGTGAACCTCGGTTTTAAAGGAGTTGAAACGTCAGCCCAGCTCGGCGAGCAGGGAGCGGAATGCCTCGTCCGGTGCCATGACGGCATCGGCGAAGCCAATCTCGACGCCAGCGGCGCCTAGAAAAGTGGTGGCCTGGGTACTGCGTACAGCCTTGGCTGACATCCCCCGATTGCGGGCCACGGTGTTAACGAACAGTTCGCCCATGGCATCGACATCGGACTGATAACGCGACAACGCCGCATCGGACAGTGGCTTCGAATCCGCCCCGTCAGCCTTGCGATCACCGTAGTGGATCAGCGTCACATTCACGCCGGCGGCACCGAGGGCTTTCGACATATCAACGTGCATGCAGATGACGCCGACACTGCCTGTACCCCCGGTACGAGGTACAACGATGTAGTCGCAAGCGCTCGCAAGTGCGTAGGCCGCTGAGTAGGCACTTTCGGTCAAAATGGCCCAGACTGGCTTTTTCCCCCGAGCCTTAAAGATCGAGTCAGCCAAGTCAAAGCAACCAGCTACCTCACCACCTGGACTGTCAATATCCAGGACGATGGCTTTAACTTTCCTGTCATCGAGGGCCATGCTGAGGCAGGCGCGCAGGCCGTCATAGCCGGTCATGCCGCTATAGGGATGCAAGGTGCCAAGCTTCTGCACCAGGGTGCCGGTCACAGGGATGATCGCCACCCCCTGCACCACTTCATAGGCGCGGTCTTCCGCCGGCTCGCCGATATCGCCATCCCAGTCATCCAGCGCCACCACCCGGCCGTCAGCATGAAACAGTCGAGCGAGGCCGAAACGGTCCGCCAACGCGGCCATCACAATTTCGGCCTTCTGCGGGGTGATCGCCAGCGGCACGTTGAAGAGCTTCTGGGCGAGGTGTGGGTAATTGGTCATTGTGCTGTTGGCTCTTCTTCAGGTGTCGAGGCGTTTGTAGCGTTGTCACCGAACCAGTTCGGCGGGGGCAGACCGGCCTCCTTGAACGCTTTCACTTCGGCGGCGCGCTGCTGGATGACCTCTTCGTAATCAAGGCCTTGCTCTGCGCATTCACGCTTGAGCGTGGACAAACCGGCATCCATGCCGAGGATCGCGCCCTGCTTCTCTTTGACCGGATCGACCCAACCCCGCGCGACACCCAGCCAATCGCACCGGGAGTAAGCCGTTCGGGCCTCGGCAAAGTCAGGGGCACCATTGGGCAATGGCAGTTCGTTGCGATCCATCGCCTCCTGCAGCCAGCATGCATAGGCCGGCGTAGCCGTTCCGGTTTTGAATTCGTGGTTTCGGCGCGTAAGTGTTTTCCAGCTTTCGAGCAAGGCAGCCCGGGCGCTGGAATAGTTGGTTTTCGACCAATCCTGCGTAATCTGCTCGGCGGAAATGCCCGAGGCCGCCGCGAACGTACGCGACATCTCGGCGGCGAATTCACCAAAGCCGTTATGCGGGTGAGCAGCGCCCACCGAGGTAATCGCTTCGCCCGGCGCCAGGGTGGGAATACGAGCACCGGATAACATCGCTGGCCGTTCATGGGCCCACTCGGCTCGCATTCCCTGGTAAGCAGAAAGCTCATCACCACCGTCCAGCGCTTCTGCCACTTGCGCCGGGTCGTAAGGGCTTGTGACGTAGGTGCCGAACGTCGCAGCGATTGTCGCGGCCTGCAGTTCAACACCGTAATACCGTGCCAGCATCTTGAAACGCGCCAGCACAGGGGTGAAAACGCCTACACCTCGGTTTTGCCCTGCGCGGTCATGTTCGAAATCGTGGATAACGCGGCGCCAGCCGTCCTCGTCTTCCCGCTCGACCCGCTCCCAGTCCATGCTCTCTACAGAGTTGTACCAGTCGTTTTGGTGAGCCTTGCGGATGTGATAGGCCAGCGGCACGCCGTGATCATCGATCTCGACACCACCACGCATGTACTTGCTGTCGACCATCTGAAAAGGGTTAGAAAGCCGATCCGGGTCGACGATCATGAACGCAGTAGCATAGGTTGCCCGGCCATAGCCAACCCGCTCCGGCATCCAGTAGCTGACGATCAGCGAGTCACCATCAATGAGCTTGTGGCGAAGCGCCAGGCGAAGCTGCTGTGAAACGGTCAACTGCCGAGACACATCGTTGTAACGGCCGATATCGTCGGCGTACCCCCGCCAAAGTGCTTCGGCCGCCCGGCGGTACTCTTCTGCCCAGACCGCGTCAAACTTGCGGTTGCCAGTCATGGCGGCCAGGGCGCGATAGTCTGGGTTGGCCGACAAGCGCAAAGATGCGCCCACGGTGTTATCCAGAATGCGCGTGATGCCGCCGGCGGCCAGACCATCGTTGCGTACCAGATCACGATGGCGCGCCACCATCCGGTCGCGGAACTGGTTGATTTCCGCGTCAGGCGATCGAATCCAGGGCAGCCAATCGCCCATTTCCTGCGTGGACCAGTTCGAGGCCTCGTAAGGAAAAACCGACTGCCCCGCCATTCCCTCAGTACGGAGCGTGGCATTACCTGTAGCCTTCGGCGGCAGTGGCATCAGGGGCCGCCCGCGAGAGTCGAGGATTACCGATTCAATTGTCATCAGAACACCGGCCGTATTGCGCGGCGCCGGCGCATGCCCAAGGCATACAACAGCGCGTTGATGTGAGCCTGCAACGCGCCGATATCGGCACGGGTGTAAGTCACCGATTTGGTGCCGTCGCCCTGGGTGTAGCTGTACGACTCGCCCTTGGCACCAGTACTCAGGTCGTGAAGCGCCTGCTGCGATTCGGCCAGCCATTGCTGCAAGGTCGCCGGTGGGACGCCACTGAAGTTGTTGAGGCGTGGTGTAAACACAGGACTCTCCTACGCCATTCGTGAAATCGACGATCGCTTTGGTTTTGGTTTCGCCTGGGAGGCGTGTTGTGCGGCAGCCGCGGGTATAAAGGCCATCTGTTCAGCCGGTGGCAGGTGCTCGATCGTCAGCGGGATGTGAACCCCAAAAGAGGCGGCCAAGTCCTCTGCTCGTTTGTTGAGCTTCAAGCCCATGTGCATCAGCCCGCATAGGGCCGCGTAGGCATAAACCCGGCAGTCGAGAGCTTCGTTGGCCCTGCCGTTTGGCAGCTCCCAGACGCGATAGACCTGTCCACCGGACGTTTTACGAACCGAGCGTTCCGACGTTAGCTGAGCGAAATAGTTGATGTCACGACTGACCGGGAAGTGCATGTAGCCAGGTCCGGCTTCGACCAGGTGCAATCGGGACCTGACCGAGTCCTTCGCCGCGTTGACACCAATAATCACCGGCCGAAACGACGACTTGTTGCGTTTGCTCGGTGTTTTTGTAGGCCAGACCGGCGAGCGTTTACCGCCCACCGCTGACTCGCCTCTGATGGCCCAGACGCGGCGGCCTATACGAGCCTTGGAGAAGTTGTAGACTTTCTGCGTATGATGGTTGCTGCCGGAATCGTGACACACCGCCATGACTTCAAAACCACGGCCATCCGCCCGGTACCAGATCCGTTTCAAATACGCGTCAAGCCGGTTCCAGATATCAGGCGTCTCCATATCGCCCGAAATAACCTCGAAGTCGATGGACCAGCTCTCCTCGTTCATCCCCCAGCCCACTACTTCACATTCGAAGCGGTCGCCCTGAGTGTCGACGCCAACCGTAATCACGGCGACCCCGTCCGGCACCTCGGCGGACCAGACCTCGCAGCGCGCTACCAGTTTGTCTTCCTGCAGGGCTCGATCACCACGATCCTCATAGTCCTCGCCCAGCACCAGGTTGATGAAGGTCTGACGGGCCAACGGATCGTCTTTTACCCGTAGCCATTCGGTAACCAGGTTTTCCCAGCAAGCATTCGAGAACAGGCTGTAACCCGCCCAGATGTGAAAACCAGCGTGACCGGCGAACGGCTTGCTGGCTCGCCACTCACCCGCCGCCACCATGTCCGGTTTATCGACATCACGGATCACGCAGCCAGTCACCCGGCAGACGTAGAACACCGTTTCCGGCAAGCCGATGCCGGCTTCGTTGGTATCCCACTTGATGCCATACGGTGTGTCTGGCCCGCCCCACTCCAGATATTGCATTGCACCGCAGTGCGGGCACGGAACGTAGTAGCGACGCTGGTCGCTTTCTTCCCAACTACGATCGATTCGGCTCGAGCCTTTCACCGTAGGGGTGCTCCCAAGAACAATTTTTCGGTTCCAGAAGGTCTCGGCACGCTTGGTGCCCAGAGCAACCTGGTCACCTTCGGTACCGGCCCCGCCGACCGGGTAACCGTTGACCTCGTCGAACAGGATGATCCGCGCTGTGATACGCCGAAAACCGCCAGGGGAGTTCGCACCAACCAATGAAAGGCTCGCGCCATTCAAGAAGGTCTTTTTCAAGATCGTCTGGTTACTGCTCTTCGCCTTCACATCGCCCGTCAGTGCTGCCAACACCGAAGTGTCGCGCAGCATCGGTGATACCTCGGTCTTGCTGTAGTCCTCGGCATCCTCGACGCGAGGCTGAACCATCAAAATTGGCGAGGGGTCCTGATGGATGAAATAGCCCACCACATGGTCGAGAATCTTGGTGTACCCGACCCGCGCCGACTTCTTGACCGTGACGAAGGTGACCGCCGGATCGGTGATCGCATCCATGATGCCGTTCTGGTAGGCAAACGCTCTGAAGCGTCCGGTCTGCGCGCTGGTCTCTTTGGACAGCACCGCATAGCGCTCCGCCCACTGGCTGAGTGTCAGCTTGGGTGGGGGCTGAATGTTCTTGAGTCGAGCAGCACGCAGTTCACAAGCGAGGGAGTCCAAGCCACTGGCATATCGGCTAGGCTCCTCCATCACTGACTAATTCCTCAAGGGCTTCCGTGATCAGCTCCTGCAGAACGTCCTGCACTTCAGTCACGGTTTTAAGCCGGTGAATGCGCGGCGCCTGTTCTGCCGGAATGGCCAAGAGACGGGTACGCACTTGTGAATACTCTCTACCGACCGCGGCAGCGACATCTGCCACCAGCACCACCGCGCCGGACTTCTGGTCGTACTCAAGCTGATTGAGCAGAGCCAGGTAGTTTTCTTTTACCCGCTTCGCCTCCTCCAGCGACATGTTGGCGCCGCCAATGGAAAGGATGCGTAGCGCTGCCTGCTCATTAGTTTCCCCCGCGAGCGGATGAGGTAACGCGTTACCCCCGTTACCCTCGGAGTTACCCTTAAGGCCCGCTGCGCGGTACTTTTTCAGGTACGAATCAGTAGCCTCAACATCGACCCCACCATCAGCCAAAACCAGCTTTCCATCCCGTTTCCATTGGGTCACGGTCTTTTTACTAACGCCGCGCAGGCGTGCGTATTCCGCCTGGGAGACGATTGCCATGCGTTACCCTCGTTACCCAAATTTCAAAATTTTTTAGCTAGAGAAACAGCGCGGCGTGCAATGCCCTCGATGTCGAGGGTCCCAGGAGGGACCCATGCAGGGGGGGGTACCCCCAGCCCTCACGTCGCGCCAGTCAGCGTGCGGACGCTAGGGCCTTGGCCATAGCCTCACCGAACACTGCGTTGAACCGGCGATCTACCAGAACCTTTGCTCGGCTCCGATAGTTCAACCTCTTGTTCACGGCGAGCGAGTCGCCGAAGCGGATCAGTAGTTTCAAGTGCCCAGGTAATGCAGCGACTGCTGCGCGCCCTCGTCTTGCACCTTTGCCATTCTTCGGCGGTACACGCTGCCAAACACCATTGACGATGCCCGACTTGGTTTTCACGGGACCAATGAAGATGTCCTTCCGGGCCTTCAATCGATCTAGCACCCCACGCGGCAACTGGCCGTACTGGTCGAGCTTGATGTCCTTCGGGTTGAGAATCGCCTTACTGGTACCGGGCAATACGTGGTTGCCGCCATCCTCATACGGCTCGAGATATTTCGCGGCGATCGGCCTGACGAATACGCTCGCCTTAAGCGTGTCCTTACGAGCGCCTTGCACGCCGACCGACTTCTGAGTGAATGGCCGGGGCTTCTTGAAGGTGGAGGCGATGTTCTGGATCTCGTCAGCCTGAACCTCTTTGGCCAGGGCCGTCAGCGCCTGTGCGGTAGCAAACCCGATCTGTTTATAAGCCAGAGCGGATAACGCCTTGGACAACTCCTTGACGTTGGCACGAACTGAAATATCTAAAGGGCTCGCCATCAGGACTACTCCGTTGCAGCAGGCGTTGCGCGCAGCGTCTCAAAAGCTAACTTGACCGCCTCGGCGCACGCTGTTGCTTCCGAGGTCAAGTGAGCGACCTGGCATGCAGCCAAACGCGACTCAAGAACTGCGGATAGTGTGGACTCCACAACGTCTGGCACCGCTATGAGTGATTCCCCGATCAGCCCACACGGTAGGCTGTTGGTTGGATCGGCTGATTCAGGCTTAGCCATGTTGTCATGACTCCGTCAAAGGTCTTCTTTGGAATGGCGCCGGCACTGGGCCTGGCGCCCTAGGGTGAAATCTTTCAGATGGTCTTGCGAGCCAGGGCGACAGCTTCATCCCACAGGGTCGGGAGCTCGTAGCCAACGGCACTGAGGATCTTTTCCAACTTGTCGACGATGTCTGGGGCTGGAGCATCTGGGGCAGCCGGTGCGGCTTGGTCCGCGTCATCAACCAAGAGGGTTTCATCAGGCATGTCGTTCCCCTTAGATCTTCTTGGCCAGTGCGATGAGGTGATCCCACTCGGCCTCGATGTTGTGGCCCAGGGTCAGCAGCAGAGCCTTGAGGGTGTCGGTATTTACTGCCGGCTCGACAGGAGCTGCGGCAACAAGCGCGGCAGCAGATGCCGGTGAAGGTGTAGCAGCAGGTGCTGGTGCGGCAGCAGCAGATGCAGCAGTGGTTTCGTCAGTCATGGTTGGAACCTCAGTGAATAGCTTCGCAAGCCATGCGAAGGATGATTTCAGGAATTTAGGGATTTTCATGGTTGCCTCCCTCAGGGGGCGCTTCGGACAACACTCGGACGACAGCAACACCGATGCCTAGCACCATGTTGATGACTGCGTAGATCAATGGGTTGACGGTACCCTGGAAGACGGTCCAGCCGATTGCGCAGGCGTTAAGCACCGCGCAGGCAAGAGCGAGGCGAACTGACCAGAGCCTGTGCCATCCGCTTGCGCCATCTATAAGTTTCATAGCTCGTCCGCCTTGCGCTCAGACCAACGCTTGCCAAGCAGGCGAACCTGGTCAACGCCAAGAATGCCGACGAACCCAGCAGCGAAGAATGACCAGCCAATGCTGAACCCGAACTCCTTTACCGTCAGACCTACGACCATCACCATCAGCGCGCCAAGAGTCGCCTCGATTAACTTGCGGACGGTGTTTGTTTCCTTCCCTTCGTACTGCACACGAAGAAAGATCAGCAGGAAGGTCAGCGCCATAGCCAGGCCGTTATCGCTCAGCGCAGCAAGGACGATCGCCCAGAAGGAAGGGTCTTTTTCGGGCATGATTTTCAATCCGAAGTCCTCCCTTCAGGGAGTAGGAAATAAAAAAGGCCGGTGTGAGCGGCCAAGTGCTGGGGAGTAGCGTTCAATTGAATCAGCCCCAGCAGCACTCCTAGCAAGAGCGATAGGTGTGGTGGAACCGAAAACGAAAAAGCCCCGCACAGTGGCGAGGCTTGGAATGGGTACAGATGGCCGGTGCATTCATCTGCATAAAGCAAAAAAACCGGCACCAGGGCCGGATTTCGAAGGCGTTACGCTCTAGGCGTGACGTTGCGACTTGCGGAGGCGGTATCAGATCCGCCAGCCAAGTCGTCAACGGGCCAAGCGGGCATCTTTTTACCGATTTCGGCGGCGCCTTCGACTATGGCTCGACGTTGCTTCTCGAATACATCGGGATCGTCCCAAGATATTCCGCGCTGAACAAGCGTCAGGTTCATCTTCAGCTCAACGGCAAGGTGCAGAGCATCATCGTTGTCGTGCAGTGGGTCCCAAACATTTGAGGTATATCCGTTTCGCCGGATGAAAGAGGAGCCATCGAACTTGACGCCGGCGGCTTTAGCCGCAAGTTCCAGCAATTCACGATCAGTCATAACCTGCAACCTCATCGTCTTGTTTTTACCCCATGCTACGCCACCTAATTCGTTAAGTCACCGGCTCGCTAGCGCTGTGGTGGAGCTGAAAACGAAAAAAGCCCCGCACAGTGGCGAGGCTTTGAAATGGGCGTCGGCGTGCAGCGCTACCTGTACTTTGGCGTCGGTGGGAGCCATCCCGCAGGGTTGCATCCGATTCCCTGCATAAGCCCGCTTGGGCTGCACCAACAAAAAACCCGACGCAGTGGTCGGGCTAGTCTGCGCGCCCTCGGCACACTGGGGTTAGAAGTTGGTAAGAGGGCTTGCAGAATCGTTGTTTACCATACCCGCTCAACCCACTACAACACGAATGTCACGCCACAGAGCAGTGTGACTTGTTGTTCCGAGATGGATCAAACGCCCGACAAATCAGGCAGGAGCTTTCCCTAGAAACAACAGGAATTTTCCCCGCAAAGAACGGAAATCTCCTGCATCTTTTTTTGCGGAACTTATGCGATTAATCCCTTGAGTATGAGCCAAAAATCAAAAGGGATATCCATTGCTAATTATCTCCCGTCGTCCACGCGAACGCCTGCGCATAGGCGATGAAATTGAAATCAAAGTGACCAAAGTCCAGGGCAACTCTGTGTTTCTAGGTATAACTGCTCCCAAACACATTTCGATCGCACGATCTGAGCTGAACAAGAAGTCCGCAGATGACAGCCCGATAGACTCCGTGGCGCATGACTTGGTTTAAGTCAGCTCCAACAAAACTCCCAGCCAAAGCAATGGGTGTGGTGGCGCCGAAAACGAAAAAGCCCCGCACACCGGCAAGGCTTTGAATGAGTGCAGATCCGCATAAAGCAAAATCCAAAAAGCCCAGCGCGATGACTGGGCTTAGTGATAGTTGCCGTAGGCAAAACTGTAACGATGGGAAGAATCATGCCTCAGCCGCACATTTGTCGTCAAGCAGCTATTTTCATTTCTTTTATCGCCAAAGAGACAGGCCCAAGAGCAAATTTATCCAGGTCGTTACAAGCGTTGAAGCAGGTCTGGACGAACTCCTGCCACTCCCTGTCCCAGTTCCTCGAATCCAGTTCGACATCAAGGATATGTAGCAGCCAGCCGCGAAAAGACTCAGGGGTTGGGCACGGGTCGATTCCTTCGCTCTGCCCTCCCTGATGCATGCGGTGGTACCGGAACAAAACTCCTACAGCGACCAGGCGAGCCTTCTCGAACTTCTTGGCGTACATCTGTGGCCCCATGGCATATGCGGCCCTGAACAGCGCCTCTTGCGCGTCATCCTTGTCGTCGTCGGTGGCGATTGGGCTGTACATGTAATTGCCGAAAGCCCTCAGATGAGCAGGAAGCGTGTCGATGGCTGACTGGATACGGGCCGACAGCGACTGATGCATCGCGTGCCGGCTGTTCACAGATTTCTCTGTCTTCTGCACCGAGCATCCGAGCATTCCGAGTTGCTCAATGTGAGCGCCTTGGGTATCCCATGGGGTGTAGAAGCAGTCATGCCAGGCCCGCCGTGCACTCTTGAGCTTCATCATTCACTAATCCCCCGTGTAATTGGTGGCACCAGGGCCACGGCGGTTGTTCCCGTTGTATTGGGCGGCCGGGCCGAGCATCGGCACATGGCGCTTCAATTGTTCGATCTGCTGGTCAGCAGCCTGGAGACGGATGCTCAGTTGCGTCACCAGCACCTCAAGCGGCAGCGCCTCACCGGATTCGGCGGTGACCCAGCCCGAGGCATTGCACTGCACGCAGGCCAGTTCGTGGAATACGCCACTGATCACCGCCCGACCACGGCATGCCGGGCACTTGGCCAGGTCCAGTTGGGCAGCGCGGAATGCTGGGCCGTGGGACTTCTTAATGGTCACTCGATCCATTCGCCATTCCCCCAAGTCAATGGATTGAACCAGCGCCAAGTCGGCACCCAGACCACCACCGTATCTCTCCAGCCCTGGCGCGATCCGCAATGACCGCAGAGTTTCAGGTCTTCAAACGAGTTGTAGAACTTGGCGGCGTAGCGGTCGATGCAGCAGATCGAACCGCAGGATTTGCAGGCAAGAGCGTGATGAAATGCCATTTTTAAACCTCGCCCTTAACAAATTGTGGTTCTGGCTCGCAGGCCCCGCCGTTCAAGGCGTCTACGATGTTTTGCGAATCTACATATCTAGCGCCTGTCTGCTCGTGAATCGACTTGAATCCACGCTCATCTAACCAGTCGTGCCACTTCACCAGCGCCAAGCGGCGCTGCTCTTTGGCCTGGGTGTTGATGTAGGTGGAGGCGATCTTGCCCAGCGAGTGGTTGAGCAGCATCTCGCCGATGTGGCCGTCTACGCCGAGGTCAGTCCAGGCGGTACGAGCTACCTTGCGCAGGTCGTGACTGGTCCAGGCGCCCTGCCCCAACCGGGTGAACACGGCGCTCGCCTGGTTGTCGCTCAGCGGCTTGCCACGGCGTGACGGGAACAGGAAGGCGCCCTCATATCCTTGGGCGGTCTGCCGGTCACGGTAGCGGCGCAGCAGTGCAACGACTTGGTCGGTCAGCGGCACCCGCAGCTCGGTCTTGGTCTTGGTATGGTCGGCCGGCAGGAACCACTCGCGCTCTGGCAGCGCAATGTCGGCCCAGCGGGATTGTCGGGTCTCGCCAATACGGGTGCCGTGGCACAGCATCATCAAGGCCAACATGGCGTCACCCGGCGCGCTGTCGAAGCGCTCGGCCAGCAGGCGCACCAGGTCCTGCAGCTGCACATCCCGCAACCGCGCCGGCTTGGGCAGAATGCGTGCCGTGGTGAAGTGGATGAACTTGAGCTCTGCCATCGGATTGACCGGTATC
>NZ_JACARC010000080.1 GCF_013386825.1 Pseudomonas sp. IPO3778
CAAAATTTCTGACACCCCCGCCGTTACCGCAGCAACGGATATACCCCCAATCAACGCACCCTCACAGCCTCAACCCACCCGGGGTCCAACCGCGTCTGGTCAGGTTCAATCCCCAACCCCCGCATCCGCTCCAGGTGCTCATCAACCTCCCGCACCAACTGCGCCTGAGAGCTGGAATTGGCGTCCAGTTCGTGCATCTGCATCAACCCAAGGTGATAAAACCGCAGCAACTTGATCGCCACCGGGTCATTCGCCTTCACCCCCTCAGTCACCTTGTGCATCACATTCGTCACACTCATCAAACTGCGCTTGAGCTGCCAGCCATATACCGCCGGCGCCAACCAGGCCTGGCGCCAGAACGGCCCCCGCACCAGGGCGACAGTGATCAACACCCCAGCAAACACCCCTCCAACATTAAAGCGAAAATTATCTCCGCCAGGCTCACCAAACACCATCACCGCCAAGCTGGACAGCCCCATCGCCAACACCACAAACACCACCGCGACTATCAACGTGCTACGTCGCGTCTGCTGGCGAAAAACAATCGGGTCGCACGGTTTAAGCTCAAACATCCGGGTGCAGTCTCCATGGGCTGAGTAGGGGTATAACGCCGGCCGGCATCTTCTCATGCTTCGCCCGTCGGAGTGACGGTAATCCGGTTGAACGATGCCCCACCGCGATTTCTCTAAACCTCGTAGGCAACCGACCCCAAGCGAGGTGAACCATGACCCGGTATCAGCAACAGCCGCCCGGCACGCCCAATCCCGATCGCACCCCTGGCGAAGAAGAGCGCGACAACGACGCGCTGCGTCCCAACGACCCTGCCGACCGGGAAAACGACGAAGAGCGGGTCGAGGAAGACCTGGAAACCCTGCACGACAAGGCCCGCCCCCTGTAACCCGGGGCGCCAAGGAGGTAGTGATGAGTAACCGTCAAAGTGGCCCGCATTCATCGGAGCATTCCAGCGGCAAGGACGAATTGGGTTTCGACCCCGATTCCCCGGACGTCGCCGACCCCCAGGTCGACCCGGTGGGCCCTGCCATTGCACCGTTGGACAAGCCAGAAAAAACCGGCAAGAAGCCGGCCTACGATCCCCTGGGGGATCTGAAAAAGTGAAGTGAGCCCCGCCATCGTGCGGGGCTTTTTCTTTCCTCATCCAAGCCGTTTTGGGGCTGTCCATGTCACCTCGGTGATGCCGAACTTCTCCGCCCAGGGCCGGGTGGTCTTTTTCACCCGCTCGTGGCCCTGTCGGCCAATGCGCCCCACATGGGCAATGTCGGCGTCAACGGCCGCCCAATGCCAGGCTTCGGCGTTGTTCATGATCTCGGCACGCACCACAAAGGTTTTCGGTTCGCCGTGTAGCAAGTAGTGAATGGTGTAGATCGTCGCGGTACTCATGGTGCCTCCCTGTCTTGTAGTGAATGGATATAAATCCGTTCAGAAAGGTTCAGAAAGTTTACGCAAGTCAGGGCGGGTGTTTGCGTCAGATCACAATTGGCAAACAACGGCCTTCGGGGTATTAGTGATGTCTTTGCCGCCCTCGCCAGGATTGCGTCATGCCAGAGCTGACCCATAGCCGCCTCTACCTGCAACGTTTGGGCTACGACACGCCGCCACCGCCCACCCTGCAAACCCTGCAGGATTTGCAGTTGCGCCACGTCAGTACCTTCGCGTTTGAAAGCCTGTCGACCCTGCTGCACGCACCGGTGCCGATCGATTTGCCGAGCGTCGAGCAAAAAGTCCTGTTCGACGGGCGGGGTGGTTACTGCTACGAGCTGAACCAAATGTTCCTGGCCTTGCTGCAGGAGTTGGGCTTCGACGCGCGGGGCATTACCGGCCGCGTGGTAATGGGCGGCCCGCCGGATGCACTCACGGCACGTACCCATCGCCTGAGCCTGGTGACCCTGGACGGTGTGCGTTACATCAGCGATGTCGGTTTTGGCGGGATGGTACCCACCAGCCCGTTGCAACTGGACACCGACGCCACCCAGGCCACCGCCCATGAACCCTATCGCCTGAGCTTGAACGAGGGCAGCTACACCTTGTGGGCTCAGGTTGCCGGTGAGTGGCGCGGCTTGTATGTGTTCGACTTGCAGTTGCAGTCACGTATCGACTACGAAATCGGCAACTGGTACGTCTCCACCCATCCCGATTCGCCGTTCCTCGGCCAGTTGAAAGTAGCCCTGATCGGCCCGGGATTGCGCCGCACGCTGAACAATGGCCAGTACGCGATTCACTACCTGGATCGCCCCAGCGAAAAGCGCGCCATCGAGGACGTGGATGAGCTGCTGACGCTGCTGCAAGCCAGCTTTGGGATTCGCCTGCCGGAGCATCCACAGTTGCGGCCCATTCTCGAGCGTTTGCTGGCGCCCGTCCAAGAGGCTTGATATAGAGCCTTCACCAGTTCGATGACATGACCCTGCGCGTTGAACTGGGCGCCCGCCGTACCATTGATGGCCGCGCCAAGCTCAAGCGTGACGAGTATGGGTTCAAGGTGGGTATAGCCTTCTAAGGCGGGCCCGACTCTAAATGTGGGAGCGGGCTTGCTGTGGCGAGCGGGCTTGCCCCGCGTTGGGCTGCGAAGCAGCCCCATCAATCTGTGGTGAAAGCCCCCTCACCACAGCAAGCCCGCTCTCCCATTTGATCGGCGTTGCTGCTCAATCAACTGTCCGCCCAAGCCCCCCTTTCTGTCCCCCAATACCCTCAACGCCGCGCCCTGGCTGCCTTAGTGTGGATCTCGCTTTCACACAATAAGAGAGAGGGTGGCTATGCGGGCAATCAACCCCCGTCGCATCGGTCTGCTGCTGGCCGTGACCTGCCTGCTGGCAGCCTGTGACGACACACCGAAACATCCCCCCGAGCGCGCCACGGCAGCCAATGCCATGCCCGGCGACGCAGCCCTGGCACAGGTCTACGACACCAGTTGCAAGCTATGCCACGCCAACCCGGCCTCCGGCGCGCCGTTGACCGGGGACGGCCCGGCCTGGAACCCGCGCATCGCCCAGGGCCCGGACACTCTGCTGGACCACACCATCAACGGCTACAACGGCATGCCACCGATGGGCCTGTGTGTGCAGTGCTCCGAAGAGCAATTCCTGGGGCTGATCAGCTTTATGTCGGGTCAACACATTCAATAAAAATAACGGGGTAGGCGATGGCGCTTTCACGGCGAGAATTGTTGCAGCGCGGCGCGGTAGCCGGCGCGTTTATGGCATTGACCAGCAACCCGGTGCTGGCCCAGTTGGCCCGGGCACCGCGGCTGATTCCCTGGCGCAACTGGTCGGGAGCGCAAACCTGTTTGCCCCTGGCGCGGCTGGCGCCAAAGACCCTCGACGAGCTGGTGCAAGTCATCACTCAGGCACCGGGCAAGGTGCGGCCGGTGGGCTCGGGGCATTCGTTCAGTGCATTGGTGCCCACCGACGGCACGTTGCTGTCCCTGAGTTTTTTCAACGGCCTGCTGGAGCATGACCCGCAAACCTTGCAGGCGACCTTTGCCGCCGGCACGCCGATGTCACGCATGGGCCAGGCCTTGAAAGACGTCGGCCAGGCGCTGCCGAACATGGCGGATATCGATTACCAGACCTTGGCCGGGGCGATCTCCACCTCAACCCACGGCACCGGGGTGGGTTTCACCTCTTACTCCGGTTGCGTCACCGGCCTGCAACTGGTGACCGCCCAGGGCGAGGTGTTGGAGTGCGACGCCAGCCGGCACCCCGAGGTGTTCAGCGCCGCCCGGGTGTCCCTCGGCGCCCTCGGCGTGGCCACTAAAGTGCGTTTGCAAAACCGCGCGCCGTACCGCCTGCGGGAGCGCCAGTGGATCGCCAAGACCGAGGAACTGTTGGAGGACGTAGGGAAAAACACCCGGGAAAACCAGCACTGGGAAATGCTCGTGGTCACCCATTCCGACTACGCGCTGTCCATCGCCCTGAATGAAACCACCGACCCCGAAACCCCGCCCATCGACCCGGCCGAGGCGGGCGGCAATGAGTTCGTGTCGATCATCGAAAAGCTCGACAAATACGGCAGCGATTTCCCCGACGCACGCCGCACCTTACTCAACAGCCTGCGCTTTTTTGCCAGCTTCGATGACCGCGTCGCCGAGTCGTTCCAGGTGTACGCCAACGTGCGCAATGTACGCTTCAACGAGATGGAATATTCGGTGCCCGCCGAGCACGGCCCGGCCTGCCTGCGGGAAATCCTCAAGCTGATCAACGACAAGGACCTGCGCACCTGGTTTCCCATCGAGTACCGCTACGTCAAGGCCGATGACATTCCGCTGAGCATGTTCGAGGGCCGCGACAGCTGCTCGATCTCCGTGCACCAGCACTACACCATGGACCACCACAACTTCTTTGCCGCCGTGGAACCGATCTTCTGGAAATACGCCGGCCGCCCGCACTGGGGCAAGTTGCATACCCTCAATGCCCGCACCTTGCAGCCGCTGTATCCGCGCTGGGACGCGTTCACCCGGGTGCGCCGTGAGCTGGACCCCAGCGGCAAATTCCTGAATGCCCACCTGTCATCGATTCTGGGAGTTGCCTGATGAACCGCAGACATTTCATGCTCGGCACCGGCGTGTTGCTGGTGGGTGGTGCGATGTTGCTCCGGCCGGGCGACCGGGGCAGCCCCTACACCGAGTACTTCCGCAGCCTCAACCAGGAACTTAAGGCCCATGGCCCGATGCGCCCGGTGATGCTGATCGACCTGGACCGGCTGGACCACAACATTGATGTGGTGATGCAGTCGGTGCAGCGTGGCGGCAAGCACCTGCGGCTGGTGGAAAAATCCCTGCCGTCACCGGGGCTGCTGGCCTACATCGCCAAGCGTGCCGGCACCCAACGGTTGATGTCGTTTCACCAGCCGTTTCTGAACCACGATGCCCAGGTCTTTCCCGACGCCGATATCCTGCTGGGCAAGCCGTTGCCGGTGCGTTCGGCCGAGCTGTTTTATCAGCACCACAAAGGCCCGTTTGATCCTTCCCGGCAGTTGCAATGGTTGCTGGATACTCCCGAGCGCCTGCAGCAATACCTGGCGCTGGCCCAGGGGTTGGGGACGAAGCTGCGGGTCAATATTGAACTGGACGTGGGCCTGCACCGGGGCGGCATCAGCGATAACGCTGTGCTGGGGCAGATGCTGACGATGATCAGTGCGCACCCACAGCAACTGGAGTTCGCCGGGTTCATGGGCTACGACCCGTTTGTGGGCATGGGGGTGCCGGGGATTCTGGGGTCGCCCCAGGACCTGTTCGACAAGGTCATGCAGCGCTACAACGGCGCTGTGGACTACACCCGCCAGCACTTTGCGGCGCTGTGGCGTGACGGGCTGACGTTGAACACGGCGGGCAGCCCGAGTTATCGCATTCACGAGCAGGAAACACTCAGCAGCGAAGTGTCGGTGGGCACCGCGTTGCTCAAGCCCACGCACTATGATTTGCCGTCGTTGAGTGAGCATGTGCCGGCGGCCTATATCGCCACGCCGGTGTTGAAGAGCACCGGGCCGGTGGATATTCCGGCGCTGGATGGCAAGTCGCGGTTGTTCTCGTGGTGGGATGCGAACCAGCGCGCCACGTTCTTTATCTATGGCGGCAACTGGATGGCCGAATTTGAGTCGCCCACGGGTTTGCAAAGCAATGAGCTGTTCGGGCGCAGTTCCAATCAGGAGATGGTCAACGGTTCGCCCAAGGTGGGGCTGAACGTGGAGGATCAGGTGTTTCTGCGCCCGACCCAGAGTGAGTTTGTGCTGTTGCAGTTCGGCGATTTGCTGGCGGTGCGCGGCGGAAAAATCGTCGAGCAGTGGCCGGTCTACAGCTGACACACCGTGTGGAAGCTGCGTACAACCGGATGCGCGCGGTGCACCCGTGGGGATGACTAGGCTGGTTGAACCATTGGTTTTCAGGTCAATCCGCTTATGTCTTTGCATCACCATACGCCGTCGCTGACGGTGATCGACCCCCGTGGGTTGAACGTGCGCAACATCGCCTATCAGCGCCGTACGGCACAGGAACCGCCCCAGGCGTGCATCACCCGCCAGGTGTTCGACCCCCGGGGTTTCTTGCAGCAGCAATGGGACCCACGGCTGTTCGCCTTGCAGCAGAGCGACCCCGAGGTACAACCCAACCTGCAGCATCGCCACAGCCTCAGTGGACAGGTGCTGTGCAGCCACAGCGTCGACGCCGGCCGGCAGGTGCGATGGTGCGGCACCGCCGGCCAACTGTTGGAGCAGTGGGACGGGCGCGGCGGCCACCAGCGCTTCGAGTACGACCTGTTGCTGCGCCCGGTGGCGGTGTTTGAGCGCGCGGCGGGCGAGGCGGCTGAACGCTGTGTGGAGCGCATGACGTACGCCGGCATGACGGCCGTCGATGCCGCGCACAATCGCTGTGGCCGGTTGATTCGTCACGATGACCCGGCCGGCACGGTGTTCCATGAGGGCTATGGCATTCAGGGTGAGGTCACCCGGCAAACCCGTCGCTTGCGCGCCGTGGCCACCGACCGTGACTGGCCGCTGCCCATGGGGGAGCGGGACGCGCAGTTACAGGCCGAGGCCTTCACCACCACCTGGCAGTACGACGCCTTGGGCCAGGTGCTGGAGCAAATCGACGCCCGTGGCAATCGCCAGCGTTCGCGCTATGGCGTGGACGGGTTGTTGAGCGACAGGGCCATCGTGTTCAAGAGCGGCGTGCGCAAGGCACTCCTGGGGCAACGCACCTTCAATGCCTCGGCACAGGTGACCTGCGAACAGGCGGGCAACGGGGTGGTCAGTGTGGCGCAGTATTCCCCCCGCGATGGGCGCTTGATGCGCTTGACCGCTCGCCACAAGGACACCCCGGACGTGCCCTTGCAGGACCTTGCCTACCGCTATGACCGGGTCGGCAATGTGCTGCGCATCCACGACGCGGCGCAGCCGACCCGCTGGGCGAGTAACGGCCAGGTGGAGGCCGTCAGCACCTTCGAGTACGACAGCCTGTCGCAACTGATCACCGCCCGCGGCCGCGAAAACGCCCGGCAGGGCGGCACGGCGGCGTTGCCCGGGCGGGTCACGTTCGGCGCCACGGACGACACCTTGTGGCGCCAGTACACCCGGCACTACACCTACGACCAGGCCGGCAACCTGAGCCAGATGCGCCACGCCCCGGCCACCGGCAGCGGTTACACCCAACGCATGCGCATCGGCGCGCGCAGCAACCACAGCGTGATCGAGCAAACCGGCGCCGTCGCGCCGGGGCTGGGGGCCGGCTTTGATCCCGGCGGCAACCTGCAAACCCTGGGCCCCGGGCAAGCCATGTCCTGGAATGTGCGCAACCAGTTGGTGCGGGTGGCGCAGGTGGTGCGGGACAACGGTGAACACGACGATGAAACCTATGTGTACGACGGTGCCGGCCAGCGCGTGCTCAAGCGTCGTGTGGCGCACACCGCCACCCTGGCCCATACCCATGAAGTGCTGTACCTGCCGGGGCTGCACTTGCATCGCCATGGCGCCACCGGCGAATGGCTGAATGTGCTGGTGGCCGAGGCCGGGCGCAACACCGTCAGGGGCTTGCAGTGGGAGCAGGGCCGACCCCGGGAGATGAGCGATGAGCAGCTGCGTTTTGGCCTGTCGGACCACCTGGGCAGCCAGGCTCTTGAGCTGGACGAGCACGCCGGCCTGCTCAGCCAGGAGAGCTACTACCCGTTCGGTGCCACGGCCTGGTGGGCGGCGAAAAGTGCTGTGGAGGCCAGCTATAAAACCCTGCGTTATTCCGGCAAGGAGCGCGATGCCAGCGGGTTGTACTACTACGGCTTTCGCTATTACGCCCCGTGGCTGATGCGCTGGATCAGTGCCGACCCGGCGGGGGATGCCGATGGTTTGAACCTTTACGCCATGGTGGGCAATAACCCTGTCAGTTTTGTCGATGCCGGGGGCTTGCAGCGGACGCCGGTGCTGGAAGTGCTGGTGTTGATTGTGCTGCTCACCCTGGTGGGCTATGGGGTCGGCGCGCCAATGCAGCGTGAGGCGGCGGGGGCGTTTATTGGTTTTTTCGGGGGGATTTTGGGGCTGGGGCTGGTGGGCCATGGGGAATACCAGCGACAACGGGCGGTGTTTGTGGTCACCGAGGCCCGCCAGCAGCAGGCCCGGGACATCGGGCGCAAAAGCGCCGAGCATCTGGGCGGCATGCGCAATCTGACGGCGCCTGAAATCGACAGCCTGGCGGATTTTTTCATGGAGCAGCGGCTGGGAGCCCCTGATACGCAACACCTGGCCTACGGCATTACGCCGGCGGCGCGGGGCGGCTACTACGCGTATATCGGCCCGATTGAACACAGGGCCGAGGCTGACGCGGCCGCCAAGTCCGAACGCAACCCGCGCTTTACCCTGTCCCGCTTGGGTTTTGTCGGCATCGAGGTCCGGGCTTCGTCACGCAAGAGCGCCTCGACGCCGTTGCCGACGGGCGGGCTGACCCAGGATGAGGTCGCCCCGGTGACCAAGGCTTCAGGCGCGCCGCACAAAGGCATTGCCGAAGCCGGCCCTGTGGCGCCGCCGGCGATGCCGGGGCTTTCATCCGGCCGCGCCCCGCACCGTCCGGTCATCGACGTCGACGATATCCTGGATGACTTGCGAGGGCCGGGCGGCCCGATTATCCGGCGGGTGCTGGGCGGTTTGGAGGCTGGCACCATCCCCTTTGCAAGAGGGCATGCGTTCCACCAGGCGGCGAATACCCGCAGCTTTGATTTGCCAGGGTATCAAGGGCATACCGGGCGGGGCGCGTACCGGTTGTTGGTGCAGCATGTGAGTGGCTTCAATTATCGGGCCGTGCGGGTGATGGACCCACACCGTCGCTGACCCAGGCCTAGGGCAACCGGGCCCTGGAACAGGCCCGGTTTTTCCTCAGGCGTCCGGTGGCAGCCCATGGGTGTCGTTTTCGTCTTCGGCCACGGTGTACCAGGCCCAGTACGTCTGGCGGCGCGTGTCGCCGTTGGCGTTGACGCTGCTGACGGGGCGCCCGAGGGGGTCATGAACATGCCGGTCAACGGGGCAGGACGCCTTGAACACATGATCCTTCAGGTAACCGGCACGCTGGGCGAAGTAGGGCCGCCACGTCCGTACCGCGAGGCCCTGGTGGTTGTACTCCACCGGGGCACTGACCCGCCAGCGCGGGCTGGCCTCTACCTCCTGCTGGGGCATCAGTGTCCCCTCGTCATCGACCTCAAAGGCCAGCCCCGGTTGCGCCTGCTGTTGGCTTTGCACCACCCGGCCAAAGCCGTCGCTGTAGGCGAGGATGACCTGGATGTTTTTTTCAGACGCTCCGGGCGCGCCTGCCAAGCGATCGGTTTGCAGCACGGCCACGTGCACCGGTTCGCGCCGGGCGGCCAGGATCAGCGCCTTCAGTTCCGGTTGCTCGCCCGAGGCCTTGAGCCGTGCCAGCGCCGAAGCCCGGATCTGCCCGCCGGGCAGCACGTATCCGCTGCGTACCCACTGGGGTTGCAGGCTGGCCGCAGGGATGCGGCCCATCCAGCTGAACACGTCATAAAAGCAGGCGCGACAGGCATCGTGCAGGGCGGTGACAGGGGCGGCGATGGCCTGGGCCGGGCTCTCGCCCTGGGCGCGTTTCCAGGTAGGCCGGGTATCGCCGCCAATGGCCGTGCCGTGTTCCCGACCCTCGACGCCCATGGCCAGCAACTGCCCGAAGGCGTCGTAGTGTGCGTACTGGTGGGAACCCTGGGCATCGGTGATCAACACCGGCAGGCCGAGCCGGTAGTCATGGCGGGCGTGGGTGCTGCAGCCGTCGGCGGTTTTGACGGTGGTGACGTGCAGCCCGTAGGCATCGTACTCAGTGTGGGTAACCCCGTGGCTCTGGCTGGCCTGGTGGCGGCGTGGCCGGTAGAAGCCCAGGGCATTGGCGTAGCGGACGTACCCCTGGTCGACCGACCACAGCTCCATGGCGCCGTCGTGCCCGGGTGTCGCCGGCAGGAACGCTGGCAGGCGGCGGTAGTGGTGTGGGTCCAGCGCCTGGCGGATATCCACCGACGGCGTGCCGGTTGCATAGGCATTCAAGGCCTGGTCATCGAACTCGGCGACCTCCAGGTGTGAGGCCAATGCCTGGAAGTCGGCGGTACCGGGGGGCAGGGGCGCAGCGTCGTCCGCCGCGCAGTAGTGCTGCACCGACAGCCCGCCAAGCTGGCGCTTGGCACTCGGCCCCACGGGGTTTGTGGCGCGGTCGTCGATGAACTGTTCATAGGCCAGGTGCCGGGCCTGCAGACTGTCCTTGGCCAGCACCCATACATTGTGGCGTTGCCGATAGGGCAATTGCAGGCGCCAGCGTTGAGGGGCGTCCAGGTGGATGTATTCAGCGCGGGTTTCGTTGAAGTACCAGGCTTGTTGCGCGGCGTCGTGTGCGTCGCGCCACCATTGCTGTTGATGGGGCGGGTTGAACGGTGGGGGATCGGCGACGGTCTTTCGCCGGGTATAGTCGACGGTCACGCTGTGTTCGAGGCTGCCATAGCGGTCCCGGCGCAGGTGCAGGGTGTGTTGGCAGACCGGGTCATCCGCCTGGCGTTCGTACCGGCAGGTGATGGACTCCAGGAGCAAGGGCAACAGGGCCGGGGCCTCTCCTAGGGCGGACGACGGCCTCAGCAGGCGCACCAGGTAACGTTGTTGCCGCACCGAATACGGCACCGCCGATGCGGGCGCATCGGCGGCGGCATAGCGTTCCTCCCGCAGGAGCTTGCCGCGCAAGGCGCGGTTGGCGTGCCGTAACGTCAGTGCGGCCGGGTGCTTGATCGGTGTGTCGTGGCTGTGCCCGGCCTCCCGTTGGGTCAGCAGGGTGGGGCCCAGGTCGGGGGCCTCAGGGTCACCCGCGTAGTAGCCCACCCGGGGCGGCTGGCCGGTGTGAAACCAGCGCTTGGTCAACCCTGTGCCGGCGGCGCCGGGCGGGCCATCGGTGTCCAGCAGCAGGCCGAAGCCGACGAACGCGCGTTCGACGCTGTCATGGCAAGGCTCCCGGTACTGGAAGTGCCGGGACAGCAGGTCGCCGCTGATCAGGTCTTTTTGCTGGTGCTGCTTGACCACCTGTATCGGGAACGGCAAAGCGCTGCCGGGAGCCTTGCCCTGGTGCTGCCAATGCTGTTTTTCGTCCAGCCATTCCTGGGCGTTGCTGCGATAGCTCAGCTTGGTTGACGCCCCCCTATTGTTGACGGTGGCCGTCAGTAAATAGGGTTTTTGACTGACAAAGTCGTATCGCCAATGACGGGGCGTGCCGTGGGGCACGCTCAGGATCAGGCTGGAACAGCCCAGGCCCTGAACGTCGGCCAGGCTGACCTGGCAGTTGGCAGCGTGGCGCACGCCCTGGGGCCAGGGCAACGTCACCGCCGGCTCCACCAGCCCGTTGCCGCCGTGGTTCATGAAGATCAACACGCGGTCGGTTTCAAGGTAGAGCAGGTCGACGGCGCCGGAGCCGTCGAGGTCCGCCAGGCGTACGTTCGCGGCATCGAACCGGGCGTAGGCGAACGGCAGGCTGGCGAACACAACGCCCCGGCCAAACCGCCCGCGTCCCAGGTTGGGCCAGCATTTGATTTCGTTGTGACGGATCCGCACCAGGTGTTGTTGCCCGCTGCCCAGCAGGTCGCAGAAGGCGACCAGTTCGGCGGGGCTGTTGCTGAGGGTGGGCAGCGCATCGGCGTCATGGGGCACGTCCAGGCCCGGGCCGAAACCTTCGGCCTGGCGGTTGGCGTACAGGCGCACGCTGCGGCTGCCGATCAGCACCAGGTCGTCAAGGCCGCTGCCCATCAAGTCCGCCAGTTGCCCGTGAGGGTGAAAGAATTCCTGTGGCAGCGCGGCAAATGGCGTGAAACCGGACCATTGCCGCTGTGCGTCGAGGGTGAAAACACCGCTCAAGCCCGGCTGTGCCACCAGCCATGCCAGGTGCCCGTTGCCGCCAAGGTCGGTCAACGCCTGGCGGGCGGGTTGGGCGCTGTCGCCTGGGGGGATCCGGGCCAGTTCCTGGAGCGGCCCGTAGGCCACCGCCTGGGTGTCGGCGGCGGGCGTGGCCCGCATCGGTTCGCGGTAGGACCAGCTTTGGTCACGACGGTAGAGCAGCCCCGGCAGGCCGTCGTTGTACAGGTCCACCAGTTGATACGGCGTTCCGTCACCGAGACCGGCCATGGTGTCGAACGGCTGATAGCGGGCGCTATCCGCCAGCAGTTTGAACGGGCTGTAAGCCAGCTCCAGCGGTGGCCAGGCGCTGATCGCTCCGTGCCCGTCCCAGGCCTGATGGTGCAAGGCCCTGAGGCTGCTGCCGATGCAGGGCCCGGTGGTGTATTCCAGCAACAGGCGCCGGACCAGTACGGGATCGGCGCCCATGCCGGGCTCGTCGGGGAAGTAGTGGAACATCAGGATTTGCCGGCACAGGCGCTGGCTGCCCAGCTCGAAGCCAAAGCCATAGCGCACGTGGGGATCACTGCGCTGGAGCCAGGGCTGCTGTTCGCCATAGGTCGGGACTTCGCTTAGCCCGGTGAGACGTTCGCCGTAGTCGAACACCAGCTCAAAGTGCCACTGCCGTTCGGCAAGGACGTTGCTGTTCCAGAGTGCCAGATGCGCCTGGTGAACCAGGTTGCCGTAGCACACCCGCGCCAGGTAGCGCTGGGCGCGACAGTCGCGGGCAGCGGGCGGCGCCTGGTCTTCGGGCTTGTAGTGGTAATAGATCTGTTCGCCCAGGGGGTTGAGGCTTTCCTGCAACAGCCATTGGGCGACGTGGTGGCGATGGTTGGGGTCGGCGCAGCGGGCCGCGTCGGTTTTGCCGAGCAGGTGCACCACACCGTCCGCCCCTTGTATCAGCCAGAACCCCGGGCGATCGGCAGGGTTCGACCAGTGTTCAATCCGGTCAAACCGGCTTTCGATCACCGGGAAATAGCGCACCACCTGGTACGTCTGGTTCAGGGCCAGGCCGTTATAACGGTCACAGGTGTGGCGGTGAAGGGCACCGTTGGCGTCACGCTCGGGAATCAGCTCGACCCCGTGGGGGTCGATGAATGCATCCTCGTCGGTGTAGGCCGGCACCCCTTTGCGCGTGTCCCGGCTGATGGCCGCCGCAGGCACCGCCCAGCCGAGGCCGAACGGGCCCTGGCCGTGGGTGCTGCGGTAGCTGAGGGACAGCGACGGGTCGAAGCCACGCCCCACGGAAATCGGCAGCGGCATCTCCAGTGCCGCTTCCCCGGTCATGCCGGTGGGGAGCCAGTTGAGGCCCGGGCCCTGGATCGCACCACCCCCCTTGGGCAAGGCGGGCAGGAGAGGTTCCGGGCGGTTGGGTGACGGGCGGTTCATCAGTGACCTCCGCTGTTTTTGGCGGTGTAGCGCACATGCACGATGATGTCGGTCAACGACTCCAGGAGGGACCGCTGCCGGGCGTGATGGGGGAAGGTCAGCTGCCAGCTGGAGACCGCGCCGGTGTATTCAAATGGCAGGTAACGCTCGTCGGTGTCGAAGTTCAAGGTGAACAGGCCGCTGTCGTTGAGGCCGCTGGACAGGGCGATTTCCTGGCGTACCCGCAGGTCTTTCTTGACCGTGCCGGGGCTGTCCGGTGCCTTGCTGGGAGGCGCGAGCCAGGTGGCGTTGGCGGTTTGGGTCAGGACCGCTTTGACGTCTTCATAAGGCCCCAGGGTGGCGGGCAGGGACACGCTTACGCTTTTGAGGCGCCGCAGGTAGTGCCCGGGGTAATCGTCGTTGAACAGCTTGAGGGTCAGCTCAAAGCGGAGGCTGCCGTTGTTGACCAGGTCGTCCTTCAGCGTTGCCCAGGGCTTGTCGGCGGTGGCCAGCGGGTCCTTGTCATGCAGCTGGCGCAGGGACACGGTTTTGCTGATTTCCAGCAGGCGTTCGTTGTGGGTGAGGTAGGCGCTGCTCATGGCCAGCAGGTTCTGCTTGAGCGCTTCGCCGGCGGTCAGGCCACGGTATTGATTGCTCCAGAGGTGGGGCTGGATGAATTGCCGGTCCCATTGCGCACGTTCCTCCTGCCAGCACGCCTGGGCGGTCAGGCACAGGGACAGGGTTGTGTCATAGGCCTGGAAGTACAAACCTGCGAGCTGGCCATTGAGCCAGTGATAGAGCTGAGTATGGGTGAAGCGTTTACCGAGCAGGTGGTACATGGTGCGCGCCTGGGCGAGGCTGGTCTGGGCCAGGTGCAGTTGCAGGCGGGTATTTTTCGCGTGCTGGGCGTAGGCCTGCAGTTGTGCGTCGACGTGGGCCAGCTCCAGGCGCGCCTGGTCCAGGGCGTGTGCCCATTCCTGGGCGCGGCGGGCGAACTGCTCGGAGCGGTCGAGGTGGGCGGCGCTGGCGCGTTTTTCATTGGCCACACCCTGGGCGGCGGCCTGTAGGGCATGGAACGCGCCTTCGTAACGGACCCCGCCATTGGCGGTGCCGAAAATGTTCGGGATCAGCATCGCCAGGCCGGCACCGGCCTGGGCCACGGCGGCAGCGGATTCCCAGCTGGCGCTCTGTTGGTAGGCATGGCTGGCTTGCGCTTCGGTGGGTGTGATGCCTTGCTTGAGTTGCTGCTCGAAAAAACTCACCCGGCCCTGAATAACACGACGGCCGGCTTCCAGGGCCTGTTGGTTTTGCAGGTCGTACTGCTGGGCCTGGGCCTGTTGTTCCACGGCAATACTGGCCAGGTCCCAGGCGTGTTGGTGCTGGGTTTCCTGGTAGTGGGCCTGCTCCTTGCGTTCGAACACCGACAGCAAGGTATTGCCCAACTGGGTCAGGTTGTCGACCGCCTGCAAGGCGTGGCCCAGCACCACCTGGAAGCGATAGTGGCTGGTGTGCAGCGCGCGCGCTGGCGCCGGCGTGCTGGCGACGGGGCTGCCCTGGGTGTAGGCGGCCAGCAGTGCCTGTGGGGTCAGTGGGGCCGCGAACAGCGGCAGGTTCAGCGGGTTGCCGCTCACGTCCAGGTCATGCCGAAGGTTGTACAGGCGGCTGTCGATTTTATCCCAGCGCACCAGCAAGTCCGGGCTCAGGGACCGGCACAGTCTGCCCGGCGTCCCCAGCGTGGCGGGGGTCCAGGGATCGACCGGGTTGACGGGTGGGCGGGGGCCTATCAGGCGTTGCGTCCTGACGTACCACAGCTTGGCTTCGGTAAGGCTGTCGCGGGTCATTTGGCGGTAGGCGGCGTCTCCCCGGTTGAGCTGGATATCCACGTACAACAGGTACAGCGCCTGGCGAAAATACGTCGGGTGACTCAACGCCAGTTGGACGGGGTCGTTGGGCGCGGCCAGGGCGTAGCTGGAGGGTGGGGTGCTGGACAGCAGGGCCGGCAGGCGCCAGCAGGCGTGTGCCTGCCCGCCAGGTTCGCAGGGGCGTGCGGGGTCGAACAGGTAACGTATCCACGCTTCGGCCTGGGCATAGTGCTGTTCCAGGTTCAACCGCTGTGCCAGCAGCCAGGGCAGGTACAGGAACAGCTCCCAGAAGTACCGGCCGTGGGCACCGTGGAAATCCAGGGCAGTGTCACCCAGGCCGGTGGCCAACGGTGGCTCGCGCCAGGTGTCCATGGGCAGGGAAAACACGCGATGGAGGTCGCTGCTGGCGGTTTTGGTCAGCAGGCCGGCCACACAGGTATTGGTGCGTATGGGCGCACGTTGTTGCGCGGAATCGTCAGCGGTTTCGATGATCGACCCGCTGAAATCAATGAACTCCGCCGTGCCGTAGGGCGCGGAGGTGAGGTGGCGGATACCGGGGGCCAGCGGGATCACGGGCGAGCCGCCGTGGGTGTCGAGTTCGAAGGTCGCCGTTTTCAGGGCGTATCCCAGAATCATCGGGTCGGGAAAGTTCAGGTCGGTTTTGAGGATCAACACGCCGTGAATCAGGGTCAGTATGCCCGGGGGCGCGGTATCGCCGTTCTCGTCGTAGGGCCGCAGGGTCTTGGGGTCCAGTTCAATCTGGGCGTTGAGGCGATGGGCCTTGGGCAGTTCGGTGAAGTTCTCGCGCAGGTCGCGTCGTGAGATTTCCACGCCGTCCACCAGGACCGTGTTGCCCCGGTGGGGGCTATGCGGGAGGGGCTTGCCTCGCTGCTTGGGAAACATCAGCACGGGCTTGTACAGGCGTTGTGCCTGGGATGCACGGGTGTTGGCGAGAATCAGGTCACGCATGTGCCGGCGTGGGGACTCCTGCCGGTTATAGATCCGCAGGGTGAGGGTGTAGGGCGAATTGGAGGTGTTGAAGAAGTAGTCGAAGGCCTCCTGGGTAATGTAGTTGCCGGCCAGGCTGATGTGCATGGTTCTGCTGCGTGTTTCACCCTGTTCGACGGATGAAATAAATGAGGTGACCGGGCTGTTCGTTTCATCATGAATAAATTCGCTCAGGCTGACCCCGGTCTTGTTGCACTTGAGGCTCAGCTCAAGCTCCATCCGGGACAGGTTGGTGAACACGATGGTCTCAAGGGCGATGGCTGAGGTGGCGTCCAGCAAAAGCCCGGCGCCGTTGGCTTTTTGTATCGAATCCCCGGTACTCAGGATGATCTGGAGCGTGACGAGGGCATCGGCGGCGTCGAATACCACGATGCGGTGTGCATCGAAGCTTTCCGTGAGCCTGGCGGTGACCTCCAGTACCGAAGTCGTTGTGTTGAACTGGATGTCGGTGTCGGGGGACAGGTCGCTGATTTTTCGTTGGTTGCCCTCGTAGTCCCAGCCATGGGTGCCTGGGTTGGGGGCGTCGGTGGTCAGGTGCTTCACCTTGACCTGGGCGGTTTCGGGGGCCCTGAAGTGGAAGTTGAGTTTGTTGTGGTGGGCAAACAGCGTCAGGTAACGCTTGGCCAATTCGGGCTCCTGCGGGCCTGAGCGCGTGACCCTGGGGCTGCCGATGGATTCAAGCCACTGGATGTTCAGGTGTTGATCCAGGCGGACGGCTTGAAAGAACCGTCCGTTGGTATCGTCCTGATGGGGCGTGCGGTGCTGGTTGCCAGGGTGTGCGCTGATGCCCAGGAACAGGGAGGGCGGGTGAGTCCTGGAGTCGAGGATGGCAATCGAGCTGGTGGCCTTCATCAAGTCTTCAAGGCTCAGTTTATGCAGGGCGCTCATGACGCAGTATTCCTGGATGCAGGCCTGGGGCGCGCTCCAGCTGCCATCGAACTTCATGTAGGAGACGTTGAGCCGGAACTGCAGGTAATGGCTTTTGAGGTGGGCTTCGAGGCGCCGCTGGAAGTCGTTTTGCGATTCGTCCTCGCCGAGCCCGAGAAACGGCGTGGTGTCCCCCGAGGACGACACCGGGTTGATGCATTGCGCCCACACCACAAACAGCCGGCCGTTGAAGAACACTGGGCGAATGGTGTGTTCGGGTACGTTTTCGCTGATTGCCAGGTGGATTTTTTTCCAGCCGGACCAGGCTGTCGGGCTGGGCGTGTCCGGTGTGTGAGGCAGCCGCTGGGACATGTCCAGTGAGCGCCAGTAATAGGTGTTCTCGGCACTGGATTTGCCGGTGAAGTAGTAGACGCTGTTGGCCAGGTGGTCCTTGTCACCATCAATGTAGCCATTCAGGGTTTTCAGGTTGGCGAGTTCTTCGAACCGGTTGAGGTAGCCCTGAACCGCATTCAACAGGGGCTCGGGTTGAATCTGGAACTGATTGAGCTCGTTTTCCAGTTGCTTGAAACTGTCACTTTTGTCGTGGCGCAGGGTCGGGTCCAGGTAGCTGGCGGGGTAGTGCCGAAGCTGTTGGCCGGCGCGCCACAGGGCGTAGCTCGACAGGCTGTCACGCCAGCTTGTCTCCTGGGCCGGGCTCATGCCCTGCCGTTCGTAGCCGGGCTCCAGGCCCAGGTACAGCGCATGGATGTACTGCTGCAAACTGGCAATTGCACTGGCGATCCGGGTGGTGAGTACGGCCTGGCTGATTTGGGGGTCCAGCAGCCAAAAGCCGTACACGTCTTCGGCGGTCGTGAGGCTGTCGGCCAGGCCCAAGGCCCGGACGGTCTTGTCCTCGGGCAGGACGGTGGCCAGGTAGAACGCCAGCATTGCATCCCGCCATTGTTCGTTGAGGTGTTGAGTGGGTACGTGGGGCATGGTCAATCCTTGAACCGGTCGCGGGGGGGTTAGTGAGGGGCGGCCATCAGCGCAGCGCCGACCTGTTTCCAGGCCTCGCTGGTGTAGGCGGCGGGCAGGTCGGCGGCTTGCAGCAGGGTCTCGGCCGAGAGCCCGGTGAGCCTGGCGGTTTCACGGCAGCGCATGAGCCAGTCCAGGTGAGCCAGGGTGTGCACGCGTTTGCCGGGCAAGCGTTCAATCACCTGTTTCACCTCGCCCGGCGTCCATCCCAGCATCGTTGCCAGCCGGTGGTGGGCGTGGGCAGGGTCTGGGGTTGAGGGGGAATGGGCGTGTTGGAAATACCCGAGCACCGTGTCTTGGGAAAGCCCGTAGGTGTCGAGGCAGTCATGAAAGCGTCGCAGCAGATAAACCGTGTGCAGCGTCAGTTTGAGTACGGACCCCGGCCCCTGGTCGCTGTTCAGCCATTCGGGATTTTGCAGGAAGGTGTGCAGCACCTGGCGGCTGACCGCAAGGCCAAGGAAGCTCTCGGCGTCCGGCAAGGTCAGCAGCAGGTTTTTCAGCACGCTGGTGCTGGATTCGGCGCTGGCTGCCCGGGCGAGCTGGCGCGCGGTGTGCTTGATGGACTGAGCCACAAGGGCCGGGTCGTAGGCGGCGTGGGAGGCGCTGCTGAAGAAGGCTTCGATTTTGCCCTTCAACGGCTGCAGTTGCTGATAGAACTCGCCCAACTTCTTGGTGATGGCCTGCCGGGCATCGTCGTGCAGGGCGTTGTTCCGGGCAGGGTCCAGGCTCAGGGTTTGCTCTTCAATCAGGTCGACGAGGCCTTTGGGCAACTCCTTGGGCGGGGTTGGGCGCAGCGACGGGTGGCTGCGCAGGATTCCATGCACGATCACGGCATGCCACTGGATGGGCGCCGCCTTCGTGGCGGGTTCAGGCTGGGGGAGTGCCAGCTCGTCGAGATCGCTTGGCTGCAGCAGGCCTTGGCGGGTCAGCTCCACCAGTTCATTCAAGTGTGCGAGGTAGCCCTGGACCAGAGGGGGTTGCGCCATGGGGTCTAGGACCAGTTGGCGCCTGAGGTCGTCGACGGATTGCTCGGTGTCTTTGAGCCAGGTCACCAGCCAGTCCATCTGCATCAGCACGTCCAGCAGGTCGGCTGGCGCGTTGCCGCCGGAGGGACGCAGGTGCGGCGCGACCAACTGTTTGCAGAACACCGTGCCCCCCAACAGGTGTGCGAGGTGATAGGCGTCGATCACCGACACGCCGAACATCCGTGCAATGCGCGCCTGGCGATACAGCGCGCCAAACACGGTCAGCGTCGGGCAGGCCGGGGGCAGGTGCTGGCGCGCCTGGTCGACGACCCAGAGCAGCGAGTCGGGCGTGTCCCTAAGGCCCAGGCCTGCACACAGGCGATGCCGTATGGCCTCCGGCAGCGGCTCCTGGAGTGCCAGCATCCGTTGGTCCACCCGCAGGGGTTGGCCCGCCAGCGGCGTGTGGTTGAACACCTGGTCGTAGAGTGACACCCGGGTACAAGGCGCATGCACCGGGATTTCATGCAACAGCGCGCAAAACGCCTCGGGCTGCAGACTGTAGCGCCGCTCCAGGTAGCGGAACACCCCCAGCGCCCGCAGGGTGTTGTCGTTCAGGGGGAAGCCCGGGTCGGCCTGTTGCTCGCTGCGGGCAATGCTCACCAGCAGCGTATCCAGCTGGTCGAAGGGTATCTGCAGCCAGCGTTGCAGGCGGATCATCCGGTGCAGGCGCTGGAAGCGATTCCACGAGGTATTTTGCAGGCCGGTCACGCCGTTTTCATCGGGCGCGAGTCCCAGGCCGGCCGGGGCCTCTGCACTCACCGGGCCATTAACGTACGCCGCGCCGGTGTGCAGTGGCGGTTGCCCGGTGGATGCCGGCAGGGCGGTGGCCGAAACGTTGCCCGACAGCACGGGCAGGGACCTGCCGCAGGCCAGCAGCGCCTCGGTGTGCTCCGCTGTCAGCTCGGTGCGGTGCAGCCAGTGTTGCAACCCCTTGAGTGAGTGCTCGTCCGAGCCGTAATGCCGGGTGAAGAAATCCCCCGCCAGCACCGGGCCGGGGCGCTCGCTGAAGGCCTCGGTCAACAGGTTTTGCTGGGCCGGGCTCAACCCGGATAACAGGCGTTGTGCTTCGAATGCTTGTTGGCTGACCACGCCGTACGTATTTTCCGGGCGTTGAGTGAGGGGCAGCTTGAGGCTGATGCGGTAACTGAGTTCGCCCAGTGGTGGTTTTCCGTCGGTCAGGCTCAGCCAACACTGCCGATGGGCCAGGTCGAAGGGCAGCAGCAGGGGGTAGCGTTGTTTGCCGAGCACGTCATCCCGGGTGCGGCCACGGTGCACGCCCGGGGTGTTTGTCAGGAAGGCATCGAGGTGTTGGGCGAGGGTTTGGTTGACGATGGTGAGCTGGGGGACCAGAGCCGTGAGGCTTTGCTCGTCAATCTGTAACGCCTTGAGGTCAGGGCGCCGGTGGTCCAGGGTGATTTTTGGCCGGTGGCCCTTGCCAGTTTTTTCCAGTTGCAGGGCGAACCGATACAGGGCCTGCAAATACGCGACGGGTGAGTCGACGGCTGCCATGGAGGAGGCGGGGCAGAGCAGGTTCCAGTCTTCATGAAACAGGGCGGTGTAGGCAGTACCTTCCGGGGGGCGTGCCGGGTCGAGCCGGGAAGGGGGTTGCGTGTCCATTTTTGATCAATCTCCTGAGAACCCAGGGCCAATGCCATGGGCAACGGCACGCTAGCATGGGCCGGCGGGCCGGCTCGGTCGGCCGGATCGCTGAGTGCGCGAGGAGAAATCAGCTTTGAACGCAGAGGGCGCGACAGACCCTGTGGGCGGTCTGCCGCGGGGAGGTTTACAAGGCGAACGGAATCGTCAGCTTCGCCCACAACATGTCGCCTTCCGGGCGGTTCTGCACGTCAAATTCCTTGGCCCAGCGCACTTCCGCACTGGCGTACTTGAGGAAGGTGAAATACACCGCAGGACCGATCGCAAACACCTGGCCCTTGACCCCGTCGTCGACGTCTTCGCCATAGATGTTCACCACCGTACGCCCGTACTGCTTATCGTCGGTGGTCTGCTTGAGGTAGTAGCCGTTGAGCCCCAGGCTGAGGTTGTCGGTGACCTTGTAGCTGGCGGAATAATCGAAGTGGAAAATCTGCCCTGAACGGTAATGGGTGTCGGGGTTTTCCTTGTTGAAGCTGTAGGTGGTCTTGATCGACAGTTCGGTGCGCTCGTTGGGCATCCAGGTCGCCGACACCAGGGGTTTGTAGGTGTAGAAATTGTTGCTGGTATTGGCCAGGCGCGAGGCGTCGTATTCGCCGGTGGGCAGGGTGATTTCCAGGGCGGTGCCCACGGTCAGGTTCTTGCCCAGGTCCCAGAGAATGATCGGCGCTACCGTGGTGTCGCCCATGCTTTCCCGGGTGTCGGACATACCGAACAGCGACACCTGTTGCTTCAGGTATGGCTGGGCGATGTAAGCCCCCAGGCGCCCGCCGAAGACCCGCAGCGGGCTGAGGTAATCCAGGCGCGGAATGATCGCATCGGATTTGATCTTCACGTCCGGCACCTTGCCACCCAGGGAACTGATATCGAGCTTTTTGGCTTCGTAATGGTTGTAGTAAATGTTGAAGGCGAACATATGGTCCGGCAGGTTGTTCACGTCCAGCGGCAGGATATAGAAGCCGTCGGTGCCTGGGCCGATGTTGTCGACGCCGCCTTCGGTGGCCAGGGCCGGCAGGCTGATGAGGGTCAACAAGGCGAGTTGCACGGGGTAAAACGCACGGGTCGGGTTCATGTCTGGGCTCATTATTATTGTTAGAGAGACGCTGCCTATAGAAATAAGCCCTCGACGCCCGGCGGGGCAGGGTATTGGCGGCCACATAGGGGGACTTTGGCGGACAGCTTTCATCCAGAGTGCAGCGCCTCTTGCAAGCGCCTATGATTGTCAGGATGTTTCCAAAACAAGAACTGAAGCACTCAGTCGGGAATCGAAGATCCATGCAAAGGAAAGCCGTTGATCCGCAGTATGACCTGGCCCTGGTCTCGCCATTTCTGCTGCAAACCCTCGGACACGTGGTTGCGCAAAAGGGCGCAAGTGCCGAGCACCTGTGCCGTGGGCTGGGGTTTACCCTGGCTGACCTCGATGACCCGGCCCAGCGGATTTCCTATCGCCAGGCGGTCGCGATGATCCAGCGTGCCCTCAAGGTGTTGCCCGATCAGGGGCTGGGCCTGTGGGTGGGCCATCAGAATGTACTCGGCACCCTGGGCCTGCTCGGGCATGTGATTTCACTGTGCAAGACCCTGCGGGATGCGTTTGCCATCGGTGAGCGTCACCAGCACACCTCCGGCGGTATCGCCACCTCACGCACCCGTGAAGGCGCCGAGGAAGTGTTTGTGGATATCGAATGCCTGCTGCCCTATGCAGAGGTGCAGGTGTTCGCCGCCGAGGAGTTCTTCGCCAGCCTGATGGTGTATGGCCGGGCCTTGGTGGGCGAGGGGTTTATGCCGCTGCGGGTGGAATTCATCCACGCCGCGCCCGGCTATGTCGCCGACTACCACCAGCTGTTTGGCGCGGACGTGCGTTTTGGCTGCCTGCATAACCGCATGGTCCTGGCCAGCCACTGGCTGGACGTGCGCCTGCCCAATCACCACGCCCTGGCCCTGCGCCAGGCCCTGGAGTTGCTGGAGCTGGAAAGCGCCCAACTGCATCAGAAAATGGATTTGATCCAGGCGGTGGAGCGCGCGATTTCCCGGGACTTGCAGGGCAGCCAACTGGAAAAGGTCGCCAGTGACTTGAACATGAGCGGGCGCACCTTGCGTCGGCGCCTGACCGAGCACGGGCTGACGTTTGAAGGCTTGCAGGAGCAGGTGCGACGGGCACGCACCATGGGGTTGCTGAGCAATCCGGGGTTGTCCATCGAGCGTATTACCGAGGAAGTGGGCTATAGCGATGTGCGCAGTTTTCGGCGGGCATTCAAGCGCTGGACCGGGCTGAGCCCCAGTGCGTTTCGGGGGGAGGGAGGAGGGCTGGCGTGATCCCTGGGGTGGTCCCTTCAGGACGCCATGGAGGTGTTGATTACGCGTCTGAGCGAGCGCGCAAAGGTTTGCTTTTCGGCGAATCAAAAAGCGCGCCGATCGCCTGACGTGCCCGCGACAACCGGCTCATCACCGTGCCGATCGGCAACTCGAGCATGTCGGCGGCTTCCTTGTAGCTGAAGCGTTCCACACCCACCAGCAACATCACCTCGCGCTGGCCTTCGGGCAGCTTGTGCACGGCGTCCAGAATCTGCCGGTGCATCAGGTCGGACTCCGGGTTGGGCGCCTCAGGGTCGCTGACGGTTTCGAGAAATTCGTCGTTCCAGTCCATGCGCGAGCGGCTGCGCACCTTGCGTGAACGCAGTTCGTTGATCCAGGTGGAGTGGACAATCGAGAACATCCAGCTCAACACCGAGGTGTCAGGCTGCAATTGATGGGAGCGTTCCAACGCACGCACACAGGCAAGCTGGACCAGATCCTCGGCGTCGTGCTTGTCGCCGGAAATCCGCAACGCGAACGCCCACAGGCGCGGCAGCAGTTCTGGCAGCAGTGCGGGTAAATCTGCACCGGTGATCGACATATTTCCTCTTATTATTTCAGGATGCCTAAAATGGAGCGGTCAGGCTACGAGGTTATGCCGTAGCGGATGCCAATGTCTGGGCGTCCTTTGCGTTGCTGAGGATCCTGGGAAGCGCGTGCGGAACAGCGATATTTGGTGCAAAAGCACAAAGCGGGCCAACAGATGATTGTGTCATTGTCACTGGAACGATACAGACACAATGTGAAACATATAATATTTAACGGGCCGAGGGAATATTTTCGATTCACAGGTGTTGTCTTAGAGTATTTGCTCCTGTTTTAAAGTATTTTTGGTTTGCCTTTTAGTGTTTCCAGTTGTTGCAACAGGATAATTGATATCAATATGATGGCTGTGTGCTACCCGCTAACCAGCCCCATTGGCCCACAAGGCCGAGATCACGTAACGTAGTCATGATGAATAAATGGAGTGATGACCCAATGGTAGCGGACGATGCCCTGCTTATGGCCTATGTTGACGGCGAACTGTCGCCGCAACAGAACCAGGAGCTTGAGCGGCTTATGGACGCTTCGCCGGATTTGGCCCAGCGCGTCTCCCGGTTGATGGCTTCCTGCCTGCCTTATGAGGAAGCGTTTGCCCGGCAAAAACTGCCGCCGGTACCCGAAAGCTTGAAGCTCAATATTGCGGCCTTGGCGGCTCAGCATTCGGCTGCCCAAACTGCGGCGCCAGCGCCTGTTCCCGTGGCTGTTAAAAAAGACAGCGTTTTTGCCCGCTTGTTCGGTCAGGCCCGACCTAAATTTGCATGGACCGCCCTGACGTTCGCGGCAGGCGCTGCCTGTTATGCGCTGGTGCTGCAAGTCGGCATGCTCAACGGGGTGTTCAAACCCGGTTTCGACGCCACCGCGCCCGCCATGGCCCAGACCTTGCCGTGGGTGCAGCAGGCGGCGGCCTATCAGCATCTGTACACCCGGGAAACCGTGGACTACGGCGCCCAGCCCACCGATGTGGTGACCAAGACCCTGGCCGATATTCGCGACATCGACGGCCTGGCCCTGCGCGTGCCGGACCTGAGTTCCGCCGGCCTGACCTTCAAGCGCGTGCAACGCCTGCGTTTCAACAACAAGGCGCTGATCCAGTTGGTCTACCTGCCCGAAAACGGTGCGCCGGTGGCCCTGTGCGTCATGAAGGAGCCCAAGCCTGACCAATCCGTGGCCCAACAAAGCGTGGCGCAAATGAACGTAGTGACCTGGCGCCAGTCTGAACTGGGCTATGCGCTGATCGGCGAGCCCGAAGGTGTGGACCTCAAGGCGGTTGCCCGCCTGGTTGCAGACCGAACGGCTGGCCAGCTGTTCGCAGTTTCCCGCGCACCAATGTGGGTCGCTGATATTCAGAAATGACAGTACCGGGATCGAGCATTGGATCCCAATGCTGCGATTCCAGGTAGGTTGATGAAAACGCGCCATCGTCTGATATTCCCCCTCACCGCTGCCGCCCTTGCCCTCGCTTCCTGGGCTTATCACGGGGGGTGGCTGGCTTCCGCGTTTTCCCCGTCACCCACTGCGGCACAAATCGTCGATGAAATGGAAGCCGCGGCCGGTCGGGCTCATCCCGGCTTTCGTCGTAACCATGCCAAGGGCCTGTGCATCACCGGCAGGTTTGAAGGCAGTGGCAAGGCGGTAGAGATCTCCAGCGCCGTGGTGTTCCAGCGCGGCAGCGTACCGGTGATCGGCCGGCTGTCGGCTGCCGGTGGCGACCCGGCGCAGGCCGATGCCCACGGCATGATCCGCAGCATGGCCCTGAGCCTCACCGGCGCCGATGGCCAGACCTGGTACACCGCGATGAATTCGGTACCCGTGTTCCCGGTCAACACGCCTGAAGGCCTGTTCGAGCAGTTGCGAGCCTCGATGCCGGAGTACGGCAGCAGCGGTCCCGACCCGCAGAAGATGAACGCCTTCAAGCAGGCGCATCCGGAGATTCAGCCGTTCGAAGCCTGGCTGGCGGACCATCCCGCGTCGTCCGGTTTCGATAACACCGCGTTCTACAGTGTGAATGCGTTTCGCATGACCAACGCCCAGGGCCAGGTCCGCTTCGTACGCTGGAGCATGGTGCCCGAGACGGCTTACACACCGATGACTGCGCAAGAGGGCAGTGACCCGGACTTCCTTGCGTTCGGTTTTGCCAATCGGGTGGCCCAATCACCCGCGCGCTGGCACCTGATGATCACCCTGGCCGAGCCCGGCGACCCCACCACCGATGCCACCCTGCGTTGGCCCGAAGAGCAACGTCGGCAGATCGATGCCGGGGTACTGCTGGTCGACCGGCAACAACCGCAGATCGATGGCGCCTGCCGCGACATCGACTTCAACCCCCTGGAATTGCCAGCGGGTATCGAACCGTCCGACGACCCGTTGCTGCTGGCCCGTGAAGCCGCGTATGCCGAGTCCCACAAGCGTCGGGTGGAGGAGCAAGCCGGGCACTGAGATTGGCTACCCGATCTTCCCCCGGATTGGCTATTTGCCCAACGCACCCGTCTCACTACTCTAGACACCAATCCCCACTGTTCTGGAGTACCACCATGCAAATCCGTACCGACTTCTACACCGCCTCCCCGGATGCCATGAAAGCCATGCTGGCCCTGGAAGCAGCGTCCGGCAAACTGTCCATCGAACTGCCGCTGCTGGAACTGATCCGCCTGCGTGTCTCGCAGATCAACGGCTGTGCCTTCTGCCTTGACATGCACACCGCCGACGCCCGCAAGGGTGGCGAGACCGAGCGTCGCCTGTACACCTTGTCGGCCTGGCGTGAAACGCCGTTCTTCACCCCGCGCGAACGTGCTGCGCTGGCCTGGGCCGAAAGCCTGACCCTGATCAGCCAGACCCACGCACCGGATGAAGACTTCAACGAACTGGCCGCCCATTTCAGCGCCCAGGAGCAAGTCGACCTGAGCGTGGCGATCTCCACCATCAACAGCTGGAACCGCCTGGCGATTGGCTTTCGCAAGATGCCCAAGTAATCAACCAACGAAGCAGCTCCAGTGTGGGAGCTGTCGAGCCCCAGCGAGGCTGCGATGGCGGTGGCACAGTCAACATGGATAGTGGCTGATCCACCGCCATCGCAGCCTCGCTAAAGCTCGACAGCTCCCACCTTTGTTCTTCACTCGAGCCGCTTCAGAAGTTAACCGTCGCACTCAAGCGCGCCGTCAACGGCGCGCCCTGGAACAGGTAGTCATCCCCCAGGTATTCGCCGGTATCGCGCCAGTAACGCTTGTCGAACAGGTTGTCGACGCTCAGGCGAAACACCGTTTCATAGCCATCGAGTCGGGTGGTATAGCGGCTGCCGACATTGACGATGGCGTAGTCGCCCACGTCCACATCACCGGTACGATTGGCGTACTTGCTGGCGCTGTATTGCACGCCGCCCAGCACCGCCAGGCCGTCGACCCAGGGCAGGGCGTAATCGGCATACACACTCGCACGAAGTCTCGGTACGTTGATCGCCTGATGGCCTTCGTATTCCGGCGTGCCGCTGCCCGTTACCCGTGCACGGATCGCCGCGACGCTGGCGGCAATCTGCAAGCGCTGGGTGGCCCAGCCGTTGGCGGACAGTTCCAGGCCGGTGTTTTTCTGTTCGCCTTGTTGCACGTAGGTGAACGTACCGGCGTCGTCGGGCTTGGCGTATTGATACGCCTGGCGGGTCTGGAAGATCGCGGCGGCGAAGCTGATGCGGCGCCAGTCGTATTTCACACCGGCTTCGATCTGGCGGGAGACGGTTGGGGCGAGGGTTTCGTCGTTGTTCAGCGCAAACCAAGGTGCCTGCCCGCCCAGGGACAGGCCTTTGCTGTAGCTGGTATAGAGCGACAGGTTTTCGATCGGTTTATAGATCAGCGCCGCCTGGGGCAGGAACACATACTGCTGGGTGTGGCGCGACGCGTTGCCCTGATCATCGAAGGCCTTTTCGTCGAGGCGTACTTCACGTCCGCCGATAATGGTCTGCCATTGTTCGTTGAAACTGATGCGGTCGGTGACGAACAGGCCGTATTGACGGCTGTCGAGGTTGCGGTGGCTGTCATTCAGCGGCTTGTCAGTGGGTGTGAAATTTTCTGGGTCCTGGTAGATGTTGCCCGTGCCAATCCACTCGTTCACGGCCTCGCGCTTATCGATCACCCGGCGAAACGCACTGCTGCCGAACGTCAACTCATGCCCCCATCCACCGGTGTTGAACAGCCCCGTCATCGCCGCCTGAATTTCATCATCGCGCCGAGTGTCATCGGGGCTGCGGAAGTCATAGATGCCGTAGTCACCTTCCGGGCTGAAGTAGTTTTGGTTGCCGGTGGTGGCACCGCCCCACGCAAACGAACTGAAATCATCAATCACCACCTTGCTGCGTGCCGCGCTCACGCTGCCTTTCCACTGGTCACTGAAGCGATACTCAAACTTGCCATTGAGGTTCAGCGAATCGATCCCCACCTGGTTCGCGCCGCTCTGATGCCCCAGCAGCTTTTTCGGCGATGCGTTGTGCGGCACCTCGGTCCCGCCCAGCAACTGATAACCCGGCACCGAGCGCTGCTGCTTGTTCTGATACTCCGCATCCAACTGCAACACCGCATCGGGGCTGATGTTCCAATCGAACGCCAGGGACAGGAAATCCCGGTGGCCATTGGCATGTTCGACATAGGAATTGAGGTCTTCATGGGCCACGTTGGCGCGCAGGCCGAACTGCTGCTCGCTGCCAAACCAGCCGCCCACGTCGGTGGCCAGGTAACCACTGCCGCGATCATCGGTGGACACCGTCACCGAGCGCACATCCTCCGGGCGCTTGGTCACGTAATTGATCACGCCGCTGGGCTCGGCAATCCCGCTTTGCAGGCCCGACAAACCCTTGAGCAACTCCACCCGTTGCTTGTTTTCCAAGGCAACGTTCTGCTCGCCGGTGATGGTGCGGCCGTTGATCTTGTAACTGCTGGCGGCGTTCAGCGAAAAGCCGCGTACCACAAAGTTTTCGTAGTAGCCGATGGGCGCGTAGCTGTCGCCCACCGAGGCGTCGTTGCGCAGCACTTCGCTGAGCAGCCGCGCCTGTTGGTCCTTGATCAGCGACTCGTTGAACACCGCGATCGAGGCCGGCGTGTCGAGCAACGGCGCCTCGTTGAAACCGCCCACCGAGGCGGTGTCGGTGTTATAGCCGGACTCGTCCTGGCCCTGGACCTTCACCTCCGGCAGCTCAATGTCAGCCGCCTGACTGCTACCGATGCCTGCGCTGAGCAGCAGGCCGAGGGCGAAACGTGAAGGGACAGCGGGGCGAAGACGCAAAACCATGGGGGGAAGGCCTGAGAGCGCAGAGCGAAGGGCGCATAAGCTAGGCATAACGGCGGCGTTTTACAAGTTTTCGAGAATGGTTCGCTTTGAAGCAGGCGTCGAGCCTGGTGAACGGGAGACGCTGAAATCCCGGCGCGCCACGTCCAGGGTCTGGAAGCGGGTGATTCAACGGAGGCGGGTGGTTCGCAAAACCCAAGCCTGATGGAGGTCAAAATGTGGGAGCGGGCTTGTGTGGGAGCGGGCTTGCTCGCGAAGGCGGTGTATCAGTGCCACCTGTATTGACTGATCCGCCGCTTTCGCGAGCAAGCCCGCTCCCACACAAGCCCACTCCCGCAAAAGCCCGCTCCCCCATTTATTTGTGGCGCTTCAGGGTCTCGCTCGGCAACTCTTGAAACAACGCCCGATAACTGTTGGAAAACCGCCCCAGATGCCAGAACGACCCGTTCATCGCCACCTCGGCCACGGTGGTGTTCACTGAGGGCGGGTTCAACAGTTCCCGCCGTGCACTGTTCAGCCGGCGCAACCTCAACCACTGCCCCGGGCTCATCCCGGTATACGTCTTGAACCCATGCTGTAACTGGCGCAACGGCACCCCGGCGATGCGCGCCAGTTCCAGCAGGTTGACCGTTTCATCCGGTACATCTGCGGCCCATTCGCCAATGCGCGCCATGATGATTCGTTCCTCGGTGCGCTTCTGCAAGGAGCTCTGGTCCAGGCCCACACAGGCGTTGTCGAGGATGAACAGGCAATCGTCCAGCAGTTGTTGAGTGAGGGCATCGCGGCTCGGCGGGTCAAGCGTCGCCGACAGCCGCGTCAGCGTGCCGCTGAGCCAGCGGCTGAACAGCGGGTTTTGCCGGGAGTTGAGCGGGGCCATGAACAGGCCCTCCAGCTTCGCCACCTCCAGGCCATGGCGCTGCACGAATTGCGGCCCGAATACCACCGCCACTTCGCGGTAGTTTTCCGGGGTGATCCAGGTGTTGCGGCTCTCGCCATTGAGCACGTACAGCGCGTTGTCGCTGCCATCGAAACAGAACGCCAGCGAGCCCGGCGGCGCGTTGAAATGCTGTTCCACCCGGGTGTTCATCTGCTCTTCATACACCTCGACGCCTTGCAGGTCGAGGTAGCGGATCTGCCCGGCAAAATGCCCTGGGGACATCTGCTGGTACTGCTGCACCCAACCGGGTGTCGCACTGCATTGAGCGGCCACATCACCGGTGGTGAAGGCCTGTACGCGCAAAGCTGTTGCCTGTGTCATGGGTAACCTGGGCGCACTCTATTGGTGCGTTGTGGTTGGCGCAAAGTGGATAGATGCCGTTGGACGGCTGGCCCAAGATAGACCTCAATGCGCGGCGAGGGAAGCCCGTCGACGCATCATCCAACCCATGACGAGGTCCTTATGAACGCCCCCTTCGATCAGCTGTCCGCCTGGCTGAAAGAACACAAGATTACCGAAGTCGAATGCGTGATCAGTGATTTGACTGGCATCGCACGCGGCAAGATTTCGCCCACCAACAAGTTCCTGCATGAGCGAGGCATGCGCCTGCCGGAAAGTGTGTTGCTGCAAACGGTAACCGGGGACTTTGTCGACGACGACCTCTACTACGACCTGCTGGACCCGGCCGATATCGACATGATCTGTCGCCCGGTGTCCAACGCCACCTACGTCATACCCTGGGCCATCGAGCCCACCGCCATCGTGATCCACGACACGTTCGACAAGCAGGGCAACCCCATCGAATTGTCACCGCGCAACGTGCTGAAAAAGGTCCTGCAACTCTACACCGAGCAAGGCTGGCAGCCGATTGTTGCGCCGGAAATGGAGTTCTACCTGACCCAACGCTGCGAAGACCCGGACCTGCCGTTGAAGACCCCGCTGGGCCGTTCCGGCCGAGCCGAAAGTGGCCGCCAATCGTTCTCCATCGACGCCGCCAACGAGTTCGACCCGCTGTTCGAAGACGTCTACGACTGGTGCGAAGCCCAGGGCCTGGACCTCGACACGCTGATCCACGAAGACGGCCCGGCGCAGATGGAAATCAACTTCCGTCACGGTGATGCGTTAGACCTGGCCGACCAGATTACCGTGTTCAAGCGCACCCTGCGGGAGGCCGCGCTCAAGCACAACGTCGCGGCCACCTTCATGGCCAAACCCGTGGCCGACGAGCCCGGCAGCGCCATGCACCTGCACCAGAGCGTGGTGGAGATCGCCACCGGCAAGCCGGTGTTTGTCGATGAACACGGCAACAAGAGCCAGCTGTTCCTGAACCACATCGGCGGCTTGCAGAAATACATCCCCAAGCTGCTGCCGATGTTTGCGCCCAATGTGAACTCGTTCCGCCGCTTCCTGCCGGACACGTCGGCACCGGTCAACGTCGAGTGGGGCGAAGAAAACCGCACCGTCGGCCTGCGCGTACCGACCTCCAGCCCCGACGCGATGCGCGTGGAAAACCGCCTGCCGGGCGCCGACGCCAACCCGTACCTGGCCATCGCCGCCAGCCTGTTGTGCGGCTACCTCGGCATGATCGAAAAGATCGAGCCCAGCGCGCCGGTGGAAGGCCGCGCCTACGAGCGCCGCAACCTGCGCCTGCCTCTGACCCTCGAAGACGCCCTGGCGCGCATGGAGGAGTGCGACACCGTCAAACAGTACCTGGGGGACAAGTTTGTGCGCGGCTACGTCGCGGTCAAGCGGGCCGAACACGAGAATTTCAAGCGAGTGATCAGTTCCTGGGAACGCGAGTTCCTGTTGCTGAGCGTCTGAGAAACCACACTAAAAAACCAAAGGGGTGTCGATATGCGTCTGGTGAAAAAGCTTCTCCCGCTGGCCTTGGCGGCGTTGTTCAGCAGTGCGGGCCACGCCGCGCAGACGGTCAGCGTGTACAACTGGACCGACTACATCGGTGAGACCACCTTGGCCGACTTCCAGGCCAAGACCGGGATCAAGGTGATCTATGACGTGTTCGACTCCAACGAAACCCTGGAAGGCAAACTGCTTGCCGGGCGTACCGGATATGACGTGGTGGTGCCGTCCAACCACTTCCTGGCACGCCAGGTCAAAGCCGGCGCGTTCCTCAAGCTGGACCGCTCGCAGCTGCCCAACTACAAGAACCTCGACCCGAAATTGCTCAAGCTGCTGGAGAAAAACGACCCGGGCAACGCGCACTCCGTGCCTTACCTGTGGGGCACCAACGGCATCGGCTACAACGTGGACAAGGTCAAGCAGGTGCTGGGCATCGACCATATCGATTCGTGGGCCGTGCTGTTCGAGCCGGAGAACATCAAGAAGCTGCACGAGTGCGGTGTCGCGTTCCTCGACTCGGCGGATGAACTGTTCCCGGCGATCCTCAACTACATGGGCAAGGACCCGCGCAGTGAGAACCCCGAAGACTACAAGCAGGCTGAAGCCAAGCTGCTGACCCTGCGGCCGTACATCACCTATTTCCATTCCTCCAAGTACATCTCGGACCTGGCCAACGGCGATATCTGCGTGGCGTTCGGTTATTCCGGCGACGTGTTCCAGGCCGCCAACCGCGCCAAGGAAGCCAAGAACGGCGTGAACATCGCCTACTCGATCCCCAAGGAAGGCAGCAACCTGTGGTTCGACCTGCTGGCCATCCCGGCGGACGCCACCAACCCGAAAGCCGCCCATGCCTTTATCAACTACCTGCTGGACCCGGAGGTGATCGCCAAGGTCAGCGCCAGCGTCGGCTACGCCAACCCGAACCCGGCGGCCAAAGCGTTCATGGCGCCAGAGCTGGTGAACAACCCCGAGATCTACCCACCTCAGGAAGTGCTCGACAAGCTCTACATTTCCACCACCCCGACGCCTGCTGTCATGCGCTTGATGACGCGGTCCTGGAGCAAAGTGAAGACCAACAAATGAACCGTTCGCCGTCCGACCACGCCCGTTCCTATTACCTGGCTTCGGCCAACGCCATGCCCCGGCGCCCGGCGCTGAGGGCTGACCTGAGCGCCGATGTGTGCGTGATCGGCGGTGGGTTCACCGGGGTCAACACCGCCATCGAACTGGCCCAGCGTGGCCTGTCGGTCATCCTGCTGGAGGCCCGCCGTATCGGCTGGGGCGCCAGCGGGCGCAATGGCGGGCAGTTGATCCGCGGGATAGGGCACGACGTGTCGGGCTTCGCCCGCTACGTGGGCGAGGAGGGCGTGCGTTACCTGCAGCAGGCCGGGATCGATTCGGTGGCGCTGGTGGGCGAGCGGATTCGCGAGCACGCAATTGACTGCGACCTGCGTTGGGGCTTTTGCGAACTGGCCAACACCCCGGCGCAGTTCGCCGCGTTTCAGGGCGAACTGGAGAGCCTGGCTGCGTTGGGCTATACCCCCGAAACCCGGCGGGTGGCGCCAGAGGACATGGCGCAAGTCGTGGGCTCAGGTGTGTATGCCGGTGGCCTGGTGGACATGGGGTCCGGGCATTTGCATCCGCTGAACCTGGTATTGGGGGAGGCCGCTGTAGCCGAATCACTTGGTGTGCGGATCTTCGAAAACAGTCCGGTGCTGGAGTTGATCCATGGTGACACGGTGCAGGTGCGCTGCGCGTCCGGCACCGTGCGGGCCGGGAGCCTGGTGCTGGCGTGTAATGCGCATCTGGAGGAACTGGAGCCGAAGTTGAGTGGCAAGGTGCTGCCGGCGGGGAGCTACATCATTGCCACCGAGCCGCTGTCGGTTGAGGTGGCGAACCAGTTGATCCCGCAGAACCTGGCGCTGTGTGACCAGAAAGTCGGGCTGGATTACTACCGGCTTTCGGCGGATCGACGCTTGTTGTTTGGTGGGGCTTGTCATTATTCGGGGCGTGATCCGGTGGATATCGCCGGGTATATGCGACCGAAGATGCTCAAGGTTTTTCCGCAGCTGGCGAACACGGCGGTTGAGTTTCAGTGGGGCGGGAAGATTGGGATTACGGCTAACCGTTTTCCGCAGGTGGGGCGGTTGAAGCAGCATCCGAATGTGTTTTATGCCCAGGGGTATTCGGGCCATGGGCTTAACGTGACGCACTGGTGTGCGCGGTTGTTGGCGGAAGGGATTCATGCCGGGCAGAGTCAGGGCCTGGATATTTTCAGCCAGGTGCCGCATATGACTTTCCCGGGGGGGAAGGCGTTGCGTTCGCCGCTGCTGGCGTTGGGGATGTTGTGGTATCGGGTGCGGGAGATGGTTGGCTGAGTACATATCCGTTTCTTCGGTAACGGCCGCTTATGGTTCCGCTCTTACGGGGGTGTCAGAAATTTTGT
>NZ_JACARC010000081.1:0-7030 GCF_013386825.1 Pseudomonas sp. IPO3778
TGTAAGAGCGGAACCATAGGCCGCCGTTACCTAAATAACGGATATGTACTCAACCCAATCCAGCCAAGCCAAGCCCAGGAACCCTCAAGGCTTCCACACCTGCACATCCTGCGCATCCACCGCCTTGGGCAACAATCCCGCCTTGAAGAACGCATCCGCAATCTTCTGCTGCTCCCCCAACTCACCCAACGTCACCGGCTGCACCTCATAACTGCGATGAGCATTGGCCGCCTCGACAGTCTCCACATCCAGGTTGCCCCACAACGGCCCCAACACATTCGCGGCATCACGCGGATGGCTCTTCACCCACTCACCCGCCTGGTGCAACTGCGCGTAAACCACTTTCAACACCTCAGGATGCGCCTTGGCATAAGGCGTGCCCGTCAGGTAATAACGCTTGTAACTGGCCAGCCCGGTGCCATCCGCCAGCGTACGGGTAGGCAGTTGGCGCTGCACGCTGGTGAGGAAGGGTTCCCACGTGACCCACGCATCAACCTTGTTGTTTTCAAACGCAGCACGCCCATCAGCAGGCGTCAGGTACGCCGGCTCGATATCGGAGAACGCCAGCCCCGCCTTGTTCAGTGCAGCAATCAACAAGTAGTGAGTGCCAGCAGCCTTGGTCACGGCGATTTTCTTGCCCTTCAAATCCGCCAGTTGCTGGATCGGCGAGTCCTTGCGCACCACGATCGCCTGCGCCTGCGGCGAGGGCGCTTCCTGGGCAAAGTAGGTGAGTTTGGCCTGGGCGGCCTGGGCGAAGATCGGCACCGTGTCGGCCACGTCGGCGCTGATGTCGACATTGCCGACGTTCAGGGCCTCCAGCAGCGGCAGGCCACTGGGGAACTCATGCCAAGTGACATCGATGCCGTCAGCCTTGAGGGCTTTTTCCAGAGTGCCCTGGGTTTTCAGCAAGGTGATCAGGGTCGAGGATTTCTGGTAACCGATGCGTACGGTTTCCTGGGCCTGGGCAGTGATGGCCGCGGAAAAAGCCAGCACCGCCAAACCGGCGACGAGGGGGCGACGTAGGGAAAGTTTGGGCATGGAGGGATCGACCTTAAGCAAAATTCCCCAAAGCTTAAGGTTCTAAAAAGTATTCGATAAATACTCTTTCGATCTTAGCTTAGAGGCTTGCTCAGCGCCTCCCAAAACGCCTGCGGTGTCGGGCTTTCCAGCCACGTGGGCGCGCCCTCGGTCAGCGCCACCCACGGCTGTTTGTGCCGCACCCAGATATGTGCCACCGGCTGCACGGCCGGGCTCTGATCCAGCGTCCCGACCCGCAGCACCACCAACCCGGGCGCGGCCGTCGTGGTGTTGTAGACCCTCGTATGGCACACCCCGCACAACTGATGCTCCGAACGCTGCCCATCAACGTCATAGGCGTATTCCGTCAACACCCCCGCGACCTTCAACGCCTCCGCCGGCAACAACGCATGCAAGGCAAACGCGCTGCCGCTCCAGGTCTGGCAGTGCCGGCAATGGCAGGCATACACCGCAAGCGGTGCGTCGGTATTGAGGGTGTAGGTCACGTTGGCGCAACGGCATTGGCCGGTGAGTGTCATCAAAAACGATCCTGTGCAAAGTGAGGAGGGGAGGCCCATCGGGTATGCTCGCCAGCATGCCGCAGCCCCTCAACAAAGAACATCCGCCAAAACTGCCCAGCGGCTCACAGGAAATGTATGAACACCCCGCAACTCCAATGGGAAACCCAACGCGCCTTCCTCGCCGTGCTGCGCACCGGCAGTCTGTCCGGCGCCGCCCGTTTGCTGGGGATCGCCCAGGCCACGGCGCGGCGCCGGATTGAAGCGCTGGAGCAGAGTGTCGGGGTCAGCCTGTTTATCCGCTCACCCGCAGGATTGTTGCCCACCGACACTGCCAAAGAGCTGATCAGTCACGTGGAGGCGATGGCCGTCGCCGCCAACGCCTTCAACCGGGCCGCCTCGGCTGACGCGGCATTGGCCAGCGGCACGGTGCGGCTTACCAGCGGCAAGCTGCTGGGGGTTGAGGTGCTGCCGCCGATGCTGCGCAGCCTGCGCCGTGACCATCCGCAATTGGCCATTGAGTTGAGCGTGTCCAACCGCCTGCAAGCCCTGGCCCGGCAGGAGGCTGACGTCGCCGTGCGCATCCGCCGCCCTACGGAAGCGACGGTGGTCGCGCGCAAGGTCGGCGACCTGCAAGTGGGGTTGTACGCCGCACCGGAGTTGCTGGCGGAGCAGGGCACGCCGGACGCCGTCGCGCAATTGCACGGCTACCCGCTGATCGGCCCGGACCGCAATTTGCTGGAGATCGAGTTCCTGCGTGAGCGCGGTTTTGACTGTTCGGCGGCCAATACATTTATCCGCACCGACGATCACCTCGCCCAGTTAGCGGCGCTGCGTGCCGGGCTGGGAATTGGCGTCTGTTCAAGCCAAGTGGCGCAGCGTCACGGGCTGGTGCGCGTGCTGCCTGGGCAGGTGGATTTCAACGTCGACGTATGGATTGCGATGCATCAGGACATGCGCCGGGTGCAGCGTATCGCCCTGGTATTTGAGGCCCTGGGCGGCGCGCTGGCGGACTTCCTTCAACCGCGATAACGCAGCGCTTCCACCAGCAGCGCAAAGGCGGGTGAGGCCTGGCGACGGCTGGGGTAATACAGGTGGAAGCCGGCAAACGGCGCGCACCAGTCATCCAGCACCTGCACCAGGCGGCCGTCTGCCAGGTAGGGCGCCACCAGGTCGGCGGGGATGTAGCTCAACCCCAAGCCGTCAACCGCCGCCTTCAGCAACGGGTACACACCGTTGAACGTCACCTGGCCAGACACCCGCACATTCAGGCTTTCCCCGTCTTTACTGAACTCCCACACATACAGGCCGCCATTGGTGGGCAGGCGCAAATTGTTGCAGGCGTGATCGGTCAGGTCGCGAGGTGTGCGGGGTATGGCGCGCTGGGCAAAGTAGGCCGGTGAACCCACCACCAGCATGCGCATATCGGGACTGATGCGCGTGGCAATCATGCCTTGGGCAACGTCTTCCCCGAGGCGTACGCCGGCGTCGAAGCCGTGGGCGGCGATGTCGACAAAGCCGTAGTCGCAACACACTTCCACGGCGATATCCGGGTACTGGGCCAGGAACGGTTTCAGCACCGGCCACAGGATAAATTCCAGCGCGTGGTCCATGGCGTTGATGCGAATGGTGCCGGACGGCCTGTCCCGCAAGTCGCTCAACCCCTCAAGGCCGACCTGGATTTCATCGAAGTGCGGCCCGATCGTATCGATCAGGTGTTGCCCGGCTTCGGTGGGCGACACGCTGCGGGTGGTGCGGGTCAGCAGGCGCAGCCCCAGCCGCGCCTCCAGGCCGCGCAGGGTATGGCTCAGCGCCGACTGGGAAACCCCGAGCTTGGCCGCGGCCTTGGTAAAGCTGCGCTCACGGGCTACCGCCAGAAACGCGAGCAGGTCATTGGCGTTTTCCCTGAGCATTGGTGAGTCATCCTCATAAGTATTTTCAGATTCTAGCGGCTAATTATCACAATTCGTAACTGTTAGATTGGAATCAGCCCCCCTTACCCGGAGAACGACCATGCTCAAACGCACACTCGGCACCAGCCCACTCGAAGTCTCCGCCCTTGGCCTTGGCTGCATGGGCATGAGCTTTGGCTACGGCCCCGCGGCCGACAAACAGCAGATGATTGCCTTGCTGCGAAACGCGGTTGAACAAGGCGTGACCTTCTTCGATACCGCCGAAGTCTATGGCCCGTTCATCAATGAAGAACTGCTGGGTGAAGCCCTGTCGCCGCTGCGCGAGCAGGTGGTGATTGCCACCAAGTTCGGCTTTGCCCTGGACCCGTCCGGCAACGGCAAATGGTCGGGTCTCAACAGCCGGCCGGAGCATATTCGCCAGGTGGCCGAAGCCTCGCTCAAGCGCCTGAAGACCGATGTGATCGACCTGTTTTACCAGCATCGGGTGGATCCGAATGTGCCGATCGAAGAGGTGGCCGGCGCGGTGAAGGATTTGATTCAGGAGGGTAAGGTCAAGCATTTCGGTTTGTCTGAAGCCGGCGCCTCGACCATCCGCCGCGCCCATGCCGTGCAACCGGTAACCGCGTTGCAAAGCGAGTACTCACTGTGGTGGCGCAAGCCCGAGGCCGAGGTGTTGCCACTGCTGGAGGAACTGGGCATCGGCCTGGTGCCCTACAGCCCGTTGGGCAAAGGCTTTCTGACGGGCAAGTTCGACAGTCACAGCACCTTTGACAGCTCGGACTTTCGCAGCACGTTGCCAAGGTTCACGCCCGAAGCCTTACAGGCCAACCAGGCCCTGGTGGCGTTGCTGCGCCAGGTCGCCCAGCGCAAACAGGCCACGCCATCGCAAATAGCACTGGCCTGGTTGCTGGCACAAAAGCCATGGATCGTACCGATTCCGGGCACCACCAAAACCTCGCGCCTGACGGAAAACCTGGGGGCGGTCGAGGTGCAGCTCAGCGCTGCAGAACTCAGTGAGCTGGATGTCGCCGCTGCCAACATCGCGGTGCACGGCGACCGCTATCCCGAAGCCCTGGAACGGATGACCGGCCTATGAACACCCGTCTCGCCGCCACCGCACTTTCATTGTCCTTGCTGGCACTCGAATCATCGGCACAGGAGACCCCCATGCTGACCATCACACCCAACGGTTCCCAACCCTCGGTTAAAGGGCCGGCGGACTATTTCACCGGCACTGTGCGCGTCGACTCACCCTTCAAGGGCACCGATGCCGCGCGTGTCACCGGCGCCGTGGTCACCTTTGAGCCGGGGGCGCGTACAGCCTGGCACACTCACCCGCTGGGGCAGACATTGATCGTGACCGCAGGCTCGGGCCAGGTTCAGGAATGGGGCCAGCCAGTGCGGGCAATTCGCCCCGGCGACACGGTGTGGATTGCCCCCGGCGTCAAGCATTGGCACGGCGCCACGGCCAACACCGCCATGACCCATATCGCGATCAACGAGATGCTCGACGGCAAGGTGGTGGACTGGATGGAGCAGGTCAGCGACGAGCAGTACGCGGCGCAGTAATCGGCTTCAGCGCCGCAACTGCGGCGCGCTTTCAATGCAACTCACCAAAAACTCCATCACCACCTTCACCGAAGGCGAGCGGCGCATGTCGGGGTACACCGTCAGCCAGATATCGCGAACCGGGCCTTCGGTATTCGTTGCCAGCCGCACCAATGCTGCGTCGTGATCACCCACCAGCGTCGGCAACACCACCGCGCCCACCTGGGACCGGGCGGCCATTTGCTGGGTGATCAGGTCGCTGGCGGCAAGGGCAATCGCGCGGTTGCCGCGCAGCTGGTGCATCCAGGCTTGTTGAGGCAGATGGTCGCGGGTGGCGTCGTAGGCAATGAACGTCCACTGTTCGGCGGGTAACCGTTTGAACTCGGGTGTGGCATAGAGCCCGAAGCGCACCGCGCCGACCTTCCTGCGCACCAGTGCCTCTTCATCGGGCCGCACCGTGCGCAGGGCAATGTCGGCTTCACCTTTGTCCAGAGCGGCAAGGGTCGTCGAGGACAGCAGCACGATATTCAGTTTGGGGTACTGCGCCCGGAAGCGCGCGACCTGGGGCGCGATGCAGTGGATGGCCATCGACGGCGGGCAACTGACCCGCACGGTGCCGGCCACTTCGATCGAGGCCATGCGGGACAGGCGCATCACGTCGGTGGCCATCTCGCCCATGCCTGCCGCCAACTTGGCCAACGCCAGGCCTTCCTCCGTGAGCGGCCGGCTGCGGGGCAGGCGGTCCACCAGTTTTACGCCCAGGGCTTTTTCCAGGGCATCGACGCGCCTGCCCACGGTGGCGTGTTCCACCTGCAGCTCGCGGGCGGCCGCCGACAGCGACTGGGTGCGCGCCAGCACGGTGAAGTAATACAGATCTTGCCAGTCGAACATCGGGTTGTTTCCGCACGGAGGGTGGGAGGTATTGGGGAATTCTCGTACAGAGCGGCGCCTTTTACCATGGCGCATTCCTACTGCAAACGGAGTTGTCCCGCGATGAAAGCCTTTACCCTTGAGACCTACGGCGGCCCGGAGGTCGTTCAACTGCGCCTGGATGTGCCCAAGCCCCCAGTGATGCCCGGCCATGTGCTGATCAAAGTGGCCTGCGCCGGGATCAATTTCATGGACGTGCATACCCGCCAGGGCAAGTACGCCCGGTCGGTGACGTACCCGGTGCGTGTGCCTTGCACCCTGGGCATGGAAGGGGCCGGTGTGGTGGTGGAGGTGGGTGAGGGCGTGAGCCATCTGGGGGTGGGGGATCGGGTAGCGTGGTGCATTGCCTGGGGCGCGTTTGCTGAATACGCCAGTGTGCCCGCCGCGCGGGTCGCGCACATCCCCGATGCCATGGGCTTCGATCAGGCGGCTGCGGCGATGTTCCAGGGTTGCACGGCCCACTACCTGATTGAGGACGTGGCCCGGTTGCAGGCAGGCAACAGCTGCCTGATCCACGCCGCGTCCGGCAGCATCGGCCAGTTGCTGGTGCAAATGGCCCGTCGGCTCGGCGCCACGGTGTGCACCACCGGCAGCAGCGCTGAAAAATGTGCGATTGCCCTGCAGCGCGGTGCCGATTACGCGTGGCCATACGACGGGTTTGCCGAGCGGGTTTTGGAGGCAACCCAAGGGCAGGGCGTGGACGTGGTGTTTGATTCGGTGGGCAAGGCCACGTTGCGCGAGAGCTTCAGGGCCTGCCGCACACGGGGTTTGATCGTCAATTATGGCAACGTCTCCGGTTCGATGACTGACCTCGACCCGATGGAGTTGGGCGAGGCGGGTTCGTTGTTCCTGACCCGGCCACGGCTGAATGACCACATGGCCGACGGCCCGACTGTGCAACGGCGTGCCAATGCCGTGTTCGCGGCGATACTCGAGGGTTCGCTGACGGTGGAGATCGAAGGGCATTACACGCTGGAAGAGGTGCAGCAGGTGCATGCACGGATTGAGGCACGGCAGCAGATTGGCAAGGCGGTGGTGTGGCTGGATCGTGAGCTGAGTTAACAGCGAACGGCGATTTACGTTGGCGAGAGCGCTTGTGTGGCG
>NZ_JACARC010000081.1:7095-20486 GCF_013386825.1 Pseudomonas sp. IPO3778
GTGGCGCTGTTGGCGGTGAGTAAACAGCAGGCGAAAAAAAGCCGGCTGATTCAGGCCGGCTGGGGGTGAACCGCAAACAGCTGGGGTTATGCGCGGTTTTCCATCAGGCGGTCTGCACCACCTTCGGCTACACGGTTTTCCATCAGGCGGTCTGCACCACCTTCAGCCACGCGGTTGCCTTGAATGCGGTCTGCGCCACCTTCAGCCACACGACGTTCCAGCAAACGATCAGAGCCACCTTCAGCCACACGGCGGTCCAGCAAACGGTCAGAACCACCCTCAGCCACGCGGCTGTCCATCAGGCGATCCGCGCCGCCTTCAGCGAGGGCAGGTTGGGTCAAGGCGCTTACAGCAAGTACCGAGAAAGCGAGGCTAAGCAAGAGTTGGCGTTTCATGAGGGTGTGCTCCGAGAAAGTCGTTGGTGGGTATGGATGCGATGTTACGCGGTGGATTTTTTTAGAGAACTTCATTGGGCTGATGGTGACTATCGACGCCAGCGATGGCCCGTTTTCCCGGGCCATCGCGCCGACTGTCACGGCATTTCAGGCCGTTCCTGAGGGCGCAGGTCGAACACCAGCACCTCGGCGTCCTCGCCATGGCTCAGGTAAATCTCCCGCTCATCGCGCACTCGGGCACCGTCGCCTTCGTGCAAGCGTTGGCCGTTGACTTCAACGCTGCCCCGCGCCACATGGATGTAGGCGTAGCGCTCCGGCGCCAGGGCCAGGCTCGCGGTTTCATAGCCGTTGAACAGCCCGGCATACACCCGCGCATCCTGGCGCACGCCGAGGGAGCCGTCGGTGCCTTCCGGCGAGATGATCAACTGCAACCGGCCGCGTTTTTGCGCCTCGGTGAAGTGCTCCTGTTGATAGCGCGGTTCAGCGCCTGCCACGTCCGGCACGATCCAGATTTGCAGGAAGTGCACGCCCTGGGTGTGGCTGTGGTTGAACTCGCTGTGGGCCACGCCGCTGCCGGCGCTCATCAGTTGCACGTCGCCTGGGCGAATCACCGAACCGGTGCCCAGGGTGTCCTTGTGTTCCAGGGCGCCTTCGAGCACATAGGAGAAAATCTCCATGTCGCGGTGCGGGTGTTGGCCGAAGCCCTTGCCGGCGGCAACCCGGTCATCGTTGATCACCAACAGGTCGGAAAAACCCTGCTCCTTGGGATTCCAGTAGTTGGCGAACGAGAAGGTGTGGAACGACTTCAACCAACCGTGATTGGCGGCGCCGCGTTCCGAGGCTTTGCGAAGGGTCAGCATGGGGTGTTCTCCTCAAGGGAAGCTGGCTGCGAGATGCAGGGCTTCGGTGTGAGGAGAAGATTACTGGTTAGCGATGGGTTGATTAAGAAGCTGAAATCGGAATGACTGTCTCTTTGCTGTTGACGATCGCCAGCTGTGTCAGCCGCAGATGCTGGCGGTAGCGCAGCTGAAGTTTGCGCCAGGCCATCGGGTTGACGCCTTCGCTACGGCTGAACAGGTGACAGAAGTGCGCCTGGTCGCAGAATCCGCATTCCTGGCTGATCTGCGTCAGGCTCAGGGCGGAGCCGGTGATCAGCACCTTGGCCCGCTTGATACGTTGCTGGCGAATCCATTCCTGGGGCGAGACCCCCGTGGTGCGCTTGAAGGCCCGGGAGAAATGGCTGCGGGACAGCTCACAGGCGCGGGCCAGTTCCGTCACCTCCAGGGGTTCGGCCAGGTTGGCGAGGATCAATTGCTTGACCCTCTGTTCCCGTTGGGCGCAGAGCGTTCCGGTTGCAGCGGCGGGTTGAGCCATGATCGATATCCGTGGTCGATGGGCGCTTGTTTTCAAACACCTTACCGGTGAATGAACCCCCAGTGTAGACCGCTGCAAGCATCTCTTGAGCAGAGCACATACATGCAATTTTTCTGGAGCGGGCCGTCGCACACTGGTGCGAACGTTCAGGCATCCAGGGGAAGGGCACGATGGACTCAGCAGCGCAAGGCGGGCCGGACGAAGTCGTCACGTTGGTGGTCAAGCACCGCATAAAACAGGGCCTTGAGGCCGACTATGAAGCCTGGCTACGGCGCATCGTGCGTATCGCCGGCGAGCGCCCGGGCCACCTCGGCGTCGACGTGGTGCGCAGCAAGCAGGGCGGCCTTGCGCTGTTCACCTGCGTGCTGCGTTACCGCTCCACCGATGACCTGGAGCGCTGGCTCGATTCGCCGCAGCGCCTGGCGTTGATCAACGAAGCCGCACCGATGTTGGCCGATGGCGACCAGACCGAAGTCGGCGCGGTGAACGAGTTCTGGTTCTCGCCCCAGGCCGATACCGTTGCCAAGCCGCCGCGCTGGAAACAGGCGGTGGTCACGCTGCTGGTGATTTTGCCGCTGACGCTGCTGGTGCCGATTATCTGGGGCCCGGTCCTGCGGCTGCATCCGTTCCTGTCCAACTACATCGTCGCCACCTTCCTGGTCACGCTGACCATCGTTGTATTGGTGGTTTACCTGCTGATGCCGGCGGCCACCCGCCTGTTCGCGCCCTGGCTTGAAGCCTCTGTAAAGGAAACCCTATGAACGCCGATCTGATTCTGTTCAATGGCCAGTTCCACACCGTGGACCGTGAAAACCCCCGCGCCAGCGCAGTCGCCATCCACCAGGGACGCTTTGTCGCGGTGGGCACCGACGGCGAAGCCATGGCCCTGCGCGGCAGTGGTACCCAGGTCATCGACCTCAAGGGCCGCACCGTCATCCCCGGCCTCAACGACTCGCACTTGCACCTGATCCGTGGCGGGTTGAACTACAACCTCGAACTGCGCTGGGAAGGCGTGCCGTCCCTGGCCGATGCCCTACGGATGCTCAAGGACCAGGCCGACCGCACACCCACGCCGCAGTGGGTGAGGGTGGTGGGCGGCTGGAACGAATTCCAGTTCGCCGAAAAGCGCATGCCCACCCTCGACGAACTCAACCAGGCCGCCCCCGACACCCCGGTGTTCGTGTTGCACCTGTATGACCGTGCCTTGCTCAACCGCGCTGCCCTGCGCGTGGCCGGCTACACCAAGGACACACCGAACCCGCCCGGCGGCGAGATCGTACGCGACAGCAACGGCAACCCCACCGGCATGCTGGTGGCCAAGCCCAACGCGATGATTCTCTACGCGACCCTGGCCAAGGGCCCGAAACTGCCCCTGGAATACCAGGTGAATTCCACCCGCCAGTTCATGCGTGAACTCAACCGCCTGGGGCTCACCAGCGCCATCGACGCCGGTGGCGGTTTCCAGAACTACCCCGACGATTACGCGGTGATCGAGCAGTTGGCCAAGCACGAGCAACTGACCGTGCGCATCGCCTACAACCTGTTCACCCAGAAGCCCAAGGAAGAACTCAGCGACTTCAAGCATTGGACCGGCAGCGTGACCCTGCACCAGGGCGACGACTACCTGCGCCACAACGGCGCCGGCGAGATGCTGGTGTTCTCGGCGGCCGACTTCGAAGACTTCCTGGAGCCACGCCCGGACCTGCCGCTGACCATGGAGCAGGAACTGGAACCGGTGGTGCGCCACCTGGTGGAACAGCGCTGGCCGTTCCGCCTGCACGCCACCTACAACGAATCCATTTCGCGCATGCTCGACGTGTTCGAGAAGGTCAACCGCGACATCCCGTTCAACGGCCTGCCATGGTTCTTCGACCACGCCGAAACCATCACCCCGCAGAACATCGAGCGGGTGCGGGCCCTGGGCGGCGGCATTGCGATCCAGGACCGCATGGCGTTCCAGGGTGAGTACTTTGTGGAGCGCTACGGCGCCAAGGCCGCCGAGGCCACGCCGCCGATCAAGCGCATGCTCGCCGAAGGCGTTCCGGTGGGCGCCGGCACCGACGCCACCCGTGTGTCGAGCTACAACCCCTGGACCTCGCTGTACTGGATGGTCAGCGGCCGCACCGTGGGCGGGTTGGAACTGCACGCCGAAGGCTTGCCCCGGCTGACCGCCCTGGAACTGTTTACCCATGGCAGCGCCTGGTTCTCGTCCGAGCAGGGCAAGAAGGGCCAGATCAAGGTCGGCCAACTGGCGGACGTGGCGGCACTCTCGGCGGACTTTTTCAGCGTCGACGAAGAAGCCATCAAGTGGATCGAATCGGTGCTGACCGTGGTCGGCGGCAAGGTGGTATACGGCGCCGGCGACTTTGAAGATTTCGCACCACCCCGCGTGCCGGTGCTGCCGGACTGGTCGCCGGTGGTCAAGGTGCCGGGCCACTGGCGCCCGACTTCACCCCTGCAGGCCCAGGTGCACCAGTGCAGCGGCCCGTGCGGTGTGCATTCCCATAGCCATGAACGGGCGCGTCTCTCGAACGTACCGGTCAGCGATTTCCAGGGTTTCTGGGGCGCATTTGGCTGCTCGTGTTTTGCCTTCTGACTCAACCCTCAACGGAGTATTCCCATGACTTACAAACGCCTGAACAAAGATGACGCCGTGGTGCTGCTGGTGGATCACCAGACCGGCCTGATTTCCCTGGTGCAGGATTTCTCGCCCAACGAATTCAAGAACAACGTGCTGGCCCTGGCGGACCTGGCCAAGTTCTTCAAGCTGCCGACCATCCTCACCACCAGCTTCGAAAACGGCCCCAACGGCCCGATGGTACCGGAGCTCAAGGAACTGTTCCCGGACGCGCCGTACATCCCGCGCCCTGGCCAGATCAATGCCTGGGACAACGCAGATTTCGTCAAGGCGGTGAAAGCCACCGGGCGCAAGCAACTGATCATTGCGGGCGTGGTGACCGACGTGTGCGTGACCTTCCCGACGTTGTCGGCCTTGGCCGAAGGCTTTGAAGTGTTCGTGGTCACCGACGCGTCGGGCACCTTTAACGAAACCGTACAACAGGCGGCGTGGGCGCGGATGACGGCAGCCGGTGCACAACTGGTGAACTGGTTCTCGGTGGCCTGCGAGCTGCAGGTGGACTGGCGCAACGACATGGAAGGCCTGGCCAACCTGCTGTCGCCGCGCATTCCCAACTATCGCAACCTGATGAACAGCTACTCGGCACTGGCGGCCAAGTAACCTCAGGGCGAAGCAACCTCCTTGTGGCGAGGGCGCTTGCTGTGGCGAGGGAGCTTGCTCCCGCTGGAGTGCGAAGCGCTCCCAGGATTTTTGGGGCCGCTACGCAGCCCAGCGGGAGCAAGCGCCCTCGCCACAGGGGTATCGATATTTGATTGGTGGTGATGCGACAACCCGGTTATAAAGAGCTTCAGCGTCCACCGAGAAGCGACAATGAACCCCTTCGAAGACATGCGCCTGTTCTGCCAGGTCATGGAATCCGGCAGTTTTACCGCCGCCGCCGAACACCTAGGCCTGTCCAAGCAATTTGTCAGCCGGCGCCTGATCCAGCTGGAAGAGCGCCTGGGCGTACGCCTGCTCAACCGCTCCACCCGCCGCCTGGACGTCACGCCCCTGGGCCAGAGTTACTACGAATCTGCCTTGCGCCTGCTCAGTGAAGTCGAGCAAGTGGAGCAGGGCATCGCCGGGCAAAACACCGACCCCCGGGGCACCATTCGCCTGAGCGCGCCGTTGTCGTTCGCCATGGCACACCTGGGCAGCCTGTTGCCGCTGTTCCTGCAACGCCATCCCCACGTCACTGTGGAAGTCGACCTGAGCGACCGCCCGGTGGACCTGATCAGCGAAGGCTATGACCTGGTGCTGCGCATCGGCACCCTCGAAGACTCGACCCTGATCGCCCGGCGCATCGCCAGCGTGCAGCGCGTGTACTGCGCCAGCCCGGATTACCTGGCCGGTCACGGTACACCGCAACGCCCCGACGACCTGGCCGACCACGAATGCCTGCCTTACGGCCACGCACGCCAGGTGCAATGGCACTTCAAGGTCGACGGCAAACCCCACACCCGAAACGTCAGCGGGCGCATGCGCGTGAACAACGGCGAGCTGCTGTGCGAAGCCGCGATTGCAGGATTGGGCATCACCTATTTGCCGAACTTTATCGTCGCCCAAGCCCTGCAGGACGGCCGGCTGGTGACACTGCTGGAAGACTTCGCGCCCGAGTCCCTGACCCTTTCCGCCGTGTACCCCCAACACCGCCAGAGTTCGCGCCCGGTGCAAGCGTTGATCGAGTTCCTGCGTGAGCGCCTGGCCGGCGGTTGTTGAGTCAATATCGCCTGCCGAAGACTGGCGTCATCCCCTGACGGTTTGTCAGCGGGAAGCTTGGGTAAGGGGCGTACGCTTGGCGTTGAAGCTCGTGTCGAAGCCCTGGGAAACGTCGATGTGTCGGGTCAGCAGGCCTTCTTCCTGGTAAATATCGGCGGTGGTTTGCAGGCCGCTGATCACCGTGTCGTCAATCGGGACGGGTTGCATATGGGTAGCGTTGGCCACGGCCACGTGCACCTCCAGCGGTAAACCGGTGATTTTCGCCATGGCCGCAGCGAAAGCCTGGGGATGATCGTTGCTCCAGCGGTAGGCGCGGTCCACCCGGGCGACAAAGTCATCCAGTTGCACGCGTTTGTCGGCGATCGCCTTGCTGGTGGCGGCCAGGTACAGGTGGTTGCTCAGCAGGTTATTGCCGCTGGCGAGGACCCTGGCCTGGCTTTGGGACGTGACGACGGTGGTGTAGGGGTCCCAGGTGGACCAGGCGTCGACGGTGCCGTTATCCAGCACCAGGCGTGACTCGCTGGGCAGCAGGAAAATGAACTGCACGTCGTGGGTGGACAGGCCCACGCTGCGCAACGCCTTGATCGCCAGGAAGTGCCCGATGGAGCCGCGGGTGGTGACGATGCGCTTGCCCTTGAGGTCGGCGAGGTCGTGGATCGGGGAATCCTTGGGCACGATCAACGCGGTGGTGTTGCGGCCTTCGGCGTGGATGATGCTGACCACCTTCAGCGGTGCACCGGCACCGAGGGCGAACACGTAGGGCGCGTCTCCCAGGGCGCCGATGTCCACCGCACCGGCGTTGAGCGCTTCGCCCAACGGCGCGGCGGCGGGGAATTCGGACCACTGGATGTCGTAGGGCACGTTCCTGGTTTCGCCGGCGACTTCCAGCAGGGCCTTGATCGTGGATTTCTGGTTGGCCACCCGCAGGGGTTGCAGGTCGGCGGCCTGGGCGGTGGTGATCAGGCTCAGGGCGAAAACGGTGCTGAACAGCAGCCGCTTGAAAAGGGTGGCAACTACCATGAGGTGCAGGCTCCAGGCGAATTTTGAGGTTTTTCGGTTACCTCCGCCTGGAGAAGGGGTCGGTGAGGGGGTAACGTTATTCCCATAAAAACTGCCTGTGAAAGTCTTTCTGGTTATAAGTTAATTATTAAAATAAATGATTATGGCGTAGATAATTATGCTGCATGTGCATTTATTGGGGGCGGATGATGAGGTTGCGAGGTGTCCGTTCCCCCTCTAAATCAGGCTGCCTTCCGTTATTAGCCAATCGCGCAGCGTTTCAAAATCGGCGTGGTTGCAGAGCAGCGGTTCACGCCAGACCAAAAACCAGCTCAGGGTGTCCTCCATTTCGGTATCGCTGACTCGCACCAGGCGGCCGGTGGCGAGGTCATCCGCCACCAACACATCTCGCGCCAGCGCCACGCCCTGGCCGGATATCGCCGCCTGTAGCGTCAGCCCTGCGTCGTCGTACACCGGCCCCTGAGACGGCGCCGGAGCCTCCAGGCCTGCGGCTCGAAACCAGGGGCGCCAGGCTTGTCGTGGATTTCTGAGCAGGGGCATGTGCAGCCAATCGCTTGGCGTGCGCATGGGGCTTTGCGCCAGCAGCCCGGGGCTGCATACGGGGAAGAGGGTGCTTTTCATCAGTTTGAGTGCGTGCAGCCCCGGCCAGCTTCCCCGACCATAACGGATGGCGAGATCAATACCGTCGCGGCCGTCCAGCGCCGCGAGCATGGCGGTCGGCCGGATGGCGATCTCGATGTGGGGGTGCTGCGCTTGAAACGCCGGCAACCGTGGGACCAGCCAGCGCAGGGCGAGACTGGGCAACACGCTGATGGTCAAAGGTGTTGCGCTGGCTGCGAGGCGCGGGCGGGCACGGGCGTTATCGAATGCCTGGGCCAGGGCATTCAATCCCTCGCGAACCTCCAGGATCAGCACCTGGCCTGCCTCGGTCAGGATCATTCGCTGGCCTTCCCTGACAAATAACCGGATGCCTTCAAGGTCACGTTCAAGCCGGGCGATGTGCTGGCTGATCGCACCGTGGGTCAGTGAAAGTTCCTGCGCGGCCCGGCTGTAGCTCAGATGCCGTGCAGCGGCTTCGAAGGCGCGCAATGTTTGGAGCGGGGGCAAGTAGGGAATCAAGGTTGTTAGTTCCACTCACAGTGATTGTCAGTCGATATGGTTGGGCAGCATCTGGCTGGGCGCCCACACTGAGCTATAAACCGCTGGTTGCTGCGACTTTAGGCATAAAAGAGATCCCTCGCCATAGGCACAGCAACTTGTTTTTTGGCTAACAGACAGGTGGATATTGGTCGCCTGTAATCGCGTGAGAACACCGACCCATGACTACTCAAGCTGGCACGGACCGCCATGATTTGACCGCCGTACTGTCGCAGGGCGCCAAGCAGGTGCCCCTGTGGGTTTTCTTCGGCTTGGCGATGGCACCGGCCGTTGCGTTAGGCCTATCCCGATTCGCTTATGCGTTGCTGTTGCCGTTAATGAGAGCCGAGCTTGGATGGAGTTTTGCCGATGCAGGCGCCATCAGCACGGCGAATGCGTGCGGGTACCTGGCCGGCGCTCTGGTGGCGGCGCCCCTTGGAAAAAGGGCAGGGGACAAGCGGGTTTTTGCCACGGGCCTTTTGCTGACCGCGCTGGTGGTCGGCGCGATGGGGCTGACAGCCGATTTCAGGCTGCTGTTGCTGCTGCGTTTTATCGCCGGGTTAGCGGGAGCCGTGGCGTTTGTATCCGGCGCCGGGCTCACCTCGGCGGCCACCGGTGGCGACAGGAAAGGTCGCGCGGCTTTGCTGCTGGGGATCTATTTTTCCGGCGCGGGTATCGGCGTGATTGCTTCGGCACTCGGTGTGCTGCCGTTTCTCGACATGACGGGATGGCGTGGAGGATGGTTCGTGTTGGGCCTCCTTTCGTTGGTCGCCACGTTGTTCGGTTGCTGGTCCCTTGGCCGGTGTCCGCCGAACGTTCGTGGCCCCGGTGGGGCCGGGCCGGTAGCCTGGTCGCCGGTCTTCATGGCGCGCAAGTTGATCGCTTATGGCCTGTATGGCGCGGGGTACATTGCTTACGCGACGTTCATCGTTGCGTTTCTGAGAAATGAACAAGGGTTCACCGATGAACGTATCACGCTGTTCTGGTGCCTCGTCGGCGCCGCTTCGGTGGTCGGGGCGTTCGTCTGGGGGCCCCTGCTCGGGCGGCTCAGGGGCGGGTGGGGCACCGCGTTCACCATCGGTGTGGTGGCAATCGGTGCGGCAGTGCCGTTGTTTTTTGACGGTGTTTTTGCCGCTTATGTATCAGCCTTGCTGTTTGGTGGCTCTTTCCTCGCGGTGATCGCCGCCGTCACCTCTTTTGCGCGTAAGGCGGTTGCTCCTCACGCGCTGACCTCGGCGGTGGGTGCGCTGACCATTGCGTTCGGCCTGGGTCAATGCATCGGACCCTTGCTCAGTGGCGCTCTCGCCGATGGCGCGAGTGGTGTGCGAAACGGCCTGTGGTTATCCGTCGGGATTTTGCTGGTCGCGGGTATGGTTGCCGCCTTCCAGCCTGAGCCGCCTGCACAGAGCTGACGCCCATAGGACTGGTCTATAGGACCAGCCCCATCGGGTGGGGCGTGGTTTTTCAGATCACATAAAACCCATGGGTGCCGTCGCGGGCCAGTTGGTCCACCAGGCCGAACTCCCAGTCCAGGTAGGCCTGCATGGCTTCCCTCGGGCTGTCGGTGCCTTCGTATGGGCGGCGGTAGCGGTCGATGCGCGGCGAGGCGAGGCGGGTTTCACCTTCTTCCAGGGGCAGTTGCGCGGCGATCCAGCTGGCGGTGCCGTCTCGCAGCAGGAACACGGGCTTGCCGGTCAGCGCCTGCACTTCGGCCACTGCCAGGCGCGCCAGCTGGCTGCTGCCGCAGGTCAGTACATAGCGTTCGGCGGCAGGCACCTTGCGCAAGGCGTGCGGCAGCTGTGCACGCAACGCCCACCACGCACCGGGAATGTGGCGCTTGACGTAGTGGGCGCTGGCGGTGAAATCCAGTACGGCGGTGTCGCCATGAGCCTGCCATTCGGCGAGGGTGTGCGGGCTGATCAGTTCGGCCTGTTGCGGCGCCGGAACGGGGGCGACCCAGGCGCCTTGTTCGCTGAAATGCGCGGGTTGCAGGTCATCCAGCACATGCACGTCCCAGCCCAGTTGCGCGAGCCACGAGGCAGACATATTCGCCCGCACGCCGTCGTCATCCGCCAGCACCAGCCGGGCGCCACGCACGCTGGCGACGTGATCGGTTTCCTGCACCAGTTGGCCGCCCGGCGTGGAGCGCGCCCCAGGCAGGTGGCCGGCTTCGAATTCTTCCGGGGTGCGTACATCGAACAAATACGTGGTGCGCGCCGCGTCCTGTTGCCAGCGTTGCAGGTCGGCCAGGGTGGCGCGGCCAACACGGGCTTTGTCGGCCACTCGGCGGGCGTCCTTGGCGGCGATCTGGCGATGCGCTTCGGAGGTCGGCGCAAAGCGTCGGGCCTGGCCGTGTTGCAGCGTCTGCCCGGCCAGGGTCCAGCCGATGGTGCCGTTGCGCAGGGCCGACACCGGGTTGGCGATGCCGGCATTGATCAGCGACTGGGTGCCGATGATGCTGCGGGTGCGCCCGGCGCAATTGACGATGATACGGGTGGCCGGGTCGGGTGCCAGTTCACGGGCGCGCAGCACCAGTTCGGCGCCGGGCACGCTGATGCCGGTGGGAATGCTCATGGTCTGGTATTCATCAAAGCGGCGGGCGTCGAGCACCACCACATCGGCGTTGCTGTCGAGCAAGGCCTGCACTTCTTCGGCCGCCAGGGACGGTGTGTGGCGCTGGCTTTCCACCAGTTCGCCAAAGGATTTGCTCGGTACGTTGACGTCGATAAACAGCTCGCCACCGGCGTTGCGCCAACCGTCCAGGCCGCCTTCCAACAGGCTCACCTCGGTATAGCCGAGGGTCTGCAAACGCTGGGCGGCGATCTGTGCCAGGCCTTCACCGTTGTCGTACACGGTCACGTAGGTGTTCAGGCGCGGGATGCGCGAGTACACCTCCAGCTCCAGTTTCGACAGCGGGATATTCGCGGCAAACAGCGGGTGGGATTCGGCGAAAGGCGCTTCTTCGCGCACGTCCACAAGGGCGACTTCTTCACGGTCCAGCAGGGCCTGGCGAATCTGGGCGAAGGTGCGGTTCGATGCAGTCATGGGGCAGGGCTCTCTTTGGACAAATCCCAGATGTTTGGGAGAAACGCGTTGGAGTAACCGGAGATAAACAGCTTCTCGCTGCCGTCCGGCTGATACACGGCGCGGCGTACGGCACCGATATTGGCGCCGTACACGTGAATGCTGACGGACACCTGGTCGTCGAAGGCATTGCTGACCTGATGGATGTCACCGATCTTTGGCGACACCGCTTCCACCTGGCCGGGTTCCAGCTGAATGCGTTTGCCCTCGGCGATCAGTGCGCCCTCGGCGTTGCGCGCAAAACCCTGGGAGTACTCGGAACCCCGCAACATGCCGATCAGCCCCCACACCCGGTGGTCATGGATCGGCGTGGTTTGCCCCGGCCCCCACACAAAGCTGACGATACTGAAGCGCTGGCGCGAATCGGCGTGCAGCAGGAATTGCTGATAACGCTCGGGATTGGGTTGGGCAAAATCGTCCGGCAGCCAGTCGTCGTGGCTTACCAGTTGTGCCAGCAGCTTGCCGCCGCGGTGCAGCAGGTCGCCTTCCCGCGGGTTGCCGTCGATCAATTCCGCCAGGGCGCCAATGAATGCTCTGAGTCTCTCCGGGTGTCGGGCCAGGGTCATGACAATTCCATCGTGGGTGGTTCGTGGTGATGGGTTTATCTAAGCATAATGTTTATAGTTAATATGCTGTTTTTTAATGATTAGGTTATAGCTGAAAGTAATTTAGAACCGGTTTGAATGGCGCTGTAGGTTATCGGCCCGGTGGCAGGCTATCCAGCCACCGGTTATGGAACTATGCTTTTCACACATCTTAATGACTGTTCTCTATGTGCGGCCCAAATGAAAATTGACGATATCGATGCGTTTGTCGAAGTGATTCGTTGCCAGTCCATCAGCCATGCCGCCGAGTCATTGCAACTGACCCAGCCGGCCATTACCCGTCGTGTGCAGAACTTCGAGCAGGCGCTGGGGGTGGAGTTGTTCGACCGCAATACCAAGCCGCTCAAGCCTACGTTGATTGGTACGCGGGTGTATGAACAGTGCCGTTCGATCCTGCGGGAAATGGACGCCCTGCGGGAGCTGGTGGCTACCGACGCACCGCCCACCGGACTGCTGCGCCTGGGTGTGCCACAAACCATCGGCGACGTGGTGCTGCTGGATGCCCTCAAGCACCTGCGCAACGAATACCCTGAACTGCGGGCCCAGGTGGCCACGGGTTGGGGCAGCCAGCTGGTGGGCAAGATCGAGCGCGGCGAACTGGACGCGGCGGCCGCGTTGTTCCCGGCGGGCAAGATCTTCCCGGACAACATCGTCGGCGAGTCCCTCGGCAAGCTGGAACTGGTGGTTGTGTGCGCCAAGGGCCAACTGCCGAAGAAGCCTTGCAAGCTGGCGGACGTGTACCAGAGCGGCTGGATTCTGAACCCGGATGGCTGTGGTTTCCGCGCCGGGTTGCAGCGCACCTTGTCGGACCAGGGCCTGGCGTTGCGGGTTAACCTGGAGACCTTCGGCACTGAGCTGCAACTGGGCCTGGTGGCGGACGGCCTGGGCCTTGGCCTGGTGCCGCGGCCGTTGCTGGAGCGCAGTGCCCATCGTGATCAGTTGGCGGCCATGCCGTTGAAGGATTTCAAGCCGGTGATGGATTTGTGGCTGATCTACCCGCACTTCCTTGGCAACCTGCAGGGGCCGGTGGATGCGTTTGGCCAGTTGGTTGCGGCGTCGTTGCACAAGGTCCGCAATGCGGCGTGAACGGTCAGTACTCGGGCGTTCGCTGCAAGCGGTGCTGCATGACCATACTCGCGACGGTATTGCGGTATTGCGGTATTGCGGTATCGGGGTGTCGGCGCAGAAGCACGGAAAGCGGAGTGGCGCGGCATTCTCTGAGGTTGTGAGTCTGGTTTTCTATCTGGGCGGGGAGAGTACATATCCGTTTCTTCGGTAACGGCTGCTATTGGTTCCGCTCTTACAGCGGGTCACTTTTGGAAAAGAGCCCCAAAAGTAACCAAAAGGGCTCTTGCCCCACCACTCGGCACCTCGCTTAGGCTCGGTGTGCCCGCACTCCGGCATTGCTCCGCGGGCCGCCGCGACGGGGCGTCCCTGCCC
>NZ_JACARC010000082.1 GCF_013386825.1 Pseudomonas sp. IPO3778
CGCCGTAAGGGCGGAACCCACCTCCGCATCACCCAAAAAAACGGATATACACCCACCCCCAGCATCCCCCTAGAATGCACCTCCTCCACCTCTGGCATTTGGGGCACTCATGCACATCTCTTCCGGCCGCTGGGTCTACGGTTTATCCCTGGCCCTGCTGACCGCGCTGCTCTGGGGCATTCTGCCGATCAAACTCAAACAGGTGTTGCAGGTGATGGACCCGGTCACCGTGACCTGGTTTCGCCTGGTAGTCTCCGGCAGTTGCCTGTTCGTCTACCTCACCGCGGTCCGGCGTTTGCCCAATTGGCGCTCCCTCGGACCCAAAGGCGGCTGGCTGGTGGCAATCGCCGTGTGCGGCCTGATGGGCAACTATGTGCTCTACCTGGTCGGCCTGAAGCTGCTAAGCCCCGGCACCGCGCAGTTGGTGGTGCAGGTGGGCCCGATCTTCCTGATGATCGCAAGCGTCTTCGTGTTCAAGGAACGCTTCAGCCTTGGCCAGGGCGTGGGCCTGCTCATCTTGATCACCGGCTTCGGCCTGTTCTTCAACCAGCGCCTGACCGAACTGCTGACCTCCCTGGGCGCCTACACCGCCGGGGTGCTCACCATCCTGTTGGCCACCACCGTCTGGACCTTCTACGCCCTGGGCCAAAAGCAGTTGCTGACCGTGTGGAATTCGGTCCAGGTGATGATGGTGATCTATCTGTCCTGCGCCCTGTTGCTGACACCCTGGGCACACCCGATGGAAGCGCTGCAACTGAGCCCGGTACAAGGCTGGCTGTTGGTCGCCTGCTGCTTCAATACCCTGATTGCCTACGGCGCATTCGCCGAAGCGCTGGCTCACTGGGAAGCTTCACGGGTCAGCGCCACGCTGGCGATGACGCCCTTGGTGACCTTCGTCGCCGTGGCCGTGGCTGCCTGGGTGTGGCCCGACTATGTGCACGCCGAAGACATCAATGCCCTCGGCTATGGCGGGGCGGTGTTGGTGGTATTGGGCTCGGCGACCGTGGCGCTGGCGCCGTCGCTGTTCGCCGGGCTCAGGGCCCGGCGTGCACGGTTGGCGTCTTAATGGCCGGCTTCAAGCATGTTTTCCGGGCGCACCCACTGGTCGAACTCTTCGTCCGTGAGATAGCCCAGCTTCAGCGCCGCTTCCCGTAGGGTCAGGCCTTCGGCATAGGCCTTCTTGGCAATCTCGGCCGATTTGTCGTAGCCGATGTGCGGGTTCAGCGCGGTCACCAGCATCAGGCCGCGCTCAAGGTGCGCGGCCATTTGCTCGGCGTCGGGTTCAAGCCCGGCGATGCAGTGCTCCTGGAAGTTGCTGCACCCATCAGCCAGCAGTCGGATCGACTCCAGCAGGTTGTGGATGATCACCGGCTTGTACACGTTCAACTGCAAATGGCCCTGGCTCGCCGCAAAACCGATGGTCACGTCGTTGCCCATCACCTGGCAGGCCAGCATCGACAGGGCTTCGCATTGGGTCGGGTTGACCTTGCCCGGCATGATCGAACTGCCCGGTTCATTCGCCGGCAGCTTGACCTCGGCCAACCCGGCACGTGGCCCAGAGCCCAGCAGGCGCAGGTCGTTGGCGATTTTCATCAGGGCCACGGCGAGGGTTTTCAGGGCGCCGTGCAAGGTGGTCAACGGCTCATGGCCCGACAGCGCGGCAAATTTGTTCGGCGCGGTGACAAACGGCAGGCCCGACAGCGCCGCCAACTCCGAGGCAATCGCTTCGCCAAAGCCATGGGGCGAATTGAGCCCGGTGCCCACGGCAGTGCCGCCCTGTGCCAGTTCGCACACGGCGGGCAGGGCGCTGCGGATGGCCCTTTCGGCGTAATCCAGTTGCGCGATAAAGGCCGACACTTCCTGGCCGAAGGTGATCGGCGTGGCGTCCATCATGTGGGTGCGGCCGGTCTTCACCAGCTTCATGTGGCGCGCCGACAGCTCCGCCAGGCCGCCGGAGAGTTCACGGATCGCCGGCAACAGCTTCTCGGTGACGGCCTGCACGGCGGCGATGCTCATGGCCGTGGGGAAGCAGTCGTTGGAGCTCTGGGAGCGGTTGACGTGATCGTTGGGGTGCACCGGGCTCTTGCCGCCACGGGGCTTGCCCGACAGCTCGTTGGCGCGGCCGGCGATCACTTCATTGGCGTTCATGTTGCTCTGGGTGCCGCTGCCGGTCTGCCAGACAACAAGGGGGAATTGGTCGTCGTGCTGGCCGGCGAGCACTTCATCGGCGGCCTGTTCGATCAGCCGGGCGATGTCGGCGGGCAGGTCGCCGTTACGGTCGTTGACCCGGGCCGCGGCCTTCTTGATCAGGGCCAGGGCGTGCAAGACGGCGAGGGGCATGCGCTGGTCGCCAATGGCGAAGTTCACCAGCGAGCGTTGGGTCTGCGCACCCCAGTAAGCGTCATCCGGGACTTGTACTTCTCCCAGGCTGTCGGTTTCGATACGGCTCATCGGGCACACTCCTTCAGGTTCGTTTGCGCAGTTTAGGCCGTGATCGTCCGGTGGGGTTCCCTTAAAAGACTTTTCATCGGATTAAGCCCCGCAAAACCAGGCCCCATAAGGCGTGGGGTTGAGCCGCGGCGTTTTTTAGGCGCAGAATGGTCGCCCTTGGGGTCTTACCTCGCCTGCTAGAAAAGGAAACTCGATGACTCGTCTTCGTGCCATCTGTACCGCGGTTGCTCTGGTATGCGCCAGCGGCCAGGTTTTTGCCGATACCGCCAGCCACAATGCCAGTGCCGAAGCCTTCCTTACCCTGGCCCATGCCGACAAGCTGGGTACCCCGGTGTACATGCAAGTGCAGCAAATGTTCGCCCAGCGTTTCGAACAAACCAAGGCGCCTGCTTCCAAGCAAACCGTTCTGGACACCTACCAGGCCAAGGCCAACACCGCCCTGGACCAGGCCATCGGCTGGAACAAGCTCAAGCCGGACATGATCAAGCTCTATACCGACAACTTCAGCGAATCCGAGCTCAAGGACCTGGTTGCGTTCTACCAGTCGCCACTGGGCAAGAAAGTCCTGGAAAAAATGCCCCAACTGACCCAGCAATCGGCCCAGATGACCCAGGCCAAGCTGGAAAGCGCGGTACCGGTGGTGAACAAGCTGCTGGAAGACATGACCAACGAGCTGACGCCAAAAGCCCCGGCCCCGGCCAAGAAGAAGTAAACAGGAATGACCATGCAACAGCGTATCGAATCGGCACTCGTCGCCCTGAGCCCGGAACACCTGAGCGTGCTGGATGAAAGCCATATGCACAGCCGTGGGTTGCAGACCCACTTCAAGGCCGTGTTGGTCAGCCAGCAGTTCGAGGGGCTCAATCGCGTCAAGCGCCACCAGAAGGTCTACGCCACGCTGGGTGACCTGATGAGCGAATTCCATGCGTTGGCGCTGCATACCTACACGCCCGATGAGTGGGCGAAAATCGACGCAGCCCCGGCCTCGCCGACCTGCGCCGGCGGACATTGATGGGTATCGACTGAGCTCCCCTGTAGGAGCGAGCTTGCTCGCGAAAAACCTGAGAGCGCCGTTGGGTTTCAGGTGTTCCGCGTCACCGTTGACGACCTTCGCGAGCAAGCTCGCTCCTACAGTTAACGGTTTATCCCTGATAGAATCCGCAACGCGCCGCTCAGTCGGCGCGTTTTTTTTGCATCCGGTTCACCCTTTACGAGGGTAGCCACCTGGAGAGAACACCCATGACTCAACCGATTGTCGTGGCGGCACTGTATAAGTTCGTCACCCTCGAAGATTACGTCGCCCTGCGCGAGCCCCTGCTGCAGGCGATGGTCGACAACGGCATCAAAGGCACGTTGCTGATCGCCGAAGAAGGCATCAACGGTACCGTTTCCGGTAGCCGCCAGGGCATTGATGGCTTGATGGCCTGGCTCAAGAACGACCCGCGCATGGACGACATCGACCACAAAGAGTCGTACTGCGACGAACAGCCGTTCTACCGCACCAAGGTCAAGCTCAAGAAAGAGATCGTGACCCTGGGCGTCGAAGGCGTCGACCCCAACAAGAAAGTCGGCACCTACGTTAACCCGCAAGACTGGAATGCGCTGATCAGCGACCCGGAAGTGCTGCTGATCGATACCCGCAACGACTACGAAGTGTCGATCGGCACCTTTGAAGGCGCGATCGACCCGAAAACCACCAGTTTTCGCGAGTTTCCCGACTACATCAAAGCCCACTTCGACCCGGCCAAACACAAGAAGGTCGCCATGTTCTGCACCGGCGGCATTCGTTGCGAAAAAGCCTCGAGCTTTATGCTCAGCGAAGGGTTCGACGAGGTGTATCACCTCAAGGGCGGCATCCTGAAGTACCTCGAAGAGGTGCCGCAGGAAGAGACCAAATGGCAGGGCGACTGCTTTGTGTTCGACAATCGCGTGACCGTGCGCCACGACTTGAGCGAAGGCGACTACGATCAATGTCATGCCTGCCGCACACCCGTCAACGTCGAAGACCGTGCATCCGAACACTATGTGGCTGGCATCAGTTGTCCACATTGCTGGGATAAGCTTTCAGACAAGACCCGTCGCAGCGCGATCGACCGGCAGAAGCAGATTGAGCTGGCCAAGGCCCGCAATATGCCGCACCCGATTGGCTACAACTACAAGCAATCCCCATCCTCCGAGGCCTGAGCCATGTCCGCGCGCCTGCTCTATGTAATGGATCCGATGTGCTCCTGGTGCTGGGGTTTTGCCCCGGTGGCCAAGGCGCTGGTTGAGCAGGCCCAGGCCGCCGGCGTGGAGCTGCACCTGGTGGTGGGCGGCTTGCGTACCGGCAGTGGGGCAGCGCTGGAGCCGACCACCCGGCGCTACATTCTGGAGCATTGGCAGGCGGTGACGGACGCCACCGGCCAGCCGTTCAAGGTCGAAGGCGCGTTGCCTGAAGGGTTCGTCTACGACACCGAGCCGGCGTGCCGCGCCGTGGTCACCGCCCGCAGCCTGGCGCCGGATTGCGCGTGGAAGCTGCTGGGCCTGATCCAGCAGGCGTTTTACGTCGAGGGGCGCGACGTGACCCGCGCTGACGTGTTGGTGGAGTTGGCCGAGACCGCCGGCGTGCCGCGTATCGAGTTTGCCGAAGCGTTCGACCGGGCCGACCAGCACGTGGCCACCGCGGCGGATTTTACCTGGGTCCAGGACTTGGGTATCGCCGGTTTCCCGACCTTGCTGGCTGAGCGCAATGGCCAGTTGGCGTTGCTGACCAACGGCTATCAGCCGCTGTCCGAGTTGGCGCCGTTGTTGAGTCGCTGGCTGGAGCGAGCTGCCTGTGCATGATCAGCCCGATCCCGTCGAACAACCCCAGCGTGTCGACCGGCTGACCTGGGCCGAAATCCGCCGCCTGGCCCTGCGCCACAAGAAATCCCTGTGGATCGCCAATGGCGTTGCCGTACTGGCGACCCTGTGCAGCGTTCCGATCCCGTTGCTGCTGCCGTTGCTGGTGGACGAAGTGCTGCTGGGCCACGGCGACGCGGCGCTGAAAGTGATGAACCACGCGCTGCCTTTGGGTTGGCAGAAGGCCGCCGGTTATATCGGCCTGATGTTGCTGGTGACCTTGCTCCTGCGGTGTGGTGCCCTGGTGTTCAACGTGCTGCAGGCGCGGTTGTTTGCGCGGCTGGCCAAGGACATCGTGTACCGCATCCGCGTACGGCTGATCGAGCGCCTCAAACGCATTTCCCTCAGTGAATACGAAAGCCTGGGCAGCGGCACGGTGACCACCCATTTGGTCACCGACCTGGACACGGTGGACAAGTTCGTCGGTGAAACCCTCAGCCGCTTCCTGGTGGCGATGCTGACGCTGGTGGGCACCTCCGGGATCCTGATGTGGATGCACTGGAAGCTGGCGCTGTTGATCCTGCTGTTCAACCCGCTGGTGATCTACGCCACGGTGCAATTGGGCAAGCGGGTCAAACACCTGAAGAAGCTGGAAAACGACAGCACGTCGCGGTTTACCCAAGCGCTCACCGAAACCCTTGATGGCATCCAGGAAGTGCGCGCCGGCAACCGCCAGGGCTTTTTCCTTGGGCGCCTGGGCCAGCGCGCCCAGGAAGTGCGCAATTTTGCGATCAACTCCCAATGGAAAAGCGACGCCTCCAACCGTGCCAGTGGCTTGCTGTTCCAGTTCGGTATCGACATCTTCCGCGCGGCGGCCATGCTGACGGTGCTGTTTTCCGACCTGTCCATCGGCCAGATGCTCGCGGTGTTCAGTTACCTGTGGTTCATGATCAGCCCGGTGGAGCAACTGTTGAACCTGCAATACGCCTTCTACGCGGCGGGCGGGGCGCTGACGCGGATCAACGAACTGCTGGCCCGCGCCGACGAGCCGCAATATGCGGGTGGCGCCGATCCGTTTACCGGGCGTGAGACCGTCGGCATCGAGGTGCGTGGCCTGAACTTCGGTTATGGCGAAGAGTTGGTGCTCGACCAGTTGAACCTGAACATTGCCCCGGGTGAAAAAGTCGCGATTGTCGGCGCCAGCGGTGGCGGCAAAAGTACCCTGGTTCAGCTGCTGCTGGGGCTGTATACGCCCCAGGCAGGCACCATCCGTTTTGGGGGGGCGACCCAGCAGGAAATCGGCCTGGAGACGATTCGCGAGAACGTCGCCGTGGTGCTGCAACACCCGGCGCTGTTTAACGACACGGTGCGCGCCAACCTGACCATGGGCCGCGAGCGCAGCGACCAGGCGTGCTGGCAGGCGCTGGAAATTGCCCAGTTGGAGGAGACCGTCAAGGCGCTGCCGTTGGGCCTGGACAGTGTGGTGGGGCGTTCCGGCGTGCGCTTCTCCGGGGGGCAGCGTCAGCGCCTGGCGATTGCACGCATGGTGTTGGCGGAGCCGAAAGTGGTAATACTCGACGAAGCCACCTCGGCCCTTGATGCCGCCACCGAATACAACCTGCATCAGGCGCTGGCGCGGTTTCTCAGTGGCCGTACCACCTTGATCATTGCCCACCGGTTGTCGGCAGTGAAACAGGCGGATCGCGTATTGGTGTTTGATGGTGGGCATATTGCCGAAGATGGCGACCACCAGCAGTTGATTGCCGACGGTGGCCTGTACGCCAAACTTTACGGACACTTGCAGCAAGTGCGGTGATATAGCCTACGCTGAGCTATCAGGAGCGGTTTTCACTCGCGTGCGTATTTTAGTAGTGCATGTGCAAGGGACCTCATGAAGCAAAAGCAGACTCTCGGAACCCCTCGGTTATTGGGCATTGTTTGCCCTTTTATAGCCGTTGTACTGTTCCAGGCATTGTTAGGCTGCGTCAGTCTCTACGTGCTCTCGGCGGTGCGCGGTTATGTGGCGGGCGAAAGCCTGTGGTCCAAGGGCCAGAAAGACGCGATCTTTTACCTGACGCTGTACGCCGATAGCCGCGACGAAGCCACCTTCCTCAAATACCAGAACGCGATTGCCGTGCCCCAGGGCGGCCATGAATTGCGGGTAGCCCTGGACCGGCCGACGCCGGACCTGACCGCGGCACGCCTGGGCATCCTCAAGGGCGGCAACCACCGCGACGACGTTTCCAGCCTGATCTGGCTGTACCTCAACTTTCGCCATTTCAGTTACCTGGAAAAGGCCATCGAACTGTGGACGGTGGGCGATGGCTACCTGGTGCAACTGGACGATTTGGCCCAGGAGATGCACCGGGCGATCCTGACCAATCAGGTCAACGGTGCCGATGTGCGCAACTGGAAAGAACGGATTTTCGCGATCAACGACGGCGTGACCCCGGCCGCGAAAGCCTTCAGCGATGCCCTGGGCGAAGGCTCTCGGATGATTCTGCGCCTGCTGCTGGTGACCAACCTGGCCACGGCGCTGGGCTTGATCGTGCTGGCGCTGTTGCGTACCCACAAGCTGCTCACCCAGCGGCATGCGTTTGCCGACGCCTTGCAGTTGGAGAAGGAGCGGGCGCAGATCACCCTGGAATCGATAGGCGACGGGGTGATCACCACCGACGTCGACGGCGCCATCGCGTATATGAACCCGGCCGCCGAAGCCCTGACCCACTGGAAAGCCGCCCAGGCCCAGGGGCTGCCGCTGGCGGCGCTGTTCAACCTGCTGGATGAGAATGCCCAGGCCGACGGCTTTACCCTGATCGAACGCATCCTGGGCGGCCAGCTCGGTGGCGGCAGCGAGCATTCAAAGCTGATCCAGCGCCTGGACGGCACCACCGTGTCGGTCACCCTGGTGGGGGCGCCGATCCGCAATGCCGGCAAAGTCGTCGGCGCAGTGCTGGTGCTGCATGACATGACCCAGGAGCGCCAATACATCGCCAACCTGTCCTGGCAGGCGACCCACGACGCCTTGACCGGCCTGGCCAACCGGCGCGAGTTTGAATTCCGCCTGGAGCAAGTGCTGCACAACGTCGGGCGCCAGCAAGCCGGGCGCCACGCCTTGATGTTCCTTGACCTGGACCAGTTCAAACTGGTCAACGACACCTGCGGCCATGCCGCAGGCGATGAGCTGTTACGGCATATCTGCGCCCTGTTGCAATCCGACCTGCGCGAAGGCGACACCCTGGCCCGGCTGGGCGGTGACGAATTCGGCATCCTGCTGGAGAACTGCCCGGCCCCGGTGGCGGAAAAAATCGCCGAAAGCCTGCGCCATACCGTGCAGAGCCTGCATTTTGTGTGGAAGGGCCGACCGTTTGTCACCACCGTCAGTATCGGCCTGGTGCACATCACACAAGCCCCGACCACCCTGGAAACCTCGCTGCGGGCCGCCGACATGGCGTGCTACATGGCCAAGGAAAAGGGCCGCAACCGGGTGCAGGTGTATCACGCCGATGACTCGGAATTGTCCCTGCGCTTTGGCGAGATGGCCTGGGTGCAGCGCCTGCATATGGCCCTGGAAGAGAACCGCTTTTGCCTGTACGCCCAGGAAATCGCGCCCCTGGGGCATACCGAACAGGGTAACGGGCACATCGAAATCCTGCTGCGCCTGCACGACGAGGCGGGGCGGATCATCCTGCCGGACAGTTTTATCCCGGCGGCCGAACGTTACGGGTTGATGACCTCCCTGGACCGTTGGGTGGTGGAGAACGTGTTCAAGATCATCGCGGGCTGCATGCGCGAGCGCCCGGGCCGGCCCATGGCCATGTGTGCGATCAATCTGTCAGGCATTACCATCGGCGATGAGGACTTTCTGGGGTTTTTACGTGAGCAATTCACGGCCTATGGCATTCCGCCAGAAATGATTTGTTTTGAAATTACAGAAACCAGTGCTATCGCGAATTTGGGCAGTGCGATTCGTTTTATCAACGAGCTCAAAGAGTTAGGGTGCCATTTCTCCCTGGATGACTTCTGCGCCGGGATGTCCTCGTTCGCATATCTTAAACATTTACCTGTAGACTTCTTGAAGATCGATGGAAGTTTCGTAAAGGATATGCTGGACGACCCGATTAACCGCGCCATGGTCGAAGTGATCAATCACATCGGTCATGTCATGGGTAAGCGCACAATTGCCGAATTTGTCGAGACATCCCAGATCGAACAAGCCCTGCTTGAGATCGGGGTCGACTACGCTCAGGGATACCTGATCGAGCGTCCGCAGTTGTTTACCTTTGATAGTTTGCAGTGTCGACCTGTGCGACCGCAGCCTCTGTTATTCAAGGCGCCTGGCACGTTCCGATGAAACATTTGCTGGTCTGTACATCATCACAAATCAAAAGGAGCCCGACAGTGATCGACACATTCAACAGAACCGGCCCGCTTATGGAAGCCTCGAGTTACCCCGCCTGGGCGCAGCAATTGATCCAGGCCTGTAGCGAGAGCAAGCGCCGCGTTGTCGAACACGAACTGTACCAGCGTATGCGCGATAACAAGCTCAGCGCCAAAACCATGCGTCACTACCTGATTGGTGGCTGGCCGGTGGTTGAACAGTTCGCGTTGTACATGGCACAGAACCTCACCAAGACCAAATTTGCCCGCCATCCTGGGGAGGACATGGCGCGCCGGTGGCTGATGCGCAATATTCGCGTGGAACTCAACCACGCCGATTATTGGGTGCATTGGTCCCGCGCCCACGGTGTCAGCCTGGAAGAGTTGCAGGCACAGGACGTTCCGCCGGAGCTGCATGCGCTGAGCCATTGGTGCTGGCACACCAGCTCGGCCGATTCATTGATTGTCGCGATTGCCGCCACCAACTACGCCATCGAGGGGGCCACTGGGGAGTGGTCTGCCGTGGTGTGCTCCACGGGCGTCTATGCCGCGGCGTTCCCTGAGGAAGACCGCAAGCGCGCCATGAAGTGGCTGAAGATGCATGCCCAGTACGATGACGCTCACCCGTGGGAAGCGCTGGAAATCATCTGCACCCTGGCCGGCATGAACCCGACCAAGGCGCTGCAGGAAGAACTGCGTCAGGCGGTGTGCAAGAGCTACGACTACATGTACCTGTTCCTGGAACGCTGCATGCAGCTGGAAAAGGCGGCGACCACCCCCCGCAAACAACCTACCCTGGTGGCCAGCGAAGCGTAAATCGCGTGATGGCGGGGTGGCTTACCCCGCCATTGCCAGGCGGTTGCGACCTTCACGCTTGGCCACGTACAAGGCGTTGTCCGCCCGGCGCAACAGGCTCTCGGCGGACTCTCCCGCCAGCAACGTCGAGCAACCCAGGCTCACCGTCAATTCGATACGCTCATCATCCGCCCAGTAATCCTGGGCCTGTGCCGCCTGGCGCAGGCGCTCGCCGACCATCGACGCCGCATCCCGGCCGGTGTTGGACAGGAGGATCAAAAACTCTTCCCCGCCAAACCGAAACACCATGTCTACGTTGCGCAGCTGGTTCTTGATCGAGGCGGCGACCGCTTTCAGTACCTTGTCGCCCGTGGCGTGGCCGTGGGTGTCGTTGATGTGCTTGAAATGGTCAATGTCCAGCATCAACAGGGACAGCGGCTGCAGGTGCCGGCGGGCCATGTCGATTTCCCGTTGCAGGGTCTGGTCCATGGCGACGCGGTTACCGGTTTCGGTCAGCGGGTCGCGCAGGGCGCTGCGAGTCGCCGCGCGGTAGAGCAGGGCGTTACGCATCGGGTAGAGCAGGGTCGCCAGCAGTGACTCCAGGCTGGCCAGCTCATCTTCGATCAAGCGTTGATTGCGGCGGAACACCAGTTCGCCGAGGTGCTCGCCGTCGTGGCTCAGGGCATAGCTCACCGAATGGTGACCGCGGTGGCCATATTCCAGGCGCAGGTCGCTGGCTTCGTGACGGTATTGCAGGGCGTCCAGCGGCACCAGGCGTTGGATCTCGCGGAAGAACAGCGCAAGGATGTGCTCCGGCTCCAGGCTGGTTTGCAATTGCATGCCCAATTGCTGGCGAAGTTGGGCCACCGTGGCGGGGCGTCTTGGAAGAAGGGAAGGCTGACCAAAGCCCAGGCGTTGCAATTTGGCACTGTCGAAGTCAATTGCGTTGGTCTGGGTCGGTGTTTTCATAAGCGAATGGGCCTCTAAGCACAAAACTGTCTTACAGGCTGGGTGAGAGCGTCTTACTGTTCCTTCAGTTCCGTAGGACTGATGTACAGTCTAGCCCGGTTTGACGGAGGGTATAACTGCCGCACGTCTTATAGCCGGGGCCGCGTTGCTGCGGGCCCCGGCATGGGGCTTATTGTTTTTGCGGGTCAAACTGCTTGTCACGGATAAACAGCGCCGGGATCACTCCGCAGATAAAGTACGCGCCGCCCATCACCAAAAATCCTACGCCGATCGAGCCATGGGACGCCAGGAAGCCAATGGCCGCCGGTGCCACTGCCGCACCAATCCGGCCAATGTTGTAGGCGCCGCCCACGGCCGAGCCACGAAATTTCGCTTCGAAGCTTTCGGTCATGTAGGTCGCATTCACGCCGTAGGGAATGCCATACAGAAAGCCGAACACAATCAGCATCCACAGTATGTTGTCCGGGCTCTGGAACAGCACGATCACCGGCAGGAAAATCGCCGTGCCCAATGCGCCAACCGCGAACACCACGCGCCGGCCCAGGCGGTCTGCCGCGAGGCCGGCGAGGATTTTGCCGAAAATCATCGCCGCGTAGGTGCCGACCATGTAGCTGGTCATCGACTTGAAGTTCATCCCCAGTTCGCTTTCCAGGTACGACGGCATCCAGTTATTGACGCCGTAGTAGCCGAACTGCAGGAAGCCTGCGGTCAACGCCCAGAGGATGAACATGCGGCTGGCTTTCGGGTCGCTGAAGATCAGCTTGAACATGCCGTCGGGCTTCTTCGCCGAGACCCGCTTGATGCCTTCGGCCTTTTCCCGGGCGCGTTCGGCCTGGGCCTTGACCCAGGCTTGGGGCTCCGGCACCAGGCGTTGCATCAGCACGGCGAGAATCACCGGGATGATCGCCACGTAGAACAACCAGCGCCAGCCGTGGTTGGGCAGGATCCAGCCCGCGAGCAGGGTGGCAACGATGTAACCCACCGACCAGCCGGCCTGCAGGGTGCCGAGCACGGTGGTGCGATAGCGGGTCGGCACGTATTCGGCCATCAGGGTGTTGCACGCGACATACAGCGCGCCCAGCCCCAGGGAGGCGAAGAAGCGCGTGCTCGCGAACTGCCAATAGCTGTGGGTCATGCCCAGGATCGCCGTGCCGGCTGAGAACAGCACGATGCTCCAGACCACGGTCTTCACCCGGCCAAAACGGTCACAGGCCCAGCCGCCGTAGATCCCGCCGATGGCCATGCCGGCCAGGGTGAAACTGCCCAGGCTGCCGGCTTCGACGCTGGTGAGGCCGAACTCGGCCTTGAGGCTGCTGAGGCTGTAGGACAGCAGCATCAGGTCTGCACCATCGATCAGCAGGCCGAGGAAGCAGAAGATGAATACGATGATCCACAGGTTGTTTTTCGCGGGCGACAACGCGCCCGCCGAAGCGGCGACTTCCATAGCGATACCTTGTTGTAGTTGTTAGGGCACAAGTTATGGGTGTTGCGGTAATGCGGTTGGAACACGATCACTGTGGGAGCTGGCTTGCCTGCGATGGCATCGCTACGGTGTTACTGCCACACCGAGTTGTCTGCATCGCAGGCAAGCCAGCTCCCACACGGGTTTTGTGTTGTTCCTGGGGGGTTAGTGCTTGGCCTCGCGAATCATGTTGCGGGCGATCACCAATTGCTGGATCTGCGTGGTGCCTTCATACAGCCGGAACAGGCGCACATCGCGATAAAACCGCTCGATGGCGTACTCGCTCACATACCCGGCGCCGCCATGAATCTGCACGCAACGGTCGGCCACGCGGCCGCACATTTCCGTGGCGAACATTTTCGAGCAGGACGCTTCGGTGCCGATGTTCAGGCCTTCGTCACGCTTGCGCGCCGCGTCCACCACCATGCAGCGGGCGGCGTAGATCTCGGCCTTGCTGTCGGCGAGCATCGCCTGGATCAGTTGGAACTCGGCAATCGGCTGGCCGAACTGCTTGCGTTCGAGGGCGTAGTGCAGGGCATCGTTGAGCATGCGCTCGGCGGCCCCGACGCTGACGGCGGCAATGTGCAGGCGGCCCTTGTCGAGCACCTTCATCGCGGTCTTGAAACCCACGCCTTCGACGCCGCCGATCAACTGGTCGGCCGGCACGCGCACGTTGTCGAAAATCACGTCGCAGGTGTGGGCGCCTTTCTGGCCCATCTTGTGGTCGCGCTTGCCCAGGGACAGGCCCGGCGTATTGCGCTCGACGATGAATGCACTGATGCCGCCCGAGCCCTTGATGTCCGGGTTGGTGCGGGCCATCACCGTGTAAATCCCGGCGTGGGGGGCGTTGGTGATGAAGCGCTTGGTGCCGTTGATGACGTAGTGATCACCGTCGAGCACGGCGGTGGTTTTCAGCGAGGCGGCGTCGGAGCCGGAGTCCGGTTCGGTCAGGCAGAACGAGCTGAGCAGTTCACCGCTGGCCAGCTTCGGCAGGTAGTGCTGCTTCTGCGCCTCGGTGCCGTCCAGCAGGATGCCGATGGAGCCGATGCCGTTGTTGGTGCCGAAGTAGGAACGGAAGGCCGGCGAGGTGCGCCCCAGTTCAAAGGCCACGTTGACCTCTTCTTCCATGGTCAGCCCGAGGCCGCCGTAGGCTTCGGGCAGGGTCAGGCCGAACAGGCCCAGCTCGCGAAACTGGCTGACGATGTCCGCCGGGACGTCATCGGTCTCGGCCAGCTCGTTTTCCCGGGGGATCAGCGCTTCGTTGACGAACTGCTGCAGGGTTTCCAGCAACAGGTGAAGCGTTTCGGGGTCTCGGATCATGTGCATTCCTCAGCGGCCCGTTCAGCGGGCCTGTTGTCGTCAATCTGCCGAGGCCCTGCACCGATCTGTCTAGCGGGTGGCGGCCTCGATGTTGTTCACCATGTGCTTGAGACGGGGCCCGATGTCGTCCTCGAGTTTCTCCCGGGAAAGGTGAAAACTCGGTCCGCCACAGTTGAACGTCAGCAGCCCATGTTGTGCATGCAGCAGCGGCACGGCGATGGCGTTTACATCGCGGTGCCACTCACCGATCGACATGCAGTAGCCGAAATCGGTGTAATCCCGGAAGGCCCGTTCCAGGCCCTTCCTGATGCCCGGCCAGTCCTCCAGATGACGCTGGCGGATATGGTCGAGAATAAATTCCCGCTCGTTTTCCGGCATCGCTGCCAGGCAGGCGCGGCCTGCGGAACTCAAGTGCAACGGCAACCGCGTACCGACCTGGCGGCGCATGGTCATGTTGGCTTCACCCTGGACCACGTCCAGGTACACCATGTCCAGGCGGTCCCGCGTGGCCATCGCCACGGCGGCCTGGGCGTACTTGGCCATCGTCTCCATCAGCGGATGGGCCACGGCCCGCACCGACAGGTTCGACAGCATGGCGTAACCGAACGCCATCACCCCGACATCCAACTGATACCGACCCGACTGCGGCAGGTGCTTGAGATAGCCCAAGCGGGTCAGCGTGTGGGTCATCCGCGTGATCGTCGGCTTTGGCAGCCCGGTCTTGCGCGCCAGCTCCTGGTTACCCAGCACGCTTTCGCTGGGGGTGAAGCAGCGCAGCAGTTCCAGGCCTCGGGCCAGGGCGGTGACGAACTGGCGGTCCTTGTCTTCCTCCTCCTCGGCATTCATCGGGTCGATCAGCACGTGCTCGAACCCGTGGTTGCCGGCAGGTGCTTCGGGTGAATTCGGATCCAGGTTTCGACGGCGCATGTTAGTCCCCCTTTTTTTAGAAAATCAACAAAACAAAATTGTATTCCGCACAGCGAAACTAATCAACTGATCGCCTGATTGTCGTTTTGTTTAATAAAACCCGTCTAAACAAAGAGTTATAGCCCGATTTACAAGGCCAGCAGGTTTTTACGTTTACATCACGACAACTCGGTCCTTATGATTATCGCTAAATACGGAATTTTGTTTCGCATAGCGAAACTGTCGATATCCGAACTAACAAGAACATTGCAGCAGGAGAATGTGTGGCCAGTCTCGACCAACCCGTGGTGCACCTCGACGTCCAGGACAATGGCGTCGCCGTGGTACGCATCCACCGCCCCGAAGTGAAAAACGCCTTGAACGCCCAGGTCCGCGAAGAGCTGGCCGAGCATTTTCGTACCCTGGCCAAGCGCCGTGATGTGCGCGCCATCGTGCTCACCGGCGGCGATCAGTTCTTCGTGGCCGGCGCTGACATCAAGGAGTTCGCCAGCGCGAGCCCGATCGAGATGTATCGCCGGCACACCGAATACCTGTGGGAAGCCATCAGCCGTTGCCCCAAGCCGGTGATCGCCGCCGTGAATGGCTTTGCCCTGGGCGGCGGTTGTGAATTGGCCATGCATTGCGACCTGATCGTCGCCGGGGAATCGGCGCGGTTCGCCCAGCCCGAGGTCAAGCTGGGCCTGATGCCCGGCGCCGGTGGCACCCAGCGCCTGGTGCGCGCTGTGGGTAAGTTCCAGGCCATGCGCATCGCGTTGACCGGCTGCATGGTCAAGGCGCCGGAAGCCCTGGCCATGGGCATGCTCAGCGAAGTGGTGGCGGATGACCAAACCATCCCCCGCGCCCTGGAACTGGCCGCGCACATTGCTGCCTTGCCGCCACTGGCCGTGGAACAGATCAAGGAAGTGATGCTCGCCGGCGCCGACCTGCCGCTGGAAAGCGCACTGGTATTGGAGCGCAAAGCCTTTCAACTGCTGTTCGATTCGGCAGACCAGAAGGAGGGCGCCGCGGCGTTCTTCGAAAAACGCACCGCGAACTACCTGGGGGAATGACGATGACGGATTCAATCAAGATCATGGGCCTGGTAGGCACCGGCGTGATGGGCGCCGGGATTGCACAGATTGCCGCCCAGGCCGGCGTATTGGTGCGCCTGTTTGATGCCCGCGACGGCGCGGCACAGACTGCCCGGGACAACCTCGGCACCACGCTTTCGAAGCTGGCCGCCAAGGGCAAGATCACCCAGGCGGCGGTGGACGCAACGCTTGCGAACCTGCAAGTGGCTGCCACGGTTGAGGCGCTGCACGATTGCGACCTGGTGGTGGAAGCCATCGTCGAAAACCTCGATGCCAAGCGCGGCCTGTTGCAGCAACTGGAAGGTGTGGTCAGCGCGAACTGCATCCTCGCCACCAACACCTCGTCGCTGTCGGTCACGGCCATTGCCACCGGCTGCCAACACCCTGAGCGGGTGGCGGGGCTGCACTTCTTCAACCCGGTGCCGTTGATGCGCGTGGTCGAAGTGATCGACGGCCTGGCCACTGCGCCGAAGGTCGGCGATGACCTGCTGGCCTTCGTCGCCCGCACCGGCCATCGCGGTGTGCGCGCCAAGGACACCCCGGGCTTTATCGTCAACCACGCCGGCCGTGCTTACGGCACCGAAGCCTTGAAGATGCTCGATGAGGGCATTGCCGAGCGCGGCGATATCGACCGCATCCTGCGTGAAGGCGCAGGCTTTCGCATGGGCCCGCTGGAGCTGCTGGACCTCACCGGGCTCGACGTGTCGCACCCGGTGATGGAGTCGATCTACAACCAGTTCTATCAAGACCCACGCTACAAACCGTCGCCCCTGACCCGGCAGATGCTGGCGGGCGGGCGCCTGGGGCGCAAGAGCGGGCAGGGCTTCTACCGTTATGAAAATGCCCAGGTGGTCGACGGTCCGCAACCCCAGCCAGTACCTTCAGTGAAGGCATTGCCGCCGGTGTGGATCGCCACCGAAAACGCCGACGACTACGAGCGCCTCAGCGCCCTGGTGATCGGGTTGGGCGCGCACCTGGAAAGCGCGGCGCAGCCTTCGCCTGACGCGCTGTGCCTGCTGGCGCCTTACGGTCTCGACGCCACCTCGGCCAGCGACCGCTTCCACACCGACCCGGCGCGCACCTTGTGCATCGACCTGCTGACCGACCTGTCGCGCCATCGCACCCTGATGCAAAACCCGCTGACCTCCAGCGCCACGCGCGACGCCGCCCACGCGCTGCTCGCCAGTGACGGTGTGGGCGTGACGTTGATCAGTGACAGCGTTGGCTTCGTCGCCCAGCGCACCTTGGCGATGGTGGTCAACCTGGCCTGCGACATCGCCCAGCAACGCATCGCCAGTGTCGACGATATTGACCAGGCGGTGCAGCTCGGCCTGGGTTACCCACAAGGCCCGCTGGCCTGGGGCGATGCCCTCGGGCCACGGCGCATCCTCACGATTTTGCAGCGCATGAGCGAACTCACCCACGACCCGCGCTATCGCCCAAGCCCCTGGCTGCGGCGGCGTGCGGTGCTGGGGATTTCCCTGCGTCATGAAGAGCCGGCAATCGGCTGATATCGATTCATCACAGGACAAGAATAATGGGTGCATTGACAGGTTTGCGGGTGCTGGATTTAAGCCGGGTATTGGCCGGGCCCTGGTGTGGCCAGGTGTTGGCTGACCTGGGTGCGGAAGTGATCAAGATCGAACGGCCGCAAAGCGGTGACGACACTCGCGGCTGGGGGCCGCCGTGGATGAAGACTGACACCGGCGAGTCGTCCGGGCAGGCGTCTTATTACCAGTCCACCAACCGCGGCAAACTCTCCGTGGCCATCGACCTCGCCACGAGTGAGGGCCAGGAACTGGTGCGGGCGCTGGCGGCCAGTTCCGACGTACTGATCGAAAACTACAAGGCCGGCTCCCTGGCCCGCTATGGCCTGGATTACGCGACCCTGGCCGAGATCAATCCACGGCTGGTGTACTGCTCCATCACCGGCTTTGGCCAGACCGGCCCGCGTGCCGAAGAGCCCGGCTACGACTTCATCATCCAGGGCATCGGCGGCCTGATGAGCATCACCGGCGAACGCGACGACCTGCCCGGCGGCGGCCCGCAAAAAGTCGGCGTGGCGTTCTCCGACCTGATGACCGGCCTGTATTCCACCGTCGCGATCCAGGCCGCCTTGCTCAGCCGCGAACGCACCGGCGTCGGCCAACACATCGACATGGCCCTGCTGGACGTGCAAGTGGCAACCCTGGCCAACCAGAGCATGAACTACCTGGCCTCGGGCAAGGTGCCGGAGCGCTACGGCAACGCCCACGCCAACATCGTGCCGTACCAGGTGTTCCGCGCCGCAGACCGCGACTTCATTATTGCCTGCGGCAACGACAGCCAGTTTATTGCGCTGTGCCACAGCATTGGTTTGCCACACCTGCCGCAAGACCCGCGCTTTCGGCGCAATGCCGATCGGGTTGCGCACCGGGCGGAGATTGTCGAGCTGTTATCGGCGCACTTCCTGGGGCGCACGGCGGACGAGTGGGTGGCGAGCATTCACGCGTCGAAGGTGCCTGTGGGGGCGATCAACAGCATCGCCCAATCCCTGGAAGAACCGCAGGTGATCGCCCGTGGGTTGATGGTGAAGATCCCGCATCCCAAGAACCCGGAGTTCGAGATGGTTGGCAGCCCGATCAAGATGTCGGGCACGCCGGTGGAGTATGTAAGGCCCGCGCCGATGTTGGGGCAGCACACGGATGAAGTGCTGGGTGAGCGGCTGGGGTTGTCGGCAGAACAGCTGGGGCAACTCAAGGCGGGCGGGGTGATCGAGCAGCTGGATTGAACAATGGCGGCCGGGGAGGCCGCCATCCACTTCGATGACTTATTAACGCGCGACTTCTTTAAGGTACGTATTGCGGGCTGCAACCGCAGTCGGCGTGAAATCCGTAAACACACCGTCCACACCGGCCCGGAAAAACGCCAGGTATTCCGCCGCTGGATTGCCCTTGTAGGCACCCGCCAGGTACTTCGCTTCATTGCGGAAGGTGAAGATATGGACGAACAGCCCGGCCTTGTGGGCATCGCTGATCAGGCGGGTGGGCTTGACGGTATCGACCTCGGGCAAGCCGGGGTTTTGGGCTGAAGTGGCGGTCAGCGACATCGCTTGCGGCTTCCACGGGCCGATGCCGTCAGCGTAGGTTTTGACTTCGGCCAGGCCTGCCGGCGTCAGCAGTGCACCAAAGGGGCGTGGGTCGCCCGCGACGGTCCAGCTGTACGGGCGGCCGCTGACGAAGGTGTTGGGTTTGTCGGTGATGAAAATGGTTTCGCCGGTCTTGAAGTTCACGCCGTTTCCATCCACCAACTGAACCGCCCTGGCTTGCAGGCCGATGGAGCGCAGGTATTTCAGGCTGTTCGGGTCAAAGCTTTGCACAAACACCGGCGCGTCTTTGCGATTGAGGTTGTTGTCTTTCAGGGTCTTGAGAAACGCCGCCTCAAACGGATGCGTGCCCGGCGCGCCGCAACCGTTGGCAATGGCCTGGGCATTGTTCCAGATCGGGTTCTTGCTTTCGGGGTAGGTCGTGATCACCCGGCCGGTGGCGGCGCTTTTGGCTTTGGCAATGTCGATCACTTCCTGGAAGCTCAGGATCGGCAACTTGCCGTTGAGTTCGGTGGGGCGCTCGTCGCGGGCATCGTAGGTCGTGCCGCCGATCCATTGCTTGAGTTCGGCCAGGGTGAAATCGCTGATTGACCAGTCGTTGGTGTGGTCTTCGCCATCCACGATCAAGGATTTCAATACGGACTTGGGATCGTTGGGGTTGGTCAAGTCACTCAGGTACTGGGCCGGGCCATTTTCTGCGATGGCAGGGTACCGGACGTTAACCAAAACGCCCGGAACCGTACGCTTGCGGCGTGCAACCTCGGGGTTGGTCTTTGCGACGTCACTGATGTTGGTGTTGTCGCTCAACCAGGGGTTGTGCCGCGCCACCAATACACAGTCCTTGGTCATGTGCAGGTCCAGTTCCAGCGAATCCGCGCCCGCATCGGCCGCCTGCTCATACGAGGTCCGGGTTTCCTCTGGGTACAGCCCCGGCAGGCCGCGATGGCCGATCACCAGGGGCGGTGCACCGTCGAGGGTTTTGAACGAAGCAGAGGCGACGGGTGCACCTTTGGTCACACTGTCACACGCGCTCACCGTCAGGCTGCATCCGATAACGATAAAGCGGGCAAGCAGGGTTTTGACCGAGGGCGGGCCTGAGCGAGTGTGCATGTGTCGTCCTTCAAGAAGAGGGTGGGAGCGGGGTATCTGCGGATGTTGGCGTTGACGTATGACAGAGTCGTGACAGGAAGTGGAGCGATGATTTTCCTGCGCGGTGCGCCTTGGGGAAGTACATAACGCACTGAATGCTTGACTTCTCCTTTTCAATCAGTAACATACGGCGCATTCCGCGATAGCTCAGTTGGTAGAGCAAATGACTGTTAATCATTGGGTCCCTGGTTCGAGTCCAGGTCGTGGAGCCAGACATTGAGAAAAGCCTGCAGAGATGCAGGCTTTTTTCGTTCAGGGCGTTTTTTCCTGAAGATCAGTCTATAGCGTGACTTTTATGAAGCTGCCTCTAATCCTTCGATTCAGAGGCAAGCAGTATGAAAATCGCAGCAATCGTTTCAACCAAGGGCGGACCGGGTAAAAGCACGGTAGGCGCCAATCTAGGCGCGTTCTGCGCCGATGCAGGTCTTCGAACCCTACTTATTGATCTTGATAACCAGCCGTCGCTGTCGTCTTTCTACGCGCTATCGCATGAAGCGCCAGGCGGCACCTATCAACTGATCGCGAAGAATGAGACCCGGGCCGACCAGATCATCTCCCAGACCTGCATTCCCAATCTCTCGCTGATTCACTCCAATGACCCGTTCAACCAGTTGAGCAATCTGCTTTTGCACGCCGCTGACGGCCGTCTTCGTCTCAAAAATTTGATGCCGGCATTCGAGAGCGACTTTGATCTGATTTTGATCGACACCCCGCCGGATCAACGATATGGCTGGCGGTGCGTGTTTTTTACCATCGCGCATGATCACCCACCCTGCCTCGCTGGCCTCAGAGCGCGAGGGCTACTAGATTGAGTGACTGGATTGACGGATCATCAACTGAGTACCGAGCAGCAGCGGTTTTATCTCGGTACCGTTTTTCAAGTTTGCGATCAGCGCCTCTGCACTCCTTAGGCCCATCTCTCCTGCAGGTACTGCAAGCGTCGTCAGGGGAGGGTCCAGGTATTCAGCGAACTCGAGATTGTCATACCCCACTACCGACATCTCTCTGGGCACATCAATACCCAGCTTTTTGCACGCTGAGAGAACACCAAAAGCGATAACGTCGCTGTTGCAAATTATCGCGGTCACGTCCGGGTATTCCAGGCGGATTCGGCGAAGGGTTTTTTCACCGAATTCAATGGTGTATCCGCCGGCGCTTTCGTAGGTGAAGTGAGTGCATTTGGATTTGGATACAGTGAGCGCATCAATGAATGCTTTGTGACGTGCCTGTTGGCGATCATTACCTTGCATAGGGCCGGTTAGCATCGCCATGTGGCGATGCCCAAGGCCAAGCAGGTATTCCGTCATTTGTTTCGTGGCCAGGTAATTGTCGAAACCGATGAAGGGAAAGGCTTTGTCTTCAAAGTAGGAATACGTGCAGACCACCGGCATGCGGTACTCCTTGAGGTATCGAACCAGGTCAGAATCGGCGATATCCCCCACGATCAGCAAAGCTTCGGCCCCCCGTTCGACCAGCAACCGTACGTTGTCGGAGATTGCATTTGAATCAAATCCGCAACTGAGTACGTAGACGACATAACCATACTCGGCGAGTTTGTCCTGGAAGCTTTTGACCATCGTCGCGTAAATGGAATGGTCAAGCGTGGGGATGATCGCCCCAATGACATGGGTCTTCTGAAGCCTCAAGGCTTTGGCAGCAGAGTTGGGCGTATAACCCATTTTACTCGCCGTCTGCAGGACTTTTTCTCGCACGTCGTCTCGAACATGATGGGGTAAATTGAAGCTCCTGGAGACGGTGGCCACCGAAACACCGGCAGCTTTTGCCACGTCAGTGACGTTTACGCGTCCCGATGGATTACGTTTAATACTCACACAGATTCCTCATGATGGCGCATGCAGATGAAGACGCGGCGTGGAACGACTGATATCGATTACCGCTCATTCAGACTGCTGCCTGCTCCCTGGAGCCGTTTTCACGGCTATATACCCCGATTCTGCGGCATTCGGTCCCGTCCCGCATCAAAAAAAGCGGTCGTTGTGCTGACAGGGAGATCGCGGGCAACATCGCTGTAAGGCCGTCCCTCTCACCGACTTCAATGTGTTGCCTTACTCAATGTAATCCTTTTCTGTAAACGTTACCATTTTTCGCACAAATACGGTGCGGTAACACACACGAAGGTTCGAGTAAGGGCAGACGTAAAGGCTGAGGTTAGCCAGGCAAGGGCCGGCAGCCCGCAAAGATAAGGCGCCTCCAGGCAGGCATGCGATTTGCTTTACTGATTTCATCCAATGCAGAGATTTCTACAAGCATCTTCCTAAGGTGATTATTTGTTGTTATTTTGAGCTTTGGATTGTAAACGTTTACATCTGATGTGCCGCCATTCGCGTCGCCTCAATGCGTTCTGTTTTCCAATGATGATTTTTCAGTAATGCGCGAAGGAATTGAACGATGAAATTACAAGACAAGGTTGCACTCATCACGGGTGCCGGTGCGGGTATTGGTGAAGCGACGGCCAAGCTGTTTGTGAGCGAGGGGGCCAAGGTTGTTGTCGCCGATCGCAACATCGAGCAAGCACTGGCGGTAGCAAAAGCACTGGGTAGCCAGGCATTTGCGGTCCAGGCAGATGTGTCTGATGCGGCTCAGGTCAAGGCGATGGTTGAAAAGGCCGTGGCACATTTCGGCGGTATCGACATTCTGGTTAATAACGCAGGTTTCGGTACGTTGGGAACTGTCGTTACCGTGGATGAGCACACCTGGGACGAGGTCATCAACGTCAACCTGAAGGGGGTATTTCTTTGCTCGAAATACGCCATCCCTGAAATTATTCGACGTGGCGGCGGGGCGGTCGTGAACCTGGCATCTACTATTTCTGTAGTTGGCATCAAGGATCGTGCGGCTTACGTTGCTGCCAAAGGCGGCGTTGCAGCACTGACGCGTGCCATGGCGCTCGATCATGCCCTTGAAGGCGTGCGTGTGAACAGCGTGGCGCCCGGGGTGATCGCATCGAGCTATTACGACAAGATTTTCGAAACCGTTCCAGATCCGGTAGCGTTCAAAAAAGGGCTTGAAGCGCGCTCCCCATTGAACAAGATGGGCGAGCCGATCGATATCGCTAATGTGATTCTGTTTTTGGCTTCTCACGATTCGAGTTTTGCAACGGGTGCGATGTTCACGGTGGATGGTGGCTACACCGCCTGGTGAGGACATGTCGATGATCGATGAGCTGCGCGAATATCAATTCACCCCTGAAGCCTGGGAAAAATACTGGCATCTTTTCGAGAGCCTTTGTTTGCCGATCAGGGGTGATAAATATGGCAAGTTGCAAGGCCTGTGGCAGGAGCGAGCCGGGGACAGCGTCACCTTTCGACATCTCTGGCGGTATGACTCCCTGGACGAGCGGGCCCGTCTGCGGGCGCAATTGATCAAGGTTGATGCGTGGCGAGAGGGATTTCTGCCTCAAGCAGCAGCCCAGGTCAGCCAGCAGTTCCTGCAAGTGCTTATACCCCGGTTTGAAACGGCCATCGATAGCCTCGCACCGGTTCGCTACCTGCATAAATATCGCTGTCCAACGGGCAAGGCAGGTGCGGTGATCCAACAAATCAGCACGGCGGTGGCTGAAGGTCGATCCCCTGTGTGCGGCCTTTGGGCGACGGAGTTTTCGGATCCCAACCAGGTCGTGGTAATGGGGGCCGGCCCCGTGGCTCCCCAAGTCGACGTCCAGGCTTCGTTGGTTGTAGAAACACGCTCTCTCAAGCCATTACGCGTAACGCGCACCTGATGTCCGGGCACATCGGCTGGATTACTTATCAATGACTCAGAAAAGTGACCTATGAAATTCAAGCGAATGATCAATGTTGTCGGAGCTCACGTTGCTGGTGAGCGCAATGATGTGATTACCGGTGGTGTCCTGGATGTGCCTGGCAACACCATGTTCGACAAGATGAAGTACCTCGAAACCCAGGGCGATGACCTGCGTAAGTTTCTGCTCCAGGAACCCCGCGGCACGGTGACACAGTGCATCAACCTGGTGTTGCCTTCGTCGCACCCCGAGGCGGATGCCGGTTTCGTGATTATGGAGTCCGAGTTCTATCCGCCGATGTCGGGAAGCAACACCATCTGTACCGTCACCGCTTTGCTTGAAACCGGCATGATTGCGATGGTCGAGCCTGTTACCCGCCTTACCCTCGAAGCCCCGGGAGGCCTCGTGCGTGTTGAGGCACGATGCCAGGATGGCAAATGCCTGAGTGTGAAATTCACTAACGTCCCATGCTTCGTATTTGCCCTCGACAAGCACATAGAAGTACCCGGGCTTGGCACGATCAAAGTCGACGTGGCGTATGGCGGCATGATCTACGTACTGGCAGATGCTCAGTCGCTTGGCTTCGACATTACGCCTGACGAAGCGGCAACGCTGGTCAGCGTTGGAGAGACCATCAAGGCCGCGGCAGCCGAGCAAATCCCCGCGGTACACCCAGAGCAACCTGACATTCATACCATCAACCAAACCCTTTTTGCCGGGCCAATGCGTGACGACCCTGAAGGCAAGCGCTCGCGCAATGGCGTGATCGTGTCCCCTGGCCGCCTCGATCGCTCACCCTGTGGCACGGGCACCAGCGCGCGCCTGGCAGTCATGCATGCGCGAGGTCAAATCAAGCCGGGCGAGAAGCTGATTCACGAGTCCATTCTGAGCACTGAGTTTGTCGGTGAAATCGTCGAGACGCTGACGGTAGGGGGGCGCGCCGGCATTCGTCCGGCCATCAGCGGCCAGGCGTTCCTCACTGGCTTTCACCAGTATGTGCTTGATCCAAACGACCCTTTCCCAACCGGTTACACCCTGAGCGATACCTGGCGTAAAAATAGCTGATGACTGGCCGGATGCTCGGCTGAAACTCTCCGGTGCCTGTCCGGTAGAGGTTATTTTTCACCTTGAAATGTAAACGATTACCAGCCGGTCAAGCGCGCCTTTTCCGGTTCATCCAGCAAGGTTGACGGAGGTTTTTATGAGTGACAACGCAATGGATTCAAACGAAACGCCAGACGTTAAAGGAACGCTGGTTTACGTTACCCGCGAGACGGAGGTGAGCTATTGGCAGCCCAAGCCTGCTAACGGCTATGTATCAGTGGCGGTGTCACCGCAGCTGTTCAAGATGAATCACAACTTCTCTGTGGGCACCCAATTGCTTCCACCGGGTGGCCGTGTTCGCGAGCATGCCCATGTGATTAACGAAGAGGTCCTGCACTTCGTTTCCGGCACGGGAACTGCCGTGGTCGATGGCAAGGTCTTCAAGCTTGAGCCTGGCGCGACCTTGTTTTTGGGTAAACACAACTCACACACATTCAGCAACGACGGTGACGTCGATTTGCAGTGGGTTTGGTTCATGACCCCCAGCGGTCTGGAGACTTTTTTCCGCGATATAGGCCGTCCTCGTCAGCATGGCGAGGCGGCTCCTGAGCCTTTTGAGCGCCCGGCGAACATCGAGCAAATCGAGTCCACGGGCATTTTCGCCTACACCAAAAAGTGAGACTGATGACATGGCAAAAAAGCTCTACGCCCGGGAGGAGGGAGCGGGTATTCCCGTGGTGTTGATATCCGGGCTGGGCGGGCTGGCCGACTTTTGGAGGCCGGTCGTTGATCAGCTTAAGCATGACTACCGGGTGGTTACGTTCGACCATCCGGGAGTCGGCCAAAGCGAGATAGAAGGGGCGCCAAACATCCCCGGTATCAAGCATGCTTTGCTCGGCCTGCTGGATGAGAGGGGCATTGAGTCTGCGCATATTGTAGGGCACTCGACCGGGTCATTGGTCGCGCAAAGCATGGCGCTGGATCACCCTGAACGGGTGAAGAGCATCGTGTTGAGCTGTGGCTGGGCAATGCCTGACAAACGCTTCAAGGACTTTTTTGCCTACCGCCAATACCTGCTGATCAAGCTGGGTGGCACGGCCTACAACGCGCTGACTCGTCTGGTTGCTTACCCATCTGCATGGTATGGCGAGCATTTCGCAGCGGAGCGTCCATTGAATTTTGAAGAAACCTCATCGGTGGATATCGAGATGACCCACGCTCGGATGGAGATGCTTTTGAACTTCAACCGCCGTGACGAGTTGCCGTCTCTCAACCTGCCAACCTGGGTGATAGGTGCCAAAGATGACTACATCATTCCTTTTCATCACTCGCAGGAACTCGCCAGCCTGATCCCAGGCGCCACGCTTGTAGAACTGAGTGGTGGTCACTTCCCACCCGTTACATGCACCCAATATTACTCATTACTGCTTCGTCAATTCTGGGAGTCCATCGCATGAGTACCCACAAAATCAGGCGCGTCGGGATTATCGGACTGGGAGCAATCGGCAAGCGCGTCCTGACCGCCTTGCAAACCCAGCACCTGCCATTGGCTTCCTATGCCGCGATTAACCACGCTGCGGATGTTGATGGCTATGCCAAAGGTCGCAAGGTCGAGTTATTTACGACGGTTCAAGATCTGATCGGCTGGAAACCAGACCTGGTCATCGAGTGCGCAGGGCACAGCGCGGTTGTTCATGCAGTACCTGCTTTCCTTAACGCTGGGATCGATGTCGTCATCGCTTCTATCGGTGCGCTCGCTGATAAGGCGTTGGCGGCGACGCTTGAGCACGCCGCACAGGCAGGCGGCGCACGCTTGATTCTCGTTTCAGGTGCAATCGGCGGTTTGGATGCCATGCGTTCTGCTCGTTCTGCAGGCCTTGATGAAGTGCTGTACACCGGCCGCAAACCTCCTAAGGCATGGGTTGGAACGCCTGCTGAGGAAGAATTCGATCTCGATCAGATCAAGGTGCCAACGACCATCTTCCGCGGTACCGCCGCCCATGCGTCAGCTCTCTTCCCAAAAAATGCAAACGTCACCGCTGCCGTCGCGTTGTCGGGCGTGGGTTTTGATCACACACAGGTGGAGCTGATCGCTGACCCGACCGTTGCCAAAAATGTTCACGAAGTGACCGCAAAGGGAGCGTTTGGCGAGTTGTCGATTCGGCTGGTCAATAATCCTCTGCCGGACAACGTTAAAACATCGTGGCTGGCCGCGTTGAGCATTGAGGAAGCGGTCAGCAAGCAGCTGCTCAGCACAGTGTTCTGATTTTCGAGCCTTGATGTCATCGAATACACCCTTTCAGGACGCACCAATAGCCAACGGCGACGCCATCCATGATGTGCGTCGCCGTTTGTTTTTGTCAGTGAATCTGATGGGAAAGGAATTGCTGCGTACGCACATGCTTGGGTGAGTCGATGACGTGGGCCGCAGGGCCGATTTCTGCGATCTTGCCGGCGTCGAAGAAGGCAACCCGGCTGGAAACCTCTCGGGCGAAAGCAATTTCATGTGTGACGAGCACCATCGTCATCCCTTCTGTCGACAACATCAAAAGCGTGTCGAGCACCTCACGTACCAACTGAGGGTCGAGTGCGGCGGTGACTTCGTCGAACAGCATGTACCGAGGCTGCATAGCCAGGGCGCGAGCGATAGCCAGGCGCTGTTGTTGGCCGCCGGATAACTGGGTAGGGGACATGTTCGCCTTATCGCCCAACCCCACTTTTTCGAGCTGTGCGTAGGCAACTTCTTCGGCGTTCTGGCGCTTCATCTTGTGAACAACTTTGAGGGCCAACGCCGCGTTGTCGAGCACCGAAAGGTGCGGGAACACGTTGTACTGCTGGAACACAATGCCGACATTTGCCCGAAGCGCGTTAAGGTCGGTGGCTCGCGAAAAGACATCGATACCATCGACACAAATAGTGCCGTCGCTGATGCTTTCCAAGCCATTGATGCATTGAAGCAGGGTCGATTTTCCTGAACCGCTTGGCCCGATAATCGATACAACTTCACCCTTCTCAACACTCATGTCGACACCCTTCAAAATGTTCAGGTTGCCGTAGGACTTATGGACGTTCTTGATTTCGATCATTGACTTAGACCTTTTTCAACTTTGGCACCCAAGCGAGCGATGGGGTAGCACAACAGGAAGTAAAAGACACCGACGATCAGTAGCACCAACAGCGGCTCCTGAGTTCGGGTAACGATGATTTGCGATCCGCGTAAAAGCTCTATGTAGCCGATAACCGCAGCCAGGGATGTGTCCTTCAAAACGCCCAGGACAATGCCGATCCATGAGGCAAATGTGCGCCGCAGCATGATAGGTGCGGTGACGCTGACGAAAGCCTGCAGGTAGCTCATACCGAGAGACCGTGCCGCCTTCTGCAGGTTTTGGGGTACCGCCTCAAATCCCCCCTTATAGATTTCCGAGCAGAACGAGGCCATGTACAAGGTGAGTACGAGTGCACTGCAAAGGAATGGGCTTAACGGAAAACGAAAGGCGGCCAGCGCGGCATTCACTACGATTAACTGTATAAGCAGCGGAACTGAGCGGGAAACATCCACCAGTATCATGATCAGGCCATTGCCGATTTTTGACACCGACCTCAGCCAGCCCATCAAAAAACCCAGCACAGTGCCCAGGACGATTGCCCAGAGCGCGAGCCAGAGAGTGTGTCCTGCCCCCTGGAGCAAGTAGAGAAGGTCATTGGCTTGAAGGCCCGAGAATAACGGCACACTGTTCATGCTTGAACTCTCCGTTTTCCGCCGTACAGCCGAGCTGCCCCGTAAAGCATCAGCGTCACCAATTTGGCGAGCACGTAATAGATGACCGCGGTAGCAATGAAAAACTCGAACGAGCGAAAGGTAAGCGACTGGGCGGTGTAAGTTGCACCGGTAAGTTCCTGGAGCCCAACAACCATGCCCAATGACGTGTTCAGCAGACTCCAGATCAACTGGTTACCGGCGCCAGGCAAAATCAACGGCACCAATTGAGGAAGGACAATTCGGACGAATGTTTGGCGGCGGTTCATCCCCAGCGCTGCACCCGCACGGTATTGCCGCGGATCAATCCCCTCTATTCCGCCGCGAATCACTTCGGCCAGGTACCCGGCCGTATTGAATGTAATGGCGCCCAGTACGGCATAGAAGGAGTTCACATCAACGCCCAGTGCCCCCAAGCCGAAGTACGCCATATAGATCTGGAACAAACACGGTGTATTTCGCGCAATCTCGATCCAGCTGACGCAGATTCCCTTCGCTGATCGACTGCTCGAGGATTTACCCCAAGCCAGTACGAATGCAATCACTGACCCCAGAACGAATGACAGCAGCGTCAGTTCCAGCGTCATGACCAACCCGGGCAGCAAGTCGGGAAAAGCCTTCCATACTGGCGCCCATTGGAAGTGATAGTTCAAGGCATCGCTCCTCCTTCAATAGGGTGGGAGCCTGGAGGCTCCCACCGTCCAACGAAATTAAAGCTTGTCCAGGGCAGGGGCGTCGGCTTGATACCACTTCTTGTACAGCTCGGCGTAACGGCCACTCACTTGCTGCTGGTGCAGGAACAGGTTTGTGAAACGAAGGAAGTCCGTGCTGTCGCGTGTCACCATCATCCCAACAGTGTCCTTGGGAAACGGGGCATCGCAGCAGGTATGAAACGCCTGGTACTGAGGCAGTTTGGTCAGTTCGCTGGCGGCTTGGACATTGACGATGAAGGCGTCCACCTTGCCTTGGGCCAGTGCAAGGTTTCGGTCACTGTCATTGCTGACGGTCAGGTATTGGCCGCTGGCATCATTCCATTTCTTGAAGTAGTTCTCGAAAAGCGAGTCCTCTGCGGCTCCACGAACGCCGGCTACACGCTTGCCCTTCAAGTCTTCAAACGTTTTGATGTTTGAGTCTTTACGCGCGACCACGACAAAGCTGTATGAGGAGTAAGGAGAGGTAAAGGCGACCGTTTTGGCGCGCTCCAGAGTGATGGTTGCGCTGGCAATCGAAATATCGACCTGGCTCGACAATAACGCTGGAATCCGCTGAGGGGAGGGCGTTTCGACAATGACCGGTTTGACACCCAGAGCCTTGGCCAGGTCCTGACAGTACTCGACGTCATAGCCGGTCGGGTTATTGGACGAGTCACGAAAACCATTCGGCGGATAGTCCAGCATGACGCCGCATTTAAGCTCTCCCGCCGAGATCACGTCGTCGAGTTTGTCGGCCATGGCGGGTGCAGCTGCAGCCATCAGCGAGACCAGAGCGGCGGTGGTAACAAGTTTCTGCTTCACGTTCATTCTTCATACCTTTCGGTGGTGGTCAGTAATGTAATCCATTACATCTGTAAAAGCAGAAACCGTGCCATGTCGATTTTCAGTGGCCTTCGCTGCCTTCATATGCCTGTCTTTTGAGGGTTTTTACGTTCAATTGACAGAATATAGTACGTATTTACGCCCTTTAAACATTTTCAAACCACCGAAACGAACTGAGATGGCACATTGGACGCCCTGTTTTGGCGCGCCAAAATGTAATCGATTACTTTCTGGTTCCGGTGATGAGAAAATTCGTAACGACAGGCGTGTGCGGGTTAGGGAACAGATGCGGCGAAGGGTGACGGATCGACCGCGCTCCGTAACGCTGAGTGCTCGCGGCTACCCACAAAAGCGGCAACGCCCGATGCAATGCGTCGGGCGTCGAGGGCGCCAGTGAAACCTGTTCCGAATGGGTTTAAACCGTTAACTGCTTGAACGTTAGCCGAAATTTATGCAGCACCGGTTCGGTATAACCATTGGGCTGGGCTTGTCCTTCGAACACCAGCGCGCAAGCCGCTTGAAATGCCAGGGAGTTAAAGAAGTCAGGTGCCATCGGGGCATAGTGGGGGGCTGCCGCGTTTTGCTGATCGACGACCCGCGCCATACGTTGCAGAACCTCCAGGGTTTGAGCTTCAGTAATAACCCCGTGTCTCAGCCAGTTGGCCATGTGCTGGCTGGAAATACGCAGGGTGGCGCGATCCTCCATCAACCCCACGTTATGGATATCGGGAACCTTCGAACAGCCAATACCCTGTTCGACCCAGCGCACCACGTAACCCAGCAAACCCTGCGCGTTGTTTTCGACTTCCTGGCGGATTTCATCCGCCGACCAGCCGTTGTCGGTAACAACCGGCACACTGAGCAGTCCATCCAGAAGCGTTTGCCGGGTGCTGCCCGACCTGTTGCCTTCAAGTGACTCCTGCACCGCTCGTACGTTGACTTGATGATAATGCAGCGCGTGCAAGGTGGCGGCAGTTGGGGAGGGGACCCACGCTGTATTCGCCCCCGACTTTGGATGGGCGATTTTCTGCGCCAACATATCGGCCATTCGATCTGGCATGGCCCACATCCCCTTGCCTATCTGAGCTCGCCCGCGCAGCTTGCAGTCCAGCCCGACCAGCACGTTATTAAGCTCATAGGCTTGGATCCAGGCGGTGTTTTTCATGTCGCCCTTACGCAGCATCACGCCGGCTTCCATGGACGTGTGCATTTCATCGCCGGTGCGATCCAGGAACCCGGTATTGATAAACGCTACCCTTGACGACGCTGCGGCGATGCAGGCCTTCAGGTTAATACTGGTGCGTCGCTCCTCATCCATGATGCCAATCTTCAGCGTGTGCCGTGGGAGCCCAAGCAGGTCCTCTATACGGTTGAACAAGTGGTCGGCGAAAGCGACTTCGGCAGGGCCGTGCATTTTCGGTTTAACGATGTAGACACTGCCCGTGCGTGAGTTGCCCTTGCGTTGCAGGTCGTGCAGGGCAATCAGGCTGGTGATGACGCCATCGAGAATGCCCTCTGGAATTTCAAGCCCGGTGTTATCGAAAATGGCCGGGCAGGTCATCAGGTGCCCCACGTTGCGAATGAAAAGCAACGATCGCCCAGGGAGTGTCAGCGAGGTACCATCTGCGGCGATATACACCCGGTCCGGGTTGAGGCGGCGGGTAATGGTTTTGCCATTCTTCTCGACACTTTCCGTCAGGTCACCTTTCATCAGGCCCAACCAGTTGCTGTAGACCTGTACTTTGTCTTCAGCATCGACCACCGCTACCGAGTCTTCGCAATCGATGATCGTGGACAGTGCGGACTCAATCAGCAGATCCTTGACGCCTGCACCGTCGTCTTGACCGATGAGGCTCTCCCGGTCGATTTGTATTTCCACATGCAGGTCATTGTGTTTCAGCAAAATGGCGACCGGATCTGCCGGCACGCCCTGGTAGCCGGCGTATTGCGTGGTCTGCGACAACACTGCCTGGGTGCCATCTTGCAGAGTGGCCCGCAGTGTTGCGCCTTCTATCGTGTACTGAACCACGGCGGCGTGTGAGCCGTTGCTCAGGGGAAATGCGTCATCCAGGAACGCCCGTGCAAACGCAATCACCTGGGCTCCCCGAACCGGGTTGTAACCTGCGCTAGGTTGGGCGCCATTCTCATGAGGGATTGCATCCGTTCCGTAAAGCGCGTCGTACAGCGACCCCCAACGTGCATTCGCGGCATTCAGCGCGTAACGAGCGTTAACTGCGGGCACCACCAGTTGCGGCCCGGCCTGCACACTAACCTCAGGGTCAACGTTGCTGGTGGTGACGTTGACGTCGTCGGGTTCCGGTTGCAGGTAGCCGATACTCGTCAAGAATGCTTGATAGGCCGGCATATCGGTCACAGGCCCTGGATGGGCTCGGTGCCAGTCGTCCAGCTGTACCTGCAGGCGATCACGTTCAGCCAATAGCTCGCGGTTCTTGGGTGCCAAATCATGCACCAGGCTTGCAAAGCCGCTCCAAAACGCTTCAGCGGAAAGCCGGGTTCCCGGCAACACTCGAGCATCCACAAAATGCTGCAGGGCGGGGGCGACTTTAAGGCCATGGCAGTTAACGAAATCGGTCACGTTGTGCATCTCCATCATACTGTGTTCATTCGGTTGCTTTGGTTTTGTGCTCAGCTCACGCATTGCGCGCCAGCTCTTGCGACCTGTGCATCCTGCTCGGCTTTAACCCCGGAAACCCCGACGGCCCCTATCACATGTCCATCGACGAAGATCGGTACGCCGCCTTCCAGGGAGGTCAGCAATGGCGCCGATAAAAAGGCGTGTCGCCCACCATTGACCATGTCTTCGTAGCCTTTGGATTCGCGTCGCCCCAATGCGGAAGTGCGCGCCTTTTCAACGGCGATGTAGGCGCTGATCGCGGCGCAACCGTCCAAGCGTTCGAGGGCAAGAGGGTGGCCGCCGTCATCAACAATCGCGATGGTCACCGCCCATTGGTTGCTGTGTGCTTCGGCACGTGCAGCGTTCAGGATTTGGTTGATTTCGAGTTGACTCAATATGGCTTTGCTTTTCATGGGGCTTCTCCAGGGGGGGGCGGTTAGGGCAACGCAGCTTCAACCAACTCGATCCAGTGCCGTACAGGGGTGCGACCAGCGCCACCGAGGTGGGTCTGACAGCCAATATTGGCCGTGGCGATGACGTCGGGTTTTCCGCTTTCCAAGGCATTCAGTTTGTTGTCACGCAGTTGCAGTGACAGTTCGGGTTGGGTAATTGAATAGGTGCCCGCCGACCCGCAGCACAAGTGACCCTCCGGAACAGCGGTGAGGTTGAAGCCAAGGCTTGTGAGCACCGCCTCGACGGCTCCGCCGAGCTTCTGCGCGTGCTGCAAGGTGCAGGGGCAATGGAAGGCAATTGATTGGGCGCTTTTAACCCCAAGCCGCTCAAGTTGCTCGTCACGCAACACTTCAACCAGGTCTTTGGCCAGCGCGCTGACCCTTCTTGCCTTATCGGCGTAGGCCGGATCGGTGCTCAGCAAGTGACCATATTCCTTGATGAACGCCCCGCAGCCACTAGCCGTCTGCACAATGGCTTCGGCCCCACGCTCGATGCTCGGCCACCAGGCATCGATGTTTCGGCGGGCTCGGTCGAGCCCGGCCGCTTGAGCGTCCAGGTGGTATTCCACCGCGCCGCAGCAGCCCGCCTGTTTGATCGAGGTGACACTGATCTTGAGTTGGTCCAGAACTCGCACAGCGGCCGCGTTCGTGTTGGGCGAAAGGCTTGATTGCACACAGCCTTCCAGGATCAGCATCTTGCGCGCATGCCGGGCGGTGGGCCGCTGTTTGGCCGGCTCTGGGCTGCGCGGCAATTTTGATTCGAGGCCGCCTGGCAGCAATGCGCGGAAGACTTGGCCGCTGCCAATCAATCCTTTGAACAACCCAGGGTTGGGCACCAGCTTACGTAGCCCCTGGCGCAGCATCCGCTGGGCGAGGGGTCTTTGCACTGCCGCATCAACCACCGCCCGGCCGATGTCCAGCAGGTTGTGGTACTCCACACCAGACGGGCAGGTGGTTTCGCAATTGCGGCACGACAGGCAGCGATCCAGGTGTTCCTGGGTCTTTCGGGTGACTTCATTGCCTTCCAGAACCTGCTTGATCAAGTAGATGCGGCCTCGGGGCCCATCCAGTTCGTCACCTAACAGTTGGTAGGTCGGGCAGGTTGCATTGCAAAAGCCGCAGTGCACGCAACTACGGAGGATGCGCTCTGCTTCCGCGGCGCGAGGGAGCTGGCTTGCCTGTTCACTCAAGGTGGTCTGCATCACTCAAAGCTCCGCGTAAAGGCGTCCGGGGTTGAAGATTCCACTGGGGTCCAGGTGCCGCTTGAGGTTTTGGTGGTAGCGCATCAAGGCGGCGGGCAGCGGCTGGAACGGGCTATCGGTGTGGCCGTGGCTGTAACAGGTCGCATGCCCACCGGTTTTTTCGACAACCTGGCGAATCAACGCGGCTTCGGCGTCGGACTTAAGCCAACGCTGGGCCCCGGCCCAGTCGATCAATTGCTGGCCGGGCAAGTCGAGCACTGGTGTGTTGTTCGGCAGTGAAAGGCGCCAAAGTGGTTTGCCCGCATCGAAGAAACTCAATCGATGCTCGTTGAGATCCGCCCAGTACGAGCCGTCCAGCACTTCGCCACCCAGCCGGTCGTGGGCAGCCGCTACCGAGCCTTCACCGCCCTCCAGCCTCAGATGAAGCCGTACACCGTCATGGCACGCAGCGCTGATTGGCAAGGGTTGCTGACCCCATTGCGCCAAGTGCTGCAACGCACGTTCGCTGTCCATTTCCAGGCTGATACTCAAGGTTTGGCGGGGCTTGGGAAGCACCTTGAGGGAGACTTCCGTGATCAGGCCCAGTGTTCCGTAACTGCTGGCCATTAACCGCGACACGTCATAGCCGGCGACGTTCTTCATCACCTCGCCGCCAAAGCGCAGATGCTTGCCCTGGCCGGTAATCACGCGGGTCCCCAGGACGAAATCGCGCACCGACCCCGACCAAGGGCGCCGTGGCCCCGACAATCCGCTGGCAATCATGCCGCCAACCGTGGCGGCGCCAGCGAAGCCCGGAGGCTCACAAGGCAGCATCTGCTGTGCCGCCTCCAATACGTGGGACAGCTCTGCCAATGGCGTGCCACAGCGTGCGGTGATGACCAACTCGGTAGGGTCGTAGCTGACGATGCCGCAGTGGGCCCGGGTATCGAGTACGTCACCGGCAACGCTGCGCCCCAGAAAGGCTTTGCTGTTGGAGCCCTGAATACGTAACGGCGTTGCATCGCGCAATGCTTGGCCGACCTGCTCCAGCAGTGCGCCACTGGCATCCATATCGTGTTGATCGCGCATCAGAAACGCTCCAGTTCAGGGAAGGGCAGCTGACCCATATGAACGTGCATCGCGCCAAACTCGGCGCAGCGATGCAGGGTCGGAATATTCTTGCCCGGGTTGAGTAACCCGCTCGGGTCGAAGGCTGCCTTGACCGCATGGAACAGGGTCAGCTCGTCGCTGTTGAACTGGGCACACATCTGATTGATCTTCTCGCGGCCCACACCGTGTTCACCGGTGATGCTGCCGCCGACCTTCACGCACAACTCCAGAATCTTTCCGCCCAATGCTTCGGCACGTTCGAGTTCACCCGGCTGATTGGCATCAAATAGAATCAGCGGGTGCATATTGCCGTCGCCGGCATGAAAGACGTTGGCCACCCGCAGGTCGTACTCGGCAGACAGCGCCGCGATAGCCTGCAGCACGCCGGGCAATTCGCGCCGTGGAATGGTGCCATCCATGCAGTAATAGTCCGGTGAAAGCCGGCCGACCGCCGGGAACGCATTCTTGCGTCCTGCCCAGAACCGCACGCGCTCTGCCTCATCCCTGGCCAGGCGTACTTCGGTGGCCCCAGCCAGTTCCAGCACGTGGCGAACTCTGTCGCAGTCTTCATGCACGTCGGCTTCAACACCATCGAGTTCGCATAGCAGAATGGCTTGCGCGTCGACCGGGTAGCCGGCGTGAATAAAGTCTTCGGCGGCTCGTATCGCCAGGTTGTCCATCATCTCCAGGCCGCCGGGAATAATCCCGGCAGCAATGATGTCACCGACCGCACGCCCAGCCTTTTCCACAGAGTCGAAGGCGGCCAGCAACACCTTCGCAGACTGCGGTTTGGGCAGGAGTTTGACCGTCACTTCGGTGATCACGCCCAGCATGCCTTCAGAGCCGGTAAACAAGGCCAGCAGGTCAAAACCCGGAGAGTCGAAGGCGTTCGAGCCCAGGCTCAGGTAATCACCTTCAACGGTGAGGATGTCGACCTTAAGGAGGTTGTGTACCGTCAGCCCGTATTTAAGGCAGTGCACGCCGCCAGCGTTTTCGGCAACGTTTCCGCCGATGGAGCAGGCGATCTGGGAGGAGGGGTCCGGTGCGTAGTAAAGGCCATACGGCGCGCTTGCCTGGGAAATCGCCAGGTTGCGCACTCCCGGCTGAATCCTGGCGGTACGCGCATCCGGGTCGATGTGCAGTATTTGGTTAAAACGCGCCATCACCAGCAGCACGCCTTTTTCCAGCGGCAGGGCACCGCCCGACAAGCCCGTTCCTGCGCCTCGCACCACCACCGGTACCTGGCGCTCATGACACAGCCTGAGCACGCCCTGAACTTCATCGAGATGGCGGGGCAGTACCACCACCATTGGCGTGGTGCGATAGGCCGACAGGCCGTCGCATTCGTAGGGCTTGAGCTCTTCTTGTTGCTGGAGGATTTCCAGATCGGGCAATCGTGCCTGCAGCGCCTTCACCAGTGCGTATTTGTCGACGTCAGGCAGAACGCCGTCGACGCGCTCATCGTAGAGAATGTTCATAGGCAGGTGGCAACTCTCATTTGTTTTTATTAGAGGCTGTTGCGGTTACGGCTGACTTGCATCATTGACCTGAGGCGTTTTACTGTCTATGTGATGTTTTACTGGTCGAACCAGTTTTTTATTTGTTGTGTTTTTAGATATCGGATAAAGATGTTTAAAAACATATAGTTGATGTTTGATATTTGATGGTCGGAAGAAAAGGTTTGTACTGGTAATACCACTCGGAGGCAGGATGGACGGCACAGGTTCAAGACGAAATCCCCAGGTCGCAGACGTGGTCTGTGAACGCATCGAGCGCTTGATCGTGGACGGTGTGTTCAAGACCGGGCAATTGTTGCCGTCCGAACGGCGCTTGACCGAGAAACTTGGCGTATCCCGTACGGCGCTTCGCGAGGGGTTAAAGCTGCTGCGTGCTCGTGGAATTATCGACACAGAGCACGGCAAGGGATCGTACGTGGCCGACCTGTCGAGCCACGGCGCCGCGTCGCCGCTGATGCATCTTTTCAGCTCGCAGCCACGAACGCTTTACGATCTGTTCGAGGTACGTAGCCTTCTTGAAGGGGAGTCTGCACGCCTGGCCGCATTACGCGGGACCGAGGCCGATTTTGTACTGATCACCCGTAGCTACCAGACGCTGGTTGACGCACATACCCGAAGTCTGGATGCCGGCGAGCATGCCCGGCTTGATCATGCCTTTCATTTGGCAATCTGCGAGGCCTCACACAATCCGGTGTTGGTACAGACGCTGCGTTCGCTGACGGACCTGCTGCTTAATACGGTGTTTGCCTCGGTCAATAACCTCTATCACCGTGAGCCGCAAAAACGCCAAATCGATCGCCAGCACGCAAGGCTCTATAACGCGGTGGTCGGACGTATGCCGGATCAGGCGCGGAAGGCAGCGATCGCTCACCTGCGTAGCATCTGTGAAAACCTCAAGGAAATCGAAGTCGAGGAGCAGCGGTTGATCCGCGCAACATTGCGCCTCGAGGGGTGGGCGTGAGGAATTCAGATTAATGAGTCCTGGTAGTTACCATCAATTGCTCACGACTTGAGCAAACGCTGGTCCCGGCGCATAGCAGCCTGTCACGATGGGCTGCAATCGGCCCCAAAAACACCTTCGAAAACGCTCAGGAATTCCGAGGTCACCCCTTTCTGGCAGCAAGTCCAGCCAGAGCTTCGTCATTATCAATATCACCAAGGCAATGTTCCATTGCGGTCGAAGTAGCCACCCGTCGGCCCGGAGGCATCCAGCATGGCGTACTTAAACAGTGTCGAAGCGGCCTCATCAACTGTGCCGTAGCCTCTATAACCGTTCAAATCAGTCGCGGTAAATCCTGGATTGACTGAGTTGACTTTAAATCCCTGTTCCTTGAGTTCTTTGGCCAACATGACTGTAAAGGCATTCAGCGCCGTCTTTGAAGCGTTGTAAGCCAGTGAGTTGAATTTGAAAAATTCGAAGGCAGGGTTGCTGTGCAAACCCAGAGAGCCCATGTCGCTCGATACATTGACGATGACTGGCAGGGCGCTCTGGCGCAACAGCGGCATGAACACTTGTGTCGTCGCGATAACGCCAAACACGTTGACCTCAAAGGTCGCACGAAGGAGCTTCAGGTTCGCCTCGGTAGGACTGGCCCGATCCAGTGCGGCACCCGCATTGTTGACCAAAATATCCAGCCTGCCTTCTGTTTCAGTCAGATACGCTGCGGCCTGATGGAGGGAGGCTTCATCGGTCACATCCAGCCCCAGCATACGAATATCTCGCTCGCCCTGCCTGAGCGAGTCCAGTGCCAGGCGTCCACGTTCTGCATCCCGACTGGCCAGATAGACCTTCAGCCCCGCGTCTGCCAGTTTCTCTACCAGGCGCAGACCAATTCCCTTGTTGGCACCCGTCACCAGCGCGATTCGTTTTGACAGACTCATTGCAGTCATCTCCTGGCGTGTTAAAAGGCAAAATCAAGAAGAAGGTGCGACGGGTACAGCTAAGTGCGTTGGTAGGCGCCGCAGTGTGCATACAGTGATGAGCCCCAGCCGCAAAGCGAGCAGAGCAAGACTTCGAGGCATGCGCGATTCCAGGTAAGAGCACAACGTGCCGGTAAACGGAGCTGATCCACCGCAGTGAGGCAGCCAGGGTAGTGACTGTCATCGCCCCCCACAACCAGGCACGCTGGAGTAACTACCTACGTTGGATTTGGATGGTCTTCGTGGTGCCATTTAAGCGAAAGGTCACGCAGTTGTTGCATGAACACCCGCATGTCATGCAAGCGTGGGGTCGGATAGTAGGTGACCTCGGGGGGCTTGCTCGAACTGACTGAACGTGACAACAAACCGCGCGCCTCAAGTGATCGCAATCGTACGGTCAGTACTCGTGACGAAATGCCTTCGACTTTGCGTCGCAATGCGCCAAATCGGGTCGGCCCCTCGTCAGTCAGAATCAATAGGATGTGCAGCGTCCATGGGGCGGTAATCAGCTCCAGAAGTACCCTCATCGCGCAGCGTTCAGCCTCAGGCTCGCCGTCATAATCTACGTGTTCTGCATCGATGGATGACATGTGACTGGCTCCTGCGGTTACTTGAAAGTGCCTACTTACAATGATGCCAGCGGCGACTTAAGGTGGTTCTGGTCAGAATCATTACAGAGGTATCAGTATGGGCCGGTTGGAAAATAAAGTGGCCGTTGTGACGGGTGCGTCCAAAGGCATTGGGGCGGCTATCGCTACGCTGTTCGCCGCCGAAGGTGCAGCTGTTGTTGTGAACTACGCCTCAAGCAAAAACGATGCTGACAAGGTTGTGGCGAGCATCACCGCGGCGGGCGGCAAGGCCATCGCCGTCAAGGGCGACGTGAGCATCGCTGGGCAAGCCAGCACGATCATCAAGGCTGCGGTTGCCGAATTTGGCCGCCTGGACATTCTTGTCAACAACGCCGGTATTTACGAGTTTGCACCGCTCCAGGAGATCACTCCGGAGCATTTTCACAAGAGCTTCAACATCAATGTACTGGGCCCTCTGCTGATGACGCAGGCCGCTGCGAAACACTTGGGGGAGGGAGGCAGTGTCATTAACATTGGTTCCAATATCACCCATATGAAACCGCCAGGCTCTGCCGTTTATGCTGCGAGCAAAAGCGCAATCGAAACGATCGGCGGGGTGTTGGCCAAGGAACTGGGTGGTCAGAAAATTCGTGTAAACACCCTGAATCCAGGGCCTACGCGCACTGAGGGTACCCGCCAAATCATGACCAATAACGAAATGAGCCAGCACATTATCAACAACACACCGCTGGGCAGAATGGGGTTGCCCGAAGACATTGCTGTAGTTGCGTTATTTCTGGCCTCGGATGACTCGGCCTGGATTACGGGCGACGTGCTTCTTGCCAGCGGCGGCCTGTAACACACGTCCCAGGGCGCCTCGGGCGCCAGGGGTCTACCTCAGATTATTTTATCAATGCGGTGAGTCGTTCATCATCAACGGCGCCCCTACTGATGTGATCTGCTCCGAGGTTGACCCTGCTACTTTGGGATGCATCCACCTTATGACGCTGAAACAATGCTCGCCAAATCCGCCGCAAGGGTGTCCAGGGTCGGTCTCATGATCAGAGGCCGTGGGGCGCCCTCTGGAGCCGCCAATCCAACACGGTTATGCCAGATCGTTGGTAAGCCCACTTTCTCGGTCCCGAACAGGTCATAAGCGGAACCGGCGACGAACACCGCATTGGCTGGGGCAATACCCAAGGTTTCCAAGGCCAAACGATAGGGCGCAGGGTCCGGCTTGTAGAATCCGGCTTTTTCCGAGGTGATGACGACATCGAACGGTACGCCCATCAAGTCTGCAGCAAGGCGGCCCAGTTTCTCTGAGCAGTTAGTGACAATGCCCAGCTTATAGTGGGGTTTCAACGCCGCGAGCACGGACTTGGCCTCGGGCCATGGCGCCAACTCACCCCAGCGTGCTTCCAACTCACCAGCGGCCTCACGGCCCAGCCCAACCTCGATTGCCGCTTCTTCGACGAGCGTTTCATAAGGCCGATACGTGCCGCAACCATAGGTCGCCCTGAGATACGCCATGCGCCAGGTACGACCCATTTGCTCTGAACCGGCCACGGCATTCCACAGCGTCCAAGAGTCCAGCAAGGCAGTCAGCAGATCAAACAGGACAAGCTCCACAGGGCCGGATGCTTGAGTGTCGAGCGGTGTTACGGGGTTATTTGAAGTCATGCGATGGTCCTCTTAAGGGGTGTCGAATTTCAGCCACGGCGGTGATCTCTACCAAGGCACCATGGTGGAGTTCGCCACAGGGAATGATTGCCCGCGCCGGCTTATGCGCGCCCATCAACGCCGTGTAGATTGTGTTGATGGTCGGCCAGTGCTGAACGTCGTTGATAAATATTTGCACGCTGACCAGATTCGTCAGGGTTGCACCGGCAGCCCCGAGAACGGCTTCGAGATTGGCCATGGCCTGAACGAACTGGGCCTCGATACCCTCCGCAAAGCCGCTGGAATCCGGGCTGAAAGGCAGCTGGCCAGACACATACAGCAAGTGGCCCGAGATCACGCCGTGGGAGTAATGTCCGCCCGGCGCCGGTAGTTTTTCTGAGGTGATGATTTCCATTAAGACCTTCCGCTCAAGCGTTGGAACACGGTTCGCTATACGCGTTTGATGGCTGCGTAACGGTTTCGACAGCGTGAGGGATTTCAGCATCGGTATAACCTTCCCACTTTGAAACCGAAGCCGTCGCGATGCTGTTACCCAGCACATTGATCGCCGTGCGACCCATATCGAAAAAAGGATCGATACCCAGCAATAGCAATAAGCCCGAAGCCGGCAGCCCCAAAGAAGGCAATGAAGCGGCGACAACCACCAGGGATGCACGCGGCACACCCGCCATGCCTTTGCTGGTCAGCAACATCACGAGCAATACACCGACCTGCTGGGCGAACGTCATTTCGATATGGAAGGCTTGGGCAATGAAAATCACCGCAAATGACTGATAGAGCATGGCGCCATCGAGGTTGAAGGAATAACCCAGCGGAAGCACGAAGCCGGAAACACGGCGTGGCACGCCGAAGCGCTGCAATTGCTCGATGGTCTTGGGAAACGTCGCTTCGCTGCTTGAGGTAGAAAACCCAATCAACAGCGGGTCGCGGATCAAGGCCAGCAGCCGGTAGATGCGCGGCCCGAGAATCAACCGTCCCACCCCTATCAAGAACAACGCCAATAGAATAAGTGCCAGGTAATAACCCCCCAGCAGCTTGCCATAGGTGCCCAACACCCCCAGGCCACGGGTCGTGATGATGGAACACAATGCGGCCCCCACCCCCAGCGGCGCCAGCCACATGATGTAGCCGGTCAACTTCAACATGATGTCGAAGATGGCATCAGTCAGTTCCACTATCCGGCGTTTCAATGCCCCGCCGACCGACGCGGTGGCAAAACCGAACAGCACCGCAAACAAAACGATCTGCAAGATATCGTTGCTGGCCATCGCACTGACCACACTTTGCGGCACGATGTTGATGATGAAACTCTTAAGATTGAAGGGGGCTACGTTGATGCCGGAGCTTTCATTGGCGGCTGGCAAATGAGCCGCCATCTCGCCGCCCAGATTCAGAACGTTGCACGCCACGATGCCGATTAACAGCGACACCACCGACGCAGATAAAAACCAGGCCAACGAACGCACGCCCATACGACCGATGGCTTGGGGATCCTGCATATTGGCAATCCCCGATACCAGCCCGCAGAACACCAACGGCGCAATGATCATCTTGATCGCGCGCAGGAATATCTCGGTGAATATCGACAGGTATTGAGAAACCACTGACTGTGCAGTGGACTCGCTCAACAGGGGATGCAATAGGGCGCCTGTAACGGCCCCAAGCATCATGCCGATTAAAATCCAGAGTGACAGGTTCTTCATCATCAGAGGTACGCCTTTGTTGTTATGGGATTAAGTGGCGGCAGTCGAACGATCAATGATTTTTACCAGCCCGAAATGCGTGACCAGTAACCGAGGCGGCGTCCCTCGGCCAGGACGTGATAACCGGCATGTTGTGCCGAGGTGGCGCAGGCATGGTTGGGCAGGATGCGCAGTTGGGTGCCTACCGACAGTTCCACGGCAGACCCGATATTTCCGGAACGCGAGGAAATGATCCCGTGCTCCTGATTGGCCGCCGAAACGATCAAATCACCAATGGGCTGCCCGGCGAGGTCGCAGACGATGCCATAACCCTGGTCCACGCTTTGCCTGGCCGTACCCCGGTCACGGGACAGCGCCATCCAGCCCGCGTCGACAATGGTCCAGCCCTTTTCTGACTGATGGCCGATGACGGTGGTCAGCACCGAGACCGCAATGTCCTGAACCTGGCAAACACCCAGGCCCGCCATCACCAGATCAAAGAAGGCAAATACCCCGGCCCGGACTTCCGTGATACCGGACAGATCCTGGGTAAAGAGTGCCGTGGGCGTCGAACCGATACTGACGATGGATAGCTCAAACCCCGCCTCATCGAGCAACCGAGTGGCATCGACCACTGCGGCACGCTCTTGCCGGGCATAGGCTTCGATTTCGGCGATGGAGCGGCTGTCGTAGGCGTTTCCGGCATGGGTCATAACCCCACTGACCGTCACACCGCTGCCACGCAATAGCTGGGCAATCTCCACCAGCAGCGCAGAGTGCGCCGGTATACCCGAACGATGGCCGTCGCAGTCGATCTCCAGCAGAACCTCGAACACCTGCTCGTTGCTGCGGGCAAAATTGGCCAGCAGCCGGGCGCTTTCCAAGTTGTCCAACACCAGCTTCAACGCCAGCCCCTGCTTGATCAGCCTCGCGGCATGGTCGAACTTGTTGGGTGCAATGCCTACGCCGTACAGGATGTCGACAAACCCGGCGGCAAAAAAGAAGTCTGCCTCGCGCAACGTGGACACCGTAATCGGCCCACGCCCACCGGCAAACAGGCGCTCGGTCACTTCGAGGGATTTGTTGGTTTTTACGTGGGGCCGCAACACCACATTGAACGGCGCCAGCTTGTTACGCATACGCAGAATGTTGGCGTCCAGACGTTCAAGGTCCAGTAACAACGTGGGGGTTTCGAGTAGTTCTGCCATTTGTGCTCTCCGGTAATGGCGCTATTCTAAGCCGTCAAAACCGTCGTGAACTTTAATCTCCCTAACTCTATAATTCAGTAAAACTTAATGAACGATGCATTCGAAATACGTTTCCTGCTGGTCATACGTGAAAGCAAAAGCCTGCTGGAAGCGTCACGCAAACTGGGCCTGACACCTTCAGCAGTCACTCAGCGATTGCAGCAGATGGAGAAAAAACTCGGCATTCGATTGGTGGACCGCTCTGCGCGGCAACTGCGCTTCACCGATGAAGGCGAGGTGTTGTGCCTGCGCGGAGCTGAGCTGATCCAGCAATTCGATGCCCTGCTGGAAGACCTGCAAGAGCGGCGTAGCGGCTTTGTCGGCAAACTGAAAATCAACGCGCCCTTCGGTTTTGGCAGGCAGTACGTGGCGCCTGCGGTCGCAGCTTTCCAGCGCCTGCATCCGGAGGTCGAGATTGCGCTGACGCTATCGGACCAACCGATGGTCGAAGCCACGGATCGCTTTGATGTGGTGATCCACATTGGTGAGCTGCGCGCCTCCAATCTGGTCTGCCATGCCATTGCGCCGAACCGCCGGTTCATCTGCGCCTCGCCGACGTTTATCGAACAGTACGGCCTGCCCGAAAGTCCTGAACAACTGGCTGAACTGCCTTGCATCGCCTTGCGCGAGAACAATGAAGACGTGACCCTCTGGCACTTCACCCGTGGCCGAAAAACCCAGAGCGTGCGTATTCGTCCAACCCTGAGCTGCAATGACGGCAGTGTGATTCGGCAATGGGGCCGCGAGGGGCAGGGCATCATCCTGCGGTCCGAATGGGACGTCGCTGATGCCCTCGCCGACGGCTCCTTGGTGCGCTTGCTACCGGCCTGGAAATTGCCGGACGCCGATGTCGTGGCCTTGACTCACCAGCGCGAAGGCCTGCCTGCACGGACGCGCAACTACATGAGCTTTTTGCAGGCGTCTTTCCGCCCCATGCCACCGTGGCGTGTTTGATCCTGGCCAGGTGATGCCTGACGTAGCCGTCTGCGCGAGGCCGTTGGCGGCACGCGCGGCCCGCGGAGACACGCCATTGGATCGCTTGGGAGCGAGACGGAACGCCGCCATTTTAGAACTTGAAGGGCTTCGAACACCCCGAGGCTTCATCGTGATGGACGTATCGCCCGGCGGTCGCCAATGACGGTTAATCATTCGGTCCCGGGTACGGATTGATCAATCTATCGCTTAAGTGAACAGCATTGCTCGCTGGCGTGAGCTTTTTTTATCGCTCAAAGCAGGTCAAAGTCGGGCACCCTATGGGCTATCCCTTACTGTTTTTCGACTGGATTCGAACATGGAAAAACTCTGCGAAACGTCCCCCGACCCCTACCAATGGCTTGAAGATGTCGACGGCACGGGTTCATTGGACTGGGTCCAGGCCCAGAACCTCAAGACCGAAGACCGGCTCGCCCGCACCGATAGCTTCCTGCACCTGAAAGCCGAGGTGCTGCAGATACTGGACTCGGACAGCAACATTCCCCACGTCGATAAAGTCGGCGCCTATTACTACAACTTCTGGATGGACGCCGCTCATCCCCGTGGCCTGTGGCGTCGCACCACGCTGGCGGAGTACCGCAAGGCCCAGCCTGCCTGGGAAACGCTGCTGGACCTGGATGCCTTGAACGCCGCCGAAGGCGAAAACTGGGTGTGGCACGGCGCTGATTACTTGCGCCCGGATTACCAACGCTGCCTGCTGGAGTTGTCCCGCGGCGGGGCGGATGCGGGGGTCATCCGTGAGTTTGATCTGGGCACTAAAACCTGGGTCGAAGACGGCTTCCAATTGCCCGAGTCCAAGGGCGGCCTGGGCTGGATTGATCGTAACAACGTGTATGTCTTCACCGATTTTGGCGAAGGCTCGATGACCCGTTCCGGTTACCCGCGCATCGTCAAACAGTGGCAGCGCGGTACGCCGTTGAGCGCCGCCACGGTTGTCTACGAAGGCACGCTGGATGATATGTACATTGCGGCGATGCACGACGACACGCCCGGCCATGAGCGTGACTTCGTCAGCCGCACGCTGGCGTTCTACAACAACGAGCTGTACCTGCGGGGCAACGATGGCCGGTTGAGCAAAATCGACGCGCCTAACTCGGCTGAAAAGTCGGTGCATAAAGGCTGGCTGCTGCTGGAGTTGCGCGACGACTGGGCGCTGGACGAAGTGTTTGTTTCCGGCTCGTTGCTGGCGATCAATTTTGATCGGTTCATGGCGGGCCAGCGGGATTTCGACGTGCTGTTCACGCCCACGGACAGCACCTCGCTGACAGGGTTTATCTGGACCCTGAATCACCTGGTGCTGAACGTACTCGATCACGTCAAGAGTCGCCTCAGCGTGCTCACGCCCGGCGCGAACGGATGGCAGCAACGCCCGTTCACGGGGGTGCCCGGCATGGGCACGGTGTATGCCCGCGCAGTGGACAGCGACGACAGTGATGCCGTGTGGCTGGTGACCACCGATTACCTGACGCCCACCACCCTGGCGCTGGCCGAGATCGGTCAGGCGCCCGAGGTGCTGAAAAGCCTGCCGGCGTTTTTCGACTCAAGCCAGCACATGATCGAGCAGCAGTTCGCGGTCTCCAGGGATGGTACTCGTGTGCCGTATTTCGTGGTGCGCGGGAAGGGCCTGCCACTGGACGGTACGGCGCCGACCTTGCTCTATGGCTACGGCGGTTTTGAAATCTCCCTGACCCCGCAGTACTCCGGTGAAGTCGGCCGCGCCTGGCTCTCGAAGGGTGGCGTGTACGTGGTTGCCAACATTCGCGGTGGTGGTGAATACGGCCCGCGCTGGCACCAGGCGGCGCTCAAGCAGAACCGGCCTCGGGCTTATGAAGATTTTGCCGCCGTGGCCCGGGACCTGATCGCCCGGGGCATCACGTCTGCCCGGCACCTGGGGGCACAGGGTGGCAGTAATGGCGGCTTGTTGACCGGCAATATGCTGACCCAATACCCGGACCTGTTCGGTGCAATCGTGTCCCAGGTGCCCTTGCTCGACATGCAGCGCTATCACCACTTGCTGGCCGGGGCGTCGTGGATGGCGGAATACGGCAACCCGGACGCGGCTGAAGAGTGGGCGTACATCCAGAGGTTTTCGCCGTATCACCTGTTTGATCCGGCGAAGGCCTACCCGCCGGTGTTTTTCCTGACCTCGACCCGTGACGACCGCGTCCATCCCGCCCATGCCCGCAAGCTGGCGGCGAAGATGATTGCGGCCGGCAAGGACGTGACCTACTACGAAAATATCGAGGGTGGGCACGGCGGTGCGGCGGACCATGCACAGGCGGCGCATATGAAAGCGTTGGTCTACCGCTTTTTGTGGGAGACACTGAGCGGCAGCCGGGACTAACCGGCGCCGGCGGTTGCCAGGTTGGCCGTCAACCATTCACTGAAACACCGTGCCAGCGGGTCGTTCTCGCTGTCACGGTGGGTCAGCAACGCCCAATTCGGCCCCCGAATGGTGTCCTCTACCAGTGGCTGCAACAGCCCGCTCTCCAGTGCCTGGCGACTCAGTAACTGGCTGACCAGCGCAATCCCCAACCCCGTACACGCCGCATCCAGCAACAGCCCCGGGTCAGAGAAATTCAGCCCCTGATCCTGCTGCCCCACATCAATCCCGGCCTCCACCGCCCAATGGCTCCAATCCATCTCCCGTTCGCCGTGCAGGGTGGTGCGTTGCTCCCTGGGCTGTGCCAATACCCGCGGATGGCACGCCGGGAACAGGCGGTCGGCATGCAGCACCTTGAAGCTGCATTCGGCCTGGGAGCTGATGTCGTCGCGTACGGCGAGGTCGATGGTCTGGCTGGCCATGTCCGGGACTTCGTCGGTGCTGAATATCCACAGGTCGACCTCAGGGTACTGGCGGCGGAAATCCTCCAGGCGTGGCAGCAGCCAATGGCGGGCGAAGGTCGGCGTGGTGTTGAGCACCAACTGGTTGGGTTTGCGGTACTGCCCCAGGCGACGAACACCCACGGCCAATTGCTGCAACAGCGCCTGGGTGGTGCTGAGGAAATCGTGCCCGGCATCGGTCAGGCTGACGCTGCGCCCACTGCGAAAAAACAGCGGTTGTTCCAGGTACGCCTCAAGGCTGCGAATTTGCTGGCTGATCGCGGATTGGGTGAGGTGCAGTTCCTCGGCGGCCTTATGGAAACTGCCCAGCCGGGCGGCGGCTTCGAAGCCGCGAAGGGTGCCCAGAGGCGGCCAATGGTTCAGCATGCTGATAAGTTCCTCTAATCAGTTTTCCACAAAATCCATCGTTTGTTTGCCCGTTTTCACCGCCGTAGCATGCATGCCAAGACCTCACAGGCAGTTTTCATTGAACACAATGACTTAACTCAAAGGTATTTGTCATGCAGCAGAACGAAATTCAAAACAGTGGCGGGTGGATGCCGGCGGAGTGGGCCAGGCATGCGGCGACGTGGATGGTGTGGCCCCATAACCAGGCGCTGTGGGAGTCGGGTTGGGGCGTGACGTTGCCGCTGGTGCAGGAAGACTTTGCCCGTGTCGCCAATGCGATTGCGCGGTTTGAACCGGTGAAAATGATCGTCGACCCTTCGGCGGTGGAAAGCGCACGGGCCTTGTGCGGGCCGAACATTGCACTGATCGAACTGGCAGTGAATGACAGTTGGTGCCGCGACTCCGGCCCCAGCTTCGTTTGTCACCCGCAACACGGGCTGGCCGGTGTGAGCTGGCGCTTCAACGCGTGGGGCGGCAAGTCGGCCCATGACCTGGATGAAAGCCTGGCGCGCCGTGTGCTCAATCACCTGGGCATGGAATGCCTGGGCACGCCGTTGAGCAACGAAGGCGGCGCCATTCATGTGGACGGCGAGGGCACGTTGATCACCACCGAATCGGTGTTACTCAACCCCAATCGTAATCCGGGGGTGACCAAGGCCGAGATCGAGGAGATATTCACGCGGCTGCTGGGCGTGAAGAAAACCATCTGGCTGCCCGGCGATCCCGACCATGTGACCGGCGACATGACCGACGGCCATGTCGATGGTGTGTGCGCATTCGCCCGTCCGGGCGTGTTGCTGGTGGATGCCACCCACGACACACACTCGGTGTACGCCGAGGTAGTGCGGGAAAACCGTCGCGCCCTGGAGTTGGCCACCGATGCCCGGGGCCGCCGCTTCGAGATGGTCGAGCTGTATGAGGCGACCGACGCCGTGGACACCGAGGCTGAAGTGTTTTGCGCCTCCTACACCAACTTCTACATCGCCAATGACGCGATCATCATGCCGGCCTATGGCATTGATGCCGACCAGGTGGCGGCTGACGTATTGGCCCGGACGTTCCCCGGGCGCACGGTGGTGCCGGTGCGGATCAATCACCTGGCCCACGGCGGCGGCGGGGTGCATTGCATCACCCAGCAGCAGCCGGCCTGGCCAGTGAAGGGGTGACGCCATGTCCGTACTGACGATCGCCGTCACACAAATGCCCTGCACCTGGGACCTGCCCAAGAACCTCGATCTGGCCGAGCAATTGGTGCGTGATGCGGCACGGCAGGGCGCCCAGGTGATCCTGCTGCAAGAGCTGTTTGCCACCCCGTATTTTTGCATCGAGCAGCACCACAAACACCTGGCGCTGGCTCAGGAATACCGGCACAGCGCGGTGCTCAAACGCTTTGCCGCGTTGGCCCGGGAGCTGGGGGTGGTGCTGCCCCTCAGTTGGTTCGAGAAGGCCGGCAATGCCTGTTTCAATTCCTTGAGCGTGGCCGATGCGGACGGGCAGTTGCTGGGGGTGTATCGCAAGACCCATATCCCCAACGCCGTCGGGTATCAGGAGAAGGAATACTTCAGCCCCGGCGATACCGGTTTTCGGGTCTGGGACACGGCCTTCGGGCGTATCGGCCTGGGCATCTGCTGGGATCAATGGTTCCCCGAAACCGCACGCTGCCTGGCGCTGATGGGCGCCGAAGTGTTGCTGTTTCCCACGGCGATCGGTTCTGAGCCTGGCTGCGCGACCCTGGACTCCCGGGACCATTGGCAGATGACCATGCGTGGGCATGCCGCCGCCAACCTGGTGCCGGTGGTCGCGGCCAACCGTGTCGGCCGCGAGGTGGCGACCACCGACCCAACCTTGCAAATGGACTTCTACGGCTCGTCTTTTATCTGCAATCACAAGGGCAAGCTGCTCGCCGAAGCCGACCGCGACAGCACTGGCGTGCTGGTGCACCGCCTGGACCTGGCGGCCATGCGCGAGGACCGCCTGACCTGGGGCATCTACCGCGACCGTCGCCCGGAGATGTATGGCGGGCTGCTGAGTCTGGATGGGCATCACACCTACCGAGGGCTTTGACATGAAGGTTACCTGCACGCTGTTGCTCTGCTCGTTGGCGCTGGCGTCGCCGCTGCACGCGGAAGAAAAGACCCTGAAGCTCTACAACTGGGCCGACTACTTCGCCGAGGACACGCTGTCGCGTTTCACCGCCGAAACCGGGATCCAGGTGATCTACGATGTGATGGACGGCAGCGAAACCCTGGAGGCCAAGCTGATGGCCGGCGGCAGTGGATACGACCTGATTTTTCCGGGTGACACCGTGGGCGAGCGGTTGATGCGCGCCGGCAGCCTGCAGCCGCTGGATCCGTCCAGGCTCACCGCCCTGGATGACATCGAGCCCGGTTTGCAGCAGTTGCGCACGCACTACACCTACTCGAACAAAGCCACCGTTCCCTACACCTGGGGCACCATCGGCCTGACCTACAACACCGAGCAGATCAAACAGCGCCTGCCGGACGCGCCGGTCAACAGCCTCGACCTGTTGTTCAAGCCGGAGTTCGCCGCCAAATTCGCCGACTGCGGAATTTCCCTGATCGACTCGCCGGACGAAGTGCTGGCGGTGGTACTCAATTACCTGGGGCGTGACCCGCGCAGCGCCAAGCCGGCAGACCTGGCCGCGGCCAGCGAGCTGTTGCTCAAGGTGCGGCCTTACATCCGCAAGTTCCAGTCGCAACCGGTGACCGACCTGGTGAACGGCAACCTGTGCCTGTCCCTCGGCTACAGCGGTGACATGACCCAGGCGCAACGCGCAGCGGACGCCGCCGGCAAACAGGTCACGTTCGGCTATCACATCCCCCGCGAGGGCACCACGGTGTGGATGGACACCATGGCGATCCCCGTGGATGCCCGGCATCCGGAGTATGCCTACGCGTTCATCAACTTCGTCATGCGCCCGGAGAAGATGGCCGCTATCAGTAACTTCACCGGCTACCCCACCGCGAATGCCAAGGCACGCCCCGGGGTTGACCCGGCGATGCGCAACAACCCGCAACTCTACCCGGACGAGGCCACCTTCGAACGCCTGATCCCGGGTAAGGACATCCCCCAGGCGGACATGCGTGCGCGCATGCGGGTCTGGACCAAATTCAAAACTGCTACCGTTAAATAACCCCACTGAGAGAGTTGCCCATGACACGTCGCGAATTCATCAAACAGGTATCGGTGGTTACCGCCGTGGGCGCGGCCGTGTCCGTTGGGCTGGGACCGGGCCAGGTGCAGGCTGCCACCCAGGGCCACTGGTTCATGCCGGACGAAGGTGAAAAACACCAACAGGCGTTCATTGCCTTTGGCGCGCAAGAGGCCATTCACGAGGACTTTACGCCGGATGTGCAAGCGGCCCTGGGCCGGATCGCCCGCGCCATTGCTCGTCACGAGCCGGTGACGGTGTTCTGCCGCGCGGATGAGCGGGCGCTGGCCGAAGCCAAGTGCGGCACCCACAACACCACGTTCGTGGTCACGGAGCTGGACGACATCTGGATGCGCGATATCGGCGCCAACTTCGTTATCGATGGCCAGGGCGGGCTGGGCGCCGTGGATTTCAACTTCAATGGCTGGGGCGACAAACAGCAGCACGCCGAGGATGCACAGGTGGCCGCCCTGGCCACTGAAGTCACCAACGCCCAGCCGATTCGCAGCCAACTGGTGGGCGAGGGCGGCGCGATCGAAGTGGATGGCCATGGCACCGGGATCATGACCGAAAGCAGTTGGATCAATGCCAACCGCAACCCCGGCTGGAGCAAGGCTGAGGTCGAGGCCGAGCTGAAGGCGCGTCTGGGCCTGCGCAAAATCATCTGGCTGCCGGGCATCAAGGGCAAAGACATCACCGATGCCCACGTCGATTTTTATGCACGCTTCGTCAAGCCGGGCGTGGTGATTGCCAACCTCGACACCGACCCCGAGTCCTATGATCACAAGGTCACGCTGGCGCATCTGGAGATGCTCAAGCAGGCCACCGATGCAGACGGCCGGCCGCTGCAGGTGCACACCGTGTCGCCGCCGCTTAACCCACGCAAGAACCGGTTCAGCCGGAACAACCCGGATTTTGCGCCAGGTTATATCAACTACTTCGTCATCAACGGGGCGGTGATTGCCCCCGAGTTTGGCGACAAGGTCGCCGACGCAAAAGCCTTTGAACTCCTGTCCAGGCTCTACCCGGAGCGCGAGGTGGTGCAGCTCAATATCGATGCAATCGCGGCGGGGGGCGGCGGGATTCATTGTGTGACCGGTCACCAGCCGCTGGTTTAGCGCGGGTCATTCAGTGCCTGCCGGAGTGGCCGGTACGCGTCGACCAACTGCTCCAGCGTAAACCCAAGGTTGCGCCCGCTGGGGTTGGGCAACACCCACACCGCCGCATTCCCCAGGGAGTGCGGCTGCAACCCCCACGCCATCTCCCGCTGCCCCGTCAGCGCGCCGTACGCCGCCTTGCCCAGAAACGCCACACACCGCGGCGCATAACGGGCGATCTTGTTTTCAAACCCCACTGCCGCCGCCTTGAACTCACCCGCCGACAACTGATCCGCCCGCGCCGTAGGGCGCTCCACCACCGTGGTCAACCCACACTGATACTGCAAGATCGTGCGGTCGTTTTCCGGCTGCACTTCATGGGGCGTAAACCCGGCCAGGTGCAGGGTGCGCCAGAACCGGTTGCTCCTGCCCATAAAGTGATGCCCGGTGGCGGCGGCCCGCAGCCCGGGGTTGATGCCGCAAAAAATCACGGCCAGGTTGTCGGCCAGAATATCGTCCAGTCCTTCTTTCATCCGCAGATGACCTGCACCGCATTGCGCGCCAGGGCGATCAGTTCGGCGTGGGGTTTGCCCGCCCGTGCGCGGATCGACAGGCTGTGCACCAGGGAAGCGGCGAGCACGGCGACGGCCGCCGGGTCTGCACCGCCTTTCAATTCGCCGGCCTCGATGGCCGTGCGCAAGCGGGTTTCCAGATGGGCGTCGAGTGCGTCGAGGCGCTGCAACAGCACGGCACGAATCTCGGCGTCCTCGACAGCTTCGGTGGTGGCGGTGCCGATGATAAAGCAGCCCCGTGGGTCGCCATCCCCCGAAAAGTAGATCGACAACTGGCCTTCATACAGACGCATCAACGCGTCGGCCAACGTCAGGTCCGGGTCGTCCAGTGCGGCGTCGATGGCGGCTGAGGCGAGGCCCCAATACTGCTCGAGTGCCTTGAGATAGATCGCATGCTTGTCGCCGAAGGCGGCGTACAGGCTCGGCCGGTTCATCCCGGCGGCGGTGGCGATGCTGTCCAGGGAAGCGCCGGAATAGCCGGTGCTCCAGAACACCCCAAGCGCCTGCTGCAGCGCTGTTTCAGGGTCGTAGGCGCGTGGGCGGCCACGGCCTTTTGCCTCTGTGGTCTTTTTTTGTGCCATGACGTACAAAAATCCTTGAGTAGAGGTGGGTGGATGGATATTCTTACATCATCGCACAAAATTCAGGCCTCAGTAATCCCGGGCTCAGCAAAGGTGATTCGATCATGAGCAACGCGTTGGAAAACACGACCCGCACACCCTGGCGTTCACTGTTGATGGTGGGCTTTCCGGTACTCATTGCCGCGGTCGGGTATGGGTATTACCTGAAGGACGCACCGTACGTTTCGACGGATAACGCCTATGCCCGGGTGGCAAAAGCGTCGGTCAATGCACGGGTGTCGGGGCAGGTGGTCGAGATCGCCGTGGAAGACAACCAGGCCGTGCACAAAGGGCAGGTGCTGTTGCGGATCAACCCCGAGCCGTTCCAGGTCGCGGTGGACCGTGCCCAGGCCCAACTGAGCGTGGCGCGCCTGCGCATCGAAGGCCTCAAGGCCAGCTACCGGCAGCAACAGGCAGAACTGCAAGCGGCCAAGGAATCGGCGGGTTTCGACCAGAAGGAATTCGCCCGCAAAAAGGCGTTGGTGGCCACTGAGTTTGTGTCCCAGGCGGTGTTTGAGCGGGCCGACACTGACTTGAAAGTCGCCCGGCAACGCGTCGCGTCCATCGAGCAGCAGATCGCCAATACGGTGGTGGCCTTGAACGGCAACCCGGACATCGACATCGACCGCCACCCGGCGATTCGCGAGGCCATGGCGCAGCTCGACGAAGCACAACTTTACCTCTCGTACGCGACGGTCTATGCCCCCGACGATGGCGTGGTGGCCAAGGTGGATGACGTGCAGGTCGGTGACTACCTGAACAGCGGCGCGCCGGCGTTCGCCTTGCTGTCGCCCCGTCGCACCTGGGTTGAAGCCAACTTCCGCGAAACCCAGATGACCCACATGCGCGCCGGCCAGCAGGCAACCATCAAGCTCGACACCTACCCGGACCATCCCTTCAAGGCCCACATCACCAGCCTGAGCCCGGGTGCCGGTGCCGACTTCGCCTTGCTGCCACCGGAAAACGCCACCGGCAACTGGGTCAAGGTGGTGCAGCGGGTACCGGTGCGCCTGGAGCTGGATGACGCCAGCGCCGACTTGCCGCTGTTCTCCGGCACCAGCGCCACCGTCACCGTCGATATCAGGACCGGGCCATGAACGGCGCACGCACCCTCAGGTTCGCGGCGTTGCTGGTGACCTGGTTGCAGGCGGTCAACGTGTCGCTGCCGAACGCGGCCCTGCGGTTTGTGCAGGGCAGCCTGTCGATGACGGATGATGAGGCGGGGTGGATTTTCACGTCGTACCTGGCCGCCAGCGCGATCACCTTGCCGGTGGCCCAGTGGCTGGCCGCGCGCTTCGGCGTGAAGGCGGTTTACCAGGCGGCGATGGTGATCTTTGGCCTTGGGTTGCTGCTGGCGACCGAGGCGACCACGTCGCTGCAGTTCGTCGGCGCACGGCTGATTCAGGGTGCGGCCAGCGGCGTGTTGGCGCCGTTGTCGATGGCCATCGCCCTGGAGACACGTGCCCCGGCGCGGCGGCCATCCTTCGGCCCGTTGTGGACGGCGATCGGGCTGCTGGGCATCGTCAGCGGCCCGGCGATCGGCGGCTGGGTCAGCGAGCATTTCGGCTGGCGCTGGATGTTCTATGCCAGCCTGCCGTGGTTGGCCTATAGCGTGTTGATCGTGGCGCTGTTGCAGCCAGAAAAGAAAGCCAGCAGCCCGCCGGCGTTCGATTTTGCAGGCTTCGCCAGCTTTACCCTCGGTGTGATCGGCCTGCAAATGCTCCTCGACCGTGGCCAGCGCCTGGAGTGGTTTGACTCGCCCGAGGTCTGGCTTGAAGCGACCGCCAGCGTGCTGGGGTTTTACCTGTTCGCCGTGCACCGGTTCACGTCCAACACGCACTTCATCAGCAAGGGCTTACTGCGTGACCGCAACTTCGTGCTGTCGACCCTGATCTTCTTCGCTGTCGGTTTCGTGCTGCTGCCAACCATGGCGATGACCTCGCCGATGCTCGATGAACTGCTGGGCTTTCCGCCGGACACCACAGGCTTCCTCACTATCCCCCGTGGCTTGGGCCTGCTGGGTGCGTTCTGGTTGATGAACCGGGTGCCCGCGTCGCTCGATGGTCGCCCGTTCGTGGTCGCCGGGATCGCGGTGGTGATCTACGCCAACCAGTCGATGCTCGGCTACTCACCGCTGATGGACAGCTGGCCGGTGGCGGTGGCCGGGGCCATCCAGGGTGCGGGGCTGGGCCTGCTGATGCCGGCGCTCTCGCGGGTGGCGTTCAGCACCCTGGACCCGAGCTTGCGCCCCGAAGGCAGCGGGTTGTTCAACCTGTCCCGGGTCTACGGCAGCACCCTCGGCGTGGCGGTGGTGCAGTGGTTCTTCTTCAACAACACCCAGACGATGCACGTGGCGCTGGCCAGTCACCTGACCGGGCATTCGGTCCCTGCATCGACGTCCCTGGCAGGCTTCGGTGCGTTGAACGAAGCCATCACCGGCCAGGCCGCCTTCATCGCGGTGCTGGGCCAATTCAAGATTCTGCTGTGGGCGATGCTGGTGGTGAGCCCGCTGGTGCTGCTGCTGCGTAAACCTGTCACGACCCACTAGTTTTCCGGAGTGTGCCAAATGAAATCCCATGGGCTTGTTATCACGGCCGTTATCACCCTGTCCGCCTGTTCCGTTGGCCCGGACTATAAAGCGCCGGCGGTTACCGCCTCGCCGCACTACGACGTGCAGGCCGAGCAGCGCGTTTCGTTCAGCCAGCCGGTGAATGTCGATTGGTGGTCGACTTTCCAGTCCCATAGGCTCGACAGCGTCATGCGCCGGGCAATTGCCGGCAACCTTGAGCTGACGGCCGCGGACGCCACGTTGCGCCAGGCGGCTGCTTCGGTGGCGGCGGCGGAAGGTGCCCTGTTCCCGCAGGTGGATTTCGCTGCGCAAGCCGGCCGCCAGCGCGTGCATAACGCCGCGCGGCCAACAGTGACGAATGTCTATGGCGTCGGGCCCCAGGTCCGCTTCGACCTCGACGTATTCGGCGGCAACCAGCGCCGGGTCGAGCAACAGCAGGCGTTTGCTGATCTCCAGCAACATCGCTTCGAAGCGGCGTACCTGACGCTGACCGGCGACGTTGCCAGCCAGGCACTGTTGATGGCCTCGGCCACTGCCCAGATGGACGCCGTGCAAACCTTGCTCGCCACCGACGCGAAAAACCTCGAGCTGGTGCGTGCGGCGCAACACAGCGGCGCGGCGACGCAGCTCGATGTGTCCTTGGCCGAAACGCGGCTGGCGCAGGACCGCACGCTGTTGCCGCCGCTGGCCCAGCAGCGAGATGCGGCGCGGCATGCGCTGTCGATCCTGGCCGGCAAGGGCCCGGCGGACTGGCGTGCACCGGACTTCCACCTGGCAGAGTTTGCCTCGGCCACCACGCTGCCCGTCAGCCTGCCGTCCGAACTGGTTCACGACCGCCCGGACGTGCTGCAAGCCGAGGCCGACCTGCGTGGGGCCAGCGCGGCGGTCGGCGTGGCCACCGCCAATCTCTATCCCCACGTTGAGCTTTCCGCCTCCCTGGCCCAGGCCGCGTCGGGCAATGGCGGTGCGGCGTTGTGGGGGTTTGCCGCCGGGCTCGCGGGGCCGATCTTCGACGGCGGCAGCCTCAAGGCGGAGCGCCAGGCAGCGGTGGAGGGCTACAACGCCTCGCTTGCCCGCTACCAGCAGACCGTCATCCAGTCCTTCGGCCAAGTCGCAGACACCTTGCAGGCGATCAACCACGACGCCGAGGAATACCAGGCGCAGACCGCTGCGCTACAGGCCGCCGACAACAGTTTGCGCCTGAACCAACAGGCCTATGGCGCGGGGGAAAATGGCCTGCTGCAAGTGCTGGAGGCCCAGCGCGCCTATGAGCAAGCCTTGCTCGGGCAACTCCGGGCGAGCACCGCCCGACACCTCGACACGGTGCGCCTGTTCGTGGCGCTCGGCGGTCGTTCGGTCAACGATTTCAAACGCTAGTGGAGTCAACACATGAGTTATTACGATGCACTTCGCGATACCCGTTTTCCTCTGGTGCATGGCGCCGGGGCAATGCCAGGAGTGGGTTTTGGCACGCTGTTCAGGGACATGACGGCCACCACCCAGGCGGTCACGGACGCACTGGAGGCGGGCTTTCGCCATTTCGATTGTGCGGAGCGGTATGGCAATGAGGCGCAGGTGGGGGCGGCGCTTCACGACGCGATGATGGCCGGCAAAATCCGGCGCGAGGAACTGTTCATCACCACCAAGCTGTGGAACAACAACCACCGGCCCGAGCGTGTGGTGCCGGCGTTTGAGGCCAGTTGCCGCAGGCTTCAGGTGGATGTGATCGACTGCTACATGATCCATACGCCGTTTGCGTTTCTGCCGGGTGATGAGCTGCATCCTCGGGATGCGTTCGGGCATGTGCTGTATGACTCGGGTGTGACGTTGATCGAGACGTGGCGGGTGCTTGAACGGCTGGTGGATGAGGGGCGGTGCAGGTCCATCGGGTTGTCGGACATTACCCTGGAAACGCTGCGGGAGTTGGTGGCGGTGGCGCGGATAAAACCGGCGGTGGTGCAGGTGGAGTCGCATCCCTATTTGCCTGAGTGGGAGTTGCTGGAGTTCTGCAGGGAGCACGGGATTGTGGTGTTGGCGTTTGCGCCGCTGGGGCATGGGATGAGGCCGCGGGTGCTGGATGAGCCGGTGATTACCGGTATTGCGCGGCGGGTGCGGAAGACGCCGGCGCAGGTGGCATTGGCGTGGTCGGTGCAGCGGGGGGTGGCGTTTTTGACGTCGTCGGTGACGCCGGCACGGATTCGGGAGGATGCTGATATCTCCACGCTGCCGCAGGCGGCGATGCGGGAGATTGAGAAGGACATTACGACCCGGGTGCGTTTTAACCCGGTGATGGATACCGGGGTGTTGGGGTTTATTTCGCGGGAGAAGTAGTGAGGTTGGCCTCGGGGGTGGGAGTGTACATATCCGTTGCTGCGGTAACGGCGGCTTAGGGTTCCGCTCTTACAGCGGGTCACTTTTGGCAAACGCCCCAAAAGTAACCAAAAGGTCTTTGCCCCACCACTCGGTGCCTCGCCTAGGCT
>NZ_JACARC010000083.1:0-27754 GCF_013386825.1 Pseudomonas sp. IPO3778
GCAGCAACGGATATGCCCCCATCCCCCCCCAAAAACGCCATATCTAAAAAGTATCCAAACCGCATTATTTAGATATTTTTCATAGCCAAACCACCCTGATAGGCTTCTCAAAAAACAAGAGAACTGCCTACATGAAGCGCAGCAAAACCTTCGCCACCGCACTGCTCTGCATGGCCTTGATGACCACCGTCACCAGCTGCGCCAAAGTCGACCTCCAGACCGACACCAGTGACAAGCGCGGCGCCGACGCCCGCCAGGTCCTGCGCCTGGGCCACGACGCCCAGGCCTACCCGTTCCTGATCTACGCCAACGCCGACCTCTACAACCCGCCCAAAACCCTCGAACGCGCCGTGGTGATCGTCCACGGCGTACAACGCGACGCCGACCAGTACTTCAAGACCGGCCGCAAACTGCTGGGCAACGCCAAACTCAAGGGTGAACGCACCCTGCTGCTGGCCCCCAACTTCCTCACCCCACAAGACGCCGGCGTCAGCGACGACATGCCCCTGTGGCCCCGGGACAGATGGATGCACGGCATCGAATCCCAATACGGCCACAAGGGCATCCCCGCCTTCCAGGTGCTCGACGACGTAGTGCGCTACCTCTCCGACCGCCAGCGATTCCCGGCACTCAAGGAAATCGTGATGGTCAGCCACTCGGCAGGCGCGCAGTTGATGCAACGCTACGCCATGCTCAACGACCTCGATCCCGCACTCAAAGCCCACGGCCTGACCATCCGCTACGTGATCGCCAGCCCGTCGAACTACCTGTACGTCGACGAAAACCGCCTGCAGGACGCAGGGTTCGCCCCCGTCGTCAGCATCCTTTGCCCCAGCTACAACCGCTACCGCTACGGCCTCGAAGGCGCCCCGGCGTACGTGCAGGCGCAGCACCTGACCGGTCGCCAACTGTTCACCCGCTACGCCGCTCGCGATGTGACCTACCTCGTGGGTGCCCAGGACAACAACCCCAACAGCCGCGTGCTGGACAGCTCCTGCGGCGCCGATTACCAGGGCGAATCCCGGCTCCAGCGCCAGCTGACGTACGTCCGTTACGAAGGCTTCCTGTCGAGCAAATGGCAGGTGCCGCTGCGCCACCCGCAGTACACGATCCCGGGCATTGGCCACAACGCCGCGCGGTTGTTGGGGGATAAAGACGTCGCCCGGATTGTGTTCCCGTAATACCGATAGCGCCCCTTCTGCCGCACGACTGTGTCTCGATAAAAACAATAAGAGAACTGTATGAGCCCATACCTCCCGTTTACCCGGGCGCGCCGCGTCCTGGGGCCTGGCCGCTTGACCCTGTTGGCGGCCACGCTGATCGCCCTGCAGGCCCAGGCGGACACCTTGCCGTCCTCCGGCACCCTGTTCGATTCCAGCCGTTCGGTACTGCGCCCCACCGAGAGTGGCCAGGCGGCCAAGTCCGGCAGCGTGCGTATCGAGAGCCAGAATGACGAACCCCAAAGCGCGCCCAGCACTTCGACGGTGAAGCTGGTGGTGCAGCGCTTTACGGTGCAAGGCAACCAGCAAGTCAGTGATGCCGACGTGCAGGCGCAGTTGCTGCCGTACACCGGGCAAACCCTCGGGCTTGACGGTCTGCGTGAAGCCGCCTCACGGGTCACCGCGCTGTACCGTGCACGCGGTTATTTGGTGGCCCGGGCGTACCTGCCGGCCCAGGACATTCAAAACGGCCAGGTGACCCTCGGCATTTCCGAAGGGGTGATCGGCCAGGTCAGTACGCTGCCGGATGCCAACGTGCGCCTGCGCCCCGGTGTGCAACAGCAGTTTGTCGACGCCTTGCCGGCGGGCACGATCATCCGTGAGCAGGACCTGGAGCGCGTGCTGCTGCGCCTGTCGGACATCACCGGGGTGGCCGTGCGCGCGATTCTGCGGCCATCGCAGCAACCGGGCGCGGCGGACATCGTGCTCAAGCTCAGCGAAATGACCGCCATCACCGCGCGGGCGGCCATCGATAACTACGGCAACTACTACACCGGCTCCAACCGGCTCACGTCCAGCGTCAGCCTCAACGATGCGTTCGGGGTGGGCGACAGTTTTACCGTCAACTCGCAGACCTCCTTCGAGGGCCTGGAGATCAAGGGGGTCGGCTACCAGCAGCCCCTGGGTGCCACCGGCCTCTCGGTGGGCGCCAACTATGCGGAGCTGGAATACTCGATCGGCAAGAACCTCAAGGGCGTCAACGCCGGCGGCACCGCCGAGGTTTCGTCGGTGTTTATCAACAGCTCGCTGCTGCGCTCGCGGGACAACAACATCAGCTTCAACCTGAGTGAGGACCACCGGCGTTTCGAAGACAGCGCCGGCGGTTTTTCCGTGGACAAAGCCGCGGTGTTTCGCAGCGCCACCCTCTATGGCAACTGGCGGGATGACTGGCAGGGCAGCAACGTCTGGAGCCTGTCCTACGGCATCGGTGACCTGGATAAAAACACCGCCACCGATGCCGCACTGGATGCCTTGACGGCCAAGGCGGCAGGCCGTTACCAGAAGACCAACTTCACCTTCAGCCGCCTGCAAACCATCGGCAACGGCTACTCGCTGTTCGGCTCGGTAACCGCCCAATGGGCCGACAAGAACCTCGACGCCTCGGAAAAACTCAGCCTCGGCGGCCCCAACGGCGTGCGCGCTTACCCGGTGGGCGAAGTGGCCGGCGACGAAGGCGTGCTGGGCCGCCTTGAGCTGCGCAAATACCTCGGCAATTTTTCCGGGGCCATCGCCGAAGGCACGCTGTTTGCCGACGCTGGTAAAGTGCGGGTCAACAAGGACCCATGGGACAGCAGCGAAAACCACCTGAGCCGCTACGGTTATGGGCTGGGGGTGAACCTCTACCACCGCGACCTGGTGATGAATGCCAGCCTGGCGTTTTCCCCGGGCGACGACCCCACCAGCGATGACCGCGCCGCCAAGCGCCTGTGGTTCTCGGTGACCGGGTCGCCCCAGGCATTTGCCGGGCTGGCCAGCGACCTCGGTTCCAAAGGTGAAGACTTTGCCGTGGCCGAGACCGACACGGTGATCTACGGCGACTTCGGCATCGTTCCCGAATACGTCGACCGTCACGGCGCCACGGCCGCCGCACCCGCCAACCAGAACCGGCTGGCCACCCCGAACGGGCGCAACATGTCGAGCTTCTGGCGTGCCCGGGATAACGTATCGGCCATCGGGGTACACGGCGGCTACGGCCTGAGTGACGACTGGAAATTGCTCTGGCAACTGGAATACGGCATCTCGATGAACTACACCGCGAGCGACGATAAATCGGTGAACCCATCGGCCTCCCCAAGCACCAAGTTGCGCAATACCGGTGCCGCCTTCAACAACACCGATTACGGCACGCTGCTGTATGGCGTGTGGGACATGCCGATGAAGGAAGCCACCACCACCCTCGACCCGTTCAACGGCAAAACCAGCGCCGCGTACTTCAACATCATTGGCTCGCCGGGCTTCAGCGCGGGGCTGTCGACGAACGTCAACGGTCCGCAAAGCTATGACGACACGGCGGTGAATGGCGATGCCGCGTTCAACCGGCGGCAGTCCGGCGTGGTGGAGTACTGGACGCCGGTCTGGAACGGCCTGCAGCTCAAACTGGCGTATTCGAACAACGGCATGAGCGTGGCCAATGACGTGGACAAGGGCTACATCTACGGCACCAGCCTGACCTACAACAACGGTGGTTTCACCGCCGTGTTCGCGGCCGAGCGGCACATCAACTATTTCGGCATTGCCGACCTGGGCCGCAACGCCCGGGGCCTGGGCAGCAGCACCCATGTCACCGACGGCACCTCGTCGGACGATTTCAGCTTCCGCTATGGCCTGGGCTATGACTTTGGCGACACCGAACTGTCGGTGATCGCCGATGACCTGTCCTACTCCGAAGACGGGGTGGTCAACACCAGCACCACCTCCAGCGACCTGTCGCGCTACCGTCGCCGCGCCTATCTGGTAGGCGCCTCCCACAAGATCGGCGCCTGGACCTTGAAGGCCACCTACGGCAAGGCCCTGCCTGGCAAGTGCGAGATGATCGGCGCGGCCGCACCCGACTGCGATACCCACGGCATGGGGGCTACCCAATACGCGGTCGGCGCCAACTACAAGCTGACCCAGCGCATCGACCTGTTCGGTCAGTACGTGCTGTTGAAAAACAACTCCCTGGCCAACTACAACTTCGCCCTCACCGGCGTCACCGCAGCCAGCGGCTACTCGCCCGGTGCGGGCACCACCATCAGCGCCATCGGCACTGGCATCAACTATTCGTTCTGAGGAGAAGGCTGTGAACAAACCACCCATTCAAACCGCGCTGCCTGTTCTCAAACCCTTGAGTTTTGCCGTGCTCTGCGCGCTGTACAGCCTGACCCCGATGCCAGCGATGGCGCTCGACAATAACGCCTTGCCCACCAACGGCCAGGTGATCGCCGGCAGCGGCACCATCACCAGCAACGGCAATGTGATGACCGTGCACCAGGGCAGCGACAAGCTGATCGCCACCTGGGACACCTTCAATATCGGCAGCGGTGCCCAGGTCAATTTTCTGCAACCGGGGGCCTCGTCGATCGCCCTCAACCGCGTCACCGGCAGCGACGGTTCGCAGATCCTCGGGCACCTGAATGCCAACGGCCAGGTGTTCCTGATCAACCCTTCGGGCGTGCTGTTTGGCGCCGGTTCGATGGTGGATGTGGGAGGGCTGGTGGCCAGCTCCCTGGACATTTCCAACAGTGATTTCTTGGCCGGTAAAAACGTATTTGCCGGGCAGGGCAAAGGCGCGGTGATCAACCAGGGCACGATCAACGCCAAGGACGGTGGCAGTGTCGCGCTGCTCGGCAGCCAGGTGTTGAACGAAGGCACGGTGGTTGCGCGGCTGGGCTCGGTGGTGCTGGGCGGTGGCGAGAAAATCACCCTTGACTTCAACGGCGACGGGCTGATCAACCTGGAAGTCAACGACCCGGCGATGGGCGCCAGCGTGATCAACCGCGGGCTGTTGAGTGCCAACGGCGGGACCGTGGCCATGAGCGCCCGGGACTCCCAGGCGATGCTCAGCAATGTGGTGAACAACGAAGGCGTGATCGAGGCGCGCAGCCTGGAGCAGCGCAATGGCCGGATCATTCTCGACGGTGGCAGCAACGGCGTGGTGGTCAACAGCGGCGTGCTTGACGTGTCCGGGCGCAATGCGGGCGAGCGGGGCGGTAACGTGACCATGACCGGGCAGTACGTCGGCCTGTTCGATAACGGCCGGATCAATGCCGACGGTGACGTTGGCGGCGGCACGGTGTTGATGGGCGGCGACTATCAGGGCGGTGGCGGCGTGCATGAGGCCGACAGCACCTTCATGGGCCAGGACGCGCGCATCAGCGCCAACGCGTTGAGCAGCGGCGACGGCGGCAAGGTGATCCTGTGGTCCAAAGACAGCACCCAGTTTTACGGCGGCATCAGCGTCAGCGCCGCCGGTAGCCAGGGCCGTGGCGGGTTGGTGGAAACCTCCGGGCACACCCTGGAGATCGCCGGCATCGTCGACCTCAGCGCCGTGTCCGGCCAGGGCGGCACCTGGCTGATCGACCCGTTCAACATCAACATCACCAAGGGGGCGAGCAGCGGCACCTCGTCCAGTTCGCCGTTCACCCCGAATGCCGGCGGCAGTTCCAACCTGAGTTCGGCGACCCTCAACGCGTCGCTGTCGGAAGGCGCAAATATCCTCGTGTGCACCTCCTCGGGGGCCGGCACGTCGGGGGACATCAACGTGCTGGACAACGTCAAGGGCGTGGGCAATTCGACCCTGACCTTGCAGGCTCACCGCAATATCGTGATGACCAATACCAGCATCAGCGCGGCTGACGGCAAGACCTTGAACGTGTCGCTGTATTCCAACTTCAACAACAGCGGCAACGGTTCGGTGGCGCTGAGCAACGCGACCATCAGCACCAACGGCGGCAACCTCACCATCAGCGGCGCGGTGCAACCGGACCAGGCCTGGGCCAGCACCAACGTCAGCAACGGCACGGGGATTTCCCTGAGCAACGGCACGAGGATTACCACCAAAGGCGGCAACGTGAACCTGCGCGGCGCCACGTCATCGACACTGGCGGCGGGCTCCACCGCGACGGCGATCACCCTCAGTAACAGCACCATTGATGCCGGTGGCGGCAACATCAGCCTCACCGCGTTGCAAGCCAGCAGCACCGGCACCGGCGATGCGTTTGTGCTCACCGGCGGCAGCAAAGTGCTGACGTCGGGCGCAGGCTCGATCACGGTGGACAGCACCAACCTGGGCAGCGGCAACGGCACGCGGATTTTCAGCACCAGCAACACCATCGCGGCCAGCGGCACCGGCAATGTCACCCTGCGCGGCAGTGCGGTGTCGGGGTCCGGTGTGCTGGTGTGTTCGACGGCGGCGACCTCCGCGCAAACCCTCAGCGTGAGTGGCGGCACCTTGACGATTGAAGGCAGCAGCGGCTCCGGGCGTGGGGTGTTTATCGCGTCTTCGGGCACCGGTGTGGTCACGCTGAACGCGGCCCAGGGCGGTGACATTTTTATCGACGGCAGCAGCGCCGGTGATGCGGGCACCACCCTCAACTCCACCGGCACCGGCTCGGTGATCAATGTGTCGACGGTCAACGGCGACATCACGTTGAACGGGCGCACCGGGTCGGCCTCCAGTGCGGCGGGCTTGAGTATTCGCAGCGGTGCGTCGGGCCCGGGCAATGGGGTTAATGTCCTCTCCGGCAGCGGCGATATCAGCCTGCTGGGCACGGCGCAAGGCTCGGGCGCCGGGGTGTCCTTCAGCGCCACCAATGCCAAGGGTTACAACAACGTGATGACCGGCGCCGGCGGCAATATCACCCTCAACGGCAGCAGCCGCGGCGGTGCGGCCTTGAGTTTTGACCACGGCAATAACCTGCTGCAGGTGGCTGATGGCGTGTTGCGCCTCGACCTCGACACGCCCACCGATAACTACATCACCCACACCGACGACGTCACCACCCTGAACGCCAGCGGCAGTGGCGCGGTGCTGATCAGCCGGGATGGCCTGGTCCACAACGGGCTGCTGGATACCGCCAGCGAACCCACGCGCCAGTACCAGCAGGCGCAAGCGGTGGGCGGCGCCTGGAGCAAGCCGCTGGCACCCGACTATCACCTGACGGCGGTGGGCAGCGCCGCCGACGAGGTGAAGATCGACGTGGCGCAAACCCGATGAGTGAACCGGTGTTTTCCCTCGAGACCTTCGAATACCTGTGCTACACCCGCGACCACGAAGGTGGTGCGCGGGAGCTGGTGCGCCTGCTGCAATTGATCGATCGCAACTACGGCAAATTGTCCGAGCAGTTCTCGCTGTCGGTGTCGCCGGCGATCAGCCCGGGCGAGCTGGAGAGCCACGTCTTGACCCGGCTCACCAGCGCCATCAGCGCGTTGTTCTCCGACCCCGGCTTCAGCATCAGCCCCAGCGGTTTTGGCCAGCTCATCAACCTGCAACGCTGGCTGTCGTCACTGTTTGCCGCCAGCGCGTTCGTCAACTGTGACCACATCCTGCGCTCGCTGAACCTGTTGGGTCCGGGCGGTGATTACCGGATTGCCGAACAGGACCTGGTGAAGTTCTGCCTGCTGTATTCCCCCGAGTCGCAGTTGCCGCTGGATGTGGAATTGTTGTGGGCGCAGAACCCGACGTTGGCGGCGGCGCTGTTCATGGCATTGATGTCGCCACGCTTTCTCGGCACCCCGGCGGCCCACTCCAAGCGCGAGGCACTGCTGGCGTGGTTGCCGGGGCGCCTTGAACAACTCGACAGCCTCGACGCATTGCCGCTGAACGTGCTGCACGACGTGTACATGCATTGCAGCTACGCCGACCTGCCGGAACGGCACCGCATCAAGGCCTCGATCAATACGCTGATCGAACGCAAGCTGGCCAGCGTGGGCATCCGCAGTGTGGCGCCACAAGCGCCGGTCGCCCGGCAAAAACCATTGATGCTGGTGCTGCTGGAATGGTTTTCCGGCGGGCATTCGATCTACCGCACCCACTCGTTGACGCTGCAGGCGGCGCGCCGGGATTTTCATGTGGTCGCGGTGGGTTATGGCGCGAATGTGGATGCCCTGGGGCGTGACGTGTTCGATGAGTTTATCGAATTGGCCCAGCCGGACGACCTGTTCGCCTGCCTGCGGGAACTGACGGCACTCGCCGAAACACGCCGGCCCGAGGTGTTCTACATGCCCAGTGTCGGCATGTTCCAGATCACGCTGTTTGCCAGCAACCTGCGCTTTGCGCCGTTGCAGGTGGCGGCGCTGGGGCACCCGGCAACCACGGGGTCGCGGCATATCGACTGCATCAGCGTGGAAGAGGATTTTGTCGGCGACCCCGCCTGCTTCAGCGAGCACCTGTTGCGCTTGCCTGCCGATGGCCAACCGTATCGACCGTCGGCCATCAACGTCGAGCTGCCACGCCTGGAGCGGGTCGACTCGCCGGTGGTGAATATCGCCATCGCAGCGACTACCATGAAACTCAACCCGACCTTCCTGCGCGCCTGCCAGGCCATTGCCCTGAGCACCCTGCGGGAGACCGGCAAGCGCGTACGTTTTCACTTTCTGGTGGGCCAGGCCCAGGGCTTGTTGTTCCCGCAGCTGGTGCGTCTGATCGAGCGTTACGTGGGTGATGCCACGGTGTACCCGCACCAGCCGTACCCGGAGTACATGGCCACCCTCAATCGCTGCGACCTGTTCCTCAGCCCGTTCCCGTTCGGCAACACCAACGGCATCATCGACGCCCTGACGGTCGGCCTGCCGGGGGTGTGCAAGACCGGCCCGCAGGTGTTCGAGCATATCGACGAGGGCCTGTTCCGCCGTGTCGGCCTGCCCGACTGGACGATTGCCCACACCCATGAACAGTACGTGCAGGCGGCGGTGCGCCTGGCGGGCAATTACGGCGAGCGCAGTGCGCTGTATTGCCACCTGGAATCACCGCAGCCGCTGCAAACCTTGTTCAGCGGGCGGCCCGAAGCACTGGGTGAGGCGCTGCTGTCACGCATCCGCCCGCAGTAACGTGGCGGCCAGCGCGAGGAAATCGTCGAAGGGCTCGGTGGTGCGGTCCACCTTGCCGCGCAGCACACTGCCTTGCAGCGCATTGATCAAAAAGCGCGCCGTGGCGTCGGGATCAAGCCCGGCGCGAAATTCTCCGGAGGCCACGCCCTCGCGCACCAGCTGCGCAAACGGCAGGGCCCATTCCGCCAGGATATCCACCAGGGTGTTGCGCACGTCGTCGTGGCGCATGCTCATCTCGGCAGCCAGGTTGCCGATCAGGCAGCCATACCCGTAGCGCTCGCAGTCGCCGGGCGCCTCACACTCACCAGCGATACGTCACCGAACTGACCAGCTGGCGCTCATCGCCATACCGGCAAATCGCGAATTCGCAGTAGGTGTAGCGTTTGTTGGTGACGTTGTTGGCGTTGAGCGCGACTTCCCAGTGGGGGTCGATCTCGTAGCTGGCGCGGGCGTCATACAGCGTATACGCGGGCATTTCTGACGGCACGCCCGAGGCCTGGGTGGTGCCTTTGTAGCGCGCGCCACCGCCGATGCGCAGTTGCGGCAAGCCGAGTTCTGCCAGGCGGTAATCGGCCCAGAGGGCGGCCTGGTGGTAGGGCGTGTCTTCGCTGCGCTGGCCGACTTCGCTGGCGATGTTGCTTTTGGTGATCCGGGCGTCGATGTAGGCGTAAGAGCTGATCAGGCTGAGATTCGGCGTGACTTCGGTCTTGGCCTCCAGCTCCAGGCCTCGGGAGCGTACTTCGCCGGTTTGCACCGAATAGGTGATATCGGTGGGGTCCTGGGTCAGTACGTTTTTTTGCACCAACTGATACACGGCGGCGCTCAGCAGGGTGGCGCTGCCTTCGGGTTGGTAGCGAATACCGATTTCGTATTGCTTGCCTTCGGTGGGCACAAACGCTTGCCCTGCCTTGTCCACGCCTGCCACCGGAAAGAATGACTCGCTGTAGCTCAGGTAAGGCGCCAGGCCGTTGTCAGCCTTGTACACCAGCCCCGCACGCCAGGTGGTGGCCTCGTCGCTCTGGCTGGTTTGGGCGGCGTTGCGGAACAGTTCGGTGTCCTGGTCGGCCCAGTCGTGGCGGCCACCGAGTACGGCAATCCAGTGCTCGTCGAAGGTGATCTGGTCCTGGAAATACACGCCTTTTTGCAGGGTGTCGATCTGGGAGCCACGGTCGGTGTTCGGGGCGCGGTTGACCACCACCGGCTGGTTGTTGATGTAGTTCGCCAGGTTCAACGACGGTGCATTGCCACGGAAGTTGTGGGAGTCGTAACTGGTGTCATAGCCGTCGAAGCCCAACAGGAAGGTGTGCTGCCAATCACCGAATTGCCATTTGCTTTCGAGGTTGGTGTCGCTGGCCAGGCCACGGGAACGTTCGACGCGGTCGCTGTACTGGCGGCGCAGGATGCCGGTGTTTTGCGCTGTCGCGATGAAGGCGGGCGTGGCGTTCACTTGCAGGTAACGCCAGGTCACCTCCGACTGGTAATAGCGCAGCTTGTTGCTGATGCGGGTGTGCTCGTCGAACCGGTGCTCGAACTCGTAGCCCAACGCCGACATCTCGCCGTTCATTTCGTCGTAGTTCGGGTCGCCGATAAAGTCGTGGCGGCCAATCTGGAACGTGCCGTCGCCCACGCCCTTGACCAACTGATAGGGCAGTGGCGCCGAGAAGCGGGTCTCGGTCTTCTGGTAGAACGACAACAGGGTCAGCGAGGTGTCGTCATCCGGGCGCCAGGTCAGGGCCGGGGCGACGTAGACCTTGTCGTTGTTGATATGGTCGGCGCTGGTGTCGCTCTTGCGGTCCAGTAGGGTCAGGCGGTAGCTCAAGGTGTCGCTGTCACCCAGGGGGCCGGTGAAGTCGGCGGACAATTGCTTGCGATCGTTTTGCCCGGCCTGCACGTTCACTTCGTGGTAGGGCGTCTGGCTCGGGCGCTTGCTGACGGTGTTGATCAGCCCGCCCGGCGACAGTTGGCCGTAGAGCACCGAGGCCGCGCCGCGAATCACTTCGGCGCGTTCCAGGCCGTAGGGTTCCTGCACGCCGTCATAGGAGTTGTTTTGCAGGCGCAGGCCGTCACGCAGCGAGCCGCCGGTGGCGGATTCGACGTCGAAGCCCCGGATGCGGAAGCGGTCGGACGTGCGGTTGAAACTGGTGGGCTGGCTGGTGAAACCGGGGGTCAGGTCGAGGGTCTGGGACAGGGTTTCCGATTGCCGATCACGGATCTCGTCGCTGGTGACCACCGACAGTGATTGCGGGGTTTCGATGATCGGTGTGTCGGTCTTGGTGGCGCTCAGGTTGCGGGTGGCCACATAGCCTTTGACGTGTTCGGTGGAGGCTGCTTCGGTCAGCCCGGTCACGGAAGTGGGCGCCAGTTCCAGTGAGCCGGTGGCGCTGCTCACCGGCGCCAGCACAAACCCGTTGGCACCTTGCACCGCCTGGAAACCACTGCCCTGCAGCAGTAGGGCAAAGCCCTGGTTGACGGCGAATTCACCCTGCAACCCGGCGGTGCTCAGGCCGGCAACACTGCGCGCATCGAACAGCAACGCCACGCGGGCCTGCTGGGCGAACAGGTTCAACGCCGGGCCCAGGGCGCCGGGCGCAATGGCGTAGCGCTGCACCTCGCTCTGGGCCGCCACCGGTGCGCTGAGGCCGAGGCCGAGCAGCGAAAACGTGGCCAGGTTGATCGCCAGGGCAAGGGGCACGAAAGAGCGCTGGGGATGGCGCGAAACGGTGAAGTCCGGTGGCATGGAAGAGGTTCCTGTGATGAGGTGCTTTCTTCCTTGACGGGGCGATTGCAAAAAGCGGAACCCGGCGCGCGGATTTATTTTTCGCGCTCGATCTTCAGCCACAGCGGGCTGAACGAGCGCACCCGTACCGGGAAGGCGTCGCTGATCAGTTGCAGCGCACGCCGAGGTTCATCCAGCGGCAGCACGGCCGACACCCGCAAGTCGGCCAGTTGCTTGCGATCAAACTGCAGGTGGCCGCCGTACTGGCGGGCGAGTTCATCGAGCACTTCCGGCAGCGGCCGGTCCTGGACCACCAGTTGGTGGTACTGCCAGGCGTCGTTGGTGGCCCGGGTGTCGACATGGCCCAGCCGCGTGACAGCTTGCGGGGTAATCCGTGCCTGTTCACCGGCACTGACTTCGACGGCCGGATGATGGTGAGCATCCTGGGCGGCGACCTTCGATTCAAGCAGGGTCAGCAGCGTGCCGGGTGCCTCGCGCTTGACCGTGAAGCGGGTGCCGAGGGCGCGCATCTGCCCGTCTTCGGTGACCACGATAAATGGCCGCGTCGCATCGTGGGCCACCTGCACGAGGATCTCGCCGCGCAGCAGTTTTACCTGGCGCTGTTGCGGGTTGAAGGTCAGGTCCACCGCGCTGTTGCCGCTGAGGATCAACTGTGAGCCGTCGTCCAGGTCGATACGTTGCCACTCGGCCGGCGCGGTGCGCTGGTCGGCCAGCAAATAACTCGGCGGATAACTGCGCAGCAGCAAGGCCAGGGCCAGGGCCAGCATCAGGCCGAGCACCACCCGGCCGGCGGGGCTGCTCCGACGCTTCACCCGCGCCGCCTCCAGCGCGGCCTGCACCGGCGCGTGTTGCGGGCGCAACGCCTGCAAGCGGCCGACGAAGCCTTGCAGCCGCTCTATCGCGGCGGCGTGGTGCGGGTCCTGAGCTTTCCACTGTTCGAACTGCTGGCGCTCGCGTTCGCTGAGGTTGCCGTCATGCAGGCGCATCAGCCAATTGGCGGCTTGCTCGTCGAGGCTCTGTGGGGAATCGAGCATGGGCTCAAACATCCAGCGCGTGGTGGCAGTGCACCAGGGCGTTCATCAGGTGTTTGCGCACCATGCGCTCGGAAATCTCCAGGCGGCTGGCGATCTCACTTTGGCGCAGCCCCTCCAGGAAATGCATCAGGAACGCCTGCCGGGCATTCAGCGCCAGGCCGTCGAGCACGAACGCAATCTGCTCCAGGGCTTCCAGGGTCAGCAGGATCTGTTCCGGTGATTGCTGGCAGCTTTCCAACAGGTCGACGGTCAGCGCCAGTTCCCGCAGGTACGCATCCTCGATCTGACGACGGCGGGCGCGGTCGATGATCAAGTGGCGCGCCGTGGTCGTGAGGAACGCCCGGGGCTCGCGCATGCCGCCCAGGGCATCGCGGGAGGCGAGGATACGCACGAAGGTGTCATGGGACAGGTCCGCCGCGTTTTGCGGGCAACCGAGCTTTTTCCGCAGCCAGCCGAACAACCAGCCATGGTGCTCGGCATAGAGCCTATGGACGGCCTGGTTCAAGGGAAGGTCGCTGGCGGACATGGCGGGAGTGTCTGCGGATAAGAATTATTCGCAAGATTAGCGGGCTGTGTTGAATTAAAGCAAGCACCGGGCAAGGGGTGAGCTGTATTTATGTGGCCGGTACTGATAAATAGAGCAGGTGAATCCCTCAATAGATACCCGGTGTAATCAATCATGAAGCGCCATTTCGACGACTTGCAGCTGGGCAGCATCGAGCTGTTCTGCCTGGCTGCCGAGGCCAGCAGCTTCACCGCGGCCGCCCAGATAGCGGGCGTGACCCCGGCAGCGGTGAGTCGCAGCATCTCGCGGCTGGAAGAACGCCTGGGTTCCCGGCTGTTTGTGCGCACCACCCGCAGCATCCGCCTGACCGATGGCGGGCGGACGTTTTTCGAACAGTGCCGCCAGGCCCTCACCCAACTGGTGGAAGCCCAGCAGGAAATGATGGGCGCCCAATCGGTGCCGTCCGGGCTGTTGCGCATCAGTATCCCGACCACCTACGGCCATCACCGGATCCTGCCGCTGCTGCCGACATTTCGCGCGCTGTACCCGCAAGTCACCGTGGATATCCACATCAGCAACCGCAACATCGATTTTGTCGCCGAAGGCTATGACCTGGCGATCCGCGTGCGCGCCCAGCCGGACTCGACGCTGATCGCGCGCTTGCTGGAAGACGCCAAGCTGGTGGTGGTTGCATCGCCGGCGTATCTGCAGCGCGCCGGCACGCCCCAGACCCTGGAGGATTTGCCGGCCCATGAGTGCATCCAGTACGAGCTGCCGAGCAACGGGCGGCGTATTGCCTGGCTGTTCCAGGCTGACGGCAAGGAGCGGGAATTTGCCGGCGAGGCCGGGTACAGCTGCTCCGACGATGTGCTGGGTGGCGTGACCCTGGCCAAGCATGGCGCCGGGCTGTTCCAGACCTACAAATTCATCGTCGAGGACGAGCTGGCCAACGGCAGCCTGGTGGAGGTGTTGCAGCCTTATAGCGGGCGCTCGCGGCCGTTTACCTTGCTGTATCCCCACGGTCGTTACGTGCCCCATCGGGTGCGGGCGTTTGTGGACTTTCTGCTGGAGCATCGCGCCGAGTGGGCGGCACTGTAGCGGCGGATAAGTCCCAGGTCAGCATCAGTCGGCCAATGGCGGCGTCGATGGCGCTGGCGTCCACGCCATCCCGGGCGAGGATCGACACGCCCTGCAGGAAACTGTCGTAGACCGTGGCCATGGCGCGGGCGTTGGTCTCGGCCGGTAACTGACCGGCACGGATGCCGCGCTCCACGCAATGCACGATGCCCGCTCGTGTGCGCTCCCGCGAATGGGTCAGCGCGTGGGTCACGTGTGCGCTCTCGGGGGAGGGCGCGCTCATCACGCCCAGGGCCACCATGCAGCCTTTGGGGTGGCCGTCTTCACACTGCATGCGCGCCGATTGGCGCAGCGCGGTCTCGATGGCCTGGCGCGGCGGCAGGCTGTCATCCCACAGGCATTCGGTGACCTGGGCGAATGTGGCCAGATAGCGTTGCACGCATTCCTGGAACAACGCGTCCTTGGAGCCGAACGCGGCGTAGAAACTCGGCGCGGAGATGCCGCCACCCAGTCCGGCTTTCAACTGGCTCAGGGACGTGGCGTCGTAACCGTGCTGCCAGAACAGGTGCATGGCCTGTTCCACGGCCTGGTCGCGGTCGAAGGTGCGGGGGCGGCCCATCTGCGCCATGGGGAAATCCTCTTGGGTGATGAGATAAATACTAGTCGATACATAAGTCGTTGACAATGCTGCGAGGGGCGCCCAACATTTATATCGATCGGTATTTAAGTCCTCTTCTTCAAGGAGTTTCCCTGTGACCCCCTCAACCACCTTATCGGCAGATGCCGTTCCCGACCGCTTGCCCATCGGCGCCTTGCTCGCCCTGGCCATGACCGGCTTTATCTGCATCGTCACCGAAACCCTGCCGGCGGGCCTGTTGCCGCTGATCAGCGACGGCCTGTCGATTTCAGCGTCCATGGCCGGGCAGATGGTGACCGCCTATGCGCTTGGCTCGGTGCTGGCGGTGATCCCGCTGACCATCGCCACCCGCGGCTGGCGTCGGCGCAATGTGCTGCTGCTGACCATCGTCGGCTTTCTGCTGTTCAATTCCATCACCGCGCTGTCGTCCCACTATGGGCTGACGCTGCTGGCGCGGTTCCTGGCCGGGATGGCGGCGGGGCTGGCGTGGAGTTTATTGGCCGGGTATGCGCGGCGCATGGTGGCGCCCCATCAACAGGGCAAGGCCTTGGCGCTGGCCATGGTGGGCACGCCGATTGCGCTGTCACTCGGGGTGCCGCTGGGCACCTGGCTGGGCGGGCTGGTGGGCTGGCGCACGACGTTCGGCATCATGTCGGCGCTGACGTTGGTGTTGATTGTGTGGGTGTTGGTGAAGGTGCCGGACTACCCCGGCCAGTCGGCCCATCAGCGCATGCCCCTGCGCAAGGTACTGACCACGCCGGGTGTGCGGCCGGTGCTGGCGGTGGTGATTGCCTGGATGCTCGCCCACAACATTCTCTACACCTACATCGCCCCGTTTGTGGCGCCGGCGGGGCTGGTGGACCGGGTGGACCTGGTGCTGTTGGTGTTTGGCGTGGCGGCGCTGGTCGGGATTTGGGTGACCGCCAGATTGGTGGATGCAGCGTTGCGCAACACGGTGTTGGTGAGCCTGGCGGGCTTTGCGGCGACGTGCCTGGCGTTCGGTTTTCTGGCGCAGGTGCAGGGCGTGATTTACTTCGGTGTGGCGGTGTGGGGCCTGAGTTTTGGCGGCGCGGCAACGTTGCTGCAAACGGCATTGGCGGACGCGGCCGGGGACGGGGCCGATGTGGCGCTGTCGCTAAATGTGGTGGCGTGGAACAGCGCGATTGCCGGGAGTGGCGTGGTGGGTGGGGTATTGCTCGATACCTGGGGTGTAGCCTCTTTCCCATGGGCGATGTTGGTGTTGTTGGCGGTGGGTTTTGGGATTGCGTGGTGCGCGCGATTCCATGGCTTCAAACCGGGGCATAGGGCGCACGGCAAGCCAGCGGCAGCCGGGCACTGATATGTCCAAAGTCTCTGGAACATCCGCTTCTAACATCAGACAAATCTTAAAATAACCCGCCACTCGGCCGATAACCCGGGGCATAGGCTTTATCACCCCGGGAGTATCGGCATGCGCATCAAGAGACTGTCTGCAATCCATGTTGGCCTGTTGTTCAGCCTGTCCGGTGCCTGCATGGCTGCAGGCTCGGTAGGGCAGGGTGTCATCACGTTTCACGGCAGCATCGTCGAGGCGTCTTGCACACCGCTCGCCGTGGCCCACGGGATGACGCTCAACAACTGCCCGACGTCCGCACGCGGCAGCGCCATCAGCGTGCGCAGCGTGCAGCCGATAGGCTCGGTCACAGCCCTCGATCACAGCGTCGTGAACGTGAAGCTGGTGGCCGACAGCGGCCGGGGAGACCGCTATTACCAGCAGCAATACGCGTTGGTGGATGGCCAAGGGAAGCCGGTGAACTCAGGGCAGTACCTGATCACACTGACCTCGCCTTGAGGGGAGAAAACCGGCTTATTCAGGTGCCTTGACCAGCATGTATTTGCTGAAGTTACTGATGTGATCATCAAGGTTGTCCTCCAGCATCATCCGGTACTGATCACAGAAATACTTCAGCATCGCCTCACGCGCCTGGGCCATCTCTTCGCCCGATTTAAAACTGCGTGCGCTGACCCAGGCGTTGAAGCGGGTGGTGCCAAACATCATCGAGGCGCTGACTTTGCCCAGGTCGGCGAACGCCTTGAACTGTTCGTTGGACAGCTCGATGTGCGCGTCGGCGCGATCGTAGAAGCCGTTGTCGGTGGTGTCTGGCATTGCGGTTACCTTCCTGTTCGTGAGTGCGGCGAAGGTACCGCCGCGCTCCATGGGAAGGCAACCACGTTGGGCGCTTCAGGCCTTATTTATTGCGTGTCACCCGCCATACGGTGTTGGCCAGGTCATCCGCAATGATCAGCGCCCCCCGCGGGTCAACCGTCACACCCACTGGCCGCCCGCGAGTCTTGCCGTCGGTTCCACGAAAGCCCGTGGCGAAGTCCAGCGGTTCACCCGCAGGCCGCCCGTTGCTGAACGGCACGAAGATCACCTTGTAGCCCACCGGATTATCGCGGTTCCAACTGCCGTGCTCGCCCACGAATACGCCGTCGGCATATTTCTCGCCCATGGCCGGGATCGAAAAATCGACGCCCAGTGCGGCGACGTGGGAGCCGAGGCTGTAATCCGGCTTGATCGCGGCGGCGACCTTGGTCGAGTTCTGCGGTTGGGCGCGGGTGTCGACGTTCTGGCCCCAGTAGCTGTAGGGCCAGCCGTAAAACGCGCCTTCGCGCACCGAGGTCAGGTAATCCGGCACCAGGTCCGGGCCCAGCTCATCCCGCTCGTTGACCACCGCCCACACCTGGCCGGAGCCCGGCTGAATGGTCAGGGCGGTGGGGTTGCGCAAGCCCGTGGCGTAAGGCTTGTGGGCGCCGGTGGCGGCGTCGATCTGCCAAACCATCGCCCGGTCAATCTCGACCTCCATGCCGCGCTCGGTGATGTTGCTGTTGGAGCCGATGCCCACATACAGCGAGCGGCCATCGGGGCTGATCGCCAGGGATTTGGTCCAGTGGTGATTGATCGCGGCGGGCAGGTCGGTGACGGTGGTGGGCGGGCCGCTGGCTTTGGTCTGGCCGTCTTGATAGTCGAAGCGCACCAGTGCGTCCTGGTTGGCCACGTACAGCTTACCGTCGGCAAAGGCCAGGCCGTAAGGCGCGTTGAGGTTGTCGGCGAACACGGTTTTCAGCTCGTAGGTGCCGTCACCGTCGGCATCCCGCAATAGGGTCAGGCGGTTGCCGCCCTTGACCTTGGTGTTGCCCTCGGCCTTGATCACACTGGCGATCACGTCCTTGGGCTTGAGCTTCGCCGCGCTGCCGCCGCGGCCTTCGGCGACGAGGATGTCGCCGTTGGGCAGCACCAGGGTCTGGCGCGGGATTCGCAGGTCGGTGGCGATGGCCGTGACGCTGTAACCCTCAGGCACCGTGGGTTTCTGTTCGCCCCAGGCCACCGGTTCGGCAATCTTCATGCTGGGCAACAGGCCGCGTTGGGGCTCCGGCAGCTTGGGGTCGGGACCGCGGGCTTGAGTGCTGTCAGCTTCGCCGCCGCAGGCGCTCAACAGCATCGCCATGCTTAACACCGTCAATGCGCTGGAATGCTTCATTGGTCACCTCCCGAACGCAGGTGGGTCAGCCCGACCCACGTGGTCACGCAGGCCAGCAGGGTCACGATCGCGGAGAGCACCAGGCTCGACGGCATCACCGCCCAGGCATCCTTCGCATGTTCAAAGGCATTGACCAGGCCCAGTGCCCAGGTCACCAACAACAGCAGGAAGTACACCGTGGGGCGCCCGGCCTTGCGGTCGGCCCGCAACAGGTTGACCAGCGCAAACAACCACGCCAGCCCACAGAACACCAGGCCGCCGGCGATCAGCCAGGCGGCGAAGTTGCTCCACTGAATCTGGTAGGTCTGGTAGTAGGCAATGTCACTCAGCAAGGCGCCGAGAAACAGCGGGACGGTACCGGCGAGCAAGGTCGCGTGAAGCGGGCCTGGCGTGCTGCGGCGGGTGAGGGCGGGGGTGACGGTCACGGGCGGCTCCTTATCGTTGAGCGGCCCTGATGCGGTTCATCAGGGCCGCGCTGACTGCGCTTAAGGAGGGAGCCTGCGGCTTGCGCGTTAGTTCACCGTGTATTCGTTTCTAAATATGTTGCGTCAGTTGATGCGCGGATGCTGCTGCACCAGGTTTTCGCGCTTGGCTTCCAGCTCGGCGATTTGCGCGTCGATGTCTTCGATCTTCTGCTCGATATTGTCTTCATGCTCCTGCAGCAGTTCCTTGGCTTCCTCGAGATCCGAAGCCGCCGGTGCCGCGCCGCGCAGGGGTTTGTTGGCGGTTTCCTTCATGGTCAGGGCGGTGAAAAGCCCCAGCACGGCGAACACCATCAGGTAGTAGGCCGGCATGTACAGGTTGTTAGTGGTCTCCACCAGCCAGGCCATGGCGGTCGGCGTCAGGCCGGCCACCAGGATCGAGATGTTAAAGGCGCTGGCCAACGCGCTGTAGCGGATGTGGGTGGGGAACATCGCCGGCAGGGTGGACGCCATCACGCCGATAAAGAAGTTGAGCACCACCGCAATGATCAGCAGCCCGGAGAAAATCAGCCCGAGCTTGCCGCTGTTGATCAGCATGAAGGCCGGAATGGCGAGGAAGAACAGCGCAATGCTGCCGAACAGAATGAAGGGTTTACGGCCGATCTTGTCGCTGACAAAGCCAATCATCGGCTGCACGAACAACATGCCGACCATGATCGCGATGATGATCAACACGCCGTGGTTTTCGCTGTAGTGCAAATTGTGCGACAGGTAGCTCGGCATGTACGTGAGCAACATGTAGTACGTGACGTTGGTCACCACCACCACGCCGACACAGGTCATCAGGCTGCGCCAGTGCTTGGTGGCGACTTCCTTGAACGACACTTTCGGGCCGCCCGCCAGGCCTTCGCGATCGCCTTGTTCGAGTTGTTCCACATGCTGTTGGAAGGCCGGCGTCTCTTCCAGGGCATGGCGCAAGTAGAGCCCGATCATGCCCAACGGCAACGCGAGGAAGAACGGCAAACGCCAGCCCCAGGACTGGAACGCCTCTTCGCCGATCACCGCAGAAATCAACACCACCACCCCGGCGCCGAGGACGAAGCCGGCGATGGAGCCAAAGTCCAGCCAACTGCCGAGGAAACCGCGCTTGCGGTCCGGGGCGTACTCGGCGACGAAGATCGAGGCGCCGGTGTATTCGCCGCCCACCGAGAAGCCCTGGGCCATCTTGGCCAGCAGCAACAGGATCGGCGCCCAGATGCCGATCGAGTCATACGAGGGGATCAGCCCGATGGCGAAGGTGCTCAGGGACATGATCACGATGGTCGCCGCGAGAACCTTTTGCCGGCCGTATTTGTCCCCCAGCCGGCCGAAGAACAGGCCGCCCAACGGACGAATCAGGAAGGGCACCGAGAAGGTCGCCAGGGCGGCAATCATCTGGACGCTGGGGGACGCCTCGGGGAAGAACACCTTGCCGAGCACATAGGCGACAAAGCCATACACCCCGAAGTCGAACCACTCCATGGCATTGCCCAGCGCCGCGGCGGTGATCGCCTTGCGCATCTTGGCGTCGTCGACAATGGTGATGTCATCCAATCCAATTGGATTGACGGTTTTCTTGCGTGATTTCATGGGATTACTCAGCCGCAGGTCCATTTCGATGCCACTGTTTTGGTGGCATGCGCTTAATGGGTCAGATACATGCGGACACTGAATAATTCACCATTGGCTGGTTTTTTTTGTTAGCGGCCCAGTAAGGATCAACTGATCCGCTCGCCGCCCAGGGAATCACGCTGCATTGACTGCAGGTTTTTCTCGATGGTTTCGCACAGGGCTTCCATCTGAATCTGGTGCTCGCTGTCCCGAAACGGGCTTTGCAGATCGGTGCCGATGCGTTCGATGGCCAACAGCATAAAACCCACCACCGTGGAGGCCAGCGGGGTGAACCAGCCCAGGGATTCCACCAGGCCCACCGGCACGATCAGGCAGAACAGCGAAATAAACAGCCGCGGGAAATACACGTAAGGGTAGGGCAAGGGTGTGTTGGCGATCCGCTCCATGCCGCCCTGGCTGTTGGACAAGTCCACCAGGGTCGACTCCAGGCGCGCCAGGCGAATGCTGTCCAGGCGCCCGGCCTTGTATTCCTGGGCCAGCAGGGCGGCGGAGCCGTTGAGGATGTCGTTGGCAAAGTTGTTGGTGGTGGTGCTGCGGGTGAACTCTGCGGCCGGCAGGAAGGCGCGGATCTCGTCCGGGCACGGCTGGCCCCGCAGGTGGGCTGCCAGGCAGTTCACATAGGCCACATGGCGGCGCAGCAAAGTCGCCTTTATGGGGTTGATCTCGTTGCCCGGATCATCCAGCAACGTCAGCACCTGGCGGGCAAAGCTGCGGGAATTGTTGACCATCGCGCCCCACAACGTGCGAGCTTCCCACCAGCGGTTGTAGGCGCTGCTGTTGCGGAAACTGATCAGCACCACCAGCGCTGAACCCAGCAACGTGAGCGGCATCAGCGGCAGGTTGATCTTGCTGTTGAGGAACAGCATGAAGTCCACGGTGACGGCGATATCCCACAGCAGCAGCCAGAACAACGCCCAGCCCACATAGCCCATGGTCTTGATGATCAGCCGGTATTTTTTGACGATGGCAGCTTTCAAACGGAAACCTCGTAGCGAGCGGTAAGCATCAATGCCTTAGCTCGGACGGTGTTTACCGGGTAAAGGTTCGCGTCTTCAGGTCTGGAGCGTCAGAACGAAGCGGCGCTCGCCAGGTGCCGGGTCGCCCGGCGCGGGCTGTTCTGCCAGGAACCCGCAGCGCCCCAGCACTTTTTGTGAACCCACATTCTCCGGGTACACATACGCCACCAAGTGCGTCAGTGCCCAACGTGCCTGTGCTTCCCGGATCAGGTGCTTGAGCGCCAGGGTGGCCAGGCCCTGCCCACACGCACGCTCGCCCACGCGGTAACCGACCTCGGCCGAACCCTTGGCTGAATCGATGCTTTTCAGATTGGCCCGACCGACGATTTCACCGTTGGCGCCTTCGATCACAAACGGGTGCCATACGCCGAGGGCGAAGTCGGACAGGTAGCCTTGGATATGGTCGGCCACCCCCTGCTCGGAGTAGAACGAAGGCTCGCGCGCATCAATATGCGACTCGAACCACTCACGGTTGCGGGATTCGAAGGCCAGCAAGGCTTCAGTGTCCGTACTGCTCAGCTCGCGAACCTTAAAGGACGTCATCGATCACCTCTTCCTTGCGATTGTGCGGTGAGCAAGCATACCTCATCAGTTATCCTGAACCGATCAGCCCCATCGCGGCAAAAAGGAACGGCAGTTGAACGAACACACATTGTCCATGCGCCTGGAGCGTGTGGCGGCCCATGTGCCCGCCGGTGCGCGCCTGGCAGACATCGGCTCCGACCACGGCTACCTGCCGGTGGCGTTGATGCGTCGCGGCGCCATCGTGGCGGCGGTGGCAGGCGAGGTGGCATTGACGCCGTTTCGCGCGGCCGAGCGTACGGTGCGCGAGAACGAGCTGGAGCACCACATCACCGTGCGCCTGGCCAGTGGCTTGGGGGCGATCGAGCCGGGCGACGGGATCACCGCGATCAGTCTCTGCGGCATGGGTGGCGAGACCATCCGCGACATCCTCGACAGCGACAAGGCGCGCCTCAGCGGCCAGGAGCGCCTGGTGCTGCAACCCAACGGCGGCGAGCAGCCCTTGCGCCAATGGCTGATGGAAAACGGCTATCGCATCCTGAGGGAGGAGCTGCTGCAGGAGAACCGCTTCTTCTACGAAATCATCGTCGCCGAGCGCGCGGAGCCGGTGATCTACACCGCCGAAGAGCTGTACTTCGGCCCGCTGCAAATGCAGGCGCGCAGCCCGGTATTCCTGCTCAAGTGGCAGCACGTCCTGCGCCACAAGCAAAAGACCCTGAGGGACTTTGCCCTGGCGCGCCAGGCGGTGCCCGAAGGCAAGGTGCAAGAGGTCGCGCAACAGGCGCAATGGATTACCGAGCTGCTGGGGTGAGGGTCAGCCCGCGAGGGTGTTCAGCTCCGCCAGCACTTCATCCGAAAGCGCCAGTGCGCCCACTGCCATGTTTTCACGCAAATGGGTGACCGACGACGTGCCAGGAATCAGCAGGATATTCGGTGAGCGGTGCAGCAGCCACGCCAGGGCCAATTGCATCGGTGTGACGCCAAGCCGCTGCGCAACACTCGACAACACCGACGACTGCACCGGGGTGAACCCACCCAGGGGGAAGTACGGCACGTAGGCAATGGCATCCTTCGCCAGTTCGTCGATCATCGCGTTATCGTGTTGATGGGCGATGTTGTACAAGTTCTGCACGCACACCAGCCGCACGATTTTGCGCGCCTCGGCCACCTGGGTGGGCGTGACGTTACTGATGCCGATATGGCGTATCAGCCCCTGTTGTTGCAGCTCGGCGATGGCATTAAGGGGCTCTTCGATCGAGCCTTCGGCAGTGCCCATCACGCCGTGCATGGCCCGCACGTTGACCACGTCCAGCACGTCCAGGCCCAGGTTGCGCAGGTTGTCATGCACGGCCTGGGTCAGCTCGGCCTTCGACGACGCGTTGAGCCAGCTGCCATCGCTGCCACGCAGGGCGCCCACTTTGGTGACGAGGGTGAGGTCGTCTTTGTACGGATGCAGTGCCTCGCGAATAAGCTGATTTGTGATGTGCGGCCCGTAGAAGTCGCTGGTGTCGATATGGTTTACGCCGGATGCCACGGCTTCGCGCAGTACCGCCAGCGCCGCATCACGGTCTTTTGGCGGGCCAAACACCCCGGGGCCTGCCAGTTGCATGGCGCCGTAACCGACGCGGTTGACGGTGCGATCACCGAGCGTGAAGGTGCTGCCTGTTGCTGAGCGGGTCATGGTTGTGGCTCTTGCTTGACGGGAAGAAGCCTATAATATGAAGGATCCTTCAGGTTTAGAATTCGCATTCCATGAGCACTCCCAAGGCGTCACTAAAGCCAAGAAAATCAGCGGTTCAGGCCCGATCGGTGGCCACGGTCGAGGCGCTGCACACGGCGACCCTTCAGGTTCTGACGGCTCAGGGCCTGGTGCGATGCACCACGACCCGCGTGGCCGAGCGGGCGGGCATGTCGGTGGGCAGTCTCTATCAGTACTATCCGAACCGCGATGCACTCCTGGCGGCGGTCCTGGAAAAGCACCTGGTGCACGTGGCCGAGACCGTCGAGTGGGCCTGTGATCAATGCCAGGGCACCACGGTCGCTGAGATGGCATCGGGGTTTGTCAGCGCTTTTCTTGCCGTGAAGCTGATGGATCCCGTCGTGTCCAAAGCGCTTTACGCCATCGCGGCCGAGCGGGGCGGGGCGGAGCTGGTCGCGCGTATCAATACACGGGTGGTGGCAGCGATTGCCGGGATGTTGGCAACCGCCTCCGATGCCCGTTTTGAAGACCCGTCCCTGACCGCCGCCATCTCCCTCAGTGCCGTGGTGGGCCCGGTGCGGACGCTGCTTGAAGGCAACGCTTCACCGGCCTATGAAGCGGGCCTGGAACAACAGGTGACGCGGCTGCTGCGGGCGTATCTTCAAACGTATCAGTCACTGACAATTGACCGCTAAAGCGCGTCAAGCTAGCATGATGCCATTATTTTGATATCACTTCGGATTCAGGGATTGAACATGCTGTCCAGAGCCCTCACGGCAGGCCTTCTAATGGCCTTGGCCGGGTGTACAAACGTCAAGGTTGACCCCGTCGCTTCTCAATACACAATCTCGCAACTGTGCATCGAAGAGAACCCCAACGTGGTGGTGGGGGATTTTGTCGATGGCCTGCAAACGCTGTTGCGCCAGCACCACATTGAAAGCCGGCTGTATGCCGCGCCGGTTCCGGGCAATTGTGAATACCGTCTGACCTACACCGCCATTCGTTCCTGGGACTTCTCTGCCTACTTGTCCGACGCCAGCGTCCGGCTCTACAAAGGCGACCAGTCCATTGGTTTTGCGCAGTACACCCTGGCGGGCGGCGGGGGCTTCGATTTGTCGAAATACAAGACGGTCGAGGAAAAAATGGCACCGGTGATCAACCAGCTAGTGGGGCAGGCCAAGTGAGCAGATTCATCAAAAGTATCCCGGTGCTGTTGCTCATGCTGCTGACCGGGTGTGGTCATACCAGCACCAGCCAACCTTACTTCGAACCGCCGGCGCCGCCACCGGGCAAGGCACTGGTTTACCTGATGCGAACCCAGGTTATCCAGGGCAGCTTCTATGACAGCGTGTTCAGTATCGATGACAGCGCAATCGTGGGGCTGAGCAGCGAGACCTATTCCTGGGTGCTGGTCAGCCCTGGCGTGCACAAGGTTTCGGCCGGACAGCAGCCCCATCCCCGAAACGTATTCCTGACGCTCTCGGTTGAGCCGGGTAAGGAATACTTCGTTGAGTACACCCAGGAGAACATGTTCGAGAAGATTCGCAAGCGGGAGACGAACGAAGGGAAAACCATGGTGCGCGGGTATTCGTATATACCGGTGAAGTAAGCCCCGGTGCCCCGGCACTAATGTGAGGAGTGATGGTCAATAACCCCCGCACGACTGTCAGCGGTCGTGTGGCTCGGAATAGAGCCTCGCGGTATGTTTTTTCCTCCCTCTCCTTTGAAGATTTAACCCATGCACCTACGCAAAATTGCCGTTGGGCTGTCAGCCCTTGTTTTGCTCTCCACCGGGGCGCAAGCCCGTGGTCTGCTGGACCTCATCACACCGCATCAGCCACACACCTCCCGTTCGGGCTCCATCAGCCAGGGCGCGGCCCTGGACCTCTATTCAAGCAAACAGCAACAGGCCTCGTTCGACGGTTGCGCCGACCTGTTCCCGGCCGCGCACCCGATCAACACCGCCACCGTGCCGGCCACCATGAAACCCCTGGCGCTGTGCTCCGATAACTTTGCGGTGCTGTACTCGCAAACCAGCAAGACCCCGCTGGTGGTGGTCGAACGCCTGAATGCCGGCCAGTTGCAGGACGCCAAAGGCGAGGAGCGCACCAACCAGTTCTACCCGGACCCGCGCATTCCCAAGGGCGCCCGCGCCGAGTTGAGTGACTACCGTGGCCAACACCCGGCGGTGGACCGTGGTCATCAATCCCCGGCCGCCGATGCGCCGAGCACCAACGCCATGGCCCAGTCGTTCGCGCTGTCGAACATGGTGCCGCAGGACCCCACCAACAACCGCAAGATCTGGAGCAAGGTCGAGGCCGACGTGCGCAAGTTTGCCAAGCGCGCCGACGGCAATGTGTTTGTGTTCACCGGCCCGCTGTTTGACCCGGGCTACAGCACCATCGGCGACAACAAGGTCTGGGTGCCGACCCGCCTGTTCAAGCTGGTATACGACGTATCGTCCCAGCGTGCCTGGGCCTACGTGCTGCCCAACGCTGAAACCCGTATCGAAAAGCCGATGGACTACGCGACGTTTGTGAAGACCACCGGGCTCAAGCTGCTGGGGAATCTGCCGGTGACGGGATCTGTTGGGCGTACGTGATGACTTGGCGTGTGCTCGCTGCCTAGGACGCGAGCACCTTGTGGTAGGTCATGAACTCGCTTTCCCGCGTGTACCCCAGCGACTCGTAAAGTGCCTGGGCCGCCTTGTTGGAATGGGCGGTGTCCAGGCTGATGCGCTGGGCACCCTCGGCACTCAGGAGCGAGGTGAGGTGGGTCATCAGATGCCGCGCATAGCCTTTGTTTCTTGCCGAGGGCGCCACGAACAGGTCGTACAGCCAATAGAACGGTTTCATGGCGATCGAGCACATCGCCGGATACAGCTGGGCGAACGCCACGGGCTTTTTTTCGTCGTCCAGCACCAGGAAGATCCTTGAGCGGGCGTGGGTTAAATTTGCGCTGATAAACTCCTGGGCCGCCGCAAGGTCATCGGGCAGCTCGTAGAAAATACGGTACTGGTTAAACAACACGGCCGATGCCTCGGCGTGCTCAATTGAACATTCGATGATTTCCATTCCTGTGCTCCCAGGTGGGGTCTACGACCGGGTTACTTGCGCTTTACCCCATACACTTTAGCCAGGCGCAGGCGCCAATCGCCACCGTGCTGCAGGTGGCATTCCTCCTCGGAGTCGAAGCATACGTAGCGCTCCGAAGCAGGGCGCTCGACGCCGGCCTCTTCCAGCGCCGAGGCTGTCAGCTCGCGCATCCGCGCACCGTTGTCTTGTGAAACCGCCAGCTCCCTGTTCGCCCGTGTATCAAATACCCAAACCACCTGAAGGCTTTTTGCGAAGGCGGCGTAATCGACTTCGTGGGTCAGCCAGTCGAAGCCGGTGATTTCGGCCTTGGCGATTTCACAGGCCTCGGTCAGGGCCGCGACCAGGCGACGTTCAATCCGGGCGCTGTCGCGTGTGTTTGAAGGCATGGTGACTCCTGGATGGGTGATGGCTGGGATGATACCCGAGAGATCAACGGTGGGAGCTGTCGAGCTTNNACTGGCAGGCGACATCTTTATCGGCTGGCAGGGCCTCTTCGCAGCCTCGCTAAAGCTCGACAGCTCCCACACTGGATTGGGTTTGTTTGTGGGAGCGCGGTTTCCTGAGCCCCGTCAGCCAGGCGAGCACATTGTTCAAGGATGTGGGAGATCAACTGTGGGAGCTGTCGAGCTTCAGCGAGGCTGCGATGGCGGACTATCAGGCGACATCTTTATCGGCAGACAGGGCCTCTTCGCAGCCTCGCTGGGGCTCGACAGCTCCCACATTGGATTGGGTTTGTTTGTGGGAACGCGGTTTCCTGAGCCTCGTCAGCCAGGCGAGCACATTGTTCAA
>NZ_JACARC010000083.1:27861-28011 GCF_013386825.1 Pseudomonas sp. IPO3778
CATTGGATTGGGTTTGTTTGTCGGGATGGGGTTTTCCTGAGCCCTGTCAGCCAGGCGAGCACACTGTTCAAGGATGTGGGAGATCAACTGTGGGAGCTGTCGAGCTTCAGCGAGGCTGCGATGGCGGACTGTCAGGCGACATCTTTATCG
>NZ_JACARC010000084.1 GCF_013386825.1 Pseudomonas sp. IPO3778
CAGCAACGGATATGTACACAATCAAACAGCCGACTACCGCAGGAATGGCTACGTACTCCATCAATCACTCAGGCAACGGAATCACCCGCAACGGCCTTACCGACTTATAAGAAAAACTCGAATAAATCTCCTTAACACACGGCAGACTCTGCAACACCTCCCGCGCAAACTCCCCGAACGACTCGAGATCCTTCGCCACCACTTCCAACAAAAAATCATACCGCCCCGACACGTTATGACACGCCACAACCTCGGGAATCTCCAGCAACCTCTGCTCAAACGCCCGGGCCACCTCACGGGAGTGCGTGTCCATCATGATGCTGACAAACGCCGTCACCCCATACCCCAGCGCCTTGGGCGACAGGATCGCCTGATAACCGCCAATCACCCCGCTGCCTTCAAGGTTTTTTACCCGCCGCCAACACGGCGAAGTGGTCAGCGACACCCGCTCCGCCAACTCCGCCACGGTCAACCGCGCATTCCCCTGCAACGCGTTTAAAAGCGCCTTGTCAGTCCGATCCAGATGAAGGGGCATATCTTGCCTCAAAACGTCGTTTTTATTGTTTTTCATCCCAATCTACCGGGCGTTCCCAGCAAACTATGGAACGTTCAGCCGCCGTTATAAGCATAGCATTGTAGGAAATAAGGAGCGTCCGACCATGAAAAATAAACACAACACGTTCGGCTTTTCCACACGTGCCATCCACCACGGCTACGACCCCCAGGATCACCACGGCGCCCTCGTGCCGCCCATCTACCTCTCGGCAACCTTCGCCTTCCCCACCGCCGAATACGGTGCCGCCTGCTTTGCCGGCGAAGAAAACGGACACTTCTACACCCGCATCTCCAACCCCACCCTGGCCCTGCTGGAAGCGCGCATGGCCACCCTGGAAAACGGCGAAGCCGCCGTGGCCTTCAGCTCCGGCATGGGGGCAATTGCCGCGACGTTCTGGACCCTGCTGCGCCCCGGGGACGAAATCATCGTCAGCCAGACCCTTTACGGTTGCACCTTCGCCCTGCTGCACCACGGCATCGGCGAATTCGGCATCAAGGTGCGCCACGTCGACCTCACCGACCTGAACGCCCTGCGCGAGGCCATCAACCCCGCCACGCGCATGATCTACTTCGAAACCCCGGCCAACCCCAACCTGCAACTGGTGGACATTGCAGCGGTCGCCGAGGTCGCTCACCGGCAACCCGGCATTACCGTGGTGGTGGACAACACCTACTGCACGCCCTACCTGCAACGCCCGCTGGAAATGGGCGCCGACGTGGTGGTGCACTCGGCCACCAAGTACCTCAGCGGCCACGGCGATATCACTGCCGGGATCGCAGTCAGCAGCCAGGCCCTGGCCCAGCGTATTCGCCTGCAAGGGCTCAAGGACCTGACCGGCGCGGTGATGTCGCCCCAGGATGCGGCCCTGTTGATGCGCGGCCTCAAAACCCTGGCCCTGCGCATGGACCGCCATTGCAGCAACGCCCTGGCCATCGCCGAAGCCTTGCAGGCCCATCCCCTGGTGGAATGGGTAACCTACCCCGGCCTGCGCTCCTTCCCGCAGTACGACTTGGCCGCGCGGCAGATGAAGCAGTCCGGCGGCATGATCGCGTTTGAACTCAAGGGCGGCATCGACATGGGCCGGCGCTTCATGAACGCCCTGAAGCTGTTCACCCGCGCGGTCAGCTTGGGCGACGCCGAGTCACTGGCCCAGCACCCGGCCAGCATGACCCACTCCACCTACACCCCGGAGCAACGCGCCCGCCACGGGATTTCCGAAGGGCTGGTGCGCCTGTCGGTCGGCCTGGAAGATGCGGCCGACCTGCTGGCCGACGTCGCCCAAGCCCTGCAGGCGTGTGCGGTCAAGCCAAAAGCCCGGGCGGTGCAAACAAACGTTCATCACGCTTGATGTAAATTCATAACCAGGTGCCACGTTTATCAATAGCCCGGCCCGAAAAGGCCGGGCTTTTCCCGTTGCGCCCTGCACCGCAAAAAATTTGATCCATTCATTGGCCCGTTTGCGACAGCCTGTACTAGCATACGAGGCGGCAGTCATGGATATCACTGCCCTGAACGTCGCCCTCCTTGAAACTCATGGATGAAATGATGAACTCACACCTGTTCCCCCACATCGGCAAGGTCATCGCCAGCACTGGCAGCCGGCACTTCCCGCGCATGCTGCACGACCTGATCCTCACCCAACTGGCGGTCGACGCCACACACATCACCCAGATGCCTGTGAGTCCAAGGGAATACTCCCCGCGCAAGGCCGGCAACGCGCGAGGGCTGGGCATCAGCCCCGTGTACACCGACCCGGAGCTCGAACTGGACGAAGCCCAGGCCGCCGCCCAACTGCACCTGACCCGGCGCAAGGATGACGTCAGCTACGTGCTGTCGGTGTATCGCTCGAACCCCTGCGAGAGTTTTTCCCAGCAGGAACGGATCATCCTGCAGGACTTCTCGTCGTTGCTGCTGCCGATGGTTGAAAAGCACATCAGCGCCCTGCAACCCTGCGCCCCGGACAGTGACATGCCGCAGCAACAGGGCATCGACACCTTGCGCCTGCGCTTTGAAGAACGCCTTGCGTCGTCGGGGCTGGCCCTGTCCAGCCGGGAGCTGGAAGTGTGCGTAGGGTTGCTGGCCGGGCGTACCGCACCGGAGCTGGCGGAGCAACTGGCATTGAAGGTCAACACCATCGAGAGCTACCTCAAGCGGGCGGCGATCAAGATGGGCATCAGTGGCCGGCATTCGTTGATGCGGTGGATGTATTCCACGCAAGAGAGCGCCGTTCAATAACCTACGTGCCCCCTCCCCTTGAGAAGCTTTTGTGGCGAGGGGGCTTGTCCCCCGTTGGGCTGCGCAGAGGCCCCAAAAAAACGGGAGCGCTTCGCACTCCAACGGGGGACAAGCCCCCTCGCCACAACAAGCAAGCCACTACCACTCTCCTTGCCTCAATCCCGGGCCAGGGCTTCGATCGGATCCAGCCGCGCCGCATTCCGCGCCGGTACAAACCCGAACACGATCCCGATCAACGTCGAACACGCAAACGCGGTCACCACCGAGCCCAGGGAAAACACCATTTCCCACTCTTTCACAAACAACGAAAACAGATAGCCAATGGCGAATGACAGCGAGATGCCGATCATCCCGCCGATCAGGCAAACCATTACCGCCTCCACCAAAAACTGCTGGCGGATGTCCGATTGCCGCGCGCCCACCGCCATGCGAATCCCGATCTCGCGGGTACGCTCGGTCACCGACACCAGCATGATATTCATCACCCCGATGCCTCCCACCAGCAACGAAATCACTGCAATCAACGACAGCAGCAACGCCAGGGAACGGCTGGTTTTCTGTACCGTCTGCATGATGCTGTCGAGGTTATTGGTGAAGAAATCCTTGGTGCCGTGGCGCTGCAACATCAGCTTGGTGACGTTCTCTTCCACCACCTTGCTCGGCTGGCCGTCCTTGATGCGCACGGTGATGCTGTCCAGATGGCGCTGGCCCAGCAGCCGCCCGGCTGCCGTCTCATACGGCACCCATACGTTCAGCGCCTTGCTGGCGGCGAACATGTTTTTATTGTCGGCCGTCACCCCGATCACCGTGCACGGCAGGCTGCCCACCAGGATCACCTGGCCCAACGGATCCACCCCGGGCCCGAACAACCGATGGCGCGTGTTGTGGTCGATCACCACCACCTGGGCCTGGCGCCGGGCGTCGCTTTCACTGAAGGTAATCCCGGCTTCGAGCTTCAGACCCTTGACCTGGAAATAGCGGTCGCTGACGCCGTTGACCTGGGCATCCAGGTCGATGTTGCCGTAGCGCAGCAACAGGTTGCGCCCCACCACCGGCGTGGCGCTGTCGACGTAATACAGCTGGTTCAGCGCCTCCACATCCGACGGCAACAGCGTCTCGATGGCCGAGGCGCGGCTGTCACCGAAACTCTTGCCGGGAAAGATATCGATGGTGTTGCTGCCGATGGCCTGAATGTCCTTGAGCACATAGCGCTTGGCCCCTTCGCCGATGGCCGAGATCGACACCACCGAGGTGATGCCGATGACGATACCGAGCATGGTCAGCAAGGTGCGCATGCGATGGGAAATCAGCGCGACCCAGGCCATGTTGAAGGCCTCCTTGAACAGCCCGAGGCTGGCCACCAACTTGCGCGCGCCGCTGCGCTTGGGCTCGATGGGCGCTTCGGTGGGCAGGTCGAGGCCGACACTGTCATTGGCGCGGTCACTGACAATCTCGCCATCGCGCACCTCAATGATCCGCTGGGCATTGGCCGCGACTTTCGGGTCGTGGGTGACGATGATCACGGTGTGCCCGGCGGCGTGCAGCTCGGCCAGGATGCGCATCACTTCCTTGCCACTGTGGGTGTCGAGGGCGCCGGTGGGTTCGTCGGCGAGGATCACTTCCCCGCCGTTCATCAAGGCCCGGGCGATACTCACCCGCTGCTGCTGGCCGCCGGACAGCTGGCTCGGCCGATGGCTCAAATGCCCCGACAAGCCCAGCCGCGCCAGCAACTCCCCGGCTCGACTGTGCCGTGCCGCTTCCGGCGTACCGGCATAAATCGCCGGCATTTCCACGTTGTGCAATGCACTCAAATGCGCCAGCAGGTGGTAACGCTGGAAGATAAAACCGAAGTAGTCGCGGCGCAGTTCGGCCAGTTGCTCGTCACCCAGGGTGCGGGTTTCGATGCCATTGATCTTGTAGCTGCCGGCGGTGGCGTAATCGAGGCCGCCGAGGATATTCATCAAGGTGGATTTGCCCGAGCCCGAAGCCCCGGTAATCGCGACCATTTCCCCGGCATGGATGGTCAGGTCGATGCCCTTGAGGGCAATGAATTCGCGGTCACCGGCCATGAAACTACGCACGATGCCCTTCAGTTCCAACAGTGGCTGACTCATCAATCAGCCCCCCGCCACGGCGGGCGATGGATCGCCGATCACCACCTTGTCGCCTTCAGCCAGGCCATCGAGGATCTGCACCTTGACGTTGTTGTTGATGCCGGTCTGCACCTGCCGCGTGTTGGCCCGGCCCTTGGCGTCCAGCACCCGCACCGGGAAGCTGCCATCGGCGCTACGCGGGCCGAGTGCGGCCACCGGCACCGTCAGTGCGGCCTTGGCGGTGTCGAGCACGATCCGCACCTGGGCGGTCATGGCGATGCGCAGACGGTGGTCGGGGTTGGGCACGTCGAACAGCGCGTTATAGAACACCGCGGTGTTTTGCTTGGGCGTGCCGGCGGTCTGGGTTTCGAGGAAGTTTTGCGGGGCGGGTTCGGTGCCGCGCAGTTTGGCGTAGTAGCGTTTGTCGGCTTCGCCGAGGATGGTGAAGTACACCTGCTGGCCGGGGCTGATATGGATCACGTCGGCCTCGGAGACTTGGGCCTTGACGGTCATGGTGTCCAGGTCGGCGAGTTTGAGCAGCACGGGCGCCAGTTGGCTGGCGATCACGGTCTGGCCTTCCTGGGTGACGATGCCCACTACATCGCCGTCGATGGGCGCGACGATGCGGGTGTAGGCCAGGTTGATCTTGGCGGTGTCGATCTGGATGTGGGCGCTTTTGATCTGGGCGTCCAGGGACATCAGGTTGGCGCGTTGTACTGCGTAGTTGGATTCGGCGGTTTCGAAGTCTTGGCGGGAGACGGATTCGTCTTCTTGCAGGCCTTGGTAGCGTTGGTAGACGGATTTGGTTTCCTTGAGCTGGGCGGCGGTGGCCTGGCGTTGGGCCTGGAGGTTTTCTTCATCGACCTGGGCTTTGCGCAGGGTGTTTTGCAGGATCAGCGGGTCGATTTCGGCGAGCCATTGGCCCTTCTTGACCTTGTCGCCGACCTTGACCTTCAGGGATTTGAGCTGGCCGGAGACTTGGGCGCCGACGTCGACCTGCTTGACGCCTTCCAGCAGGCCGGTGGCCAGGACGGCGTTTTCGATGTCACTGCGTTCGGCGGTGGCGGTCAGGTATTGCGGTGCGTCTGCGGGGGCCTGCACGGTGTAGACGATCAGGCCGGTTGCGACGGTCAACACCAGGGCCAATCCTGCTTTTCGATACTTTGACTTTTCCATAAATGACCATGAGAGGTGTTGAAATTGGTCCGGCTTTTGGCTCGGAGTACATATCCGTTTTTTGGGTAACGGCGACTATGGGTTCCGCCCTTACG
>NZ_JACARC010000085.1:0-443 GCF_013386825.1 Pseudomonas sp. IPO3778
CAAGAGCAAGAGCACAGCGGCCTACCGGCCGGCTTGAGTGTGGTGAAGCAACAGCAACAGCAACGGCAAAATCAGAAGCGGGCACGGTCCAAATGTGGGAGCGGGCTTGCTCGCGAAGAACCTGAGGGCGCCGCGTTGAATCAGGATACCCGCTTCATCGTTAACGACCTTCGCGAGCAAGCCCGCTCCCACATTTGGACCGAGTTCGCTTTGGCATTTGCTCCGGCTGAAAGCCAACCCAAGTGGTAGAAGCCAAGATAAAGGCCAGAGCGAAATCCAAATCTGAAGCTGATGCAGCTCTGCTTTTCTGTGGGAGCTGGCTTGCCTGCGATGCAGACACCTCGGTTTTTCAGATACACCGAGGCGATGCCATCGCAGGCAAGCCAGCTCCCACAGGTGACCGTGCCCGCTTTAGCTTTTGATTTGCTTTTGCTTCACCACAC
>NZ_JACARC010000085.1:541-11923 GCF_013386825.1 Pseudomonas sp. IPO3778
GCGAGGCACCGAGTGGTGGGGCAAAGACCTTTTGGTTACTTTTGGGGCGTTTGCCAAAAGTGACCCGCTGTAAGAGCGGAACCAATAGTCGCCATCACCCAAATAACGGATATACACCCCGTCCAACCCCAAAAAACGAATGACGCCTGTGAGATCAAACCAGGCTTTCGTCAATCACCAACACCAGCTTCCCGGAAATCTGGTTGGTCGCCAGCTCAGCAAACGCGGCCTCGGCATCCTTGATCGCAAAGGTCCTGGCCAATTGCGGGCTCAAACGGCCCTCAGCAAACAGCGGCCATACATGCTGGCTCAAGTCACTGAACAGGTCAGCCTTGAACTGATCATCGCGGCTGCGCAACGTCGAACCCAACACCTGCACACGCTTGGCCAACACCTGCGCCAGGTCGATCTGTGCCTCACGCCCCCCCATCAAGCCAATCAACACCCAGCGACCGTCACGGGCCGCGAGCTTGAGGTTCAGCGCGGCGTAGTTGCCGCCCACCGGGTCGAGGATCACATCGAACGGGCCAAAATCACTCAGGCCTTCGATGCCGTCGGTACGTACCACGCCACCCTGGGCCCCCAGCGCCTCACAGTAGGCCAGCCGATCCGCCGAGCCGACGCTGACCCAGCACGGGCTGCCAAACGCCTTGCACAGCTGGATAGCCGCCGAGCCCACACCACTGGCGCCAGCGTGCAGCAGCACCTTCTCGCCAGGCTTGAGGCCCGCCAACTGGAACAGATTCAGCCACGCGGTGCTGTACACCTCGGGCAACCCGGCCGCTTCCACCAGCGACACGCCTTCCGGCACCGGCAGCACGTGACGGGCGTCCACCACCACTTCTTCGGCCATCCCGCCGCCGGCCAGCAGGGCGCAAACCCGATCACCCACTTGCCACGACGAGCCGGCGCCGACTTCGCTGATCACTCCGGAACACTCCAGGCCCAGCACCTGGCTCGCACCGGGAGGCGGCGGATAGAGCCCTGAACGCTGTAATAAATCGGCCCGATTCAGGCCCGCAGCCGCCACGCGAATGCGTACTTGGCCTACATCGCATGTAGGACTCGGCTCTTCTTGCCACTCCACATGACCTTCAACGCCTTGCAATGCTTTCACAGTGCCTCCATAGTGAGTCTGGACTGAGCCCGTTGCTGTAGCGCCGGGCTTTTTGCATTATGCGACCGGCCCATATGGAACCGGCGACTTCAAAGACGGCCTAATATGCGTTATCAATTGCCCCCGCGTCGAATCAGCATGAAGCATTTGTTCCCCAGCACCGCCCTCGCTCTTTTTATCGGTATCGGCCTTTTGCCGCTGTCGAGCAATACGTTCGCAGCCAACAGCTGGGACAACCTTCAGCCTGATCGCGATGAGGTGATTGCCAGCCTTAACGTCGTTGAGTTGCTCAAGCGCCATCATTACAGCAAGCCGCCGCTGGACGACGCTCGCTCGGTGATCATTTACGACAGCTACCTCAAGCTGTTGGATCCCTCGCGCAGCTATTTCCTGGCCAGCGACATCACCGAGTTCGACAAGTGGAAGACGCAGTTTGACGACTTCCTCAAGAGCGGTGACCTGCAGCCCGGCTTCACCATCTACAAGCGTTACCTGGACCGTGTCAAAGCGCGTCTGGACTTCGCCATTGGTGAGCTGGACAAGGGCGTCGACAAATTCGACTTCACCAAGAAAGAGACCTTGCTGGTTGACCGCAAGGACGCTCCTTGGCTGACCACCGAAGCCGAGCTGGACGACCTGTGGCGCAAGCGCGTCAAGGATGAAGTCCTGCGCTTGAAGATCGCCGGCAAAGAGCCGAAGGCCATTCAAGAGCTGTTGACCAAGCGCTACAAGAATCAGCTGGCACGTCTGGATCAGACCCGTGCCGAAGATATCTTCCAGGCCTACATCAACACCTTCGCGATGTCCTACGACCCGCACACCAATTATCTGTCGCCAGATAACGCGGAAAATTTCGATATCAACATGAGTCTGTCGCTGGAAGGCATCGGTGCCGTCCTGCAAAGCGATAACGACCAGGTGAAGATCGTGCGTCTGGTGCCGGCAGGTCCGGCCGACAAGACCAAGCAGGTCGCTCCGGCCGACAAGATCATCGGTGTGGCCCAGGCCGACAAAGAGATGGTCGACGTGGTCGGCTGGCGTCTGGACGAAGTGGTCAAGCTGATTCGCGGGCCGAAAGGCAGCGTGGTGCGCCTGGAAGTGATTCCGCACACCAACGCCCCGAACGATCAGACCAGCAAAATCGTTTCGATTACTCGTGAAGCGGTGAAACTGGAAGACCAGGCGGTCAAGAAGTCGATCCTGAACCTCAAGCAGGACGGCAAGGACTACAAGCTGGGCGTGATTGAAATCCCGGCCTTCTACCTGGACTTCAAGGCGTTCCGCGCTGGCGATCCGGACTACAAGAGCACCACCCGCGACGTCAAGAAACTGCTGACCGAGCTGCAAAAAGACAAAGTCGATGGCGTGGTCATCGACCTGCGCAACAACGGCGGCGGCTCCCTGCAGGAAGCCACCGAGCTGACCAGCCTGTTTATCGACAAGGGTCCGACCGTGCTGGTGCGTAACGCTGACGGCCGTGTGGACGTGCTGGAAGACGAGAACCCGGGCGCCTTCTACAAAGGGCCAATGGCGTTGCTGGTCAACCGCCTCTCGGCATCCGCTTCGGAGATTTTCGCCGGTGCGATGCAGGACTACCATCGCGCGTTGATCATCGGCGGCCAGACCTTCGGCAAAGGCACCGTGCAGACCATCCAGCCGTTGAACCATGGCGAGCTGAAACTGACCCTGGCCAAGTTCTACCGGGTTTCCGGGCAGAGCACCCAGCATCAGGGCGTACTGCCGGACATCGATTTCCCGTCGATCATCGACACCAAGGAAATCGGCGAGAGCGCCCTGCCCGAGGCCATGCCGTGGGACACCATCCGTCCTGCGATCAAGCCGGCAGTGGACCCTTTCAAACCGTACGTGGCGCAGCTGAAAGCTGATCACGAAGCCCGCTCCGCCAAGGATGCCGAGTTCATCTTCATCCGCGACAAATTGGCCCTGGCCAAGAAGTTGATGGAAGAGAAAACCGTCAGCCTCAACGAAGCCGACCGTCGTGCGCAGCACACCGACATCGAGAATCAGCAACTGGTGCTGGAGAACGCCCGCCGCAAGGCCAAAGGCGAAGCTCCACTCAAGGAACTGAAGAAAGAAGACGAAGACGCGATCGCCGCCGAGCCGGATAAAACCAAGCCGGAAGATGATGCCTACCTGAGCGAGACCGGGCGCATCCTGCTGGACTACTTGAAGATCAGCAAGACGGTGGCCAAGCAGTAAATGATGGCGATTTAATGTGAACGCTCCCCGGAGTGTCATCAAATAGACATCATTCTGTCGTGAAATGAAGGACCTGCTAAAGCAGGTCCTTTTTTTTCGACCCGAGAAAATCATGACCATGACCGAACAGCTGAATGCATTGGGCTCAATCCTGGCTCAAGGCAGTTTGCACAGCCTGTTCCAACCGATCATTTCCCTGTCTGAACGACGCATCGTCGGTTACGAGGCCCTTAGTCGCGGCCCGTCCAACAGCCCGCTGCACTCCCCTGTTGCATTGTTCTCCGTGGCTCGCCACGCCGGTCGCCTGAGCGAACTGGAGATGGTCTGCCGGGAAAGTGCCTGCCGGCGTTTCAGCGACCAGAAACTGCCGGGCAAGCTGTTCCTCAACGTCTCCCCCGAATCCCTGCTGGAAACCGCCCACCAGCCAGGCCGCACCCTGCAACTGCTCAGCGACTTCGGCATCCCGCCCAGCCAGGTGGTCATCGAACTGACCGAACAAACCCCGACTGACGATTTTCAACTGCTGCAAACCGCACTGCATCATTACCGCGCCATGGGTTTTTCGATTGCCCTGGATGACCTGGGCGCTGGCTATTCCAGCCTGCGACTGTGGTCGGAATTGCGCCCGGACTACGTGAAGATCGATCGACACTTTATCGACGGCATCCACCAGGACGCCCTCAAGCGCGAATTTGTCGGCTCGATCCTGCAAATCGCCAAGGCCTCCCGGGCCCAGGTCATCGCTGAAGGCATCGAGTTGCCGGAAGAGTTGGCCGTGCTCACCGAGATGGGCGTCGACCTGGTGCAAGGCTATCTGCTCTGCCGCCCCCAGGAACACCCGCCACAGGAAGCGCGGTTGATGCTGCCCAAGCCCGACAGCGCCAACGTCGCGCTGAACGATGAAGGCAGCGACCTCAGCGCCTTGCTCAACGAACACCCGGCCGTGGGCCAGCACACCGCCACGGCGCAGGTGCTGGAGGCCTTCCGCCGCCAGGCCAACCTCAACTCCCTGGCGGTGCTGGATGAGCGTGGCCATCCGATCGGCATCGTGCACCGGCACTCGTTGTCAGACGCCCTGCTCAAGCCGTTTGCGACGGACCTGTTCGCCCGCAAGCCCATCAGCCGCTTGATGAGTGACGACTTCCTGGCCGTGGAACTGAGCCAGTCCTTGCAGCAAGTCAGCCGCCTGCTCACCAGCCGCGCGCGCCAGCGGATCGAGGAAGACTTCATCATCACCCTCAACGGCGACTATCTGGGGCTGGGCCGGGTGATCGATGTGCTCAAGCTGATTACCGAACTGAAAATCCAGCAAGCGCGTTATGCGAACCCGCTGACCCTGTTGCCGGGTAATGTACCGATCCAGCAGTGCCTCACGCGGCTGTTGCAGCAACAGCGTGAGTCGGTGATCTGCTACGTGGATATCGACAGCTTCAAGCCGTTCAACGATATCTACGGCTACGGTCGGGGCGATGAAGTGCTGTTGTGCCTGGCGCAATGCCTGAACGATCGGGTAGACCCCAGCCGCGACTTTGTCGGGCATATCGGCGGGGATGACTTTTTGCTGGTGCTGGGGCCGCAGGATTGGCGCAAGCGGCTTAACCAGTTGCTGGACGACTTCCACACCCAGTGCCGGCGTTTCTACCGCAGCGAACATCTGGAGGCGGGGTGTTTTGTGGCGTTGAACCGCCAGGGGGTGCGCCAGGAGTTTGCATTGCTGTCGCTGTCCATCGGCGTGGTGCATTTATATCCACAGGCCTGTGGACAACTCGATGCCAGCCAGTTGGCGGAACTGGCTTCCCAAGCCAAGCACCACGCGAAGAACGTGGCGGGCTATAGCATTCATGTGATCGACAGCCTGAAACTGGGCGAGGCAGAACCGCAGTCGCTATAGATTAGAGTTGTTCCAAACGAATCTGCGCCAATGGATGCCCGGCACGGGCGGCAATTTTCCACCAGTGCGCCGCCTCCAGCGGATCAGGCGCCTTGCCGAGACTGCCCGCCAGGCTCAACACGCCAATCTGGTAAGCGGCCTTGCCATCCCCGGCCTTGGCGGCCAACCGTAACAGTCGCACGCCCTCTTCACGGGCACCGAGGCCCCTGCCGCGAAAAGTCAGGATATGCCCATAGAAACTCTGAGCACCAACATCGCCCAGATTGGCCATGCGCGCGAACTGACCTTCAAGCCACTGCCAGCCGCGCGGCTGGTGCATGAACCAAGACCAATGAAATAATTTGCGCGCCAACCAATAGCTGACATACGCCTTAAGCTTCCAAAACACTAAGCCTCCGCAGACTCGGGATAATCGTACTCAAACACCCGCACCACTTCCGAGGCGTGCCACGACGCTGCGGCCACGCCATCGGACGGCCCGCAGAAGCGCCCAAGGCGCTCCACACATTCAAAGAAACCGGTACGTGGCAGGCGGCTCGCGCCCTGGCTGATGACCAGGGAACTGCGCAGCGGCTGGTCAGCCTTGGCATCCAGCGCCGCCAGGTGTTCCAGTGCGGCGGTCAGGGTTTGCATGGCCGGTGTGGGAAATTGCAGGCGCTCCAGCAAGGCGCGGTACGTCAAGAGATGGCGCTGTCGGCGCGCCTGGTCGAGTTCGTTGATTAACCCATCCCAGTGTTGACGGCTGATACGTACGCTCACGTTTCGTCCCTCCATCCTGCAACGCCCAGTTCCCAGGCCAGGCTGCGGCGGATCGCAGCGTCCGGCTGGCGTTCACCACTTTCGATCAGGCCCAGGTACGACGGGCTGATGCCCACTGTGCGCGCCAGCGTCTCGATGGCCAGGCCCTTGGCCTCGCGCAGGCTTCGCAGCTGCTCCAGAGGGCGCAGATCCGGTTCGGCAGCGGTTTGGCTAAGGGGTGAAGCGAGAGGTGTTGGCTGTTGCTGACCGGCGGCTTTTAACAGCGCCTGGTATTGAGCCCATGGCAGAACCGCGTACTCGGGTTCGCCATCCTTTCTAATTATCTGAATATCCATGACTGCCCCGTAGGATCCCAACACTTACTTCGTAAGTACTTTCCTTAGGAGTGTAATCCTAACAGCCACAAAGAGCGCAGGGGGATATTCGCAAGGTTCAGTTTTTTTTCGGGCTTTCCCGCTCAAGCAACTGAGGCGTCGCAGGCAGGCGCTCAACCACTGCGAGCTTCTCGGGGAGCTGACGCTCACGCCAGGCGCGAAAAGCGCTCAGTTCGCCGTCCAGGGTCTTCATGACCCATGCCAGCACCGCAATGTCGTCGAGCATACCGAACACTGGAATAAAATCCGGGATCGCGTCAATCGGGCTGAGGAAGTACATCAGCCCCGCCACCACCGAAATCAGCGCCTTGGGACTGATAGCGCGGTACTCGCCGCGCCAGTAGGCCAGGCATAGGGCCTGGAGCAACTTGAGGTCGTCCTTGAGCTTGCCCAGACGGTTGCCCTGGCGCGAACCTTTGGCGGCAACCGCGAACAGCAGCGTCGGCAAGCGTCCCCGGCCCAGCAAGCGAGCAGCCATGGGCAGGAAGCGGGTGAAATTAAACGGGGCTTTCATCGTCACTCCAGTTCCAGGCGACACAAAAGGTTATCCACACAAATTGTGGATAACCTTGTGAACAGAGCCTATTTTTCAGGCTGAAAGCCACGTAATACAAGGCCTACAGTCAGATCGGGCGTTTTTTGCGCACATAAAAAAAACCCAAGAATTCATTGACTTGAAGATGATCTGCGTCTACCCGTACTCGAGTCTTTTATCAGACTGCTCTAGACCGCGTGGGTTCGGTTGAATGTGGCCTGGATTCAACTGAAAAAGTTATACACAGGCCAGAAACAACAACGCCCCGTCGAGACGGGGCGTTGTGTGTTCAGGTGCTGATTACTTCTTGGCAGCCGGAGCCGCCGGAGCGTCAGGCGCTTCAGCCTTGGACGGATCCTTGATGGCCAGCAGTTCCAGGTCGAATACCAGCACGGAATTGGCTGGAATCGCCGGGCTCGGGCTCTGGGCACCGTAGGCCAGGTCGGACGGGATGTACAACTCGACCTTCTCGCCAACGTGCATCAGTTGCAGGCCTTCGACCCAACCTGGAATCACACCGCTGACCGGCAGGTCAATCGGGCTGCCGCGATCCACGGAGCTGTCAAAGGTAGTGCCGTTGGTGAGCTTGCCGGTGTAGTGAACAGTCACGACGTCGGTAGGCTTGGGTTGAGCACCGTCCGCTTTCTTCACGATCTTGTATTGCAGACCGGAAGCGGTGGTGACAACGCCGTCTTTCTTGGCGTTTTCTTCGAGGAATTTCTTGCCGGCGGTTGCCGACTCTTCACTCATCTTGGCCATACGCTCTTCAGCACGCTTTTGCAGTGCGGCGAATGCTTCGACCAACTCGTCGTCTTTCAGCTTCTGCTCTTTCTTGCCGACGGCATCTTCGATGCCTTGGGCTACTGCTTTGGAGTCCAGGTCATCCATGCCTTCTTGAGCAAGGCTTTTGCCCATGTTCAGGCCGATACCGTAGGAAGCTTTTTGCGCCGGGGTTTTCAGCTCTACGCTGGTTTGCGAATCACAACCCGCAAGTACCAGGCTAACCAGGGCCACCGCCGCCGCCAACCGATGCTGTTTCATGCTATTTCCTTGTTCGTGTGCCAAAAGGGCATTCGAGTAAAGTCGCGAGCTTATCAGGCGGCCACGACCAATGGCTACCGGCATGTGAGCAGGAAACTTCTGATAAGTTCACGTGTTTAAAAGCATTTTCATTCATTCTATGGCTCTGCAACGGAAGGCAGGACCGCTGGAACCAGACTCATGGCCACTTGCCGCACTGGTGGCCTGATGGCATAAGAACGACACAACTCGACAAGGATAGTTATCTTGCGCATTTTTTCCCGTGTTTTGCTGATGATTTTCATACTGCTGGGGCTGATCCTGGCGGTGGTGCTCTATTACGTGGTCAACCCGAAGCTGCCGGTTTATGTACCGGTGGAACAGGTGCACTACCAGGACCAATGGAGCGCCGCAGATCGCCAGACGTACTACTTCACGCCCCAGGGCACCCAGGTCAAGGGCCTGCGCTATGACTGGTTCACTGCGCTGGAACTGCCGTTCTCCGAACAGCGTTTTGCCACACCCGACTACCTGGCGCGCTTCGGTTTCCTGGTAGACCCAAAACAGGTGCCCACCGCGCAGAACCCCGGTAACCTGCCGGTGGGTTTCGCCCGGCATAAAAACCCCGGCAGCAATGATGAGTTCCTCGACATCACGTGCGCCGCCTGCCACACCGGCCAGTTGAACTTCAAAGGCCAGGGCCTGCGTGTCGACGGTGGCCCGGCGCAACATGTGTTGCCGTCCAGCGTACCGACCCTGCGCGGTGGCAGCTTTGGCCAGGCGCTGGTGGCCAGCCTTGCCTCGACCTACTACAACCCGTGGAAATTCGAGCGGTTTGCCCGCACCGTCCTGGGCCACGACTACGACGACCAGAACGCTGCGCAACTGCGCCAGGACTTCAAGAAATCCCTGAACACCTTCCTCAACGTTGCCTGGAACGACACCCACCGCGGCCTCTACCCCACCGAAGAAGGCCCGGGCCGCACCGACGCCTTTGGCCGCATCGCCAACGCCAGCTTCGGCGACGCCATTTCCCCGGACAACTACCGCATCGCCAACGCCCCGGTGGACTACCCGCAACTGTGGGACATCTGGACCTTCGACTGGGTGCAATGGAACGGCTCGGCCCAGCAACCCATGGCTCGCAATATCGGCGAAGCCCTGGGCGTCGGCGCCACGCTGGACTTCTTCGACAGCGCCGGCCAGCCGCTCAAGGGCGATGCGCGCTATCCCTCCAGCGTGCGGGTGCGGGACCTGAGCACCCTTGAAGAAACCCTGAAACGCCTCAAGCCGCCGACCTGGCCGGAAGACCTGTTCGGCGCCATCGACAAGCCCCTGGCCGCCCAAGGCCGCGCATTGTTCGCGGAAAACTGCGCCGGCTGCCACGTGCCGGCGGTGTCCCAGGTCGATGGCCGCCCCGTGCGGCAGCTGAAAATGCTCCCGGTGGAGGTGATCGGTACCGACCCCAATGCCGCCAACAATATCGCTGACCACCGCTTCGACCTCAGCGCCCTGCAATGGGACCCGGCTGAACTGGCGAAGCTGAACGTCGAACTGCACCCCACCCCAACCGAGCCCCTGGACCTGCGCAACATGTCAGTCGCCAAGGGCCTGGCTTACGTCACCGCCTTTGTCGAAGACCACGCCTACCGCGCCGCCGGCGTGACATCTGCCGAACGTCCGAACCTGGACGGCTTCGGCCTGCCCATCGGCGTGCGCGAATTGCGCGCCTACAAGGCTCGGCCACTGGCCGGGGTGTGGGCGACACCGCCATTTCTGCACAACGGCTCGGTGCCGACGATCTACCAACTGCTCTCGCCCCAGGACGAGCGCAGCCCGACCTTCTATAAGGGCACCTTCGAATACGACCCGCGCCACCTGGGTTATCAAACCGCAGCGTTCCCCAACGCCTTCCTGTTCGATACGCGCACCACCGGCAACCACAACAGCGGCCATGAATTCCGTGCCGGCCAGCGTGGCAACGGGGTGATCGGTCGAGGCTTGCTGCCCCAGGAACGCTGGGCGCTGCTGGAATATTTGAAAGTGCTGGGTGGCCCGCTGGAACAGCAACTGCCCTGACCTACCGACTTCACAGAAAAGGATTTTTAAATGCTCGCTCGACTTTGGCTGCGCCTCGGCGCGTTTCTCGGCAAGACCGTGTTATGGCTGGTGGGTCTGGGGCTGCTGGGCTGGTTGCTGTCCACCCTGTGGTTTGCCTGGCAGCACAGCGGCCCGGTGTCGCCGGATGAACAGATTCCCCCGGGGGAAGCGGCCATGACCCAGGGCATCATCCAGACCGCGGTGCGCATCGTCGATCAACATCGCGAAGGCACGCGCTACCTGCGGGACGCGCATGCCAAGGCCCATGGCTGTGTGAAGGCCGAGGTCAGCGTGCTGCCGGATCTCGACCCGGCATTGCGCCAGGGCGTGTTTGCCGAACCGGGCAAGACCTGGCAGGCGATGATGCGGTTGTCCAACGGCAACGCGTACCCGCAGTTCGACAGCATCCGGGATGCCCGGGGCATGGCGATCAAGTTGCTGGACGTGCCGGGCAAACAGTTGCTGGCGGATCAGCAGGCGCGGAGTGAGCAGGATTTTGTGATGTTCAGCCATCCGAACTTTTTTGTCAGTGATGTGGCGGAGTATGCGCAGAACGTTTCGGCCCAGGCGGATGGCAAGCAGGTCATGGCGTTTTTCCCTGGCGTGGATCCGCGCAGTTGGCAGGTGCGGCATCTGTTTATCGCGTTGGCGACGTTGGCGCCGCCGCCGGTGAGCCCGACGCAGACGACCTACTTTTCGGTGTCGCCGTATAAGTTCGGGGCGGCGAATGCGAAGTTTCGGGTGGCGCCGGATCCCCAGGGTTGTCCTGCGTATGTACTGCCCAAGCAGAATCAGGACCTGCCGAACTTCTTGCGCAGTGCGTTGAATCAGCAACTGTCCACCGACCGGGTGGCGGCGTGTTTTGTGTTGCAGGTTCAGCGGCAGAATCCGCAGAAGTTCATGCCGATCGAGGACACCAGCATTGAATGGAAAGAGAGTGATGCGCCGTTTGAGACGGTGGCCAAGGTGGTGATTCCGGCGCAGGATTTTGATACGCCCGAGTTGAATCTGGCGTGTGATAACCAGTCGTTTAATCCGTGGTTCGGGGTGGAGGCGCATCGGCCGATTGGGGGGATTAATCGGTTGCGTAAGGCGGTGTATGAGGCGGTCAGTGATTACCGGCATGGTCGGAATTTGTAGCGCCGTGAGGGTGGGGGGATATCCGTTATTTAGGTAACGGCCACCTAGGGTTCCGCCCTTACGGCGGGTCACTTTTGAAAAGAGCCTGTACGGACCGGACACATGGTGGACACATGTGCGGGGACATGGTTGACACATGTGCGGGGACATGGTTGACACATTATGGCCCGTAATCAGGTTTGTTCACGTCGATAGTCCGCAAAAAGTGATGGCAGAAGTAGACGTC
>NZ_JACARC010000086.1 GCF_013386825.1 Pseudomonas sp. IPO3778
CGCTGTAAGAGCGGAACCCATAGCGGCCGTTACCGCAGCAACGGATATGTACCCAGCCCCCAAACAATCAAACCCGCCGCGCAAACGTGTCGCTATGGGTCCCAGACACCTTGCGACAATGCACCAACGCATCCCGAATCATAAAGTTCACCAGCGTCGGCGACACCCCCAACTCCTTGGCAATGTCCTTCTGCGGCACCCCATGCAACCGGTACATCTCAAACGCATACCGCGTGCGCTGAGGCAACTCCGTCAACGCATCCGCAATATTTTCCAACGTAGAAAAGTTGATGTGCGACGTCTCAGGTGAAGCCCCGTGAATAACCACATTCAACCCTTCCTCTTCAGTGCCGGAGTATTTCAATTCCAGCGCCTGCTTGCGGTAGTGATCAATAGCCAGATTACGCACGATCTGAAACAGGTAACTGAGCTGCGCTTTGAACGATGACGTGATGCTTGGCGCCGATTGCAACCGGAAGTAGGCGTCTTGCACCACATCTTCGGCACGGGAGCGACAGCCGGTAATACGCGCAGCGATCTTGACCAGGATCAGCCGGTTATCAACAAAGGCCTGGAGTAGGGGTGAGTCGCACCTGCCTGTGGATACTTGTTCCGTCATGGAAATCACCTTGTTGCAAGAGAAGGTTGGGGGAGGGCGTCCTTGCTGAGGCCTCCTACACATCGGGCAACAAATTATGCTTAATGATAATGATTGTCAAATGAGAAGACGAACTAATCTTATGCATTATCGAGAGGTGTGAACCGCGTCTCGCTGACTAATTATTTCCAGATGCCATCCGTTCTCATGGATGACAGGCCAGTTAACAAGCCGGCCAAGGATCAGCACCTGGAGGAGGACAAAATGGGTTTTTATCGTGTGAGCGGGAGTGGTCTGCAATGAACACCCCCGCTCGATTACGCCTGTTTTGCCTGCCTTACTCCGGCGCCAGTGCCATGGTCTACAGCCGCTGGCGGCGGGTGCTGCCCGAGTGGTTGCAGGTGCGGCCGCTGGAGTTGCCGGGGCGTGGCATGCGTATGGACGAGCCACTGCAGCGCGACATCAAGGCCTTGGCCGAGCAACTGGCCGATGAAATCAGCGCCGAGCTCGACGCCCCCTACGCCCTGTTCGGCCACAGCCTCGGCGGCCTGCTGGCGTTCGAGCTGGCCCATGCCCTGCGCGAACGGGATGTGCCGCAGCCCCTGGCGCTGTTCGCGTCGGGCACCGCCGGCCCGGCCCGTCGGGATGTGAGCGAATACGCCATCGAGAAAAACGACGAACAACTGGTCGCCCGCCTGCGTGAGCTCAAGGGCACCGGCGAAGAGGTGCTGGCCAATGCCGAATTGATGCAGTTGATGCTGCCGATCCTGCGGGCCGACTTCCTGCTGTGCGGCAGTTTCGAGTACGGCCGGCGCGAGCCCCTGAGCCTGCCGATCCATGTGTTTGGCGGCAAGCAGGACACCGTGCGCGCCGATCAACTGCTGGACTGGCAGCAAGACACCGCCAGCGGTTTCTCCCTCGACATGTTCGACGGTCACCACTTCTTCCTGGTGCAGCACGAGAGTTCTGTACTGCGCTGTGTGCGGCGTTACGCCGACGAACACCTGGCCCGCTGGCGCAGTAGCGCAGCGCGGCAGATGGCCCGGGCGATTGGCTGAACAAGCCCGCCCGCCACACATTCCCCGATTTCCCCGTAAGCCGATTTCAGGCAGGAACCCCATGATGGACGCCTTCGAACTTCCCCGCACCCTGGTCCAGTCTCTTCAACGTCGCGCCGAGCAAACCCCGGATCAACTGGCCTTACGCTTTCTTGCCGAGACAGCCGAGCAGAGCGTCGTCCTCAGTTACCGTGACCTGGACCTGCGCGCCCGCACCATCGCCGCCGCCTTGCAGGCCAACGCCGGCCTGGGTGATCGCGCGGTGCTGTTGTTCCCCAGCGGGCCGGATTATGTCGCGGCGTTTTTTGGTTGCCTGTACGCGGGGATCATCGCGGTGCCGGCGTATCCGCCGGAGTCCACTCGCCGTCATCACCAGGAACGGCTGCTGTCGATCATCGCAGACGCCGAGCCCCGGTTGCTGCTGACCATCGCCAGCCTTGGCGACTCGCTGGCACCGTTGGAAGGCGCGCCTCAGTTGTTGTGCGTGGACGAGCTGAGCGCCGACATCGCCACCGACTGGGCAGCCCCGAACCTGGCGGACGATGACATCGCCTTCCTGCAATACACCTCAGGCTCCACCGCGTTGCCCAAGGGCGTGCAAGTCACCCACGGCAACCTGGTGGCCAACGAGCTGCTGATTCGCCGGGGTTTTGGCATCGATCTGAACCCCGACGACGTGATCGTCAGCTGGCTGCCGCTGTACCACGACATGGGCCTGATCGGCGGCCTGCTGCAGCCGATTTTCAGCGGCGTGCCGTGCGTATTGATGTCGCCGGCGTACTTCCTCGGCCGGCCATTGCGCTGGCTGGAAGCGATCAGCGAATACGGCGGCACCATCAGCGGCGGGCCGGATTTTGCCTATCGCTTGTGCAGCGAGCGGGTCAGTGATTCGGCCCTGGAGCGCCTGGACTTGAGCAAGTGGCGCGTGGCGTATTCCGGTTCGGAGCCGATCCGCCTCGATACCCTGGAACGCTTCGCCGAGAAGTTCGCCGCCTGCGGTTTCACCCCGAACAATTTCTTCGCCTCCTACGGGTTGGCCGAAGCCACGCTGTTTGTTGCCGGCGGCACCCGTGGTCACGGCATCCCGGCCCTGCGCCTGGACGAAAAGGCCCTGGCCGCCAACCGCGCCGAGCCGGGGCAGGGCGCGGCGATCATGAGTTGCGGCACCCACCAGCCTGAACATGCCGTGTTGATTGCCGACCCCGCCACCCTGATGACGCTCCCCGACAATGCCGTGGGTGAAATCTGGGCCGCCGGCCCGAGCATCGCCCACGGTTACTGGCGCAACCCGCAAGCCACCGCCCAGACGTTCGTTCAGCACGCTGGCCGCACCTGGCTGCGAACCGGCGACCTGGGTTTTATCCGCGAAGGTGAAGTGTTCATCACTGGCCGCCTGAAAGACCTGTTGATCGTGCGGGGCCACAACCTGTACCCCCAGGACATCGAGCAAGCCATCGAGCGCGAAGTGGAAGTGGTGCGCAAGGGCCGGGTCGCAGCGTTCGCGGTGAATGACCAGGGCCAGGAAGGCATCGGCATCGCCGCGGAAATCAGCCGCAGCGTGCAAAAAATCCTGCCGCCCGAAGCGTTGATCAAGGCGATCCGCCAAGCGGTGGCCGAAGCCTGCCAGGAAGCCCCGAGCGTGGTGGTGTTGCTCAATCCCGGTGGCTTGCCGAAAACCTCCAGCGGCAAGGTGCAGCGTTCGGCTTGCCGCACGCGCCTGGCGGATGGCAGTCTCGACAGTTATGCGCAGTTCCCCGGCGTGCAGGCCCAGGCCGGTGATGCGGCGCTGGAATCCGAACTGCACAGCCAGATTGCCGCGATCTGGTGCGAGCAATTGCAGGTGGCGCAAGTCGCTGCCGACGATCACTTCTTTCTGCTGGGGGGCAACTCCATCAGCGCCACTCAGGTGGTCGCCCGGCTGCGGGAAACCCTTGGCCTGGAGCTGAACCTGCGCCTGTTGTTCGAAGCGCCAACCCTGGCTGCCTTCGCCGCCAGCGTCGCGCACTTGCAGCAGGACGGCGGTGTGGCCCAAGGCGCGATCCATGCCCTGTCGCGCCAGGACGACCTGCCGCAATCCCTGGCGCAAAACCGCCTGTGGATCACCTGGCAACTGGATCCCCACAGCAGCGCCTACACCATCCCCGGCGGCCTGCGTTTGCGCGGCGAGTTGGACGAAGACGCGGTGCGCGTGAGCTTCCAGCAACTGATCCAGCGCCACGAAGCCTTGCGCACGCGCTTCTTTGAGCGCGATGGCCAAGGCTTCCAGCGGGTCGACGCCACGGTTGATTTCGAGCTGCAAGTCATCGACCTCAGCGACCTGCCTGCCGCCGAGCGCGAAGCCCGCGCGAACCAGGTCCGCGAAGACGAAGCCCGCACCCAGTTCGACCTGGAGAAAGGCCCGCTGCTGTGGGTAACGCTGGTGCGCCTGGATGACGAAGACCACCAGTTGCTGGTGACGCTGCACCACATCATCGCGGACGGTTGGTCGCTCACAGTATTGATCGACGAATTCTCGCGCCTGTATGCCGCAGCGTCCCAAGGCCAAACCCTTGAGCTGCCGGCGCTGGCCCTGCAATACGCCGACTACGGCAGCTGGCAGCGCCAGTGGCTGGCTGAAGGCGAGAGCCAGCGGCAACTGGCTTACTGGAAAGCACAGCTTGGCGACGAACACCCGACCCTGAGCCTGGCCACCGATCACCCGCGTTCGGCTCAAACGGTACGCAGTGCTTCACGCCACAGCGTGCGGGTGAGTGCGAGCCTCGGCGAAGCCATTCGCAAGACCGCCCAAACTCACGAATCCACCCCGTTCATGCTGTTGCTCGCCGCGTTCCAGAGCCTGCTCCATCGCTACAGCGGACAGCGCGATATCCGCATCGGCGTGCCCAACGCCAACCGTCCGCGCCAGGAAACCCAGGGCCTGATCGGGTTCTTTATCAACACTCTTGTACTGCGCGCCGAACTGGATGCACGCCTGCCCTTCACCGAGTTGCTGGCTGCGACGCGAACCACCGCCCTCGGTGCCCAGGCCCATCAGGACCTGCCGTTCGAGCAGTTGCTGGAAGCCTTCCCGCAAGCCCGGGAGCAAGGCCTGTTCCAGGTAATGTTCAACCACCAGCAACGCGACCTCAGTGCCTTGCGCCGCCTGCCGGGCCTGCTCGCCGACGAGCTGCCATGGCACAGCCGCGAGGCCAAGTTCGACCTGCAACTGCACAGCGAAGAAGACCGTAACGGGCGCCTGAGCCTGTCCTTCGACTACGCCGACGAACTGTTCGACGCCGCTACTATCGAGCGTCTGGCCGGGCACTTCATCAACTTGCTGCAAGCCGCCTGCGAACAACCGCAACAGGCCATCGGCGACTTGAAACTGCTGCATGACGACGAGCACACGCAGCAACACCAGTGGAGCGCTGCACCTTGCGCGGCGGCGCAGCAGTGGCTGCCGGAACAACTCAACCAACAGGTCTCGGAACGCACCGCGCTGGTGTGGCAGGACGGCAGCCTGTCCTTCGCCCAACTGCACACCCAGGCCAACCGCCTGGCCCATTACCTGCGGGACAAGGGCGTCGGCCCGGACGTGTGCGTGGCCATTGCCGCCGAGCGCTCGCCGCAACTGCTGATCGGCCTGCTGGCGATCCTCAAGGCCGGCGGCGCCTACGTGCCCCTGGACCCGGATTACCCGACCGAGCGCCTGGCCTACATGCTCAAGGACAGCGGCGTACAACTGCTGCTGACCCAGACGTCGCTGCTGGAACAACTGCCCACGGCTGAAGGCGTGTGCGTCATCGCCATGGACAGCCTCAAACTCGACAGCTGGCCAACCCACGCACCGGGCCTGCACCTGAATGGCGACAACCTCGCCTACGTGATCTACACCTCCGGCTCCACCGGCCAGCCCAAAGGCGTGGGCAACACCCATGCCGCGCTGGCCGAGCGTTTGCAGTGGATGCAAGCGACTTACCCGCTGGATGAAACCGATGTGCTGATGCAAAAAGCGCCCATCAGTTTCGACGTGTCGGTGTGGGAATGCTTCTGGCCGCTGGTTACCGGTTGCCGTCTGGTACTGGCCGGCCCTGGCGAGCATCGTGATCCCCATCGCATTGCCCAGTTGGTACAGGAGCACGGCGTGACCACGCTGCACTTTGTGCCGCCGCTGTTGCAGCTGTTTGTCGATGAGCCTTTGGCGGCCGAATGCACCAGCCTGCGCCGCCTGTTCTCCGGCGGCGAAGCGTTGCCTGCCGAGTTGCGCAACCGGGTGCTGGCGCAGTGGCCGGCGGTGCAGTTGCACAACCGGTATGGCCCGACGGAAACCGCGATCAACGTGACGCACTGGCATTGCCAGGCGGATGACGGCGAGCGTTCGCCGATTGGCCGGCCGCTGGGCAATGTGATTTGCCGGGTGCTGGATGATCAGTTCAACCTGCTGCCAGCGGGTGTGCCGGGTGAATTGTGCATTGGCGGTATCGGCCTGGCGCGGGGCTACCTCGGGCGTGCGGGGCTGACCGCTGAACGGTTTGTCGCCGACCCACTGGGCGAGGCTGGCGCACGCCTGTACCGCACCGGTGACCGTGTGCGTTGGAATGCCGGCGGTGTGCTGGAATACCTCGGGCGCCTGGATCAGCAGGTGAAGCTGCGCGGCTTCCGGGTCGAACCGGAAGAAATCGAAGGCCGCCTATTGGCACTCGACGGCATCGCCCAAGCGGTGGTGCTGGTGCGCGAAACCGCTGCCGGTGCGCAACTGATCGGTTACTACACCGCCCACGAACCGCTGGATGAACAGGAGGTAAAAACCGCCCTGGCCGCCGAGCTGCCGGAATACATGGTGCCGGCGCAATTGATGCGCCTGGACGTGATGCCCCTGAGCCCCAGCGGCAAACTGGATCGCCGCGCCTTGCCGGAACCGGTGTGGCAGGTGCGTGAACACGTCGAACCTGAAACGGCGCTGGAACAGCAAATCGCCGGGATCTGGCGTGAAGTCCTGGCCCTGCCACGCATCGGCCTGCGGGATGACTTTTTCGCCCTCGGCGGCCATTCGTTGCTGGCCACGCAAATCATCTCCCGCACCCGCCAGGCCTGCGACGTCGAGTTGCCGCTGCGCACGCTGTTCGAAGCCAGCGAGCTGGGGGCGTTCGCCGAGCAGGTCCGGCTGATCCAGGCCTCGGGCCAACGCAATCAACAACGGGCCATCGGCAAGGTCGACCGCAGCCAGCCGGTGCCGCTGTCCTATTCCCAGCAGCGCATGTGGTTCCTGTGGCAGATGGAACCGGACAGCCCGGCGTATAACGTCGGCGGCATGGCGCGGCTGCGTGGCGTGCTGGACGTGGGGCGGTTCGAGGCGGCGTTGCAGGCCTTGATCCTGCGTCATGAAACCCTGCGCACCACCTTCCCGAGCATCAACGGTGTGGCACAGCAAAAAGTTGCGGCGCAAACCGGCGTACGCATGGATTGGCAGGACTTCTCGGCGTTCAATGACCCCGAGCGCCACCTCCGTGTGCAGCAACTGGCGGACCATGAAGCCCACACGCCTTTCAACCTGGAAACCGGGCCGCTGCTGCGGGCCTGCCTGGTCAAGGCCGGCGAGCAGGAGCATTACCTGGTGCTGACCCTGCACCATATCGTCACCGAAGGCTGGGCCATGGACATCTTTGCCCGTGAACTCAGCGCGTTGTACGAAGCCTTTATCGACGACCGCGAATCGCCACTGGCGCCGCTCCCGGTGCAGTACCTCGACTACAGCGTGTGGCAACGCCAGTGGCTGGAATCCGGCGAGCGCCAGCGCCAGCTGGATTACTGGACCGCGCAACTGGGCACTGAGCATCCGCTGCTGGAACTGCCGGGGGACCGTCCGCGGCCACCGGTGCAAAGTCATCAGGGCGAGCTGTACCGTTTCGATTTGAGCGATGACCTTGCCAACCGCGTGCGTGCCTTCAACGCCGAACGCGGCCTGACCCTGTTCATGACCATGACCGCCACCCTCGCCGTGTTGCTGTACCGCTACAGCGGCCAGACCGACCTGCGCATCGGGGCGCCGGTGGCCAACCGGATTCGCCCGGAAAGCGAAGGGCTGATCGGCGCGTTCCTCAACACCCAGGTGCTGCGTTGCCAGCTCAACGGGCAGATGAGCGTCGGCGAATTGTTCGACCAGGTGCGTCACACCGTGATCGAGGGCCAGTCTCATCAAGACCTGCCGTTCGACCACTTGGTGGAAGCCCTGCAACCCCCTCGCAGTGCGGCGTACAACCCGTTGTTCCAGGTGATGTGCAACGTGCAGCGCTGGGAGTTCCAGCAAAGCCGCACCCTGGCCGGGATGACCGTCGAGTATCTGGCCAATGATGCCCGCGCCACCAAGTTCGACCTGAACCTGGAAGTCACCGACCTCGACCATCGCCTGGGTTGCTGCCTGACCTACAGCACCGATCTGTTCGACGAGCCGCGTATTGCCCGCATGGCCGCGCATTGGCAAAACCTGCTGGAAGCCTTGCTGGCCGATCCGCAACAACGCCTGAGTGAGTTGCCATTGCTGGAAGCCGCCGAACAGCGCTCCTTGCAAGACAGCCTCGGCATTGAAGCGGGTGAGCATCGCCTCGACCAGTGCATCCATCACCTGTTCAGCGAGCAGGCTCTTGCCCGTCCGGATGCCCCTGCGTTGACCTTTGCCGGGCAGACCCTGAGCTACAGCGAACTCGACGGCCGCGCCAACCGCCTGGCCTGGATGCTGCGCGAGCGCGGTGTGGGCCCGCAGGTGCGTGTGGGCCTGGCGCTGCCGCGTTCGCTGGAGATGGTCGTCGGCCTGCTGGCAATCCTCAAGGCCGGCGGCGCCTATGTGCCACTGGACCCGGAATACCCGCTGGACCGCCTGCACTACATGATTGAAGACAGTGGCATCGGCCTGCTGCTCAGCGACGCGGCGATGTTCGCCGCACTGGGCGAATTGCCCGCCAGCGTGGGCCGCTGGTGCCTGGAAGATGACCTGCCGACCCTGGCCGACTACCCGGCCAGCGAGTTGCCTTTCATCAGCCTGCCGCAACACCAGGCGTACCTGATCTACACCTCCGGTTCCACCGGCAAGCCCAAGGGCGTGGTGGTGTCCCACGGTGAAATCGCCATGCATTGCCAGGCGGTGATCGAGCGCTTCGGCATGCGCCCGGATGACTGCGAGCTGCATTTCTATTCCATCAACTTTGACGCGGCCACCGAGCGTCTGCTGGTGCCGCTGCTCAGCGGCGCCCAGGTGGTTTTGCGGGCCCAGGGCCAATGGGATGCCGAAGAAATCTGCGGGCTGATCCGTCAGCACCGCATCAATATCCTCGGCTTCACCCCGAGCTACGGCAGCCAGTTGGCGCAATGGCTGGCCACGCAAAATCAAACCCTGCCGGTGCGCATGTGCATCACCGGCGGCGAAGCCTTGACCGGTGAACACCTGCAACGCATCCGCGCCGCGTTCAAGCCGGCGCTGTTTTTCAACGCGTATGGCCCGACTGAAACGGTGGTGATGCCGCTGGCCAGCCTGGCCCCGGACACCCTGGAAGAGGGCGCCGGCAGCGTGCCGATCGGCAGCATCATCGGCGCGCGCGTGGCCTACATTCTGGACGCGGATTTGGCCCTGGTTCCGCAAGGCGCCACCGGTGAGTTGTACGTCGGCGGTGCGGGCCTGGCCCAGGGTTATCACCAGCGTCCGGGCATGACGGCGGAGCGGTTTGTGGCCGATCCGTTTGCCACGAACGGTGGTCGGCTGTATCGCACCGGCGACCTGGTGCGCCAGCGTGCCGATGGCCTGGTGGAGTACCTCGGCCGTATTGACCACCAGGTGAAAATTCGCGGGTTCCGTATCGAACTGGGGGAAATTGAAACCCGCCTGCTGGAACACGCAGCGGTGCGTGAAGCGGTGGTGTTGGCGCTGGATTCTCCAAGCGGCAAACAGTTGGTGGCCTACCTGGTCAGCGATGCAGAACAGGGCGCGTTGCGTGAATCCCTCAAGGCCCACATGAAAGCCCAACTGCCGGACTACATGGTGCCCGCGCACTTGATCGTGCTCGACAGCATGCCGCTGACTGCCAACGGCAAACTCGACCGCCGCGCCTTGCCGCAGCCGGACCCCGAGGCCAATCGTCAACAGTATGTGGCCCCGCGCAACGAACTGGAGCAAACCCTGGCCGCCATCTGGTGCGCGGTGCTTAACGTGCAACAGGTGGGCCTCGACGATAACTTCTTCGAACTGGGGGGCGACTCGATTCTGTCGATCCAGGTGGTCAGCCGGGCACGGCAGGCGGGGATTCATTTCAGCCCGCGTGATCTGTTCCAGCACCAGACCGTACAGACCCTGACCGCCGTGGCGACCCGCACCGAGCAGATCATCGCCGAACAAGGCGTGTTGACCGGCGCGTCCGGGCTGACACCCATCCAGCACTGGTTCTTCGACACCGACATTCCCGAGCGCCAACACTGGAACCAGGCCTTGTTGTTGGAGCCAGCGCAGCCCCTCGAGCCCCATCGCCTGGAACAGGCGCTGCTTGCGGTGCTGGAGCACCACGACGCCCTGCGCCTGAGCTTCACCCAGCGCGACGCCCAATGGCACGCCGAACACTTGGCGGTACCGGAAGGCGGCTTGCTGTTGCAGGCCCAGGTGGCGGACATGGAGCAGTGCCAAGCGCTGTTCACCGACACCCAACGCAGCCTCAACCTTGCCCATGGCCCGCTGTTGCGTGCCCTGCTGGTGGACGGCCCGCAAGGCCAGCGTCGCCTGCTGATTGCGATCCATCACCTGGTGGTGGACGGCGTTTCCTGGCGCGTGTTGCTGGAAGATTTGCAGACTGTGTATCGCCAGTTGAGCGATGGCCAACCCGTCAGCCTGCCGGCCAAGACCAGCGCCTTGCGCGACTGGGCGGCACGGTTGCAGGCGTATGCCGGCAGCGAATCCCTGCGTGAAGAACTGGACGTGTGGCAGCAGCAGTTGGCCGGTCCCGCCGTTGAATTACCGGTGGATCGCCCGCAAGGTTCGCTGCGCAATCGCGACGCCGATACCGTCAGCGTGCGCCTGGATGCCGAGCGCACCCGCCAGCTGTTGCAGCAGGCGCCGAGCGCCTACCGCACCCAGGTCAACGATTTGCTGCTGAGCGCCCTGGCCCGTGTGTTGTGCCGCTGGAGTGGCCACGCCTCGGCCCTGATCCAGCTGGAAGGCCACGGCCGCGAAACCCTGTTCGACGAGATCGACCTGACCCGCAGCGTCGGCTGGTTCACCAGCGCCTACCCGCTGCGCCTGACCCCGCTGCACATCGAAGAAGCGGCCGGGCAGGGCGCCTCGATCAAGGCGATCAAGGAGCAACTGCGCGGCGTGCCTCACAAAGGGTTGGGGTATGGCGTGCTGCGCTACCTGGCCGACGACCTGTGCCGCCAGACCATGGCCGCTTTGCCGACGGCCAGCATCACCTTCAACTACCTTGGCCAGTTCGACCAGAGCTTTGGCGCCGACGCGCTGTTCCACCCGCTGGACGAGTTTGCCGGCATCGCCCATGACCCGGACGCGCCGTTGCCCAACGAACTCAGCGTCGACAGCCAGGTGTACGGCGGTGAGCTGGTGCTGCGCTGGACCTTCAGCCGCGAGCGCCATGACAGCCAGACCATCACTGAACTGGCGGACGCTTACCTGGCGGAGTTGCAGAGCCTGATCGAACATTGCCTCAAGCCAGACGCGGGCGGCCTCACGCCGTCGGACTTCCCGCTGGCGCACCTCACCCAAGGGCAACTCGACGCGCTGCCGGTGCCGGCCAATGTCATTGAAGACGTGTACCCGTTGACCCCGATGCAGGAAGGCTTGCTGCTGCATACCCTGCTGGAACCGGGCACCGGCCTCTACTACATGCAGGACCGCTACCGCATCAACAGCGCCCTCGACCCCGAGCGTTTCGCCCAGGCCTGGCAGGCGGTGATTGCCCGTCACGAAGCCTTGCGCGCTTCGTTCTGCTGGAACGTCGGCGAAGACATGCTGCAAGTTATCCACAAGCCCGGCAGCACGCCGATCGAGTACCTCGACTGGAGCCAGGCGCCGGAAAGTGAACAGGAACCCCGTCTGCAAGCGCTGCTCAAAAGCGAGCGTGAAGCCGGCTTCGATCTGCTCAACCAGGCGCCGTTCCACCTGCGGCTGATCCGCGTGGGCGAGGCTCGGTACTGGTTCATGATGAGCAACCACCACATCCTGATCGATGCCTGGTGCCGCTCGCTGCTGATGAATGATTTCTTCGACATCTACATTGCCCTCGGCGAAGGCCGCGAGGCGCAACTGGCAACACCACCGCGTTATCGCGATTACATCGCCTGGCTGCAACGCCAGAACCTGGCCGAGGCGCGTCAGTGGTGGCAGCAGAACCTCCAAGGGTTTGAGCGCACCACGCCGATCCCGAGCGACCGGCCGTTCCTGCGGGAACATGCTGGCCACAGCGGCGGCATGGTGGTGGGCGACTGCTACACCCGCCTCGATGTGCGCGACGGCGCGCAACTGCGCGAACTGGCCCAGGCCCATCAACTGACGGTGAACACCTTCGCCCAAGCGGCGTGGGCCCTGGTGCTGCGGCGCTTGAGCGGCGATCGCGACGTGCTGTTCGGCGTCACCGTGGCCGGGCGCCCGGTGGAAATGCCCGAGATGCAGCGCACCGTCGGACTGTTTATCAACAGCATCGCCTTGCGGGTCAAACTGCCCGAGGATGACCAGCCGTGCAGCGTACGCCAATGGTTGAGCGGCCTGCTCGACAGCAATATGCAACTGCGCGAATACGAGTACCTGCCGCTGGTGACCATCCAGGAGCACAGCGAGTTGCCCAAGGGCCAGCCGCTGTTCGACAGCCTGTTTGTGTTCGAAAACGCCCCGGTGGAAGTCTCGGTGCTGGACCGTGCGCAAAGCCTGAACGCCACCTCGGATTCCGGGCGTACCCACACCAACTTCCCGTTGACGGCCGTGTGCTATCCGGGCGATGACCTGGGCTTGCACCTGTCCTACGACCAGCGTTATTTCGATGAAACCACCGTGCAGGGCATGCTCGGCGAATTCAAGCGCCTGTTGCTGGCGCTGGTGCAGGGCTTCCATGGCGACATGGCCGACCTGCCACTGATTGGCGAGCAGGAGCGTGCGTTCCTGGTGGACGGTTGCAACCAGAGCGAGTATGAGTATCCGCTGGAACGCAGTTACGTCGAGCTGTTCGAGGAGCAGGTGCAACAGCATCCACAGCGGATCGCCGCCAGTTGCCTGGATCAGCAGTGGAGCTATGCCGAGCTGAACCGGCGCAGCAACCGCCTGGGGCATGCGCTGATTGCCGCCGGTGTCGGGCGGGATCAACCGGTGGCGTTGCTGGCTGAGCGGAACCTGGATTTGCTGGGGATGATCATCGGCAGCTTCAAGGCCGGCGCCGGTTATTTGCCGCTGGACCCGGGGCTGCCGAGCCAGCGCTTGAGCCGGATCATCGACCTGAGTCGTACGCCGTTGCTGGTGTGCACCGAGGCGTGCCGCGAACAGGCGCAGGTGTTGCTGGAAGCGTTCGCCTGTGGCGCGCGGCCGAAGCTGTTGGTGTGGGAAGAACTGGTGGGTTCAGAGGAGAACCCGGGCATCTACAGCGCCCCGGATAACCTGGCCTACGTGATCTACACCTCGGGCTCCACCGGCCTGCCCAAGGGCGTGATGGTGGAACAGCGCGGCATGCTCAATAACCAGTTGAGCAAGGTGCCGTACCTGCAATTGACCGGGCACGACGTGATTGCCCAGACCGCTTCGCAAAGCTTCGATATCTCGGTGTGGCAGTTCCTCGCCGCGCCGCTGTTCGGGGCGCGGGTGGACATTGTGCCGAACACCGTTGCTCATGATCCCCAAGGCTTGCTGGCTCACGTCCAGGCCCAGGGCATCACGGTGCTGGAAAGCGTGCCATCGCTGATCCAGGGCATGCTCGCCCAGGATCGGATCAGTCTGGATGGCTTGCGCTGGATGCTGCCGACGGGTGAAGCGATGCCGCCGGAGCTGGCGCAACAGTGGTTACTGCGTTATCCAGAAATTGGCCTGGTCAATGCGTATGGCCCGGCGGAATGTTCGGATGACGTGGCGTTCTTCCGTGTCGACCTGGCGTCGACCCGTAGCACTTACCTGCCGATCGGTACGCCGACCGACAACAACCGGTTGTACCTGCTGGACGGCGCGCTGGAGCTGGTGCCCCAAGGCGCCGTCGGCGAGTTGTGCGTGGCCGGGACCGGCGTGGGGCGTGGTTATGTCAGCGACCCGTTGCGCACGGCGCAAGCGTTTGTGCCGAATCCATTTGGGGCGGACCGGTTGTATCGAACAGGGGATTTGGCCCGCCGTCGCAGTGATGGGGTGTTGGAATATGTCGGTCGCATCGACCATCAGGTGAAGATTCGTGGTTACCGGATCGAACTGGGTGAAATCGAAGCGCGCCTGCATGAGCAGCCGGAGGTTCGCGATGCGGCCGTCGGGGTGCAAGAGGGCGTCAATGGCAAGCATCTGGTGGGCTACCTGGTGGCGGCGGATGCGCTGTTGAGTCCGGGTGAGCGCCTTGATCGCATCAAGCAACGCCTGCGGGCCGAGCTGCCGGAGTACATGGTGCCGTTGCATTGGCTGTGGCTCGAGCGTTTGCCGCTGAATGCCAACGGCAAGCTCGATCGCAAGGCGTTGCCGGCGCTGGAAATCGGTCAGTTGCAGAGCCAGGATTATCTGGCGCCGCGTAATGAGCTGGAGCAGACGTTGGCCGGGATTTGGGCCGAGGTGCTCAAGGTCGAGCGGGTTGGGGTGCAGGACAACTTCTTCGAACTGGGTGGGCATTCTTTGCTGGCCACGCAGATTGCTTCACGGGTGCAGAAGACGTTGCAGCGGGATGTGCCGTTGCGGGCGATGTTCGAGTGCAGCACGGTGGAGGCGTTGGCGGGGTATATCGAGGGGCTGGCGGTGAATGAGATCAGTGCGGAGAAGGGGGGGCGGTTGAGTGATTTGATGGCGGAGCTGGAGGGGTTGTAGGTTGTATTGGCTTGTGTACATATCCGTTGCTG
>NZ_JACARC010000087.1:0-7218 GCF_013386825.1 Pseudomonas sp. IPO3778
TTACCGCAGCAACGGATATACACCCCCCATCAGTGCGCAATACACACCGACTTCAACTCGGTATAAGCCTCAATCACCGCCCGCCCAAACTCCCTCCCCATCCCCGACTGCTTCACCCCACCAAACGGCATCGCCGGGTCCAGCAACACATGGGCATTCACCCAAACCGTCCCCGCTTCGATCCGCGGCACCAGGTTCATCGCTTTCCCCAGATCATTGGTCCATAAACTGGCCGCCAACCCATACCGGTTGTCGTTGGCCAACTCAATCACCGCATCCTCATCATCAAACGCCATCACCCCCAACACCGGCCCAAACACCTCTTCCCGAGCCACCGCCATCCCATGATCGATATCAGCCAGAATCGTCGGCCGCACATAAAAACCCTCACCCTCAACCTCATCCCCACCGATCACCACCCGCGCCCCTTCAGCCCGGGCCTGTGCGATATGCCGCAACACCCCTTGCTGCTGCTTGCGCGACACCAGCGGATTAATCGCCGCCTCACCATCCATCCCCGCACCCAACGGCATCGCCGACACCGCCGCCGCCAACCCCTCGACAAACCGGTCATACACCGACCGATGCACATAGAAGCGCGACGCCGCCGCACACACCTGCCCGTTGTTCAGCAACCCACCCAGGATCGCCCCCTGGATCGCCTTATCAATGTCCGCATCCGCCAACACAATCATCGGATTCTTGCCCCCCAATTCCAGCGCAAACCGCGTCATGTTTTCCATGCACGCCACACCCACGCTCTTGCCCACGGCAGTGGAACCGGTAAACGACACCTTGCTCACCAACGGATGAGCAGTCAGCACCCCACCCACCGACGCCCCGCCACCGGTCACTACGTTGAACACGCCGGCCGGAATCCCCGCCTCCAGCGCCAGTTCCGCCAGGCGCATGGCCGTCAACGGGGTTTCCATCGCCGGCTTGATAATCACCGTGCACCCGGTCGCCAACGCCGGCATCAGTTTCCAGGCCGCAATCAGCAGCGGGAAGTTCCACGGCACGATGCCCACCACCACGCCCACCGGCTCGCGCTTGGTGAACGCGGTGAATTTGGCCCCCGGCGGCAACGGGATCGACACGTCGAAGGTCTGCCCTTCGATCTTGGTGGCCCAGCCCGACATGTAGCGCATGAACTCCACCGTGGCGTTCAAGTCCAGCCCACGCGCCAGGTTGATCGACTTGCCCTGGCTCAAGGTTTCCAGCTGCGCCAGTTCTTCGGCATGGGCTTCAACCAATGCGGTGAAGTTGAGCAGGATCCGCTCGCGGTCAGCCGGGCGCAAACCCGACCACACACGGGATTTGAATGCCCCATGGGACGACTGCACCGCCTGCTCCACCACGTGCAGCGGCGCGTCCAGGGTTTCGCACAGGGTTTGCCCGGTGGCCGGGTTGACCACCTTGATGGGCTCGCCTTCGGCAAACACCCACTGGCCATCGATAAAGCAGCCATGGCGGCGGTCGAGGAATGCAGCCACCTGCGGCAGGATTTCAACGTTGCTCATGATTCACCTGTATTCACTGTTGTTCTTTGAGAAAGCAGGCGACCGCTTGGCGATCGTCGGCCGAAGCCAGGCCCATGTAGGGCATGTAGGTGCCGGGCACAAACGCCTGGGGTTGGGTGATGAATTGCGCGATGGTCTCGGCTTGCCACTCGACGTTTTTGTCACGCATCGCCTGGGAATAGCTGAAGCCGGCCATGGAACCGGATTTGCGCCCGTATACACCGGCCAGGTTCGGCCCCATCATCGTCGCGCCACCCTGGGTGACCGCGTGGCACACGCTGCATTCGTTGGCAAACACCTGGGCGCCACGGCTCTGGTCGGGGGCGCAGTCAGCGGCGAACGCGCTGTGGGCGAGGACCAGCGACAGCACGCCGGCCAGGGACAATCTGTGTGCAGTGAACATAGAAAAGCGACCTTGGAAACCATCGAAGTTGCCGACGATTGTCAGGGCTCAAGGTCGCTCGGGTTTTGCCCTGCGTGCCAGTCGTGTTGGCGGGGCTGCCAAACCGTGGATTCTGGCAAGCACAGTCAAGTGTTTGGCAACCAGACAAAAGGCACGTCACTTCGCCAGCATTAGTATCGCGGCAGACCCCAACCCTGTGGTCATGAACAAGAATGGATGCCACACCATGCTCAAGTCCCCCTTGCTTCGTCTCTCGACCCTCGCGCTGATGATCGGCGCCAACCAAGCCGGCGCTTATGAGTTGTACGCCGATGACAGCAGTCACCTGAACGCCACCCTGGAAGCAGTCTTCGGTGCCTTCCACAGCCAGCAGAACTACGCCCCCTCCGGCCGCCTGGCCAAGGGTTCGTCGTCCTGGCGTGAGGGCTACGTCAAGTACGGCCTGAGCTTCGACAAAAGCTTCAGCGGCGCCGGCACCACCTACGGCGCGGCCAACCTGCTGAGTTCCGGCACCTGGGGCGACGGCGACGCCGCCGGCTTCAGCGACGGTTCGGAGCGCACCACCCAATTCGAAGACGCCTACCTCGGCTGGCGCTCGGGCAAGCTGTTTGAGGCCCTGGGCGAGAATGGCGTGGACCTGTCCTTCGGCCGCCAGAACATCGTGGTCGGCGACGGCTTCCTGATCGACGGCGATGCGTTGAACTTCGGCAAGGGCGTGGCCGATGGCGATCTGAATCGCGGCGGCGGCTACTACATTGCTGCCCGTAAAGCCTTCGACGAGACCGCCGTACTGCGTCTGGGCGGCAAGGAAGGCTGGCGCAGCGACCTGATGTGGCTCAAGTCCGACAACCGTGCCCAGGCCAAGACCGAAATGTATGTCGCCACCCTCGAACACGTGGCCGCCGAAGGCACCGTGGGGCTGACCTACATCGACACCACCGACGTCGACAAGCAGTACGCCTCCCCCACCCAGCTGGCGCGCGACGGCATGAAGACCTACAGCGTGCGCGCCACGGGCAATGCCGGGGTGACCAACCTGTTCCTGTCCGGTGAATACGCCTGGCAGGACAAACCCCACACCGGCAACGAAGACGCCTGGTACCTGGAAGCCGGCTGGACCTTTGCCGACGTGGCCTGGACGCCGTATGTGAGCTACCGCTACAGCCGTTTCTCGGAAGGCTTCGACCCACTGTTCTACGGCTTCAGCCGGGGCTACGGCACCTGGTTCCAGGGTGAAGTGGCCGGCAACTACGCCGGGCCGTTCAACAACAATTCACGTATCCAGAACGTCACGTTCAAGGTCTCGCCCCTGCAAAACCTCAACGTCGGTGCGGTGCTGTTCGACTTCAAGACCATTGACCGCAACCTCGGCAACAGCGACGGCCACGAGCTGGACCTGTATGCCGAATGGCACGTCAACGATCACCTGACCGTGATGCCGCTGATCGGCCTGTACCAGCCGGACAAGAGCGCCGACCAGGGCGGCACGCAGCTGGGCAACCACGATAAAAACCTCTACAGCCAAGTGGTGTTCGCCACTAACTTCTAAGCCCGGCCGGGGCCATGGCGCTGCCAGGGCCCCGCCTGGCCAAGGCCTTCGCCATGCACAAGAAATTCCTCACGATCCAGAGCAAGATCGCCCTGCTCGCCGGCCTCTGCCTGTTGTTGGTGGTCGGCTTGCTGATGGGCCTGTCGCTGTACCAGACCCACCAGAGCAGCCAGCACGTGGCCCAGGCCAGCAGCGAAATGCTCGCCGCCGCCGCCAAGGAGCACATGCAGGCCCTCGGGCAAGTCCAGGCCATGCAGGTGCAACGCACGTTTATGCAAACCCACGAATACGGCCAGGGCTTGTCACGCTATGTGCTGTACCTGCGGCAACTGCAACAACAGGGCACGCTGACCCGCCCGCAACTGCGCCAGGCGCTGAGCACCCAACTGCACCAGGCCCTGATCGACAAGCCCGACCTGCTCGGGCTTTATGTCATTTTCGAAGCCAATGCCCTGGACGGCGACGATGCACAGTTCATCGACCAGGCCGCCGTGGGCAGCAACGAGGCCGGGCGGTTTGCCCAGTATTGGGTACAGGCCACACCGGGCGAGCTGACGGCGGTGATCGGCGACGAAGCGCTGCTGGCCAACACCTCTCCCGGCCCCAGCGGCGCGCCGTACAACGCCTTCTACACCTGCGCCCGCGACACCGCCAAAGCCTGTGTACTGGAGCCGTATTTCGACGAGGCCTCCGGCAGCCGCAAGCTGGTGACCAGCATTGCATTCCCGCTGGTGGAACACGGCAAGGTGATTGCGGTGGTCGGGCTGGACATCAACCTGGCAGCCCTGCAACAGGCTAGCCAAACCAGCGCCGGGCAACTGTTCGACGGCCACGGGCACGTCAGCATCGTCAGCCCCAAGGGGGTTATTGCCGCCTATAGCGAAGACGCCAACCGCCTGGGGCAACCGATCAGCACAGTGATGCCGGATGGCGCCCACGTGCTGGACGCGTTGCACCGCGGGCAGCCGCAAACTTTTGTCGATCAACAGCAAATCAAGCTGCTTGAGCCACTGGCACCGATCGCCGGTGCTGCGCCGTGGGGCGTGCTGGTGGGCGTGCCGCAGTCGGTGCTGTTGGCACCGGTCACCGCGCTGCAACAGCAACTGGATGCCCAAGGGGTAAAAAGCACCGCTCTGGAACTGCTGCTGGGCGGCGGCTCGGCCCTGCTCGGCTTGTTGTTGATCTGGTACGCGGCGTTGCGCATTACCCGGCCGCTGCAAACCCTGACCCGGGTGATGGAGGACATTTCCCGGGGCGAAGGCGACCTGACGCGGCGGCTGGAGGTGCAATCACGGGATGAGATCGGTCAGCTCGCCAGTGCATTCAACCGGTTTGTCGAACGCATCCACCAGTCGATCCGCGAAGTGTCGTCGGCGGGGCTTGGGGTCAACCAGGTGGTCAAGCGCGTGTTGTTGGCGTCGAACTCCTCGCTGAACAACTTCGATGAACAAGCCACCCGCACCCACAGCGTCGCGGCGGCGATCAACCAGCTGGGGGCCGCCGCCCAGGAAATCGCCCGCAATGCTTCCGATGCCTCGCAACAAGCCTCCGGCGCTCGGCAACAGGCAGAAGACGGGCGCCAGGTGGTGGAACGCACGATTGCGGTGATGAATGAGCTGTCGGGCAAGATCAGTGCCTCGTGCGTGCAGATCGATGCGCTGAATCACAAGACGGTGAACATCGGGCAGATCCTGGAGGTGATCAAGGGCATCTCCCAGCAGACCAACCTGCTGGCGCTGAACGCCGCCATCGAAGCCGCCCGGGCCGGTGAAGCGGGACGCGGGTTTGCGGTGGTGGCCGACGAGGTGCGCAGCCTGGCCTATCGCACCCAGGAATCGGCGCTGGAAATTCAGCAGATGATCGAAGAGCTGCAAGTGGGCGCCCGGGAATCCGTCAGCACCATGACCGAGAGCCAGCAGCACAGCGAGGAAAGCGTGAGCATTGCCAACCTGGCGGGCACGCGGCTGGCCAGTGTGACGTTGCGCATTGGCGAGATCGATAACGTCAACCAGTCGGTGGCGGCGGCGACCGAAGAGCAGACGTCGGTGGTGGAGGCGCTGAACGTGGACATTACCGAGATCAATATGCTGAACCAGGCCGGGGTGGAGAACCTGCAGTCGACGCTGCAGGCCTGTACGGAACTGGAGCGGGAGGCGCAACGATTGAATCAACTGGTGGGCAGCTTTCGGATTTGAGGCTGATCGTTCCCACGCTCCGCGTGGGAATGCCTCTTGTGGCGCTCCGCGCCACGACTTTAAAAGCGGACGCGGAGCGTCCAGGGCGGCGTTCCCACGCAGAGCGTGGGAACGATCGAGTTGTCCTTCAGCAATGGGCGCCGGCATGTTCAATCCGGTGAAACAGCCGGTTGAAATACACCAGGCTGTCGCCCTGCCCTCGCACCCCGACCCGCGACAACTCCACGAACATCACCGAATGCGAGCCCACCTCCTTGCATTCACTGATCCGCCCTTCCAGTTGCACCAGCGCATCCCGCAGCACCGGCACGCCCGCCTCGCCACCGTCCCACAGGTCCCAGGCAAACCGCTCCGCCATGGGCACCTGGGTCATCCCGGCAAAATGCCGCGCCAGTTCTTCCTGTTCCCCGCACAGCACGTTCACGCACAACTGGCCATTGGTGCGGAACACGTCATGGGTCGCGCTGCTGCGGTTCACACACACCAGCACCGTGGGCGGCGAGTCCGTCACTGAACACACCGCGCTCGCCGTGATCCCGCAACGCCCGCCCGGGCCGTTGGTGGTGATGATGTTCACCGCCGCCGGCAGTTGCGCCATGGCGTTGCGAAAATCGATTTGCTGCTGGCTCAGGTCGGCCATGTCGGTGCCCCTTTACGGTCCGTGGGTGATGCCACCAGACTAAGGCGCCACGTGCTACGCGACCATTCAGACGATCCCCATGCCGACTAGGTGGTTTCTTTATCGTCAGGGCCGTTCACACTGGGTATTCTGCTTGCAAGGCTCCCTGGATGAGCCAATGTCCGCCGCTGCGTGCTCGCGTGCGAAAACAATAATTAGAAATTCTCGTGGCAGTCCCTGATGGAAAATCCCACACCGATCGTTTACATCGTTGATGACGACAAAGACCTGCGCACCTCGCTGGCGTGGCTGCTGGAGTCGGTCAGCGTGCAGGCGCAGTGCTTTGCCGGCGCCGAAGAATTCCTCGACCACTACGACCCCCGTCAACCCGCGTGCCTGGTGCTGGACGTGCGCATGCCGCAGACCAGTGGCTTTCAGTTGCAGGAGATCCTCAACCGGCGCGGCAGCACCTTGCCGACCATCTTCGTATCGGCCCATGGCGACATCCCGATGTCGGTCACCGCGATGAAAAACGGCGCGCTGGACTTTGTCGAGAAGCCCTACAATCCGCAACAGATGATCGACCGCATCCAGGCTGCGCTGAAGACCGCCGTGCAGGCCCAGGCCGACCAGGAACAGCGCGAGCACCTGCAAGGCAAGCTGGCACTGCTGACAAGCCGGGAGCGGGAAGTATTGATGCTGGTGGTGGACGGTAAGGCGAGCAAAGTGATTGCCCGCGAGCTGAACATCAGCGTGAAAACCGTTGACGTGCACCGCACCAAGATCAAGGAAAAGATGGGTGTGACCAGCATTGCCATGCTGGTCCGCGAGGTGTTGTATCCGTAGGGCGCGATGATTGAATGTGGGAGCTGTCGAGCCTTGGCGAGGCTGCGAAGGGATCGACGCGGTGAGCCTGGGGTATCGAGTGGTCT
>NZ_JACARC010000087.1:7368-7491 GCF_013386825.1 Pseudomonas sp. IPO3778
GGCAAGCCAGCTCCCACAGTTGACCTCATTCCAATGTGGGAGCTGTCGAGCTTTAGCGAGGCTGCGAAGGGATCGCTGCGGTGTGCCTGGGGTATCGAGTGGTCTGCATCGCAGGCAAGCCAG
>NZ_JACARC010000088.1 GCF_013386825.1 Pseudomonas sp. IPO3778
GGGCATGCCGAGCCTAGGCGAGGCACCGAGTGGTGGGGCAAAGACCTTTTGGTTACTTTTGGGGCGTTTGCCAAAAGTGACCCGCTGTAAGAGCGGAACCCTAAGCCGCCGTTACCGCAGAAACGGATATACACACAACAACCACGTAAAAAGTCCGTATAGATTCAACCCAAGCCATAACGTTTACGTCGTCTCTATTGAGCAACCAATCCCCCCTCCACTACTGTGAACTCCACACCAATCACCCCCGCAGGAAGTCATCGTGGAAAGTTCAACTTTAGGCATGATCGTCCTCTCAATGATCGCACTGTTCGGCGCCGCCGCGTTCTGCTTCGAACAACTCGCCACCCGCGATTCAAAGAAAAAGAAAGCCAAATAAGCAGCTCATCAAAAACAGCAGCCCCCCCTTGAAAAAGGGCAAACCGCAGTACGTCATTACCGAGCCGCAGGCGGGCCACCGACGCGCGGGGCGTTAAACAGATGCGCCGCCGCGAAGTCGACGAATACGCGGATCTTCGGTGAGAGATGACGGCTCGATGGCCACAACGCCCAGAACTGCCCCTGGTCATCCCAGTGACCATCGAGCACGGTTTCCAACTGGCCTTGGGCGAGCGCTTCGCGGGCCAGAAAGTCCGGCACATAAGCAATGCCATGGCCATCCATGGCGGCCCTGAGCATGGCTTCCATGTTGTTCAGGGTCATCGCGGTGGGCAGGCGCAATTGAGTGATTGCCGGGTTGGCGGATAACGTCCAGTCCATGATTTTTCCGGTGGTGGCGAAGCGGTACCGCAAACACGGGTGCTGCTCAAGGTCGCTCAGGGATTGCGGCCGACCGTTATCCCGCAGGTACTCGGGCGACGCACACAGCACAAACCGGAACGGCCCCAGTTTGCGCGCCATCAGGGTCGAGTCCGCCAGCCCCCCGCTGCGAATGACCACGTCAAAGCCCTCCTCGATCACGTCCACCAGGTGGTCGTTGAAATCCAGTTCCAGTTCGATCTCCGGGTAGGCTTTGCGGAACGCCATCATGTGGGGAAAAAGAAAGCGATAGCCGATGGTGGGCAGGCTGACCCGCAACTTGCCCCGGGGCGCCTGCATGGCGTGGGAGAGCATGGCGCGGGCGTCTTGCAGGTCGTCGAGAATTTTCCGACAGCGCTCGTAGAATAACTGGCCTTCGGCGGTGAGGCTGACCTTGCGTGTGCTGCGGTGCAACAGTCGCACATTCAGCGACGCCTCTAGCTTGACGACGTTCTTGCCCACCGCCGAGGCAGAAATCCCCATCGCGCGGGCCGCACCGGTGAAGCTCAGGGCTTCGGCCGTTTTCACAAAGGCGATCACGCCACTCAGGTTATCCATCACGCCATTACATCCATAGGGTCCGTTATGAACGGAATGTAAGCCCGTTTATCCACAATTGCATCCTGATTAGAGTCTTTACATCTTCAGACCTGCGGGAATAACTGATGAACATCACACACGAACCTGTGCCCGCCCCTGGCCGATATTCGATCCTGGCCGCGATTTGCCTGGCCGCCCTGGTATTGCCCATGAGCTTTACCGGCGGTGCCGTCGCCACGCCGTTTATCGGCCAGGCGTTTGCCGCCCAGCCCAGCCAACTGGCGTGGATCACCAACGCCTTCATGCTGAGTTTCGGCAGCCTATTGATGGCGGCCGGCACCCTCGCTGATCTGTATGGGAGAAAGCGCCTTTTCTTGTGGGGCATGGCACTGTTCACCGTGGTCTCCGTGCTACTGGCAATGGCGCCGGGGATTTTCTGGCTGGATGTGTTGCGTGGCGTGCAGGGAGTCGCGGCGGCCACGGCGCTGGCCAGTGGCTGTGCCGCGCTGGCCCAGGAGTTTGACGGCCACGCGCGCACCCGCGCCTTCAGCTTGCTGGGCACCACGTTCGGTGCAGGCCTGGCGTTCGGGCCGTTGCTCTCGGGGCTGATGATCGAGCACTGGGGCTGGCGCGCGATTTTCCTCGGCACCGCCCTGCTCGCTGGCCTCTCGCTGCTGTTTGCCGCGCCCAAAATGCGCGAGAGTCGCGACCCGCAGGCGCTGCGGTTGGATACCGCCGGCTTGCTGACCTTTTCGGCCATGCTGGTGGCCCTGACCACGGCGGTGATCCTCGCCCCGGAACACGGTTGGACGTCGCCGCTGGTTGATGCCCTGCTGGTGGCAGCGGCAGTATTTCTGCTGGTGTTTATCCTCGTCGAAAATCGCTCAAGCCAACCGATGCTGGACTTGCGGCTGTTTCGCTTCCCACGCTTTCTTGGCGTGCAGTTGCTGCCGATCGGCACCTGTTACTGCTACATCGTGCTGATCGTGTTGCTGCCCCTGCGTTTTATCGGTGTGGAAGGCGCCAGCGCGCTGGATGCGGGGTTGATGATGCTGGCGCTGTCGGCACCGATGCTGGTGGTGCCGATGATCGCCGCCACCCTGACGCGCTGGCTGTCGGCGGGTGTGTTGTGTGCCATTGGCTTGCTGATTGCGGCGGCGGGCCTGTGGGGGTTAAGCCTGGCCGGGCAGCCCGGGCAAACCGTCGGCGCGATGCTGGTGATCGGGATCGGCACGGGTTTGCCGTGGGGCCTGATGGATGGCCTGGCGATCAGCGTGGTGCCGAAAGAGCGCGCGGGAATGGCGGCGGGGATTTTCAATACGACCCGCGTGGCCAGTGAAGGCGTGGCGTTGGCAATCACGATGGCAGTATTGGGCGCACTGGTTGCGCACCATTTACGCGGGAACGTAGCGGCGGATGTTTCAGTGATTGCACAAGCACTGGTGATGGGTGATGTCCTGCAGGCCGGCACGGCGATTCCACTGGCCGAACTGCGCGCGGCCTACCTCGCAGGCTTTAACACCCTGCTGCAATTGCTCGCGGGATTCACCCTGCTGACGGCGATGGTGGTTTGTGCATTTCTGGCTCGGCGGGCCCCCGCACGGATCCAGGCAGAGTCGGCACTCGGTCGCTGACCTGAATCCCAGGCACAAAAAAGCCCGCTCAATGAGCGGGCTTCCTGTGGTGACCTGGCGTTCAGCGTTCCAGGTAACCGAATATGGCGCAGCGGACGGGACTCGAACCCGCGACCCCCGGCGTGACAGGCCGGTATTCTAACCGACTGAACTACCGCTGCGCGTAACACATAAAGCGAATGGTGGGTGATGACGGGATCGAACCGCCGACATTCTGCTTGTAAGGCAGACGCTCTCCCAGCTGAGCTAATCACCCTTCACTTTCGGTGTGGGGCGCATTCTATAGCAATTTTTCGTAATGTCATGATTTAAATGCAATTTATTAAAAATATTTTGCCTTTCCCCGCGCGCGCCCTGCAAAACCGGTGCTTTGGGTGCAAACGCGAGTCTATTGCGTTTGCCCAAGCCTTGGCCCCACAATTAACAATTATTCTCAATAACACCTGGGTCGCGCCTTATGTCTGTGGGTGAACCGCCGTTCCAACGGGAGATTACCGAGCTGTACAGCGAGCATCACGGCTGGCTGTACACTTGGTTGCGCCGAAAACTGGGCTGTACCCACAACGCCGCCGACGTGGCGCAGGACACCTTCGCGCGGATTCTGCACACGCGGGAGTCAGTGACCGGCATTCGCGAACCCCGTGCCTATTTGAGCACCACCGCCAGGCGGCTGATCATCGACCAGGCCCGGCGCAAGCAGATTGAAAACGCCTACCTTCAGGAACTGATGCTGACGGTGGAAACCCTGGAAGGTTTTCAGTCGCCTGAACAGCTCCACGCCACCCTGGAAGCCCTTGAACACATCGCGTTTATTATTGAAGGCATGCACGACAACGTGCGTCAGGCGTTTGTGCTGTATTACCTCGAAGACCTGACCCAGCAGCAAATCGCCCGCCAACTGAAACTGTCGGAGCGTACGGTCCGAAAATACCTGATCCAGGCCCTGCTGCATTGCAGCCACAGCGTGGATATCTGAGCCGCGCATGCCTGACTCCCGCCAACAGATCGACGAACAAGCCGCCGAATGGATGCTTCGCCTGCACGAAGGTGAATTGACCGAAGCCCAGCGCCAGGCATTCGAACGCTGGAAGCAGCAAGGCCCACAACACGCCGCTTCTGCCGCGCGTATGGAAGACGTGGTTGCACGCATGCAGGCCCTGCGTGGGCAAAAAGCCCCGGCGCGGGCGGCCTTGAATGCGGCGTTTCCACGGCCCGGGAAAACCCGCAGGCACTACGGCCGCGCGCTGGTATTGGCGTGCAGCCTGGCCCTGCCCGCTGCGGCGCTGCTCTACAGCCCTTACCCGCAACAGTGGATGGCCGATGTGCACAACGGCCCCGGCGAATGGAAGACCCTGCGCCTGGCGGACGGCTCCACGCTGACGTTGAACGGCATCAGTGCGGCGAACCTGCATTTCGACAACCGGCAGCGCCGCATCGAACTGCTGCAAGGCGAGATCCTGGTAGAAGTGGCTCACGATCGCGAGCGGCCGTTTGTGGTGCAGACCGCCCAGGGCACCCTGCGCGCGTTGGGCACACGGTTTGTGGTCAGGCGCGAAGGCGATGTGACCGTGCTGAGCATGCTCGAATCCCGCGTGGCGGCAAAAAGCGCGAATGGCCAGCAGACGCTGGAAGTTGACGCCGGCTCGCAGGCGCAGGTCAGCGCGGACGCCGTGCGTTTGTCTGGGAGCATCGACCCGGCGAGCGTCAACGACGCCTGGCACCGCCATCAACTGGTGGTGGATAACCGGCCGTTGCCGGAAGTGCTGGACGAGATCGCCCGTCACCGTTCGGGCCGCTTGCAGTTTGATCGAGCCGCACTGGCGAATCTCAAGGTCTCGGCCGTACTGCCTCTGGACGACACCGACCGCACCTTGCAGATGCTGGCCCAAACCCTGCCCATCAAGCTGAGAACCTTTACGCCGTGGCTGATGATCGTCAGCCTGGGCACCGAAAGTAAAAAATAATTATTCGCATTGCTTCCGCTTTTTTCCGGGCTGCCCGTCAAGGAAGGTATATCGATCAACTAAAGGACTGCCTTCACCATGCCCATCCCTTCCCGCCCACGTCGGCGCCTGTTGAGTTGCGCGCCGCTGACGCTCACGCTGCTCACGACGACATTGCTGAATATCCACTTGGCCCAGGCCGACACGGTCAACGTCGCGGCACAAGCCTACGACATTCCTGCAGGGCCACTGGGTGCCACACTCAACCGGTTTGCCCAGCAAGCAGGCGTGGCCATTGTGTTCCAGTCCCAGAACCTGGAGGGGCTCAATGGGCCGGGGCTGAAGGGCACTTACAGTGTGGACGCGGGGTTCGACAGGTTGCTTCAAGGCAGTGGCTACCGGGTGATCAAAGGCAATCAGGTGTACGCAGTGGAAGCCATTCCTGCGGCTACTGGCGCCATGGAGCTCGGCCCGACGCAGGTCAGCTCCAACCAGTTGGGCAACGTTACTGAAGGGACTGATTCCTACACTCCAGGCAGCATTGCGACGGCGACACGACTGGTGTTGACCCCCAAGGAAACCCCGCAATCGGTAACCGTGGTCACCCGCAAACACATGGATGACTTCGGCCTGAATAACGTCGACGATGTGATGCGCCACACCCCGGGCATCACCGTGTCGGCCTTCGACACCGACCGCACCAACTACTACGCTCGTGGTTTCTCCATCAACAACTTCCAGTACGATGGCATTCCTTCCACCGCGCGCAACGTTGCCTATTCGGCGGGTAATACCCTGAGCGACATGGCGATCTATGACCGGGTCGAGGTGCTTAAAGGCGCCACCGGCCTGCTCACCGGTGCGGGCTCGCTGGGGGCCACGATCAACCTGGTGCGCAAGAAGCCCACGGCAGATTTCCAGGGCCATGCCAGCCTCGGCGCGGGTTCCTGGGACAATTACCGCAGCGAACTGGATGTGAGCGGCCCGATGACCGAAAGCGGCAACGTGCGTGGCCGAGCGGTCGCGGCCTACCAGGACAAGCGCTCGTTCATGGACCGTTACTCACGCAAAAGCCCGGTGTACTACGGCATCATGGAGTTCGACCTGTCCCCCGACACGATGCTGACCGTGGGTGGCGACTATCAGGACAGCTTGCCCACCGCCTCGAGCTGGTCCGGCAGCTTCCCGCTGATCAACGCCAATGGCGATCGCAATAGCGTAAAGCGCTCGTTCAACAACGCCGCGAACTGGAGCAGTTGGGAGCAATACACCCGCACCGCCTTCGCCATGCTTGAACATGACCTCGGCAATGGCTGGGTCACCAAGCTGCAACTGGACCACAAGATCAACGGCTACCATGCGCTGATGGCTTCGATTCAGGGTGACGAGCCACGGGCAGACGGCACCGCACAGATCACTTCGCAAAAATACACCGGGGAAACCGTCAGCGACTCCGCCGACCTGTACGCAAGCGGCCCCTTCAGCCTGGGCGGCCGTGAGCATGAACTGGTAGTGGGCGGCTCCATCGGCATTTCCGACTGGAACGGCAAGGGCTACTGGAACCTCGCCCCCAACCTCGTCGACTTCAATAACTGGCACGGTCACGCCCCCCAACCTTACTGGGGCGCTCCGCAGCAATACATCGATGACACCATCCGCCAGACCGGCGCCTATATGACCACGCGCCTGAACCTGGCCGATGACCTGAAGCTGCTGCTCGGGGGACGGGTGGTCAATTATCACCTGACCGGCAATAACCCGTCCTACCGCGAAACCGGACGCTTTGTACCGTATGTGGGCGCGGTGTACGACCTGAATGAAACCTACTCGGTCTACGCCAGCTACACCGATATCTTCATGCCCCAGGAAAACTACAACCGCGACCGGCAGAACCAATTGCTTGAGCCGGACGAAGGCCAGAACTATGAACTGGGTGTGAAGGCTGATTTCTTCGACGGCCGGCTGAACGCCAGCGCGGCGTATTTCGAGATCCACGAAAACAACCGCGCCGTTTCCGACGACGACTACAACAACCTGATACCTACGCCGCAGAACTATGCCTACAAGGGCACCAAGGCCGTCACAAAGGGCTATGAGCTGGAAGTGTCCGGCGAGCTGAGCCCGGGCTGGCAGATTCAGGCCGGCTACACCCACAAGGTGGTGCGTGACGACCAGGATCTGAAGATTTCGACGTTCGAGCCTGAAGACCAAGTCAAGCTGTACACCACCTATAAGCTCAAGGGCGACCTGGACAAGCTGACCGTCGGCGGCGGCGTGCGCTGGCAGAGCGTCGGCTGGCAGGACATCTACAATACCCCCCATGGCGGTTATGAAGAGTTTTCCCAGGAAGCGTACTGGCTGGTGGACCTGATGACCCGCTACCAGATCACCAAGAACGTGTCGGCGACGCTGAACGTCAACAACCTCTTCGACAAGTCCTACTACACCAACATCGGCTTCTATAACTCCGCCGCTTATGGTGAGCCACGCAACTTCATGGTCACCACCCGCTGGGATTTCTAAAGCCAATAAAAAACGCCCCCGATCACTGCACGTGATCGGGGGCATTTTTATGTCCAAGGCTTTTTACAAACCCCAGACAGCAAAAAGCCCGCTCAATGAGCGGGCTTTCCGTGGTACCTGGCGTTCAGCGTTCCAGGTGACCGAATATGGCGCAGCGGACGGGACTCGAACCCGCGACCCCCGGCGTGACAGGCCGGTATTCTAACCGACTGAACTACCGCTGCGCGTAACACATAAAGCGAATGGTGGGTGATGACGGGATCGAACCGCCGACATTCTGCTTGTAAGGCAGACGCTCTCCCAGCTGAGCTAATCACCCTTCACTTTCGGTGTGGCGCGCATTCTACGGAGCGACCCATAGTCTGGCAAGCACTTTCTTAAATAATTTTTTTCAGGCCTTCCAATGGCTTAGCGAGGGTTGGCCTATGGCGCCATGAGGAGAATAATGCCCCCTTTGTATATAAGGAGAGACTCACCCCATGTGGTTCAAAAACCTGCTTATCTATCGCCTGACCCAAGATCTGCCTGTTGATGCCGAGGCGTTGGAAACTGCACTGGCCACCAAACTGGCGCGCCCTTGTGCAAGCCAGGAGTTGACCACTTACGGTTTCGTCGCCCCTTTCGGTAAAGGCGAAGACGCGCCCCTGGTGCACGTCAGCGGTGATTTCCTGCTGATCGCAGCGCGCAAGGAAGAACGTATCCTGCCGGGTAGCGTGGTGCGTGACGCGGTGAAGGAAAAGGTCGAAGAGATCGAAGCCGAGCAAATGCGCAAGGTCTACAAAAAGGAACGCGACCAGATCAAGGATGAAATCATCCAGGCCTTCCTGCCGCGCGCGTTTATCCGTCGCTCGTCGACCTTTGCCGCTATCGCGCCAAAACAGGGCCTGATCCTGGTGAACTCCGCCAGCCCGAAACGCGCCGAAGACCTGCTGTCCACCCTGCGTGAAGTCATCGGCACCCTGCCGGTACGCCCACTGACCGTGAAAACCGCGCCAACCGCCATCATGACCGACTGGGTCACCACCCAGAAGCCGGCCGATGACTTCTTCGTCCTCGACGAATGCGAACTGCGCGACACCCACGAAGACGGCGGCATCGTGCGCTGCAAGCGCCAGGACCTGACCGGCGAAGAAATCCAGCTGCACCTGACCACCGGCAAAGTCGTGACCCAATTGTCCCTGGCGTGGCAGGACAAGCTGTCCTTCATGCTGGACGACAAAATGACCGTCAAGCGCCTGAAGTTCGAAGACCTGCTGCAGGACCAGGCGGAACAGGACGGCGGCGACGAAGCGCTGGGCCAGCAGGACGCCAGCTTTACCCTGATGATGCTGACGTTTGGCGACTTCCTGCCGGCGTTGGTTGAGGCCTTGGGCGGTGAAGAGACCCCACAAGGCATCTAAGTCTTAAGTGGGCACAGTCAATGTGGGAGCTGGCTTGCCTGCGATGCGGGCACCTCGGTTTATCAGTTCCACCCGGGTGACGCTATCGCAGGCAAGCCAGCTCCCACAGTTGATCGGGTTAGCACTTCCAGCATTCTAATAACAAGGACCCACCCCATGCGCGCACTCGCCGCCTTGAGCCGCTTCGTCGGCAATACCTTCGCCTACTGGGTGCTGATTTTTGCCGTGCTCGCGTTCCTGCAACCGGCCTGGTTTATCGGCCTCAAAGGCGCCATCGTGCCGCTGTTGGGCCTGGTGATGTTCGGCATGGGGCTGACCCTCAAACTTGAAGACTTTGCTGAAGTCGCGCGCCACCCGTGGCGCGTGGCATTGGGCGTGGTTGCGCACTTCGTGATCATGCCCGGCGTGGCATGGCTGTTGTGCCAGGTCTTTCACCTGCCACCGGAAATTGCCGTCGGCGTGATCCTCGTCGGTTGCTGCCCAAGCGGCACGTCCTCCAACGTCATGACCTGGCTGGCCCGCGGCGATCTGGCGCTGTCGGTGGCCATCGCCGCCGTCACCACCCTCCTCGCCCCGCTGCTGACGCCCGCCCTGATCTGGCTGCTGGCCTCGGCCTGGTTACCGGTGTCGTTCATGGAATTGTTCTGGTCGATCCTGCAAGTGGTGCTGCTACCGATCGTGTTGGGCGTGGTGGCGCAACGACTGCTGGGCAGTCGGGTACGGCATGCGGTGGAGGTGTTGCCGCTGGTGTCGGTGGTGAGCATCGTGGCGATCGTCGCTGCGGTAGTTGCCGCCAGCCAGGCAAAGATTGCCGAGTCGGGCCTGCTGATCATGGCCGTGGTGATCCTGCATAACAGCTTTGGCTTCCTGCTGGGCTATTTCACCGGCCGCCTGTTCGGGCTGCCGCTGGCGCAGCGCAAATCCCTGTCGCTGGAAGTGGGCATGCAGAACTCAGGCCTGGGCGCCGCGTTGGCGAGTGCGCACTTCTCGCCGCTGGCGGCGGTGCCGAGCGCATTGTTCAGCGTCTGGCACAATATTTCCGGGGCGTTGCTGTCGACGTACTTCCGGCGGATGAGCGAAAAGGAAGACCGAGAGCTGCTGGCAAGCAAGTCCGAAACTTGATCACCTGATCAATATTCGGCACTCTACCGGGCTTCGCGGGGACGACCTCGCGACGCTATCGTACGATTAATCAGGGGACGACCCCGCCTTATAGAAGCGAGGTCATCATGTCCTGGATCATTCTGTTTTTTGCCGGACTGTTTGAAGTCGGCTGGGCCGTCGGCCTGAAGTACACCGACGGTTTCAGCAAGCCACTGCCCACGGCCCTGACGATTGCCGCCATGGCCATCAGCCTGGGGTTGCTGGGGCTGGCCATGAAGGAGCTGCCACTTGGCACCGCCTATGCCATCTGGACCGGTGTCGGTGCGGTGGGCACGGTGATTGCCGGGATTATCCTGTTTGGGGAATCCATGGCGTTGTTCCGGCTGGCCAGTGTGGCGTTGATTATCTGTGGGCTGATCGGGCTCAAGATCAGCGCTTAGGCGCCGCACGCTCAGTGAAGGATGGACTGAACGTCCACCCTTCCCTTCACTCACACACGGTCAACTGAAATACCGCGCACGCAGCGATGTCCGCAACTCTTTGGCAAACCCATTTTCAGTCGCCCACTCCGGGTTTGTATTGGTTGGTGGCGTTGAGGGGTCATTATCAAAATCGAAAGGATCGGCGTTTGTCGGTAGGCCTACGGCCTGCCGCTCCCTGTTCGATTCTGATTTTGGCTTGTAAGGATCAGCCGGATCAGCCCCAACCGGCGTCTCACCAGGCAATGCCGTCCCGTTGACACCATTGAACGCATGAGACATCTCATGGAATACCGGAATAATCGGCGGCCGTTCATGCTCTTCCACCACGAACGCACGACCGTAGAGAATCGTCGCATCGTCAGCCGGTGCACCGGCAACCCCATTGGTGATATACCCATGTTCCGAGTCATTGGGCGGTTCTACTCGCGGGTCTCCAAGGTCAACGCCCTTACGCCCATAGTTGTAGAAAGCCGCCCCACCCTCAGGCTGCTCCCGGATGGTTATAGGACCAGGCGTCTTATCTAACCCCTCCAGTAATTTCTCCCCGGTTGGAGAACCTCGCAAGAACTCCAGATCATCCTCAACAACTTGCTTGAACTCATTACTGCCCTCAACCTTAAAGGCTTTGCTGCCTACGTCGGACGGTGCCACCTCGACTAACTTCGAATCCTTCGTGCGTTTTATACTGTCGTCTTTCTTCCCATAAATAATATCTTCGTCAGATACTGAATTAACCGTATCACGGCCCTTGCCGGTATAAATTGTATTTTCACCGGCACCACCGTCTACAACATCATTTCCCTTCCCGCCATTCATGACGTTCTTCCCACCGCCCCCACGCAGCGAATCATTGCCGGTGCCACCGTCCATGTAGGTGCTACCACCTTCTCCCCGCAACTTGTCGTTACCATTGCCCCCATACATGACGCTATAAGCCGAGCCTCCGGTGATCGTGTCATCCCCATCATTGCCCTCGGCATACCCGACACCGCTGCCCAATTGAATGGTGTCATTACCGGCACCGCCGTAGACATTGGTCCTACCGCCGCCAGCGTTGAATCGATCGTTACCGGCTCCCAGCTTCACACTGACGGGTACTTTCACGTCGTCGTCAACAGTGACGTTGTCGTCTCCACCGTTGGTTTGAATTTCAAGATGTTGTTGACCATTACTCTTGGTATCAAAAGGAATGTCGTAGGTCTTGCCATTGATCTCGGCGATCAATCCTCCATCAGCCGACTTTTTAATATGAACTTTGTCCGCACTGTCGCCGGTCTTAATCTTTAGATCCTGATCTTTTGGCGGGGAATAAAAACCACGGCCGCCGCCGCGAACACTTAAATCTATCTCAACCCCACCTTCATTGAACGGCATATTCGGGGTGATCTTTATCGGCGCAGAAGGCTCCCCTTGTTTAGCCTGTAACGTATCCGAAGGTGCTGCAGAAAGCGTTTGTAACGGCGATTGTGAAGCAGGAGGGTTAGTACTCAATTGCATATTCATCGAAATCATCCTTAGCGTTAGATAACTACGATGACTGCGTGGTAACTAGAACGAAATGGTTCCGGAGGATGAGTGATTTTTTACCCGAAACACCAAACTGTGAGCGTTGTCCCACAGCAAAACCAGTCGTTGCTCAGGCCCTACTGAGCAGAAGGTCCTGAGCACACGAACATGACTACTTGAGATCGCCCCTCAACGTGCCAACCAGACCCTGCAGCGCCTCGGGCGTTGCCACCTCCACGGTCACTGGCGCGCCAGCCACCAACGTCACCCGCGACCAGATCCGATGAAAGAACCCCTTGTTCGGATCACGACTGAAGAAACTTCCCCACAACCCCTGCAACGCCATCGGGATCACCGGCACCGGTGTCTCTTCAAGAATCCGCGTCACACCGCCGCGGAACTCGTTCATCTCACCGTCGGAGGTCAATTTGCCTTCCGGAAAGATGCACACCAGTTCGCCGTCTTTCAGGTAGTGCGCAATCCTCTGGAACGCTTTTTCATAGATCTGGATATCCTCATGCCGCCCGGCAATCGGAATCGCACCGGCCGTGCGGAAGATGAAGTTCAGCACCGGTAGACGATAGATCTTGTAGTACATGACAAAGCGAATCGGCCGACGCACCGAACCGGCAATCAGCAGCGCATCGACAAACGACACGTGGTTGCACACCAGCAGTGCCGCGCCCTCGTCCGGGATCAGGTCGAGGTTCTTATGCTCGACGCGGTACATGGAATGGCCCAGCAGCCAGATCATGAAACGCATGGTGAACTCGGGCACGATCTTGAAGATGTAGGTGTTGACTGCGATGTTCAGCAGCGACACCACCAGGAACAGCTCGGGGATCGACAGCTTGGCCACGCTCAGCAACACGATCGACACAATCGCCGAGACCACCATGAACAGCGCGTTGAGGATGTTGTTGGCGGCAATCACCCGCGCCCGCTCGTTCTCGGCGGTACGCGACTGGATCAGTGCGTACAGCGGCACGATATAGAAGCCGCCGAATACGCCCAGGCCAAGGATATCGAACAACACCCACCACGCCTGACCGTAGCCCAGCACCGCAATCCAGTCGTTGGCCTGGACGTTCTGCGGGAAACCGCCGGAATGCCACCACAGCAGCAGGCCAAACACGGTCAACCCAAAGGAGCCGAACGGTACCAGGCCGATTTCCACCTTACGCCCGGACAGTTTCTCGCAGAGCATCGACCCCAGGGCGATGCCCACCGAGAACACCGTGAGGATCAGCGTGACCACCGTCTCATCGCCGTACATCCATTCCTTGGCGTAGGCCGGGATTTGCGTCAGGTAGATCGCGCCGACAAACCAGAACCACGAGTTGCCGACTATTGAGCGCGACACCGCCGGCGTCTGCCCCAGGCCCAGCTTCAAGGTGGCCCAGGACTGGCTGAAGATGTTCCAGTTCAGGCGCATCTCAGGGCTGGAAGCCGCAGCGCGGGGAATGCTGCGGCTGGCCAGGTAGCCCAGCACCGCGATGCCGACGATCGCAATGGAGACCACCGGCGCGTAATGGGTGGAGGACATCATGATCCCGGCACCGATGGTGCCGGCCAGGATGGCGAGGAACGTACCCATCTCCACCAGGCCGTTGCCGCCCACCAGTTCATCTTCGTGCAAGGCCTGGGGCATGATCGAGTACTTCACCGGGCCGAACAGCGCCGAGTGTGTGCCCATGGCAAACAGCGCCAGCAGCATCAATTCCAGGTGGTTGAACATAAAACCCACCGCCCCCACGGACATGATCACGATCTCACCGATCTTGATCACCCGGATCAGCGCATCCTTGTTGAATTTCTCGCCAAATTGCCCGGCCAGGGCCGAGAACAGGAAGAACGGCAGGATGAACAGCAGGGCGCAGAGGTTGACCCAGATCGAACGGTCGCCCTCGATGGTCAACTTGTAGAGGATCGCCAGGATCAACGACTGCTTGAAGATATTGTCGTTGAACGCCCCGAGGGACTGGGTAATGAAGAACGGCAGGAAGCGCCGTTTGCGCAGCAAAGTGAATTGCGAGGGGTGGCTCATCGTCCGTGTTCCTGCGTGGCCTGAGACTGTTATCGCCTTTAGGCTGTTATAGAAAGTCAGGCCACGACTTTACCTAATCCCGATTACTTATTCGCTAGTCCTGCAATGCACGGCGAAACAAAAAGCTCACCTTTATAGGCACCTTGCACCGTGCGCTTGGCCACGATCAGCCACATCAGCGCCAGCGCCGCCACCAGCACACTGCCCACAATACTGAAGAAGCCCAGGTGCAATGTGCTCGCCAGTTTCAGCGTGGCCAGCGAGTAGACGCCCAATGGAAAGGTGAACCCCCACCAACCCAGGTTGAACGGAATCCCGGCCCGCAGGTAACGCACGGTGATCAACACCGCGATCAACATCCACCACAAACCAAACCCCCACAGGGTGATGCCGGCCACCAGGCCGATACCGTTGGCCATTTCACCCACACCGGGCAAGCCGTTGGCCGCGAAGATGGCCGGTGCATCGCCCCCCAGCACCAACATGCCCAAGGCGCCGGTGCCGATGGGGCCGAGGGCCAGCCAGCTCGACGCGGCCATATTGGCGTGGGGCAGTTTATGCAGGGCCATGCGCAGCATCAGGATGGTCAGGATGCTGAACGCCACCGGCAGGGAAAATGCCCACAGCACGTAGCTGGTCACCAGAATCACCAGTTGCGAGTGGGCATCCGCCAGATGCGGCGCCAGCAGGCCACCGCTGGCGGCGGCAACTTCGGCGGCCACCACCGGCAACAGCCACACGGCGGTCATCTGGTCGATGCTGTGTTCCTGGCGGGTAAACATCATGAACGGGATCAACACCCCGCAGGCCAACGCCATCGCCACGTCCAGCCACCACAGCACTTCGGCCAGTTGCACCACGCCATCGCCCCAGCGCGGCAGGCCAAACAGCAGGAAACCATTGATGATGGTCGCCAGGCCCATGGGGATGGTGCCGAAGAACATCGACACCGTGGAGTGCCCGAAAATGCGCCGGGCCTCGTGAAAAAACATCACCCAGCGCACCGCGTACAGCACACTGAACAGTACAAACAGGCCGATGGTAAACAGCCACAACCCTTCGGCCACGGCGCGCAAGCCCGGCACGTTGACCGGCAATTGGGCCAGCGCCAGCGCCAGCACCCCGGTGCCCATGGTGGCGGCAAACCAGTTGGGGGTGAACTGGCGAATCACTTCCCGGGGACGGGTCAGGTGACTGAAGGGTTTCAAGCTGCTTTGGATTGTATTGGGGCAAGTCATGGTGAAATCCTCTTCCTCGTATGAGGTTGAGACCATGGTAGAACCCAATCGAATATCTATATAACGGGTAATATCTCTAACTGTTATCTGTTTCGCAGATATAGAGTTAAAGGCTGCCTTCGGTTTCAATCACCAGAATGCGCGCCGGGCCCTGTGGATGGGCCACGTGCTCGGTGCCGACGCTGGCATAGAAGATGTCGCCCACCTGTAGCAAGGCCGTCCGTTCGACGCCGTTTTCGCGGTAATGCATCTGCACCTGGCCATCGAGTACCACGAACACTTCCTCACCGTCATTCACGTGCCAGCGGTACGGCTGGTCCGTCCAGTGCAAGCGGGTGGTGATACCGTTCATGTTGGCGATGTCCAGCGCCTCCCAGGCGCGACTGCCGGTGAAGTCCTTGCTGCGGATGATCTTCATGGGTGAATCCCAAAGCGTACGGGTGGCGGATTATTACTGAATCAACTGCCCGCCGTCGCCCTGCTCTTGGCCAAATCCTGCAACAACAGCGCCACCAACGCACCGAGTGCCAGCACGATCAATACCACGCCATAGCCGTCCGTGGTGGCGATCAAGCCGAAGCTGCGGGTGAGGTTGCCCGCCAACAGCGATGGCACGCAGAACGCCAGGTAGCTCAGCACATAGAACGCCGACATCAAACCGGCCCGCTCATGGGGCAATGCCAACGGTAAAACGCTGCGCAGTGCGCCGAGGAACCCCGAGCCAAAGCCGCCGCCGGCAATCAGCGTGGCGATGAAGAACAGCGGCAGGCTGGCGCTGTGGACGGCCGTGAGGATCAGCGCAACCCCTACCGCCAACAGCACGGCGCCCAAACGCAGCACCTTGTCGGCCGGGCGGTTGCGCAGGCTGAAAATCATCACCGCACCGCTCAGGGTCAACACCGCCACCAGAGCGCCACCGATCAGGTTCGAGGTAGACCCGGTCGCCGCCCGTACCAGCGAGGGCGCCAGGGACAGGTAAAAACCGCCCATGGCCCACACCGCCACATCCACCGGCAGCGAAATCCACAAGGCACGACGGGCCTGGGGCGGCACATGCAGGGTGGGCCACAGCGAGGCCAGCGCACCGGGAATCCGGCTGACCGTCTCCGGCAAGCGCCAGACGTACAGCGCCTGGGCCAGCATCAAGCCGAGCAAGGTCCAGTAAATCAACGTGGTGGGCATTGGCGCGAACTCCACCAGCAGGCTGCAGCCCATGGCACCGCAGGCCATCCCCAGCAAAGGCGCCACGCTGTTGATCAGCGGGCCTTGCTGGCGGTCGGTGTCGAGCAGCGCCGCGCCCAGTACGGCGGTGGCCATGCCGGTGGCAAAGCCTTGTACCGTGCGGGCGGCAATCAGCCAGCCGACGCTGTCGGCATTGATAAACAGCAGCATCGCCAGCATATCGAGGAGCAGCGCGGCAAAAATCACCGGCTTGCGCCCAAGGTGGTCCGACAGTGAACCCACGGTCAGCAACGCGGCCAACAGGCTCAAGGCGTAGATCCCGAACACCAGGGTCAGCATCGCCGCCGAGAAGTGCAGGCCTTCCTGATAGAGGTGATACAACGGCGTCGGCGCGCTGGAAGCGGCGAGGAACGTCAGCAAGGTGATCGCCAGGAACACCAGGCTGGAACGGTGGGAAGTAACGCTGGACATGGGCACGCTCCGCTAAAGCTAATATTTTGCTTTTGCGGAGTGTGCTACTGGATGGCGCTTAAAGCAAATTCTTTGTGTTAAGGTTTTACCCATGGCGATAAAAGAAGGGCTCCGCCCGGGGGGCCGTAGTGCCCGGGTACAAGAATCCGTTCATTCGGCGGTGCGCCAGTTGCTCGAAGAGCAGGAGCGTTCCAGCGTGACGGTGCCGCAGATTGCCGCTCGTGCCGGCGTCACGCCCTCGACCATCTACCGTCGCTGGGGAGACCTTGCTGCGCTGCTGGCAGACGTCGCCATGGCCCGTCTGCGCCCGGACAGCGAGCCGGCCAACACCGGCAGCCTGCGGGGCGACCTGCGGGCCTGGGGTGAGCAATATCGCGATGAAATGAGTTCGGACCTTGGCCGGGAGATGATGCGCGACGTGCAATGCAGCCAGGCGCCGGGGTATTGCGTGGGGATCCTCACCGGGCAATTGGAGACGATCCTGGATCGCTACCCCGACGACGCTCAAACCACCAGCGTGGACAGGCTGATCAACCTGATCGTTGCGCCCACCGCGTTCCGCAGCCTCTTTTCCACCGCGCCGCTGCCGGTTGAGGAGCTGCATGAGCTGATTGAATTGGCTTTGCTGCGGTGAGGGGGTTTGTGGGTTTGGGTGTATATCCGGTGCTGCGGTAACGGCGGCTTAGGGTTCCGCCCTTACGGCGGGTCACTTTTGGAAAACGCCCCAAAAGTAACCAAAAGGTCTTTGCCCCACCACTCGGTGCCTCGCCTAGGCTCGGCATGCCC
>NZ_JACARC010000089.1:0-260 GCF_013386825.1 Pseudomonas sp. IPO3778
GGCGCTGCGGTCTTGCAGGGGTACCGAGGCGATCCCTTCGCAGCCTCGCTAAAGCTCGACAGCTCCCACAGGGGGTTGCGGTCAACTGTGGGAGCCGGGCTTGCCCGCGATGCAGGCGCCGCGGCCTTGCAGGGGCTCCGAGGCGACCCCTTCGCAGCCTCGCTAAAGCTCGACAGCGCCCACAGGGGGTTGCGGTCGACTGTGGGAGCCGGGCTTGCCCGCGATGCAGGCGTCCCGGCCTTGCAGGGGTACCGAGGCGA
>NZ_JACARC010000089.1:277-417 GCF_013386825.1 Pseudomonas sp. IPO3778
GACAGCTCCCACAGGGGGTTGCGGTCAACTGTGGGAGCCGGGCTTGCCCGCGATGCAGGCGCTGCGGTCTTGCAGGGGTACCGAGGCGATCCCTTCGCAGCCTCGCTAAAGCTCGACAGCTCCCACAGGGGGTTGCGGTC
>NZ_JACARC010000089.1:475-35983 GCF_013386825.1 Pseudomonas sp. IPO3778
GCCTCGCTAAAGCTCGACAGCGCCCACATTTGTCTTGCCCGGCAGGGCCTGTGACAGAACGTCGCAGATTACGTACGCAGGCAGGGGTTGTTAGAATGCCACGCTCTCCTCGCCTGATTTAACGCTTCGTGGTACCCAGGCGCTTCACAGGATGCACAGTTGATGAGTACGTTATTCACCCGCCGCAAAGTCCTCACCGGCATGGGATTGCTGGGCCTGGGCCTGCTGGCCGGCTGCGACAACAGCCCCAAGCTGAACTTCAAGTACGGCAAGGACCTCAGCGACAAGATCATGGGCCGTACCTTCAAGCTCAAGAACACTGCCGGTGAAACCGTCACCTTGAGTTCCTTCCGTGGCCTGATGCCGGTGGTGTTCTTCGGCTTCACCCAGTGCCCGGCCGTGTGCCCGACGACGCTGGCACGCATGGCCCAGGCGAAAAAACTGATGGGCCGCGACGGCAAGATCATGCAGGTGGTGTTTATCACCCTCGACCCGGAACGGGACACGCCCGAGATTCTCGATGCCTACGTCAAGGCCTTCGACCCGAGCTTTGAAGCGCTGTATGGCACCCCGGAAGAAATCGCCGTGGCCGCCAAGGAGTTCGGGATCTTTTATGAAAAGATCCCGGCCGGCGACAGCTACACCCTCTCCCACACCGCCACCAGCTTTGTGTTCGACACCCGGGGCACCCTGCGCCTGGGCCTGTCCGCCTCGCTTAACGCCAAAGAGTGTGCAGAAGACCTGCTCACCGTCATGGAGGTCTGCTAATGACTGCCGTTCAACACCTCAAGCGCATTGCCCTCGGCCTCTCCCTGCTGGGCCTTGCCGCACACGCCAGTGCACAGGCGGTGGTCACCGACGCCTGGGTACGCGCCTCGGTACCGGGCCAGCCGTCCAGCGGCGCCTTTATGACCGTGACGGCCGACAGCGACAGCAAACTGCTCAGCGTGGCGTCGCCGGTCGCCAAGACCGTGCAGATCCATGAAATGACCATGAAGGACGACGTGATGCGCATGGGCCCGGTGGAGTCGGTTCCGTTGCCGGCGGGCAAGGCCGTCAAGCTCGACCCGGACGGTTACCACGTGATGCTGATCGACCTCACCGCCCAGATCAAAGAAGGCGACCAGGTGCCGCTGACCGTCACCGTGGAAAATGCCAAGGGTGAAAAACAGACGATTGACGTCAAGGCTGAAGCTCGTGCGTTGAATGCGATGGAACCCATGGATCACAGCAAGATGCATTGATCGCCGTTACCTGTGGCGAGGGGGCTTGTGTGGGAGCGGGCTTGCTCGCGAAGGCGGTGTGTCAGTCAGCACATGTATTGACTGATCCACCGCTTTCGCGAGCAAGCCCGCTCCCACATTGGCCCTTCGGTGTCTGAAAAATCGGGCGCCCACTTCATACTTTTTTAGTCTCGCCTCAACACTTTCTATATATTTTCAATCTGCAAACCAACTCGTTAGCCTGCGCATGCCGGACGCGTCTCCCTGTCGACGTCCGGTCAGATAATTCTAAAAATAAGCAGCAGACAACGGGAATAACAATGAGCAAATCCCCCATTACCCTGGGCCTGACTTCGGCCACCCTCGGTTTGACACTCGCCTTCCCCCTCCTTGCCGAAGCTGACTTTTTCAAAGACAGCAAGGCCGACCTCGAATTTCGCAACTTCTACTTCAACAGCGATTACCGCCAGCCCAACGCCAGCCAGTCCAAGCGCGATGAGTGGGCCCAAGGGCTGATACTCAATTACCAGTCGGGCTATACCGAAGGCCTGGTGGGCTTTGGCCTCGATGCCATCGGCCTGCAGGGCTTGAAACTGGATTCCAGCCCCGACCGGCAAAACACCGGCCTGCTCCCCGTGGGCGAGGATGGCGCGCCAGACAGCTACAGCCGAATGGGTGCCACTGCCAAGGCGCGGATTTCCAAAAGCGTACTTAAATTCGGCACGCTGATCCCCAAGCTACCCACCGTACTGCCCAACGACGGCCGGTTGCTGCCCCAGACCTTTCGCGGCACCCAGCTGACCAGCCAGGACATCGCCGGCCTGACCTTCGACGCCGGGCGCCTGACCAGCAACACCCTGCGTAACGACAGCGGTCACGCCGACATTGAAGTCGACGGCAAAGGCATCAAAGGTGCCGTGCCCAGCGATAAATTCGACTTCGCCAGTGCCAGCTACAGCTGGACCAAAACCCTCGTCACCGGCTACCACTACGCCAACCTCGAGAACAACTACAAGCAACACATCTTCAACCTGGTGCACACCCTGCCATTGGGTGACGCCCAGTCGTTCAAGTCTGACCTGCGTTACGCCGACTCCAGCAAGGAAGGCAACAGCAACATCGACAACCAGGCCTTTGGTGCCAAGTTCACCTACAGCCTCCACGGCCACTCCTTCGGCGCGGCCTACCAGCGCATGAAAGGCACCACCGGGTTCCCCCACCTGGACGGCACCGACTCCTACCTCGTCAACTACGTGATGATCTCGCCGGACTTCGCCAACCCCGAGGAAAAGTCCTGGCAGGCCCGCTACGACTATGACTTCGCCGCCCTCGGCATTCCCGGGCTGACCTTTATGACCCGCTACCTCAAAGGCGACAACTTCGTACGCACCGGTGCCCTGGAAGGCACGGAGTGGGAGCGCAACACCGATATCGGCTACGTCTTCCAGAGCGGCGCCCTGAAGAACCTTGAAGTGAAATGGCGCAATGGCACGTATCGCAGCAATGGCAGCGGCAGCGATATCGACCAGAACCGCTTTATCGTCAGCTACACCCTGCCCTTGTTGTAATTTTCCGGAGCGTTGCACATGAATACCAAGAAAAGTCTGATCCACCTGGCCGTCGCCTTTGCCCTGTTCAGCAGTTACGGCGCCTATGCCGCCGACACCGGTGCGCTGCCCTGCAACACCACCGAGGAATGCGCGGCCCAGGCGGCCAAAGTCGGCGCCACGCCCGACTCTTCGCAAACCGCCCACAAAACCAAGGGCGACCCGACCCAAACCCAGTTCGCCTGGTTGAACCGCATCAACAAAGCCTCGATCGTGATGCTCACCGAAGAAGGCATCGTCAAACCGGACATGGGCCACAAGATCGCCGGCGGCGTGCGCTTTGCCATCGACCAGGCCGACCAGCCCGGCGGTAAACGCCCGGATGATGTGCTGCAACTGGAAAAAATCATGACCGACAAGATCGGCCCTGAAGCCTCCCTGATCCACTCCGGCCGCAGCCGCCAGGACATGCTCGCCACCTACCGCCTGGCCAAGCTGCGCGCCCAGGTGCTGGCCTACAGCGATGCGCTGAACGCCACCCGCCAACGCCTGCTGAACATCGCCGACAAGAACGTCGATACCCTGGTGCCCGCCTACACCAACGGCGTGCAGGCCATGCCCATCAGCTACGCACACTACCTGCTGGCGTTTGAAGCGGCGTTTGATCGCGACGGCCAGCGCATCCGCGAACTCTACACCCGCCTCAACCTGAGCCCGATGGGCACCGCGGTGCTGGCGAACTCCGCCTACCCACTGAACCGCGAACGCCTCGCCGAGTTGCTGGGCTTTGACGGCGTACGGGAAAACTCCCTGGATTCGAGCCAGGTGTCGACCTATGACATTCCCATCGAGGCGGCCAACCTGGCGGCGTCGTCGGCGATTCGTATCGGCGCGATGATTGGCGATATCCACACCCAGTACCATCAGATCCGCCCTTGGCTGCTGCTGGACGAAGAGTCCACCTACACCAGCAGTGCGATGCCGCAAAAGCGCAACCCGGGGCTGTTGATGCGCACCCGCGAATCCGCCTCGGATGTGGTGGGCCTGGCGCAAACCGTGACTTTGCGCGCGCATAACGTCACCACTGGGATGACCGACTACAAGTTCGCGTTTGATTCATTGGGGCTGTTCCAGTCCACCGATGAGATGTTCAAAAGCATGGACGCGGTGCTGGATGCGCTGCAAATCAACCCGCAGCGCGCACTGGATGAGCTGGAGTCGGAATGGACCACGTCGATGGAATTGGCCGACACCCTGGAGCGTCAGTTCAAGGTGCCGTTCCGCATTGGTCACAGCTTCGCGTCACTGATCGTTACCGAAGCGCGCAGCAACGGCACCACGCCGAAGACGTTCCCGTATGCGGACGCGCAGAAGCTGTACACCCAGGCCGCCGACAAATACAAATGGACGCCGAATACCTTGCCGCTGGATGAGGCTGGCTTCCGTGCGGCGCTGTCGCCGACGGCGATGGTCAAGACCCGCAAAGGCACGGGTGGGCCGCAGCCGGAAGAGGTCAAGCGGATGTTGGTGGAAGCCCGCAAGAACCTCGACGCGGACCAGAGCTGGCTCAAGGAACGTCGTGAGAAGTTGAAAGGTGCGGAAGGCAATCTGGACAAGGCCTTCGACAAGTTGCTGAACGCCAAGGGCTAACGGCTTTCTGTAGGAGCGAGCTGGCTCGCGAAAAACGGGAGAACAGCGCGGGGTGCCAGATACCCCGCGTCAGCGTTAACGCCCTTCGCGAGCAAGCTCGCTCCTACAGGTTTGAAGATCAAGGGATCTTTGCCATCCGCAAATCGCCAGGCACGCCACGCAGTTGCCCAACACATTGGTCAGCGACCGGCACTTCATCAGCCGCTCCACCCCCAACAGCAACCCCACCCCTTCCAGCGGCACCAGTTGCAGGATGTTCAAAGTGGCAATCAAGGTAAACAGCGCCGAGCCCGCCACACTGGTGGACCCGAGGGAGGTGAACAGGCAGATCACCAGCACCGCCAGCAACTCGGGCACGGCAATGTCCACCCCGGCCAGATGCGCCAGGAACATGATGGCGGTGGTCAGGTAAAGATTGGTGCCGGCCAAATTGAAGGTATAGCCGGTGGTCAGCACCAGGCGCACTAATTGGCGGTCACAGCCCAACGCCTCAAGTTTGCTGACACACCCGGGAAGTGCAGCCACGGAAGAGCCGGTAAACGTCACCAACAACAACTCTTCTTTCAAGTAGATAATTAACCGCGTCAATTTAACGCCCACCAGGCGCGTAACACTTGCGAGCACTAACACCACAAATACCGCGCAGGCAAAATAGATGACAGCCACAAACTTCAACAGTGGCAATACAGAACTTACGCCGTACTTGCCCACGACAAAGGCCATCGCACCAAACGCCGCCAGCGGTGCAAACTTCAAGATCAGGCGCAGCAGCCAGAACAACCCGGCGACCGCCGCTTCCAGCCAGCCCAGGCAACGGCTGCCGACCTCGCCAGCACGCCCCAGCAGCACCCCGCACAGCACCGCCACCAGCATCACCTGGAGCACCAGGCTTTGGGTGAACACCCTGTAAAGACTCGACGAAATCGATGTCATCGACAGTTCGTGCAGCAACACTTGCGGCGCGACAAGCGGTGTCAGGTGGCCAAAATCCAGGCTGGCGACTGCCCCGTGATCCAGGTTGAAGAGTATTCCCGTCGCCATCCCCAGCAGCAATGCCACCAGGGACATCAGCTGGAAATACACCACGATGCGCCCCACGACATGCCGGTGATGGGGTTCACGCTTGATACCCGCGACCCCGGTCGACACCAACACAAACAACAAAAAGGGCATCAGTAACCCGACGACTTTAATAAAGGCGTCACTGAGTACTTTCATCTCAACCGCCACGCCCGGATAAAACAGCCCCAACACCATGCCGAGTGTAATGGCAATCAAAATAGGCAGGGTGGCGTTATTCGCGAGTCGGGCTGGCATCAATGCTCCATGGTCTTTTTATTTATTGTTATTGTCGGATCAGGCCACGTTCGGCATATTGGTCGCCAAGGCGCATTCAGGCCACAAATAATAAAGTCTTGTCACGGGATATACCACCATGGAACTTCGCCATTTACGTTATTTCATCATGGTGGCCGAAGAGCGTCATTTCACCCGGGCCGCCGCCCGCCTGAACATGCAGCAACCGCCCCTCAGCCAACAGATTCGCGCCCTGGAACAAGAGCTGGGGTTTGACCTGTTCAAGCGCCACCCCAAGGGCGTCGACCTGACTGCCGGCGGCCTGGTGTTTCTCGACGAAGCGCGCGTCATCCTCGCCCGCGTCGAACAAGGCGCCCTCAAGGCCGCCCGCGCTGCCCAAGGCATCGAAGGTACGCTGGTCATTGCCTTTACCAGTTCTGCCGCCGCGCACCCGCTGATCCCGCGCATCATCCGCGCCTACCGCGAGCACTACCCCGGCGTGGAACTCTCGATCAACGAAGGCAGCGCCCGGGAAGTCACCGAAGACACCATCGAAAAACGCATCGACATCGGCATCCTGCGCGCCCCGGTGGGCGATCACCAGAGCCTGACCTTCCACCGCCTGCTCAACGAAGAAATGCTGCTGACCCTGCCCGTCGGGCATCCGTTGCTCAAGGGGGGTGAACCGAGGATCACCATGGCCGACCTCAAAGACGAACGCTTCATCCTGGTCCGCCGCCCCGGCGCGCCGGGGATGTACGCCAACCTGATCAAGGCCTGCCAGAACGCCGGTTTTGAACCGAAGATTGCCTTTGAAGTGGAACGCATGCTGACCAACGTCAGCCTGGTGGCCGCCGGTGAAGGCATTTCGGTGGTGCCGGCGTCCATGCGCGATGTGCATCGCGAGAGCGTGGTGTACTGCCGGATCAGCGATGCCCGGCCGAGGTTGCTGGCACCGATTACCCTGGTGCGGCGCGCATTCAATCCGTCGACGCCGCTGCAGAATTTTATTGGGTTGGCGCGGGAGCTGGCCGGGGTTTATCGCAAGGGATAAGGGCCGGTGAAACCTCAGTCCACCACGAATAACTTCGCCCCGACGGCAGTGGATGATCGATGCCCTTCCATGTCATTACCCACCTGGTAACTCATCCCGGCCGTCAGCGTGAACTGCCGGCCGTCCTCCAGTTCGGTGTGCAACTCGCCCTCCAGGCACAGCAGGACATGCCCGCGCCAACACCAGTGATCGGCAAGGTAACCGGCGCTGTATTCGACCATGCGCACACGGGTTGAACCGAACTGGCAGGTGCGCCAGTAAGCGCTGCCGGTTTCGCCGGGGTGCAGCACGGGTTCGATGGCCGACCAGTCGGTGGTGCCAAAGGGAATTGCGGTCAGGTCCATAAGGGTCTCGGCTGCGAATACGTGTGGGCAGACCGTACCGATCAGGTGAGCGAAGCGGTAGAGACAGATCCGCAGCATTTGCGGGATACAGGACAGCGACTCTTGGTATCCTGCCACCCTCCTCCGCATGGACGCCCGTCGATGAAGATCGATCCATCCTTTGTTGTGCATGAAACCGAGCATTGGCTGCTCAATCATCACCTGTCATCCGCACTGCCGGGCTACCTGATGCTGGGTGCCAAGGCGCCGGCCCACTCACTGGCGGACATGCCCGAGACGGCGCTCGCAGAGCTGGGTGGGTTATTGGCCAACACCCAGCGAATCATGGAGGCGCAACTGCAGCCCAAGTGGCTTTACATCAGCCGGTTCGGGCATATGCCGGGCTTCCCGCTGCACTTTCATTTCATTCCGGTTTACGAGTGGGTGGAAGCGTTGTTTTGGGGGGATGAGCGCTATCGGGTGCTGCAGAATTTCGGGGTGCAGCAGGAGGCTACCGACGGTGCCGAGCTGACATTTTTTATCTGGCGAGAGTTTGGTGAGAGCCCTGTTCCGCCGGCGGTACAAGGCCCCGCTGTAGACGAGGTGATCAAGCGTTTGCGTGGGGCATTCACTACTCAAGACAACACATAACCTTTGTGGCGAGGGAGCTTGCTCCCGTTGGGCTGCGCAGCAGCCCCAAAAAGGTCAGCGCGTTCTTTCAGTCAGATTGCATTAGCCCTATTGGGCTCGCTTCGCGGCCCAGCGGGAGCAAGCTCCCTCGCCACAGGTATCTCCCCTCGCCATAGTCTTTTCGGGTGTCAGTACAGGTGTTTGCGCATCGGAATACAGGCTAGCTGCAACCCCGATGGCGAATGGTAAATCGCCTGTTCGCTGCCCACATAGCCGTGCCGCCGGTAAAAATCCGCCGCATTCAACGTCGCGTCCAGGATCACTTCTTCAATCTCCAACTCCCGCGCCAACGCCTCCAGATACGCCAACATCTGCCGGCCAAACCCCCGTCCGATGAAACCGGGCAGCACAAACAACGCGCCGATTTCGTTATTCGTCAGGTCCAGCATGCCGGAAGCCACCGGCTCACCACCCACACACCCCAGGTAAAAATGCGTGTCCATCAGCGCGTCATAACCGTCCTCGGCTGCACCTCGCGTCCAGAGCATCATCTGCTCCGACGCGTACGCGCCAATACATTGGCTGCGGATGGCCAACAGGCGAATATCGAAGGCGGTCTGTGCATCTTCCAGCGTGGCGCGTCTTATCTCAAACATTCGTCCTCCATGGACTTCAGGCGTTCTCGTCACCCGGTCGGGTAAACGAATAGCGATCAATATCGGTCCTCAACTGCCAACCCTGGCCCTGCCAATAGCGGGCGGCACTGTGATTGGTCTTGAACACATCCAGGTGGCATTTGCGGATGCCCAACTGTGCAAGGCTGGCGAGGCAGCGTTCAACCAGCGCGTTCGCAATGCCCTGACGCCGATACGCAGGCAGCACCAGCAGGTGCTGCAAATAGCCGCGACGGCCATCGTGCCCACACATCACGCAGGCCCCCAGCACGCCATCGACCTCGGCCACGAAGCTCATGCCGGGATTGCGCTCCAGATAACGCGCGGTGGCCTCGCGGGAGTCGGCGTCGCGCAGGGAGATGCCGGGGGTGTTGCGCATAAGGTCGGTGACGGCGTCGTAGTCGTCGAGGGTCATGATGCGAATGTTGAGCATGGGCGTGAACCTGGATGTGTGTGGGCCGGAAAGGCAGCCTACCAGCACATCCCACCCGCCTGCACCGCTCTGCATCAGTTATTTATGCTCACTTCCCAGCTTAATAATATTTTATTAAAAACCGCCCTCCCCCTAGCCTTGAAGCCATGCCCAAGCTGAATCCAACTGCATTACGCAAGGACAGACACATGACTCAAGCCATAACAAAAACAGACACGCTGGTGGTGGGAGCCGGCCAAGCTGGCGTCGCCATGAGCGAGCACCTGAGCAAGCAAGGCGTACCGCACCTGGTGCTGGAGCGCAGCCGTATCGCCGAGCGCTGGCGCACCGGCCGCTGGGATTCGCTGGTGGCCAACGGGCCGGCCTGGCATGACCGCTTTCCGGGCCTGGCTTTTGATGACGTCGCCCCCGATGGCTTTGCGCCAAAAGAGCGGGTGGCGGATTACTTCGAAGCCTATGCACGCAAGTTCAATGCGCCGATTCGCACCGGCGTGGACGTGACGTCCGTGGTGCGCAATGTCGGGCGCCCAGGCTTTACTATCCACACCAGCGAAGGCGTCATCGAAGCCAACCGTGTGGTGGCGGCGACCGGGCCGTTCCAGAAGCCGGTGATTCCGGCGATTGCGCCTGAAGACACGGCGCTGCACCAGATCCACTCCGCCGACTACCGCAACCCCGCCCAACTGCCGGCGGGTGCCGTGCTGGTGGTGGGTGCGGGTTCCTCCGGGGTACAGATTGCCGATGAACTGCAACGCTCCGGCCGCCAGGTGTTCCTGTCGGTGGGCGCCCACGACCGCCCGCCACGGGCCTATCGCAACCGCGATTTCTGCTGGTGGCTGGGGGTGCTGGGTGAGTGGGACCAGGCCGCAATGAAACCCGGCCGCGAGCACGTGACCATTGCAGTAAGCGGCGCCCACGGCGGCAAGACCATCGACTTCCGTGAGCTGGCCCAGCACGGCATGACCCTGGTTGGCCTGACCCAATCCTTCAACGGCAGCGTCGCCCGCTTCCAGCCCAACCTGGTGGAAAACCTGGCCCGCGGCGATGAGAACTACCGGGCCCTGCTGGATGCGGCGGATGCCTATATCGAACGCAACGGCCTCGACCTGCCGGTAGAGCCTGAAGCACGCCGCGTGTTTCCCGATGCCGAGTGCATCAAGCATCCGATCCTTGAACTGGACCTGGCCAAGGCCGGTGTCACTTCCATCATCTGGGCCACCGGTTTTGCCGTGGATTACAGCTGGCTGAAAGTCGACGCGTTTGACGCCGCCGGCAAGCCCCAGCACCAGCGCGGCGTGGCCAGCGAATCGGGCATCTACTTCCTCGGTTTGCCATGGCAGTCGCGCCGGGGCTCGTCGTTTATCTGGGGCGTTTGGCATGACGCCAAGTACGTGGCCGACCATATCGCCATCCAGCGCCAATACCTTGAATACCGCGAAGCCGCACCCGTTGTGCACCCGTCCCCTGTCAGCGCCTGATCACTTAGTTCTGGAGTTTTTTTGATGCCTACTCACACTCGCATCCGCATGTTCAACACCAAGGAAACCTACCCTAACCAGAGCCTGGACAACGACCTGTGTCAGGCCGTACGCGCCGGCAATACGGTGTATGTGCGTGGCCAGGTGGGCACCGATTTCGATGGCAACCTGATTGGCCTCGGCGACCCGCGCGCCCAGGCCGAGCAAGCCATGCGCAACGTCAAGCAACTGCTGGAAGAAGCCGGCAGCGACCTCAGCCACATCGTCAAGACCACCACCTACCTGATCGACCCGCGCTACCGCGAGCCGGTGTACCAGGAAGTCGGCAAGTGGCTCAAGGGCGTGTTCCCGATCTCCACCGGGCTGGTGGTATCGGCCCTGGGCCAGCCACAATGGCTGATGGAAATCGATGTGATCGCCGTCATCCCCGAATAAGGAGCCGCCCATGACCTTTTCAATCGTCGCCCGTTGCGCTGAAACCGGCCAGATGGGCATTGCCATCAGCTCATCGAGCATTGCCGTGGGCGCCCGTTGCCCCTGGCTGCGGCCCGGTGTGGGCGCGGTCTCGACCCAGAACATCACCCTGCCCGCCCTGGGCCCGGACGTACTCGACCTGCTGGAACAAGGCCTCGCCCCCGCCGACGCCGTGGACAAGGCCCTGACCCGCAATGGCTACAGCCAATACCGGCAACTGACGGCGATTGATCACCTGGGGCGCACCGTGCATTTCAGCGGCAGTGAAACCCTCGGTACCCACAACGCCGTGTCGGGCGAACAGTGCGTGGCCGCCGGCAATATGCTCGCCGACCGCGCGGTGATCGACGCCATGGTCAAGGCCTTTGAACAAGGCGAAGGTCAGTTGGCAGACCGACTGCTGGCCGCGATGCACGCCGCCATCGCCGCCGGCGGTGAAGCCGGGCCGGTACATTCCGCGGCGTTGGTGGTGGTGGGTGAGCTGACCTGGCCAATCATCAACCTGCGGGTGGATTGGGCCGACGCGCAGCCGATCGCCGAGCTGCAAAAGCTCTGGGACGCCTATCGCCCGCAAGTGCAGGACTACATCGACCGCGCCCTGGCCCCCGACCGCTCCCCAGGCTACGGCGTGGCCGGAGACGACCGATGAGCACCAGCCGCGAACTGCTGCAAACGCTGGTGGGGTTTGATACCACCAGCCGCGAATCCAACCTGATGTTGATCGAGTACGTGCGCGACTACCTGGCGGGTTTCGGTGTCGCGAGCGAATTGATCTACAACGAAGAACGCAGCAAGGCCAATCTGTTCGCCACCCTCGGCCCGGCGCAGGTGCCCGGGATTGTGCTGTCGGGGCACACCGATGTGGTGCCGGTGGATGGCCAGCCATGGACGTTGCCGCCGTTTGAGTTGACCGAGCGCGACGGCAAGCTGTTTGGCCGGGGCACGGCGGACATGAAGGGCTACATCGCCTGTGTGCTGGCGCTGGTGCCGGCACTGGTCGAGGCCAACTTGCGCATGCCGGTGCATATCGCCCTGTCCTACGATGAGGAAGTCGGCTGCCTTGGGGTGCGTTCGTTGCTCAAGGTGCTGGAGCAATGGCCGGTGAAACCGCTGCTGTGCATTATCGGCGAGCCCACCGAGTTGAAACCGGTGCTGGGGCACAAGGGCAAGCTGGCGATGCGCTGTGATGTGCATGGCGAGGCCTGTCACTCGGCGTATGCGCCTGCCGGGGTGAATGCGATTGAGTATGCGGCCGAGCTGATTGGCGAGCTGGGGCGGATTGGCCAGCGTCTCAAGGCCCATCAGGACGAGCGCTTTGACCCGCCGTTCAGCACCGTGCAAACCGGGGTGATTTCCGGCGGCAAGGCGTTGAATATCGTCCCGGCGGATTGCCGTTTTGACTTTGAAGTGCGCGCCCTGCCCTCGATGGACCCGGGTGAAGTGGCCGAGGAGTTGCAGGCGTATGCGATGCTGCAGGTGTTGCCACGGATGCAAGCGGTGAGCCGGCAGAGTTCGATTCGCTTCAGCGAGTTGTCGGCATACCCGGGGCTGGCCACCGATCAGCGCAGCCAGGCGGCGGAATTGATTGCGGCGTTTTCCGGCTCGCGGGAGTTTGGCACCGTAGCGTTCGGAACTGAGGGTGGGTTGTTTGATGCGGCGGGCATTCCGACGGTGGTGTGCGGGCCCGGGAGCATGGACCAGGGGCATAAGCCGGATGAGTTTGTGAGCGTTGAACAACTAAAGGATTGCGACGATATGCTGCAGCGGATGTTGCTCTCGATCCGTACCTGATTCCCCAAACAACTCAAATCAACTGTGGGAGCCGGGCTTGCCCGCGATGGCGGTGTATCAGCCAGCAGATTTGCAAACTGATCCACCGCCATCGCGGGCAAGCCCGGCTCCCACATTTTTAGTTTTGTGTCTACCCCAGTAACCGCGCCAGCTCTTCGCGGCAATAGTCCACAAACAACTGCACCGGCTTGGTCAACGGCGCCCGCCGTAGCCACACCGCCGACAATCCCGAGCCCGTCACCGTCTCAGCCAACGGCACACACACCACCTTCTGCCCGTCATAGGTGTACTCGGTAAACGGCTTGGTCACCAGAATCGAAAACCCGAACCCGCGCCCCACCATGCCCCGCACCATCTCGATCGACGGCGAGCTGAACACAATATTCGGCGTCAGCCCACGCTCTTCAAAGATGCTCACGAAGTACGTCCGGCTCGGCAGCACATCCAGCAAAATCATGGGTTCCAGTACCAGGTCCGCCAACGATACCTTGGCCTGCTGCGCAAAGCGGTGATCCGTCGGCAGCAACGCATAGGGCTGCTGCGGCGGCATCAACGGTGTGGTCTCGATGGTGCCACCCAAGTCATGCTCGAACAGCATTGCCACATCGATACTGCCCGCAGTCAGCGCCTGTACCAGCTCCTGCTGCTCGCCGTCGCGAATACGGATTTCCACCCCTGGCCACAGCGCCTTGAAGCCGGCAATCAAACGCGGCAAATACAGCGGCGCCACGGTTTCAAAACAGCCGATGTCGATCTGCCCGGCCACCACGTCGTTGTCTGCCAGGGCGTTCTGCTCAAATTCATGGGCCACCCGCAGCAGCTCCAGGGCCTTGCGATAAAACCGTGCACCACTGGGGGTCAGCGACACGCCTTGGGCGTGATGCCGGATAAACAGCTGCACACCAAAGCTGTCTTCCAGTTGCTTGATGGCCGTCGACACCGACGGTTGCGCGATATAGAGCTTGCGCGAGGCCTCTGCCACGCTGCCGCACTCGGCGGTGGTTACAAAATATCTGAGCTGACGCAGGTTATAGGCAGCCATCGGGACCTCCATAAACGTGGGATTTCGCCCCAAACAAGTGCGTGGAAATCGGCTTTTTCACACTGATTCAAGTACATGCAACATACCGGAGCAAAAAATCACGCGAGATACTTTTTTTAAGGTCTATAGCAACAAACTTACTAATTTACCTCCCTGTGACCATTGCACATGATCACTCCAACAACAAAGGCGACGCACACGCGCCGCCCAGCGAAGTACGTCAACGTACTCACCTTGCCTTGGAGCTCGTCATGGTTACCACTGCAACATCCTCCGCCCCGCTTATCGAGAAACACACGATTGGATACGTGCCCCCGGAAGATCGCCACGGAAAGGTAAGAGACCTGTTCACCCTGTGGTTCGGTGGCAACATCGCGCCGCTGCCCATCGTCACCGGCGCCCTGGCCGTGCAACTGTTCGGCCTGAACCTGGTGTGGGGCATCATTGCCATCCTTGTCGGCCACCTCGTCGGCGGCGTGCTGATGGCGCTGCACTCGGCCCAGGGCCCGCAAATGGGCATTCCGCAAATGATCCAGAGCCGCGCCCAGTTCGGCTCCCTCGGCGCCCTGCTGGTGGTGGTGATCGCCGGCGTCATGTACATCGGCTTCTTCGCCTCCAACATCGTGCTCGCGGGCAAATCCCTGCACGGCGTGGTCGACGCCATCCCGGTGCCGGTGGGCATCGTCATCGGCGCCATTGGCTCGGGCATCATCGGCATCATCGGCTACCGCTTCATCCACGTGCTCAACCGCATCGGCACCTGGGTGCTGGGCGCGGGCATCGTGCTGGGTTTCGGCTACATCTTCACCCACGTGCAGACGGCCGACTTCCTCACACGCGGCAACTTCAACATCTCCGGCTGGCTGGCCACCGTGTCACTGGCGGCGCTGTGGCAGATCGCGTTTGCGCCGTACGTGTCGGACTACTCACGCTACCTGCCGGCGGATGTACCGGTGGCGTCGACGTTCTGGACTACTTACCTGGGCACCGTGCTGGGTTCCAGCCTGGCGTTCATCTTTGGCGCGGTGGCGGCACTGGCAACGCCGGTGGGCATGGACACCATGGACGCGGTCAAACTGGCGACCGGCTCCATCGGCCCGCTGATGCTGTTGCTGTTCCTGCTCAGCGTGATCAGCCACAACGCACTTAACCTGTACGGCGCGGTGCTGTCGCTGATCACCCTGGTACAGACCTTCGCCTACCGCTGGATCCCGACGGCCAAGGCACGTGCGGTGATCTCGGTACTGGTGTTGGCGGCGTGCTCGATTGCGGCGGTGTTTGCCTCGAAAGACTTCATCGGGCACTTCGTGGACATGGTGCTGGTGCTGCTGGTGGTGCTGGTGCCGTGGACGGCGATCAACCTGATCGACTTTTATGCGATCCATAAGGGCAAGTACGACATCGGTTCGATCTTTCGGGTGGATGGCGGGATCTACGGGCGCTACAACCCGCAGGCGCTGGTGGCATACGCGGTGGGGATTGTGGTGCAGATTCCGTTTATGAATACGCCGCTGTATGTGGGGCCGATTTCGGCACACATCAATGGGGCGGATCTGTCTTGGCTGGTGGGGCTGGTGGTGACGTCGCCGTTGTATTTCTGGTTGGCGAGTCGGGACAGTGCGTATAAGCGTCGGTTGGAGGGGGGGAAGTTGGTGGGTGGGGTTTAAATAGGCTCTTACAAGCTCATACATACCCCACTCTCGGCTATACGGGAGCGGGGTAAGTCACTCGGCCAGTTCTATAACTCAATCAACTAGCCACAATCTCCAATATCTCACTGGGTGTGGCACGGATATGAGCACGTCCGGCAGCCGTTAGATTGCCGGTATTTTTATGACAGTTGCGCAGTTCAAAGAAGGACATCCTACTGACGGCACTTCCAACTGGGGCACACACCAAACCTGAGTTGCACTCTAAAAATCCTCCGCTTATAGTTCGCCCCGTCACTGACATGGCTCAGCGACAGGGTTTCGCAGCCCTACCAAAATAGAATCAACCTGCACAGTCATCAGACCCTCAGGCGGCTCTCGCCTGCGTCTCGCTTTATGGCGGCTGTGCGTGGGAGACCTTCGGGTCTGCCGGGGGTGATTCTTCCTGGTCTGCGAACCCGCGCACAGTTGCCACCCAATCTGTTTCGCAGCAGCTAGGTGGCAGTTCTTTTACCTAAAATAGAATCGCACCTTATGACGACGAATAACCCGCCCCACCGCTTCACCCCCATGTCCCAAACCGCCACCGAATCCCCCGTCCTACTCATCGACAGCGAAGCACCGCTCTGCGACCTGCACGCCTGCATCAGTGAACGCCTCAACGCAGCCCTCAAATACCTGCACCTGATGGCCTGTTCCAACGTGTCTGATTACGGCGAGCAAGACATCAATACCGTTGCCGAAACCGCGCGAATCCTGGTCCAGGATGTGGCAGATGTGTTTGGAGTGATTGAGCGGCGTGGGATGCATACGCCTGTGGCTGGCTGATTTATTTCCACCGCTAAGAAAACCCGCAGGTGCGGGTTTTCTAGTTAATAGGCTTGGCGAATATGGGTAGTGTCAGGGCCGCCGCCATCGCGGCCTCGCTAAAGCTCGACGGCTCCCACAGGGGATGTGGGGGGGAGCCGATCACAAGGGTCGCCAGTAAGAAATTCGAACAGCAAAGGCCCCCCCCCTCTTTCACTTAAAACAGTTTGATGGCAATCTGCCGCGTTTGCGACAAGCCCGCTCAATAGCAGGCGCATGTCGCCAATACTTTTTTTGCATTGATCACACCGGAAAGGATACCTCTTATGAAAAAGCTTCTTTTGGCACTTTTTTTCTTCAATGCCAGCGTTTGCTCAGCCGCGACAGCGGTGCTCAACCCAATGGATTTTGATGGGTCCGACGCTCAGAAAAAGCAGGTTCTTGACTTCGTGACCGCGACGGTAAAAAAGGACTATTGCGAGAAGATCGACATGTGCCAGGAAAGCACACTGCGCATGATGGAAAAGCAAAACCTGGACGCGTTTAAGCAAGCAACCAAAGCGACAGACCGCAAGATCATGGACGCGGTCATTCGTGACTACTGTGGAAAGATCGACATGTGTAACTACGGCACGATCTGGATGATGTACAAGCAAAACTTTGAAGCAAGCAATAAAAAACTTGCTTGGTGAAGGCGCCAAGCGTGAGCTGACGCAGCCTCGCTGAAGCTCGGCAGTTGCTACAGAGGAGCGGGCGGAAGGCGGATAGTGAGGGTGACCGGGCGGGCGCCATCGCGGCCTCGCTAGAGCTCGACGGCTCCCACAGGGGATCGGGGGGCTTGTGGGTTTTGCGTCCGGTTACACCCGGTGTGTGACGTATCGGAGAGAGCCCTGAAGGCTCTCTCTCAATCCCTCAGGCGGGAATGACGCCGTCCGCGTACATGTCCGCCGCGATTCGCCAGCCTTGGGTTTCCAGCTTCCAGACGAAAAGGCTCTTCATGTTGAACGCCTTGCCCTCTTTCGGCTGTACGTCCCAGGTGACCCAGGTGTAGGCCACACTGGGGGCCAGCGCTCGTACACGGTCGATGCGGATACTCGCCGAGCGGGTGTCGCCCACCAATGACGCTACCAGGTCGCCCAGCGCCGTGCCGCCCGAATACAACTCCGGGGTGCCCGCGCCGGTGATTTCAGTTTCAGGGGTGTAGAGTTGTTGCACGATCGCGCAAGCATCCTGCTCTTTCCAAAGCGTCTCAAGCACACTCAGACGTTCTCTGAGGGCAACGCTCAATTCATCCACTGGCTGCATGGTGACACTACCTCTTCTTGGGAAAATGAATGCGCGGTGATCAACGCCGGCCGTTGAAGTAGCCGCCCAGTTGGTGGGTGACTTTGCCGAACGTGCAAATCAGCGACCGAAAGTGTTCCTTGCCATAAATCCGGGTACGGGGAATGGAGCTCATGACGGCGTAATGTTTTGAGCCGCCCATGATGCCTTCCGCCAGCACCCGGCTGACCACATGGCTGGGAGTGACACCAAAGCCCGAATAGCCTTGGACGTAGAACGCGTTAGGGCGGCCAGGCAAGGTCCCAATCTGCGGAAACAGGTTGGCTGAGCACTCCATTGGCCCACCCCAGGCGAGGTCGATTTTTACGTCTTTCAAGTAGGGAAAAACGTTCAACATCAACTTGCGGTTCCACGCCTTCAAATCGTTGGGGATGTAGTCGAGGCAGTAAGTGGCGGCACCGAACAGCAGGCGGTTTTCGTTGGTGACCCTGAAGTAGTCGATCACCGGGCGAATATCACTGAAGGCGCCCCGGATCGGGCTGATCTGTTCAATAAGCGCGTCTGAAAGCGGTTCCGTCACCAGTTGAAAGGCATAGGTGCTGATCATGGTCTTGTGCAGTTCCGGCTCGAGACGATCAAGGAACGCGCCGCATGACCAAAGAATCTTTTTCGCCCGCACCGAGCCCTTGGCTGTGCGCACGTGGATGGTGTCGCCGTACGTCACTTCCAGGACCGGCGTGTTTTCAAACACCCGGCCGCCATGACTGACCAGGGCCTTGGCTTCCCCCAGCAGCAGGTTCAAGGAGTGGATATGGCCGTTACCCATGTGCATCAAGGCGCAGCTGTAGGCGTCGGAACCTATGATCTTCTTGACCTCGGCACCTTCCAGATAAGCGATTTCGCAATCCGGACTGAGTTCCTTGTATTCCTTTTCCCACGCCTGCAGCAGCTTGCCCTGGCGCTTGTTGAAGCCCAGGTAGCCGTAGCCCTGGCGAAAGTCCGCGTCGATCGCGTATTTATCGATACGGCTCTTGATAATGGCGGCGCCTTGGTCGCTGATCTCGAAGATCGCACGCAGGCCCTCTTCGCCGACATCCTTGCGGATTTTTTCCAGGTCATGACCGATACCGGCCATCACGTGTCCACCGTTACGCCCCGACCCGCCGAACCCCAGGTAGCGCGCTTCAAGCACCACGACGTTGGTGACGCCGCGCTCTGCCAGTTCAAGGGCGGTGTTGACACCGGAAAACCCGCCACCGATGACAACCACATCCGCCTCAATATCGTGTTCAAGGTCGGGGAATTTCAGGTCGTACTTGCGCGTGGCCGTATAGTAAGTGGTGGGCGTTTCTACAGAGAGCATGACACTTCCTCACAACAGTGCGTTCATCAAATCATCGAGCGCCGGAACTGAATGAACGCTGCGGTTCACCTCGCGCCGATTCAGCATCAGAGCCTCATTAAAACGCCGGCTTGGTCAGCGCACCATGCGCCACAGAGTCAACGAGTTGACCGAGACTGCCAGGATGGTTCAACCCACACGGGGTGCTGGCAACGGGTGCAATACGCGCATCTAGTTAACATGTTACTAAACGGAGCATTGACCGCGCACACGATGGGAATTTTCGCCCGTTTTCCTGGCACTCGGTTTTCGGGCAGCGCTCGACAAAAATTCAGAAACAGGCCCAAGCCCTTGAAACGCCTCCACTCTCTACAGGAGTTTGAAAACGCGGATGCGGCCCGAAATTTGCTACCTCACTCTGAGGTTAGTCGCAATTCGAACCCCGTGGGCCGTGGCGTCAAACCGGGGGAAGGCTGACGTCATTCCACTACCGCATTTGTTTCTTCCGAGCACCACCGGGCTCGGAAAGAGGGCCGCGATGAACACTGTTATGCACACTGGCCCGCAGGGCTTTGAAGAGTGGAACCATCACCTGTTCACCAGCTGCGGCACCTTCCATGCCGAACCGCCCGTCGAACACGGCGCGGTCACGTTCGCCGGGAGCATCCTGCCCTCCCCTGACGTGAATTCCATCTGCTCCGGCGCCAGAATCGTCAGCAACTGCCGCCACGTGCACCGGCAACACAGTGATATTCGCCGCGACGATCGGGACTTCTACTACCTCGTCATGCAAATGAAGGGCTCTGGGGTGATGTGCCAGGAGGATGGGCAGACGGTTCTGAAGCCCAATGACCTGGTACTCCTTGACGTCAACAAGCCGTGCGATTTCTATTTCACCGGGCTCTCGGATCAGCTGTCACTCACCATTCCTCGACGCCACATCGAGTCGCGCTTTCGTCACCGCGAGATCCTGCTTAACCACCGTATCGGCGCAGACTCAAGGTTGGGAACGTTGATCGGCATGCTTGCGCAACAACTGTTTGACCTCGAAGCCGCCGACGCCGATGAGTCCGAGGCGATGTTAGATGCCCTGCTGGCCCTGATGCGGCCCAGCGTGAGTGAAAGCCCGACACTGACCTGCGCGTATCAACAACAGACTCAGGTGTTCATGCTGCAAAAAGCCAAAGTGTGCATTGAGGCGCAGTTGATGAATAACGCCCTTTCGCCTGCCATGGTTGCCGACCGGGTTGGCACATCGGTGCGCAACCTTCACCGTTTGTTCGCCAACGGCGACACCACCATTGGCCGCTACATCCTGGAGCGAAGGCTGGAACAGTGTGCCGAGAACCTAAAGCGCGATGGCGCCTACGAAAAGGTCTCCAGCGTGGCGTACAACTGGGGCTTCAATGACGTGAGCCATTTCTCCCGGTCCTTCAAGGCCCGCTTCGGGGTATCGCCCAGGGAGTTTCGCCAGCAAAAGCCCGGCTGAGTCTCAGTGCAGGAAGCACTGATGGGTCATCACCACGGCACGGTTTTACCTTCTCGATCGATATACCGCAGGCCCGGTTTCCCTTGCTGCGCGAGCAACGTACTGACGATGTGCGGCACGGCTTCCTCCAGGCTGAACGGCGCGCCAGGCCCGCCAAGCGCGGTTTGTATCCAGCCGGGCGCCATCAACACCAAGGAGCGGGGATCGCCCGCGTGGCGTGCTGCATAGCTGCGCATATACATATTCAGTGCCGCCTTGCTCCCGCGATAAACCTCGTGGCCGCCCTTCTCGTTGTTACTCACGCTGCCTTGTCCCGACGACATGATGCCGATCAGCCCGCTTGCCGGCACAAGGGATTGCAGGCCTTCAATCACGCGCATTGGACTCAGCGCATTGGTGATCATCACGCGCACAAAATCGTCGGTGGCCACTTCCGCAATCGTGTCGTCCTGGTTCTGATTGGCGATACCCGCATTGACGAAAAGCATCTCGAACCTTCTACCGGCAAGGCGCCCGCTGAGTGCTTCGATTTCATCGGGCTGTGTGATGTCGAGCGACTCGATTTGGACGCGGTCTTTGTGTTTGGCGGCCAGGTCATGCAGTGGGGTGTTGGCAGTGCCCCGCACCGTCCCCACAACGTGCCATCCCCTCGTCAAGAACTCCGCAGCCAAGGCATAGCCGATGCCGCGGGAGGCACCGATGATGAGAAGCGTCCGGGGCGGTGTGGCCAATGCAGGCTGGGACATGTTCATGTTTCCTTGATTCGCGGCGATGACCCTGACTATAGGCAGCCGATAACCAAAGCGGTAGACGCACGGAAATCACACTACTGTTGCGTCAAACGCCTTACCCGGCAGGCCTGTCGCAGCGCCCGGTTCGACGCTCAGGAACACAGCACCGCCTCGCCGCGGAAATCCCGGGGGGATCGCTGGTACTGTTTCTTGAAGATTTTGCTGAAGTGCGCCGAGTCCGAAAAACCCCAACGGTAGGCAATTTCCGTAATGTTTTCATGGCGCAGGCACGGGTTGCCCAGGTCGTTGGCGCAGCGTTGCAGGCGCGTGCGCTGAATAAAGCGACACACGCTGTCGCCGCTGTTTTCAAACGAGCGGTACAAGTGCCTGATGGAGATTCCCAGCTGACTCGCCATCCATTCCGGGCTCAAGTCAGGCCGGTGCAGGTGGTCGCAGACCATGCGTTCAATCTGGCGACGCAGGTCGTTGATGTGCAGAATTTCTTCGAGCCCGTGGCTGCTCGGACGCTCCACCAGGGTCGGCTGTAACAGGGCGATCAAGGCGTCTTGCATCCCCAGCCCGTCCTCGTCGGTAAAGCAGGTTTCCTGATCGTGCATGATCTGGTTGACGAGTGCGCGCAACAGACGACCACTGGGGCAATGGGTTTGCAGTTTGCCCGACAGCGCGCCCTGACGATGCAGCGCCTGCACCCGATCCCGGGAGATTGAAATGGAGACCTGCTCAATCAGGCCCTGAGGCTCGACGCTGCACGCGCCAGCCTGGTCCATGATCGCCAACTCACCGGGTGCAAGCTCGATCGACTGCCCGTCCAGGTGCAACTGGCAGAAGCCCTTGCGCTGCACAATCAGAAAGCAATATCGATCATCGGCGTTGTCGACGTTTTGCCGGAACTTGGCAATTCGCCCGGCATTTGTGCGCAGTTCCGCGAACCCGACGCCCCCCAGATCACGCTGAATCATCTCGCCGATAAACAGCGAGTGCTCACTGCGAAGGTAGGTCGTGAAGGAACCGCATGCACTGCGGATCGCTTTATCCCAGTGCCCTGTTTCAGGTCGCAGCCCATCTTGGTTCATGATTGGCTCTCTTACCGGCTACAACGCCAGTGTTTCTTAGATTTATGGCCAATAGTTAACATGTTATTTAATTGAAATTCAACACTCGGCCATCCCTCTCTTTACGCTGCAAAAATCGTGACAACCTCCATAAAAAAAGCCGCAACCCTTTCTGGGTTGCGGCCTCGCACGGGCTCAGTCGCTAGGGAACTGGCTTAAACCTCATGAAGGATTCGCGACAGGTTGCGATACAGCTCCGGGCGCGCGAACTTGAACCACCAGGCCGTGAGCAATCCAATCACGCCCACCCCCAGCATGCCCAACGGGATGGCCTCGTTGAAGACGGAATCGCCCCCCGTCAGAAGCGGCATGTTCGTGACGATCACGGTCAGGCCACCGGCCAACGCGATCGCGCTCGCCAGCGGTGCCAGCAAGCGCTGCCACAGGTTGGTGCCGTGATGCTCGCGACGGAAGAAACGAATCACCGCCAGCGAGGTGAGTAACTGTACAGCCACGATGCCGATGGTTGCCGGCGCGCTGCCGATGGGCAGCACCTGGGTCATCGGGTCCACATGGAGCGCACCGAACACCGCCAGCAACACCACGCTGAACAGGGTCTGGCAGGTGCTTGCCACATGAGGTGTCTGATGAACCGCATGGGTGCGTGCAAACCGGTGCCACAGAATGCCTTCGCGTCCCATTGCATACAGGTAGCGTGACAACGAATTGTGAAAGCTCAGCAACACCGCGAACAGGCTGGTAATCAGCAGGATATTCATTGCATCCGCCAGCCCGGGCCCGACCAGTTTGGTCGCCAGCGCAAACCAGATGCCGCCGGCATCCTGGGTGACGCCTGCCACGATGTCATCCGGCCCTACCGCCACAACCAGAAGCCAGGAAGAGACGGCAAAGAACCCCATGATAATCAACAAGGCCAAATAGGTTGCTCGCGGCAACGTTCGGGCCGGATCGCGGGCTTCTTCGGCATAGATCGCCGTGGTTTCAAAGCCCATGAACGCCGCCCCCACAAACACCAGCGCCGCCCCAAACCCAGGTACAAACACATTGCTCGGCTTGAACGAGGCAACGCTGTAACCGGACGGGCCCCCTCCGTGGTAAACCACCGCCGCGTCGAAGACCACAATCACGGCCATCTCCGCCAACATCAACAGCCCCAGAAAGCGCCCGTTGAACGCCACGTTGCGTGTGCCGAAAAGCTGAACCACCACGGCAATCACGATCGACACCGCCCACCAGGGTACGGGCAGCCCCACGTGGGACAACGATTCCGCGCTGAAGAACCCGATCAGGCCATAACAGGCGACCTGCATCCCGGCGTACGCCACGATGGCCAGAAACGCTGAAGCGGTGCCCAGTGGCCGGCCCAGCCCGGTCGAGACGTAGGCATAAAACGCACCGGCATTGCGGATATGGCGCCCCATCGCGACAAAGCCGACGGCGAAGAGCAAGTAGGCCAGGCCCACCACCAGAAACGTGCCGGGTATGCCGATGCCGTTACCCATCTGAATCGCCGTTGGAACGGCCCCCACCAGCCCCGTCAGCGGTCCGTTGGTAGCCAGTACAAAGAAAACGATGCTCCACATGCCGATGGCATTTTTGCGTAATGCGCCAGCGTTGGCATTTGACGACTCCATAACCGGACCCCTCATCAAAACAATGGAAGAAGTGCTGCCAGGTGACAGTGGCCCCCAGCCTTCCCTGCGTCTTGTCCATGCTGGTACGAGACTTGTGTTTTTCTGCCAGAACCCTACGCCAACCGTGCCTTTGGCACGCATGGACGTATGGATGTCCGGGATAACAAAGAATCCGGGGCGGTCCTGGCCCTAGCCTTTGTCCAGCACCGGGCACCCTCGACCCGGCTGCCTAGACCCACTCGTCGCTTGCCGAGTGTCCCTGTATGTCGGTCCTGGAGAAACGCCATCGTGATACGCCAACCCATGCACTTTACGCTGCTCTATCGATCCCTTTCACTGACGGTCCTGGTGGGGCTCTCGCCGCTGGCCAGTGCCCTTTCACTGTATGCCGATGACCAGACCCAGGTCGACGCCAAACTGCTGGGCGCCGTGGGCGCCTTTTCCAGCCGGGAAAACTATGATCAGTCCGGCACACGCACAAAAGGATCAAGCAGTTGGCAGGAATCCGTCTTTCAGTATGGACTGGACCTCAAACACTCGACCCTGGGCTTTGGCAACACCTACGCCTCGCTGAACTGGGTGTCTTCGGGCACCTACGGCGAAGGTGATCCCGCCGGCTGGACCAACGGCTCGGAGCGCACCACCAAGATTGAAGATGCCTTCATCGGTTGGCGCTCGGCGGAACTGTTTCCGGCCCTGGGCACCGACGGCATCGACTTTTCCGTGGGCCGGCAGAACATTGTCATTGGCGACGGTTTCCTTGTCTCGGGAGACGCCTTGAATCTGGGCAAAGAGGTCGCCGACGGGCGCCAGAACCGGGGCGGCGCGTATTACCTGACCGCACGCAAGGACTTCGACCAGACGGTCGTGCTGCGCCTGGGGGGCAAACAAGGCTGGCGCAGCGACTTGATGTGGCTGAAGTCCGATAACCCCGCCCAGGCAAAACCGGAGGTGGCCGTGGGCACGCTTGAGCACGTGGCCGACCAGGGCACCGTGGGCCTGACCTACCTCAAAGTGCTGGATACCGACAAGGCGCTGGCGGACCTTTTCTACCCCGAGCGCAAGGGCATGAAGCAATACAGCGTCAGGGCACAAGGCAATGCGGGGGTTCCCAACCTGTTCCTGTCGGGTGAGTACGCCAGGGAGCAGAAGGACAGCGGCGATGAAAATGCCTGGTACCTGGAAGCCGGCTGGACGTTCAGCGACCTGCAGCTCAAGCCTGTCGTCAACTACCGCTACAGCCGTTTCTCCGAAGGTTATGACCCGTTGTTCTATGGCAATGGCCGCGCGCTGGGCACCTGGTTCCAGGGTGAGGTCGCGTCCAACTATGCGGGCCCCTTCAACAGCAATACCCAAGTCCATCACGTCGGCATCAAAGTCGCCGCCACCCCTTCGGTGAATGTGGGCACCCTGCTTTATGACTTCTCGTCGCTGGATCATAGCCGTCAGAACCTGAATGCCCGAGAGGCGGACCTCTACGCAGAATGGACCATCAATCAACACTTCACGCTGTTGCCTCTGGTGGGCTTGTACAAACCCGAGAAAAGCGCCGCCAGCGGTGGCACCCAGTTGGGCAACAGTGACACCAACCTTTACGCCCAAGTGATCCTCGCCGCGTCGTTCTAAAGCACGCTGACTCAAGTGCATGGAAGTACTTGGGTTGACGGTATGGCTGACGAGACACACTTCGCTGGCAGCCATTGGCCGCCAAACCATTCAGGTCGGGACATGAAAGATCTACCTACAGGCAATGATGACGTCTACGTTCTCGTCCACCAATTGCAGGGCTCGGCAGTCCTGACCATCGCGGGTCACACAGTACGGCTGGAAGCGGGCGACATGGTGGTGCTGGACGCGGCAAAACCCTCCGACTTCAGTTTCCCGAGTGCACCCCACCAGGTCTCCATTTGCTTGCCGCGGGAGATCGTCGAGAAAACCTATCCAACCCGGCCCGGCATCGTGGGCAGGAAAATGTCCGGCAACACCCACTTCGGTTCGGTGGTCGGCTCATTCGTGAACGAACTCTCCACCCTGTTGAATAGCCCGAAAAACGAAGTGGACGCCATGCACCGCGCCCTCCTGGCACTGCTCAAACCGTTGTTATCAACCTGACCTGCCGGCGGCCCGTGCTGCCGTTGTGCCAAGCGATCAAGCCCAGCCACAGCAGCATCAGCAGCGCGGTGGGGGCCAACGCGGTCTTGGGCACAAAGGGCGAGACAAAGCTGAATGCCGCCAGCCATCCCCCGGCGATCAAACCCGTGAACTTGATGGGCCTGATCGCCAGCAGCGACACATTGACGATCCAGAGCCCGGCGAAAATATGCCCACCCAACCGGATCGGCATCGCGATTTCGCTCGGCACATGGTTCAACGTCATGACCCCGACGGTCACGTCCACCACCAACCAGCCATACCCCGCCGCCTTTGCCCACCCGGGCGCAGGAAGCTGGGGCACCAGCAGGAAGATGGCCAGGTGAAAGAGGATGCCGGGGTAGTCCAGCCACCAGCGGTCCATCGGCCACACATAGGAGGCGACCACCGGAGCAAACATCGCGATCGCGACAATCGCGCAAGTACGGGCAGAAGGCACGAACGTGCTCATTGCGCGGCCCATTTCAGGACGAAGTCCGGGTAACGCGAGCCCACGATAGCGTCCGGTGCAAAGGCGCGGTCCAGCTCGAACAGTTCCTGGGGCGTGAATGTCACCTCAAGCGCCTCCAGGTTGTCCTGGATGCGGGATGGGCGACTGATACCGGCCAGCGGCACAATATCGTCGCCACGGGACAGCACCCAGGCCAGCGCCAGTTGCGCCGGCGTGAAGCCTTTGGAGGCGGCCATCGCTTCGAGCACCTGGGCCGTGGCCATATTGCGCGTGTAGTGTTCACCGTGCATGCGTGGCGCCAGGAAATGCGCGCCGGCTGGCGGTTGCCCCTGCGGCAGCCGGCCGCTCAACATCCCCTCGGCCAGGATGCGATAAGCCACGACGCCAATGCCAAGCTCGCGCGCGGTGGGGAGGATTTCCCGTTCGATAAAACGGCTGGCCAGCGAATACTCAATTTCCAGTGCCGTGACCGGATGCACGGCATGGGCGCGACGCAGCAGGTCGGCCCCCACTTCGGAGACGCCCAGGTAACGCACCTTACCGTCCTTGATCAGGTCGGCAATCGCCCCGATCGTCTCTTCATACGGCACGTCCGGGTCTGCACGCCCCGGCTGGTACAGGTCGATAACGTCCACACCCAGTCGCTTCAATGAATAGGCGGCAAAGTTCTTGATGGAATTCGGACGCCCATCCAGGCCAATGATGCGGCCATTCGGGTCCACCTGGGCGCCACATTTAACGCTCAAAAAGGCGCTGTCACGGCGCCCCCGCAAAGCGCGCCCCACCAGCATCTCGCTTTGGCCGCTGCCATAAAAGTCGCCGGTATTGAGAAACGAGAAACCTGAATCGAGGGCGGATTGAAGGGTGTGCACCGCTTGCTTCTCACGGTCGTCGTCCCCCATGCGAAACGCCATGCAGCCCATGCCAAGCGCAGACACCGCAGGCCCGTTTTTACCCAATGCCCTCATTGTCATTTCAGTCATTGCCTACACCCTTTTTCCAATACACTCGCGCTTTCATTCAAGCCGTTCATGGCCGTTTATCACTAAAATTTACATTTAATGTAAAATGTAAGTTTTATCGGTGTCAACAGGAGTTGTGGGGAATGCCACGTACCGGGCTATCTGCCGAGGAAATCAAAGCACGGGCGACCGACGTCGCCCTGGCACGCATGCGCTTGCTGGGCGTAGACAAAGTGCGCATCACAGACGTTGCCAAGGAATTGGGCGTGAGCCACGCGGCGCTTTACGCACATTTTGCCGACAAGGCGGCGCTGCTGGATGCCGTCACGGAACGCTGGCTCTGCGAGATTGAACAGACGCTCTCCAGCGTGGCGAGTGCGGCGGGCGATCCGGTGACACGCATGGGCGAATGGCTGGTCAGGCTCTATCAGATGAAACGCAAGCGCGCACTCGACGATCCGGAACCCCATCGCGCCTTCGATGTAGCGGCGGCGCTGGATAAACCGTTCGTCATTGCCCACCTCAACAACCAGCTTCGCCAGCTTGCCGGGCTGTTCCAGGAAGCCGGGGCAACGTTTGATGGCGACGCAGGCCTCAATGCCCGATTGATGTACACCGCCACGGCCGCCTATCACCACCCAACACTCGTGGCCCAAACCGCACACATGGACCACGAGCCGATGCTCAGGCAGATCATCCAACTGGTATTGTCGGGGATGACCCGAAACCGGAATCAAACGTTTAACTGTCCAGGAACTGAAATGCCCACCCTGACCCTGCGTAACGCCACCCCGGCTGACGCCGCCCGTTGCTACGAGATCGAAATCAGCGCCTATGAAGGCGACGAAGCCGCCACCCTGGAAAAGATCGCCACGCGCATCGCCCTGTACCCGCAAGGCTTCCTGATCCTGGAGGCGGACGGCGTTGTGGTGGGTTTCATCAACTGCGGTTGCGCCGATGACGTGGTGATGTCGGATGAGGCCTTCAAGGAGTTGGTGGGGCATTCAGCCGAGGCGCCGAATGTGGTGATCATGTCGGTGGTGGTGGACCCCGCCCGGCAAGGCAAGGGCTACTCCACGCGCTTGATGACGGAGTTCGTGCAGCGCATGCAGGCGATGGGCAAGAAGACCATTCACCTGATGTGCAAGGACCAGCATGTGGAGCTGTACAAGCGCATGGGCTATCGCTATGTGCAGCCGTCGGCGTCGGACCATGGCGGGATGGCGTGGCATGAGATGGTGATGGATCTATGAAGCCGCATCGGATTGAGATCGGTGATCAGCCAAACGCCGACGCCGAGCAACGCCTTGGCAGCAGCCTCGCCGCCTTCAACGAACACATCACCGGCTCCAATGATCGGCGCCCGTTGACGGTGCTGATCAAAGATCCGGATACCGGTGAAATCCTCGGCGGCATCACCGGCAAAACCACCCTCGGGATGGCCTTTCTCGATCTGTTTCACCTGCCCGATGCGCTGCGTGGTTCAGGCCTGGGCACAACGCTGTTGAAGGCATTCGAAGACGAAGCCCGCCAACGTGGTTGCCGTTCGGCGGTGCTGTACACCCTCAGTTTCCAGGCCCCGGGGTTTTACGAAAAGAAGGGCTGGGTGCGTTTTGGTGAAATCCCCTGCGACCCGGAGGGCAGCAGCCGGGTGTTCCTGAGCAAAACCCTCTGACAGCTAAACCCCAAGCCTTTTGCCAAACAGCCGATTTTCATGGCTCTCATTCTGGAACGTGTAAATCGGCGCACCCAGCAGCTCATAACCACGGCGCGGATAAAACCCCAGCGCCCGTTCGTTGCCGATCCACACCGTCGCCCATAACAACGACGCACCGCCCTCCCCGGCACGCTGTTCCGCCGCTTGCAGCAAACGGTAACCGAGGCCCAGGCCGGTAAACCGTGCCTGGAGGTAGAGCCGCTGCAACTCGGCCGCTTTTGGGGTTGAGATCAGGGCGTGGCCAGCGTCCATCGTCACCTGGGCAAACCCCACTAGATGCGCATTGGATTCGGCGACGAGAATGAACGTGCCCGGCTGCGCGATCAGCGCAGCGATCGCCTGGGGCGAAAACGCTTGCAGCGCCTCAGCGGCGATCGAATCGCGGATACCTTCGGTGGCGTAGGTATCAAGAAATACCTGCATGCCCAGCACGCCAATGCATAAGGCATCTTCAGGCCGGGCAGCGCGGATAAGCACGTCGGGGAGCATTCGGTGGGTACTCTGATCATCAGCAAGGGCAACGTTTTAACACAACTGCACATCTCTGCAATTACCAGCCCGAATTCGCCCCAGTAGGGTTATCGCTTCCCCGCCAACAGGAGCCACCCATGACCTGGTTTTCAGACCCCGACGCTGTTGCCCGTTACGCCGAAGGCCCGGTGAGGCTGGTGCCGGGCTTTGAGTCCCTGCAACGCATGACGACGTTGCTGCTGCGGGAAAGCGTCCCGGCGACCGGCCATGTGTTGGTGCTGGGTGCGGGCGGCGGGCTGGAGTTGAAGAAGTTCGCCGACAGCCAGCCCCAATGGCAGTTTGTGGGGGTGGACCCGTCTGCCGAGATGCTGAAGCTGGCCGAAGCCACCTTGGGCCCGTTGATGACGCGGGTGCAGTTGCACGAAGGGTATATCCACACCGCGCCCGAAGGCCCGTTTGATGCCGCGACCAGCCTGCTGACCCTGCACTTCATCCCGGCCGAAGAGCGCTTGCAAACCCTGAAAGCACTCTGGCAGCGCTTGCGTCCGGGGGCACCGCTGATTGCGGCCCATCACAGCTTCCCCCAGTCCTCACCAGAGGAAAAAGCCCGCTGGCTGAAGCGTTATGCGGCCTATGCGGTGGATTCCGGCGTACCGGCTGAAGATGCCCAGCGAGCGATTACGGCGATCAGCAGCCACTTGCCGGTGCTGTCGCCCGAGGACGATGAAGCGCTGCTGCGGGCGGCGGGTTTCGAAGGCGTTGAACTGTTCTATGCGGGCTTCAGCTTCAAGGGTTGGATCGCTTACAAGCCGGCCTAGACCGGCTTACTGCTGGCGATATTCGCGCGGCGTGGCACCGGTATGGCGCCTGAACACCTGGGCAAAGTGGCTCGGGCTGCCGTACCCCACTTCAAGCGCAATGTCCACGATGCTCAAGGTTGACTCCAAAAGAAGCTGGCGTGCCTTCCTCATCCGCATCTGGATGAAATATTGCGACGGCGACCACCCGGTAGCCCGGCGAAACAGTCGGCTGAAATGGAAGTCGCTCATGCCAGCCGCCATCGCCAGCGAAGACAAGCTGAAGTTGCGATCCAGCCTCGCACCCATGTACTCAATGGCGCCGTGCAACTTGTAGGCAGGCAGCGCATTGGCCTGCTTGAGGCCACCGCTGTCATCCCGGTAGTGCCTCACCAGATGCACCGCCAGCGCCTGACCAATGCCGTGCAGATACAGTGGGCTGGCGTCCCGATCATTGATCACCTCTTGATACAGGCATCGCATCAATTGTGAGACTTGCGCATCCCGGGCACCGGATACGTCGCGCAAACGTATTGCGCCGGCCTGTCCCACCAGCACCTCGCGAGCCGCCAACCCCAGCAGTCGCTGGCTCAGGTACACATGCACCACCTCGAAGACCGCGTCGCCGTCGGTACGCCAACGCATTTCATAGGGCTCGGGGGACATGGTGAGGAAGAAGTCGTCAGCCGTTACCCCATGAGCCGTCCATTCCTCCCCGCCAGTTCGCTCTTCCACCCGCGCACCACCCGATACCACCAGCACCAGCAGAGGCTCGGCAACGGCCGGAATGATCAGGTCCTGGGTAGTGCTGCGGTGGCGGTAGAGTTGAATCTGCACCTCGGAATCCAGACGCTGGCCTACCGCCTGATGGGCCGCTGGCGGCAAATACTCAGGCATCTTGTGCGCCGGAATTCGGCCTTGTTGACCCAGGCGTTTCACGGATTTTGGCGGTTGCATGACACGTCACCAGACCGGTTGGGGTTGCTCATCATAGAGGATTAAAAAGCAAGATCACGATAGTCAGGCAAGACCGCGCCAGATTCGCCAGCTTGAAGGGGCGACAGTAAGGGCGTCTCCAGCGGCACCCCGTCGCTGGAAGCGTGAACTGGAGAGTTTCATGACTGACGACAACCGCAAAGCATTTGAAGGCAAGGTGGTTTTAGTGACCGGTGCCGCCAGCGGAATAGGTCGCGCCGTGGCCCTGTTACTGCATGAGCAAGGCGCCAAAGTCGTTGCCGAAGACAAGAATGCAACAGTTGAGCAACTGGCGAGGCCCGGCCTGGTGCCGCTGGTGGCCGACATCACCCAGGACGGCGCGGCCGAAACAGCCGTCGCCACGGCGCTCAAACATTTTGGGCGCCTGGACATCCTGGTGAACAACGCAGGCATCATCATCAACAAGCTGGTGATCGACATGACGCGGGAAGACTGGGAAGCCATTCAGTCGGTCAATGTAACCGCAGCGTTTCTGCATTCCCGCGAAGCGGTAAAGGCGATGATCCCAAACCGCAGTGGTGCGATTGTGAACATAGCCTCCTACGCGGCTTATCAAGCCTTCCCGACCATCGCTGCGTATACGGCGTCCAAGGGTGCGTTAGCGCAGTTGACGCGCACACTGGCGCTGGAGGTGATTGACCATGGCATCCGCGTGAATGCCGTGGGCTCCGGGGATGTTGTCACCAATATCCTCAACGACGTGGTTGAGGATGGCCCGTCGTTCCTTGCCCGGCACGGCACGAAAACGCCCATCAAGCGCGCCGCACAACCCGAGGAAATCGCCGAAGTGGTGGCGTTCCTGGCGTCCGGCCGCGCGTCATACATCGTCGGCGCTGTAGTGATGGCGGATGGCGGGATGAGTGTTTGCGCCGGCGCCTAGGCAGGTCGTTACCAACTCCCCGACGCCCCACCACCACCGCTGGAACCGCCGCCCCCCGATGAACTGCTGCTGGAACTGGAGCTGGAGCTGGAGCTGGAGGAACTCGATCCGCCGCTCGACCCCGACCCCGAGTCGTCGCTGATCCCGTGGGCAAAGATGAACAGCCCCGCGAACGAAGCCAATGGAAACGCCAGCAGCCAGCCCGTGGTGCCCATGTCAATCAACGTCCCTGCCACCCCGTACACCACCAGCACCACCACCAGCCGCGCGACAAACGACGCGCGGCTCTCTTTCCACAGGCCCTTCATCACCACGAACAGGGCGAAATACAGGCCCAGGATCACCAGCCCGGCAAAGGGATAAGCCAGCCAGTGGATCATGGACAGATCACGCACGAAGTGGTCGGTCAGCAGCACCCCGGCGATGTAGGCCAACATCCCCAGCACCGCATAAAACGCCGCCCTCGCCTGCCACAATGCGCCAAACGTGGCGCCACCGATCAGCATGCACAGTGGCAGCAGAATCAAATAGACCGGCCAGTTTTTGCCCCCTGCCACCGCGACCAGCAGTAGGGTGACCACCACCACCGCAATCAGGGCCCGGCGCCAGGGGAGTTTTTCAGCCCCCATCAATACGCCGACGACCCCGCCAAACATAAATGCCAGGAGCACCGCATACGCTTCGGGAGGAAAGCCGGCCGTGGCCACCTCGGGCAAGCTGCCACCGTCCACCAACACCGTCAGGTCGTCCACGGCCTGCTGGATGCCACCGGCGTAATCGCCCTGGCGAAAGGCCGGGGTGATGTGTTCTTCAATGATGCGGTGGGCCAGTAGATCGGTGACCACGCCCTCCAGGCCGTAACCCACTTCGATGCGCACCTTGCGATCGCCCTTCGCCACCAGCAGCAGGATGCCGTCGTTGACGTCCTTGCGCCCCAGCCTCCAGGCCCGGAACAGTTGGTTGGCGAAGTCTTCGATGCTCGCCTCGCCGGTGCTCGGCAACAGCATCACCGCCACCTGGGCGCCCTTGCGTTGTTCAAGGCTGGCGAGTTGCGTGGTCATGCGTGATTGGCTGGCGGGGTCGAGGGTGTTGGTCAGGTCGATCACGCGCTGGTTCAGGGGCACCGTGACCAGACCGGGGGGTGCGGTGTCGTCAGCCTGGGCCGATGAGAGGCATAACCAGCCCATCAGGACGATCAGCAGCACACCCGGCGCGGGGCGCATTGGAAACTTCAACATGTCCTGATCACCACCCTGTTTGTCATGGAGCCTTGAAAAAACGCTCGGCGAGCGTGCCGTGAAGCGTCGCTTGTACCGCGCCGGTCAGCACAACCCCGCCGCTGCCGTCCCACTGCACCGTCACCGTACCGCCGTCACATTGCACGTCGACGCTGTCGTCCAGCAGCCCGCGTCGAATCCCGTTGACCACCGCGCCACAACAGCACGAGCCCGAGCCCTGAGCAATGCCAGCGCCACGCTCCCAGATGCGCAGGCGGATATGGCCACGGTCGAGTACCTGCACGAAATGCACGTTGGTCTTGTCAGGGAACAGCCGATGGGTTTCCAGCGACGGACCCATGGCGGCGATGTCGATGGCCGTCAGATCATCGACAAAGAACGTGCAGTGCGGGTTGCCCATGCTGCACGCCGCCGGGTTGCCCTCCAGCGGCAAATGTTCGGTGTCCATGGCTTCGGCCAGGGGAATAGCGTCCCAGCCCAAGGAGGGCGGCCCCATGTCAACCGACACCCGTTGCCCTGATTCGCGCACGCAAGTCAGCAGGCCACGGTTGGTTCGCAGCAGCACAGAGGCGGTACCGGCTTCGCGCATCAGCAGGTCCGCCACCCCACGGGTGGCGCTGCCACAGGTGTCGAGCGGTGTTCCATTGGGGTTCCAGAACGTGATGCGGGCGGCAGCGTCATCGCAATCGAGCACCACGGCCAACTGATTGAAGCCTATGCCGCGATGGCGATCCCCCAGCCGGCGGGCGACTTCTGCGGTGATCGGGTCATCCTGGCCGCGCCGGTCGATCACGATGAAGTCATCACCGTGGGCGTGCATCTTCACGAACTGCAAGGTCATGGGGCATCCTGTTCTAGACCGGTCACTGCGCCCCAGCATACGGAGGTAGCAGGTGTTTCATCAAATTTCCGTCAGGGTCATGTTAACGTCGCGCGATTGCGCTATGGCCGCCCCATTCCCGAGAACAAGCATGCTCCAACGCCCCCTGAAATCCGTGGCTCTGGCCGCGCTGCTCACCGCCTTCACCCAGGCCGCCGTTGCCGCGCCACCCATCGTCAGCCTTTGCCAGCCGGGCACCTCGAACCCGACCGCCAAATCGCTCCTGGCCGCCGCCCAGCGTCACCTCGGCGACCAGCCCGACGCCCTGCCCCACCTGCACACCGAGGGCACACTGCCCAACCAGGGCATCCGCGAGCAAAGCATCGCTGCCGAGAAAGACTGGCCGGTGATGCGCCAGGCCGCCATCGCCTGGCGCCTGAGCCGCGACACCCGTTACCTCAAGCAGGTCGACGACTACCTCAGCGCATGGGCCAGCACCTATCAGCCGGATTTCAACCCGATCGACGAAACCAACCTCGATATGCTGATGAACGCCTACGCCCTCACCGCCAGCGACCTTCGCCCCCAGACCCGCGACGCCACCCGCGCGCTGCTGACCCATCTGGGCAACGGCTACATCGAGCGCATCAAGCAGTTCCACGGCGCCAGGAAGGCCACCAACACCAATAACTGGCAGAGCCACCGGGTGAAGCTGGTCACCGTGGCCGCTGCGGCATTGGGCGATCGCCAGATGCTGGAAGAGGCCTTCCAGCTGTTCCAGCAACAGATCACCGACAACGTGCTGCCCGACGGCTCGGTGACCGACTTCAAGGACCGTGACGCCCTGCACTACGTGGTCTACGACCTGGAGCCGCTGGTTCAGGCCGCGTTGGCGGCCAAGCCCTACGGCATCGGCGGCAACTGGCTGGACTTTACCGCCGCCCATGGTGGCTCGCTGAGCGAGGCACTGGATTGGCTTGCCCCGTATGCCAAAGGCCAGCGCAGCCACGAAGAATTCGTGCACACCCGCGTGCAGTTCGACAAAGACCGGGCTAACGTCGGCGAGCCGGGCTACAGCGGCGAGTGGAACCCCAAAAGCAGCAATACGCTGTACTGGCTGGCGGCGCAGCTGGACGCGCGGTACTTGCCGGTGGCCGAACAGCTCGCGCCCAAACCAGCGGACTGGATCAGTGCTTGCTATTTGAAGTGAATTTGGAATGCGCTCCCTGTGGGAGCCGGGCTTGCCCGCGATGCAGGCGGCGCGGTCTGCCAGGCGCACCGCGCTGATCCCATCGCAGCCTCGCTGAAGCTCGACAGCTCCAACATTAGAGCTGTGTCGCGCCCAAATCTTGGATGCACGCCCTGTGGGAGCCGGGCTTG
>NZ_JACARC010000089.1:36080-46203 GCF_013386825.1 Pseudomonas sp. IPO3778
CTTGCCCGCGATGCAGGCGGCGCGGTCTGCCAGGGGAACCGCGCTGATCCCATCGCAGCCTCGCTGAAGCTCGACAGCTCCCACATTAGAGCTGTGTCGCGCCCAAATCTTGGATGCACGCCCTGTGGGAGCCGGGCTTGCCCGCGATGCAGGCGGCGCGGTCTGCCAAGGGAACCGCGCCGATCCCATCGCAGCCTCGCTGAAGCTCGACAGCTCCCACATTAAAGCTGTGTCGCGCCCAAATCTTGGATGCACGCCCTGTGGGAGCCGGGCTTGCCCGCGATGCAGGCGGCGCGGTCTGCCAGGGGAACCGCGCTGATCCCATCGCAGCCTCGCTGAAGCTCGACAGCTCCCACAGGCGTTGGATACGCCGTCAGAGCGCACTCTCCATCGCCTTCATCAACACCGGATCCCGCCCGTAAATATCCGGCGCGTACAGCAACCCTCCCTGGCCGTCGACCTGCACGGTCCAGTAGCCCAGCAACACCGGCACGGGCGTGGCGAGCCGGAACTCGTGGGTCGTGTCCGTCGCCAACAGCTCTTCGGTGCGGATCTTCTCCGCCGGGCTCACCAGCAAGTCCCGCAGTTGCAGCGGTTGCTCAACCCGCACGCACCCCGAACTGAAGGCCCGCGGGCCCTTGGAGAACAGCGGCTGGCTCGGGGTGTCGTGCAGGTACACCGAATACGGGTTGGGAAAGCGCAGCACGATCCGACCCAGCGGGTTGCGCGGGCCGGCGCCCTGGCGCAGCAGGATGTTGCCGGGGTGCGACCAGTCGACCTGCTCCGGCGCCAGCGGGTTGCCCTGGCTGTCGAGCACTTGCAGGTTCTGTTGGCGCAGGTAGTCGGGGTTCAGGCGGATCGCCGGCAGTTTGTCCTCGCGCATGATGGTGGGCGGGATGGTCCAGGTGGGGTTGAGGGTCAGCCGGGTGATGTGCGACTTCAGCAGCGGTGTCTGGCGGTCGGCGCGACCGACTTGCAGGCGGGTTTGCCACACGGGCACGCCGCCCTGGTAGAAGCTCAACTGCGCCGCGGCCACGTTCACCAGCACGCCTTCGGGCTCCAGGTCCCGGGACAGCCAGCGAAACCGCTCAAGGTTGATGCGCAGTTGCTCGCGACGAATCACCGGGCTGATGTTCAGTTCCGTGACGGTGCCGGGCCCGATCACGCCGTCGGCTTGCAGTGAATGGCTGAGCTGGAAGGTCTTGACCGCGTTCACCAGCTCACCACGGTACTGCGTGCCGGAAGAAGTGCCGGACAGGTAGCCGCCATTGACCATGCGCCGCGCCAGTTGCGGCACCCGCGAATCATCCATGCCGGGGCGCAACAACGGGCCGCTGGCCACGGCGTCCCAATGGGGCAGCGGTTGCTGGCGCAAGGCGGCGTAGGCGCTGCGCAGGCTGCGGTAGAGCGGCGCGTTCGGGCGGGCCTGGTCGAAGGCCTGGGGGATGTTCTGCATACCGGCCTCGGCCAGCGCCAGCACTTGGGTGTCGGGGTCCAGGGCCGGTGGCTGGGAGTGCCAGAGGGGTTCGAAGCGCGACTGCTGCAAGCGACCGAAGTGCAGGTCCTGCAGGGCTTGCAGGTAGTGCTGGCTGGTGCCGATGTCGCTGCACAGCACGTTACCCGTGGCATCTGCGGGCGGCAGGCTATAGTGACTCGGGTCCAGGCCGTCATCGGCCAGCATCAGCAACTGGGCTTGCAAGGCGGCGCGACGATCGCCCTCAAGCCACAGTGCCACATCGCCCTGCTGCTGGTAGAACGCCTGCAATCGCGCCTGGGCGGCAGCGTCGATCTGCCCGGCCAGGCCAGGGCACACCGTGGGCAATTGCGAGAGTGCCAGCTGCACCGGGGCCGGCGACACCACCAACAGGTCTTCGGCCGTCGCGACCAGCGGTGCAACGAGCAGGCAAAGGCTCAAGTAACATGCGTGTTTTTTGAACAATCGCTTAGCTCCCATCCACGGCGGAGATGCTCTATACATGCTGACCTTTTGCTGCCGACTCGGCCTGATCATCTCGACCTTTGCCTCGCTGAGCACCGTTGCGCTCGCAGACACCGGTAAACCTCATACTCTGTATAGCAGCCTCGCCCACGCCGCTCCAGAACTCAACCCCGATGTATTGAAAAGAGCCTTGAGCGCCATGCAGTGCGCGGTGGGCAATGGCATCGAACAGTCCGACCGGCTGGCCGTGATCGACTATTCCCAACCGTCGACCGCCCGTCGCCTGTGGATCTTTGACCTGCGCAAGAAGACGTTAGTGCTGCGGGACCTGGTGGCCCATGGGCAAAAGTCCGGGGAAAACTTCGCCACGCAGTTCTCCAACCGTGAAGGCAGCTATCAGTCCAGCATTGGCTTGTTCCGCACCCAGGAGAGCTACGAAGGCGCCCATGGCTACTCATTGCGCATGGACGGCCTGGAGCCGGGCTTCAATGACCGTGCACGGGACCGCGCCATCGTGATTCATGCCGCCGACTACGTCAGCCCCTTGTGGAGCAAGCGCGAAGGCCGTATCGGCCGCAGCCAGGGGTGCCCGGCGGTGCGCCCGCAAGTGGCGCGCCAGGTGGTGGATAAGCTCAAGGACGGCCAGTTCATGTTTTCCTGGTACCCCGACCAGCGCTGGCTGAAGTCCTCGGCGTACCTCAACTGCAAGCCGCGCCAGATGGCGAGTGCCGGTACCGTCAAAGGCGGTTGATGGGGCAGGCGTTGCCGTGCACCATGGGGCACACGCCACCAGGAACTTCACCGTGTTCCTGGGCTTGATGAGAGAGAGACCCCTAGATGCTTTTACATCAATCCACCTGGATCGAGATTGGCCAGTTTCTGGAACGCAGCCGCAGCATCGTGATTCCCATCGGCTCCAACGAGCAACACGGCCCCACCGGCCTGCTGGGCACCGACTGGATGTGCCCGGAAATCATCGCCCATGAAGCGCAAAAAAACGCCGACATCCTGATTGGCCCGACCTTCAATATCGGCATGGCCCAGCACCACCTGGGCTTCCCCGGCACCATTTCGCTGCGCCCTTCGACGTTTATCGCCGCGATCGGTGACTGGGTGCGCTCCCTGGCGGGCCATGGTTTCGAAAAAATCCTGTTCCTCAATGGCCACGGCGGCAATATCGCTTCGATCGAAGCGGCATTCTCCGAGCTGTACGCTGAAGCGAGCTTCACCGGGCGCCCGGCGGGTTATGCCCTGAAGCTGTGCAACTGGTGGGACCTGGAAGGCGTCACCGACCTGGCGCACCAGCAATTCCCGGTCGGCCACGGCAGCCATGCCACGCCGTCGGAGATCGCGGTGACCCAATGGGCCTACCCGCACGCGATCAAGTCGGCTGATTACTCGCCGAAAATCGCCAACACCGGCCCGATCCGCGAAGCCCGCGACTTCCGCGCACGCTTCCCGGACGGCCGCATGGGGTCAGACCCTGCGTTGGCTACCCCGCAAAAAGGCGGCGAGTTGGTGGCATTGGCGGCCAAAGGCCTGGTGAAGGCGGTGGATGCGTTCGGCAGTGAGCCAAAGCCGAGCTGATTCATTGGCTCAAGGCAATGAAGATCAAATGTGGGAGCTGTCGAGCCTGCGATGATCGTTCCCACGCTCTGCGTGGGAATGCATCCCGTGACGCTCCGCGTCACCACCGCGAAAGACTCGAACCTTGCATCGCCCGCTGGACGCTGAGCGTCCGAGGCGGCATTCCCACGCAGAGCGTGGGAACGATCAGCGCCGTGCGCCAGTTGATTACAGGCAATCCTGCGCGGCATGTTCGAAACGCGACGGTTTGAACGTCGATGCCAAGGGCTTGCGCTCGTACAGGAATACCTTGCCGCCGTCCTGAGCCTTGTAGACCTCCAGGATATTGTCCGCGGCAATCTTGCTGCTCACCACGATCCGCGCGTGCCGCGAGTTCTGCGTCACCGTGGAGGTCATGCCGTTTTTCTCGAATTTGGGTACCACGCACTGCACGTAGGCTTCGGGGTCCTTGCCGGTTTGCAGGGTGAGGGTTGGAGCATTGGGCGCGGATGCGCAGCCCGTCATCAATAAAGCAGCAGACGCCATCGCAGGCACTAACAACACGCGCATAAAAATTCCTGAAAAATAGAAGAAGTGGGCTAACCGGCGGCGACCAACGCCTTGAGCGAGGCATCGAACTGTTTCAAGGCATTCAACTGAACGTCGCGCTGCTGCCCAATCTGTGCAGCGATCTGGGGCGCCGTTTTGTCATGTACCCATACAGAAGGCAAGTGCATTTGCATCGAGCCTTCGGCTTTGGCGATGTATTGCAGGTCAATGTCATAGAACTTGGCGACAAACCGAGCCTCCACCAGGTCATTACGCTGGGTCAGCAACTGGTTGTAAGTATCGAGCATCACCACCACGTCCGGGTGTGCCTGCAACAGTGCATCGAGGTTGTCGTAACGGGTGACCGAGGCGAAGGTGTGGCGCAAAGAAGTCATCAGCCAGTCAATCGCCAGGTCCGGATCCGAGCTGTCGACAAATGCCCGGCGAATCTGCTCGTCCAACTGGTCTTTGGCACCATTGACCGCCATGGCGTGGTAGCGCGTCAGGTACTGCAGGTTGTCGAGGGTGTTGTCGCTGTAGAGCACGCCGACCGATTGGGAGTGCTGCAAGCCCACCGAGCTGGCGGCGATGGGCGGCAGATGGCTGGCTTGAAGTCCCCCGGCCACAGCGGGTGCGGCGGTAACCCAGGTGCTCATCAACAGCGCCACCAGCGCCAATCCGGTAAAAGTCCTCATCGCAGGGTCCTTGCACATCCTATTCAATGATGGCAATTGTCCTCCTTTTCCAGAAAAACAGAACTCTCAATACTTGATGGTGACTATTATCTGAAGCAATAGTGTCGTGCAGGTCGCCCCACACAAAATGATAAGGAACGCCCCATGAAACCCCATCAGAAAACCTTCGACCGCATCCGTGACGCCGTGCTGCCGGAGTTTCGCGACCGGGTGGCCGATTACCTGGTCGACTATGAGGACGTACTGCTGGATAACGCCGCCGAACCGGAAGTGGTCTACGCCAGCGCCCAGCAACTGCGAGGCTATTTGCGCGGGTTGAACACCACCCGGGTGCTGGGCATGGCCGACTGGGAAGACCTTGACCGCCGGGTGGTACACGCGTGGCTCGAGTTGCTGGGAGCCGAATAGCCGCGCGCGACAGCCTCAGCGAATGTCCACGCGGTAGCGGAAATGTTCGGCATGGCCGCGGCCCCGCCGCAGCTCCAACGGTTGACCGGCGTAATCCCGGGCCAGCCGTTCGATCACCATCACCGGGCTGCCCACCGGCACTTGCAGCCAACGAGCCCACACGTCATTGATGGACTCGGCCGTGAGGGCTTCCTCGGCAGATGCCACGACTTGCCCGCAGACCTCTTCGTAGGTCGGGTACAGCAGCAACCCCTGCCGCGTCAGGTCCACCTCCAACAGCGCGTGGAATCGACTGCGCGGCAGCCAGATTTCCTCGGCCAGCACCGGCCCCGTGTCCAGCGTGTGCACCCGCACGATGCAAATCACCGGCGTATCCGGCGCCAGCCCCAATGCCTCGCTCACCGACAACGGCGCGTCCACCGGCTTGACCGACAAGATCCGGCTCTGTGGCAACTGGCATTCACCGCCCGGGCCCTGGAAACGAAAACACCGGAACAACGACGATTGAAACTTCGGGCGACGCACAAACGTCCCCCGGCCTTGTTGACGCTCCAGGATGCCCTCGCCCACCAGCGCCTCGATCGCCTTGCGCACGGTGCCGGTGGACAGCTGGTACTGGGTGGACAACACCGCTTCAGGGGGGATCGCCGCACCGGCGCGCCAGTGATTACTGGCAATCTGTTCAATCAGATGATCACGCAGGCGTTGATACAGCGGCAGACGGGCGTCACTCGACAACATATTCATGGATCAGGATTCACTGTGTAATGGAGGAGATGACTACAACGCCGGACGTTGCTGATTGACCCATTCCTGCACCGAAGGCCGTTGCCATTGGTGCTGCGCGTACGCCACCAGGTTGGCGGGCACGCTGTCACCGTTGAGGATCAGCCGGTTGAGCATCACCGCCAGGTCCACGTCGACAATCGACCACTCGCCGAACAGGTAGTCGCGGCCGTCCGCCAACAGCGCCTGCGCCGCGCTGATCAGCTTGTGCGCTGCCGCTTCAGCGGCCGGCGACAGTGGCTCGCCCTTGAGCCCGTAAAACACCACCAGGGTCGAACGCTCCTGCCGGATCGGCATCAAGTCACTGCGCAGCCACGCCTGCACCTGCCGCGCCCTCGCCCGCTGGCGGGGTTCTGCCGGGTACACCGGCACCTGCGGGAACACCTCCTCCAGGTACTCGGTAATCGCCGAAGACTCGGACAAGGCGAAGTCGCCCTGCACCAGCGTCGGCACGCGCCCGGTCAGCGAAACGTGGGCGAACGCTTCGGTCTGGTTCTCGGCCGTGTCGAGGTTCAGGGTGAGCCGTTCAAAATCGAGGCCTTTTTCCCGCAGGGTCACGAATACCGACATCGCGTAGGGACTGGTGAAGTGGGCGTCAACGTAAAGGCTCAGCGGGCGGTGGTTCACGGCGGCATCTCCTGGGTGGAGCACCACACTACGAGATCCCGCGGCGCAAATGAAATGCGCGGTTTTTATGGGGGCATTCCTGTGTGGAATACCATCGATAATGGCAATACTATGGCGTCTAGCCACTCCCCCCGTAACGTCCCGAAAACAGATCAAGGAACGATCAAACGATGAAACAAGCGGTAGTCGTCATCCACGGCATCGGCGAACAGCGCCCGATGGACACCCTGCGCAGTTTCGTGGAGGCGATGATCCCGGCGGATACGCCCGAGGCAACGCCTTTCTACTGGAGCAAGCCCGACCGGTTCTCACGCAATTTTGACCTGCGCGTATTGAAGTCGGCGGGCCGCAACACCACCGACTTCTACGAGTACTACTGGGCCCACAAGATGCAGGGCACCAAGGTCGGCCATCTGCTGAGCTGGCTCTGGGATATTTTCAAACGCCCGCGCCGGGATATTCCCACCGCCATCGTGCCAATCTGGCGCGCCACACGCTGGGCCATGCTGGCCATGCTGGTGCTGCTGGTCAGCGGCACCCTGGCCACGCTATACGGCCGATTCCCCCACAGCGACAACCCCTTTGCCCTGATCCCGGTGCTGCTGGCGGTGATCGGCCTGGGCCTGAAGTACTCGGCCCTGTCGTACCTCGGCGACGCCGCCCGCTACCTGAGCCCCAACCCGCAGAACGTGGTGGTGCGCGAACAGATCCGCGCCGATGGCGTCGACCTGCTGCGGGCCCTGCACGACAAGGGCGACTACGACCGCATCATCGTCGTCGGCCACAGTTTGGGCAGCGTGATTGCCTACGATATCGTCGGCTACCTGTGGCACGAGCATCACGACCAACTGCACCCCAACAGCCCGGCGCTCATCGCCCGCTACGCCAACCATGAGCGCCTGCAACCGGTGGTGCAGGACACGTTGCCCAAGGCCGGAAGCGCCCTCGACGGCCGCCTGCAAAGCCTGCTCCGGTTCCGCGAGCAACAGGCCGAGGCCTTTATCGAACAACGCAACCTCGGCAACCCGTGGCGCATCACCGACCTCGTCACCGTCGGTAGCCCGATGGCCCATGCCAGCCTGTTGCTGGGGCGCAGCGTCAGTGACTTCCAGCGCCGCATCGAGCGCCGCGAAGCCCCCGCCTGCCCGCCCACGCTCGACGAAAAGGGCTACGGCTACAGCAGCCGGGTACCCATCACCCTGGGCCAGCGCCAATTCTCGCCGCTGTACCTGCACCATGCCGCCGCGTTCGCCGTGACCCGCTGGACCAACCTGTACTTCCCGGCCCCACTGGGCCTGTTTGGCGACATCGTCGGCGGCCCGGTCAGCCCGGTGATGGGCGCCGGCGTGCTGGACCTGCCGGTCACCGTGGGCAACTGGAAAGGCTGGCTCGCCAACTCCTGGCTCAGCCACACCCACTACTGGAGCGAACGCGGCGGCAAGCAGGGCTACCTTGGCAGACTGGCTATCGATGACGCGGCCATCACCCACGGCGAGCGCCCGTCGGCGACGCAAGCGCTGCGTTGGGCGATTGATCTCAAGGGCGGGCGACGGTTTCGTCAGGCGGGCATCAGGGATGTCGTGGCCGAATCAGAGGCCTAGCCCGAAAAGCCACCGCCCTCCAGAAACGCCCGCTCCTCTTCCGTCGTGACCCTGGCCAGCACCTCATTACGATGGGGAAAGCGCCCGAACCGCTCGATGATGCGGGCATGCTCTTTTGCCCAGTGATAGGTATTGGCATCGAGTCCCTTGTTCAGCGCCACCGACAATTGCTGATCCTCGGGGTCTTCAGAATGTTCGAACGGCAAATAACAAAACGCCCGCAACGGGGTTTCAATCAACGTGTCCATCCCCGCCTCGACCATTTGCCGCGCATACAGGCGCGCCAGCGGGTCGGTGGCGAACATGTGCGCGGTGCCACGAAAGGTGTTGCGCGGGAACTGGTCCAGCAGCAACAGCAACGCCAGCGCGCCTTCAGGTGATTGCATCCAGCCCTCCAGCTCACGCCGGGCCGCCTGTAAATGCAACGTGTAAAAAGCCTCCCGAAAGCGCTGGTCAAACGCCTCATCCTTGGCAAACCAACGCTTGGGCCCCGCTTGCTTCCAGAACTCAATCACCGCCCGCGATCCATTTTCCATCGTCGTCACAACCCTCTCCTCACTCACACCACAAATTTCATCATCACTTTAAACAAAACCTATAAAGTTCCGGAATATGTCTGAATGTTTCCACCGCACACAGGTAGTGTTGATGATCCTACGCCTTACCCAGATTTTCAGTGACTCCAACACCCAGGTTCGCGCCAAGTTGTTTGGCATCTACGGGGTGTTGATCGGCATTAACGTGGCCGCCTGGGTCTGGGCGCTGGTGGCGTTCCATGATCACCCGGTATTGCTCGGCACCGCGTTGCTGGCCTACGGCTTCGGGCTGCGGCACGCAGTGGACGCCGACCATATCGCCGCCATCGACAACGTAACCCGCAAGCTGATGCAGGAAAAGAAACGCCCGGTGGCGGTCGGCTTCTTTTTCTCCCTGGGGCATTCCTCGGTGGTGGTGCTGGCGTCCATTGGCGTGGCGTTTGCGGCTTCGCTGATGCAGGACCGGTTTGAAGGGTTCAAGGCGATTGGCGCAGTGATCGGCACGTCGGTCTCGGCCTCGTTCCTGTTGGTGATCGCCTTGATGAACCTGGTGATCCTGCACGCGATCTACAAGGCCTGGCGTCATGTGCGCCAAGGCGGCGCGTACGTGGAGGATGACTTCGACCTGTTGCTGGCAGACCGCGGCTTTATGGCGCGGATTTTCCGCCCGGTGTTTCGCCTGATCAGCCGCAGCTGGCACATGTACCCGCTGGGGTTTCTGTTCGGGCTGGGGTTTGATACGGCCACCGAGATCGGCCTGCTGGGCATTTCTGCCACACAGGCCTCTCAAGGGCTGTCGCCGTGGGCGATCATGGTGTTCCCGCTGCTGTTCAGCGCCGGCATGTCCCTGGTGGACACCCTCGACGGTCACCTGATGCTGGGGGCGTACGGCTGGGCGTACATGAAGCCGATCCGCAAGATCTACTACAACATGACCATCACCCTGGTGTCGGTGGTGGTCGCGGTGGTGATCGGCAGTATTGAAGCGTTGGGGCTGATCGGTGACCAACTGGATTTGAAGGGGGCGTTCTGGGGGGTTATCGGTGCTTTGAACGACAGCTTCGGGATGCTGGGCTACATGATCATCGGGATCTTTGTGGCCAGTTGGGCGATCTCGGTGATGCTGTATCGCCTCAAGGGGTTTGACCGGATTGACGTGAAGGCGGGTTGACCTTCTGGCTGTGCAGCCCGTTCCAGCTGGAGGTGTGGTGCGGGGGCTGTTGTGGCAAAGGGGGCTTGTCCCCCGTTGGGCTGTGCAGCGGGGGCATATCCGTTTTTTTGGTCGGGGCCGCTATTGGTTCCGCTCTTACAGCGGGTCACTTTTGAAAAGAGCCCAAAAGTAACCAAAAGGCTCTTGCCCCACCACTCGGCACCTCGCTTAGGCTCGGTGTGCCCTCACTCCGGCTTTGCTCCGCG
>NZ_JACARC010000009.1:0-19337 GCF_013386825.1 Pseudomonas sp. IPO3778
ACAGCGGGTCACTTTTGGAAAAGAGCCCCAAAAGTAACCAAAAGGGCTCTTGCCCCACCACTCGGTGCCTCGCCTAGGCTCGGCATGCCCGCACTCCGGCCCGGTTCCGCGGGCCGCCGCGACGGCCCGTCCCTGGCCCGTCGCGGCTAAACCGGCATCCTTGCCGGTTTACCCGCTCCACCGTGCCTGCTTGCTGCCATCGTGGTTGACGGGGCCTGATAGATCAAAAGCAACGTCAAAAGCAGAGCAACAGCAACAGCAAGGTTACCCTTTAGTGCGTGTCCACCAACCCCAATTCCCGCGCCTGCGCAACCGGGTCGCTGATGGCTTTGATGCGGTTGGCTTCTGCGATCAGCCGTGCGCGCTCGGCCGCCGGGATGTCGTCCAGGGGCAAGCTGGCCACTCGTTGTTCGTAACCCGCCAACACCAGCACCAACAACTCATTACGCTGATGCCTCGGCAAGGCGCGGGGCGATTGGGTGACGGGGGCGAGGGTGTCCAGGGCCTGTTGCGACTGGCCGCCCAGGGCGTAAGCCAGGGCCAGGTTGCAGCGGCTGTCGAGGTCGTCGGGTTGCAGGCTCAGGCTTTTGGCGAACGCGGTTTGTGCCACAACCGCCTGGCCGTTGAGCACTTGGGCAATGCCCAGTCGGGTGTAGGCCACCGGCGAGTGGCTGGCTTCGGCGGCTTGCCCCAGGGCCGTCACGGCGCGTTGGGTTTTGCCCAGGCGCAGTTGCGCGGTGCCCAGCCCCAACAAGGCGTCGGCGTTGTGGGCCTGAAGGCCGAGGGCCTGCTGGTAGGCGCGCTCGGCACCCACCGCATCGTTGCCGTCGAGCCGCGCCTGGCCGAGTTTGAGCCACAGGTCGATGCCGGCGCCCGGTTGCTGGGCCGCACGTTCGTACAGCGCCGCCGCGCTGGCGTAGTCGCCACGTTTGTTCAGGTCATTGGCCAGTTGTACCGAGCGATCGGTGTCGCTCGGCGCGGGGCTGGAACAGGCAGCCAGCAACAGGCTGCCAGCAAGCAAAAAATGTTTGGTCATCGTCACAACTCGTTGGGCGAAGGCGGACGTCATGTAAGCATATTTTCCATGGCGCTCCTATGTCTGTCGGTGCTGTTTGGCGCCTCGATCGCCAACGCCGCCGAAGCGCCCGAGTGGTTTGCCAAACCCTATGCCTACGTGCTGGTGGACCAGGACGTGCGCACCGCCCTCGAAGAGTTCGGCCATAACCTCGACGTGCAACTGGTGCTGTCCGACAAGGTCCGCGGCAAGGCCCGCAGCACCGTGCGCGCCGCCACCGCCGGGGAGTTCTTGCAGACGCTGTGCAGCACCAACGGCCTGACCTGGTACTTCGACGGCAACCTGCTGTACGTCAACGCCAGTGACGAAATCACCACCAAGCTGTTCAAGGCCAGCGCCCTGAACCTGGACCAGTTGCAGGCCTATCTGAACGACCTCGACGTGTTCGGCCAGCAGCTGTCGATGCGCAACGGCCCCGAGGGCGATGAAGTCTTCGTCTCCGGGCCGCCGCCGTACCTGGCGCTGGTTCAGCAGCATGTGGATCACCTGCAACCCAAGGCTGCCGCGCCCGTCGTGGCGCGCGAGCAGGGCGTGCGGGTGTTTCGCGGTGCCCAGGTGAGTACCGAAACCCCTTGATTCACCCCAACCCCAGCAAAGGAGCATGACCATGTCCGTAACCGCCGTAGACAGCAACCTCGCCCCCGGTGGCGCCAGCCCTGAAGCCAAGTTCAACGCCGCGGTGGATAACGCCAAGAGCGCCGACAAACCGGAGATGACCGACGCCGAATTCACCGATGCCCTGATCACTCAGGCGGTCACCATCGGTGGTCAATTCATCATCATGCCCAAGGCGCAGGAAATGCTGAATGACGCCATGTCCGATGACGACGACGAATAGGGTGCTGCTATGACCATCAGTCTCGCAGCCAGCGCCACGGCCTTGCCGCCGTCCGCCGGCGCGGGGCCCGCGGGGGCCTCGCAGAATCTGTTCGAGCACATGGCCAATACGGCCAAGGGCATGCCCGAGGGCGCGAGCCCCCATCAGATCGGCTCGGGCCTGATGGAGCGCCTGAACAGTTTTATCGACCGCTCCCGGACCTTCTCCGAGCGCGCCGATTTGCTCACCAATAACCCGTCGGCGCCGCCCCAGGTGGCCGCCGCGGACATCCGCACCTCGGGTGCCTCGCCCACCGCAGAACCGGGCAAGAAAGTCGCCGAACAACAGGTCGACCAGATCGTCCATTCACTGGGCAAGATGTTCGATTACTCCATCGAAACCCAAATGGTGGTGCGCGGTGCGACGCAGATTTCCGGTTCCGCCAACACGCTGCTCAAGGGTCAATAACGCCATGCCAAGCCCAAACCGTGTCCTGCGCCTGCTGCTGATCGGCCTGCTCGCGAGCCTCTTGCAGGCCTGCGACATGGACCTCTACACCAACCTCAGCGAGCGCGACGCCAACGCCATGGTCGCCGTGCTACTGCGTGACGGCATCCCGGCAACGCGCAAGGTGCAGGACAACGGCCAGTTGAAAGTGGTGGTCGACGAACAGCGTTTCGCCGAAGCCATGACCCTGCTGGACAACGCCGGCCTGCCGCAGCAGAGCTTTTCCAACATGGGCGAGGTGTTCAAGGGCAATGGCCTGGTGTCGTCGCCGGTGCAGGAACGGGCGCAGATGATCTACGCCTTGAGCGAGGAGCTGTCCCACTCGGTGTCGCAGATCGACGGCATCGTCTCGGCGCGGGTGCACGTGGTGCTGCCAGACAATGACCTGCTCAAACGGGTGATTTCACCCTCGTCGGCCTCGGTGCTGGTGCGTTACGACCCGGGTACCGACATCAACACGCTGATCCCGCAGATCAAGACCCTGGTGGCCAACGGCATTTCCGGCCTGAGTTACGACGGCGTGTCGGTGACGGCGATCAAGGCCGCCGTGTCCATCAGCCAGAACCCGGCACAACCGCGTCTCGCACGGTTCATGGGCCTGTGGTTGCTGGAAGACAACCTCAACCAGGCGCGGTTGTTGTTTGGCGGTTTGCTGCTGGTGGCCCTCGGTGCGTGCGGGGTGCTGGCCCGTCAACAATGGGCGCGGCGCCAGTCCCAGGCGTTGTATGTGCTCAAGGAGGGTGAATGAGCCTGATTGAGCGTTGGCAGGGCCTGATCGCCCAGCCGTTGCAGTTTGTACGCCAGCACAGCCTGGGTGAGTGCTTCGGCGAAGGCCTGCCGGCCGAAGTGCTGCAAGCCCTGCATGGGCAGCCGCGTTTTCGGGGGCGGCTGGAGCAGTTGCTGGCGAGTCATTATCAGCTGACGCCGCTGGCGTATCTGGTGACGCCGCCGGCCGCCGATTTGCCGGTGCTGCTGCTGAGCCCGGCGCAATTTGCGCGCCTGCCCAGGCTGTGTGGGGCGATCTGGCATGGCTCGACCCTGAGCCGGGAGATCCGCCGTGAGGTGGTCAATGAGTTGCGCGAAGGCCTCGGCCAGGAAGCCTTTGCCCTGGCCCTGGCGCACCGTCAGTTGGGCGGCGCGGCCGACCTGCTGCGCGAGCCCGCCGAGTTGATCGACGCCGTCGACCGCGACGGCCTCACCTGTGTCGCCGCCTGGCTGCAAGCCCAGCCCGCCGAGTTGCAAGGCTGGCTGCAACTGCGTTTTGTCGCGCCCAAGGGATACAGCGGGCGCTTGCCCCGCGACCTCGAAATTGTCCAGACCGTTGCCGCCCGGTTGCTCGCCGAGGAGCTTGCCCATGAATGAATTACCCAGCCGTCCCGCCGCACGGATTTTGCGTGCCGCCGAAGCCGCGTTATGGACCGATGGCTTTGCCTTTGTGCAAGCCGCCAAGGACCACGCCGAGCAGATCAAGGCCGACAGCGACCAGTGGCTGCACACCGCCCGCGCCGAAGGCTTTGAAAGCGCGCGCCGGGAAGGGGCCGAACAGGTGGCGCAGTTGCTGCTGGAAACCCAGGCCCAGGTGCAGCATTACCTGGTTGGGCTTGAAGCATCGCTGGCGGACCTGGCCCTGGGCATCGTGCGCGAAGTGCTCGGCGAACTGGACGCCACCGACCGTGTGGTGCGTTGCACGCGTCAGGCCTTGAGTGCGTTTCGCCAGGGTCAGGCCCTGACGTTGTGGGTACCGCCTGCCGAAGTGAACGCCCTGCGCCAATCGTTGCTCAAGGACGGCATCGCCGTGGAGGCCGATGCGCAGCTGAGCGCCGGCCAGGCCCGCCTGAGCAGCCCGGCGGGGTCGGTTGAGCTGGGGCTGGAGGCGCAACTGAGCACCTTGCGCCGCAGCCTGCTGCCCTTCGCCGAAGAGGACGTGGCATGAACCTCAACCACCTGCTGCCGCGCCTGACCGAGCGGCTGTCCCAAGCCCGCTTGCGCCCGATGCAAGGCACGGTGCTGAGTATTCGCGGGGTGCTGTTGCGGGCCAGTGTGGCGGGCGCGAGCATTGGCGAGTTGTGCCACCTGCGCGACCCGGTCAGCGGCCGCAGCCTCAGCGCTGAAGTGATTGGTTTTGATGGTGACGAAGCGATCCTGTCGCCCATCGGTTCCATGGAAGGCCTGTCGACCCGTACACACATCATCGCCACCGGCGAAAGCCTGGGGGTGGCGGTGGGCGATGCCCAACTGGGGCGGGTGATCAGCCCCATGGGTGAGTTTCTCGACGGCGACGGCGTACCGCCGACCCTCAACTTGCAGACCTACCCCTTGCACGCCGAGCCGCCGGCACCGTTTTCCCGGCAATTGATCGTGCGCTCCATGGCCTTGGGCATTCGCTCCATCGACGGCTTGCTGACCCTTGCCCAGGGCCAGCGCATGGGCATCTTCGGCGAGCCCGGGGTGGGCAAATCCTCGTTGCTGGCGAGCATCATCCGTAACAGCGAGGCCGACGTGATTGTGATCGGCCTGATCGGCGAGCGGGGCCGGGAAGTGCGCGAACTGCTGGACGTGCAACTGGATGCCCAGGCGCGTGCACGTACCGTGGCGGTGGTTGCCACCTCCGATCGCCCGGCCGCCGAGCGGGTGCGGGCGGCCTTTGTCGCCACCACCCTGGCCGAGTACCACCGCGACCAGGGCCGCAACGTACTGCTGTTGATGGACAGCCTCACACGGTTCGCCCGGGCCCAGCGCGAGATCGGCCTGGCCGTGGGTGAACCCCCGACACGTCGTGGTTACCCGCCGTCGTTTTTTGCCACCTTGCCCAAGCTGCTGGAGCGCGCCGGCCCCGGCCCCACCGGCAGCATCACTGCGCTGTACACCGTGCTCACCGAAGGTGACTCCGCCAGTGACCCGGTGGCCGAAGAAGCGCGCTCGATCCTCGACGGGCACATCGCCCTGAGTGCCGAACTGGCCCAGCGCAACTACTTCCCGGCGGTGGACGTGCTGCGCAGTCGCAGCCGGTTGATGGAACAGGTGGCCGCAGACGAGCACAAGCGCCTGGCGCTGCGTATCCGTGAATTGATGGCGCGCTACGGCGAAATTGAAATGCTGATCCGCGTCGGCGAGTACTCCGCGGGCAGCGACCCGTTGGCCGACGAAGCAATCACCCGCCATGGCGCGATCGAAGCCTTCCTGCGCCAGAACGCCGACGAGCCCAGCAGCCTTGAGCACACCTTGATCCGCATGCGCCAGGTGCTGGCATGAGCCCGAACGCCCAGCGCGATTTAATCCGCCATGAAGATCCAGTGTGGGAGCTGTCGAGCTTTAGCGAGGCTGCGATGGCGTCAGTACAGCCCACATCAATGTTACCTGACCCACCGCTTTCGCAGCCTCGCTGGGGCTCGACAGCTCCCACCTTCGATCTTCGTGGATTCAGCGAGTGCGGTGTGGGTATGACGATGGAGAAAACCCGATGAAAACCGAACAACTGCGCACCCTGCAAACCCTGCGGGTGCTTCGCGAACAGCGGGCGGCCAGCCAGTTGGCGGCGCAACAGCAGCGCTGTGCGCAAACCCACGGCGTCCTGACCGACGCCAAGGAACAACTGCGCCTGCACCGTGAAGCCGTTGCCCGTGAAGCCGGCGAGATCTACGCCTCGCTGACCGAAGGCCTGTCGGTGGCCAGTTGGCAGGCGGCCCAGGATCGCCTGCGGGGCTTGTCCGACGATGAGCAGGTGCTTGAGGGCGACGTCAGCCACGCGTCCAACACCCTGCACACCCAGGAGCGCGAGCGGGACCTGTTCCGCCAGGAACGCCTGAACCGCCAACGCCAGTCCGATGCCTGGCAAAGCCTGCTGGACGGCCGCGAAAGCAGCGAGCGGGTCGCCGGGGAACTGCGTGAAGAACAAGGGCTCGGCACATGATCGTTGCCCTTGCCGATCCCTTGGCCCCTTGGCTTGAACACTACGACCCGGCGTTGCTCACGGTGCACAACCAACTGCACCGCCGGCGCCACGGGTGGCAGGGCCGGTGCGCCGGGCAGGACCTGCGCGTGGCCTGGGCCGCCGCTCCCCAACCGCTGAAAACGCCCCGGGATGTGCAGCTGTTGCTCGGCCAATCGCCGGTGCGCCTGCGCCTCTCGGCCGATGCCCTGGAGCAGGTGCTGGTGCCGCTGGCGTTGCAGTTCGATGCACAGCTACTGCCGTCTTTGCCGCGCTCGCTGCTGCTGGAATTGGCCGTGCTGGATCTGATCGAGCGCCTCGAACCGTTGCTCGGCCACCCCGTGCAGTTGCTCGAAGCCTGTGACGATCAGCGACCTTACCCCGTGCGCCTGGCGCTGACACTGACCTTCGGCAACAACCCGCCGATGGCCGCCCAACTGGACCTCAGCGAAAGCGCCGCATTGCTGGTGGCGCAACTGCTGGAGCAACACGGCCAGATCGAGGCCGACCCGTTGCCCGCACTGCGCCAGACCCTGTCGGTGCTCACCGGGCAGCAATGGCTGAGCCTCGGCGAGTTACGCAGCCTGCAGCCCGGCGATGTGCTGATGCTCGAACCCGGCAGCGGCTTGCGGCTGGACCTTGAGGGCCGCCTGCAAGCCCGCTGCCAGCGCGACGGCTCGTCCCTGCAGCTACAGGAACCTTTGAAATCGCCCCTTTTGGACATGGAGAACACAATGACTGATGTCGATGCCGCCGCGGCCCTGGACGATTTGCCCCTCAAGCTGGTGTGCCAGGTCGGCAGCCTGGAGCTGACCCTGGCGCAGCTGCGGGAACTGGGGGCGGGCAGCCTGCTGCAACTGAATACGCCAACCGTGGATGGCGTCGACCTGATGGTCAACGGCCGTCGCGTCGGCCAGGGCCAACTGGTGAAAATCGGTGACGGCCTGGGCGTGCGTCTGCTGAGTTTCGCCACCCCATGACCGGTTATCAGCCGAACCTGATCGAGATCATCCTGGTGGTGGCCACCATCGGGTTGATCCCGTTGGCGGTGGTGACCCTCACCGGTTTCATGAAAATCTCGGTGGTGCTGTTCCTGATCCGCAACGCCCTGGGCGTGCAGCAGACCCCGCCGAACCTGGTGCTGTACGGCATCGCGCTGATTCTGTCGGTGTACGTCACCACGCCGCTGATTGGCGACATGTACCGCCAGGTGGAGGGGCGCGACCTGAACATCGAGCACGTCGAGCAACTCAAGGACCTCGGCGACGCCTTGCGCCCCCCGTTGCAGGCGCACCTGGCGCGCTTTGCCAATGAATCCGAGCGCGGCTTTTTCGTGCAGGCCACCGAGACCATCTGGTCGCCGGAAGCCCGTGCCGACCTGCGGGATGATGACCTGGTGGTGCTGATCCCGGCGTTCGTCAGCTCGGAACTGACCCGGGCCTTCGAGATCGGGTTCCTGCTGTACATCCCGTTTTTGGTGGTGGATTTGCTGGTGTCCAACGTGCTGATGGCGATGGGCATGTCGATGGTCTCGCCGAACTTGATATCGATCCCGCTGAAAATCTTCCTGTTCGTGTCATTGAGCGGCTGGTCGCGCCTGATGCACGGTTTGATTCTGAGTTACGGCTGAGGCACGACCCATGGGCCAGGACGTTTTCCTGTCATTGATGAAACAGGCACTGATGACCGTGCTGATGCTCTCCGCGCCGGCGCTGGGGGTGGCGATTATCGTCGGCCTGAGCGTGGGCCTGTTCCAGGCGCTGACCCAGATCCAGGACCAGACCTTGCCCCAGGTGGTGAAGCTGGTGGCGGTGTTGCTGACCATCGTGTTCCTTGGCCCGGTGCTGGCCGGGCAAGTGGCGGAACTCGGCAGCCAGGTGCTGGACAACTTTCCCTTGTGGACGCGCTGACCGCCCATGGATGCCAGCCTGACCGCACAGTTTCTGGAAGTCGCCTACCCGGTGATCAGCTCGGCCTCGCTGGCGGCCTGCCGCGCCATGGGCGTGGTGGTGATCACTCCGGCGTTCAACCGCCTCGGGCTCACCGGGATGATTCGCGGCTGCGTGGCCGTGGCCATTTCCATCCCGATGTTCATGCCGGTGTTCGACGCCATGACCTCGATGCCCAACCACGGCAGCCTGTTTATCGCCGGGTTGCTGATCAAGGAATTCCTGATCGGCATCCTGATCGGCCTGTTGTTCGGCATCCCGTTCTGGGCGGCGGAAGTGGCAGGGGAGTTGATCGACCTGCAGCGCGGCTCGACCATGGCGCAACTGGTGGACCCGCTGTCCACCGGGGAATCGAGTGTGATGTCCACCTTGCTGACGGTGATGCTGATCACGCTGTTCTTCATGTCCGGCGGTTTTATCCTGATGGTCGACGGCTATTACCACAGCTACCAGTTGTGGCCGGTGACCGCCTTTACCCCGGTGTTTGCCAGCTCGGCGTTGCTGGCGGTGCTGTCGATTCTTGACCAGATCATGCGGGTCGGGGTGTTGATGGTCTCGCCGTTGATCATCTCGCTGCTGGTCACCGATTTGATGCTGGCGTACCTGTCGCGCATGGCGCCGAACCTGCACATTTTCGACCTGTCGCTGCCGGTGAAAAACCTGTTTTTCTCGATCCTGATGGTGATCTACATCGGCTTCCTGATTCCGTTGATGCTGGACCAGCTGGCGGAATTTCGCGGCACCGTGGAGCTGCTGAAAACCCTGGCGGGCATGGAGTAGCGCATGGGCGATACCAGCGAAGAAAAATCCCAGCCGGCCACGGACAAAAAACTCAAGGACGCGCGCAAGAAGGGCCAGGTCGCCAAGAGCCAGGACCTGGTCTCGGGCATGGTCATTCTGTTTTGCACCTTGTGCATTTCCATCCTCGCCCCCCGGGCCCAGGCCCAGGTCACGGCGCTGATTGACCTGACGGCGCAGATCTACATCGAGCCCTTCGCCACGGTGTGGCCACGGGTGCTGGACCATGCCGAACAACTGGTGATCGGCATTACCTTGCCGGTGATGGCGGTGACCACCGGGGTAGTGATCCTGACCAATATCATCACCATGCGCGGCTTTGTGTTCTCCGTGGAACCGATCAAGCCGGAGTTCAAGCGCATCAACCCGGCGGAGGGTTTCAAGAAGCTGTTTGCCCTGCGCAACTTTGTGGAGTTCATCAAGGGCCTGATCAAGGTGCACGTGCTGGCCGTGGCGTTCTACGTGGTGGGGCGGCATGCGTTGCAGGCGTTGATGGAATCTTCACGCTGTGGTGCCGGGTGTATCGAGTCGACGTTTTTCCTGGTGCTCAAACCGCTGGTGTTTACGGTACTCGCCGCCTTCATCCTGGTGGGCGGGGTGGACGTGCTGATGCAGCGCTGGCTGTTTGGCCGCGACATGAAAATGACCCGCAGCGAGACCAAGCGCGAGCGCAAGGACATTGACGGCGACCCGCTGATCAAAAGCGAGCGACGGCGCCAGCGCCAGGAAATGCAGGCGCTGGCCACCAAGCTGGGGTTGGGCCGGGCTTCGATGATGATTGGCACCACCGATGGCTGGGTAATCGGCGTGCGCTATGTGCGCGGAGAAACCCCGGTGCCGGTGGTGGTATGTCGGGCCGCGCCGGAGGAAGCGCTGGGCATGCTGCAAGAGGCGTTTGACCTCGGCATCCCCCAGGCGCCGGACAAAAAACTGGCAGAGGCGATTGCACGCAAGACCGTACCGGGAGACCCGGTGCCGGATGCTTCGTTTCAGGCGGTGGCGGACTGGTTGGTGGCGGCGCGGTTGATCTGAGGGCGGTGCAGACGATCCTGAGCCGAACGCGGTACAAAATGTGGGAGCGGGCTTGCTCGCGAAGGCGGAGTGTCAGTCACTGAAAATATTGACTGACCCACCGCCTTCTCGAGCAAGCCCGCTCCCACATTGGATCTGCTGGGTGTCAGGAGGTTGATCGCGTCATTTACCACCACGTCCATCTGCCCTGTTTTTTGCGCGTGGCGATTATGTCTTCGGGTGGGTACTAGCTACGCCACCTGGGAACGAGTGTCTCGTCAATCATCCAGTGAGGCTGGCCTGGACGGATGCAGGTGCCGCCGATCCAGCGCTCATGGGGGGCATGGTCCGGCCAATACGCCTGGCCGCTTAGCACCTGACGGCCAAGCGGGGTCAACGCCAACAACCGTTGAGGCCATGACAGGTGCGTCTCGGACTCGCTCAACAGCGGATGGTCGCCGTCAATCAGTGGCCGCATCAGCCCATGGAACATCATGTCCCCCAGGAAGGGCAGCGGTTCACGTGTGTCCATCAGCTCGGCAAACACCCTGCCAAACGGCACGGGCCCGGCCTCATCCACGTAGTGCAGGGTCAGGCGTTCAGTCAGTGACAAACCGTCCCGCACCCCCGGCAGCTCCTGCAACTGTCGGCGCAACGCCGGGGCGAGCAAGGGCAGGGATGTGTGCTCGCCCCGGGCCAGCTCCGCCAGCTTGACCGGCGAGCGGTCGCAATACGCCAGCCAGGCCTGGCGCGCCAGATGCAGCATGGGCTCATCAACCCGCCGACGCTGGGGCCACAACCACGCCAACACCTCGGGCGCCAACTGGCCAATGCCGATAAAACGCTGCACGCCGGGGATGCGGTCGACCTCGATCAGCTCAAGCTTTTCAGGCAAACCCTCAAGCCCCGCCAGTGCACGCATCAGGAACAACTGATCATAGGCATCTGCTTCACACCACAACACGCTGTGGCCAGTGCTGCCCAGTTGTTCGAGGTGGTGATATTCGTCTGCGTGCCGGCGGGCCACTTCGGCCTCATCCATGGCAAACACCTGGCTGATGTAGCGGCTGCGAATGGCCTGGTACTGGTCGGCGGGCAGGTCCTGGACCGGGCCCATGCACAGCGGGTCAATCAGCATCCGGAAGCGGCCCTTGAACCCCGCCACGCCCAGGCTGTGGGCGATATCGCTGCCGCAGCGCCAATGGGTGGTGCGGGCCTCATCGCTGGCGTCGAAGCCCGGATGGCGGGCGGCAAAATCCACCGCATCGACGTGGGCCTTGAGTTTGGGCCAGCTGGGGAAACCGAGCTCCTTGGCGATCAGCCATTGAGCTTCGGATAAGGTCGGTGTAGCGGCGGTATCGGCCTGTTTGAGGCGGCGCAACAGCGCCTTGGCGCGCTTGCGTTGCTGCTCAAGGTTGATACGGCCGTTCGTGGACGATAATGATTGCGACATACGATCTCCTTGCACAAACCTTGTCCGCTTTAAGGTTGGGAGTCGTAGAAATGTGGTATTCAGTCAAGGTCTTGGGCGCAGCCCTTTCCGCGGGTGGTGGCGTAGAGGGCGCCAGGCGGGAAATATAGGCAGTGCAGTGGTTGATTGCAAGCCGCCCGGCCCGGAGCGCGGGTGAGTTGAACAGGAGAACAACATGAAAGTGGGTGTGATTTCCGATACCCATGGCTTGCTTCGCGCCGAGGCGCTGGCGGCTCTGGAAGGGTGCGATCAGATTGTCCACGCCGGGGATATTGGCAGCCCGGAAATTATTGAACTGCTGGCCTCGATTGCGCCGTTGCACGTGGTGCGCGGCAACAACGACCTCGACGCGGCCTGGGCAGAGCATCTGGCGGACCGCCTGGAATTCGATCTGAATGGCTGGCGGGCGTTGCTGGTGCATGACATTGCCGATGTGCCGAAGGCGCTTGATCCGGGCATCCGGCTGGTGATCACCGGCCACTCTCACAAGCCATTGATCGAGTGGCACGGCGAGCGGCTGTTTCTCAACCCCGGCAGTGCCGGGCGGCGGCGTTTCAAATTGCCGGTAACCCTGGCGCTGCTTGACGTGCGCGAGAAATCCATCAAGCCGCGCCTGGTGTCGTTGGAGCCCAAGCGCTGAGGGACACCGGTGGCGAGGGGGCTTGTTGTGGCGAGGGAGCTTGCTCCCGCTGGGCTGCGAAGCGGTCCCAATAAAGCCACTGTGATACACCTGAAAAAACACCGTTAATTTCTTGGGGCTGCTGCGCAGCCCAGCGGGAGCAAGCTCCCTCGCCACGGGGGAGGTGCCCCCTCTTACCATTGCGTCTAAATCAGGAACAAGGATCATCAATTCCATGAGCGTATTAGTCGAAACCCGGGCGCTCACGCGGATGGACGAGCGCCGCCAGCTTCAACTGCTGCAACCGACGAATTTCCAGCTGCACCGCGCCGACCGCGTGTCCATCACCGGTTCATCCGGCTCTGGTAAAAGCGTGTTCCTGCGGGCGCTTGCTTTGCTTGATGCACCGACCTCCGGGGATATCCTCTGGAATGGGCAACCCATCGCCAACGTGCAGATCCCGCAGTACCGCAGCCGTATCAGCTACCTCTCCCAGCGTCCGGCGCTGATCGAGGGCAGCGTGGAAGACAATCTGCGTTTCCCCTACAGCCTCAAGGCCTTGCATCACCTCAGTTTCGACCCGCAGGCGGTCAATGCGCTGCTGGCCCACGCAGGAAAAGAACCGGGCTTCCTGGCCAAAAACGCCGGGGACTTATCCGGTGGTGAGTCCCAGGTGGTATCACTGATCCGCACCCTGCAGCTCAATCCCGATGTGCTGTTGCTGGACGAACCCACCGCCGCCCTCGACCCGGCGTCCTCCCGGGACGTCGAGGCGCTGATCAACGCCTGGGCCGACGCGGATCATGACCACGCGTATATCTGGGTGTCCCACGACCCGGAGCAGGCGCAACGCATGAGTTCCACCCGCCTGCACATGGACGCGGGCGTGTTGACGGAGGCGGTGCAGCCATGAATTATCACGACCTCACGGCCCTGGACATGGCCATCGCCGCCTCGCTGATCTTGATCAACGGTGCACTGTCGCTGCTGTTGCGCCTGGGCCTGGAGCGCCAGCTGTTCTGGGCCGCCGTGCGCACGGTGGTGCAGTTGCTGGCGATCGGTTATCTGCTGGGCTGGGTCTTCGAATTCGCCTACTGGTACGTGGTGCTGCCGCTGATGTGCCTGATGACCCTGATCGCCGGCTTCTCGGCCGCCGGGCGCGGCAAGCGTACCTACGCCGGCCAGCGGGCCGACAGCATCGTGTCGGTATGGGGTAGTTCGTGGCTGGTGACGGCCATCGGCCTGTTCGCAATCATCCGGATTCACCCGTGGTACGAGCCGCAGTATGCGATCCCGATCCTCGGCATGATTCTCGGCAATACGCTCACCGGGGTGTCCCTGGGCATCGAGCGCATGACCCAGGAACTGACCTCGGGGCGCAACACCATCGAGATGGTTTTGGCCCTGGGAGGTTCACGCTGGGAGGCGGCCCAGGACGCGATTCGCCAGGCCGTACGGGCCGGGATGATCCCGACCCTGAACCAGATGACCGTGGTGGGAATTGTCAGCCTGCCGGGCATGATGACCGGCCAGGTGCTGGCGGGCGAAAGCCCGGTGGACGCGGTGCGTTACCAGATCGTGATCATGTTTTTGATCGCCGCGTCGTCGGCGCTGGGCACGGTCGGTGCGGTGTTGCTCACCTACCGTCGGCTGTTTTCCCCCAGCCATCGTTTCCTGCGGTTCAGGCTTGAAGATCGGACGTAACGTAGACACAAACCCTGTGGGAGCTGTCGAGCCTTGGCGAGGCTGCGATAGCGGACTTGCAGCCGACATCTTTATCGCCTGACATGGCCTCTTCGCAGCCTCGCCAAGGCTCGACAGCTCCCACAGTTGATCGTTGCCATCTTGAGCCCTGTGTTCGCGTGAAGTGCCTCAGGTGTTGTTGCACCCCTTACGATCGTCCCCACGCTCTGCGTGGGAATGCCGCCTCGGACGCTCCGCGTCCAGCTGACGATGCAAGGCTCAAGCCTTGCGCAGGGGTGACGCAGAGCATCACGGGATGCATTCCCACGCAGAGCGTGGGAACGATCAACGCGTGGGGACGATCAAGTGGCCTGAAGCTTACGCCTTGTCCGGCACGCCAAAGTCCAGCAGCACCTTCATCGCCTGGCGCTTGTCCGCCGCCAGTTCAAAGGCCTGAACCGCCTCGCTGAACGGTACGGTATGGGAGATCACCGGGCGCACGTCAATCACCTGGCGGTTGAGCAAGTCCACCGCCTGGGCGAACTCGGAATGGAAGCGGAAGGTGCCCCGCAGGTCGATCTCCCGGCTCACCAGCATATTCAGCGGCAGCGAGACTTCACCGCCCAGGCCGACGGTCACCAGCACGCTGCGCGGGGCCATGCATTCCAGGCCGTTGCGCAGGGCCTGGGCGCTGCCGGAGACTTCGAACATCACGTCGAAGTAGCCCTTTTCGGCGGTGTAGGGCTTCAGCGCATCGGCGTCTTCGGCCAGGTTATGGGTGCGGCTGGCGCCCATTTTTTCGGCGCAGGCCAAGGGGCCGGCCGCCAGGTCCACCGCAACGATTTCTCCCGCACCCGCTGCCCGCAGGCTGCCGATCAACAGGTTGCCGATGGGGCCGCAGCCGGTGACCAGCACCCGCTTGCCAAACACCGCCCCCGCGCGCTGGATCGCGTGCAACCCCACGGACAACGGTTCGGCCATCGCCCCTTCGGCGAGGCTGACGTGATCGGCCAACAGGTGCGCCTGGTGCGTCTCGATCACCAGGGTTTGTTGAAACGCACCTTGCACGTGAGGGAAGGGCATCGCGCTGCCGTAAAAGCGCATGTTCAGGCAGTGGTTCGGCAACCCTTGATGGCAATAACGGCAACCCCCGCAAGGCCGCGACGGCGAGACCGACAGGCGTTGGCCCGCCTTGAAGGGCCCGTCCTCCCGGCCCACGGCCTCGATCACCGCCGACACTTCGTGGCCCAGTACCATGGGCTCGCGCAGGCGCACGGTGCCGAAGCCGCCGTGCTGGTAGTAATGCAGGTCCGAGCCGCAAATCCCGCCCCGGGCGATGCGTACCCGCAACTGGTCGGGGGCGAGTGCCTGGGGTTCGGTTTGCGGTTCGACCCGCAGGTCTTTCGAGGTATGGCAGACAATAGCGTGCATGAACTTCTCCGGATTACAGCGAGGCGGTGATGCCACCGTCCACGTACAGGATATGACCGTTGACGAAACTCGCCGCGTCGCTGGCCAGGAACACGGCGGCCCCGGCCAGCTCGGCGACGTCACCCCAGCGCCGGCTCGGCGTGCGTTGCACCAGCCAATCGCTGAACTCGGGGTTGGCCACCAGGTTGGCGTTCAGTTCGGTCTTGAAATAGCCGGGGCCGATGCCATTGACCGTCAGCCCGTGGGGGCCCCAGTCGATGGCCATGCCTTTGGTGAGCATCTTCAGCGCGCCTTTGCTGGCGGCATACGGCGCGATGCCCGGGCGGCCCAATTCGCTTTGCACCGAGCAGATATTGATGATGCGCCCCCGCTTGCGCGGGATCATCGCCCGGGCCACGGCCTGGCCGACGAGGAAGGCGCTGTCGAGGTTGGTGCTCATCAACTCGCGCCAGTGGGTTTCGCTGTAGGCCTCCAGCGGCCCGCGCCGTTGCATGCCGGCGTTGTTGACGAGGATGTCCAGCGGGCCCAGGCGCTCTTCGATATCCGCCACGGCGGCCAGCACGGCCGCGCCGTCGGTGACGTCGAACGCCTGGGTGTGCACCTCAAGACCTTCCGCCGCCAGCAACGCGGCGCTGTCACGCAAGGTGCTGCGGTTGCGCCCGTTAAGCACCACCCGCGCACCGGCCTGGGCCAGGCCACGGGCGATGGCCAGGCCGATGCCGGCGCTGGAACCGGTGATCAAGGCCAGGCGGCCATCGAGGCGGAAGTTATCTAAAACGCTTTGCATGGGTCGATCTCCTAAAGCTTCACACCACCAACGACAGCAGCATGATGAACCCCAGGGCGGCGAAGGAGAGCACGGTCTCCATCAGCGTCCAGGTCTTGAATGTCTCGACGACGGTCATGTTGAAATACTGCTTCACCAGCCAGAACCCGGCGTCGTTGACATGGGACAGCACCAGCGAACCGGCGCCGGTGGCGAGTACCAGCAGCTCCCGGTTGACCCCGGGCATCAGGCCAATCACTGGCGCCACAATCCCGGCCCCGGTGATGGTTGCCACGGTAGCCGAGCCCGTCGCCACGCGAATCACCGCGGCCACCAGCCACGCCAGCAGAATCGGTGAAATCTCGGCGCGCACCGCCATATGCCCGATCACATCGCCCACGCCGCTGGCCACCAGCATCTGCTTGAACCCCCCGCCGGCGCCGACGATCAGCACAATGGCGGCGGTGGGCGCCAGGCTTGAGTCGAGCAACTTGCTCAGTTGCTCCCGGGAAAAGCCACGGGCCGCCCCAAAGGTATAGAACGCCAGGAGCAAGGCCGCGAGGAGGGCGGTGATCGGGTGGCCGATCAGGTCCATCCACACGCGGAACGTGCTGTCGGCGGCAAACGCCACATCGGCGAAGGTCTTGAGCAACATCAGGAACACCGGCAGCAGGATCGTGGTGACGGTGACTCCGAAGCCCGGCAAGTTGTCGCCGGAGGATTCCTTGGCCAACTGTTCCATCAGTTCCGGCGACGGGCTGCCCGGCACGTAGCGTGAGATCAGGTTGCCGAACAGCGGCCCGGCAATGATCGCCGTGGGCAGGCCCACCACCAGTCCGTAGAAGATCGTCTTGCCGATATCCGCGCCGAAGATCCCGATGGCCAGCAATGGCCCCGGGTGCGGTGGTACCAGGCCGTGCACCACCGACAAGCCGGCCAGCAGCGGCATGCCGATCTTGATCAGCGACAGCCCGGTACGCCGGGCCACGATGAACACCAGGGGAATCAGCAACACAAAGCCGATTTCAAAAAACAGCGGGATGCCCACCAGAAACGCGGAAAACATCATCGCCCAGTGCACCCGCTGTTTGCCGAAGGCGCGGATCAGTGTGCGGGCGATCTGGTCGGCGCCGCCGGAATCGGCCATCAGTTTGCCGAGCATGGTGCCCAGGCCGAGGATGATCCCGACAAACCCCAGCACCCCGCCAAAACCGTCCTGGAACGCCTTCATCACCTTGTCCACCGGCATCCCGGAGGTCAGGCCGAGAAAACCGGCGGCGAGGGTCAGGGCAACAAAGGGGTGAACTTTGAAATAGGTGATCAACACTATCAATCCGATAATCGTGACCAGCGCGTCCAACAGCAGATAGGTGTCGTTAGCCATGCCGAGCATGGTGCCTCCTTGTTCTCATTGTTATAGGCCAAACCCTGTCATATCGTGTATGACGGGCCTTTACTTCACCGCAGCCGGGGTTCAGCGTCCAATTTTCATTTGTGATCGGGTGATCAAAAACCGTGATAACCGGAGCCTCCTCATGGAACTCAAGCACCTGCGCGCCTTTGTCGTGCTCGTCCAGGAACTGCATTTCGGCCGGGCAGCCGCGCAGCTGTCGATCGTGCAACCGGCGCTGAGCATGCAGATCAAACTGCTTGAAAGCGGCCTGGGCGTGCGCCTGCTGGACCGCAACCGGCACTCGGTGACGCTGACCGAAGCCGGGCGGGTGTTTCTGCCTGAAGCCCAGGCCACCCTGCACCAGGCCGCGCGCGCCGCGGATGCCGCCCGTGCTTCCAACCGTGGGGAGATCGGCCGGGTGCGCCTGGGGTTTGTCTCCTCGGTGTTGCCGGAATTGCTGCCGGGGTTGATTCGCGCGGTGCATCAGCGCTACCCGCGCATTGAACTGGAGCTCAAGGACATGCCCGGCCCGGACCAGGCCGCCGCGTTGAAAAACGGCCAGCTGGATTTTGGCCTGATGCGCTTGCCGGCGGCCTATCCCGGGGTGCAGACCCGTGCCGTGCTGCAAGAAAGTTTTGTGGTGGCCTTGCCTGGCGACCACCCGTTGGCGGCGCAGGACGCCATCCAGCCAAGCGACTTGCTCAAGGTGCCGGTGTTCATCCTGGCCCGGCGCTATGCCCCGGGGTTCTACGACGAGTTTGTCCAGGCGGTGGGCGTGCCCCTGGAAATCGCCTCCGAACTCGGGGAGTTCACCACCATGCTGGCGCTGGTCTCGGCGGGGCTGGGTGTAGGTGTGTTACCGCTGCAAGCGGCTCGGGCGTTGCCGGCCAATTGTGTGTCCAGGCACCTGCAGCTGGGTGCGTTCCAGGCCAGGACCGGCCTGGCGTGGACCGAACTCGACAGCGCGGTAAAAACCACCTTGTTCAACCTGATCGATGAGTTGTTTGGCGAGTGATTGTTTCACGGGGTGAAATGCTGGATTGCAAAAGCTGGCTATTCTGTTGCGTGCCGTAGCGGCGGAAGATAGCGCCATCGACACGATCACCGGGTCGAGTCCTTGGCACACCGCGGAGCCTGTCATGATCAAACTTTACCAATACCCGTTGTCTGGCCATTCCCACCGGGTCCAACTGATGCTGTCGCTGCTGGGTGTACCTGCCGAATTGGTGCTGGTGGACCTCAAGCAAGGCGCGCACAAAACCCCCGAGTTCCTGGCCACCCTGAATAGCTTCGGCCAGGTGCCGGTGATCGACGATAACGGCGTGGTGTTGGCGGATTCCAACGCGATCCTGGTGTACCTCGCCGGCCGCTATGGCAACACCCAGTGGCTGCCGACCGAGCCCATGGCTGTGGCCCGCGTGCAGCGCTGGCTCTCGGCCGCAGCGGGGCCACTGCACGTCGGCCCGGCTGCCGCCCGATTGGTCACGGTGTTTGGCGCGGCGCTGGATGCCGAAGCAGCCATCAGCCGCTCCCATGCCTTCCTCAATGTGGTGGAGCAACAGTTGGCGCAGAGTCGCTTCCTGACCGGGGACCTACCGTCGATTGCCGATATCGCGCACTACACCTACATCGCCCATGCGCCGGAAGGTAACGTCGCGCTGAACGACTACCCACACGTTCGTGCCTGGCTGGGCAGCATCGAGGCGCTGCCGGGGTTTGTCGGCATGCAACGCACGGCTGTAGGTTTAACAAAGGATTAACGGTTTTTGTGGCGAGGGAGGTTGCTGTGGTGAGGGAACTTGCTGTGGTAAGGGAACTTGCTGTGGTGAGGGAGCTTGCTGTGGTGAGGGAGCTTGCTGTGGTAAGGGAACTTGCTGTGGCGAGGGAGC
>NZ_JACARC010000009.1:19380-23889 GCF_013386825.1 Pseudomonas sp. IPO3778
CGCCACAGCAAGCTCCCTCCCCACAACGGCGCCCAAACCACAGGTTTGGTGTACGACATTCGATTAAAGGGCCCCCATGGACCGTTTCCAGGAAATGCAGATTTTCCTCGCCGTTGCCGAAGAGCAGGGTTTTGCCGCGGCGGCCCGGCGCCTGAACATCTCGCCCCCCAGCGTGACTCGCGCGATCGCCGCGATGGAGGCGCGTATCGGCACGCAGTTGCTGTCGCGCACCACCCGCAGCCTGCACCTGAGCGAGGCCGGCCAGCGTTACCTGGACGATTGCCGGCGCATCCTGGCCGAGCTGACAGAGGCCGAAGAGGCGGCAGCGGGCAGTTTCTCGATCCCGTGGGGGCACCTGACGGTCACCGCCCCAGTGTTGTTCGGCGAGCTATTTGTGGCGCCGATCCTGGGGGAGTACCTGGACCTGTTTGCCCAGGTCAACATCAACGCTTTGCTGGTGGACCGCGTGGTCAATATGACCGATGAAGGCGTGGATGTAGCCGTGCGTATCGGGCATTTGCAGGAAACCGGCCAGCAGGCGATCAAGGTCGGCGAGGTGCGCCGCGTGGTCTGCGCCGCGCCGGCGTACCTTGATCGCCACGGCCGGCCGCTGCACCCCGGGCAACTGCGGGAGGCGAAGATTGTCACGTCGTCTTCCAGCCAATTGGTCAGCGAATGGCAGTTCATCGAAGGCGGCCAGCCGCTGAACGTGGCCGTTGATCCACGCCTGGTAGTCACCGCCAACAACGCGGCGATCAACCTGGCGCGCCTGGGCTGGGGCGTCACGCGGGTGCTGTCTTATCAGGTGGCCAGCGATGTGCGTGCCGGCGCACTGGAAATCATCCTGCAAGACTTCGAGCCGCCGGCGTTGCCGATCCATGTGGTGTTCCAGAACAGCGCCCGGGTGCCGGCGAAAATCAACACCTTCGTGGACTTTCTGGTCAGTCGGCTGGGGCAGGATGCCGCGCTCAACCCTCAGACGAAGCCGTCAGCCTGATGGACCGCTATCGCGACATGCAGATGTTCCAGGTGCTGGCCCGGCAGCCGAGCCTGGCGTCGGCGGGGCGTTTCCTGGGCGTGTCGGGCCCCACGGTGATCCGCGCGGTCGCCCGGTTGGAGGCACGCTTGCGGGTGCGATTGATACAGCGCAGCACCCGGGGCATTCGCCTCACCGAAGCCGGCGTGAGGTTTATGGCGGACTGTTCACGCATCCTCGATGGCGTGAGCGCCGCCGAAGCCTCTGCCAAGGGCGCGCACGGGCAGGCGGAGGGCAATCTGCGGGTGTTTTTTCCGTTTCTGTTCAGCCGTTATGTGATGGCGCCGCTGTTGGCCGACTACCTGGAGCGCTACCCCGAGGTCCGGGTGTTTGCCCATTACCACGATCACTATCCGAACCTGAATGAAGACGGCCTGGACGTGGCGGTTCTGGTGGGAGAACTGCCCGGATCATCCCTGATTGCGCGGCCCGTGGGCCATGTGCACAGCATCGTGTGTGCCAGCCCCGGCTATCTGCACACCCATGGCGAACCGCTGCAACCCGAGGCACTCAAGCAGCATCGGCTGATTGCCAGCCAAGGGTATTCGGACTGGGTGCAGTGGGATTTCCACGCCTCCAGCCTCAAGGCCCGGGCACGCCTCAATTGCACCACCGTGCAGGGCGCGATCAATGCCGCGGTGCAGGGCGCCGGGTTGGTCCGCTGCCTGAGTTACCCGGTCCACGAGCACCTGGCCAGCGGCCAACTGCATCGGGTATTGCAGGCCTATGAACCGCCGCCGCTGCCGGTGCATGTGGTTTACCGAGAGGGGCGCAACGCGTCGATGCGGGTGCGCAGTTTTGTTGATTTCAGCGTGACGGCTTTGCGTGAACATCCGGCGTTTCATCCACCGAGGGCTTGAGCATGAATCATCTGGACGCGTCCCCCGTATCGCCATGGCATGCCGGCGAACGGCAATTGCAGCAAAGTGCCGGCGTGGCCGAGCGCATGGAGGTGATTGGCGCCAAGGTCATCCGTGATCATTTGCCGGAACAGCATCGGGCGTTTTATGAGTTATTGCCCTATCTGGTGGTGGGTACCGTGGATGAGCAGGGGCTGCCCTGGGCCACGCTGCTGGAGGGCTCGCCGGGGTTTGTCTACTCGCCTGATCCTTACCGTTTACGCATCGATGGCCTGCCAGCCGAGAGTGATCCTGCCGCGGCCGGATTGAAAAAAGGCGCAGCAGTGGGGCTGTTGGGCATCGATCTGAATACGCGGCGGCGCAACCGCATGAACGGGGTCGTGGGCACGGCAGGCGCCGATGGTTTTGCCGTGGATGTGGTGCATACCTTTGGTAATTGCCCGAAGTACATTCAGCTGCGAGCGGTGGACCCGGGGGCTTCGGCGCCGCACGCTGCTGAAGGTCGGGTGCAACGCGGCCACTCTCTGACTGAGGCAGACCGGGCGGCGATTCGCCAGGCCGACACCTTCTTCGTCGCCAGTTATGTAGAGCTGGAGGGTGATGCGGCCAAGCGTTCGGTGGACGTTTCACACCGGGGTGGCAACACCGGGTTTGTGCGGGTGGACGGTGATGTGCTGACGATTCCCGACTTTACCGGCAACTCGTTTTTCAACACCTTGGGCAATGTGCAGCTCAACCCGGTGGCGGGGCTGTTGTTTGTGGATTTTGCTTCGGGTGATGTGTTGCAGCTGGCCGGGCGGGCGGAGGTGATTCTGGGTGGGGCTGAGGTGGCCACGTTCGAGGGAGCGGAGCGGTTGTGGCGGGTGACCGTGGAGCAGGTGGTTCGGCGGGAGGCGGCGTTGGCGTTGCGTTGGCAGTTCGAGGGGTTTTCGCCCTATAGCCTGGCATTGGGACCTTGGAGAACCTGAGGGGCGCTGCCGAGTCACTCGTGCGACTGAGTTAAAACTCCTTTGCGCGAGAGGCGGTGTTTGGTGTCGGGGAATGACGCAATACTCCGTCGGGATTTTGTCTGCCCAGTGATGGGCTGTCCCGAGGTTTCCCCATGAATGCACCAAGCCGCCTTGCGCTGCTGATCACCGCCACTGCCGCCCTCAGCGCCTGTGGCGAGTCCTCCAAACTGCCGTTTCAGGCCGGTGTGGGGCCAAGCCCGCAACTGCCCGAACCCACCTCATCGTTGATCCCGACACTCAAGGTGTCCAAGGCCGTCGGTTGGCCCGCTCATGCCCAGCCCACGGCGCCCGAAGGATTCACGGTGACGGCGTTGGCTGAGAACCTTGACCACCCGCGCTGGGTGTACACCTTGCCCAATGGCGACGTACTGGTCGCCGAGAGTAACCATCCGCCCCTACCTGAAGGGGCCACTGATGGCGGCACCGGCTTGCTCGCCTGGGCGCGTCGTACGGCCATGGGGTTTGTGATGGGGCGGGTGGGTGCCGATGCGCCGAGTGCGGACCGCATTACCCTGCTGCGGGACGCCGATGGCGATGGCCATGCGGAGGTGAAGAGCGTGTTTCTTAGCGGGCTGACGTCGCCGTTCGGCATGGCATTGGTGGGGGACGAGTTGTATATCGGCAACGCTGATGCGGTGGTCAAGGTGCCTTATGTTCGGGGCCAGACTCACATTGATGCGGTCCCGACCAAGGTCACCGACCTGCCGGCCGGGATCAACCATCACTGGACCAAGAACGTTTTGGCCAATCCTCAGGGCACGCGGCTTTACGTGACCGTGGGGTCCAACAGTAATGTGGGTGAGAACGGGCTTGAAGCCGAGGACGGGCGTGCGGCGATCTGGGAGTTGGACCTTGCCAGTGGCCAGAAGCGTCTGTTCGCCAGTGGGTTGCGCAACCCCAATGGCCTGGCGTGGAAGCCTGGTTCCACCCAACTGTGGACGGTGGTCAACGAGCGTGATGAGATCGGCAGTGACCTGGTGCCGGATTATCTGACCTCGGTGCAGGATGGGGCTTTTTACGGGTGGCCATGGAGTTATTACGGTGCTCACGTGGATGCCCGGGTGCAGTCGCTGCGTCCGGACAAGGTTGCCCAGGCGATTGCGCCGGACTACGCCCTTGGGACACATGTTGCGCCGCTGGGGCTGACCTTTTCTGATGCGCGGGGGATGCCTGCGGCGTTCGCCGATGGGGTGTTTGTGGGGGAGCACGGGTCGTGGAACCGGAATCCGCAGGCGGGGTACAAGGTGGTGTTTATTCCGTTCCGGGACGGTAAGCCTTCGGGGACTCCGGTTGACTTTCTGACTGGGTTTTTGAATGGTGATGGGGAGGCTCAGGGCCGTCCGGTGGGGGTGACGCTGGACGGGCAGGGTGCGTTGTTGGTGGCGGATGATGTGGGGAACAAGGTGTGGCGGGTGGTGCGGGTGAGGCCTTGAGCGGGGCTGATATTGGGGGTATATCCGTTATTTGGGTAACGGCGGCTATTGGTTCCGCTCTTACAGCGGGTCACTTTTGAAAAGAGCCCAAAAGTAACCAAAAGGCTCTTGCCCCACCACTCGGCACCTCGCTTAGGCTCGGTGTGCCCTCACTCCGGCTTTGCTCCGCG
>NZ_JACARC010000090.1:0-368 GCF_013386825.1 Pseudomonas sp. IPO3778
GCCGGTTTACCCGCTCCGTACTACCTGCGTTCGGCCAGCGTGGTTTAACGGGGCGCCTAAGATCAAGATCAAAAGCAGATCAAGAGGACAGCGGCCTACAGGCCGGCTTGAGTGGTGTGGAGCAAAGGCGAAATCAAAATCTAAAGCGAGCACGGTCAAATGTGGGAGCTGGCTTGCCTGCGATAGCATCGCCTCGGTGTACCTGAGAGACCGAGTTGTCTGCATCGCAGGCAAGCCAGCTCCCACAGAAAAGCAGAGCTGCATCAGTTTCAGATTTGGTTTTCGCTTTGGCTTTTGATCTGGCTTCTACCACTCAAGCCGGCCTGTAGGCCGCTGTGCTTTGGCTTTTGATCTTGATCTGACTGCCC
>NZ_JACARC010000090.1:432-10770 GCF_013386825.1 Pseudomonas sp. IPO3778
GGTCCAAAGCCGGAGTGAGGGAACGCCGAGCCTAAGCGAGGCGCCGACAGGCGGGGCAGAGCCCTTTGGTTACTTTGGGGCTTTTCCAAAGTGACCCGCTGTAAGAGCGAAACCATAGGTGGCCGTTACCTAAACAACGGATATGTACACCATAAAAACCTCAAGAATAAGCCACCCGGGCAGCCCCAACCCCAAGCCCCTCCCGAAACGCCAGGTAATGCTTCAACACCTGCACCGGCGCCTCAATCTGCGGGTAGTGCCCAATATTCGCCAACAACACCGTATCCGCACGCGGCACCAGTTCACGATAGCGCTGAACCATGTGCCCACCAGAGATCGGATCAACCTCCCCATCAATCACCCGCAACGGCACTTCCCCCCGCTGCATGGCCCCCACCCACCGATCCCGCTGCTGCCGGCGCTGGGGAATATACGTAATCAACTTATGCAAAATCCGCGGCCCATCCTGGCTCTCGATCAAACTCCAAAAATCATCCAGCGCACTCTCGCTCGGCCGCGTAGCCGGCCCGAAAATCTGCACAAAACTGTTGGCCAGTGCATTGCGCCCAAACGCCCGCCCGATCATCCACCCCAACGGGCTCAGCAACAGTTTCTGCACCAACGCCGGACGATGGGTTTCAGGAAACAACCCACCGTTGAGAAACACACAGCTGGCCATCTGAAACCGCCCTTCGTAGTGCCGCGCCAACAACTCCTGCGCCACACTGTCACCGTAATCATGAGCCAGCACATGCACCGGCTGCTGCACCCAAAGATGCTCCAACAACGCTTGCTGCAAATCCGCCTGTTCCAGCAGGCAATACGTGTGGTCCAGCGGCTTGGCCGAATCGCCAAACCCCAGCATGTCGCAGGCAATCACCTGATAGCGATGGGCTAACGGCTGCCAGAGGTAATGCCAATCCCAACTGGCCGTGGGGAACCCATGGATCAGCAGCAACGGCTCGCCCTGCCCCGCCACCCAGTAACGAATGGTGCGGCCGCGAAACTCGAAGCTCTGGGCGCGCTGGCGCCAGATACGCAGCGGAATCTCGGCGAGTGGCATCAGCTTTTATACCCGGGGTCGAGTGCGTCCAGCTTGCGCAGCAACGCCGGCCATGCCAGCGCGCCGCCCATGCCTTGGGCGCTTTTGGTGACCCCGGCGATCATCGCCCGGGCACCGGCCAATATCTGTGGCGCAATGCTGATCAATTCAGCGCCACCGTTCTGCGCCATCACCTGGATATCGCAGGTGCGCTGGAAGGTGAACATCATCAGGAAGGTATCGGCGATGGTGCCCCCACAGGTCAGCAGGCCGTGGTTGTGCAACATCAGGAAGTTGTTTTCGCCCAGGTCCGCCTGCAAGCGGGCCTTTTCCTCGTGGTTCAGCGCCACGCCTTCGTAGGCGTGGTAAGCCAGGCTGGACAGCACGAACAACGACTGCTGGCTGATGGGCAACACCCCCTGTTTCTGCGCAGAAACGGCGATGCCGGAAGCGGTGTGGGTGTGCAGGACGCAGACCACGTCGTGACGCACTTCGTGTACCGCGCTGTGGATGGTGTAGCCCGCCGGATTGACCTCGTAGGGGCTGGCCATCAGCTTGTTGCCGGCCTGGTCGACCTTCACCAGGTTCGAGGCGGTGATCTCGTGGAACATCAGCCCGTAGGGGTTGATCAGAAAGTCTTCGGTGCCCGGCACCTTGGCCGAGATGTGGGTGAAAATCAGGTCGTCCCACCCATGCATCGCGACCAGGCGGTAGCACGCGGCAAGGTCGACGCGGGTCTGCCATTCGGCAGCGCTGACCTGATCTTTTACGCTGTGTGTCGATTGAACAGTGGCTAGGCTCACGGCAATGACCTCCTTGGCGCGTTTTATTATTTTTTTGAGTGAAGGGGCAATCCAGGCAGAAGAGGCAGTCTAGTCAGACCTGGACCCCGCCGTAGTTGCATTGGCAGCCAGCTTGATGACCGAACGGGTCAGTCCTGAGCATAGTTTCGATTTGTTGAAATTGCGTCAGAGAAGCGACGCCAATAAAGGCGCCGCGAACAGGTTGAGCAACCCGGTCAGCACCATCACCAGCCCCGCCACCGAGCCTTCCTCCCCGCCCACTTCATGGGCCCGGCTCACACCCGCGCCGTGGGCACCCACGCCAAACAGGGCACCGCGGGCCAGGGGCGTGCGCAATGGCAGCCACTTGAGCAGTACGCCGCCGAGCATGGCGCCGAACACACCAGTGAACATCACGAATACAGCCGTCAGTTCCGGCACGCCGCCCAGGTCGGAAGACACGGGCATGGCAAACGGCGTGGTGATCGAACGGGGCACCAACGACAGGGTGACCGAGCTGTCGAGGGCCAGCGCCTTGGCCAGGCCATAGGAGGTGGCGATGGACGCCGCGCTGCCCGCCACCATGCCCAGCAACAGGGCGGACCAATGACGCATCAGCAATTGGCGCTGTTGCCAGATGGGAATCGCGAACGCCACGGTCACCGGGCCCAGCACCAGCATCAGCCAGTGGGTGTCGGTGGAATATTCGGCGTAGGCGGTTTTCATGGGCACGGCCACCGCCAGCAACAGGGCGGGCACCAGAATCAGCGGCGACAACAGGTAGCGCCCGGTGCGCCGGTAGATCCAGCGGCTGAAACCATAGGCGCCGAGGGTCAGCGCCAGCCAGAACATCGGCATCAGTTCAAGCTTCATGGCGCAGCTTCCAGCGGCACACGAATTCCACGGTAAAGGCCGTCACCAGCATCACCGACAAGGTGCTGAAGCCGATCACCAGCATGATCCGCCAGCCGTCGTGGCGCACCAGGCCGCCGTAGTCCAGCAGGCTCATCAATGCAGGAATAAAGAACAGCAGCATCTCCGCCATCAGCACACCGGCGCCCAATTGCAGGGCCGCCGGTTTCACCAGGCCCGTGGCGAAGGTCAGCAGCAACAGGCCCAGGCCGACCACACCGCCAGGAATAGGCCAGCTCAGCCAGGCCGCCAATTGGCAGCCCAGAAAATAAATAGCCAACAGCACAATCAGTTCAGTCAACAACCGACCGACGACTTTGAAGGTGAAACGTTTCATGGGCTTTGGGTCCTCGCAGGGCTCCCATTTTAGAGAGCCCTCTGGCATCCCCACAGCGAATTGTTAGACTGCAAACTATTCCAAACTGGAATCAGGTCGATGGAATTTAAACAGCTGCGCAGCTTTGTCGAAGTGATCCATCGGGGCGGTTTTACCCAGGCCGGCAAAACCCTGCACATCAGCCAGTCCGCCGTCAGCAAGCAGGTGGCCCAACTGGAGCAAAGCCTGGGCACGCCGCTGCTGGATCGCCTCGGTTCGCAAATTCGCCTGACGGCCGCCGGCCAGGTGGTGTTGCAGCGGGCCGAGGCGATGCTGCGCCAGCAAGCCGAGTTGCTCAGCGAGCTGGATGACTTGAACCAGCTGACCCGCGGCGAGCTGCGCATGGGCCTGCCGCAGTTGGGCGGTGACACGCTGTTCGCCGGGCTGTTTGCCGAATACCGGCGGCGCTACCCGAATGTGACCATTCAGTTGCTGGAAGGCGGCAGCCGCAATATCGAACAGGCGATCCTGAGTGGCGAACTGGAAGTGGGCGGCAGCCTGATGCCCAGCGACCCGGCATTCGCCTGGCAAGCCTTCTGCGATGAGCCGCTGGACGCCCTGCTGCCGATGGACCATCCCCTGGCGGATAACGCACAGATCCGCCTGGAGGAATTGGCCGACACGCCGTTCCTGATGTACCAGCGCAGTTTTGTGTTGAACGACCGCCTGCTGCAGGCCTGTCAGCAACTGGGCTTTACCCCGAAGGAAAGCGGGCGCAGTGGCCAGGCGGATTTTCTCGCCGCCTTGGTGGCCGCCGGCCAGGGCGTGGTGCTGCTGCCCAGCGTGGTCGCCCGGGGCCTGGTGCGGCCCGGGGTGGTGCGTCTCACGCTCAAGGCGCCGGAATACCTGCGCTGGGACATTGCCTTTATCTGGCGTGAGGGCGCCTATCTGTCGAAAGCCGCCCAGGCCTGGCTGGCGTTATTGCGCGAGTTCCCGGTCAACCGCGCAGTGCAGTGACCAGCTCGGCCAGCCAGGGTTCGGCGTCGGCTTCCGGGGTCACGCTTTCGCTGGCGTCCAGGCGCAGCATCGGCAGCACTTCATGCACCCCCAGTTCCGCGAACAATTCGCGCATTTGCTCGCCGCCACCGCAGAAGGTGTCGCCATAGCTGGCGTCGCCCAGACCGATCACCGCGCCTGGCAAGCCACGCCAGGCAGCCGGAAGCTGGTCGCGAATGGTCGAATACAGCGGCTGCAGGTTATCGGGCAATTCGCCCATGCCGGTGGTGGAGGTCACCGCCAAAAAAGCCTCGGGGGCGAAGCCCTGCACGTCAGCCAGGGTGGCACGCGGGTTGTGCCAGGCGTCGAAACCGGCGGCGTTGAGGATGCTGGCAGCGTGGCGGGCAACTTCTTCAGCCGTGCCGTACACCGAGCCGGAAAGGATGGCGACTTTCATCAATCTGATCCTGTAACTGACTAAAAGCCTGGGATATTAACAGCTAGGACAAGTGGACAGGCTGCCGGCATGTCTTAAACTGCAAATTCCCAAGACAAGCCATGGACCGCTCAATGATTAACGCCAAGCTGATGCAACTGGTGATCAACGCCTCCAACGACGGCATCGTGGTTGCCGAGCGCGAAGGCAAGGACAAGCCGCTGATCTACGTGAACCCGGCCTTCGAGCGCATGACCGGCTACACCCTCGACGAAATCCTCTATCAGGATTGCCGCTTCCTGCAAGCCGGCGACCGTGACCAACCAGGGCTGATGGCAATTCGCGAAGCCCTGGACAGCGGCAGTTCGTGCCGGGAAGTGCTGCGTAATTACCGCAAGGACGGCACTCATTTCTGGAATGAGCTGTCGTTATCAACGGTTTACAACCCGGCCGACAAGCAGACGTATTTCGTCGGCGTGCAGAAGGACGTGACGCTTCAGGTCAAGGCCCAGCAGCGTGTGGCGCAACTGGAGACCCAATTGGCCGACCTCAAGGCCGAGCTGTCCGCCCTCAAGGCGACGAGCGGATCTAACAAAAACTAGAAACCGCGGTCTTTAGAGAGATAATGGCGTTTTAATACCTCAGCCTTGAGCAAGATCAATGCAACGCGACGCGCTTTTGACGCAGGACGAGCTGGATTTTATTCAGACCATGCACCATAACCCGCAACTCAACGTGCGGGACGCGTCGTCGAGCCTGACGGTCAACGGCGGTGCGCAGATTCGTGATCTGCTCACCCGCCTGGCCGCCCATGACCATGTCACCCTGCAGGCGCAATTCGACAACCAGCAAATGAGCTTTCCACTGCAATTGGTGGAAGACGAGTTTCATGCCGTGCATTTGCGGTTGGGTGTGCCGAGCATTTTCGAAGACGGCCCAATGATCCGCCCCTGGCGCCTGGCGCTTGAAGAACCGGTGCCGCTGGAAAACATCAAGGGGCAGCCTGCGGCACTGTGGGTGCATGAGGTGTCGTTCAAGGGGTTGCTGGTGGAGATTCGCGGGCGGATCAAGGCGCCCAGAACCTTTTCCCTGTGGTTCAGCCCGTCTGGCTACGAGCGCATCTCGGTGCGCGGCACCCTGGAGCGGGAAAATGCCCGGGGGTTGTTCGCCTACCGCTTAAGCCAGCATGACGTGGATGAAACCGAGCGCCTGCGCCAATTTATCCTGCAGCAACACCGCCTGTTTCACCCCGAAGTCCACGCCTGAAATCAGCTGTCCAGGCTGCCGCGCACAAACTGCTGCAGGCGGCGCTGCATCAATCGCCCGTCATTGCCCAGACAGCCGACCACCGACCCCTGCAGTTGCTCCTGCGCCAATTCCGCCGCATCGCCGGCCAGCAATAACGGGCAATCCAGGGTCAAGGCCAGTCGCTCAAGGCGCCGGGGAAATTCGTGGGTGGGCGAGTGATTGGAGAACACCACAAGGGCTTGCGGCTTGGTTTTTTCACAAATCAGCGTCAATTCATCGATCGGCTGGCCCACGCTCAGGACCTTGACCGCTAACTCATCGCCGCTCATCAACAGGCCTGCGACCAACAGCTCCAGCTCTCGGCATTCCCCGGCGATGGCCGCCAGCAAGACCCGTGGAGCCCCAGAGGCACAGCCTGTCTGCAGGCGTTTCCAGGTGCGGCTGCGCAGGAAGCCATCAAAAAACAGCCACTCGCTGGTTTGGCCAAAAAGCCCTTGGTGACGCAACAGTTCCTGCCAGAGGGGCATCAGGATGTCCTGGAAAACCACCGCGACCGGGTAGGCCGCGAAGACCTGGCCATACAACCGGTCCAGCTGCCGGTCGTCGAAGGCACCGACGGCCGTTCGCAGTTGCTGCTGCCACTGGCTCCATTCGTGTGCAGCCTCCAAGGGCGCAACGGCCCCTTTCCCGGCAGGCTGATCATCGCGGGCAAGGATCTTACCGACCTTGCTCACCGCCACGCCGCGCTCGATCCAGTCAAGGATGCGATGAACGGTCTCGATATCCGTGCGCGAATACAGACGGTGCCCGCTTTCGGTGCGAACCGGCTGGATCAGCCCATAACGCCGCTCCCAGGCGCGCAGGGTGACGGGGTTGATGCCTGTCAATCTCGCCACTTCGCGAATCGGAAACAACTCATCGGAATCAGCAGGATTGCCATGCGCCATATCAGGGAGGGGGGCAGTCATTACGGACATCAGGGCACTGATTCTTCGGGGGAAAGTTGGATCCTATTTAACGCCCATACAACTGTCTGATTCAAGGTCTTCGGTTAACCGACCAGTGCCGCTGGCGTATTTTTTCAAAACAGGAATAATCCTTGCCTGTTTTTTCAACGTGGCTGCTTACCCCGCAGCTTCGTTCGTGCGCCACCTACCCGGCCCAGCGCACCTGATCCTTATGGAGATACACAATGTCTACCTCCCCCGTTACCCTGATGGTTGCGCGTCGCGTGGCCAAAGGTCGTTATGAAGAGTTGATGGCCTGGCTGCGCGAAGGCGAGCAATTGGCCACGGACTTTCCCGGTTACCTGGGCTCCGGCGTGCTTGCACCGCCGCCCAACGATGATGAATTCCAGATTATTTTCCGCTTCGCCGACGAAAAAACCCTGCATGCGTGGGAGTTTTCTGCGTCCCGCAGCGCATGGCTGGGTCGTGGCAGTGAGCTGTTTGCGGCGCCGTCAGAGCATCGCGTACGCGGTATAGACGGCTGGTTTGGCGCCGCTGCGGCACGACCGCCGCGCTGGAAACAGGCCGTGGCGATCTGGCTGGCGTTTTTCCCGGTGTCGCTGCTGTTCAATTTCGGCCTTGAGCCGCTGCTCAGCGAGTTGGGTTTGTTGAGCCGCGTATTGGTCAGCACCCTCGCACTCACCCCGCTGATGGTTTACTTCTTTATTCCGTTGTCGACACACCTGCTCGCGAGCTGGCTGCACCCCACGCCGGCCCGCGTAAAACCGACCGAAGCCGCCGCTTGAGTACAAGGGAGGCCGCTCGCTGGTATAGTTTTAGCCTGCCAGCGACTCGAGCCTCCCATGCCTTCAACTCCCGCCCCGATCCTGATCACCGGTGCCGGCCAGCGCGTCGGCCTGCATTGCGCCCTGCGCCTTCTGGACGACGGGCAGCCGGTGATTTTCAGCTACCGCAGCGACCGTCCCGGCGTGCACACCTTGCGCGAGCGCGGTGCAGTTGGCCTGTTTGCCGACTTTTCCTGTGAGGCCGGTATTCTCGCGTTCATCGACGAACTGAAGACACACACCCAAAGCCTGCGGGCGATCATTCATAATGCCTCGGCCTGGGAAGCGGAAACGCCCGGCGACGAGAGCCGTGCCTTTGCCGACATGTTCAGCGTGCACATGCTTGCGCCTTACCTGATCAACCTGCATTGTTCTGACTTGCTGCAACGCTCCACCCCTGCGGATATCGTGCACATCAGCGATGACGTGACCCGCAAGGGCAGCCGCCAGCACATTGCCTACTGTGCCACCAAGGCCGGGCTCGACAGCCTGACGCTGTCGTTTGCCGCGCAACTGGCACCGCAGATCAAGGTCAACGGCATTGCCCCGGCCATGGTGATGTTCAACGAGGGCGATGACGCGGCCTACCGCGCCAAGGTACTGGCCAAGGCCGCCTTGGGCATCGAGCCCGGCCCCGAGGTGATTTACCAGAGCGTGCGTTACCTGCTGGATAACCCGTATGTCACCGGTACTACCCTGACCGTCAACGGCGGGCGGCATATCAAGTAAGCCGTTTGCGAGGATGTTGTATGACTTTATCCCTGCCCCACCACTACCGCGAAATTCTCAAGGGCCTGGGTGAAGACCCCGAGCGCGAAGGCTTGCTCGACACGCCAAAGCGAGCCGCCAAGGCCATGCAGTACCTGTGTCATGGCTACGAGCAAAACCTTGAGGAAATCGTCAACGGTGCACTGTTTGCCTCCGACAACGACGAGATGGTGATCCTCAAGGACATCGAACTGTATTCGCTGTGCGAGCATCATCTGCTGCCTTTTATCGGCAAGGCCCACGTGGCCTATATTCCGACCGGCAAAGTTCTCGGCCTGTCGAAGCTGGCGCGTATCGTCGACATGTTCGCCCGACGCCTGCAGATCCAGGAGAACCTCACGCGGGAAATCGCCGACGCCATCCAGCACGTCACCCAAGCGTCCGGCGTAGCGGTGGTGATCGAAGCCAAGCACATGTGCATGATGATGCGCGGTGTCGAAAAACAGAATTCAACCATGAACACCTCGGTGATGCTCGGCGCCTTTCGCGAGTCGAACACCACGCGCATGGAGTTCCTGCAATTGATTGGACGGAGCAAGTAGCAATGCCACAACTTCAGCCAGGCATGGCGCGCATCCGGGTCAAAGACCTGTGCCTGCGCACGTTTATCGGGATCAACGAGGACGAAATCCTCAACAAGCAGGATGTGTTGATCAACCTGACCATCCTGTATGCCGCCCAGGAAGCCGTACGCGACAACGACATCGACCACGCGCTGAACTACCGCACCATCACCAAGGCCATCATCGCCCACGTGGAAGGCAACCGCTTTGCCCTGCTGGAGCGCCTGACCCAGGAGATCCTCGACCTGGTGATGAGCAACACGTCGGTGCTGTACGCCGAAGTCGAAGTCGACAAACCCCATGCGCTGCGTTTTGCCGAGTCGGTGTCGATCACCCTGGCGGCCAGCCGCCAACCCTTACCTTTGCAGTGAGCACCATGAACGATCAACAACGCCTCGAACTCGAAGCCGCCGCCTTCCGCCGGCTGGTGGCCCACCTGGACAGCCGCAAGGATGTGCAGAACATCGACCTGATGAACCTCTCGGGCTTCTGCCGTAACTGCTTGTCCAAGTGGTACAAGGCCGAGGCCGACGAGCGCCAGATCGAGCTGAGCCTCGATGACGCCCGTGAAGTGGTGTACGGCATGCCGTACGCCGAGTGGAAAGCCCAATACCAGCAAGAAGCCAGTGCCGAACAGCAAGCGGCATTCGCCAAAGGAAAAACCCATGACTGACCTGAACACCCTGCGCGCCCGCCTCAACAGCGGCGAACACGCCTTCGCCGATACACTGGCCTTTGTTGCCGCCGGTTACGACTATCAGCCACAAGCCTTCACCAACGGCAGCGTGGAAAACGCCGCCGGGCAGAACGAAGGTTCGTGCAAGACCCTGGGCCTGGCGTTGCTGGAAGGCCTGAGCGACCAGGAAGCGCTGTTGGCCTTTGGCGAGCATTACCGTTCGGTACTGGCCACACCCGAGGGCAGTGACCACGGCAATATTCGTGCGCTGATCGAGCATGGGTTGGCGGGTGTGAAGTTCGCAGCGCAGCCACTGACCCGCCGCTGATTCAATTGGATAACCCGGTTTAATGTGGGAGCTGGCTTGCCTGCGATAGCGGTGTGTCAGCCAACGCCGCTATCGCAGGCAAGCCAGCTCCCACAGTGATTGGGTTAACACTTCTGGACTGCGGTGCGACATAAATCGCGGACATAAAAAAACCGGCCTCGCAGCCGGTTTTTTTATTTCTAGGGTTTAGAACGCAGCGTCCTTCTAACCGGAAAGCGCTGTTGGCCTTTGGCGAGCATTACCGTTCGGTACTGGCCACACCCGAGGGCAGTGACCACGGCAATATTCGTGCGCTGATCGAGCATGGGTTGGCGGGTGTGAAGTTCGCAGCGCAGCCACTGACCCGCCGCTGATTCAATTGGATAACCCGGTTTAATGTGGGAGCTGGCTTGCCTGCGATAGCGGTGTGTCAGCCAACGCCGCTATCGCAGGCAAGCCAGCTCCCACAGTGATTGGGTTAACACTTCTGGACTGCGGTG
>NZ_JACARC010000091.1 GCF_013386825.1 Pseudomonas sp. IPO3778
AGAGCACAGCGGCCTACCGGCCGGCTTGAGTGGTAGAAGCCACAGCAAAAGCCAAAGCGAAAGCAGAGCTGCTTTTCTGTAGGAGCGAGCTTGCTCGCGAAAAACCTGAGAGCGCCGCGTTGAATCAGGATGCCCGCGTCATCGTTAACGACCTTCGCGGGCAAGCCAGCTCCTACAGGGGATCGTGCCCGCTTTAGATTTTGATTTTGCTTTTGCTTCACACCACTCAAGCCGGCCGGTAGGCCGCTGTGCTCTTGATCTGCTTTTGATCTTGATCTTAGGCGCCCCGTTAAACCACGCTGGCCGAACGCAGGTAGTACGGAGCGGGTAAACCGGCAGGACGCCGGTTTAGCCG
>NZ_JACARC010000092.1 GCF_013386825.1 Pseudomonas sp. IPO3778
GGGCAGGGACGCCCCGTCGCGGCGGCCCGCGGAGCAATGCCGGAGTGCGGGCACACCGAGCCTAAGCGAGGTGCCGAGTGGTGGGGCAAGAGCCCTTTTGGTTACTTTTGGGGCTCTTTTCCAAAAGTGACCCGCCGTAAGGGCGGAACCCATAGCCGCCGTTACCGCAGAAACGGATATACACCCCACCCCAAACCATTGGCACAGACACACAACCACTTGGCAGCCACAACAATTCTTGCATTCACCCCACAAGGCAGAATCCAGTTGCAAGAATCTGCCAAAGCACCCGCGATTAGCAAAACACAATAATTCAGGGAGTGCCCCTAATGCGAAGCAACAGGATCAACGTACAGTCAGCGCTGGGTCTGGGCCTGCTTGTACTCGGCTTGAACAGCGCCCAGGCGGACCTACCGCCCGACACCATCGGCCAGACCACCCTTGCCTTCCCACCCGAAGCCCACCGCGCTTTCGTGGTCGACGTCGAGTTCGAAAGCTTCGTGGTCGGCCGCGTCACCGTCGTCGACCCCGACAAAAAACGCATCCTCGGCATGGTCCCCACCGGCTTCGCCGCCCCCTCGGCCCTGAGCCACGACCAAAAGACCCTGTACAGCGCCGATATTTACTATTCCCGCGGCACCCGGGGCGACCGTACCGACGTGCTCACCGCCTGGGACAGCTCCAGCCTGTCACCGGCCTGGGAAGTCCTGATCCCGAACAAACGCGCCGAATCCCTGACCCAGCGCTACGGCCTGAAAACCAGCGGCGATGACCGCTTTGTCTACGTCTATAACTTCACCCCGTCCACCTCGGTCACCGTGGTCGACACCCAATCCCGCGCCGTCACCGCCGAAATCGCGATCCCGGGCTGCGTACTCAACTACCCGGTGGGCACCCGCCGCTTCGCCTCCCTGTGCGGCGACGGCAGCCTGCAAGTGGTCACGCTGAACGAACAAGGCCAGGAAACCTCACGCAACCGCACCCACTTCTTCGACCCCAACGCCGAGAAGCTCAACGAACGCGCGGTCAACGTGGGCGACACCTACTACTTCACCACCACCACCGGCACCATCCGCCCTGTCGACTTCTCCGGCGACACCCCGAAAATCCTGCCATCGTGGTCACTCACCACCGACGCAGAAAAGAAAACCGGCTGGGCCCCGGGCGGCTGGCAGCTGATGGCCGTGGCGCCAAAACTCAACCGCCTGTACGTGCTGATGCACGACAACCACGAACCGATGAAGTGGGAAGACCCCAGCACTATCATCTGGGCCTACGACCTCAAGACCATGAAAAAGATAGCTACCCTGGAAGCCCCGACCCCGGTCTGGAGCATGCAGGCCACCGGCGACGACAAGCCCCTGCTGCTGGGCGCCGACGTCGAAGGCGGTTTGCAGATCTTCGACCTCAAGACCAACAAACTCACCGGTAGCATGGCCAAGGTGGCGAAGACCGCGACCCAGATCATGACCTACTAAAGAGGTTCGGCCATGCATATCGACCCGATCTTCATCATTGCCAGCGCCCTCGCCATTGCGGTGTTGCTGGCCAGTGCCGCGACCCACAAGTTGCGCGCACCGGCACGCTTCGCCCGGCAACTGGCGGACTACCAATTGCTGCCCGAAGCCCTGACGCGCCCCGCCGCCCGGGTGATTCCGGCCGTGGAGTTGGTGATTGCCTTTGCCTTGCTGGTTCCGGCCACCCGCGCCGTTGCAGCCCTCAGCGCCGCCGGCCTGATTGCGCTGTACGCCGCCGCGATTGGCATCAACCTGTGGCGCGGCCGCCGGGACATCGACTGCGGTTGCGCAGGCCCCGACCAGGCGCAGCCGTTGCGGCCGATCCTGTTGCTGCGCAACGGCGCCCTGGTGGCTGTAGCCCTGCTGGCCAGCGTGTTGCCGATTGCCCGTGACCTGGGTTTTTTCGACGGTTTCGTCACCGTCGCCGCCAGCGCCGTCGCGCTGCTGATTTACGCCGCAGCCGATGGCCTGCTGGCGAACTCCCCTCTTCTGCTCAAACTGATTGGTAGGTGATCAATGGAAGGCCTAATTGTTTCCAACGTACTGCTGTGGGTGCTGCTGCTGGCACTGGCATTTGCCGTGATGGGCCTGGTGCGCCAGATCGGCGTGCTGCACGGGCGCATCGCTCCGGCCGGCGCGCTGATGGTCGACAAGGGCGTGGCGGTCAACGAGCCGGCGCCGCAAGTCACCGCGTCCGACCGTAAAGGCCGCCCGGTGAACTTCGGTTACGCCGGCGAGAAGAACCAGTTGCTGTTCTTCCTCTCGCCCACCTGCCCGATCTGCAAATCCCTGTTGCCGGCGATCAAATCCATCGCCAAGGAACAAGCCGATCGCCTCGACGTGGTGTTTATCAGCGACGGCGACATGGAAGCCCAGCAAGCACTGATCACCGAGCACAAGCTGGACGACGTCACCTACGTGGTCGGGCCGGAAGTCGGCATGACCTACCAGATCGGCAAGCTGCCCTACGCCGCGCTGATCGACAAGAGCGGCACCTTGCGCGCCAAAGGCCTGGTCAATTCCCGCGAGCACCTGGACAGCCTGTTCGAAGTCGAGCACCTGAAAAGCGCCACGCTGCAGGAATACCTCAACAGCCAGCCGCAGCCCCACGATCACAGCCACGGCCATAGCCACTGATAAGGCAGGGAGACTCTCATGAAATTGCTGGATCTGTTATTCGAGCGCTCGACCCGTCGCCTGGCCGACACCACCTCACGGCGCAAACTGTTGGCCCGTATGGGTTCGCTGATGGTCGCAGGCGCCGCCTTGCCCCTGCTGCTGCCCCTGGACCGCACCAGCAAGGCGCTGGCGGCCGATAACCCGAAGGCCGGTGACCCGGGCGATCCGAACAGCTGCGACTACTGGCGCTACTGCTCCATCGACGGTTTCCTGTGCAGTTGCTGCGGCGGTTCGGTGACGTCCTGCCCACCCGGCACCGAAGCGTCCCAGGTGACCTGGATCGGCACCTGCCGCAACCCGGCGGATGGCAAGGACTACATCATTTCCTATAACGACTGCTGCGGTAAGCAAAGCTGCGCCCAGTGCGCGTGCACGCGTAACGACAGTGAGGAGCCAGCATACCGGCCGTTCAACAACAACGATGTGAACTGGTGCCTGGCGGCCAAATCCCACATCTACCACTGCACGGTCTCGATCATTCGCGGCGTCGCGGTTTAACTCACCCCTGTGGCGAGGGAGCTTGCTCCCGCTGGAGTGCGAAGCGCTCCCAAAGATCTTGGGGCCGCTGCGCAGCCCAACGGGAGCAAGCTCCCTCGCCACAGGTCAGTGCAAGAGGCTTGTCATGCGTACGTTGTTTTTGCTGAGCTTGATGTGTGTCTTCGCCGCGCCGCTCGCCCAGGCACGGGCGATTCCCAATCCGAACCAGAAGCACGCACCGGGTAATGAATCGCCGCAAACGCCCATCGCCCAGGCGGGGTACAGCGTGGCGACCAACTACCAGCTGCAATGTGCCGGGTGCCATTTGGGCAGCGGCATGGGCTCGGCGGCCAACGACACGCCGAGGATGACCGGGTTTGTCGGCAACTTCCTGAAGGTGCCGGGTGGTCGGGAGTTTTTGGTACGGGTGCCGGGGATGTCGCAGTCGGCGCTGAACGATGGGCAACTGGCGGATCTGCTGAACTGGCTGATGCGCCCGGACGGGATGGCCGGCAAGAGTACGCCGGTGGATTACAAGCCCTATAGCGCTGCGGAAGTGACGGAGTTGCGGCACAAGGCGATGCTCAATCTGCCGGGCACTCGGGCGGGGTTGATCAAGGAGATGCGCGCGCAAGGGATTGCGATTGAAGACGGAATGCCCAACTGAAACCTGTGGGAGCTGGCTTGCCTGCGATAGCGGTGGGTCAGCCAGGAATGGGTAGCTGACACTCCGCTATCGCAGGCAAGCCAGCTCCTACAGTTCAGGCGTGTTGCTTGCGGTACTCTCCCGGCGCAATGCCAAACCGCGACTTGAACGCGGTCGAAAAGTAGCTGGAATCGGAAAACCCCCACGAATACCCCAACACCGAAAGCTTCTCTTCCACCCTGGACTGGCGCAGCGACTCGGCACACAAATCCAGCCGCCGGTTCTTGATGTACCGCGCCACCACCAACCCCTTGCGCGCAAAGATCCGGTACAGCCCGCGCACCGACATCCCCACCTCCCGCGCCAGCCACTCCGGGCACAGCTCTTCGGAACGAATGTGCTGGTCAATGCACTCCAGGGTCTTGCGAAACACCCGCTCATGGGCGTCGCTACCCTCGCCCGCCTGGCTGATGGCCGGACGCAGCAAATTGATGATCGCTTCCAGCGTCGCCTCGCTTTCCTGCAAGGTCAGGTTGTCTTGCCGGGTGGCCTCCAGGATCAGTTGCCGGGACAGCATCGCCATCGGCGAACTCGCCTCGATCCGATGCCCGCATTTGACCGGGTTGAAGCGCAAGGTCTGCTCCACCAGGTACGACGGCAGGATCAGCGATAACTGCCGCGAGTTCTCGCTGTAGGTGAAATCACTGGGGTGGGCCGCATCGATCAGGGTGATGTCGCCGGCGCGCAACAGCGCCTTGCTGTCGCCCTGGGCCATGCCGGCCGTGCCGTCGAGCTGGAACACGGCAAAGTACTTGCCGCCCTCGCCCGCCGCGATTTGGGTAGGGGTGCGAAACAGCCGCGCCTGGCAGGCGTCGACGAAGCTGAGCTTCAGCGCGCCGCTCTGGTATTCGCGGATCTGCCCGGAGAAACCCTCCCCGAGGATTTGCCCGTCGAACGCGCCACAGATCTGATTGATCTGATGGATCCATTGGTCGAACCCATCACCGCGCTGTGCAATTGAAGACATCATGTTCAGGCCTCACGCAGGCTTATTTTTATTCTCTACGCCACATCACTCCACCCGTTCTCCTGAACAGCGTCGCTCCTTATTTCAGGCCTCCGAACCGCCGGTAAAAACTCTCGCCAACGTCCGGCAACGGGCCGTCGGCGGTTTCCAGCGCGCTGTTCAGCCATTCCTCGGCCTTGGCGTAGATCAACCGGTAAATATTGCGGCACAACTGCCGGGCGGCGCGGCCTTCCCAATCGCCGGGGAGCAATTCGTCGGGCAATTGCGGATCGCGCAGCAGCAGTTTGCGGTACTCATGAATAAGCAGGACCCGTGCCAGGAAACAGTCCGCGGGCGCAAGCTGTTCCTGCTCGCGAAGCGCTTGCCAGAGCGGTCGGAACAGTTGGATGAACTCGCTGTAATGGGCCGCCAGCTCTTCAATGTTCCAGCTCTCGCGCACCTGCACCCGCAGGGCCTTGGACGCCAGCACATCTTGAGCGGTGGTCTCGAAGACGATGGTGTCTTCCTGGGCGCCGAGGTCGAGCAAGGTGGCGTTGACGTCGGCGCGATCGCTGCGCGGGCAGGCCAGCACGGTGGGGGCTATCGCACCAAAACCTTGCCACTCCAATTCTTCACGCACCTGTTTGCGCTTGTCCTGGGTCAGCTGTGTGAGCATCACCAGGCACCACGAACCATCCCACGCCGGGACGCTGGAGCTGTAGACCCGCTTGAAGGCCTTGTCGAAACGCCGGCGCCCGGCACCGGTCAGGCTGTAGTAGCTGCGACGCCCGACCTTTTCGGCGGTCAACCAGCCTTCCTTGGTCAGGCGGAAGATCGAGGTGCGGATCAGCCGTTCGTTGATGCCAATGGGCTCGAGCAACTGGATCAGGCTGCCCAGCCACACCGTCCCGCCGTGAGGCTCGATGGCGTCCCCGTACAAGGTGATGATCAAGGAACTGGCGCGAATCGGCGTCTGCTCCTGGAAGCGGGTAATCAGTTGGTTCAGGGGTGTCAGTGACGACATGGGCGTACCGAGGCAAAAAGAGAAAATATACCGTTTTTAGCGGCGTCGGGATGCAGGCGATTCAGGTGCCCTTGGGCCGCAGGCCGCTGTCGCTGATCCGTGGGCGGTCGGCCTCCGGTGCGCTCAGGGGTTCGCATTCGTGCATCTGCTCCAGGCAACGCTGGGCCAGGCGCTGGTATTCGCGGGTGCCGGTCTGCTTCCAGTGCACCTCTTCGTCGCTGAGGCGGCGCTTGACGCTGGCCGGCGTGCCCATCACCAGGGACTGCTCGGGGCACTCGAAACCGGCTTTGACAAACGCCGCCGCCGAGACGAACGAGCGAGCGCCGATGCGCGCGTTGTCCATCACCACTGCATTCATGCCCACCAGCGCATCAGTGCCGATCCGGCAACCGTGCAGCACCGCGCCATGGCCGATATGGCCGTTGCGCTCCACCACCGTGTCGCTGTCCGGGAAACCGTGCATCACGCAGGTGTCCTGCAGGTTGGCGCCCTCTTCAAGGACGATGCGCCCGAAGTCGCCGCGCAAACTCGCCAGTGGCCCCACATAACAATGGGGGCCGATGATCACGTCGCCGATCAGCACCGCCGAGGGATGGACATAGGCCGTGGGGTCGACCACCGGGGTCAGGCCGTCGAGGCTGTAGCAGGTCATGGAGGCTTCCTTTTAGGGCGTATTCGCAAAGCGATGCCGATCTTGGTTTATTTTGTATCACATCATTTTTATAAGCACAAAGCTGAAAAAGCGTATCGCTTGAAATGCTCACCGAGACGACTTTGCCCTACGCCCTTGAAAATCAAGTAAAAGCCAATGAAATATGGGTTTTATCAGGCGTTAACGGGTCAATACCAAGCATGAGCCATTTTCAATGCTCGCAACATAAGACACACCAAATCAATTTTATCATTGCATTTATGTATCACGTTAAAGCTATACTCCGGCAAAACCGGCTGACCAGGCCGATCCAATAATGAGCCGGCTGACCGCCGAGCGTGCACCGTGAGGGCCTCACGACCATGAACTTCGAACACATCCTGTTTTCCATCGAGGCCGGCGTCGCCCTGCTCAGCCTCAACCGCCCCGACCAGCTCAACAGCTTCAATGCGCAGATGCACGGCGAAGTCCGGCAGGCGCTGAAGGTGGTCCAGGAGAGTCCCGATGTGCGGGTACTGCTGCTGACGGGTGAAGGCCGTGGCTTTTGCGCCGGGCAAGACCTCAGCGACCGTAACGTGGCACCCGGCAGCGCCGTGCCGGACCTGGGGCAGTCCATCGAGACGTTCTACAACCCGCTGATCCGCCAGCTGCGCGACCTGCCCCTGCCAGTGATCTGCGCGGTGAACGGCGTGGCAGCCGGGGCCGGCGCGAACATTCCCCTGGCCTGCGACCTGGTGCTGGCGGCGCGCTCGGCAAGCTTCATTCAAGCCTTCTGCAAGATCGGCCTGATCCCCGACTCCGGCGGCACCTGGACCTTGCCGCGCCTGGTGGGCATGGCCCGGGCCAAGGCGCTGGCCTTGCTGGGCAACCGCCTGAGCGCCGAGCAAGCCGAGCAATGGGGCTTGATCTACCGTTGCGTGGACGACACCGAACTGCGCCACGAAGCCCTGACCCTGGCCCGCCACCTGGCCACCCAACCGACCTACGGCCTGGCGCTGATCAAGCGCAGCCTGAACGCCAGCCTGAGCAACACCTTTGACCAACAGCTGGAGCTGGAGCGCGACCTGCAACGCCTGGCCGGGCGCAGCGAGGACTACCGCGAAGGCGTCGCCGCCTTCATGGAAAAACGCAGCCCGAGCTTCAAGGGCCGCTAAGGGAGCGCACGGGATGACCAACCATGAAGCCATGAACCTGGCGAACCAATGCGCCCAGGCCATGTTCAGCCGCGACGCCGCGAGCCAGGGCATGGGCATGCGCCTGCTCTCGGTGGCGCCGGGCTGCGCGCGACTGGGCATGAGCGTGCGCGCCGACATGATCCAGGGCCACGGCACCTGCCACGGCGGTTACCTGTTTGCGCTGGCGGACTCGGCCTTCGCCCTGGCCTGCAACAGCTACAACGACGCCACCGTAGCGCTGGGCTGCAGCATCGACTACATCGCCCCGGCCCACCTGGGGGACACCTTGAGTGCCGACTGCCGCGAGCAAAGCCGCTCGGGGCGCACCGGCAACTACGACGTCCGTATCGAAAACCAACTGGGCCAGCTGATTGCGCTGTTCCATGGCAAATCCTACAAAGTGCGCGGCACGGTGCTGGCGCAGGAGAATCCGAATGAATGACGCCTTGATCATCGACGCCGTACGCACCCCGATCGGCCGCTATGCCGGTGCCCTGAGCAGCGTGCGCGCCGACGACCTCGGTGCGGTGCCGCTGCGTGAACTGCTGCGCCGCCACCCGCAGGTGGACTGGAGCAGCGTCGACGATGTGATCTACGGCTGCGCCAACCAGGCCGGTGAAGACAACCGCAACGTGGCCCGCATGTCGGCGTTGCTGGCCGGGTTGCCGGTCAGCGTGCCGGGCACCACCCTCAACCGCCTGTGCGGCTCCGGGCTGGACGCCATCGGCAGCGCGGCCCGGGCGATTCGCTGTGGCGAGGCCGGGCTGATGCTGGTGGGCGGCGTCGAATCGATGTCCCGAGCGCCACTGGTAATGGGCAAGGCCGAGCAGGCATTTGCCCGCGACGGGCAGCTGTACGACACCACCATCGGCTGGCGCTTCGTCAACCCACTGATGAAAAAAGCCTACGGGATCGACTCGATGCCCGAAACCGCCGAAAACGTCGCCGAGCAGTTCAACATCTCCCGCGCCGACCAGGACGCCTTTGCCCTGCGCAGCCAGCAACGTGCAGCCGCCGCCCAGGCCAGCGGGCGCCTGGCCAGGGAAATCGTCGCGGTGGAAATCCCCCAGCGCAAAGGCCCGGCCAGGGTGGTGGAACACGACGAACACCCACGGGGTGACACCACCCTTGAACAACTGCAGAAACTCGGCACGCCGTTCCGCGAAGGCGGCAGCATCACCGCCGGCAACGCATCCGGGGTCAACGACGGCGCCTGCGCCCTGCTGCTGGCCAGCGCGGAAGTTGCCAAGCGTCACGGCCTGGTTGCCCGCGGCCGGGTGGTGGCGATGGCCACCGCCGGCGTGGAACCGCGCATCATGGGCATCGGCCCGGTGCCGGCCACCCGCAAGGTGCTGGAACTGGCCAACCTGAGCCTGGCGGACATGGACGTGATCGAACTCAACGAAGCCTTCGCCGCCCAGGGCCTGGCGGTACTGCGCGAGCTGGGCCTGGGGGACAACGACCCACGGGTCAACCCCAACGGCGGCGCCATCGCCCTCGGCCACCCGCTGGGGATGAGCGGCGCACGCCTGGTGACCACCGCCCTGCATGAACTGGAAGAACGTGGCGGCCGCTACGCCTTGTGCACCATGTGCATCGGCGTGGGCCAGGGCATCGCACTGATCATCGAGCGGTTGTCCGACTAAAGATTCGCGATTCCCGGGGAACCTAGCGGTATCCTTGGGGCATGCACTCAAAGCCCACGGTGTGCGGTGGGCTGATACACAAAAATAATTCGAGTGAACCCATGAACATGCCTATTCCAAACGCCGTGCTTAACCCTGTGCTGGACCCGCTGGAAACCGCCAGCGTCGACCAACTGCGCGCCCATCAACTGGAGCGCCTGCGCTGGAGCCTGCGCCACGCCTACCAGAATGTGCCGTTGTACCGTCAGCGCTTCGACGCGCTGGGGGTGCACCCGGATGACATCAAGTCGCTGGACGACCTGGCCAAATTCCCGTTCACCACCAAGAGCGACCTGCGGGACAGCTACCCTTACGGCATGTTTGCCGTGCCGATGAACGAGGTGGTGCGCCTGCACGCCTCCAGCGGCACCACCGGCAAGCCGACGGTGGTGGGTTACACCCAGAACGACATCGACACCTGGGCCAATGTGGTGGCCCGCTCGATCCGTGCCGCCGGTGGCCGGCGTGGGGACAAGGTGCATATTTCCTATGGCTACGGACTGTTTACCGGCGGCCTTGGTGCGCACTACGGTGCGGAACGCCTGGGCTGCACGGTGATACCGATGTCGGGTGGGCAGACTGAAAAGCAGGTGCAACTGATCAAGGATTTCCAGCCGGACATCATCATGGTCACGCCCTCCTACATGCTCAACATCGCCGATGAAATCGAGCGCCAGGGGATTGATCCGCACAAGCTGGCGTTACGGTTGGGGATCTTTGGTGCGGAGCCTTGGACTGCCGAGCTGCGCAGTGCCATTGAGGCGCGGCTGGGGATTACGGCGCTGGATATCTACGGGCTCTCGGAAATCATGGGCCCGGGGGTGGCGATGGAGTGTGCGGAGACCAAGGATGGGCCGACGATTTGGGAGGACCACTTCTACCCGGAAATCATTGATCCGGTGACGGGTGAGGTGTTGCCGGATGGGCAGATGGGTGAGCTGGTGTTTACGTCCTTGAGCAAGGAGGCGTTGCCGATGATTCGCTACCGCACCCGGGACCTGACGCGGTTGCTGCCGGGGACTGCGCGGCCGATGCGGCGGATCGACAAGATCACCGGGCGCAGTGACGACATGCTGATCATTCGCGGGGTGAATGTGTTTCCCACGCAGATTGAGGAGCAGGTGCTGAAAATCAAACAGCTTTCGGAGTGTTATGAGATTCATCTGTATCGTAATGGGAACCTGGACAGTGTGGATGTGCATGTGGAGCTCAAGGCGGAGCATCAGCACCTGGATGATGAACAGCAGAGAGCGGTGGCCGGTGAGTTGAGCAAGCACATCAAGACGTATATCGGGATCAGCTCGCGTATCGTTTTGCAGCCACTGCATTCGATCAAGCGGTCTGAGGGGAAGGCTTGCCATGTGATGGATCGTCGCCCTAAAGCATGACTGCTGCACCTTTTTGGCCCCGCATTTGTGGGGCTTTTTTTTGGGTGCTTGGGTGGTGTGCATATCCGTTATTTGGGTAACGGCCACTATGGGTTCCGCCCTTACGGCGGGTCACTTTTGAAAAGAGCCCAAAAGTAACCAAAAGGCTCTTGCCCCACCACTCGG
>NZ_JACARC010000093.1 GCF_013386825.1 Pseudomonas sp. IPO3778
GGTTCATCACGGATTCCCGGGAAAGACGCTCTTGATCTTCATGAAGAAGAACTCGCTATCCCGGTAACCGTACGCCATCCGCTTGATGACCTTTATTCGATTATTTATCCCTTCCAATTGCCCCGTGTGCATTGGCCAGCGAACCCGACTTACGATCCCCCGCCAGTAACCCTTTAGCCGTTTGGCGAACTGGATCAGGGCCGGTATCGCGCTTTCGTGGGCATGACGAAGCCATTGCTTCCAAGCTGATCTCCAGGCCCAGGCAGCACTCGGCGTCCAGAGCGTTTTGAGTTCAGCCTTCATCAAATAGACCGTCATCAACGATTGATTGGCCGCCAGCAAATCCTGCAAGTGGACCTGTTGTTCCGGCTTCTTCAGGTTCTCTGGATTGCGCAGCAACAACCATCGCGCTTGCTTGATGACCTTGCGAGCAGGTCTGTCATGGCGTAGCCGATTAGCTTCGTCGACACGGACTCGATCAATTACCTCTCGACCATATTTGGCCACCACATGGAAAAGGTCGTAGACCACTCGCGCTTTTGGGCAATGCTGGCGAACCTCCAGGTCAAACGCCGTGTTCATGTCCATCGCCACTGCTTCGATTTGAGCGCAACCTTCTGGCCCAAGCTCTTCGAAGAATGGCCTGACCGCCGCACGGCTGCGGCCTTCGCCGATCCACAGCACCCGTCGGGTGTCGGCGTCCAGCACAACGCTGGCGTAGCGATGACCTTTGAACAACGCGAACTCGTCCATGATCAGGCGTCGTGGTTGCGCCTTCGGCAAAGCACTCAGCACCGCCTGCAAGGCTCGACGCTCCAGCAACCGAACGGTGTCCCAATGCAGCCCAAACATCTGCGCCACGTGCAGGGTGGGAAGTCGCTCGCAGGCCTGAATGACCGCATCGGCCAAGCGGCGCGTCATACGGGCATAGCGATCCAGCCAACTGACGGCCTCCATGCGTTTTCCACAGTCGCGGCAGCCAACACGCCTGAGCAAAACACTGAGGCGCACCGCGCGGCCGAGAATGGGCAAATCACGAATGACTCGCTCGCAATACTCATGAACGGTTGAACAGGGTTTTTGGCAGCTGCCACAGGAAGGGATGCGGGTGGCGTGAGGAGTCAGATCGATCTGTAATGCATCGCCATCGGGTTTGATGTTGACGACAGAAAAGCCCTCCCAAAAAGGAAGGAAAGTATTAATATCGCGCATAAGAACGCCGGTTTGTTAGATGTGTTTGCTCGCACGAACATCATCAATCAAATCGGCGTTCTTGTTTCTGAGTTTCCCGGGATTCCGTGAAGAACC
>NZ_JACARC010000094.1 GCF_013386825.1 Pseudomonas sp. IPO3778
CCGATTTACCCGCTCCACCGTGCCTACTTGCGGCCATCGTGGTTAACGGGGCGCCTAAGATCAAGATCAAAAGCAAGAGCACAGCGGCCTACCGGCCGGCTTGAGTGTGGTGAAGCAACAGCAACAGCAACAGCAACAGCAAAATCAGAAGCGGGCACGGTCAAAAATGTGGGAGCGGGCTTGCTCGCGAATGCAGTCTTTCAGTTGATGCATTCGGTGACTGACACACCGCCTTCGCGAGCAAGCCCGCTCCCACATTTAGACCGAGTTCGCTTTGGCCTTTCCTCTGCCTGAAAGCCGACTCCAGTGGTAGAAGCCAAGATAAAGGCCAGAGCGAAAGCCAAATCTGAAGCTGATGCAGCTCTGCTTTTCTGTAGGAGC
>NZ_JACARC010000095.1 GCF_013386825.1 Pseudomonas sp. IPO3778
CATGTGTCCGGTCCGTACAGGGCGTTTGCCAAAAGTGACCCGCTGTAAGAGCGGAACCCTAAGCAGCCGTTACCTAAATAACGGATATGTACTCAAAACAACAACCGCGAAAAATCACAACACTCCACCGCCAATTGCGCCACATTCTGGTTCAACCCAAACTGCCGATCCCCCCGATGCAACGCCACATACCCCACCCGGGGCAAGGCCGGCTCCGTCACCAACGCCCGCAACTCCCCACGCTCGATCAAATGGGACAAACACCCCTTGGGCAAATAACTCACCCCCACCCCCGACAGCGCCAACCCCACCTGCACCAACAGGTTATGACTGGTCAACTTACGCGGCATCTGCACATCATGCGCCGCGAGCCAGCGCTCATAGATCAGCCCCGTCCCGGAGTGCGCCCCCTGCGTCAACACCGTGTACCCCGCCAACACCTCCAGCCCCACCGGGTCAGGCTCACTGACCAACCAGGGCGCACACATCCAGGCGTTTTCCACACTGCCCAATGGCGTGCTCAAAAACCGTGAATCGCTGTAAGCGTCCGGCACGATCACCAAGTCCATCTCATCACTCTCAAGCTTGCGGAACAGCTCACTGCTCAACTCCACCGAAGGCTCGATCTGCACTTTGGGATAGGCCTCGCGCAATGCCTCCACCAACGCCGGCAACCAGGTAAAGGCCGTCAGTTCCGTGACGCCCAGGCGAAACCGGCGCACCAGCACTTCACGGGTACTCACCCGCTCCAGCAAGTAGTCACGACGCTCCAGCAGGTCCTTTGCGTAGTCGAGCAGCTCGGCGCCTTTTTCCGTCAACCGCGCATTGCGTTTGCTGCGGTCGAAAATCTCGACATCGAAGGTTTCTTCCAACTCCTGGATGCGCTTGGAAATCGCCGACTGCGACATGTTCAGCTTGTTCGCCGCCGCCTCAAAACTGCCCAACTCGGCAATCCAGTACAACGCGTCGATTTGCTTGAACGTGATCATCAGCCACCTCCCATGAGAAAAAGCGATCCTATCAGATAATAAAATATCGCTAAAACTGTATGTTCATCGCTCCTAAGATCTAGCCACAACCCCATAAGATCAATCGGAGTTACAGCCATGTCCTTGCCCGGTTCCCGCATCCTCCCCAACCCGCCACTGGCTTGCGCCGAGGTGCTTGAAGCCTTTGCCCAGGTGGTCACCCCGCACATCAGCGACAACCTCGGCCGGCACATTGGCGCCCGCGGGCTGAACCGCTACAACCGTACCGGCAAGCTGGTGGGCACCGCACTCACCGTGAAGACCCGGCCCGGCGACAATCTGCTGATCTACAAAGCCATCAGCATGCTGGAGCCAGGCCATGTGCTGGTGGTAGATGCGCAAGGGGACACTAACAACGCGGTGATCGGAGAGCTGATCAAGCTCTATGCCCAGCAACGCGGCTGCGTAGGGTTTGTGATTGATGGCGCGATTCGGGATGTCGCGAGCTTCGAGGATACGCCCTGCTACGCCCGCAGCGTGGTGCATTGCGGCCCTTACAAGACCGGCCCGGGCGAGGTGAACGTGCCGGTGTCCATCGGCGGCATGTTGATCAACCCGGGGGATGTGCTGGTGGGCGATGAAGACGGCCTGGTCGCCTTCTCCCAGGCCGACGCCGCCGAGGTGCTGCGCAAGGCCGCCCAACACGCGGCCCATGAGGAACAAGTCAAAGCCGAAATCGCCACCGGCACGGTGCGCCAGAGCTGGATGGACAAGGTCTTGCAACAGGCCGGTCTGGCGGACTGAAGGGGATCATCATGAGCACTGCATTTCTGTCCGATCGGGTGCTGGGCATCGCGCCCTCCCCGAGCATCGCCGCCAACGCCCTGGTCAGCGAACTGCGCGCCCAGGGCCGGGACATCGTCAACTTCACCGTGGGCGAGCCGGATTTCGACACCCCGGCCCATATCCTCGAAGCCGCCAGCACCGCAATGCACAGCGGCGACACCCACTACACCGCCACCACCGGCACCCTCGCCCTGCGTAAGGCGATCTGCCTCAAGCTCAAGCGTGATAACCAGTTGGACTATGGGCTGGACGAAGTGGTCGCCGGCTGCGGTGGCAAGCACATCATTTATCACGCCCTGGCCGCGACCCTGAATCGCGGCGATGAAGTCATCGTGCACACGCCGTATTGGGTGTCGTACCCCGACATCGCGCGGCTGAATGACGCGACGCCGGTGATCATTACCGGCGACGAGTCACTGGGGTTCAAGCTGTCGCCGCAGGCCCTGGAACAGGCGATCACCCCGCGCAGCAAATGGGTGATCCTCAACAGCCCGAACAACCCCAGCGGCGCGGTGTACAACGAGGCCGAGCTGTTGGCCCTGGCCGAGGTGCTGCGGCGTCATCCCCATGTGTTGATCATGGCGGATGAAATCTATGAGCACTTCGTCTACGACGAGGCCCGGCATGTATCGCTGACCCGACTCGCACCGGACCTGAAGGCGCGCACGCTGATCGTCAACGGCGCCTCCAAGGGCTACGCCATGACCGGCTGGCGCCTGGGTTTTGGTGCCGGCCCGGCCTGGTTGGTCGCCGCCATTGCCAAGCTGCTTTCGCAAACCACCACGTGCCCCAGCTCCCTCAGCCAGGCCGCAGCGGTGGCCGCCTTTGCCGGCGACCAGGCGCCCATCGCCGGGATGCGCGAGGTGTACCGGCAACGCCGCGAACACATGCTGGGCCTGTTGACAGACATCCCCGGCGTGACCTTCACCCCACCCGACGGCGCGTTCTACGTGTTCGCCAACGTCGCCGGGCTGATGGGCAAAACCACCCCACACGGCGAACGGATCGACAGCGACACACAGCTGGCCGAGCACCTGCTGCGCGAGCACGGCCTGGCCACCGTAAGCGGCTCGGCGTACGGCATGTCGCCGTATATCCGCCTGTCGTTTGCCAGTTCGCTTGAAGTGATTGAAGCAGGTTGCCGTCGCCTGAATGAAGCGTGCCATCGACTGCGCTGACGGACTCCCGCCCCACCCTGCGGCCACGGATGGCCGCTCATTGACTGCCTAGAACAACACTCATAATCATTGATATAAATGAGGCATTCCCATGCACAAGCCCCGTATCGCGCTGGTCTGGCAAATCCTGATCGGTTTGCTCACCGGCATCGCCATTGGCGCCCTGCTGCACCGCTTCCCCGAATCCCGGCCGTGGCTGATTGAAAACCTGCTGCAACCGGCGGGCGATATCTTTATCAAGCTGATGAAGATGATCGTCGTGCCCATCGTGTTTTCCTGCATGGTGGTGGGCATTGCCGGGCACGGTGACGGCAAGTCCCTGGGGCGCATCGGGGTCAAATCCCTGAGCTATTTCTTCTGCATCACCACCCTGGCGATCATCGTCGGGCTGGTGATGGGCAACCTGCTCAAACCGGGCGCCGGCACCGAGCTGGCCAGCCTGCAAGCCACGGCGGTGACCCTGCCCACCAATAGCGCCGGCGGTGGCCACAGCCTGGGGCAGATCCTCGTCGGGATCATCCCCGACAACGTGATCAATGCGATGGCCCAAGGCAGTTTGCTGTCGGTGCTGTTCTTTGCGGTGATGTTCGGTCTTGGGGTGTCGCGCTTGCCGGCCGAGCGCAAGGACCCGGTGATTGGCGTGCTGCGCGGGGTGTCGGAGGCGATGTTCAAAGTGACGTCGATGATCATGGCCTACTCGCCTATCGGCGTGTTCGGGATGATCGCGGTCACCGTGGCCAACTTCGGTTTCAGCTCGCTGTTGCCGTTGGCCAAGTTGATTATGGTCAGCTACGTGTCGATCGCGTTCTTTGTGCTGGTGGTGCTCAACCTGGTGGCGCGCCTGTGCGGGATCAACCTGTTTGCGCTGATGCGGCACATCAAGGACGAACTGATCCTGGCGTTCTCCACGGCCAGCTCCGCGGCGGTGATGCCGCAACTGATGAAGAAGCTCGAGACCTACGGCGTGCCGCCTTCACTGGTGAGCTTTGTGGTGCCGGTGGGGTACTCGTTCAACCTGGACGGTGCGTCGCTGTTCCTGGGGATCGGCACGCTGTTCGTCGCGCAGCTGTATGGCATCGACCTGAGCCTTGGCGACCAGGCACTGTTGGTGGTGACCATGGTGCTGACGTCCAAGGGCGCGGCCGGGGTGCCGGGGTTCATGTTCGTGATCTTGTCGGCGACCCTGGCGAGCGCGGGCTTGCCGTTGGAGGGCATCGCCTTTATCGCCGGGGTGTATCGCCTGATGGAAATGCCGACCACCGCGTTGAACGTGCTGGGCAACGCCCTGGCACCGCTGGTGATCGCCAAGTGGGAGCGCCGTGACGGCGCCGCTGACACCTGTGGTGAGGGAGCTTGCTCCCGCTGGGCTGCGAAGCGGCCCCAAAACTTGCCCCCACGTTCTACCTGAAAGAATGCGGGATGCTTATTGGGGCTGCTGCGCAGCCCAGCGGGAGCAAGCTCCCTCGCCACAGCAAGCTCCCTCGCCACAGGGAGCGCTGGGGTCAGTCGAAATCCGACGCGTCATGACGCTCGCGCAGTTGCTCTGACGGCTCGCCCGACACGCGGTTGACCCGACGCCCACGCTGCACCGCCGGCCGCGCTTCGATGGCATCGGCCCAGCGCAGCACGTGCTTGTAATCCTGCACCGAGAGAAACTCACCGCCCTCATACAAGCGGCCTTTCACCAGGCCGCCGTACCACGGCCAGATCGCCATGTCGGCGATGGTGTATTCATCCCCGGCGATGTATTCGTGCTCGGCCAGTTGCTTGTCCAGCACGTCCAGCTGGCGCTTGGTTTCCATGGCGAAACGGTCGATGGCGTATTCGATCTTGGTCGGCGCGTAGGCATAGAAATGCCCGAAGCCACCGCCCAGGTAAGGCGCGCTGCCCATCTGCCAGAACAACCACGACAGGCACTCGGCACGGGCCGCAGGCTCGGTCGGCAGGAACGCACCGAACTTCTCGGCGAGGTACTGCAGGATCGCCCCGGATTCGAACACCCGAATCGGCTTGGGCCCGCTGCGGTCCAGCAAGGCGGGAATCTTCGAGTTGGGATTGACGCCCACGAAGCCGCTGCCGAACTGGTCCCCATCGCCGATCTTGATCAGCCATGCATCGTATTCCGCCCCCGTGTGCCCCAGGGCCAACAGCTCTTCCAGCAGGATCGTGACCTTCTGGCCGTTGGGCGTTGCCAACGAATACAGCTGCAACGGATGACGACCTACCGGCAATTCCTTGTCGTGGGTCGCACCGGCGATGGGCCGGTTGATGCTGGCGAAGGTGCCGCCGTTTTGGGTCTTCCAGGTCCAGACTTTTGGCGGTACGTAATCAGTCATGCCACTACTCCTTGGGTTCAATGTTCACTGCCACTCACTAAATAACTAACGGTAGGAGCGAGCTTGCTCGCGAAAAACTCGAGGGCGCCGTGTTCGTTCAGGGTGCCCGCGTTATCGTTGACCACCTTCGCGAGCACGCTCGCTCCTACAGGTTTTTTTGCGCCAGTTGGGCAATATTCCAGCCGCCACCCAATGCCTTGATCAGTCCTACGTTGGCGCTTAACTGTTGAGTCTGTAAATCCAGCACCGTTCGCTGCGCCTGCAACGACGCCACCTGCGCCGTCACCACATCCAGGTACGCCGCGCCGCCCTGGCGATAGCGTGCCAGGGACAAGTCCTCGGCGTACTGGGCGGCCGCGGCCGCGTCGCGCTGGTCCATCAGGGCGGTGTCGAGCCCGGAAATGATCGACAGGTTGTTCTCCACCTGCTCGAACGCGGTCAACACTACACCACGGTACTTGGCCGCGGCTTCATCGGTGGCCGCCCTGGCACTGTCCACCCCGGCCTGGCGCGCGCCGCCATCGAAGATTGTGCCCACCAGCGAGGGACCAATCGCCCAGAAAATGTTCGGCGCGCTCAGCAGATGCGCGAATTCATCACTCTGGTAACCGCCCTGGGCACTCAGGGTGAGGGCCGGGAACCAGGCGGCTTTCGCCACGCCGATGCGGGCATTGGCCGAGGCAATCCGGCGCTCAGCGGCAGCAATGTCCGGCCGACGCTGCAACAGCGTAGACGGTACACCGGTGGGCACGCTGGGCAAGGCAATATCCGCAACGCTGGGAGCAATCGCGTAGGTCGATGCCGATTCACCCAACATCGCCGCCATCGAATGTTCCAGCACCGCACGCTGCACCAGGTTCTGGCTCAGTTGGGATTTGACTGTGGACAATTGGGTGCGCGCCCGCGCCACGTCCAGGCCGGAAACGATGCCGCCGCCGTGCAGGCCTTCGGTGAGACTCAAGGCCTTGGCATAGGCGTCGCTGGTTTGTTGCAGCAACTGATCCTGGCGGTCGATGCCCCGCAGGCGGATGTAGCTGTCGGCCAACTGTGCCTGCAAGCTCAAACGCACCGAGGCCAGGTCAGCCTTGGCCGCCTGGGCGTCGCTGGTGCCGGCGGCGACGGTGTCGCGCACGCGGCCCCACAGGTCGACTTCATAGTCCACCTCCACACCCAGGGTGCCGGAATCGTAGACATTCGGCGGGCTGGCCGAACGCAATGGCCGGGTGTCCGACTGGCGAATGCGCTGGGCATTGCCAATCCCGGAGATCTTCGGAAACAGCCCCGACTGCGCCTGGGCCACGAACGCCTGGGCCTGGGAATAGTGCGCCAGGGCCGCACTCAGGTCCGGGTTGTTTTGCAGCAACTGCTGCTCCATCCCGTCCAGTTGCGGGTCCTTGTAGATGTGCCACCAACCGTCGCGGCTCGCTTGGTCATTCGGCGTACCGACGGTCCACGGCCCCTGGGTATGGAACTGCGCGGCGACGGGTACGTCCGGCACATCCAGCGGCGGCGCCAGGTGGCAGGCGCCCAGGCCCAGGGTCGCGACCAGTACCAGACAAGTGCGCTTAGCCATGGGGTTTGGCCTCTGGGGTATTGGCGGCCAGTTGCACCGAATCGTCGTCGGCCAGGCCGTCGGGCGGGGTGTCGATCACCCGGTCGGTGGCGGCGAGGCCGCTGCCGATTTCCACGCTGTCGCCGAAGTCACGGGCGATGGTCACGGTCTTGAAGTGCACATGATTGCTCCCGTCGAGGGTCGCCACGCGCATGCCCTTGTCATCGAACACCAGGGCGCTGGCAGGCAGGCGCAGTACGTCGGTCTGCACCGGCAAGGTGAACTGCACGCTGGTGTAGCCGCCCGGCAACAGGCGGCTGCCGGGGTTGTCCACCAGCAGTTGCACCAGGGTGCTGCCGGACGCGGCGTTCACCGCATCGGCGGTGGCGATCACCTTGGCGGTGAAGGCTTCACCGCGATATTCCGGCACGCTCAAACGGGCCACGGTGCCGACCTTGATCTGCGGCGCGGACGACTGTGGCACCTGCACATACACCCGCAAGCGGCTGACATCGGAGACCGCGAACAGCTCTTTGCCGCTGGCACCACCGGCACTGATCAACGCCCCCACGTCAGTGGAACGCGCGGTGACCACGCCGGCGAACGGCGCGGTCAGGCGCTGGAAGCCCTTGGTGGCCGTCAACTGGTCGACATTGGCCTTGGCCGCGACCACTTTGGCCTGCTTGGCGGTCAGGTCACCGGTGCGTTCATCCACGTCCTGGCGCGACACCGAGTCCGACGCAAGCATCGCCTGCCAGCGCTTGGCCGTGGTGTTGGCCAGCGACTCATCAGCCTGGGCCGAGGCCAGTACGGCGCGCGCTTGCAGCAGTTGTTGGTCGAGCTCCGGCGTGTCAATTTCAGCCAGCAGTTGCCCGGCCTTCACGTGGTCGCCGATGTCGACATTCCAGGTCTTGAGGTAGCCGTTGACCCGGGCAAAGATCGACGCCCGGGAGTACGCCTCAAGGCGCCCCGGCAGGTTCAGCACCGGGCCCTGGGGCTGCACGCTCGGGGTGATCAGGACCACACTGGGCAAGGCCTGGGTGTCAGTCCAGGTTTTCAGGTCGCGGGATTCGCTGGCGCGCACGCCGATACCGAACACCACCACGGCGACCAGGACCAGCAGCCCCAGCACCAGCCAGAGCAGGCCACGGGATTTACGGCGGGGTGAACCCGGATTGGAAATGGAAGTGGACATGTCAAACCCCTTGAGTGGCGGTGGTCGCAAGCGTGGCGTGCTGACGCCGCCCGTGCACAAGACTGAAAATCAGCGGAACCAGGAACAGCGTGGCAATGGTGGCGAAGGCCAGCCCGCCGATGACCGCACGGCCCAGCGGGGCGTTCTGTTCGCCGCCCTCCCCCAGGCTGAGGGCCATCGGCGCCATGCCGATGATCATCGAAATCGCGGTCATCAATACCGGGCGCAGGCGGGTAAAGCCGGCTTCCAGCGCCGCCTGCACCGCATCACCGTGCACCGCGAGCCGCTCACGGCAGAAACTCACCACGAGAATGGCGTTGGCGGTGGCCACGCCCATGCACATGATCGCCCCGGTCAAGGCCGGCACCGACAGCGGCGTGTGGGTGACAAACAGCATCCACACAATGCCCGCGAGCGCCGCCGGCAAGGCGGTGATGATCACGAACGGGTCAGCCCAGGACTGGAAGTTGACCACGATCAGCAAGTAGATCAGCACCACGGCACCGAGCAGGCCAAACAGCAGGCCGCTGAAGGCCGCGTTCATGGTTTGCACCTGGCCCTGCAACAACACCTTGGAACCGGTGGGCACCTCGCTGGCGTGGGCGGCGATGATCTTCTGGATATCGGCGGCGACGGCGCCGAGGTCGCGGCCCTGAATGGCGGTCAACACCTCAACCACCGGCTGGATATCCGACTGGGTCACCACCGAGTTGGCGTGGCTGCGCTCGATGGATGCCAGGCCGCCAAGGGTCTGGTCTTGCGCCGACCCCGGGCTGCCGCTCAACGGCAGGTTATGCAGGTCTGCCAGGGTGTCGAGGCCGTACTGCGGGGTTTGCATCACAATCGGGTAGGACACGCCGTTGGCCGGGTTGAGCCAGAACGTCGGCGCCACCTGGCTGGAACCCGCCAGGTTGACCACCAGGCTGTTGGTCACATCGCGCTCGTTCAGGCCCACCAGTTGGGCCTGGGTGCGGTCCACGTCGATCTTGAACGTGGGCAGTTGCCGCGACTGCTGGATCCGCGCATCCACCACACCCGGTACCCGGCGAATCTCCCGCAACAGCGTGCTGGCATAGGTGAAGTTGGCCGGCAGGTTATTCCCGGCAATTTGCACATCCACCGGCGCGGAAGAGCCGAAGTTGAGGATCTGCCCGACAATGTCCGACGCCGGGAACGAGAACACCGCACTCGGGAACTCACGGGGCAGTCGCTCACGCAGTTCGCGCATGTACTCGGCGGTGGGGCGATGGCCTTCTTTCAGGCTGATCTGGATATCGCTGTCCTGGGAACCCACGGTGCCGGTGTTGTTATAGGCCACGTTGATCCCGCTGATGGCCAGGCCGATGTTGTCGACAATGGCCGCCAACTCCTGCGGGTCGATCACTTTATGGACGGTGTTTTCGATCTGCGAGACCAGCCGCGCATTACTCTCCACCCGGGTACCGACCGGCGCCCGCACATGCAGCAGGATCTGGCCGGAGTCGACCTCAGGGAAGAAGTTGCGGCCCAGGAACGGCACCAGCGCAAACGACACGGCGACAAACGCCAGCATCGCGATCACCACGATACGACGGTGGTGTAACGCACTCTCCAGCGCCCCGTGGTAAACCCCGCGAAATGCCTCGAACTGGCGCTCGAAGCCGCGCTGGAATTTCACCAGCGGGTTGCTTGATGGCGCCACCACCGGTGTGCCGTCCTCATGGTGCTCGTGAGGTTTGAGCAGGTAATTGGCCAGGGTTGGCACCAGGGTTCGCGAGAGGATGAACGAGGCGATCATTGCAAAGATCACCGCTTCAGCCATCGGCACAAACAGGAAGCGCGCCACGCCCTCCAGGAAAAACATCGGCACAAACACAATGCAGATACACAGCAGGGACACGAACGCCGGCGTGACGATCTGCGCCGCGCCGTCGAGAATCGCCGTCTCCACCGGCTTGCCCTGTTCCAGGTGCCAGTTGATGTTTTCGATGGTCACCGTGGCATCGTCCACCAGAATCCCCACGGCCAATGCCAGGCCGCCGAGGGTCATGATGTTGAGGGTTTCGCCAAGGGCCGACAGCGTGGCGATCGACGACAGGATGGCCAGCGGGATCGACGTGGCAATGATCACCGTGGAGCGCCAACTGCCGAGGAACAGCAGGATCATCAGGCTGGTCAACGCCGCAGCAATGATCCCTTCACGGGCCACACCGCTGATGGCCGAACGCACGAACAGCGACTGGTCGCCGATCAGGTCGATATTCAAGTTGGGCGGCAGCGCGCCTTTGTTGTCGGCCAATTTGTCCTTGATGCCGGCGATCACCCCGAGGGTCGACGCCGAACCGGTCTTGAGCACCGGCAGCAGCACCGAACGGTTGCCGTTGACGTGCACGATGTTGGTTTGCGGCGGGTTGCCGTCCCGCACGGTGGCCACGTCACGAATCAACACCGTGGTGCCGTCGGCGGTCTTGATCGGCAGGTTTTCCAGGTCGTGGAAATCCGTCGGCGAGTTGTTCAGTTGCAGGTTGAACTCATAGCTGCCGATCTTTTGCGTGCCCACCGGGGTGATCAGGTTCTGAGTGGCCAGGGCGGTGGCCACATCTTGCGCCGAGAGGCCACGGGCCTGCATCCGGGCCGAATCGAGGTCGATCTGCACCTGGCGGGTCTTGCCGCCGAACGGGTATGGCAGCGCCGCACCGGGCACCGTGGTCAGCATCAGGCGCACGGTGTTCAGGCCCAGGTCACCGAGTTTCTGTTCGGTGAGGCCTTTGCCGGACAATGCCAACTGCACGATCGGCACCGTCGAGGCGCTGTAGTTGAGCACCAGCGGCGGCGTGGTACCAGGGGGCAGTTGACGCAGGATGGCCTGGGACACCGACGTCACTTGGGCGTTGGCCGTACTGATATTGACCCCTGGCTGGAAGTACACCTTGACGATGCCGAAGCCGTTCAACGACTGCGCCTCGATATGGCGGATGTCGTTGACCGTGGTGGTCAGCACGCGCTCGAAGGGCGACGTGATACGACCGGCCATCTGGTCCGGTGGCAAGCCGGTGTACTGCCAGATCACGGCAATCACGGGGATGCGAATTTCGGGGAAGATGTCGGTCGGGGTACGCCAGGCCGCGAGCGGGCCCACAATCATGATGAAAATAGCCAATACCAGGAAGGTATAGGGGCGCCGCAATGCGATGCGCACAAGGTTGAGCATAGGTGTGATCCAGACAGGAAGTTGATAACTGAAGGAGGTACCAAACAGCGCTTCCCTCCTGCCCCGCCCGTCTGTAATCCGGGCCAACTGCACTGACATCCGGTCAAAATAGAGGCATATGCCACGATATAGCGTTTAGTGGCATACGCAACTAATTTGTTGCAACGTGTGTCAATATTCATCTTGCCGGATTAACGTTCGGTTAACCCTCTAGCTGTAGCGAGTGATCAGCCTGTGAAATGCGCACCGCCTGCCCTGAATAGCCCCAGTACGTGTTCCAACGGAGCCGTGCGTCGTGCGTCCCGTCGCATGGCGCAGATCTATGACGAAGCGTTTGTGCCGTTTGGCCTGAAGGCTACCCAGTATTCGTTGATGAACCACATTGCCAATGGCGACGCGCCCAAGATGCGCGACCTGGCGCATTCGCTGGTGATGGACCTTTCGGCCCTGGGGCATACGCTCAAGCCGCTGGTGCGGGATGGGCTGGTGCTGTTGCAGGTGGACGAGCTGGATCGGCGCAGCCGGCGGGTGCTCTTGACCGACGCGGGGCAGCGTAAGTATGAGGAGGCGCGGGTGGTGTCTCGGCAAATGGCGGTGAGGTTTGATGAAGTGTTTGGTGCTGAGGCGGCTTGCGAGTTGCGCAAGGCCATGGATTTTATTGCGTCTGATGAATTTGCGCGGGCGTTGTTGGGTAAGGGGTGATTGGGGGCATATCCGTTATTTAGGTAACGGCCGCTATGGGTTCCGCCCT
>NZ_JACARC010000096.1 GCF_013386825.1 Pseudomonas sp. IPO3778
AACGGATATGTACACGGTCAAAGCGTCAAACCGTCAAACCACATCCACCCCCACATGAATCGCATCATGCCGCCAAAACTCCAGATCACAATCAATCAACCGCTCATGCTGATCATAATTAACCCGCGCAATCCGCAACCCCGGGCTCCCCACCGACACCCTCAACGCCGCCGCCGCCTCAACCTGCAATGACGTCGGCACAATCTCAAACCGCACCCGCCCGTAGTGCAAGTCATACACCCGCGCATACAGCTCAGTAATCGACTGATTCAAATCACACTCCAGAATCCCCGGAAAATACTGCGGGTTCAGATAGTGCTCCACATACAACACCAACCGCCCATCAATCCTGCGCCCCCGGCAAATCTGGACCACACTGGACAACGCCGGCAACTGCAACCACGCACACACCGCCGCCGACGCCGGCTGCAACCGCGCCGAAATCACTTCGGTCAACGGCACCCGCCCCTGGGCAGTCACCATCGCGTGAAAATGACTGCGCTGCATCAGGTTGTAGGCAAGCCTGGGCGGCGACACAAACCACCCCCGCCGCTCCTCGCGATAAATCTGCCCTTGGGCCTCAAGTTGTAACAAGGCTTCCCGCACCGTGATCCGGGTGGTACCAAACAACTCGCTGAGCTTGCGTTCGGCCGGCAGCTTACTGGCAGGCGCCAACAACCCATGGTCGATCTGCTCTTGCAGCGCCAGGCCAATGGTTGTCACCGCTTTGGTTGCCTCATCACGCATCAACGTTACCTATCTGGACTAGACCAGCACTATTCAGGTGCACAAAACGCCCGCTAAACGCGCCTCTGCTGTTGCGTGCAAGCCTAGGCATTGCACATGACCGACAGATGACAGCGCCTCACGACGTCCTGCCACAAGACCTGCAATACATCGGCCAAGTCCAAGGCTTCCGGGCGGTTGGGCATGGTCTACGCTTACCCGGCGATCCCCCGTCCAGGCCAACAAAAAACGACGTCGACATGAAACTGTCATCCGCCACGCCTAAATTGGCTCGTGTATTGCTGACCTAGACCAACACCACCGCAATCGTTCATAAAAACGCAGCGTTGAAAACGCCCAAAGGAGCTTCGGATGAAACAGCTTTTCCTGGCATCACTGTTAGGCTCGACCATTGCCATGTGCACCGCCGCCATGGCTGCTGACACCGATTTGAAAACACTCGAAGCCGCCGCGAAAGCGGAAGGCGCCGTCAACAGCGTCGGCATGCCCGATGACTGGGCCAACTGGAAAGGCACCTGGGACGACCTGGCCAAGACCTACGGCCTCAAACACATCGACACCGACATGAGCTCGGCCCAGGAAGTCGCCAAGTTCGCGGCAGAGAAAGACAACGCCAGCGCCGACATCGGCGACGTCGGCGCAGCCTTCGGCCCGATCGCGGTGAAACAGGGCGTGACCCAACCGTACAAACCGACCACCTGGGCACAAGTCCCGGATTGGGCAAAAGACAAAGACGGTAACTGGGCGCTGGCCTACACCGGCACCATCGCGTTTATCGTCAACAAGAAATTGCTGCACGGCTCCGAAGCCCCAAAAAGCTGGGCTGACCTGAAGACCGGTAAATACAAGGTCTCCATCGGTGACGTGAGCACCGCCGCCCAGGCAGCCAACGGCGTGCTCGCCGCAGCACTGGCCAACGGTGGCGACGAGAAGAACATTCAGCCTGCACTGCTGATGTTCGCCGACATCGCCAAACAAGGCCGCCTGTCGCTGGCCAACCCGACCATCGCCACCATGGAAAAAGGCGAAGTGGAAGTGGGCGTGGTCTGGGACTTCAACGGCCTGAGCTACAAAGCCAAGATGGCCAACCCGGATGACTACGTGGTGCTGATCCCGTCGGACGGCTCGGTGATTTCCGGCTACACCACCATCATCAACAAATACGCCAAGCACCCGAACGCCGCCAAGCTGACCCGCGAATACATCTTCAGCGACGCTGGCCAGACCAACCTGGCGCGCGGCAATGCGCGGCCGATTCGTGCCGAGCACCTGACCCTGCCAGCCGACGTGCAGGCCAAGTTGCTGCCTAACGAACAGTACAAGAAGGTCACGCCGATCAAGGATGCCGAGGCTTGGGAGAAGACCTCCAAGGCACTGCCGCAGAAGTGGCAGGAAGAAGTCATCATCAATATGCAGTAAGAACGCGGCCAGTGTAGGAGCTGGCTTGCCTGCGATAACGGTATGACATTCAGCATTTTTGTCGACTGACACACCGCTATCGCAGGCAAGCCAGCTCCCACATTTCACCCGGTTCCAACCGAAAAACCGAGTCAAGCCAATCTGTTGCGGAGCCCCAGCCCCTATGAAGCACAACGTCATCCTTGTCGTGCTCGACGGCCTGAATTACGAGGTTGCCCGACACGCCATGGGGCACTTGCAGGCCTATGTCGGCGCAGGACGCGCAGCACTGTACAAACTGGAATGTGAACTGCCGGCCCTGTCCCGGCCACTGTACGAATGCATCCTCACCGGCGTCCCGCCGATCGAGAGCGGCATCGTCCACAACAATGTCTCGCGCCTGTCCAACCAGCGCAGCATTTTCCATTACGCCACCGACGCGGGTTTATCCACCGCGGCGGCGGCTTATCACTGGGTCAGCGAGTTATATAACCGCAGCCCCTTCATCGCCGCCCGGGATCGTCACACCCACGACCCGGACCTGGCGATCCAGCACGGGCATTTCTACTGGAATGACCATTACCCGGACTCCCACCTGTTTGCCGACGCCGAAAGCCTGCGCCTCAAACACGCGCCGAATTTCCTGGTGGTGCACCCGATGAACATCGACGATGCCGGCCACAAGCACGGCCTCGACACCCCGCAGTACCGCAACAGCGCACGCTCGGCCGACATCATCCTCGCCGACTACCTGCAAGGCTGGCTCGACGCCGGTTACCAGGTGCTGGTGACAGCCGACCACGGCATGAACAACGACCGCTCCCACAACGGCCTGCTGCCGGAAGAACGGGAAGTGCCACTGTTTGTCCTCGGCGATGCCTTCAGCCTCGACCCCCACGCCACGCCCAAACAAACCGAGCTGTGCGGCACCGTCTGCGAGCTGCTGGGTGTGCCCCACGACAAACCTGTATGCCGGGAGCTGTTGAAGTGAATTCCGTGATCCGTGGCAAATGGCTGGCTGCCTTGTGCCTGGTGCCCTTCGCCCTCTTCTTTATCGTGTTCGAGATCGCCCCGCTGGTGTGGGTGATGATCAGCAGCGTGCAGTCGGAAGAGTTCGGCTGGGGCTTTGCCAATTTCAGCAAGATCTTCAGTTCGAAGTTCTACCTGCAGGCGATCCAGTACAGCCTGGAGATCAGTTTCTACTCCAGCGTGTTCGGGATCATCATCGCCGTGCTGGGCAGTTATTCCCTGCGCCGGGTAGACGGGCCGCTGCGCAATTTCGTGACGGCGTTCGCCAACATGACCAGCAACTTTGCCGGCGTGCCCCTGGCCTTCGCCTTCATCATCCTGCTGGGGTTCAACGGCAGCATAACCATCATGCTCAAGCAGGCGGGGATCATTCAGGACTTCAACCTGTACTCCAAGACCGGCCTGATCATCCTTTATACCTACTTCCAGATTCCCCTCGGCGTACTGCTGCTCTACCCGGCCTTTGACGCCCTGCGCGAAGACTGGCGCGAGTCGGCTTCATTGTTGGGCGCGGACGGCTGGCAGTACTGGCGGCATATCGGCTTGCCGGTGCTGACCCCGGCGCTGCTGGGCACCTTCGTTATCCTGCTGGCCAACGCCCTCGGCGCCTACGCCACCGTCTATGCGCTGACCACCGGCAACTTCAACGTGCTGCCGATCCGCATCGCGGCGATGGTCTCCGGCGATATTTCCCTGGATCCGAACATGGCCAGCGCCCTGGCCGTGGTGCTGGTGGCGCTGATGACCGTGGTGACCGTGGTCCATCAACTGCTGCTCAAGAGGAGCTACCATGTCTCGCGCTGAACCTGGCTCGGCCGCCCTCTACCACCGCGTAGTGGTGTACCTGTTGTTTGCGATCCTGGTACTGCCGTTGCTCGGCACCCTGGTCTACTCCATCGCCAGCAGTTGGTCGGCGACCATCCTGCCGTCGGGTTTTACCTTCAAGTGGTATATCCAGCTGTGGAGTGACCCGCGCTTTCTGAATGCCTTCGGCCAGTCGTTGCTGGTGTGTGTCGGCGCGCTGATTTTGTCGGTGGTGCTGATCCTGCCGCTGCTGTTTGTGGTGCATTACCACTTTCCGAAACTCGACGCGCTGATGAACATTCTGATCCTGCTGCCCTTCGCGGTGCCGCCGGTGGTGTCGTCGGTGGGGCTGTTGCAGCTCTATGGCTCGGGGCCGTTTGCGATGGTGGGTACGCCGTGGATTCTGATCGGTTGCTACTTCACCGTAGCGCTGCCGTTCATGTACCGGGCGATCACCAACAACCTGCAAGCGATCAACCTGCGGGACCTGATGGACGCTTCCCAACTGCTCGGTGCCAGCACCTTTCAAGCGGCGTTCCTGGTGGTGCTGCCCAACCTGCGCAAGGGCCTGATGGTGGCGTTGCTGCTGTCGTTCTCGTTCCTGTTCGGCGAGTTCGTGTTTGCCAACATCCTGGTGGGCACTCGCTACGAGACTCTGCAGGTGTACCTCAACAATATGCGTAACAGCAGCGGCCACTTCACCAGTGCCCTGGTGATCTCCTATTTCTTCTTTGTGCTGGTGCTGACCTGGGCCGCCAACATCTTGAACAAGGACAAAAGCCAATGAGCTTCGTCAGCGTCCAACACCTGCAAAAAGGCTACGCCGGCACGCCGGTATTCAGTGACATCAACTGCGAAATCGCCAAGGGCGAGTTCGTCACCCTCCTTGGCCCGTCGGGCTGCGGCAAGTCCACACTGCTGCGCTGCATCGCTGGCCTGACCTCGGTGGACAGCGGGAAAATCCTGCTGGACGGCCAGGACATCGTGCCGTTGAGCCCGCAGAAACGGCATATCGGCATGGTGTTCCAGAGCTACGCGCTGTTCCCCAACATGACCGTTGAACAGAACGTCGCCTTCGGCCTGCGCATGCAAAAGGTCAACGCCGACGACAGCCACAAGCGTGTACAGGAAGTGCTGCAACTGGTGGAGCTGAAAGAACTTGCCGGGCGCTACCCGCACCAGATGTCCGGCGGACAGTGCCAGCGCGTAGCCCTCGCCCGCTCCCTGGTGACCCGCCCGCGCCTGCTGTTGCTGGATGAGCCGCTGTCGGCCCTTGATGCGCGGATTCGCAAGCACCTGCGCGAACAGATCCGCCAGATCCAGCGCGAGCTGGGCCTGACCACTATTTTCGTGACCCATGATCAGGAAGAAGCCCTGACCATGTCCGACCGGATCTTCCTGATGAACCAGGGCAAGATCGTACAGAGCGGCGATGCGGAGACCCTCTACACCGCGCCAGTGGATGTGTTCGCCGCAGGCTTCATCGGCAACTACAACCTGCTGGATGCCGACAAAGCCAGCAAACTGTTGCAACGCCCGATCACCGGGCGCATCGCCATTCGCCCGGAAGCCATCGAGCTGAGCCGCAGCGGCGAGCTGGACGCCCTGGTGCGCAGCCACAGCCTGTTGGGCAACGTGATCCGCTACCGCATCGAAGCGCGCGGCGTGGAATTGGTGGTCGATGTACTCAACCGTTCGGCCGACGATTTGCACCCGGACGGCCAGCGATTGGCACTTTCCATCGACCCAAGTGCGTTGTGTGAAGTAGCCTGACGCACGATTTATTTGAGAGAGCGTGACCGATGGCATTGGTAATTTTTGATCTGGACGACACCCTGATCCATGGCGACTGCGCCACCCTGTGGAGCGAGCAGATGGGCCGCCTGGGTTGGGTGGATGGCGAGTCGTTCATGCGCAAGAACGACGAACTGATGGCGGCCTACAGCCGCGGCGAACTGGCCATGGAAGACTTCATGGACTTCAGCCTGGAGCCGATGATTGGCCGCACGCCGGAAGAAATCGAGCACCTTGTAGAGCCTTGGGTGGAAGACATTATCGAGCCGCTGATCTACAGCGAAGCCACCAAGACCATCGCCCGGCACCGCCAGAACGGCGACCGGATCCTGGTGATTTCCGCCTCGGGTACGCACCTGGTCAAGCCGATTGCGGCGCGGATCGGCATTGATGAAGTGTTGGGGATTGAGCTGGACGTCGCCCACGGGGTGTACAGCGGCAAGACCACCGGTGTACTGACCTACCGCGAAGGCAAGATTACCCGCCTGATGGAATGGCTGGAGCAGGAAGGCGAGCACCTCGACGGGGCGTATTTCTATTCGGACTCGCGCAATGACTTGCCACTGCTGCTGAAGGTGGCGAACCCGCAGGTGGTGAACCCGGACCCGGTGTTGCGGGCGCATGCTGAACAGGCGGGGTGGCCGATTCATCATTGGGTCTGAGGTTCCTGCGCTGTTTATGAGGTGGGAAACCGGTCGGGTGTGGGGGTTGGGCTGGGCTGGGCTGGGTTGGGTTGGGCTGGGTGTATATCCGTTATTTAGGTAA
>NZ_JACARC010000097.1 GCF_013386825.1 Pseudomonas sp. IPO3778
AAAGTGACCCGCTGTAAGAGCGGAACCCTAAGCCGCCGTTACCGCAGCAACGGATATGTACTCAATCCAACCCCCTACTGCGCCGATCTTCTAAAACCTGACCACACTCCAAACAATCATCACACCTCACGCTCCACCCGCCCCACCTGATACTCCCTGGGCGTACACCCAAACTCACGCCTGAACACCGTGTGCAGGTACTGCGCCGACTTGAACCCGCAGTCATAGGCAATATCCGCAATCCCCGCCCCGGCATTTTCCAACCCCGCCACCGCCGCAGCGAGTTTAAAGCGCAAGATTTCGTCGTGAACACTGCGGTTCAGCTCACTGCGAAAATGCGCTTCCAGGGACGACCGCGACACCCCGACATAGTTGGCAACCTGGGCCGTCTTGATACCCTGGCAAGCGTATTGCCGAATAAAGTGCAGCGCCTGCATCACATAGGGATGGCCCAGGGGTTGGTGCAGGCTCGAGGTCTGCACATTGACCGCTTCCGGCGGCACCAGAATCTGACTGCCCGCCGAAGGCATGCCGTGCAACATCTGATGCAGCAGGCGCGCCGCCGTACGGCCCATTTTTTCAGTGCCCTGGATCACCGAACTCAATGGCACGCGGGTCAGGGTGCGGGTCAGCGGGTCGTTGTCGATGCCAATCAGCGCCACCTGTTCCGGCACCGGAATGCCGGCGGTGAGGCAGGCTTGCAGCAACTGCCGGGCACGGGCGTCGCTGACCGCGATGATGCCAATGGGCTTGGGCAGGCTGTGCAACCAGGCAATCTGCTGCTCCACCGCCGAGTCCCACAGCGGCGCGCTGGTGCCCAACCCGCGATACACCTCAACGGGCAGGCCATCGCGCTCCAGCAGGCGGCGGAAGGCTTTTTCGCGCTCCTGGGCCCAGCGATTGATATCGGCTTCGGGCAGGCTGAAACAGGCGAAGCGCGTCAGCCCGGCTTCGATCAGGTGTTCATACGCCAGCTTGATCAAGGCGAAGTTATCGGTGGCCACGTACGGAATATGCCGGGGGTAAGCCCGCTCGTCTTCATAAGACCCACCCACCGCCACCACCGGCAAATGCACCCCCGCCAACGCCGGCCCCATCGCCGGGTCGTCGAAGTCGGCAATGATCCCGTCGCCATGCCAGCGCTCAATGCCCTTGAGCCGGCAGACGAAGTCCTCCTCCAGAAACAGATCCCACGACACCCGCGTGCTGCTCAGGTAGTTGCCGATCCCGGTGATGATGCCGCGATCGTAGATCTTGTTGCCGTTGAACAGCAGGGCAATCCGGTGCACCGGCGGGACAGTTTTCACAAGGGCGGCTCCTGGCGAGGTATCGGCCAACTATGCGCCCAAAGCCACTCAAAATCGAACCCCGGTCTGGTGATTTTCATAATCGGTTGGCCGGGGGCCGTTGCTAGTATCGAGGCAAGGTTAACGTGCACTCATAACAACAAGGATCTGGCGATGCCCTACTTTCCCGCTGTCGATAAAATCCTCTACGAAGGCCCCAATAGCACCTCTCCCCTGGCCTTCCGGCACTACGATGCGAACAAACTGATCCTCGGTAAACCGATGCGTGAGCACCTGCGGATGGCCGCGTGTTACTGGCATAACTTTGTCTGGCCCGGCAGTGACATGTTCGGCGCCGGTACCTTCCAGCGGCCCTGGCAGCAACCGGGTGAAGCGCTGCAGGTGGCACGTGGCAAAGCGGAAGCGGCGTTCGAGTTTTTCTCCAAGCTGGGCATCGACTACTACAGCTTCCACGACACCGACGTGGCCCCTGAAGGCTCAAGCCTCAACGAGTACCGTAACCACTTCGCACAGATGGTCGACGAGCTCGAACGCCATCAGGAACAGACCGGTATCCAGCTGCTGTGGGGCACGGCCAACTGCTTCAGCAACCCGCGCTTTGCCGCCGGCGCCGCGAGCAATCCCAACCCTGAGGTGTTTGCCTATGCAGCGGCCCAGGTGTTCAGCGCGATGAACGCCACCCACCGCCTCAAGGGGTCGAGCTATGTGCTGTGGGGCGGCCGCGAAGGCTACGAGACCCTGCTCAACACCGACCTCAAGCGCGAGCGCGAGCAACTCGGGCGGTTCATACGCATGGTGGTCGAGCATAAATACAAGATCGGCTTCACCGGCGAGCTGTTTATCGAGCCCAAGCCGCAGGAGCCGACCAAGCACCAATACGACTACGACACCGCCACCGTGTTTGGCTTCCTGCACCAGTTCGGCCTGGAGAAGGAGATCAAGGTCAATATCGAGGCCAACCATGCCACCCTCGCCGGCCACAGCTTTCACCATGAAATCGCCACGGCTGCGTCCCTGGGGATTTTCGGCAGCATCGACGCCAACCGTGGCGACCCACAGAACGGCTGGGACACCGACCAGTTCCCCAACAGCGTCGAGGAGCTGACCCTGGTGACCTACGAGGTGCTCAAGGCCGGCGGTTTCAAGGGCGGCGGCTACAACTTCGACTCCAAGGTGCGCCGCCAGAGCCTTGACGAAGTGGACCTGTTCCATGGTCACGTGGCCGCGATGGACGTGCTGGCGCTGTCCCTGGAGCGTGCCGCCGCCATGGTGCAGAACGACGCCCTCGAACAGTTCAAGGCCCAGCGCTACGCCGGTTGGGATCAGTCGTTCGGGCGTGCCGTGCTCGGCGGCGACTTCAGCCTGGAATCCCTGGCCGAACATGCCTTCAGCCATGAACTGAACCCAAAAGCCGTGAGTGGCCGCCAGGAGATGCTCGAAGGCGTGGTCAATCGCTTTATCTACCCATGAACGCTACGCTCTAGCGTTTCGTGTGCAACACGCTCCAGGTCCGGAAGTGCGTCTAAACAACAATAAAAGGGACTCACCATCATGAAACACCTGAAAACTGTCTTATTCACCAGCGTTCTGGCACTGCTCTCCCATTCGGTCATGGCCGATCCTGCCCATCCGAAAATCGGCTTTTCCATCGACGACCTGCGCCTCGAACGCTGGGCCCGCGACCGTGATTACTTCACCGCCGCCGCCGAGCAATTGGGCGCCAAGGTCTATGTGCAATCGGCGGATGCCAACGAACAGCGACAGATCTCGCAGATTGAAAACCTGATCTCCCGGGGCGTCGATGTGATTGTCATCGTGCCGTTCAATGCCACGGTGTTGAACAATGTGGTGGCCGAAGCGAAGAAAGCCGGGGTGAAAGTGCTGTCCTATGACCGGCTGATTTTGAACGCCGATATCGACGCCTATATCTCCTTCGATAACGAAAAGGTAGGCGAGATGCAGGCCCAGGGCGTATTGAACGCACAGCCCAAAGGCAATTACTTCCTGCTGGGCGGCGCGCCGACCGACAACAACGCGAAGATCCTGCGCCAGGGCCAGATGAAGGTGCTGCAGCCTTCGATCGACAAGGGCGACATCAAGATTGTCGGCCAGCAGTGGGTCAAGGAATGGAACCCCACCGAAGCCCTGAGCATTGTCGAAAACGCCCTGACCGCCAACAACAATAAGATCGACGCCATCGTCGCCTCCAACGACGCCACCGCCGGCGGCGCGATCCAGGCCCTGGCAGCGCAAAAACTCGCCGGCAAGGTGCCGGTTTCCGGCCAGGACGCCGACCTCGCCGCAATCAAGCGCGTGATCGCCGGCACCCAGACCATGACCGTCTACAAACCCCTGAAGCTATTGGCCTCCGAGGCGGCCAAGCTTTCGGTGCAGTTGGTGCGTGACGAGAAACCGGCCTACAACTCGCAGTACGACAACGGCAGCAAACAGGTCTCGAGCATCCTGCTCAAGCCGACCGCGTTGACCAAAGACAACGTCAACGTGCTGGAAGAAGACGGGTTCTACACCAAAGCGCAAATCGCCGGGCAGTAAGCGTACGGCTCACGGCAGGTGCTGCCTGAAGCGGCGCCTGCACGCCACCCCGCCTTTCGCTGTGGAATGAGTACCCGCCATGTCCGACTACCTGCTGGAAATGAACAACATCGTCAAAACCTTCGATGGCGTCAAAGCCCTGAACGGCATCGACATCAAGGTAAAACCCGGGGAATGCGTGGGGTTGTGCGGCGAGAACGGCGCCGGCAAATCGACCCTGATGAAGGTGCTATCGGCGGTGTACCCCCATGGCACCTGGGAGGGTGAAATTCTCTGGGACGGCCAGCCGTTGCGTGCCCACTCCATCGCCGAAACCGAAGCCTGCGGCATCGTGATCATCCACCAGGAACTGACCCTGGTGCCCGACCTCTCGGTGGCCGAAAACATCTTCATGGGCCACGAGCTGACACTGCCCGGCGGGCGCATGAACTACCCCGCCATGATGCACCGCGCCGAAGCCCTGATGCGCGAGCTGAAGGTGCCGGACATGAACGTCGCCCTGCCCGTCTCCCAATACGGCGGCGGCTATCAGCAACTGGTGGAGATCGCCAAGGCACTGAACAAACAGGCGCGCCTGCTGATCCTCGATGAACCCTCCTCGGCGCTGACCCGTTCGGAAATCGATGTGCTGCTGGATATCATCCGCGCCCTCAAGGCCAAGGGCGTCGCCTGCGTATACATCTCCCACAAGCTCGATGAAGTCTCGGCCATCTGCGACACCATCGCGGTAATCCGCGACGGCAAACACATCGCGACCACCCCCATGGCCGACATGGACGTGTCGCGCATCATCACCCAGATGGTGGGCCGTGAGATGAGCAACCTCTACCCCACCGAACCCCACGCGGTGGGCGAGGTGCTGTTCGAGGCGCGGCACATCACCTGCTACGACGTCGACAACCCGGGTCGCAAACGGGTGGACGATGTCTCGTTCAGCCTGCGCCGGGGCGAAATCCTCGGTATCGCCGGGCTGGTAGGCGCGGGCCGCACGGAGCTGGTGTCGGCGCTGTTTGGCAGTTACCCCGGGGGCTACGAAGGCGAGGTGTGGCTGGACGGCAAACCCATCGATACGCGCACGCCGCTGAAGTCAATTCGCGCCGGGTTATGCATGGTCCCGGAAGACCGCAAGCGCCAGGGCATCATCCCGGACCTGGGCGTGGGGCAAAACATCACCCTGGCGGTGCTCGACCGTTTCTCGCACCTGACCCGCATCGACGCCGAGGCGGAACTGGGCAGCGTCGAGCAGCAAATCAAGCGCATGCACCTGAAAGCGGCCAACCCGTTCCTGCCGATCACCAGCCTCTCCGGCGGCAACCAGCAGAAAGCCGTGTTGGCGAAAATGCTCCTGACCCAACCCCGGGTGTTGATTCTCGACGAACCCACCCGTGGCGTGGACGTGGGCGCCAAATATGAGATCTACAAGTTGATGGGTGCCCTGGCGGCCGAAGGCGTGTCGATCATCATGGTGTCCTCGGAGCTGGCCGAAGTGCTGGGGGTATCCGATCGGGTGCTGGTGATCGGCGAAGGCCAGTTGCGCGGCGACTTCATCAACCGGGGCCTGACCCAGGAACAGGTGCTCGCCGCCGCCCTCAGCCAACCGAACGGGCATGACAATAATAATGATCGGAAATCCGCGTAAATGAACCAGGTCAAACAGCTCTTCACCCGCTACAAAATGCTCGCCCTGTTGATCGCCGTGGTGCTGATCTGGGTGTTTTTCAGCTGGCAGACCGAAGGCGGTTTCCTGACCCCACGCAACCTGTCGAACCTGCTGCGGCAGATGTCCATCACCGGCATCCTGGCCTGCGGCATGGTGCTGGTGATCATCAGCGGCGAGATCGACCTGTCGGTGGGCTCGATGCTCGGTTTGCTCGGCGGCGTCGCGGCGATTCTGGATGTGGTCTATCACGTCCCGCTGCCGCTCAACCTGGCCATCGTCGCCGTCTGCGGTTTGTTGATTGGCCTGGGCAACGGCTACATGACCGCGTACCTGCGCATCCCCTCGTTCATCGTCGGCCTGGGTGGCATGCTGGCGTTTCGCGGGGTGCTGCTGGGCATCACGGGCGGCACCACGATTGCCCCGGTATCGCCCGAGTTGGTGTACATCGGCCAAGGCTATCTGCCAACGGTGGTCGGGGTGATCCTCGGCGTGTTGCTGTTCGGGCTGGCGGTCTTCCTGACCTGGCGCCAACGCCACAACCGCGCCCTGCACGGCCTGGCGCTGCCGTCAATGCTGCGGGACAGCGTGCGCGTGGTGTTGATCGGTTTCGTGCTGGCCGGCTTCGTCTACACCCTCAACAGCTATGACGGCATTCCCGTGCCGGTGCTGCTCCTGCTGGTGCTGCTGGGGGTGTTCAGCTACGTCACCAGCCAGACCGTGTTCGGCCGCCGCATCTATTCGGTGGGCAGCAACATGGAAGCCACGCGCCTGTCCGGGATCAACGTGCAGGCGGTCAAGCTGTGGATCTTCGGGATCATGGGCGTGATGTGCGCCCTCGCCGGGCTGGTCAACACTGCACGCCTGGCCGCCGGCTCACCGTCGGCGGGCAACATGGGGGAACTGGACGCCATCGCCGCCTGCTTCATCGGCGGTACGTCGATGCGCGGCGGTTCGGGCACCGTGTACGGCGCCCTGCTCGGCGCGCTGGTGATCAGCAGCCTGGACAACGGCATGTCGATGCTCGACGTGGACAGCTACTGGCAGATGATCGTCAAGGGCAGCATTCTGGTGCTGGCGGTGTGGGTGGATGTGAGTACGCGGACCGGGCGTCGCTGAGGCTGGGCAATGGCATGGAGCTTGCTCTTCTCAAACAAGAGGCCGATACCGACCTCGACTTGAGCAGAAACGACCCACGAGGCCCATGCCATGCACAGTTTGTTCTTTGCAACCGCTCAGTTGATCAACGGCCGCGTACCGTCCGTTGATTCCATGGACAACGATCACGCCCCAAGGATGATGCCCCTGGAACTGCAGGCAAAAATCTGCATCGCCCTTGGGCTGTTTGCCCTCGGCAGTTGTTTCGCGCTCTGGTTGATCGGCGCCTACGCCTGAACCAAAAAGAGGCAGGCGTGACCGCTCGGGCCACCCTATCGGGCGGTCCGGATCATGTCGGCGACTTTTTCACCAATCATGATGCATACCGAGTTGGGGTTGCCTGAAATCAGGGTCGGCATGATCGACGCGTCGGCCACCCGCAGCCCCTCGATACCATGGACCTTGAGGTCCGGCCCCACCACCGCCCGCTCATCCACGCCCATGCGGCAGGTACCCGAGGGGTGCAATGCAGCGTGGGCTTCCTGGTGACAGAACTGCTTCATCGCCTCCCGTGAACGCACGCTGGCGTCCGGCACATGCCGCCGCGCCACATAGGGCTTGAAGGCCGCCTGGGCCATGATCTGCTCACCCACCAGGCAACCGTCCACCAGGCTTTCAATGTCGTACGGATCGGAAAAGTAGTTCGGCACGATGCGCGGCGGCGACATCGGGTCGGACGAATACAGCTCCACATAGCCCCTGGACCTTGGCCGAATTTGCCCCAGGTTGAGGGTGCAGCCATTGCCGCCCGGCACCGAATCCACGCCCTCCTCGATGCCCGCGCCCACCACCATGAAATACTGGATATCCGGGTGCGTTGCTGCCTTGTCGCCCCACCAGAACGCCCCGCCTTCAATCAGGTTGGACGCCGCCGGGCCCTGCCTGAACAGCGCGTACTGCAACCCCGCCATGAGTTTCCACCAGGGCTTTTTGTACTTGTCATAGCTGTGAGGACCGGTCAGCTCATACACCAGTGAGATTTCAATATGGTCCTGCAGGTTCTGGCCCACGCCGGGCAAATCCTGGACGACTTTAATCCCGTGCTTTTCCAGCTGCGCGGCGGGCCCGATGCCCGACAACATCAATAACCGGGGTGAGTTGATGGCACCGGAAGACAGCACGATTTCCTTGTCGGCATGCATCACGTGGCGCACGCCCTTTTCCAGGTATTCGACGCCGACGGCCTTGTTGCCCTGCATCAAGATCCGCAGCACCCGGCAACCGGTTTTCACCGTCAGGTTCTTGCGCGATTTGGCCGGTGCCAGGTAGGCCACGGCGGCACTGCTGCGAAAACCATTTTTGGCGGTGATCTGGTACAGCCCGCAGCCCTCGGGCTGGCCCGAGTTGAAGTCTTCGTTATAGGGCAATCCGTACTGCTGACAGGCCCGCAGCCAGACTTTGGTCAGGGGGTGAATATTGATCGGGTCCGACACCCCCAGCGGCCCGCCGACACCGTGCACCTCATTGCAGAAACGCTCGTTGTCCTCAGCCTTTTTGAAGTACGGCAACACGTCCTTGTACGACCAGCCGGCAGCGCCCTGCTCGGCCCAACCGTCGTAGTCGGCCGGTACGCCACGGATGTAAATCATCGCATTCACCGAGCTGCCGCCGCCGAGCACGCTGGCCTGGACCATGGTCGGTGTGTCGCTGCGCTGCTGGTCCTCGGTGGGCTCCCAGGCATAGCGCTTGAGCAACGGGCCCTGGGCGGTCTTGTAGTAGGCACCGGGAATATGGATGTAAGGGCTGCGATCCCGCGGCCCTTCCTCGAACAGCACCACCGACGCGCCCTCATCCTCACTCAGGCGCGATGCGACCGTGCAGCCCGTTGAGCCGCCCCCGATTACGATGAAATCCACCATGACAACCTCAGGTCTTTTTAGTATTCAGCACATGTTGAAACGCGGGTTATCAACCGATCAGGCCGGTCAGCAGCGTCTTTAATTGTTGGGCGACGACGTAGCTGTTTTGCTGCTGCTGTTTTTTGCAGAACAACTCACAGCTCCACCACCCGGTGTAACCGGTGGCCTTGACTGCGGCAGTCCACTGCGCCAAGTCGAGCACGCCACTGCCGGTGGGCACATCCCGCAGCACTTCTTCATTCGGGATGCCGCCTTCGAATGCCAGTGAGTCGCAGACATGCACGCCGTAGATCACGTCCTTGTCGAGCCTGGCGACGTCCGCAGGCGTCACGCCGCTGGTAAAGCAGTGCCAGTAATCGATCACCATCTTCACGTTGCTGCGCCCGGTGCGCTCGATCAGTTGCAGTTGGTGGTCCAGCGTGTTGAGTGGCGTCCAGGACAGCGCTTCGAGATAAAGCAACAGGCCGTATTCGCTCGCCAGGTCGGCCAGTGCCGCCAGGTTGCTGGCCGTCAGCGCATACTGCTCAGCCTGATCCCGCCCCAGCAAGCCCGAGTAATGCACGCTCTGGCCCGCCACTTGGTAATCGATCACCGCCTGCACATTGATCGGGCCGGTGAGCACTTGCACACCGTTGGCACCGACCAGGTTCGCCAGCTCAAACAGCCGCCGGGCTTCCTTGAACAGGTCATCACGCTCGGCGCCCTGGCGTTCGATATCCCGCAGGTAGCCGATGCCGGTGACCGGCACGTGCCTGAGCAGGTCTTGAAGCTCCGCTTCGCAATAGCCGGCCTGCAGATAGGCCTCCAACTTGCCGCTGTTAATCTCCAGCGCGTCAAAACCCAGCGCCTGGGCGATGTCGATATCCATCGCCAGGGTCGAATGTTTAGCCACGGTGGAATGCAGGGCGAGAATATTATTTTGGGTTGCCATAGGGCGCTCCTAGGTTGAGTAGCGTTCGGCCAACGCACCGACGGCCTGCGCCGCAGCATCCAGCCGCGCCTGGGGCAAGGTGCCCTGGGCGACGGCAGCGACAATTGCCCGGACGATTTGCGGCACCTGCGGCATGGCCCTGGCGGAAATCAGCAGCAGGTCGGCCCCGGCATTCAACGCGGCCACGGCGACCTCGCCGAGGGACATCTGGCCAATGGTTGAGCGGTGATCGAGGTCGATGGTCATCACCAGTCCTTTGAAACCCAACTCCTGGCGCAACACGCCGATCAGTTCCGGCGACACCGAGGCCGCTGTGGGCGGGGTGCACGCGGCGAAGATCGCCGGGCCCATCATCACTGCGTCCGCACCGGCGTCGATCCCGGCCTGGAACCCGGGCCAGTAGGCGCGCAGTTGCTTCATGGATTCAGTCACCACCGCCGTTTCAGTCGACGGCTGCTGCAACAGCACCGGGTGCCCGGGGAAGTGTTTCAGCGTGCTGGCCATCCCGGCCCGCCGCACGCCACGCACATAGGCACCGACCATCGCCGCCGTCTGCTGTACGTCGTCCGACAGGGTGCGCCCCGCCAGCCACACGTTGGGGCCGCCAACCACGTCCGCGGTCGGCGACAGCAACAGGTTGACCCCGGTCTCACGCACGGCAGTGGCGACCTTGAAGCAGGCCTGTTCCAACGCGGCACAGTCCATCGCCCGGGCCACGTCAGGTTCCGGCAGCGCCGGGGTTATCCCTTGCAAGCGGTGCACGGCGGAGATGTCCGCATCGGCCGCCAGCAGCAGCGGCCCGCCGAGGGCGGTGGCCGTGCCGGTAAAGCGTTGCCAGGCGTCCAGGGTTTCGGTTTGCAGGCGGCTGGCGCTCATTTTTCCGCTGACGTATTCCTCGCCCGTTTCGCCAAACAACAGGCTGCGCCCGCCATTGCCGAGAAACCGGCGCACGTCGTCCGTCATCTGCACGTCCAGCAACACCGGAAACAGCACGCCGTAGGCCTTGCTGTCATTCGCGCTCATGGTTAGTCCCCTGGGTGGCGACGGCCAGTTGACGAACCTTGGCGGCTGCATCCAGCAGCACTTGGCGATCCAGCGTGCCTTCATGAACGGCCGCGACAATCGCCTCAGCGATGCTGTCCAGGCCTGACTCGCTGGACACCAGCAACAGGTGCGCACCGGCTACCAGCGATGCGACGGCGGTATCAGGCACGGTGTTGCCCCGCAGGATCGACACGGCGTCCAGGTCGTCGGAAATGATCAGCCCTCCAAAGCCGAGGGTGTCCCGCAGCAACCCGATGACGTTCGGCGAGGTGGAAGCCGAATGATCGGCATCAATCGCGGGGAACACCGCCGGGCCGGGCATGACGGCTTTTACGCCGGTGGCAATTACCTGCTTGAACACGTCAAGATTGTCCTGCAGCAATTCCAGCGGACCTGGCACCGTGGCTTCAGCAATGGCCGGGTCGTGCTCCGTGACGTAGTGCCCGGGGAAGTGCTTGGCGGTGGCAATCACACCCGCACGCTGCACCCCTCGGATAAACGCACAGGACACCCGACTGACTTCCAGCGGGTCGGCGCCCAAATGCCGGTTATGCAGCCAGGGATTGGCGCCGGTGACCACGTCCACGATGGGGGCGAGGAACAGGTTCACGCCCAGCTCACGGGCCACGCTGGCCATCTCGAAACAACGTTGCTCGATGTCCTGGGCACTGAGGCCCTGGAGCTGCGCCCGGCTGGCGACCGCCGGAACCAGTTGGTGCAGGCGTTCGATCCCGCCGAGCTCCTGGTCCACCGCGATCAGCACCGCAGAGCCGGCCAGGGCCCTGGCCTCCCGTACGATCTTGATAAAGTCAGCCTTGGACTCGGCAGCCTTGCGCGCCGGGCTCATGCCTCGGCCCACGTATTCATCCCGGGTTTCCCCGAGCAGCAGGGACACACCACCACGGCTCAGGTAACGACGCACATTGTCGTCCAGGTGCAAATCCCCGAAGGCGGGAAGCAGGACCGAATACGCGGCGCTATGCAGTTCGCTTGACATTGCTTTTCCTCAACAGCGTTAGGGTGAGCAGGACGCTCAACTCGGTGGGTACGCTCATCAACACAAAGCACTGGGGGAAGTATCAAGGGCGATGGTGGTTTCCACCATTTCGCACCCTGGTTGATACCTGACGCGGACTGAAGCACTCGCAAGCAGCACAGGGTGTTACCCGCTGCCGTTCGATGTGTTACTGGGCGGCCCCGCTCATGCCACGGATTGACCACCAGCCCCACAACGCTTCGCCTGCCCGATACGCCGAACACTCAGCAAAAGCGCTTACCATCTGACGCATTCAGTTATGCTGAACCTTCATGTTTCAACTTCAATAAACGGCATGAAAGATGCTTCGGTAATGACCGGAAGATTTAAATGCTTAAACGGTTATTAAGGTGATGCAAAAGGTTATTCGATAACTGCGTTATAACTTTAATAACTGGCGCCTTAACCCAGCCAAGTACATCGAGATAATAATGCCCAGCCGCCCGGACTCCTCTCCTCTGTCGTTAGCCGCCGCCACCTCACACCCCGAGCGACAGCAGGCGCGCAGTGACTTGCAGGCCAATGTGCAAAAGAACTTGAGCACCCTGGTGGAGTCCTGCCGGTCGGTGGCCGACATGTGCCGCAAAGTTGATGTCAATCGCCAACAGTTCAACAAGTACCTGGTGGGCCAGCACGTTCCGTCGCAGAAGATCCTTCAAAAGATCGGGCGTTATTTCATGATGGAAGCGGAAGACCTTTTCCGCCCGCCCGCCGAGTTCAAGAAGTTCTATGAAGGCTATGAAAACGAACTGCCGACCGGCTTGCGGGCTTCGGAGCAGTTCAATCATTTCCTGCCCCTGGCCAAGCAATCGGCGGACGTGCTCGAAGACTATCTGGGGGTCTATTACCGCTACCACAATTCATCGATCTACAAGGGCCGGATCCTGCGTTCGGTCACCTGCCTGTACCGTGCCGACTCGATGGTGCAGTACGTCACCGTGGAGCGCTTTCCGCTGCGCGATGGCAGCGGCAAGATCGGCTATTCATTTACCTACCACGGGTTCTGCCTGTTGCTGGGCGATCGCCTGTTCATGGTGGATTTCGAAGGCAAGCAACGTAACGAAATGACGTTCTCGATCCTCACGCCGCAGCATCGTCGGCCGATCCGGTTTCTCTATGGGCTGGTGACGGGGGTGGCGTCCTCCTCGTTCCGCCAGCCGTTCTCCACGCGCATGGCGCTGGGGCTGGTGGACAAGGGTAAGATCCGCAAGCATCACTTGCGCAACGCAACGGTGCTGCTGCCCAGTGATCAGTCGATCCCGCTGGATGTGCGTGAGTACATGACCGGCGACAACGCCACCATTGTCTGGGGTGGTCAGGACTGAGGGGCTTGCCGGGGCTGGCGTGCGGTCATCACTTCAACCAGCGACGGGCCTTTGCTGTTCAGGGCTTTGACCAGGGTCGCGTTGAGGTGTGAAGCGTGCTCGACGCGCCAGGCTTCGAGGCCGAAGTTGCGGGCGATACCGGCGAAGTCCGGGGCGTAGGGCTTGCCATCGGGCAAATTGAATTCACCGGCCCGGTGTTGCTCGATGGGTGACGTTTGTACGTCGTTCACAACTTCGTCACCGCTGCTGTTGAAGACCAGGAACACCACTGGAATGCTGTGCATCACGCACACGGCCATCTCTTGCATCGACTGCAGAAAGTCCCGGTTGCCCACGGCACAGACCACCTGACGGGCGGGCATGGCGAGCTTGGCGCCGATCGCTGCCGGCACGGCCCAGCCGAGGGTGGTGGAATTGCCGGTGCCGAGGTGCTTGCCGGGGTAATGCATGGGAAACATTTCGCGGGCCATGGCCTGGGTGGGTCCGGCGCCGAGGACGAGGATGGCATCGCTTTCCAGCACCGAGCGTGAGGCGCGGCCTTCGCGCAGCAGGGTGATATTTCGCGGGGTGGGTTGGGGTTCTGCACGCAGGGTGGCGGGGGGCAGGCTGGCGTGGGTGGAGGCGCTTTGCAGGGTGTCGTCGATGGCCAGGCTGACCGGGCCGGGGTGGGGGCTCAGCATGGTATCGAAGGCTTGGCGCAGGGCTTGGGGGAGCTGGTGGAGCGTGGCGACCGTCGTGTGATCTTTCATGACGTTGGCCGGTATCGTTTCGGCCTGGGTGTTGCTGATGACCAGCAGCGCGGAGGCGTCCTGGTGCGCGGTGGCCAGGGCCTCAAAGGCTGAAGGGATGCCCAGGGGGCCCGTGAGTACGACGGCCATGGGGCGCCCGCAGGCCCGGAAGTAACCGTCGGCGAGGTGCACGGCGCTGTGGGCCTGGATGACGTGGATGAACGGGATGTCGGTGCCTGGTGTCAGCAGTGCTTCCACCAGGGCGCGGGCGCCGTCGCCTGGGAGGCCGGCTACGTAGTCGACGCTGTTGGCTTTAAGTGCCTTGGCGATAATTTGGCCACCTGTGAGTTTCACTTGATGCTCCAGCGAATGCGCGGCGTCTGGGCCGGGGGTCAGGTTTGGAGTATTCGCCGGGCGCGGGGTGGGCTCAATTTCGCACCTTGGGTAAAAGAGACGCAGATTGACGCAGATACGGGGGGGCGTTGTTGTTGGGTTTGGGGTGTATATCCATTATTTGGGTAACGGCGGCTATTGGTTCCGCCCTTCCGGCGGGTCACTTTTGGAAAAGAGCCCCAAAAGTAACCAAAAGGGCTCTTGCCCCACCACTCGGTGCCTCGCCTAGGCTCGGCATGCCCGCACTCCGGCACGGCTCCCTG
>NZ_JACARC010000098.1 GCF_013386825.1 Pseudomonas sp. IPO3778
TGTGTCCGGTCCGTACAGGCTTTTCCAAAGTGACTCGCTGTAAGAGCGAAACCATAGGCGGCCGTTACCTAAATAACGGATATGTACCCCACCAAGTCACACCGACAAATACCGGCTAATGGTCGCCTCATCCACCCGATCCCGAGTTTCCTCAATCACAAACCTCCCCTTCTCAATCACCAAAAACCGATCAGCAATTTCCAACGTAAACGACAACACCTGCTCAGAAACAACAATCGTCAAATCCCGCAAATTGCGAATCTCCTTAAGCGTCCGAGCAATGTCCTTGATGATCGAAGGCTGAATCCCCTCAGTCGGCTCATCCAGCAACAACACCTTAGGATTCGTCGCCAACGCCCGGGCAATCGCCAGCTGCTGCTGCTGCCCACCCGACAAATTCCCACCCTTGCGCGAACGCATGTCATGCAGCACCGGAAACAACGCATACAAATCTTCAGGCACCTTGCCCCGGGCCGACGCCGGCAACCCAGTCTGAATATTCTCCAACACACTCATGCTGGGAAAAATCATCCGCCCCTGCGGCACATAGGCAATCCCCCGCTCCACCCGTTCATGGGTTTCCAGCTTAGACACATCATGCCCATCCACACTGACCCGCCCCTGCCACTGCGGCAGGATCCCCATCAGGCTCTTGAACAGCGTGGTCTTGCCCATCCCGTTACGCCCCATCACCGCGACGATCTCGCGCTTGGCCACGTTCAGCTCCAAGTCGTGAAGAATCTGGCTCTGCCCGTACCCGCACGACAGTTTGTCGATCTTGAACATGCCCGACTCCTCAGTGGCCCAAATACACTTCAATGACTTTCGGATTGCTCTGCACCGACTCCATGCTGCCCTCGGCCAACACCTTGCCCTGGTGCAGCACCGTGACCTTGTGGGCGATGCTCTTGACGAACTCCATGTCATGCTCGATCACCAACACCGAGCGCCCCTGGCTGATGCGCTTGAGCAACTCGGCCGTTTGCGCCCGCTCGTTGACGCTCATCCCGGCCACCGGCTCATCGAGCATCAGCAATTCAGGGTCTTGCATCAGCAGCATGCCAATCTCCAGCCACTGCTTCTGCCCGTGGGACAGCAGGTCCGCCTGCTGCTGCAACAAGTCGCCGAGGAAGATTTCCCGGGCCACTTCCTCGACCCGCGCGATCACCTGGGCGTTGCGCTTGAAAAACAGCGCGCCCCACACCTTGCGCCCGGCCGGATAGGACATCTCGAGGTTTTCAAACACCGTGAGGTTTTCGTAAATCGACGGGTTCTGGAACTTGCGCCCCACCCCGGCCCGCACGATGTTGTATTCGCGCATTTTGGTCAGTTCCTGGCCGTCGAACTGAATGCTGCCGCTGGTGGCGCGGGTCTTGCCGCAGATCAGGTCCAGCACGGTGGTTTTGCCGGCGCCGTTGGGGCCGATCACCACCCGCACTTCGTTGCGGTCGATATACAGGTTGAGGTTATCGACCGCCTTGAAGCCGTCGAATGACACGGTCAACCCTTCAATCGCCAACACGGGTTTTTTCATTTCAAAACCGACGGCGGTCATGGCTGTGTCTCCAGGATCTTGGCTTCAGCCTTGGGCTTGATCTTCGCCGGTTCGACGTTTACCACCGGCGTGCGGCGCAGCAGTCTGGCCAAGGCCTGGCGACCATGGCTGTCCCACAACCCCGCAAGGCCGTTGGGGAAGTACATGACCACGGCGATAAACAGCCCGCCCATCAGGTACAGCCACAGCTCGGGGAAGGATTCGGAAAAGTAGGTCTTGCCGTAGTTCACCAGCAACGCGCCGTACACCGCGCCCAGCAGGGACATGCGCCCGCCGACTGCGGCAAAGATCACCATCTCGATGGACGGCACGATGCCCACGAACGACGGCGACATGAAGCCCACCTGCAAGGCAAACATCGCGCCGCCAATCGCCGAGAACGCCGCCGCCACGCAGAACACGAAGATCTTGAAACTGGCCACGTCGTAACCGGAAAACCGCACCCGTTCTTCCTTGTCGCGCATGGCCATCAACAGCCGGCCAAGCTTGGAGGCGAGGATAAAGCGGCCAATGAAGATGCAGCCAAACAGCAGCCCGGCGTTGATGAAATACAGGATCATCTTCGCCCCGTCACCCCGCAGGTCCCAGCCCAGCAGGGTCTTGAGGTCGGTGATGCCGTTGACGCCACCGGTGAGGCCTTGCTGGCCGACGATCAGCACCGTGAGGATCAGCGCAATGGCCTGGGTGACGATGGAGAAATACACATCGCCCACCCGCCGCTTGAACAGCGCCATGCCGATAATGAACGCCAGCAGCACCGGCACCGCAATCACCGCGAACAGGGTGAAGGTGAAACTGTGGAACGGCTGCCACAGCCACGGCAGTTCGGTGATCTGGTTCCAGTCCATAAAGTCCGGAATACCCGGCGTGGACTGGATCTTGGTGCTGATCGGGTCCGAGGCCTCAAGCTTGAGGAACATCGCCATGCAGTAGCCGCCGACGCCGAAAAACACGCCCTGCCCGAGGCTGAGAATCCCGCCATAACCCCAGCACAGCACCAGGCCCACCGCGACGAACGCGTAGGTCAGGTACTTGCCGACCATGTTCAGGCGAAACGCATCCAGGGTCAGTGGAAACACCACCAGGATCAACAGCGCCAGCAACGCGATGCCGATCAGGTTTTGCTGGCCGCCCAGCAGTTTGTCTAAAGCCTTCATCGGTTCGCCTCTACTTGCGCACTTTGATGGAGAACAACCCTTGCGGGCGCAGCATCAGGATCAGGATGACCGACGACAGCGTCAGCACCTTGGCCATCGAGCCACTGAGGAAAAACTCCGACAGCGATTGGGTCTGGGCAATCACGAACGCCGAAGCGATGGTGCCGAACAGGCTTTGCGCGCCGCCAAACACCACCACCAGGAAGGTGTCGACGATGTACTGCGAACCGGCGGTCGGCCCGGTGGAGCCGATGGTGGTGAACGCCGCACCGGCCACGCCCGCCACACCGCAACCGAGGGCGAAGGTCATGCGGTCGACCTTGCGCGTATTGATCCCCACCGCGCGGCTCATCAAGCGGTTTTGCACGGTGGCGCGTACCTGCAGGCCCCAGCGCGAGCGGTAGAGCATGACGAAGATCGCACAGGTCAGCAGCAGGGTCAGGCCCATCATGAACAGGCCGTTGCGCGGGATTTCGATGGCGTCGGTGAGGTTCACCGACCCCATCAGCCAGGCCGGCGGTTCGGCACTCACTTCACGGGCGCCGAACACCGAGCGGAAGGTTTGTTGCATCACCAGGGACAAGCCCCAGGTGGCGAGCAAGGTGTCCAGCGGGCGCTTGTACAAACGGCTGATCATCGCCCATTCCACCAGCCAGCCCACGGCGCCGGCGACGAGGAATGACAGGGCAATGGCAAAGAAAAAGTAATACGGCTGAAAGCTCGGCGCGAAGTGCGCGGTGAGGCTGGAACAGACGTACGTGGTGTAGGCCCCAATGGTCAGGAACTCGCCGTGGGCCATGTTGATCACGCCCATCTGGCCGAAGATGATTGCCAGCCCCAATGCCATCAGCAACAGCACGCAGAACACGGACAAGCCGTTGAACCCCTGCATTGCCGCGATGGCTCCAAATTCCGATAGCCATTCCATGATGATGGTCTCCTGAGCGGGAGGTTGAAATGCGGACTGCTTTTGCCTGTGTTTTTATGTGGGAGCTGGCTTGCCTGCGATGCAGGCGACTCGGTCATTCAGTTGCACCGAGGGGATGCCATCGCAGGCAAGCCAGCTCCCACACAAACCCAGTTCCAACCGTTAGATCAATGCCAGATCCAGGGTTATTGGTAGCCTTTCGGAAACGGATTCGGCTCGATCAGATCCGACTCGTAAATCACCTTGAACTGGCCATTGGGCTGCACTTCACCGATGCGCGACTTGCTCCACAGGTGATGGTTTTCGTGGATTTTCACGTAGCCTTCCGGCGCGTTTTTCAGCTCGATGCCTGGGGACGCGGCGACGACTTTATCCACGTCAAAACTGCCCGCTTTCTCCACCGCGGCTTTCCACAACCAGGGGCCGAGGTAGGCCGCCTGGGTCACGTCGCCGATCACCGCGTCCTTGCCGTACTTGGCCTTGAATGCTTCCACGAAGGCTTTGTTGTTCGGGTTGTCGAGGCTCTGGAAGTACTTCATCGAGGCGTAGAAGCCGGCCATGTTTTCGCCGCCGATGCCCAGCAGTTCGTCTTCGGTCACCGACAGGGTCAACAGGGTTTGCTTGGACGCGTTCACGCCCGCCGCGTTGAGTTGTTTGTAGAAGGCCACGTTGGAGCCGCCCACCACGGCTGCGAACACCACGTCAGGCTTTTTCAGCTTGACCTTGTTGATCAGCGAACCGAACTGGGTGTTGCCCAGCGGGTAGTAGTCTTCGCCGACCACGGTGCCGTGCAGGACATTTTCAATATGCTTGCGCGCGATCTTCATCGAGGTGCGCGGCCAGATGTAGTCCGAGCCCACCAGGTAGAAGGTTTTGGCGCCCTTGGTCTTGGCGATCCAGTCGAGGCTGGCAAGGATTTGCTGGGTGGCTTCCTGGCCGGTGTAGATCACGTTTTTCGACTGTTCCAGGCCTTCGTAGAAGGTCGGGTAGTAGAGCAGGCCGTTTTCTTTCTCGAAGATCGGCAATACGGCTTTGCGTGAAGCGGAGGTCCAGCAGCCAAACACCGCCGCCACCTTGTCGTTGACCAGCAGTTTCTTGGCCTTCTCGGCGAAGGTCGGCCAGTCGGATGCGCCGTCTTCCTGGATCACCTTGATCTGCCGCCCAAGGATCCCGCCCGAGGCGTTGATCTGCTCGATGGCCAGGCGTTCGGCCTGGATCGAACCGGTTTCGGAAATCGCCATGGTGCCGGTGGCCGAGTGCAACTGGCCGACGGTCACTTCGGTAGGCGTCACGGCCAGGCCTTCGTTATCGGCCATGACGCCATGGCTGAACAGACTCGCCGCCAGCAGTGATAAGGCCAACAACGGTTTGGAGCGGATCAATCGTGATTCCATGGGGCGACTCCTCTGCAATGAGGGGTTCAGCATGGCGGCAGGTGGCCACGGCGGGTATACGCAGCCTGACGTAACGAGGTACGTCATTTGACGTATGCCGTTGCGCACCATTTTCGCGCAGGATCCCGCCCGCCCAAACACCACCGATCAATGTGGGAGCTGGCTTGCCTGCGATAGCGGTGTATCAGTCGACGCCCCTATGCCTGACCCAGCGCTATCGCAGGCAAGCCAGCTCCCACATTTTGAATCGGGGCATGGAACTTGCTCATCCAACCTTGCCCACTTCCCGGAGCCACCCACCGTGCACCCCCTCCCCGGCACCCAGCGCATCGTCAAGATCCGCCGCGACTACAATTCCTGGGTCGCCGACGAGACCATGGAAGACTACGCCCTGCGCTACACCCCAAAGTCCTTCCGCAAATGGTCGGAATTGCGCATTGCCAACACAGCCCTGGGCGCGGTGTCGTTCCTGGCGCTGGAGGCCATCGGCGGCGTATTGGCCTTGAGTTACGGCTTCACCAACACCTTCTGGGCGATCCTTGCCATCAGCCTGGTGATCTTCCTCACCGGCCTGCCCATCAGCTACTACGCCGCCCGCTACGGCGTGGACATGGACCTGCTGACCCGCGGCGCGGGCTTCGGCTATATCGGTTCCACCATCACCTCGCTGATCTACGCCAGCTTCACCTTCCTGTTCTTCGCCCTCGAAGCGGCGATCATGGCCCTGGCCCTGGAGCTGTATTTCCATATTCCGCTGGCCATCGCCTATGTGATCTGTTCGCTGCTGGTGATCCCGCTGGTGGCCTACGGCGTGACCCTGATCAGTCGCCTGCAACTGTGGACGCAACCGCTGTGGCTGGTCTTGCTGGTGCTGCCTTACGGCTTCGTCTTGTGGAAAAACCCCGAGGCCTTCAGCGACTGGACCAGCTTCGTCGGCCGCAGCAGCGACGGCGGCGACTTCAACCTGTTGTCGTTCTGCGCCGCCTGCACGGTGGCGCTGTCCCTGGTCACGCAAATCGGCGAACAGGTGGACTACCTGCGCTTCCTCCCGGAAAAAACCAGCGCCAACCGCAAACGCTGGTGGGCCGCGCTGTTGTGCGCCGGGCCCGGCTGGATCGTGCCGGGCGCCTTGAAGATGTTCGCCGGGGCGTTCCTGGCGTTCCTCGCCCTGCAACATGAAATCCCCATGGAGCGCGCCGCCGAGCCGACCCAGATGTACCTCGTCGCGTTCGGCTATGTGTTTTCCTCCCCCGAATGGGCCTTGGGGGCGATGGTGCTGTTCGTGTTTATCTCGCAGATGAAAATCAACCTGACCAACGCCTACGCCGGCTCCCTGGCCTGGTCGAACTTCTTCGCCCGCGTGACCCACAGCCATCCAGGCCGCGTGGTGTGGCTGGTGTTCAACGTGGCGATCGCCTTGATGCTGATGGAGCTCGGGGTGTTCGACGTGATCGAGCAGGTGCTGGGGCTCTACGCCAATATCGCCATCGCCTGGATCGGCACCCTGGTGGCGGACCTGGTGATCAACAAGCCCCTGGGCCTGTCGCCCAAACACATCGAGTTCAAGCGCGCGCACCTCTACGACATCAACCCGGTGGGCGTCGGTTCGATGCTGATTGCCTCGCTGCTGTCGATCCTCGCCCACTTCGGCCTGTTCGGCGCCCTGGCCCAGGCCGCGCCGCCGTTTGTCGCGCTGGGCACCGCACTGGTCATGGCGCCGCTGCTGGCGTGGCTGACCAAGGGCCGCTACTACATTGCACGCAGCAGCGAGGCGCAGTTGATCCATCCCCAAGCCGGCACCGGCCTGGTGATTTGCGGGCTGTGCAGCAACCCGTTTGAAACCGCCGACATGGCGTTCTGCCCGGCCTACAGTACGCCGATCTGCTCGCTGTGTTGCTCCCTGGATGCGCGCTGCGGCGACCGCTGCAAACCCCACGCCCGGCTGGCCAGCCAGTTCGAAGGCGTATTGCGCTGGCTGCTGCCGACCACCTTGGTGCCGCGCCTGCATACCCGGCTGGCCCACTACCTCGGCTTGTTACTGGCGCTGGTGCTGATGCTGGCCGGGGCACTGGCCCTGATCTACATGCAGGCGGCACAGGGCTTGCCCCATTCGCAAACCCTGTACCAGGCATTTTTCAAGGCCTTCCTCACGCTCTCGGTGCTGGCTGCCGTGCTCGCCTGGTGGGTAGTGCTGACCCGCGAAAGCCGCCGCGTCGCCCAGGAAGAATCCGACCGGCAAACCTCGCTATTGATGCAGGAGATCGCCGCCCACAGCCTCACCGACCAGGCCCTGCAACAGGCCAAGGAGGCCTCGGAAGCGGCCAACGCCGCCAAGAGCCGCTACGTCACCGGGCTGTCCCACGAGCTGCGCACACCGCTCAACAGCATCCTCGGCTTCACCCAGATCCTGCAGCGCGACAGCGCCATGCCCGAACAGCATCAGGACGCCTTGGCAACCATCCTGCGCAGCGGCTCGCACCTGCTGTCGTTGATCGACGGCCTGCTGGACGTGGCCAAGATCGAGGCCGGCAAGTTGCGCTTGGAACTCACCGAAATCCCCTTCCCGGAATTGATCCACGACTTGGAGCAAATGTTCACTCCCCAGGCCGAAGACAAGGGCCTGCGCTTTCGCCTGGACTGCGTGGGCAAGATCCCCGCCGTGGTGCGCGGCGATGAAAAACGCGTACGGCAGATCCTGATCAACCTGCTGGGCAATGCGATCAACTTCACCGACAGCGGCGAAGTGCGCCTGCGGGTCAGCTACATGCGCGAGACCGCCAACTTCGAAATCATCGACACCGGCATCGGGATTGACCCCGAGCAGATCGAGCGGATTTTCCAGCCGTTTGAACGCGGCGACCTGATGCGCCAGGACAAAGGCGTGGGCCTGGGCCTGACCATCACCCGCATGCTCACCTCGCTGATGGGCGGCGAACTGCGGGTGGTCAGCGAGCTGGACAAGGGCACCTGCTTCCAGGTGCGGCTGTTCCTGTCCCAGGTCCGGGTGCCGCAAGCGGTGGTGCATGTGGAGCACGACATCATCGGCTACCACGGCGAACGGCGGCGCATCCTGGTGGTGGATGACCACGTGGACCATCGCAAGGTGCTCAGCGGCATGCTCACGCCCCTGGGCTTCGAGGTGTCCCAGGCGAGTAACGGCCAGGAGGCGATCCGCCAGGTGGCGCTGCTGTCGCCGGACCTGATCCTGATGGACCTGTCGATGCCGACCATGGATGGCTGGGCCACCAGCCGGATGATCCGGCGCAACGCGCTGTCCACCGCACCGATCATCGTGATCTCCGCCAACGCCTTCACCGACGACCGTGAACGCAGCATCGCCGGCGCCTGCAACGACTACCTGGCCAAGCCGGTGCGCACCCCGGAACTGCTCGGGCGCTTGCAACTGCACCTGGACTTGCAATGGCTGCGACGCCGAACACCGCTTGCCGCGCCGGTCGCCACGCCCGGCGTGCTGCCGAGTGCCGAAGACCTCGCCGTGCTCGCCGAACTGAGCGCCATCGGCTACGTGCGCGGCCTGCATGAAAAGCTCGACGCGATCCTGCTCCAAAGCCCAGGCACCGCGCCCTTCATCAACAAACTCCGGGCCCTGCTGAAAAGCTTTCGCCTGGAGGAACTCAACCGAATCCTGAAGGAGGCCGAAGATGAATGCCTTGACCCGCAGCGCTGAGCCCGGCGTGGTGCTGATTGTGGATGACACCCCGGACAACCTGGCGATGCTCTCCGACGCACTGGACGACGCCGGCTACATGGTGCTGGTGGCGCTGGACGGCCTCAGCGCGCTGAACCGCGTACAACGCCGGCGCCCGGACCTGATCCTGCTGGACGCGGTGATGCCGGGCCTGGATGGCTTTGAAACCTGCCGCCGGCTCAAGGCCCAACCGGCCAGCGCGGACATTCCGGTGGTGTTCATGACCGGGCTGACCGACAGCAAGCACGTGGTGCAGGGGTTTGAAGTGGGCGGCAGTGATTACGTGACCAAGCCGATCCAGACCGATGAAGTGCTGGCGCGAGTGGCGGCGCATTTGCGGACCTCGCGGATTTTGTTGTCGGCGCGGGCGGCGACCCAGCCGAGTGTGATCACCCTGGAGGATGAGCCGGCGCACAAGCTGTTGTCGGCGCGGTTTCAGCTGACGGAGCGGGAGGTGGAAGTGCTGCGCTGGGTGGCGTGCGGCAAGACCAATCGGGACATTGGCGACATTCTCGGGTTGAGCCCGAGGACGGTGAACAAGCATCTGGAACATGTGTATGTGAAGTTGGGGGTGGAGACCAGGACGGCGGCGACGTCGGTGGCGATGGCGGCGATGAGTCCGGTGCGTTCTCAAACGATGGCGACTGTCTAATGTGGGAGCTGAGGACTCTTTTGGGGTGTGCTGGGCTGAGTACATATCCGTTATTTAGGTAACGGCTGCTATGGGTTCCGCTCTTACAGCGGGTCACTTTTGGAAAGAGCCCAAAAGTAACCAAAAGGCTCTTGCCCCACCACTCGGCACCTCGCTTAGGCTCGGTGTGCCCGCACTCCGGCATTGCTCCGCGGGCCGCCGCGACGGGGCGTCCCTGCCCCGTCGCGGCTAAACCGGCGTCCT